>SNAP01000182.1 GCA_022496785.1 Marinilabiliaceae bacterium JC040 | reverse complement strand
TGTTAGATAAACTTATGATATCTGCAGTATTTATTTTATTATTTATTGGGGTAAATTTAACATTTTTCCCGCTACATTTTGCAGGACTACACGGGTTCCCACGTAAATATTTAGATTACCCTGATGTTTATTCGGTATGAAATATTATTGCCTCTTATGGTTCTATTATTAGAACTGCAGGACTATTCTTATTTATTTATGTATTATTAGAGTCTTTCTTTAGTTATCGTTTAGTAATTAGAGATTATTATTCTAATAGAAGACCTGAGTATTGTATGAGTAATTTGAGTATTGTATGAGTAATTATGTCTGAGATTTATTTTAGAACTACTAGATTAAAAAATTAGAAACCTTAGTAAAAAATTAGAAACCTTAG
>SNAP01000180.1 GCA_022496785.1 Marinilabiliaceae bacterium JC040 | reverse complement strand
TTGAATTACATAAGGCATACAGTATATAAAGACTATACAAGACTCCTAAACACGTATGGAAACCCTCCTTGAGCATATCTTCCCAGAGTATCTCTTTGAGCAGATCTTCCAACTGTTTCCTTTCTTGTATAAACCTCTTCATCAACTGTCYTTCCTTATATATATCTTCAAACACGTCTTGTTCCTTCTRGAATCTTCTTGTTACTTGATCAGCACGTGATCAAATCATATTCATCCAATCTTCAATCACGATCAGACCTTCTAGAATCTTGTCTGGAATTCCAGGCCCTCTTCAGTTCTAACTGAACTCCAGTCCTTCTTCAGTTCTAACTGATCCCCAGTTCTAACTGATCTTCAGTCCTTCTTCAGTTCTAACTG
>SNAP01000178.1 GCA_022496785.1 Marinilabiliaceae bacterium JC040 | reverse complement strand
TACAATTAAGTACGATAGTTCAACAGCTAAAACAACAAAGAGTAAGTCATGGTGGGAAAGGTTATTTCATATAAAAGATAAAAATTAGCATAAGATGAAAAAAGTATATTTATTATTAGTTGTGTTTTTGTTTACTACATGTAACACTAGTACTAAACCGCCACAAAAGCTATCAAATATTCCTGATGAAGCAGTATGGTATGGTGGAACAGATGGAGGATATTGGTACRTTGTGAAGGATGGAAAAAATAAAAATTCTTTCTTTATCTCTATTTATTATGATTCGACTGGAGAAATAGCGAAAAGAGCTTTATTTTCATTAAGCAAATCATGCCGTCATTTAGGATTTAATAAAGATAGTATCTATAAGTATATAAATG
>SNAP01000176.1 GCA_022496785.1 Marinilabiliaceae bacterium JC040 | reverse complement strand
ATACTTCAGCTCCTCAATCAAGGGTCTCAAATACRCATCKATRCACTTTCCTGGATAACCCGGCCCTGGAAKTAACAAAGTCAGCRTATTGTATTCCTTCTTCATGCACATCCATGGAGGAAGGTTGTACGGTACCAAAATAACAGGCCATATACTGTATGAAAGACTCATGTTTCCAAAAGGGYTGAATCYGTCAGAAGAGAGGCCGAGCCACACATTTCGGACCTCTGATGCAAAATGAGGAAACTCCCTAACAATGTGCTTCCAAGCCTCTCCGTCAGCAGGGTGTATAAGGGTATCATCGTCAGGTAAATCCCGCTCACCGTGCCATCTCATAGCTTTGGCCGTGTGTGGATTCATATACAACCGTTCCAGCCTATCGA
>SNAP01000174.1 GCA_022496785.1 Marinilabiliaceae bacterium JC040 | reverse complement strand
CACCAATTCACAACTTCAAATACTTCTCTTTCTAATCTTGAGTCTTAGTTGATATTTTCTAAGACTTAGACTAACTAGTAGTCATTTTAGTAGTATTTTAGTTCTAGCCTAGTTTGCTAATAAAGCGACTAGCGCTTAGAAAGTCMMWCGGTTAGTTTTCTAGTTTWGTAATAGTTAGTAGTCCCTCAAGTGTTGTAATAATWTWSTTGTTGTAAYCGAATAYTAGTWTTGTTATAATYYAAGTTTATATTCAAGATTTTTATTTCAAGTCTTTTATTCAAACACAAAAAGTAAGACGGTTCTGATCAATTTAGTACCTAAACTTGTTAGTATAATTCAGCAACTAAGTAATCGTAATGCAACTTAGTAATTAGTTAGCACAAC
>SNAP01000173.1 GCA_022496785.1 Marinilabiliaceae bacterium JC040 | reverse complement strand
CGGCTTTACGCTGAAGGCGTTCAATCCAAAGCGTAAGTTTACCGAAACGTCCGCGGCGGCGCATACGCTGTACGAGAAGTCCGATCCCTACTTCCTGCCCGGTCCGGGCGGGGTGCTGAACCTGAAAGGATGCACCTTTAAAGCCGTCAAGGAGGGCGAGGTTTACGTCAGCGGTTCTCGTCATGAAACGACACCGTACGCGCTGAAGCTGGAAGGCGCGCGGCGGGTCGGCTTCCGCTGCCTGACCATTGCCGGAACGCGCGACCCGATCATGATTGCCGGAATCGATAATATTCTTGAAGAGGTACAGACCAGCGTCGCACGCAACCTCTCCCTGAACGATGACAGCATCCGCATGACCTTCCATCTGTATGGAAAAAACGG
>SNAP01000020.1 GCA_022496785.1 Marinilabiliaceae bacterium JC040 | reverse complement strand
AAAGAGTTGCTATTGCTAGAGCTGTTGTGGCTAACCCTAAATTAATTCTTGCAGATGAGCCTACTGGTAATCTAGATTCTAAAAATGGGGTTGAAGTTATGGAACTACTTAGCGAATTAAATAAAGAAGGTACTACTATCATTATGGTAACTCACTCACAAAGAGATGCTGATTTTGCTCATAGAACTATCAATTTATTTGATGGTAAGGTACTTACTGAAGAGACTAACAAAAACAAATAGACATGAATAATATAAAACACATATTCAGAACACTCTTTAGATACAAATTATCAACTTTTGTAAATATTGTTAGTTTATTTATTGCCTTTTGGGGAATAATCATTCTTTCTTTATTTATTTCTAATGAGATTAGTTACGACAATTATCATAAGGATAAAGATAGAATCTATATGCTTGGTATTGGTTCTGATATATTTTATTTTCCAACTCCCATCAAGAAAATTATTGAAAAAGATAATCCTTTATACGAAGAAATTTCTTTATTTCAAGAAGCCTACTACAATAATATATACACAAACAGAACTACCATAAATAAAGGTATTGAATGTAGAGGAGCGAAAATAGATTTATCATTTTTCAAAATATTTGATTTTCATTTTACAGAAAAAAATCTTGTAGATATTGCTAAAAGTGTAATTATTTCTAAGAGTGTAGCAAATAAACTTTTTGGAAATACTAGAGCTTTAGGAAAAAATATTAATATAGGATATAGCACTAATTTTACAATCATTGGAGTCTTTGATGATTATAAAAATAACACTTCATTTAAATACGATTATTATATTCCATATAAGTGGAACTTTAATGATTACAAAGAATGGAGTTATAATCTTATTATAAAATTAAAACAAAATAATACTGCTGAAGGTTTTAATAAATTTACATCTTCTAACAAAGAAATCATTGAATATATAAAAAATCTCAATGAGAGATATGGTAAAGAATACAATGTAAAAGTTTTACCTCTTAACAAACTCCATTACACAACAGCTTCTGGTCAACTACCTGGAAACAATAAAATTAATATCCACATTATATACATATTAGAAATACTTGTAATTCTTCTTGCACTTATGGGAGCAATTAATTTTATTAATTGTTACACATCACAAGCTCCTTTAAGAGCAAAATCTATAGCTCTTAAACAGATCTTTGGGATGAAAAAATGGAGAAGCAAGTATATAATACTTGTTGAAGCTATAATTTTATCTATTATTGCGTTAATTATAAGCTTACTAATACATTTATCATTTTATACTCAGATACAAAATATATTTGAGATCAATGGATTAAACATAAATAATAATCCTTTATTTTATCTAATATTCTTAGCTGGAGCTATAATATTTGGTATTGTAGCTGGTATATATCCTTCTTTTTATATTACATCTCCAGAACCTGCACAATCTGTAAAAGGTAAGATGTCTTTTGCTAATAAAGGGAAACATATAAGAAGTATCTTAGTAATTATACAACTATTCTTTGCTTCACTACTTATCATTTTAACTATATCTATTAAAAAACAACTACACTTTTGGAATAATTTTGATACTGGACTTAAAACTGAAAATATAGTGTATTTACATGTACCTTACGAAATTCAAAAACACTATGAAGCTTTTGCAAAAGAATTATTAAAAAATCCAAATATTACAGATTATACTTATACTCAATTCATACCTGGAAATGTTGGGATGAGATGGGGACGAGCAATCAATAATCATCAAGTTTCTTTAGTTTCATGGCCAGTAGATGAACGATTTATGAATTTTTTCAATATTAAGATTGTAAAAGGGAGAAATTTTAGATCTTTAAAATCGGATGAACGAAAATATATCATAAATAAAAAAGCTGTAGATAAATTGGGCTGGGATAATCCTACTAATATTAAAATCTTTGGATTTCAAAAAGAAAATCCCGTTATAGGAGTATGCGAAGACTTTAATTTTGCTAATCTAAGAATTCCAATTCAACCTCTTATACTTTGGCTATATAATGGAAGAAGGCAAGAACTATTACTTAAAACCAATAATTGTAATTACAAAAAACTGTTTGCATTTATAAGAAATACTGCAAATGAATTTGATAGAGACAACAATTTAATTATAGATTTCCTAGACAATAATCTAGCACGTCAATATAAACAAGAAGAAAAAATTGGAACTTTTATTCAATATGTTGGTATTTGGACTATTATATTGGCTATCACAGGTTTAATGGGACTTATTATCTTTATATCTAGAGATAGAATGAAAGAAATAAGTATTAGAAAAGTTAATGGTGCTTCTATTAAAGAAATTCTTAAATTATTGAATAACATCTATTTAAAATGGCTTGCAATTGCTTTTGTTTTAGCTTGCCCTACTGGATACCTTATTGTTAAAGAATGGCTTAGTTTTTACACTTACAAAACTGAAATCTCATGGTGGATTTTTGCTCTTGCTGGCTTAATCTTACTATTTATAACTGTATGTACTACTAGTTATATTAACTATAAAACAGCAAGTACAAACCCTATTAATAATCTTAAAGACGAATAATCTAAAAACAACAATATCATGATAAAGACAAATAATCTATCTAAAATATTCCGTACTGAAGAAATTGAAACTGTAGCACTAAACAATGTATCTGTTAATATTAAACAAGGTGAATTTGTTGCCATTATGGGACCTTCAGGATG
>SNAP01000172.1 GCA_022496785.1 Marinilabiliaceae bacterium JC040 | reverse complement strand
ACAGCCCGGTCGCCTTGCCGRTGCCCTGCTGCTGGGTGGTTTTGTGCTTTGGTTAGCGATGCTGTACTGGACAGCGCCGCWCTTCGTTGAATGMTTCGGGATAACATTATGTCGCARATMGATTTGCCAGCGGATTTTGACTTTCAACGGGCAGGCCGTGAGGTGCTGGACATTGAACGTGAAGGTCTGGCCCAGCTCGATCAATATATTAATGAAGACTTTACCCGTGCCTGTGAGACCATTTTTCGCTGTACCGGTAAAGTTGTGGTGATGGGAATGGGTAAATCCGGCCATATCGGGCGAAAGATGGCCGCAACTTTCGCCAGCACCGGGACATCATCATTCTTCGTCCATCCCGGCGAGGCCGCGCACGGCGATTTGGGCATGG
>SNAP01000171.1 GCA_022496785.1 Marinilabiliaceae bacterium JC040 | reverse complement strand
AGTATTAGGGATTATGTATAATCAAAAAAATGKAATTCGAAATTTTTTTATTCTTTCTTTTTCTACKAGATRCYKCGAAACCCTTGTATTGTGTTCGTAATCATAATATGTAKAATACTTTTTGCTTTTACCTTTTCTTTTTTTTATCCAAATCAAATTTGGATGGTGTGACTATATTATTCTTGCYAGATTAAAATATCATAAAAAACATCAATAGGTTTTTMTTCTAAATAGAARAKAATCAAATGRAACTAGATACAAATAAGTAGGAAATAGAGAAGGGATAAACGCGGGGAAGAAACAATTCTAGGAAGGATTATTTGTCTTCTTAGTCTTCGACACAAGAAAAGGTATTTTCAAGATCCCTTATCTTGTGTCGAAATCCTAA
>SNAP01000170.1 GCA_022496785.1 Marinilabiliaceae bacterium JC040 | reverse complement strand
GTACTTATTGAGTATAGAATAAATCTGCTTCGCCTTGTTCCTACGAACATAATTGTTCTATATATTATCAAMAAAATAGAACAACCCCCCCCTTATTYTAAKAKARTCCACTGAMYAAAGGGGATCTATAGCATAGTCTATAGTRGAGTCTTTTTCAATGCAATAAAGTTACGTAGTGTCTACTTTTKTTTGATAAAGGGGTATTTCCATGGGTTTACCTTGGTATCGTGTTCATACTGTTGTGTTGAATGAYCCCGGTCGGTTGCTTGCTGTCCATATAATGCATACAGCTTTGGTTTCTGGTTGGGCCGGTTCAATGGCTCTGTATGAATTAGCAGTTTTTGATCCCTCTGAYCCTGTTCTTGATCCAATGTGGAGACAGGGTATG
>SNAP01000169.1 GCA_022496785.1 Marinilabiliaceae bacterium JC040 | reverse complement strand
TCATAAGTAGAAAGTTCATATTCTTCAGTCATTGATAAACAATTTGTTGGACAATACTCAACGCAATTKCCACAAAAGATACAKATTCCGAAATCAATACTGTAATTAAGCAAMCGTTTCTTTCGAATATCGGGTTCAAATTTCCAATCAACAACGGGYAGATCTATAGGACATACACGAACRCATACTTCACAAGCAATACATTTATCAAATTCAAAGTGGATTCGGCCCCGGAATCGCTCKGATGTRATTAATTTCTCATAAGGGTATTGAATGGTTACAGGTAAACGATTTGCGTGAGATAAGGTAATCATGAAACCTTGACCAATGTACCTTGCAGCTCGTACTGTTTGTTGACCATAATTCATGAACCCAGTTACCATAGGGA
>SNAP01000161.1 GCA_022496785.1 Marinilabiliaceae bacterium JC040 | reverse complement strand
TAGTCAACTTTGTGACTTGGGCAATAAGGTGATATTTGAGAAAACTCATTGCATCATACATTCGATTTCCGAAAACAAGAGCATTCTTTTTGGTCATAGGCATAACAATGTTTACATGATTGATTTGCATGCATCCATAGAGTATGAGATTATATGCTTAGTTTCTACTAGTGATGTTAGTTGGCTATGGCATAGAAGGCTTGGTCATGCTAGTCTTGATTTACTTTCAAAACTTTCGAAAAAGGATTTGGTAATAGGCTTACCAAACGCTCCCTTCATAAAGGACAAACTTTGTCATGCATGCCAATTAGGCAAACAAACAAAAACCTCTTTTAAATCTAAAAACATGGTGTCTACTACGCGTTGTTTGGAGCTATTTCATATGGACTTGG
>SNAP01000160.1 GCA_022496785.1 Marinilabiliaceae bacterium JC040 | reverse complement strand
ACCATTCAAGTCCCACGGGATAGAGATTCCTCATTTAATCTAATGCTTATTCCTAAACGTCGCAACATGATTGATGGTTTAGAAAATGTTATTGTATCTCTTTATGCAAAAGGGATGAGCACCATTATTATTTATAGATCCAGATGGAATGGATTGGTATAAGCATTCAAAAACAGGTTCAATAGCATGGCRTGAAGGRAATAAAAAAATAGAAGRTTATACTAATMTTGGAGCAAGTTATACTGARAATTTAGGTGGAGGAGTTTCAATGACTTATACTCAACAAGATTTAACCTCTATAACATTTACAACATTATCAAATAGTGATTGGGAAACTCAAGCATATATAGATGCTAATGGTAAAAAAAGATGGGATGGTTGTAAAAAAACTTGTG
>SNAP01000158.1 GCA_022496785.1 Marinilabiliaceae bacterium JC040 | reverse complement strand
ACCCCCATCGAATTATTTGGGCCCACTCGTTATCAATGGGATCAGGGGTACTTCCAGCAAGAAATATATCGAAGAGTTGGTGCTGGACTAGCCGAAAATCAAAGTTTCTCAGAAGCTTGGTCTAAAATTCCTGAAAAATTAGCTTTTTATGATTAYATAGGTAATAATCCAGCAAARGGYGGATTATTCAGGGCGGGTTCAATGGATAACGGGGAYGGAATAGCGGTTGGATGGTTAGGACATCCTATCTTTAGAGATAAAGAAGGGCGTGARCTTTTTGTACGCCGTATGCCTACCTTTTTTGAAACRTTTCCRGTTGTTTTGGTAGACGGTGATGGAATTGTTAGAGCTGACGTTCCTTTTAGAAGAGCAGAATCGAAGTATAGTGTCGAACAAGTA
>SNAP01000153.1 GCA_022496785.1 Marinilabiliaceae bacterium JC040 | reverse complement strand
GTTTTTTTTTTAGTTAATTCCGACGCATTTGCTTTGTAGTTTGATCCTTTTTGGTGTAGGCCTTTTATTTTTGTCTCGTTTCTCGTGCCAATTTTATGAATTTACATGTCGRTTTATTTTGTAGAGGYTGTTTTAATGTAAACGGCACGTATGTAACGSTTTAAAATTGGTTTGTAAATGAKAACGGGGGWGAGGCTTAAAACAATAGGTGATGCATTACATGTYGGATGCGATCATACCAGCACTAAAGCACCGGATCCCATCAGAACTCCGCAGYTAAGCGTGCTTGGGCGAGAGKAGTACTAGGATGGGTGACCCCCTGGGAAGTCCTCGTGTTGCATCCCTTTTTTTTTTGTTTTTTTTTGTTAATTCCGACGCATTCGTTTCGTAGTTTGATCCTTTTTGGTG
>SNAP01000018.1 GCA_022496785.1 Marinilabiliaceae bacterium JC040 | reverse complement strand
AGACAAGCCCATTTCAAAAACATTTGATTTCAATTCTGTTAAACAACCTCGTATATCATATTTATAATCTATAGAATTTTGTAAACCTAGAAAAAGCTTCGATTTTTCTCCCAACTCTGAATAATAATGCTTAGAAAYATATTTTAAAGGACCATTATTTATTGAATATTGTTCAGATAATAATCTACTTCTCTTGTCATAAACATATTTCTTTAGTACTCTATTTTCTTTTCCTCCAAAATTATTCGTCTCACAAGATTCAAGTACATTCCCTAAAAAATCATACCTATATTGTAACCTATATATTCCTCCAGGATATACATCTTTTACAGATTGTAAAAGTCTATTTTTATCATCATAATAATTTGCTGTCAATATCCATTTATTAGACTCTCCCAATACCCTCTCTTTCAATCCTGTTACTAAACCTAATACTTTATTATTATAAGAACTCTGAGATAAAAGATTCTTATAAGTATGATTTGAACTCTTTGAAAAAGAATAGGTATCGTAATATGTATAAACTAATGCTTTCCTACTTGTTGGTATATAATTCAAACTATTTGATACTGAAGATCTCAAAGAGGATAAAGATGTACCTATTACACTTTCTCCTATTTCTATACCACGATTATGTTTATCATATAGAATATATTTCCATTTATTAGATTTCCTATATTCTGAATCTTGAACCAATACTAAACGATCTAGCTTATCGTAAATTTGATAAACCTTACCGTGATAATTTATTAAATTTAAACCCTTAGATAAAATTTTATCTAAGGGTTTATAACAGTAATTCATTTTGAATATTTATTCTTTTTCTATACTAAATTCTTTATTATCATATATGAATACATCATCTTGAGCTCTCTTATAAAATTCTTTAAATTTTTTCAATCCATATCCATGAACTATATCCTTTTCTATAAAATTACAAAAATCTAAAAATTTTTGATTAAACTCTATATTATATGAAGGTTCTCCAATATATGTCTTTTTAGTTGATATTTGTTTATTACTACTATATATTTTGGCCATTATTATTGAATATTCTGTTTCGATAATAAGTAATCTGCTTTCTTTTTTTAAAATTATCGATTCAGATTTATCTATATAGAAAATTCTTACATAATTTAAGAATTTTGAAATTAGTGATTTTTCTTTTATTACTTTATATATTGTATCGTTATATCTACCACTCTTCACGTATAATAACTTATTTTTATAAGTTAAATATACTCCATTCGCATAAGCCATCCTTTCATATGATATAGATATACTATCTACTTTTAAAGATTGCTTTTGAAAATTATTAAGTTCATTATTATCATTTATAGTATTAAAAGAATTAAATACTAATATTACCAAAAAAATTAAAATATATCTCATAACTTTATTTATTTACGTATTCATTGTATAGTTTTATGTAATTTAAATCATTAACTTCTTTATTTGTCTCATCCTTAGTATATTCAAATAACCTTTTAAGGTTAAATTCTTTGTAATCCAAAGTAGTTTTATTCCATAAATATTTATAATCTATAACATTTTTATAAGCAAAACGATGATCCTTTGTTTTTGAAGAATAATTCTTCTTTATGTGAGAATACCATTCATGAACTATTATACTAGATGCTATATTTTCAACTGTAGATTCATAATTATTAGTGGCTTTTCCAATAATTTTACCAACACCTGTACCATTATAATATCTAGATAACCAGTTGCTTTTTATTACTTCTGAGTATATTTTTTTTCCTTCTAAATCATTCATAGTAAATTTTTCATCAAAGACTTTTAAACCCTCAAAATGTGCTACTACAAAAGTCCATATCTTTGAATGAGCATCTCTTTTTAAATCATCTCTTACTGTATTAAAAGTATTTGCTTCTCCTCTTTGTGTTTCACAATTAAAATCATTATATAATAAATCATTGGCTGACATTTTTGTAAAATCTTTCTTACCATCATATATTATTATTTGCCCAGTAAAACCTTCTTTGGTATTTCCTCTATACTTGCCATTTGAATAAAATACAGGACCATAATTCTTACCATTATTATCAAGATTAATTATTGGATTATTTCCACTAAAATGATATGTACTATTAGAGTAATATTTCTCAGCCATTGGATCAACGCAAGACCAACGCCCCAAATAACCATCATACATCCTAGCTCCATAGTCCAACCAATCAGTACCTTCCTGCAATTCCTTACCATTATACAAATACTTATTATCTGAACCTCCAAAGCTAGACATCACTCCTCCAAAAGGATAATAATCATTCTGCTGAAGTAATTCTCCTGAATCATCTACAACAGCTCGTACATTACCTAAATGGTCACATATATTATACTCATACTTACCAGATGAACCATTCACTACATAACGACCTACACTTGTCAAGATATAAGAGAGAGAACCATTTTCATAAACAAAACCATTGCTATAAGTTAAAGTCTTACTTGGCAAGATATTCTGTAATTTCTCTCCTCCTGAATTATACATATAACGAATCCGCTGATTCTGTATTAGTATCTCCTTAGGTAAACTTAATGAATTATAATCTATTTTACTAATATACTTATTTTTATCTGATATCATATTTCCATTGGAATCATAAGTATATTCCAAACTACTATTTGMACCATCTTTAAATCCTAAAGAGGAATCTCCATCATCTGATACTGATAATAATTGATTTCCATTATATTTATAYGACAAATWATCAATAATATCTAGATTATTAAGTCTYTGAAGKSTCTGAATATTTCCATTCAAATCATAAGACAAAAACACATTATACTTGTCATTCTGTTTCTTATTCTCTCCATATATTGCAGACTTCAATCGAGATATTCCATCATAAGAATATGTATATACTTTTGAATCTCCAYTCAATTTGGGWGACTTAAACTTCCAATCTATTGCTGAAATATTWCCTGTATACTGACT
>SNAP01000152.1 GCA_022496785.1 Marinilabiliaceae bacterium JC040 | reverse complement strand
GGAATGTTTGTAAGCCTAGTATCTATATGTGGAAGGTTTTCGTTCAAAATTAAATCAGAGAAATGTGTTTCCTCATTCTCATTTTTCTTTTCTAAATTCTCCTCACAATTTTTATTAAAAACTATTGGCAAACATATTGTAGGGGGTGGGGTAGATGATTGAACGCGAAAAATGTAATATAAGGGTGYTTRTTTATCGTTTTTAAGACGTTTTTWTGGTCAGCAATRGTATTYTTRAGTACTGTTATTGATTTTTAGCGTTTTACTCCACTAATTATCAATATGTGGATATTCTGCAGGATTTGTGCGTAATACTGACAAAGCGATTCGGGACCCTGATCCGTTCCAAGGCTACCGCCACCCCGACAACTGTTCCGGATGGCCTGACTCCCAACACGAAAGATGACCGC
>SNAP01000148.1 GCA_022496785.1 Marinilabiliaceae bacterium JC040 | reverse complement strand
GTATTTCCCCGTTTTCTCCCCCGATCGAGATATCCTCTATTTTGCCCAAAAGAAATATTAATTGAATCATCAAAAATTGGGAGCGTGAAGTAAAAATTAGGAGAGTAAAGTGTAATGCAACTCGATCTCCCTTTTGTTTTGGAGGGAATTCATATTATTATCAATTAGAATAATTTATGGTTATCTTCGTTGGACTAATAAAATGAAGTATCCAGGCTCCGTTTAAAAAACAATCCAATTKGKAATTATATATGATTRCSACTTRKATCATAAATGATTCKATTCCTATTTATAAAKAAAATTKATCTCCAATTGTTAATCAATCAAATAATATGGATGAATACCCCCATTAACTATTTGGTTTGGTAGAAAACATGAAATTAATAATTAATTAAGAAGTCATAGCAATAAAGAAAT
>SNAP01000147.1 GCA_022496785.1 Marinilabiliaceae bacterium JC040 | reverse complement strand
GTTACTTATCTTTCGATTTGGGTTATTTGTGTTTATATAGATTTGTCTCAAATTGTTATTCATTGATTATTGTATTGAGCAATCTATAAGCTCCAAGTGAGATAAAAAATTTATTGAGCGTTTTTKATTTTAAACACTTGGTGAGAGTTATTTGATTAGAATTWATAAGTCRATTTTGGGCTTATAATTCTATWTYGAATTATTTGATTTAGGGGGAGTCAATTGGGTAATTGACTTMAARWATAGCTTGACCTAGGCTTGATTGGGSTATTGGCTTGACCTAGGCTTTGTTGGGAAWMTTTGGCTTGTACCAGGCTTGTAATCRGTTSGATTCTAAAGGATAGTRGATTAAAACTTGGGAGAGACCCCAAGGACTGGACTAGGCTCACAACGAGCCGAACCAGGATATTTCTCGTCTT
>SNAP01000146.1 GCA_022496785.1 Marinilabiliaceae bacterium JC040 | reverse complement strand
ATTGAGTATTGAGTGACACCTTGTTTTATATCGAGAAGCAACAAGGAGGAGAAGAGATAAATTATCTARCATTTTATTTGACTATTAATTGAAATTGCATTGCTGTGTCAGAAGAAGGATAGCTATACTGATTTGGTAGACTCTAAAGAYGCCCTCGGTACAATATTGACGATCTCACAAAGATKCAATTTMAGTAAATKKWAATTTACTRATCTCATCTTTTACGKAATCGATCCCCTTTTGACTGTACAAGAATATGTGGAGCTCGGCATGTCTGGAAGCACAGGAGAACGTTCTTTTGCTGATATTATTACCAGTATTCGATACTGGGTCATTCATAGCATTACTATACCTTCCCTATTCATTGCGGGTTGGTTATTCGTYAGCACRGGCTTAGCTTACGATGTGTTTGGAAGCCC
>SNAP01000017.1 GCA_022496785.1 Marinilabiliaceae bacterium JC040 | reverse complement strand
TTAAGGGCGTATGGTGAATGCCTAGGCTCTCAGAGGCGAWGAAGGACGTGATAAGCTGCGAAAAGCTACGGTTAGGTGCAAATAACTATTTGACCCGTAGATATCCGAATGGGGCAACCCACTTGATTGAAGATCAAGTATCCTATATWTAGGAGGCAAACGCAGGGAACTGAAACATCTTAGTACCTGCAGGAGAAGAAAATAATAATGATTCCCTTAGTAGCGGCGAGCGAAACGGGATTAGCCCAAACCATTTTTGTTTAGGCAAAGATGGGGTTGTAGGACTCAAYYKAGTTTATATATAAGTGAAGTAGAACACTTTGGAAAGAGTGACCACAGCGAGTGACAGTCTCTTACACGTAAGCTTATATRTAACATGAGTATCCTGAGTAGTGCGGGACACGAGAAATCCTGTATGAATCTGCCGGGACCATCCGGTAAGGCTAAATACTCCTGAGAGACCGATAGTGAACCAGTACCGTGAGGGAAAGGTGAAAAGCACTTCGAATAGAAGAGTGAAATAGTTCCTGAAACCGTACGCCTACAAGCGGTCGGAGCACWTTAWWGTGTGACGGCGTGCCTTTTGCATAATGAGCCTACGAGTTACTCGTCACTAGCAAGATTAAATGCTTAAGGCATGTAGTCGAAGCGAAAGCAAGTCATAAAWGGGCGTGTAGTTAGTGGCGGTAGACGCGAAACCTTGTGATCTACCCATGGTCAGGTTGAAGTGGCAGTAACATGTCATGGAGGACCCAACCGGTTGACGTTGAAAAGTCTTCGGATGAACTGTGGGTAGGGGTGAAAGGCCAATCAAACTAGGAAATAGCTCGTACTCCCCGAAATGCATTTAGGTGCAGCCTTGATTAATTGATATAGAGGTAGAGCTACTGATTGGACGCGAGGGCTTCATCGCCTATCAAATCCAGACAAACTCCGAATGCTATATCATAMTTTTCAGGAGTGAGCCCGTGGGTGCTAAGGTCCACGGACGAAAGGGAAAGAACCCGGACCATCAGCTAAGGTCCCTAAATATATGCTAAGTTGAATGAACGAGGTCAGACTGCAGAGACAGCTAGGATGTTGGCTTGGAAGCAGCCATTCATTTAAAGAGTGCGTAACAGCTCACTAGTCGAGCGGTTTGGCATGGATGATAATCGGGCATAAGCATATTACCGAAGCTGTGGGATATATTAWTATATCGGTAGGGGAGCATTCTGTTCMGCCTTGAAGGTGTATCGCGAGGTRCACTGGAGCGTACAGAAAAGCAAATGTAGGCATAAGTAACGATAATGGGGGTGAGAAACCCCCACGCCGAAAGACTAAGGATTCCCTAGCAATGCTAATCAGCTGGGGGTTAGTCGGGTCCTAAGGTTAAGCCGAACGGCGATACCGATGGCAAACAGGTTAATATTCCTGTACCTTCTATAACTGCGACGCAGGGACGAAGAGATGACACTACTGCGTACTGACGGAATAGTACGTTGAACTCCGTACCCATTGATAGAGGTAGTTAAGTACGCCTTTAGAGGAGAAAGAGGATAGTACCACAAATAGTAATATGCGTGGATAATGTAGGTAATTTTACTTCCAAGAAAAGCTGCTAAGCWYYAGGTTATAGAAGCCCGTACTAAAACGGACACACGTAGTTGGGTTGAGTATACTAAGGCGCTCGAGTGATTCATGGCTAAGGAATTAGGCAAAATAGACCTGTAACTTCGGGAGAAAGGTCGCCAACAGYAATGTTGGCCGCAGTGACAAGGTCCAAGCGACTGTTTACCAAAAACACATGGCTTTGCTAATACGAAAGTAGATGTATAAGGCCTGACACCTGCCCGGTGCTGGAAGGTTAAGAGGAGGAGTAATCTTCGGAGAAGCTCTGAATTGAAGCCCCAGTAAACGGCGGCCGTAACTATAACGGTCCTAAGGTAGCGAAATTCCTTGTCGGGTAAGTTCCGACCTGCACGAATGGTGTAACGATTTGGACACTGTCTCGGCCATGAGCTCGGTGAAATTGTAGTAACGGTGAAGATGCCGTTTACCCGCAACGGGACGGAAAGACCCCGTGAACCTTTACTGCAGCTTCGCATTGATTTTGGGTAAGTAATGTGTAGGATAGGACGGAGACTTTGATGCTGCTTCGCTAGGAGTAGTTTAGTCATCCTTGAAATACGTCCCTTTGCTTATCTGAAGTCTAACCCTAGATTAGGGGACATTGCGTGGTGGGTAGTTTGACTGGGGTGGTCGCCTCCAAAAGAGTAACGGAGGCTTCTAAAGGTACCCTCAAGACGTTTGGTAATCGTCTTWAGAGTGTAATGGCACAAGGGTGCTTGACTGAGAGACCGACAAGTCGATCAGGTACGAAAGTAGAGCATAGTGATCCGGTGGTTCCGCATGGAAGGGCCATCGCTCAAAGGATAAAAGGTACTCCGGGGATAACAGGCTGATCGCTCCCAAGAGCTCATATCGACGGAGCGGTTTGGCACCTCGATGTCGGCTCGTCACATCCTGGGGCTGGAGAAGGTCCCAAGGGTTGGGCTGTTCGCCCATTAAAGTGGCACGCGAGCTGGGTTCAGAACGTCGTGAGACAGTTCGGTCCCTATCTGTTGTGGGCGCAGGAAATTTGCGAAGATCTGACACTAGTACGAGAGGACCGTGTTGGACAAACCTCTGGTTTATCAGTTGTTCCGCCAGGAGCATCGCTGAGTAGCTACGTTTGGATCGGATAAGTGCTGAAAGCATCTAAGCACGAAGCCGGCTTCAAGATAAGATTTCCATATAGGGTCGTTAGAGACGATGACGTAGATAGGCTGTAGGTGTAAAGGCAGTAATGTCAAAGCCGAGCAGTACTAATAACCCGAATACTTATTTATGGGATATTCATTCTTTTATCTAGTTTTAGATTCTGATAGACATGTTGATTAATAAAGATATTAAGGTATCTATAGCAACGGAGATCCACCTCTTCCCATCCCGAACAGAGAAGTTAAGTCCGTTAGCGCCGATGGTACTGCAGAGATGTGGGAGAGTAGGTCGATGCCGACATTATAACGTCCAAGATTAGTTTCTTGGACGTTTTTTTTGTG
>SNAP01000144.1 GCA_022496785.1 Marinilabiliaceae bacterium JC040 | reverse complement strand
TGACGGCGATAGTTCCCCCCAGCTTGATACTGAGTGTACATCACGTCTTGAACTGGATAAATTGGTTCCAAAAGATCTTGCGGAAGCGAATTTTTCATTTCATTGAATGTGTAAGGATCAAGTTGAAACACTCCCGACGAATTAGAAGGATTACGAGAATCAGTGCCAGAAGGCGGAATCTCCCAACCTCTAACTTGTTCGGCTAGTTTATCAAAATAGGCAACGCAATCAGCTAAAGGATAGCTTAGTACGTCCCCTAGGCAATGTGAACTGACTAGTTGTTTCATTTGAGTGGGTAAAGCAAAATAAAAGAATCGGATTAACAGACCAGGTACAAAACCATGATGGGGGAACGCTATTTAAAGTTCTTTAAAACGTTCCCACGATTCACAGAAATTTTCTTGGGTCTTAACTTTAAAATTTTGA
>SNAP01000143.1 GCA_022496785.1 Marinilabiliaceae bacterium JC040 | reverse complement strand
GTAATGAGTGRGTAGGAGGGTAGTGWAGGTGAGGTGTTTGAAAGTTGRAGGGGGTKGTTTTGCATRWTTTRKGGGTCAAAAAGCAAGCACACATGCTTGCCCATAGTTCCGCCGGAWTTRGGGGKGTTTTTKGGTGTGTTTTTGGYTCGTTTTGGCTTSRTTTGGGYCGTCTCGGGACTCGTGWCRATTTTTCTGACYCYCAGGTTTTGTCCGTCTTGGTTCTCTGATGACTCTGCAGGTTTGTTTTGCATATTTTGGGGGTCAAAAAGCAAGCACACATGCTTGCCCATAGTTCCGCCGGATTTGGGGGTGTTTTTGGGTGTGTTTTTGGCTCGTTTTGGCTTGGTTTGGGTCGTCTCGGGACTCGTGTCGATTTTTCTGACTCTCAGGTTTTGTCCGTCTTGGTTCTCTGATGACTCTGCAGGT
>SNAP01000139.1 GCA_022496785.1 Marinilabiliaceae bacterium JC040 | reverse complement strand
CTTCATTATTAGAAAAAACCTACCGAAAAATTGTCGATGTCTTGAGCAAAAGATTTAATTGTAAGACAAAACATATTCACAAATAAATCGATTTATTMAAAATATCCAGAAAYGYGGTAAGAAACCAACAAACAAATAAACCCAATGTTAAGAGACAAAAMMACMGAMGMAAATGATACAGAAAAAAAAGATTTTTTGATTTAGAATMAGCTTTTATTTGCAAATGACCGAACTTCAGAAGTTGATACATGTTGTTTTCCGATCAATGCATTTCGAATTTCCGAATTTAGAATGAATATAAAAAGGGTGTTTACAACAGGTGACCAGGCAAAAAGGAGAGGGAGAAGGCAATGCATTTCGAATTTCCGAATTTAGAATGAATATAAAAAGGGTGTTTACAACAGGTGACCAGGCAAAAAGGAGAGGGAGAAGG
>SNAP01000138.1 GCA_022496785.1 Marinilabiliaceae bacterium JC040 | reverse complement strand
AAGGATCCCAAAGAATTGATCTTTCTTTTAGTTGTTGAATCTCTCTTTGATTGATCAATGTGTGATATTCYGAATCCTCATTACTCATGGAATCCAAATGATCTCTGGATTGATCCGAAGATCCTTWCAATTGGTTAGAATCCCTTAATTGAACGAAACTMGATTTTGTGGAATCAKATTGAATATTTGACGATACATTCCGTACCTTGCTAAAAAACCGATCCTTGTTTACCAACCACACATTGTCTAACCAAATCCGATTCTCTCTCGATACGTTCCTCAAAAAATMAAATTCGTGCAGATTCTTCCCCCAACTAACGAAGAGATCTTGGCGGAATTGCCACATATGAAATTGAGCACAATTTTGTAAAKAAAAAGRCCGCTTGTTTCTCGAAAAGAGATGGGAMACATGCTCAATATCATTTGATTGAATCG
>SNAP01000136.1 GCA_022496785.1 Marinilabiliaceae bacterium JC040 | reverse complement strand
CTATCCCAATGAGCCGTCTATCGAATCGTTGCAATTGATGTTCGGTCCCGAAGAGAAGGRCGARATCTTCGGAAAGTGGGTTTTTATGATCCGATAAAGAATCAAACTTMTTTAAATGTTCCTGCTATTCTATATTTCCWTGAGAMAGGTGCTCAACMTAMAGAAACGGTTCAGGATATTTTAAAGAAASCGGGGGTTTTTAAGGAGTTTCACTTTCAYTCTAATCAAACGAAATCAAATTAATTAAGGAAAAAAGAATAGATAAGGCTTGTATAAAACTATATAGGAGTTATTAAATTAATTAAGGAAAAAAGAATAGATAAGGCTTGTATAAAACTATATAGGAGTCATTACTCCCCTAACTTTTTCTTTTCTCTTTTACTCTATTCATACCAATGAATTACTCTCCTATGTTCTATAACAGTAAAACCAGAAT
>SNAP01000016.1 GCA_022496785.1 Marinilabiliaceae bacterium JC040 | reverse complement strand
AGTCTTACTTGGCTAAAGATAAAAAACTATTCCTTGCTATTTCAAATTAGAATTAGAAAATAAAACAATTGTAAACCAAACCTCCAAAGACAAAAAGTACTCTTGATTAAGAGTACTTTTCTATATTTCAAAACATCTAATTCTTAATTATGCTAGATAATATTGATTTAAAACATTTCATCAGTAATAATATTTTACTAATAATAACTCTCAAAACATTTCAAATCATTATCCTTCACTTTTTGTTTTAAAGGTTCAAAATCACTTGAATTAGGTATATAGTACATATCGGTCAAACCTGAAGTAATATTAATAACCATATAAGGATTTACTGTTATGAACCACAATAGGTATCCTTTTTTTAAAGATGATAAAATATAATTATACAATTTTTCCTTTTCTATTTTATACAAGATATCAGAATAATCATACTTATCAGTATCATAAAGATAAATTTCAGGGAAACTAGATAATAGCTTAGCTCTATTTTCAAGATCTTTTATATCTTGGTTATCAAACATATCTAATTTCTCATCATATTCTTCATGACTTAACCAATGATCAAACGTACCAACAGCTAATGTTCTATATCCCAACTCTAACCTAGGAATCTCCAATTCTAATATGTCATCTAAATTGTCAAAAGGACTCAAAATTTCCTTAACCTTTTCTGCTTCTAATTTTTTCATTTATTTATTTCCTTTACGGGGTCTTATAGCCCCTGTGTTTGCATGTACTGAATGATCTCTTAATTTGTTTTTATTGAATCTTTTTTCATTTTTCCAATAATTATAAGCTTTTTCAGTATGTTCATATCTATTTTTCTGAAACACTTCTCCTGTTTTTTATTCACATAATAAGTATTCTTTTTTCCCTTTCCTAGTAAAAGCCTCCTTATTATTAGAAGGTGTATCTGCAACTTTCTTTCCATCTCCTCCTCTTTTAGATTTATTATCTTCCTTAAGATGACCTTTCTTTTGTGAGAGATTCTTTGTTCCTGAAGCCATCATCATGGAACCGTGTGCTTGTAAGGCAGTTCCTATAAGAATTTCAACACCCCCTGCTGCTAAAGGTGCAACTGAAACTCCACCACTAGGAGCTAATGCTGCTGAACTAACAGCTGAAATTGCTACACCACTACTAGACAATCCAGCTCCTCCTCCCACTTCTGCTCCTCCTAAAACTAAACTTACAATATCACCTGAGGTTAATCCTGAATTAAAATCTTTTGCATCATTTACATTTTTTCCTGCATAAGATCTTATATTAGTCATCCCTCCAAATATATTATCTGCTAAAGCTGCTGTAAATCCTTTAACTACATCCCAACCATCATTACCATCTGGATCTATGAAACGAATAGGATTATTCATAGCATACATATAAGGAGTTTTATTATAATAAGTCTCAGCTTTATTATCTATAAAATACCAACGCCCCAAATAACCATCATACATCCGAGCTCCATAATCCAACCAATCAGTACCCTCCTGCAATTCCTTACCATTATACAAATACTTATTATCTGAACCACAAAAGCTAGACATCACTCCTCCAAAAGGATAATAATCATTTTGCTGAAGTCTCTCCTTTGGTAAATTTAATGAATTATAATATATTTTACTAATATACTTATTTTTATCTATAGGTAAAATAAAAAGAATTGCATAACGAGAATCTGTAGAATAATAAATGAGTTCAGCAAAACACCGAACTCATTTTATTTAAGGATAAATTAATATGTACTAGATTTATTAATGTAATACTACTAAATTTCAATATAAAAAATCAATCTAGTATTTCTCCATATACTCTTTCCAAGTATTTGGATATTCTTTCTTTATCTGTTTTTGAATATAAGATGGTATTGGCTCGGATGCATAATCTAAACCTTTGGTTTTTAAAAATGATACTATTTCCATCTTTTCTTTATATGCATTAGTATTAAGCGGCTGAACCTCTCTTCTAAGATATTCTAAAATATATACATAACGTCTTTCATCTTCCAAATAAAAAATAGATTTATTATAATCTGCTCCATGTTTCAATAAATACAAAACTATATTATATCTATCTCTAACTACACAACAAGCTGAACTTAATGCAGATTGTCTATAAGGATTCAAATAATTTACATCTACACCCTTCTCGACTAAATATTTTACTATATCGAAACGCTCATACATACAAGCTATCATTAAAGGTGTACGAACTATTGGTGAATCATCAACTCCTATATCATTTATATTAGCTCCATGTTCTACTAAGTATTTTAAGAATTTTATATCTGTACTAAATAAACATGAAAAGATGATTGCTGATTGATTTAAACGTTTATGATACAAATGAATATTAGCTCCCTTATTTATTAAATATTTAAAAGATTTATAATTCTGACTCAATACCGTCAACATTAATAAGGTTCCTCCATATTGAGGTTCACGATAATCTATTAAATAAGGTTCCTTAGCTAGTATCTTATCCATTAAATCTATATTAGAATCTTCTACTGCTTTTGCAAACTCCCAAGCTGGTGTATTCTGATATAATCTATAATCTCTTGCTAGTAATTTTGATTTATCAACTATCTTTTCTCTATTGATACAAGAAGTTAAACAAATTGAAATTATCATTAGTATTATTCTGATTTTTTCCATTTCTTTTTATCTTTTTTTTCTAAAACATCAACCATATTATCTATACTATGTCCGTTAAATATACTATTTAATACACTACCTGAATTTGAAGGCATTACTATATTTTTATTACCATTTACTCTTGGAATAAACGATACAGTTTCTTGTACAAAATTTAATGGATCTGAAAACATCACATAAGATTCTATATTAGATTCAGATGTAAAACTTTTCATTATATTCGTAAGACTGTATACGCCTGAAAATAACTTTGTAAGCTCTCCTACTCCTGCTGCATTGAAAGTTATAGCTTTCTTTCCTGAAATCATTGAACAAAAAGCGGCCAAACCTCCTCCAAGTGAATGACCTGTTATTGTAAATTCAGAATCTCCTATATTTTTCAACATTGTCTTCATATTTGAAGCAGCTTTTTCATATTGAGATGATAGCCCTAGTGGTTGACTTAAATCGGCTACTATGTCTTTTTTATTCAACTCTGTTCCTCGATAAGCTAAAGTATATTCCATACTTCCATCTTTTTTTAGTCTTTCATATATTTGGCAATATAAACCAGTATCTTCATCATTAAAATCTTCTGCATTCAAGCCAAATTTCCTTTTTGAAACTCTCCAACCTCCTATTAAATAGGAATTCTTCTTATCACCATAAACATGAGCTGCCATTCGTGCTGCTTCTGCTTTTGTAGGTTCTTTACCATCAGGATCTAAAAATAATATTGGATTATTTAAACTTGTTGAATAATGCGATATACTAGCATATTTATCTGATTTTATATC
This sequence comes from Marinilabiliaceae bacterium JC040, assembly GCA_022496785.1. Lineage (GTDB taxonomy): Bacteria > Bacteroidota > Bacteroidia > Bacteroidales > Marinifilaceae > SNAP01. Next base: position 158 of record SNAP01000016.1, on the reverse strand, counting down.
AACACAAAAGAAACGCCCCAAATAACCATCATACATCCTAGCTCCATAGTCCAACCAATCAGTACCCTCCTGCAATTCCTTGCCATTATACAAGTACTTATTATCTGAACCACCAAAGTTAGACATCACTCCTCCAAAAGGATAATAATCATTTTGCT
>SNAP01000134.1 GCA_022496785.1 Marinilabiliaceae bacterium JC040 | reverse complement strand
TAGTAAACTAAAGGGATTTATGGAATTGGTTACAATTTGTGAACCTCAAAAAAGAGATAATAACTGAGGATATTATGTAATTAATTGGTATTATAGGMTTCAAGTAWAATAGGTAAGTCAAGAATGAKATGGTTGAATYAAAATAATTTTGTTTAAAGTTCTATTTCTGTCAGGGGGCAATATGAATGTTCTATTATGTTCCATYAACACACTAAAGGGTTTATATGATATATCCGGTGTRGAAGTRGGCCAACATTTCTATTGGMAAATAGGRRGTTTCCAAGTMCACGGCCAAGTACTTATTACTTCTTGGGTTGTAATTGCYATCTTATTRGGTTCAGCYACTMTAGCTGTTCGGAACCCACAAACMATTCCGACYGGSGGTCAGAATTTCTTCGAATATGTTCTTGAATTCATTCGWGATGTGAGTAAAACCCA
>SNAP01000131.1 GCA_022496785.1 Marinilabiliaceae bacterium JC040 | reverse complement strand
TGTGAGCCTAGTCCAGTCCTTGGGGTCTCTCCCAAGTTTTAATCCACTATAATAAATGAAGACAAGAGATATCCTGGTTCGGTCTCGATGTGAGCCTAGTCCAGCTAGGTCAAGCTATCAACACCCTTTAAGCCTAGGTCAAGCTATCTTAGAATCAATTTCCCAATTGACTCACCAAGTGTATAAATGAAAATCTCTCAATAAATTTTTCAAGCTCACTCTAGAGCTTATAATTTGCTCTTTACAAAGAATATAAAATGAAGAACAAATTTATCAAATACTCACAAAAGTAAACTACCCAATAATCAAATATATGTTGTAGTATGATCTCTCAAAGGGATAGCTTTTTGTGAGGTATTTATCAAATACTCACAAAAGTAAACTACCCAATAATCAAATATATGTTGTAGTATGATCTCTCAAAGGGATAGCTTTTTGTGAGGT
>SNAP01000129.1 GCA_022496785.1 Marinilabiliaceae bacterium JC040 | reverse complement strand
GTCCTTTCTTGTAGCTGGTGCAGTCATAAATTTTTTCCCGATTCATTCTTCCATGAATTGCTGAAAATMAAAAGAGRGTCATCAAAAGYAAAMTMATTTTTYAAATTAACGMGTTTTWATCTCTCKAATRTTCAACTGAMCTATTAATTCTTTATAACGTACTCTATTTTTTTTTGATAAATAAGCTAGSARYCGTTGGCGCTTTCCCAAAAWTTTYCGCAGACCTYTCTGRGATAAATAGTCTTTTTTGTKCAATTCCAAATGGGAAGTAAGCTTTCGTATYTTATTAGTAAAACAGAATACTTGGAATTCMACAGACCCCGGGTTTTCTTCTTTTTCTTTTTGTGAAATCACTGAAATGACTRAATTTTTTACCATAAAAAAATCCCCCTTTTTTTACAAATATGAATTTTACTGATCAGTAATAATAATGTGAGTTAGTGGTAT
>SNAP01000015.1 GCA_022496785.1 Marinilabiliaceae bacterium JC040 | reverse complement strand
AGTGTTACATGTAGTAAACAAAAACACAACTAATAATAAATATACTTTTTTCATCTTATGCTAATTTTTATCTTTTATATGAAATAACCTTTCCCACCATGACTTACTCTTTGTTGTTTTAGCTGTTGAACTATCGTACTTAATTGTATCTCCGTTCTGAGGATTAAAGCTCACTGGTGTCACATACCTGATGAGCCATTCACAACATAACGACCTACACTTGTCAAAATATAAGATAATGAACCATTTTCATAAACAAAACCATGCTATAAGTCAAAGTCTTACTTGGCTAAAGATAAAAAACTATTCCTTGCTATTTCAAATTAGTATTAGAAAATAAACTAATTGTAAACCAAACCTCCAAAGACAAAAAGTACTCTTGATTAAGAGTACTTTTCTATATTTAAAAGCATCTAATTCTTAATTATGCTAGATAATATTGATTAAAACATTTCATCAGTAATAATGTTTTACTAATAATAACTCTCAAAACATTTCAAATCATTCTCCTTTACTTTTTGTTTTAAAGCTTCAAAATCACTTGAATTAGGTATAAAGTACATATCTGTCAAATCTGGAGTAATATTAATAACCATATAAGGATTAACAGTTACGAACCATAAGATATGTTCTTTTCTTAAAGATGATAAGATATATTTATATGAATTTTTCATTTCATATAAAACATCTCTACTTGGTTCATACAGGTAAATTTTAGGGAAACTAGATAATAGCTTAGCTCGATTTTTTAGATCTTTTATATCTTGGTTATCAAACATATCTAATTTCTCATCATATTCTTCATAACTTAACCAATGATCAAAAGTTCCAACTGCTAATGTTCTATATCCCAACTCTAACCGAGGAATCTCCAATGCTAATACGTCATATAAATTGTCAAAAGAATCCAAAATTTCCTTAACCTTTTCTGCTTCTAATTTTTTCATTTATTTATTACCTTTACGAGGCCTTATAGCCCCTGTGTTTGCATGCACTGAATGATCTCTTAATTTATTTTTATTAAATCGTTTCTCATTTTTCCAAACATTATATGCTTCATCAGGATGCTGAGAACCGTTTTTCATAAATACTTCTCCTGTTTTTTTATTCACATAATAAGATGATTTCTGTCTACTTTTCTAGTAAAAGCCTCCTTATTATGAACGGCACCCCAAATGTTGTATCCAACTTTTTAGGAGCTGTTCATTGTTCCGAGGCTTCTGTTTAATTTTCTATCCAAAAATCAATTGGAACTCCATATTCTTTTATGGCTATTTCCATACATGTATCAATAGTATCTTGTACCATATCCTTTATACATTTTCCTTCTTTGTAAACGTAAAAATAAACACCAACTTCAGGATAATCTTCCTCTATTTTAAAAGTTAATTCTTTATATTCTGCTTTAAAAGTTCTAAAGTTCATAATTACTAATTTTGGGGATAAATTTTATTTACCTCTGCGGCATTTCTCCATTTGCCATTATCCTTTTGTTCTAAATAAATATTGGGCTTATCTCCATGCGAATTTTAATGTCAAATCGTATTTTTCGTAAGCCATGTTTTAATATAAAGATATTATTTCCTGCTTTATTTCTTATTGACCTACAATCTTTTCCTAACCAAGTCTTAGCACTATTTGCAGCATCATCAACACTTCTGAGAGTTACCGAATAACCAGATATACATGCAGATAATTTAGCAATCATTAATTCAGGATTTATCCATTGGATCTTTGCTTCACTAAATGATGCAGCAAAAACATTTCCTTCTTTGTCTGTGTACCAAGTATCTAAAGCACCGTTTAGGTCTATCCTGTTTATAGAGTTATTCTACACAAAATTATAAGGACTTAAACTTATAACCATCATACATCCGAGCTCCATAGTTCAACCAATCAGTACCCTCCTGCAATTCCTTACCATTATACAAATACTTATTATCTGAACCACAAAAGCTAGACATCACTCCTCCAAAAGGATAATAATCATTCTGCATAAGTCTCTCCTTTGGTAAACTTAATGAATTATAATATATTTTACTAATATACTTATTTTTATCTATAGGTAAAATAAAAAGAATTGCATAACGAGAATCTGTAGAATAATAAATGAGTTCAGCAAAACACCGAATTCATATTTTAAAATGGATAAATAACTTTTAAATCTTTATTGCTATAAAGATTAATACCTTTTTAAATACTCTCTCCAATTATTTTGATATTTCTTTCTAGCTTTCTTTTTAATATATTCTGGTATTGGTTTTTTTCTATAATATATACCTTTACTTTTTAAATAATCAACTATACACATCTTATACTTATACTCAATTGTATCAAAATCTAAAAACGCTTCTCTCAATATATCTAAAATGTAAACAGGTACTCCTTTATCATTAATATTCTGTTTTTCTAAAGGAATAGAATAATCAGGTCTATAAAAAATTGGAATAGTATAATCTGCTCCTTTTTGCAATAAATAATAAGCAATTTTAAACTCTGACAATTTGATAGCTTCAGTAAAAGCTGAATGACCATATTCATTTTGATAATTTATTTTGGCACTATTATCTACTAACAATTTCACAAATTTCATACTACCTGAATTTACTGCTGAAATTAAAGGCGTTTTTCTTGTACTATTACCAACTTTTCTTTCTCCTATTTCTATATCATTTACATTTGCTCCATTTTGAATTAATATTTTTGCAAATTGAATATTATAACTTTTAAGTCTCACTGCTTCAATTATAGGAGAAGTACCATTGAATATATTATGAATATTTAAATCGGCTTGATTACTTATTAAGAATCGAAAAGTTCTCAATTGCTGATTCATTAATGTAAACATTAATAACGTATTACCAAATATTGGATCCTGATAATTTATTAAATTAGGATTCTTTAATAATATTTTTTGTATGAGTTTTTCATTTTCATCTTCTACTGCCTTTGCTAATTCCCAAGCTGAAGAATTTTGAAAAAGCCTATAATCTCTAGCTGTTAATTTATTTTTATTAACCAATTTATCTCTATTAATATTTACACAAGAAAACATTAAAAATATGAATAAAAACAATAGAATTACATATCTCATTTTTTAGTATATTTATCAGTATTAATGATAAAACATTTAATAATCTTATCAATACTATGACCATTATAAAAAGACAAAAATCTTTAGATTATAATTTGCATCATACATCCAAGCTCCATAATCTAACAAATCAGTACCCCCTGCAATTCCTTACCATTATACAAATACTTATTATCTGAACCACCAAAGCTAGACATTACATATCCAAACAGATAATAATCATTCTGCTGAAGTAATTCTCCTGAATCATCTACTACAGCTAGTACATTTCTCTCCATTTGAACTATACTAATAACGAATACACTGATTCTTTATTAGTATCTCTTTTGGTAAACTTAATGAATTATAATCTATTTTACTAATATACTTATTTTTATCTATAGATAAAACAAAAAGAATTGCATATCGAGAATTTGTAGAATAATAAATGAGTTCAGCAAAACACCGAATTCATTATATAAAATAATAGTTTACAAGACTATTTCATCATATATAATTCTATCGAATTATATTATCTTCTAAAGCGGTTAAATCTTCTTATTCCTTTATTCATAAAATCCAAATAAGTAAAATATATCATTCCAGGAATTGCAATAGCTGTTGGTATTATAAAAACCATATAAAAAGATTTACCCCAATAATTACTAAAAAGATAATATCCTACTATAGCCATTACTAATAAGACAAATACAAACATTAATGCACCAAACAAACTATTAGTAGTAGCAGATACTTCATTAACGCTATACTCATATACTTTCCCACAACTTCTACATTTAACTTCAAAGAATTTTCCCTTTTCAAGAGACAATTCTCCTCTATCATTTGCCCTACTATTAATTTTAATGCTTTTCTTACAATTTTTACAAATAACTTCTTTTCTCATAACTATAATTTACCATTCAAGTTAAGATTATAATAATCTTTTCTAGCATTATTCAACCATCCTTTACCACGATATTTACCTTTATTAAGGTGTAAGAAACGTATCAAAAGATTATTTGATAATTCTGATAAAGTAGAGTATATTACTATTCAATCGATATATTCAATCATAAGAATATGTATATACTTTTGAATCTCCACTCAATTTTAGTGATCTAAACTTCAAATCTATTGCTGAAATATTAACTATATACTGACTTCTAAAAGTAAATTTCCTACTTCTGAAAATTTATTATACAAAAAGAGGCTATCCTTTGGATAACCTCTTTGCTCTATTAAAATTATTTATTTTGAAATTTCTACTATCTCACCTGTATCAGGATTAATTTTATAAAAATTTGAATATATTGTTGGCTTTTCTTTTCCATAAATTCTATTTTCTGTAGTAATTTCTAATTCAAGATTAGCCTTAAGTTTAAAATAGACATAATCTTCACTGTTTTCTGTAATGTAAAACCCATCAATAACTAGAAAAGATTTAATTTCTCCATTTCTATCATATATACAAAGAACTATTTCTTTTTTTGTTCCTGTATATTCTTCTGGATCATACCATCTTTGAAAAATCAAACCTACGCATTTATTTAAATTAATACGAGCTATAGCATTATAATAAGTAAAATCTATATATTTCCACTTACCTGGATTAAGATTAAAAAACTTATTAAACTCTTTTTTAGAAATTTCTTCACCGCCATCTAGAGATGAAGGATCTATTGGTAAAACTAGTAATGAAAATTTATTCAATAATTGATTAAATTTCTTATTATTTTGAGCATTACAATTAAGTTGAATACTAAATAATAAACTCAAAATTATTAATCTCATAAAAAACAAACTATTTTGTTTTCTTCGTTTTTCTAATTGAGGTAACTGCATAATTTTTATCTTTAACTAAATAACTTCCTTTTAAATATCCATTTGTTACTGACAGTGTATTTTGTTTAGATGTTCCCTTGCTTCTAGATGTCGTTCTTGGATCAAAAAATCTATACTCTATACCCTGTAATAAGCCTTTTTTATAAGTCTCTGTTTTACCCATAATTAAAATAAAATGGTCTGTCATTCCATCACCACCATATTTTTTTAAATTATGTTTCTGTTTATCTTTATAATCAACACCTACAATAACAGGCATTCCATTATCTATACTTGAATTTATACTTTTAGTTCCATCACTTAATTTACCTGTTGTACCATTTACTACTCCATTTTTATCTCCTGTAGTCAATATAATTTCTCCAGATCTTGTACTCTTTCCTTTTACTTTGGCTAACATCTTATCACAAGTTTTTTTACAACCATCCCATCTTTTTTTACCATTAGCATCTATATATGCTTGAGTTTCCCAATCACTATTTGATAATGTTGTAAATGTTATAGAGGTTAAATCTTGTTGAGTATAAGTCATTGAAACTCCTCCACCTAAATT
>SNAP01000126.1 GCA_022496785.1 Marinilabiliaceae bacterium JC040 | reverse complement strand
TACTAGATTAAATCAATGCAATGAATTAGACGGAATCCAATTATTATTAATGGATCTAGATTTTGTAGACTATGGTTAATGGATACCTTTCGATCATAATTGGATTTAGACTATGATTTCATCATACCATAAAAATTATCAAACTTTTTTCGTTTCCAGTCTTAAAGTAAAGTTCGGACCAACAAATCYTTTMCCRCGYGGATCTATTACAAATTTTGAAAACATTCTAGGAATGTTAATATTTTTATTTTATAGCGTATACCCGCGATGCACACAACACAAAARAGACGGTTATTCCTTTTTCATCATAGAATGATTAGTCGATACCCTTTTTCTTCTTTTAAGCCTAACTCAATCAAAACTTCTCAAGTTATTATAATCTATAGATTAGTCGATACCCTTTTTCTTCTTTTAAGCCTAACTCAATCAAAACTTCTCAAGTTATTATAATCTATA
>SNAP01000125.1 GCA_022496785.1 Marinilabiliaceae bacterium JC040 | reverse complement strand
CATCGCCTCTGAGAGCCTAGGCATTCACCATACGCCCTTAATTTCTTATTTATGAATCGATCTCTCGTATTCATTCCTCTACTTTTCTCGTTTCTTGATTCTGATTTCAACATGTCAATGAACTCTACCGTTATACGGTAAAATAAGTGGAGAATATCGGAGTCGAACCGATGACCTCTTGCGTGCAAGGCAAGCGCTCTAGCCAACTGAGCTAATCCCCCTTCTTTCTTAGTAGTCCTTCGCAGACTCGAACTGCGGACCTCTACATTATCAGTGTAGCGCTCTAACCAGCTGAGCTAAAGGACTGTAAGTTAATAACATCAAAGAAAAAATAAGTAAGTCTATTTATCTGCTCCAGAAAGGAGGTGTTCCAGCCACACCTTCCGGTACGGCTACCTTGTTACGACTTAGCCCCAGTTACTAGTTTTACCCTAGGACGCTCCTTRCGGTTACGTACTTT
>SNAP01000124.1 GCA_022496785.1 Marinilabiliaceae bacterium JC040 | reverse complement strand
ACGAGCAGAAGTCATGATAAAAGGTCCCGGTCTCGGAAGAGATGCAGCATTACGGGCTATTCGTAGAAGTGGTATACTATTAACTTTCGTACGGGATGTAACTCCTATGCCACATAATGGCTGTAGACCTCCTAAAAAAAGACGTGTATAAAAAAAATATTAAAGAAATTTCAAGAGAAATAAATGATTCGATCAAATAATATTATATTACTATGGTTCGAGAGAAAGTAACAGTATCTACTCGGACACTACAGTGGAAGTGTGTTGAATCAAGAAAAGACAGTAAACGCCTTTATTATGGGCGCTTTGTTCTGTCTCCACTTAWGAAAGGACAAGCCGACACAATAGGCATTGCGATTCGAAGAGCTTTGCTTGGAGAAATAGAAGGAACATGTATCACACGTGTAAAATCTGAGAACGTCCCCCATGAATATTCGACTATAACGGGTATTCAAGAATCGGT
>SNAP01000123.1 GCA_022496785.1 Marinilabiliaceae bacterium JC040 | reverse complement strand
GAATTTCTTTCTTACTGGTGCACAGTAATTTCTTGATTGAAAAGCATTGATCTTTCTTTTCTAAGTGATGAATAATGATCGCAAATGTTTTAAACAAGTGATAGTCAACYRATATAATTGCTTATTCGTTTTCCTACGCGAGTTTTCACCCTTGAGAAATCAMAKGCTACATGAACTACGAACTTAAAAGATTAAGCGRAAAAAATAGAGTGAWTWCRAGTGATTTATTTTATTKTATTTTATGYTTTTATTTCTYGCAAATAYRCCATAGGAAAAATAAAAAGCTTTGACTCCRAAATAATAGTCRAGCTCAAAYTYYGTACATGTGAATGGTAGCAAATGMRARCTAYCATTTGAGSGTCAAGGACATTAAAACTTGACTAATAGTCAAGCTCAAACTCCGTACATGTGAATGGTAGCAAATGAAAACTACCATTTGAGCGTCAAGGACAATAAAACTTGAC
>SNAP01000122.1 GCA_022496785.1 Marinilabiliaceae bacterium JC040 | reverse complement strand
AACAAAACCATTGCTATAAGTCAAAGTCTTACTTGGCAATATATTCTGTAATTTCTCCCCTCCTGAACTATACATATAACGAATCCGCTGATTCTGTATTAATATCTCCTTAGGTAAATTTAATGAATTATAATMTATTTTACTAATATACTTATTTTTATCTGATATCATATTTCCATTGGAATCATAAGTATATTCCAAACTACTATTTGAACCATCTTTAAATCCTAAAGAGGAATCTCCACCATCTGATACTGATAATAATTGATTTCCATTATATTCATACGACAAATTATCAATAACATCTAGATTATTAAGTCTCAGAAGTGTCTGAATATTTCCATTCAAATCATAAGACAAAAACACATTATACTTGTCATTCTGTTTCTTATTCTCTCCATATATTGCAGACTTCAATCGAGATATTCCATCATAAGAATATGTATATACTTTTGAATCTCCAC
>SNAP01000118.1 GCA_022496785.1 Marinilabiliaceae bacterium JC040 | reverse complement strand
GTTCTATGATTCAGAGTATCCTTTCCTATTTGATCCCTTTGAATTCCATATTCGAAGTTGCGATCGGATCGATTCATTAAAAAGAATRGATTCAATACATTTCTTATGTACCCATAGGYGCRATATTGGATTTCAATCAGATTTCGGATCAATMTAKATTGATTGACTGCCTCCRTTATGTTGTTGCTAGCAAATACCACTCTCTTTGGTTTTGGATCTTCCAAATCATTCCCGCAGGAGATCCGGGCCCRTTTTTTTTTGATCCTTCGATAAAAAGATTCATTCTCTTCATAAAAAATAGGAGGTAGAGCCAATAAAAATKTCTTTTTCGATTCATCCCTGAAGTTGAATACCTCATTCAAKAATTTTTTTTGATYCAATCCGCAGGAATCAATAGAAAAGGCAAATCCCTTATGATACACCAGATCCGGCTCAGTTATTGATAGAGTGAATCGATCTGCCATTTC
>SNAP01000014.1 GCA_022496785.1 Marinilabiliaceae bacterium JC040 | reverse complement strand
CCAAACGTCTATCGTAGCCTTCATACATATCGCCATAAGCACAATACGTACAGTTTAAATTACAATCATCTGTAACTTCAAAAGTTAATTGCTTTAAATTTATAATATCAGATTCTATTTGAGATTCTTTAATATCTGTAATAAAAGTATATTCATTTTCTCTACTTGAAAAGAAACCATTTTCTAATAGATATTTATGTTTTTTCTCTTGATACTTATATTCATGTGTATCTAAATCTAATAAGTTATCCCTCTTAAATATTACATTTTCTAAGTCAGGTTTTATATATTGAAATTTTCTTTTTGATATATTGACCAAATAGGATAGACCTTGCGAGGTATTAACCACGATTGTATTATTTTCCATAATTATAGTTGTGTTTGCTGATTGCAAATATAGCAAACATATAATATATACTTGAATCAATGTTGTTTTTAACATTAATTTAACATATAACATTATAGAAAATATACATACGTAGCTTTACATTAAGGAAAAACAAAAGAGCCACTCAAATAAGTGGCTCTTTAAATTATTTCAATCCATTCTTAAAATTAAAACCATAAGAAGGTTGTATCTGTTTAGAATCTCCAAATCGTTTCAAAATCGTTTTAAACACATTCGAAGAAGCTTTTATAAAACTAAAATCAATAAGGAATCTCTTATAACCTACATCCATCAGTTTATTCTTTTGATGTAAAAGAGAAACAGGATCTGTAGGAATAATAATAGTCATACCATCTTTTATCATTTTCTGATATGTATTATTACGGTCGTCCTTAAATTCTGAAACCTCTACAGGCATTCTTGAATAGAACAGTTGAGGATGATAGAAAAGAGAAATGATACCAGATTTATTTCTTGAGAATCTTAAATTTTGGAAATCATTTTCTAGTGGGTACATAAAATCTCTAATTCCCTCCTCTTCTTGAAGATATTTAGCTGAGAAATCATTTAAGACATAAACATTCTCATTTGTAAATACTTTTGCATTCTTAGGAAGAATTAATTTCTGAGACACATGAGAAATCATATAATTTCTATAACCATTACTAGCGAAACCTTCTAATAGATTTCTATAGAAATTAATATCCTTTTCTGGTATAAATTTAGGCAGCTCAAAAATCAATCTATTTCTATTTTCTAACAAGTATTTAGTATCTACTTTTATAGCTTTCCATTCTTGTTTAGAAAGATTTAGAATTAAATAATCAACCGATTTTATATGAACTTTTTTAAGCCATTGTAAAGTATCAACTCTTACATATAATTCTCTGCGTTTGGCTTCAAATTCTTTATTTGTTTTTAATATTTTTGTTTTGACTTTATTTTCCAAAAATATCTTAGGCATTTTCACATTTGGAAGCTTATTAGGGAATTTATAAATTCCTCTTGATGCTATAAAAATAGAATCACCTACATTTATATTTTTACAATCAGCACTAATAAACCAAACTTTACCTTCTTGTTTAAAATTCTCTTTTAATTTCACAATCTGCTGAGAATCTGTTCTTGAAGATTTCACTCTCAATCTATAGCCACTAAATAGCTCTTCTTTTGAACTAATATAAAAGCCTTTTGAATTGATATCAACAATTTTACCTATTAAAAGACCAGTACTTGTGTTCTTTGTAATAGCTCCACTAACATCATTATTAAGGAAATATTCAGTTTTCTCTCTACCAGTATCGTATTTTAGGATATCCAAAGCATCTTTCACTTTTGTTCTATCCTTTATAACCATATTGTAAGATTTCGCAACAGCATTAACATATTCTGCCGATTTCATTCGTCCTTCAACTTTAAAAGAGTCGATACCTATATCAACTAAAGAAGGAATAAGAGAAATTTGTTGATTATCTTTTAAAGAAAAGAAATAGCCAGAAGAATTGTTTGGCTTAGCATACAAACGTCTACATGGCTGAGCACATAAACCTCTATTAGCACCTGCTCCACCTAAGAAACTTGAGAACAGACACATTCCAGAGAAAGAATAACATAAAGCACCATGTACAAAAACCTCAATTTCTATAGATGTTTTGGACTTTATAGTTTTTAATTCTTTGAAACTTAATTCTCTAGCAACAACAGCTCTAGTAAATTTCTTATTTTCAACATGTTTAATACCCAAAGAGTTATGTATCCCCATTTGAGTACTGGCATGTAAAGTTATATTTTTGAAATGTTTTTTTACAATATGGTAAACTCCCCAATCTTGAATGATGATAGCATCAAGTTTCGATTGAGAAATAAAATGAAGAAAGTCTAATAAATCGGGTATCTCTTCATTTTTAATTAATGTATTAACAGTAAGAAATACTAAAACATTTTTCTTTTTAGCCTCTTCAAGTAGAGCCCACAATTGAATATGAGAGAAATTCGAAGCTCTTCCTCTAGCGTTAAACATTCTAAGGCCAAGATATATAGCATCAGCTCCCCCTTCAATAGCAGCATAAAATGTTTCTGCATTTCCTACGGGTAATAGTAATTCTGTTTTATCCATTATATTAAGACTTAAACTATGCTATCTAAACTAGCATAAAGATTAAAAGTTTCCACTTTATTTATATTCACAATATAGAAGTCTCCAATATTCAATTTTTCAGATTTATCAATAAAGATTTCTAAATCGACCTCTGGAGAATCGTATTGAGAACGAGCTATATAATATTCTGAGTCTTCAGAATCAACAATCACTTTAAATTTTTTACCGACTAATTTCTCATTTTTTTCAAACAAGATATTTTCTTGAACATTCATAAGAACTTCAACTCTTTCGTCTTTAACTTCCTGAGGAATATCATCAACATAGTTTTCAGCAGTATGCGTGTTCTCTTCGAAAGAATAAGGGAATACTCCAACTCTATCGAATTGAATTTCTTTAGCAAATTCCACTAAATCGTCGAAATCCTCTTCAGTTTCACCAGGATGCCCAACTAAGAAAGTTGTTCTAAGACAAATATCTGGAACTAAATTTCTAATATTAGAAATTAATTCAAGAGTCTTTTCTCTATTGATACCTCTTCTCATAATTTTCAACATCTTATCAGAAGAATGCTGAAGAGCTATATCAAGGTAGTGACATATTTTAGGATTCTTAGCCATTTCTTCAATAACATTCATTGGGAAATCGGAAGGATATGCATAATGAATTCTAATCCATTCTATACCTTCTATCTGAGACAATCTGTTAAGAAGCTCTGCCAATTTATATTCACCGTACAAATCGACACCATAGTATGAAAGATCTTGAGCAATAACCAATAGTTCTTTAACACCTTTCTTTTGAAGATTTTGTGCTTCTTCAACAAGGTCTTCCATTGGTATAGATTTGTGTTCTCCTGTAATTAGAGGAATAGCACAATAAGAACAACGTTTATTACATCCTTCAGATATTTTTAAATAAGCAAAATGTGAAGGAGTAGAAATAATCCTATCATTTTCAATTGGTTCTAGGGCTCCATCCTTAATCTCTCTAATAATTTCTTTCCAATCGAATTTACCGTAGAATTTATCAACTTCAGGCATTTCAACCTTTAGTTCTTCACGGTATCTTTCAGAAAGACATCCCATAACGAATAGTTTCTTTATAGAACCATTTTTTCTCGCTTCTGCAAAATTTAGTATTACTTCGATAGATTCTTCTTTAGCATCTCCAATAAAACCACAAGTGTTTATAATAACTATACTTGCATCATCTTTATTATAATCGAAATGAACCTCAAACTTGTTGCTATCTAATTGTTTAGCTAAATGTTCTGCATCAACTAAATTCTTAGAACACCCCATGCACACAATATTGATTATTTCTTTCATTGTTCCTTAATTTAATAATTTAGCTACAAAAGTAATTTAAAATAGATAATTAATAAGAAATATTAAATACTTTTGAAAAAAATTAAATTATTACTTATGAGGTCTAGTTGGATTATTTTTAGTATCGCATGTATATTTATACTATTAGAGAATTTATGTTTTTACAGATTTATATTAAGAAATAGCTTTATTTCTAATAAGAAGTTATTGAAAATTGTAATGATTATTCTTACCCTTCTTCTTTCAGTTGGTTTTTTCTTTGAATCATTTTATCTGAAAAAAATTAGTCATCCTACATTTTATAAATATGTAGCAATCTTTAATTCCTTATTAATGACTATATATTTACCAATGACAATTATCTTATTGGCTAAATTCTTTAATTTCTTTACTAAGAAGATTTTTAAAAACAATATAGTATTAAATGCGGGTTATTTTGTTTCTATAGGTGTCGCAATGGTAATTATATGGGGAGCTACTTTTGGCACATACAACTATAAAGTAGAGACTTTTAATATTAATAGTAAAAAGATACCTGAATCGTTTAATAATTTTAGAATTGTACATATTTCCGATCTACATTTAGGAAGTCATAGAACAACATTTAGAGGAATTAAGAAAGTTGTAGATATAATTAATCAATTACATCCAGATGTAATTCTTTTTACTGGAGATATGGTGAATAATTTTGGAGAAGAGATAAAACCATGGATTAACGAATTGAAAAGAATGGAATCTAGATATGGTAAATTTTCTATATTAGGGAATCACGATTACGGTTCATATACAAAATGGAAATCTAAAAGAGCAAAACAAAATAATCTGAATGAGATAGCTAGAAATGAAAGATTAGCTGGATTTCAATTGTTACTGGACGAGAGTCGTACTATTAGTATCGATGGAGATTCAATAAATATTTTAGGAGTACAAAATTGGAGTTTACCCCCTTTCCCAAAATATGGTAATTTGCAGAAAGCTATAAAAGGTGTAGACAAAAATTTATTTACTATTCTTTTAACACACGACCCTAATCATTGGGAAGCAGAAGTAAAAGATACTTTTATCGATTTAAGTTTATCGGGTCATACTCATGCTATGCAAATGGGAATAGATATTTTTGGAAAGAAATGGTCTCCTAGTAAATATTTATCTAAACATTGGGATGGATTATATAAATATAACGAGCAATATTTGAATGTAAATAGAGGATTAGGATTTGTAGGTTTTAGAGGAAGAATACTTCAACGACCAGCAATTTCATTAATAATCTTACACAAAAGATAAAGCCTCAAGATTATTCAAATCTTGAGGCCAACCCTTATGAACCACATAAGATGTGTACAACACATCGGCAAACAAATAAGAAACACAAGAAACTTATTATTTGCCTAATTATACTAACGAAACCACAATGAAATTATATATTTCAACAACGGTGCAAACTTAAATAAATAATTTTAATAGCCAATATTAAAATCATTATTTTTCTAATTATAGGAGTATAAAATGAAAATTGCTTATAAATAGTACATTTTTAAATAGTTTATAAAGAAATTTATCATTTAAGATAAAAATCATATAGCATTATAAGAACAAAACATACAGCAAAAGCTATTATAGGTGCTATTATCCACATAATGAAGAATTTCTTAACATTGGTATTTGTAAATACTTCTTTAAAATTGGAATTAGAGACCTTTAATCCTAGAAAAGCACAAACACTTAATTGAACAAGAGATGTAGGAATACCCTTTATAAGTGAAGCTGTTAGAAGAAGAGATGCAGAAATAAGTGATATTATTATTGCTTCTACTTTGTTCACTTGCATAATTTCGTTAGTACTTGTTTTAAGTATTTTCTTTCCAAAAATAGAACTACCAATACCAAATGAAGGAGCAATAATTAAGGTTGCTAATATTAGAAGTTTATTATAATCCGAAGGATTTATATGTATTTCTTGTATTGCCATTGAAAAAAGAGGTCCAGATGCATTGGCAACATTATTAGCACCAATAGAAAAAGCGACATATAAGGATGAAGCTATTATAATATAATTCATCCATGAATTCTTTATTTTATAATTAGGTTTCTTTCTTTTAAGTAAATGTCCAATAAAATATGCAATAAAATATGATATTATAGGCATTACAAACCAAGTTGGTATTATTTCTATAAAAAATTTATCTCCTGCAAAAGAATGGTAGTAGATTGCTGGAGCTATAATTGCAAGAACTGTAGATTGACTTGTTGATTGGGGTATTCCAAATAGATTAGCTACAAAAAGAGAGATTGCTATTGAGAATAGAATTATTGAAACAACCCAATACGACATTAAATCGCTACTAAGAAGGCCACTACCAATTGTCTTTGCAGTTTCTTTACCTCCTACTATTGCCCCGAGAAATACCATGATACCGAATAGTCCAGGTATGGCAGCAAGTTTTAATGTTTTAGAACTATAAGCAGCAGAAAAAGAAGGAGCTGTACCCGAACCTCCCATATTTATAGCAAGAAACATTGCTATTATAAACGGAATAATAAATGGTGTTATCATTTTTATATTTTTAATTTAAACAATACACCAAAATTATTTAAGTTTAGATATTACAATATAAGTATATATACTATAAGACTTGTCTATGAAATACCTAAAAATAAAGTAGGGTTTATACTTGAACCTATTATCAAGTATAAACCCTAAGAATATTATTGTATATCTAATTATTTTAGATAGTCGAAGAAATAGTTAGCACATTTATCTTTTAAATGAATTCTATCTATACCACGAACGTTGTGTTCAGCTCTTGGATAAGGGAAATAATCTAATTGAACTTTATCCATAATACATTGTCTTACAAAGTTAAGAGAATGTTGCCATAATACTGTTTTATCAATAGCACCTTGTATTATAAGAAGTTTTCCTTTTAGATTCTTAGTTTGATTTAAAAGACTTACTTTTTTGTAACCTTCTGGATTTTCTTGTGGAGTATCCATATATCTTTCACCATACATAGCTTCATACCATTTCCAATCGATAACTGGACCACCAGCAACAGCAACTTTAAATGTATCAGGATAGTTTGTAATTAATGAGATAGTCATGAAACCACCATACGACCATCCGTGAACACCAATTCTATTAGCATCAACCCATAGTTTCGATTTCAAATAGTTAATACCAGTCATTTGATCTTGCATTTCTAGTTGACCGCAATTTCTGTGGATACAAGCTTCAAACTCTTTTCCTCTACCTGCAGAACCTCTATTGTCTAGAGTGAATACAATGTATCCTCTTTGAGCCATATAAAGATCCCAGTTAGCACCTTGCCATGTGTTTTTAACTAATTGAGCGTGAGGACCACCATAAACGTATAAAATAACTGGATATTTTTTACTGCTATCAAAATTAGCTGGTAAAGTCATTTTATAATATAAATCAGTAGTCTTGTCATTAGCTTTTAAAGTTCCTAATTCAACTTTACATTTAGTGTAATTTTCAATAGGATTTTTAGCTTTTAGGATATTAGTTTTTACTTTACCTCTTTTATTAACGATATTAATTACGTTAGGAGTATTTACATTAGAATATTTATCGATAAAATATTTTCTATCCTTAGTTAAATATACTGTATGCCATCCTTTAGCACTAGTTAATTGAGTTTTTCTACCCGATTTGATATTAACTTTATAAAGGTGATTTTCTCTAGGATCAATTTCTCTAGACATATAGTAAATATCTCTATGTCTGCTGTCCATACATAAGAAATCAACATCAAATGTTCCAGGAGTTAAATTTTTGATGATTTTACCATCAGTATTCATTATGTACAAGTTATTATATCCATCAAGAGTGTTTGATTGATAAATAAAATGAGAAGGGTTAGATTTTAAGAAGATAAGTTTGTGTTGAGGTTCAACATATCTTGAATCTCTTTCTTGATGAATTGTAGCAACAAATTCACCTGTAGCAGCATCATATTTGTTTAATTTCATATGATTTTGCTCTCTGTTAAGCACTTGAATATAGATATATTTACCAGCTAAATCCCAACTTATGTTTGTTAAATATCTTTCAGCAGAGAAATCATCAGCTTTTACCCAAATAGTTTTTTTCGATTTTAAATCGTAAACTCCAAGACTAATATGCTCAGAATCCATTCCAGCCATAGGATATTTAATTTCTTTTAAAGTTCCTGTTCTAGTAGAAATATCAACTAATGGGAATGTAGAAACAGCAGATTCATCTTTTCTATAGAAAGCTAATTTATTACCTTTTGGCGACCAAAAGATACCACCATCTATACCAAATTCGTTTCTACTTACAGAAGTTCCATTTACAATATTCTTATCACTGTCGTTAGTAATTTGAATTTCATCAGTTTTTTCCCCTTTTATAAATAGATTATTTGCTTTAGTATAAGCGAAATACGATCTATCGCTATTAGGAGTTAAGTTTTTGTTGAAAAGAGCTTTAGTAATTGAGATTACTTTGTTTTCTTTAACATCGAACTCAATAACTTTATCTTTTAATGTAATTCTAAATACATTCTTAGAAATCCATTTATACCCATAAATATATCTTACAGAAGGTATATTTGCGTCTAATAAAGCTTTATTAAAACTCTTCAATGATAATAATGTTTTCTCTTTACCACGAGTATTAACATTTATAATTTTAGAATAATCTTTAGATGTGTAGGTAAATTCGTGTAAATCACCTCTCCATTGCATTCCTATTAATGTTTCAGGAGCTAGTCCTCTCCAACGATTAATAATAGCATCTTCCATCGTAATATTCTTATCTTGAGCATTAGCGCCCATAAATAATAAAGAAAGACATACCATTGTAAAAAATCTTTTCATTCTTTAGTTGTTTAAATTATGTTATTTTATAAAAGTGAATTCATCCATATCTTTAAGAACAGGAAAAGCTTGTCTTTGTTTATCTAAGTCTATTTTAGATAATTCAGAAATTATAATTCCTTCTTCAAAATCTTGACATTTATTTATTTCTTTTCCTTGATAATCAATAATTACAGAATTTCCTGAATATTTAAGTTTATTTCCATCTTCTCCAACACAATTCACACCAGCTACATATGCTTGATTTTCTATAGCTCTAGCTTTTAATAAGGTAGACCATGGATATTTTCTACTTGCAGGCCAATTGGCTGAGTATGTTAATAGGTCGTATCCATCATTGTTCCTAGCCCAAATAGGAAATCTTAAATCGTAACATATAAGTGGACGTATTTTCCATCCTTTAATTTCGAATTGGCATATTTTGTTTCCAGCTGTAAAATGATTAGATTCTTCTCCCATAGTAAACAGGTGATGCTTATCGTAAAATTCTACAGATTCTGAATTAACGATTAATAATCTATTGAAAAATTTGTCATCTGTCTTATAAATAGTACTACCTATTATACAAGTGTTATTTTTACATGCTTGCTCTTGCATCCATTTCAAAATATCAGAATATCTTTTAGAAATTTCTTCTTTACCTTGCATGGTAAATCCTGAAGCAAACATTTCAGGTAGAATTATTAAATCTACATCTTGCTCTATTGAAGAAAATTTATTTGATAGAATATTCAGATTTTTATCTACATCTTCCCAAACAATATCAGTTTGAATTAATGCTAGTATTAAGTTATTCATTGTTTTTTCCATAAAATCGTTCTCCCCAAGAGAAGTTCTCTGGGTATTTAGCATTAACTTCTTTGTATTGCGATTGTATATATGCTATATCTTTATTGAAATCTCCTGTTGGAATGAATCTTTCTCCTAAATCACAAGTCTTTTTCTTATAATCTAATTTCCCTATATATATAGGTACACCTGCAGCCATTGCAATTTCATAGAAACCACGTTTCCATTTATCACGTTTTTTTCTACTACCCTCAGGAGTTACTACAAGAAGTATCTCATCTCTTGTTTTAAATTCATTCACTATCTGATCTAGTAAATTACTCTTTCTATTTCCTCTATCTACAGGTATAGCTCCCATAAAACGTAAAATAGGTCCAAGAACAGGTTTAAAGAATTCTTTCTTTATTAAAACATTGATTTTAACACCAAAACTAGAGAATGCTAATTTACCAATAATAAAGTCCCACGCTGAAGTATGAGGTGCTGCAATAATAACTGCTTTTTTATCAATTGGGCGCGAATCTGTTAATTTCCACCCACTAATCTTCATAATAATTGAACTAATATGTCTCATTGTTGAATTTTATACACTTTTTTAACAATATTCTGTCCCAAAGTTATAATATTTTAAATAATCTTCGTACAATTGTACCGCATTTTTAACTACCATCCATATTATTATAATTATGGATATAAATTTAATTATTGTCTTATGATTACAAAGATTAAAGAACAATTTCTAAATCCAAAAGAATTAAAACATTTAGTTTTTATTGCAATTGGTACTTTTATCATGGCAGCGGGCTATGTATTGTTTATAAATCCACATGGAAACATTGTTCCTGGTGGGGTTTACGGAATAGGTATTGTAGTAAATAATTTAACCCAGGGAATGTTCCCCGATGGATTATTTGGATTTATGGTTGAAACCTTTCATCAATACGGAGATGGTATTCCTGTCGGTTTAACTGGTTGGGTAATAAATATACCTTTAACAATTCTAGGAGTTTGGATTCTAGGTCCTCGTTTTGGTGTAAAAACTGTTATTGGTTTTTCACTTTGTTCATATTTCATGGATTTACAAACTACTTGGTATGGAACAGCTCCATTAGCTGAAAACATTTTCTTATCATGTATCTTTGGTTCAATTTTTATTGGAGTTGGTTTAGCTTTAATTTTTAAAGCAAGAGCAAATACTGCTGGATCTGATATTATTGCCATGATTGTTAATAAATACACAAACATACCTTTAGGACAACTTATCATTTATGTTGATTCTACTATTGCTATGTTATCTTTACTTACAGCAAAAGGAGATTGGCAATGGCCATTATACTCTTTCGTAGTAATATATATTACTGGTAAAGTAATTGATATCGTACTAGAAGGACAACAAGTTGAGAGACAGGTTATGATAATTTCTCAAAAATATGAGCAAATTAGAGACTATATTGTAAATGATTTACAAAGAGGTGGTACATACTTAAACGGTAATGGTTTTTATAAGAATGAAGATAAAAAAGTAATCATCACTATTGTAAATAGAAAAGAATTAATGCAATTAGAAGATAAAATTCACGAAATAGATCCTACTGCATTTATATCTGTAACTACTACTACTGAGATATTAGGTGAAGGTTTTAAACCTTTAGCAACTAAAATAGAAGAAAATGAGTGCTAATATTTGAATTAGTACTTAATAAAAAAAGATGATACTTTATTTATTTATAAAAAGTATCATCTTTTTTTTTGTAAAGACATTTAATAATTATTTATAGTAAAGATTGTAAACCCAACTTATATGAGTTTAACCCAAAACCTATAATAGAACCACGACATTCCGAACCTATAACCGACTTATGTCTAAAAGATTCTCTATTTAATATATTTGAAATATGAATTTCTATTACAGGAGTTGAAATTAATGTTATTGCATCTCTTAAAGCTATAGAAGTATGTGTATATGCTCCAGCATTTAGCAAAATAGCATCGTAGTCGAATCCTACGGCTTGAAGTTTATCTACAATCTCTCCTTCAATATTTGATTGAAAATACTGAATATTAATCATTTGAAATTCTTCTTTAAGATATTCTAGATACGTTTCAAATGAAACATTTCCATAAATTTCCTTCTCCCTCCTACCCAACATATTTA
Source organism: Marinilabiliaceae bacterium JC040 (assembly GCA_022496785.1). Taxonomy (GTDB): domain Bacteria; phylum Bacteroidota; class Bacteroidia; order Bacteroidales; family Marinifilaceae; genus SNAP01. The sequence continues at coordinate 23,327 of SNAP01000014.1, read as the reverse complement.
AATTGGGACCGTTAATTATTAACACTTTCATAATAACATTTTTAATTATAGGTAAATATATCGTTAATTTTTACTAATTATTTAGTGAAATATAAAAAAAATTGTCTTTTTTACAATAAAATGACAAAAAAACAGTGACGATAAAATTATATTATTTATATTTGTATTAATAATAATAAAATTTGTTTGTTATGAATTGGGAAACAGCAATACAAAAATTTAGAGAGTACCTTAAATTAGAAAAAGGTTTATCTCAAAATTCAATCGATGCGTACGCTAACGACATCGCTAAGTTAATCAAGTATTTAGAAGCTAATGGTGCCAAAGGTATCGGTCCTAAAGAGGTTGTATATCCTCATTTAAGAGACTTTATAGCTGATCTAAGTGAACATGGAACTAGTCCAAGAACTCAAGCTAGAGTTATATCAGGTATTAAATCATTTTTCAAATTCCTTTTGAAGAGTGCGATAATTGATAATAACCCTACTTCTTTACTAGAGGCTCCAAAGGTTGGAAGAAAACTTCCTAGTATCTTATCTGTACAAGAGATCAATTCTTTGATTGATGCTATAGATATGAACAAACCAGAAGCTCAAAGAAATAGAGCTATTTTGGAGACTTTATATTCTTGTGGTCTTCGTGTATCAGAATTAATAAATCTAAAAGTTTCGAATTTACATTTTAGAATGGGATTTATTAAAATTGATGGTAAAGGTAATAAAGAGAGATTAATTCCTGTTAGTGAAAATGCTAAAACAGAAATTAAACTTTACTTAAAGAACTACCGTGCTAAATTATCATCTATTGATGCAAAAGACGAGGATGTTCTTTTCTTAAACAGAAGAGGTCAAAAATTATCTAGAGTAATGATTTTCACAATCATTAAAAATCTAGCTCATAAAATTGGTCTTGAGAAACCTATCAGTCCTCATACTTTCAGACACTCTTTCGCTTCTCACCTTGTTGAAGGTGGTGCAGATTTAAGAGCTGTTCAAGAAATGTTAGGTCATGAATCTATCTTAACTACTGAGATTTATACTCATTTAGATAGAGATTATTTAAAAGATACAATTAAACATTTCCATCCAAGAGCTAAAATCGAAGATCAAATGGAATAGTATCTTAAATTGAATTATTATTTATAATTCATATGAAAAAAGCAATAGAATTATTTCTATTGCTTTTTTGTTTATTTTATTTTTTTATTCTTTTAGTCTTTTTGAAAATATCAAAGAAATATCCTAACGGACATATATATCTACACCAAAATCTTGGAGAGAATATTGAAAAGACTAAAAAGAAACTACCAATAATTATTACACTTATAGGAGCAGCTTGTATTTTAAATATTGAGAATGGTTCAATTGTACTTACATCAAATTCAAAACTATAGTAAACAGATGCTATCTCAACTAATAAAATTATATAAAAAAATACTAATCTAAAGATCTTTAATTTTTTAGATACATTACTTGGTATTTTTAACTTTTTAACTTTAATCTTTCCTACTAATTCCTGAGCACATCCATATGGACACAGATAAGTACAATAAAATGATTTATTAATAAATAGTGGCAATAATATTGCTAGAGATAGAACTATTAATACAAATAATTTTGCCAATACTGGTATCCCCTGTATCATCCATCCAAACATTAATGCTAGCGATAAAAAGTTTCCTTGCCATATTCCCAATATTAAAATGGAAGATACTAATAATAGTAATCTATATTTTTTTGCTATTTTAGTGTTAAACATAGATACAATTGCAAATATCAATAGTAATAAACTTAAAGCATAAGCTAATATTGATATAAAATTATAATTACTCTCTCCTATGGAACTTTTCTTTAAGTAGTCATTTAATTTAAGTTTTACACCTTCTTTTATTGCACCAGTAGTCATAGAAGCTCCTGATACACAATCTACGTTCGCTGTTGAGGCTTCTTTTACTGTCATATTGTTCCACCTCTCAAAGAATCCTTTAGATCTAATTCTTCTAATATATCCTCTAGATTCAGAGTTTTCTAGTAATTGAATACCTTTAATAAGTTTTGAATTATCTATATATATAAGGACAGGTACTGCATTATTAAATCCAATTATATTATTAGCTATTGGATCTGTACTAAGGATTTCACCACGTAAATTACCTGATTCATCATAGACTTTAGCAAAATCTTTATCTTTTATAGATATCTTATTTGCTTTTTCTAAGTATTTTCTAGCATCTTCAATATTAAAATTTGATGAAGAATCACTATTAGATTTGTTATTAGATCTTATTAAAGAACCTTTATAAGTGAGAACTGTTAATAAAATCACCAGAATAATGATTTCTGGAATTCTTTTAATTTGTTTCATTTGAATAAGTTTTAGTCATCATTGAATAAACAAATTTAGAAATATATAAGCTATTGTACGCTATATAGGCTATTAAAAGATGTAAATATTCTTAAGTTCGTCATAAACGCCTATAATTACTTTACTTTCTTAGATAAAAATAATAATTTAGGACCACTAAATATAAGTAACTAAAATTTTAAACAGATGAAAAAATCAACATGTTTTCTTGCTGCTTGTTGCATATTACTTGCATCTTGCAACACAGACAAGAAAAAGGTAGAAAATCCTTTCTTCTCGGAGTATAAGACACCACATCAGGTACCTCCTTTCGATAAGATAAAACCAGTTCACTATTTACCTGCATTTAAAGAAGGTATAAAAGAACAAAAAGAGGCTATTGAAAAGATTGTTAAAAATTCAGAAAAGCCAACTTTTGCAAATACTATTGAAGCTCTTGAGAGAAGTAGTAATTTGTTAGATAAAGTTAGCTATGTATTTGACAATGTTAAAGGTGCAAATACAAATGATGAACTTGATAAAATTGAAAAACAAATTCTACCATTAATTTCTAGTCATTCAGATGATATTAAATTAAATATGGCTTTGTTTTCAAGAATTAAGAGTATTTACGACCAAGAAAAAGATCTTAATTTATCTACAGAACAAAAAATGGTATTAAAAAAATACTATAATAGTTTTGTAAGAGGTGGTGCTAATCTTCCAAAAGATAAAAAGGATAAGCTTAGAGTTATAAATAAAGACTTATCTGAATTATACTCATCTTTTAGAAATAATGTTATTGGCGATAATAACAAATTCAAATTAGTTATCGACAATAAAGCTGATCTTAAAGGTCTTCCAGAATCTGTGATAGCAAATGGTGCTGCAACTGCAAAAGAAGCTGGATTAGACGGAAAATGGATGTATACTCTTGATAAACCATCTTTTATTCCTTTCATGACTTATTCTGCAAAAAGAGAATTAAGAAAGAAATTATACTTAGGTTATACTAATAAAGGGAATAATAACGATAAGTTTGATAACAAAAAAATCATATCTAAAATCATATCTTTGAGAACAGAAAAAGCTCAATTACTAGGTTTTAAATGCTTTGCAGACTATGTTTTAGATAATAATATGGCTAAAAATACTAAAAACGTTTATAAACTTTGTAACCGTATTTGGGATATAGCTCTACCTGCTGCTAAAAAAGAAGTAAAAGAACTTCAAAAAATCATTAATAAAGAAGGTGATAAAATTACCTTAAAAGCTTGGGATTGGTGGTATTACGCTGGTAAACTTAAGAAAGCAAAATATAATTTAGATGAAGAAATGTTACGTCCTTATTTCAAACTTGAAAATGTAAGAGATGGTGCATTTTATTTAGCTAACAAATTATATGGTATTAAATTCAAACAAGTATACAATTTACCTTTATATCATAAAGATTGCCAAACTTTTGAAGTAAGTGAAGCAAACGGTGATTTTATTGGTGTATTATATATGGATTTCTTCCCAAGAAAAAGTAAAACAGTTGGAGCTTGGATGACTAGCTACCGTAAACAATCTAATTTAGATAAATACGTTCACCCTATTATTTCTGTTGTTACTAATTTCTCTAAACCTACTGGAGATAAACCAGCATTATTAAGCTTCTCTGAAGTTGAAACTTTATTCCATGAGTTTGGTCACTCATTACACGGACTACTTTCTAAATGTAAATACAATAGAGTATCTGGTACTGCTGTAGCTAGAGATTTCGTTGAACTTCCTTCACAAGTAATGGAGAACTGGTGTTCAGAACCTGAAATGTTAAATGTTTATGCTAAACATTATAAAACAGGTAAAGCAATGCCAAAAGAACTTATTGCAAAGTTAAATAAAGCTAGCCACTTTAATGTTGGTTTTAAAACAGTTGAATTTATGGCTGCTGCTTTAATTGATTTAGAATACCACACTACAACATCAACAAAACCTATTAACGTATTAGAATTCGAAAAGAACTTTTCTAAAAAGATAGGACTTATTGATGAAATCACATACAGATACCGTTCTACATATTTTAAACATATCTTTGGTAGTGAAGGTTATGCTACTGGTTACTATGCTTATACATGGGCTGAAGTTTTAGATGCAGATGCATTTAATGCATTTAAAGAAACTGGTGATATCTTTAATAAAGAAGTTGCAAATAAGTTCCGTAAATTCGTTATTTCTCGTGGTGGTTCTGATGATGCTATGAAGTTATATATACAATTTAGAGGTAAAGAACCAAATCCAGATGCTTTACTAAAAAGAAAAGGATTGCTTAAATAATGAAAGCCAATAAAGATATAGATTAAATAATTTGTACTTTATTCCAATAAATATAAAAGCCTGCAGAATAATTATTCTGCAGGCTTTCTTTTTCTATAAGTATATCCTAAATTAAAGGCTTGTTTTAAAAACTTGTATTTAAAAATAATAGTTTTAAATATATTCTAAAGTTTGTATATATTTCTAACATATACATAATGACATAAGCCTATAAATATGTAAATCATTAAAATACTGTAGAATAATCAATATCTGACTAAAATTATTCTCCCAAAAATTCTTTAGCAGAAATTTCCTTCACATTACCAAGTTTATCTAAAGATGCTGATCTTAACTTCTTTTTATCTCCTACAATACATAATACAAACTTGTCATCTATATCTGCATTTATAAAACTTTGTCTTAATTCTTCATATTTTACTGATGTCACATAATCGTATAAATATTTTCTACTATCATAATCAACTTCTAATAACTTATCAAAGTAATATTGCCAATAGATATTATTTTGAGTAATTCTTTCAGTTTCTAATTGTTTTTTTGTATTCAATAGCAAAGATTTAATTTGTTTATCTGTAACAATAGGATTATGAATTTCTTTTAATAATGCTTTTATAGATGAAGTTATTTTTGAATACGGAACAGTACCTGAAATTACATAATAGTTTCTATTCCCCTTTAAAATAGCTTTATCTAACTTAATAGATAAATTTTCTATATCATATTTAGAAGCATCTTGAGAATATTTCATATTAAATAAAAAACTATAAGGGAGTTCTTCTATTGACTGTTTAGCTCCTTTTATGAAAATCACAAAATTAGCTTTTTTATAGTCTTTATTAAAATATAAAACTTTACTCTCATTTAAGATTACATTATAATCTGATGTATCTATCTTAACTTTTTGTAACTTTTTAGGTGTATTATGATATTCATTTATATATTCTTGAACTCTTTCTTCATTTTCTCCACCAAAATAATAAATACTGTGCTCATATTTAAAAAGATCTTTTACCATCCTTAATAACTTTTTAGGTCCATATTCTTGTATTTCAGAAACAGAAGCACCATATGGATTCTTTTTAAAATCACCATATTTTGCATAATTAATTAACCCAAAAGGATTTACATCATAAGATGTTAAGCTTTCATTCTTCGTCTTTCTTAGCATTTTAAGATATTTTCTAAAAGCTATTAAATCTGATTCAGAATTATTGACGATGTTATTGATTAATTTAATTGCATTCTTTAATTCAGAATTCAAACCTCTAACAGTTATTCCTGCACTATTATTATTATACACATAATCAATATCTAATCCATTTTTAAAGAATTCTTCTTTTAAACCAGAAGGGGTATATTTATCCGTACCTACAAAATATAAATAATCAAAGGCATAAGATAAATATTTAGCAGATTCTTTGTTTAACTTACTAATAAATGAAAGTTGAAACATATCATTCTTAGTATTTTTGACATAATCAAATAATAAGCCTTCTTTTAAACAACTTTTAGTTATTTGTTTATTATAATCTAAAAATACCGGTTTGAATCCTCTAACTTGTGTATTTTGAATTGATTTATAGAATTTAGAATGTTCTTTTGAAGAACTTTCATATTTTTTAATATTATCGTAATATGTTTTTATAGATTTATCAGATTTACTTTTTCTCTTGTATATTACAATATAGTTATCTTTATAGTATTTATTTGCAAATTTAACAACTTCCTCCTTAGTAATCTTTTTTATTGCCTCTGTATATTCAAAGCTATTAATCCAATTTCTTTCCATAGTAAAAGCAGAAATAAAATCGTTAACAATACCATTTGTTGCAAAATCATTTTGCTCTTCTAGAATTATTTTTTTCTTGATTGCATCAATAAGCCAATCAGGGAATTGTCCTTCCTTTATAAGTTTAATTTGAGATAAAATTTTCTTTTTTACATCTTCTAAAGTTTGACCTAAAGTAGGTTGACCAAGAAAGAAATGAATTCCGATATCTTTAAAAAATAATGGAGAACAACTTGCTAGTTGAACTTTCTGCTGCTGGTTTAAGTTTAGATCAATTAAACCTGCTTGCCAATTAACTAATAACAAATCAATCATCATTACGTACCTGTGATCTATTGAATCAAACCCATCAAACTGATATCCAAATAAAACTAGTTCGTCTTTATCTCCGTATATTGTTCTTTCTTTTATTTCCGAAATCTCTTTTTTCTTAAAAGAGCGTTTTTCTATATCTCCTTTTTTATAATTTCCCCAATATTTCTCTAATAAGTCTATAGTTTTCTCAAAATCTACATTTCCAGATATACATATCCCTATATTATTAGCAATATAATATTTTCTATATAGTTCTTTTAAAATCTTAATTGATGGATTATTAATGAACTCTCCATTTCCATAAGGAGAATAATATGTATTATTAGAGTTCTTCCAAATTAATTCTAGTAATTTATCACTAGCTTGTTGTACATCATTCTTTTTATAAGATACAAAATAGTTTTCTGTAGTTTTTATAGTATTAATAAATTCACGAGGTACCATATTAGAAAAACGCTCTCTTTCTATTTTTATCCAGTTTTCTAACTCATTTGATGGTATTATACATTTAAAAACAGTTCTACCATAATCAATAAAAGAAGAAAGATTTGTTCCTCCTATACTTGTTATAATAGATTTGTATTCATTATGAATTGAATATTCAGATGCTTTGTCTGATAATTTAGATATTTGATTTAAAATCTTCTTACGAATAATTGTATCTTTTTCTTTTCTCCTTATTTCTAATAAGGATGTAATTTTATCTAATAATATTGATTCCTTTTTCCAATTCTTAGTTCCTATTTCCTTTGTTCCTTTAAACATCATCTTTCTAATAATATTTAAAGCTCCTTTAGAACCCGCAGGATCACTACTTGACCCAACTCTAACTCCTATTGCTGTTTCTATCTTTGTTTCATTTTGATTTTGGTTTATATAAACTTTAATCCCATTACTTAATTCATATAAACGAGTATCTATTGGTCCTCCAATAACTGTAATATATTCCCTTCCTTTAGAATCTTTCTTTTTTACTTGCTCATATTTATTAGTTTCACAAGAAATAAATATAAACATTAATAAAAGAATTAGTAGATTATGTATTTTAAGATATTTGCCCATTTTACAATATTATATAATTATGATTTTACAAAGATATATATATATACCCTTATAATCTTATTATTTAAAAAGATTTCACATTAGTTTAACATCTATCAATCTTTATAGAAAGATTATTCAACACAGTTTTCTCTAATGTATTGTGGTACAGATTGTATTATAAAACTTAGTCGTTTAATTCTATCTCCAAATATACTATAAAAACGTTCTTTTGTATCTTCAATATTCTTTATACATTCATATGAATTTGGATACTTTCCAGGATACAAAACAACTTCTATTTCTATATCTCTACGTAAACATCTAAGTAATAATTGCTTTATTTCAAAATCTGCTGAAGGTAGAGAATATCCAATGAAAACTATTTTACTTGCTTCCGATATTTCAATAGAAGCATTCTGCCATACTTGTTTAATTTGTAAATTAGACAAATCCTTAAGAAAGGTAGGCAGTAATAGATTATTATTTAAACGAATTGTTTCAGTATTTTTAATAGAATAATTCTCTCGACAGTGACGACAATAGCAAGGATTATAATAATTCATTTCATTAATTTCAAAACCTACATACATTCTTTGACAAAGAGGACAGTTAGCCCAATTCATAGAGCCATGTAGTTTTAAGTATTTAATATTATAACCTCCCGCACCCAACGCATATAATCCGGGAATATATATATTTTCAGAATTTGTCATCGAACTCATGTAACAACAATAATCCAATGCAATAGGGAATTTATAATCACTATTTTTAATAATATTATAAAATTCTTTATCAAGAACTATATCCCAATTTGTAGTTATAACTGAAATTTCATCAATATTAGTAAACTTATATTTAGCTCTTTTAGAAGCTAACCTATTAATATAATTAGCAAAATCAATAATGTAATCATTTCCTCCTATACTAGTTACTATACTTGTTTTATAATGAATTGCTAAACCTATCAAAGATTGTAATATCTCTCTAATTTCTTGGAGATCATTGTATGAATAGCCGATAATTGCATATCCCTCATTTAAGCATTTATCAATAAGAGTAAAGATCGTTTCTAACTCTATTCTATCGTAAGATATACTTTCTATACACAGAATATCACATATGAATTTGTTTAATCTTATTATGGAGTCACTAATTAATTTATTGTATTGATATTTAGCATTAAATTCAGGACTTAATATGGTTTTTAATAAGTCATTTTGAGTTGGAGCTCCAGCTTCAGCTGAAAATCCAGCTCCTAGAAAATATACAATTTTATTATTATTCATTATAATTTTGAGATATATACATTTATTAACAAATATACTAATATTATATTATTTTATACTGAATTTATTATCTCATAAATAAACTAAGAACAATCACATTCACATAAACTACTATAATAATGAACTTTAAACAAAAAATAGTAAAGAAACTCATTCACATTTTTTAATATTATAGAAATATTTAGTTTGATACTCTTGACTTTCTCATAATTAATTTACACTTTTGTAATAGAAATGTATAAATCTTGTATATATAAAGATATGATATATCTTATATCAAAATATTCAATCAAATTTTTAGTACAAACAATTCCGTTACTAAAAAAAATGAAGGTTTGAATTAAATTCAAATCAATCATCTATTATTTAATCTATTTGAGGTATGTTCAATGAACATACCTCTTTTGTCATAAATATTCAATAATTAATCACACTATAATTGTAATACATCACATTATAGGGTTTACTTATAAAATGTAACATTATTTCCATAAAAAGATTTGTTTTGTATTAAAATATGTTTAAAATTTGTAATAACGAAATAAAACAACAATTTTCAACAACACACAACGTTCTAATAATTAGGAACATAATTTTTATCAACAAAAAAAACACAAAATGGGAACTTCCACAAAACAAAAACGATTTGAAATCTTGTGTGCAGTTATTTATATCTTATCTTTTTTGATATTAGTATCTCTGCCATTTATTTTGTAAGAAAGTTTATGATTAAGTAGTAATTAAGAGGGTTGAATAAATATTCAACCCTCTTAAATTATATTGCATTTATATTTAATACTGAGATTCTAATATCATACGAATATGTTTAGGAGTTACAATACCTTTTTCTCCTATATTAATTTTTCTATCTTCAAATCTATTTACAATTACATCTATAACAGATTTGTCAATATCTTTCTCTGATAAATGTGTTTTTATTCCTAAGCTATTAAAGAACTTTTCAGTTTTAGAAATTACTTCTTCTATCATCTCTTCATCACTCTCTCCAACAATATTCCATACTCTCGAAGCATATTGTAATAACTTACCTTTCTTTTCTGAACTCATAATTTTCATTGTGCCAGGATATACTATAGCTAAGGTTTCTCCATGATCTAAACCTGTTAAAGCTGTTAATTCGTGACCAATTAAATGAGTAGCCCAATCCTGCATAGCTCCCATAGCTGTCCATCCATTTAAACCAAGAGTAGCACTTAGCATGTAATTAGCACAATCGTTATAATTTAATTCATCTTTAGAAAGAAGATTTGGAGCTAAATCAATTAGATTTTTAAGTATACCTTCAGCTAATCTATCTGTAACCATATAATGATCTGTTGTTGTAAGATATTGCTCAAGAATATGAGCGAAAGTATCTACAATACCATTAGCTATTTGTTTTTTTGGCAAAGAATATATTACTGTAGGATCCAATATTGAAAATTCAGGAAATAAAAGAGGATTAGAAAATGCGAATTTTTCTTTTAACTCCCTTCTAGAAATCACAGCTCCTTCATTCATTTCACTAGCTGTAGCCGGTAAAGTTAATATTGTAGCCAAAGGTATTGCTTTAAATATATTACGTCTATTTACAACCATATCCCAACAATCACCTTCATAGAACGCTGCAGCAGAAATAAATTTACTACCATCAATAACAGAACCTCCACCTACAGCAAGTATATATGTAATATTATTCTTTTTACAAACTTCAACAGCTTTCATCAAAGTATCATAATCAGGATTTGCTTCAATACCACCAAATTCAAATACTGTATACCCATCAAGAGCTTCTATAGCTTGTTTATATACTCCATTTCTTTTTATAGAACCTCCCCCATAAGTCATTAATATTCTAGAATCAGTAGGAATTTCTTTAGCTAATTTAGAGATCTGTCCCTCTCCAAAAATTATTTTTACAGGATTTTTAAATTCAAAATTTCTCATATACAATATTTTAAACTATTAATATTCAATGTAAATATATATAATAAAAAAAGACCTATCTCTTATAAGATAGATCTTTTCTCGTATAATGATTTTATATTACATTCTTTCAGGAACTGAAATTCCCATAATTGCCATACCATTCTTAATAACGGTACCAACCAATTTAGATATTTGAATTCTAAAATTTAGAATCTCTTCATTTTTCTCTATTAAAATAGGAAAATCGTGATAAAAGCCATTAAATTCTTTTGCCAAATCGTAAATATAATTAGCTACCATTGCAGGACTATATTCTTTTCCAGCTTGAGAAACAACCTGTGGAAATTCAGAAAGCATCTTTAATAAATAAGATTCTTTTTCATCTAAAGATACTTCAGTGTTCACATCTTTAATATCAACACCATTATCTTTAGCCTTTCTTAATATAGATTGAATTCTAGCATATGTATATTGAATAAAAGGTCCAGTATTTCCATTAAAATCTATTGATTCTTGTGGATTAAACATCATATTCTTCTTTGGATCGACTTTTAGAATAAAATATTTTAAAGCACCTAAAGCAACTGTTTCAAAAACCTTCTCAGCCTCTTCTGTAGAATATCCATCTAATTTACCTAATTCTTTAGAAGTTTCACGAGCAGTATTTATCATTTCAGACATCAAATCATCAGCATCAACAACAGTACCTTCTCTCGATTTCATTTTACCATTAGGCAATTCGACCATACCGTAAGATAAGTGATTAATCTTTTCTGCCCAGTCAAAACCTAATTTCTTACAAACTAAAGATAAAACTTGAAAATGGTAATTTTGTTCATTTCCAACAACATATATTTGTTTATCAAGTTTAAACTCTTCAAAACGTTCATATGCAGTTCCTATATCTTGAGTCATATAAACAGAAGTTCCATCATCACGAAGTAACAACTTGTGATCTAATCCATCACCCTCTAAGTCAGCCCAAACAGAACCTGTTTCTTTTTGATATAAAACTCCATCTTCAAGACCTTTTAATACAATTTTCTTTCCTTTTTTATAGGTTTCAGATTCAAAGTAAATTTTATCAAAAGATACTCCCATTTGCTTATATGTAACATCAAAACCTGCTAACACCCAAGAGTTCATCTTTTTCCATAAAGCCACTACAGCTTCATCTCCTGCCTCCCACTTTCTAAGCATTTCTTGAGCAGCTTTTAATAAAGGTGATTCTTTTTTTGCTTCTTCTTCAGATAACCCTCCTTTTATTAATTCAGCAACCTCTTTTTTATATTCTTTATCAAATCGTACATAATAATCTCCTACAAAATGATCTCCTTTTGTATTTGTAGATTCAGGAGTTTTACCTTCACCAAATCGTTCCCAAGCAATCATAGATTTACATATATGTATTCCTCTATCATTTACAAGATTCACTTTAAGAACTTTATGACCATTAGCTTCTAACAATCTAGAAACAGAATAACCTAACAGATTATTTCTAATATGTCCTAAATGAAGAGGTTTATTGGTATTTGGAGAAGAATATTCTACCATTATAGTTTTTGCATCTGGATTATTAGAATTATATCCATATGAAGAATCTTTCAATATATTGTTTAATAATGATATCCAATAAGATTTAGCAATAACTAAATTCAGGAAACCCTTAATAACATTAAAGCTTTCAATTTCCTCAATATTTTCTTGCAAATATTCCCCTAAGTCATTTGCTGTTTGCTCTGGAGATTTTCTTGATAAGCGAAGAAAAGGGAAAACAACAACAGTTATATCTCCTTCTATTTCTCTTCTAGTTTTTTGTAATTGAATTTGTTTTAATTCAACATCCTGAGCGTAATTCGACTTTATAGCATCTATCAGCTTAGTTTTTACAATACTTTCAATATTCATATCTATCTCTATTTTTGCTTTAGTGTCAGTTTATATTAATTCGTAAAAGTAATACTATTAAAGTAAAAAATACGATTATTCTAACAATTTTATTTTTATAGTAGTACTTTTGTTACCGCAAAATATAAACAACTATTAAAATAATGAAAAAATTACAAATCACTCTTGCTATACTTTTAATTAGTATGGTAGGACTATGTCAAGATGTTGAACAAAAACAACCAAAAGGGAAAATTTATGGTACAATCTTTTCAAACTTTCACTATCTTTTTGGTGATGAAAATCATTACGAAGGCTTTGAGCTAAAAAGAGCATATCTAGGATACAAATATCAATTTGATAATAACTTCAGTGCTAAAATTCTTTTAGATGCAGGAAATCCAGGAGAGGATAGTAAATATGAATATACTGTATTTGTTAAAAATGCATTTTTAAAATGGTCTAAAAATGATATAAGTTTAAGATTTGGTATATTCACTACAAATTCATTTATAGAACAACAAAGACTATGGAATCATCGCTATGTATACCAAGTATTTGTAACTCAGTATCACTTTGATAATAGTGCAGATTTAGGTATTTCATTCGATTATAAATTCTCAAAGAATTTTTCTTTTGATGCAAGTATTACAAACGGAGAAGGATATAAAAAGATTCAAAAGAATGATAAATATAAATACTCATTAGGATTCTCTTATAAAAACAAAGGATTTATAGCTAGATTATATGCAGATATTAGTACTAAAAACGATTATGATTTTAAAAATGAAGATATATTAGTAAGAAAAGAAGATCCTAACGAAGATCAACAATCAGTACTATTCTTCTTAGGATATAAATCAGAAAAATTTTCTGTTGGAGGGGAATATAATAATTTATCTAACTTTAATTTTAGAAGAGGCGAAAATGTTGATGGATATTCAATATACTCAACTTATAATTTCACAAAAAAACAACATATATATGGAAGATTTGACAATCTAAGTGACAGTGAGAACAATAGCTTAACAACTTTAATCCTTGGTTATGAAATATCACCTATAAGTCATATCAGAATATCTCCCAATATTAGAATCGTCGAAGATCTAAATTTCTTTTATCTAAATCTTAAAATACAATTTTAATTTAAAATTTAGAACATGTTATTACACAAATAACATGTTCTAAATAATTTTATCTTCTTTCATATTTTCTTCTAGCTCTTTCATTTGCCAGATAATTTGAATGATCTACAGAAATACACACCTTATTCACAGGGTTATAATATGTAGACAAAGATTTAGCTAATATAATAGCTTGAGGTATTCCTATAATAGAAATACATAATCCCAATATTTGAAAAATAACAATTATTGACATTATCAATCCTATTGGAAAATAGAATATCCTAACAAGAAAACTATATGATCTCCATATTATATTTTGTTTCTGGTTTAAAGCTTTTTTACTTACCATTACGCTAGAAAAAGGCAACATTAAAAACTTTGCATACTCTATTAATCCTAATCCAATAGGCGCAGCTACAATGGTAATTGTTAAAAACAATCCAGCTAAAAATGTAAAAAAAGCACTTACAAAACCTAAAAAAGGGAAATGCCATAATATATTTCCTAATGTTCTCATAATTAATTTAATTTTTTATTTAAGATGTTGTTAATTTGTTTATCGTCTGGTCTTAAAAAATTTTATTTATCAATTTTCCTTTCTTGTTATATAATAAATTCTCTTTCCTTTTCTGAAGGAACCTATGTATTGTTTTCAATTTTAAACCCTTAATGATTGAAGAACTTTTAGAATTCAAAATATAATAAGAATATTTTGAATGTATTAAATCTATTTTTTTAGATATCATTTTCCAATTATCAATATCATCAAAATAATAAGCATGAAATTACGATCATTAAAGATAATCTAATTTTCATGAGTAAAATTTAGTGGTTTATGTAAATATATATAATAATTTACATAAATTTGATAAACAAACTAAAATACTTTATAAAAATGAGAAAAATCACATTAATCATTCTAGTAAGTATATTACTAGCATCATGTTACAACAACAAAATGTACGTTGGAAATATTGCGGAAGAAGAACCAATAGTACAAGTTCAAAAAATTCATAACCATCATTTTATTATGGGATTAGTACCTGGTGGGAATACAAAACTATTAATAGCAAAATATACAAAAGGATTTGATAATTACGTTATTAAAACGAATCAATCATTTCTTGATGGATTTTTAGGAGGTATTACATGGGGAATATACACACCAACAACCACTACTATATATATACCATTAAAAGATTCCAAAAAATAATAGATTATATAAAGTCTACTTAAAATTAAGTAGACTTTTTTTATATTTATATAAAAATCAACAATACAAATAAAATGAAACAACTAAATAACAAGAAACTTACTATCATACTATGTCTAATATCTTTTATATGCGGCATAGTCCTTACCTCCTTTATATTATACTATCAAATTCAAAATAGATACATTATAGGTAAAAACTGTGGAAAATTAGAAGGAGAATATAGAGTACTTAAGTTTTTAAAAGAAAACATATCTAACGACAGTACATTAAATATTAAGCAAACAGATAAAAATTTATCTATAAAATGTAGTTCAATATCAATAATAGAAATCAATGGTATTCAAACAATTAAGATAGAAGAATAAGTTTTAAGAATATCATATATCTTTCTAAAATCATTGTGATATTACTATATTTTATTGTAGAAAATTATGCTCTAATATCAAATTTAGACTTTTAGGAGATTTCCACATAAATCTCCTAAAATATTATGCGAACGCAATACTTTTAATATCAAACAATAAGCCTTCTCAAAAGGAAGTCAATACTCAATCTCAAATTAAATACTTTATCAATAATATTACAAATTCACATCCTCTAAAGACATAATAAACAGATCATTATCTTCAATTATTTTTTTTAGCAACAATAAATCTGAGATATAAATATCACCAATAATATAATTCGTAGCACTACCATTAAAAATCTCAATAGTATCAACAAAATTGAATGCAGCAATATCTTTTATGCAATTAAATCTTAAATATATACGCAAGATAAAATCATTAGATAGTTTAAGCGATTCATCTATTTTACAATTTGAATACCTATATCCCTTTGAAATAGAAACAATATCCGATATTACTGCTGCACTTGTAGGTTTTGCACCTGCTCCCTTACCTGATAAATAATGATTATCAAAATACTTTCCATCTATCAAAACTGCATTATATTCATTTTCAACAGAATACAAATCATTTGAACTAGGTATTAATTTGGGGAAAACAGACATACATATCTTATTATCAATAATCCTAGAACTAGCTATCAATTTAATTTTACATCCATGCTTCTTAGCAAACTTAACATCATCTATTCTAATATTTGAAATACCAAAAACACAAATATCATCAGGATTAGCAATCACGCCAAAAGCATGATAAGAAATAATCACTAATTTATATAAAGAATCAAAACCTCCAACATCTGATAAAGGATTCGATTCTGCAAACCCTCTCTCCTGTGCCAGGTTCAAAGCATACTCATAATCTATATCTTCAGAGAACAATTTTGACAATATATAATTTGAAGATCCATTAAATATCCCTGAAATAGACTCAATAGATGTGCCATAAGACTCTTCTAAACATTTAATTATAGGAATACTACCACAAGAAGAAGCTTCATACAAAAGCGTTCCTCCATTATCTTTTTGAAGATTAATAATCTCTTTTAAATTATATGCAATCATCTTTTTATTAGCAGATACAACATTCTTACCCTTCAATAAAGACGATTTAACAATCTCATACGAAACCACACAATCATCAATTAACTCTACTATAAGATTTATATTTGAATTATTAATTATTCTACTCCTTGTAGACAAAATATTGGAAATATCCACTGAACGCTTCTTATTTTCATTCTTAACACATATATTTCTAAAACAATATTTACTATCAGTCTTCAAGATATTATACAATCCCTCTCCAACTGTTCCAAAACCGAATAGGCCAATATTTACTTTACTATTTTCCATCAATAAAATCTTTAATTATTTTTCTAAGACAATCAACCTCAATTAGAAACCCATCATGACCAGAATCTGTATTAATTTGTCGATAAACAGCATTATTCATCTTTTCTGCAATAAATAATTGTTCTTCAATAGGGAATAAAATATCAGATGAGATTCCAACAATTAAAGAATTAGCATTGATATCAGATAAAACCCTCTCAAAACTATTCCTATTTCTAGAAATATTATGAGTATCTAGTGTTTTTGTTAAACAATAATATGAATAAGCATTAAACCTCTTTACTAATTTATCTCCTTGATACCTTTGATATGAATCTGCTTTAAAATCAGACAATTTAGAATCATCACTCTCAAGTTGACTACTATTGTATTTAGAACTACATCTATAAGTTAGCAAAGCAATAGATCTAGCAGCTTTAAGCCCTATTAAACCTCCAGTTTCTATATCTTCATAAAAAGATGAATCTGATTCAATAGACAATCTTTGAGAAGTATTACTAGCTATTAACCAAGGACTTGCACTAACAGAACTAGCTATTAAAATTAAATTCTTAATTCTATCTGCATCCATTATCGACCATTCAATAGCCTGAAAACCACCAATTGAAGCTCCTATTAAATAATCTATATTATTAATAGAAAGATAATCTGCAAGAAGTATATGAGCTCTAACCATATCTCTAATAGATACAAGAGGAAAATCTCTGAACCACTTACAATTATTAAAAGTATTAATCGACAAAGGAGAAGTTGAACCATAAGGAGATCCGATAATATTAGCACATATAATAAAATACTCATCTGGATTAAACAATTTACCCTCTCCAAAAATGCCACTCCACCAATCTGTTGGGTCTGAATTAGCTGTCAAATTATGACACACCCAAACAATCTTAGAATCACTAGATA
Source organism: Marinilabiliaceae bacterium JC040 (assembly GCA_022496785.1). Taxonomy (GTDB): domain Bacteria; phylum Bacteroidota; class Bacteroidia; order Bacteroidales; family Marinifilaceae; genus SNAP01. Next base: position 5,398 of record SNAP01000014.1, on the reverse strand, counting down.
AATTACCAAAAGTATGATAGGCAATCTTCAAATCGGGGAAAGACTCCCCCGATTCTAAATGAAAAACATCTTCATATTCAAAAACACTATAAGCCATATTCTCCTAATTCCTTTTTAGTTTTACTTAAAGATTTCAAAATATCATCTTTTATATCTTCTATATGCTCAATACCTAAAGAAATCCTTAACATACTAGGTTCTACACCAGCAGATAACTGATCCGCATCACTTAATTGCTGGTGAGTTGTAGCAGAAGGTTGAACAATCAAAGTCCTTACATCTCCAACATTAGTTAAATGTGAAATCAATTCTAGATTATCTACAAAACGACTTGTAAACTCTTTACTTCCCTTAAAAACAACACTTAAAACACCTCCATAACCTCTCTTAAAATATTGTTTTGCTAACGCATGATAAGAACTAGACTCTAAACCTGGATAATTAACTTTTTCAACTTCAGGTAAAGATTCCAACCAATTCGCTAGCAAAAGACTATTCTCAACAGTACGCTCTACTCGTAAAGAAAGAGTCTCTAATCCTTGCACAAGTAAAAAAGAATTAAAAGGACTAATACAAGGACCAAAATCTCTTAAACCTTCAACACGTGCCTTTGTTATATAAGCTATATTACCTAAAGGACAATCTTCACCTAAATTTTCCCAGAAATTAAAACCATGATAACTAGAAGAAGGTTCAGAAATACAAGGAAACTTTCCATTCCCCCAATTAAAATTTCCACCATCAACAATAACACCACCAATAGAAGTACCATGTCCACATATCCACTTAGTGGCAGCTTCAACAACTATATTAGCACCAAATTCTATAGGCTTAATAAGAAAACCTGCAGCACCGAAAGTATTATCAACAACAAAAGGGATATCATATTTCTTAGCTAATTCTGCTAAAGCCTTAAAATCAGGGATACTAAAACCCGGATTACCAATACTTTCCACAAAAAGAGCTTTAGTTTTATCATCTATTAAAGATTCCATATCGGCAACGGAATCCGATAAAGCAAATCTGGCATCAATTCCGAATCTTTTAAAACTCACTTTAAATTGATTATGACTACCACCATATACGAAAGGAGATGTTACAAAATTGTCTCCACTCTCTAAAATATTATTAAGAGCAATAAATTGTGCAGCCATACCTGAAGATACAGCTAAAGCACCTGAGCCACCTTCTAATTCAGCTATTCTCTTTTCAAAAACATCTGTAGTAGGATTCATTAAACGAGTATAAATATTACCAAACTCCTCTAGTTTAAATAATTTTTTAGCGTGCTCTGTATCATTAAAAGTATAGCAAGAAGATTGATAAATAGGAGTTGAAATAGAATTTGTTGTTTTCTCTGGAGAATATCCTCCATGTACTTGTAAAGTTTCGAATCTTTGAGTTTTCATAATTATTTGATTATTAGTGAATGAATTAATTGCAACGATTTCTTATAATACTTAGTATTTACTATTAAATAAGTAGACACATCTGATGCTCCAAACGAAAAAATATTCACAGGAATATTATTAAAATTTAAAGTTTTAGTAATCTTGTTGAACATAGCAGAAAGCTTATTTATATTTTCACCAACAATAGCCAATAAACATAAATCGCTAATTATATCTACCTCTCTGATAAATGAATTATTAATCGATTTTATAAGAGACTGAACTCTACTTATATCTTCATTATTCAAGATTAAATTAATTGACGTTTGAGAAGTTAAAACTGAAAGTATATTAATGCCATGTAAACTCAGAATCTTAGTCACATCAGATAAAATACTCTTTTCTCCACCTAAATCTGCACCTTTCAATTTCACTATACCTATACTATTATTATAGGTTACGCTTTTCACACAATCTGCAACAGAATCCTTATAAATAACACTTGCAGGCTTACAAATATCTGCCCTATTAACATTAAAAATTCTAGTAGGAATATCTAATTCCTGTACTGGCTCAATCGACTTAGGATGCAAAATACTAGCACCAAAATATGCAAGTTCAGAAGCCTCTTTATAAGATAAATTTGTAATTGTTTGAGTATTCTCTACAAGTTTCGGATCAGCAGTACAAAAGCCATCCACATCCTTCCATATATCAAGATATTTAGCTTTCACACAATAAGCTATTGCCGAAGCAGAATAATCCGTTCCCCCTCTTCCAATAAGATTAATCTTATTATCATCAGACACTCCAAAAAAACCAGGAACAATAACAATTGAATTTATATTATTCAATTCAGAAACATAGAATTTAGACTTAGAAAGATTTATACTTGCCACACTATTTACATTATTAGTAAACAAGCCTATATCACTAGGATATCTAACCACATTTTTAACACCTCTATCAAGAAGGGCAAAATGAAAAATAGCCACAGAAATAGATTCACCTATAGATAGAATTTCATCACGAACTTGCTCATCAATAAGTTTATCTTTAGAAATAATCTTTAATTTTCTTTTTAAAGATTCAATTTTCAAATCTAATTGTTTATTAAACTCTCTCTTAAACAAATCTTTATAAAAGACATTAATAATAAGAGATAAAACTCTATTAGAAATTTTAACACAGTTATTATCAATTGAAGAAAAATCGTATTTTGCCTCTAAACAAGCATTATTTAGCTCATCTGTTAAGCCATAAACAGCTGATAATACTACAATTGTATCATTACCATAATCTATAATAATATCTAAAATTTTGGATATATCTTTCCCGTTTCGAAGGTTAGAACCTCCGAATTTAACTACTACTTTATTCATGTATATAAGAATATTATTAGTATGAAAAAATCACACTAGTTGATATAAGAATAAAATCAGTTTTGAGAATTTATTGAAATTCGAATATAGTCGCGTAAGATTTATAACTGATAAATAAAAGACTCAATCTTACGCTTATGCATGACAGTATACATCTTCATTGAAGACATATCACGCATTTGCATTAAAGTAAGATTGTTAATCAGTTTCATAACTATATTTTATAGATTAAATATTTAGGAAAAGTCCTAAAAGTGTTTTACAAAGATATAAAACAATTCAATATGTGCAAATTATAACAAAAAGTTATCAAATAAAAATAGTTGTCGACGAGTAAAAAACAAAACCCACATACGTCGACAACTATTACCAAAATGTAAAAAGCCAATAATGTATAAATATATTAAAATATTCAACATCACAAACCAATAATCATTATTTTATAATAATTATAACATTTTACTTCATCAATAATTTATCTCCAGTATCTTTTTGGATAGCTTTAAGATATTTCTTAGTATAGCCATCGTGCATTGGAGAAACAGGAATTCTTTTAGAATCTTTATTTGTTTTAAAAGAACCATCTTCATTTTGAACCTTAGTATTACCATCAATATACTTAACTAATAGATAGTTACTAAAATGCTCCCACTTCTCAAACAATCTATCAGCCTGATTAACAGAGAATTTAGTTAACAATCGTACACGACGTTGATATCTCTTAGTACTAAGCATCTTCTTATCCATCTCCTTTACTAAAGCAATCATTTTTTCTTCATGTCTATCAAGATTTTCTCTAACCTCTTTACCTATTTGATTGTATCTTAAATAAGCAAATTGAGCAATTCTATTTTGCAACCAAAACATAGATGTAGGAGAATACTTAACCATACTACCATTACCTAAAGCGTAATGATTAGAAATTTTCTTAGAACAAGTATAAACAGGAGTTAAAGGAGAAGTAGCAGCATCATCAACAGCAAACCAAAAAACACCACCCACTTCATCAGGTAAGAAATTTCTACTTTGAGCAACAAACCAAAAACCTGTTTGCTGAGTTGCAATTGCTCTTTCATTAAAATACTCTTTACCATCAACTTTATAAGTAAGAGGTCTCCATCTATAAGGACACTCATTACCTCCAGCACCCAAATCTTTAGTCATATCCATAGGCGTACCTTCATAATGGTCGCGCATCATATCGGCAACTTCTTTCACAGAAATCTTTTTCTTTGCTTTTACAAAAAGAGGCATTCTAGCTTTAGACTTATCTCCCATTGCAAAATCAAGATACTTAGACATATCCTCGCTAGAATACTTATTAAAGAAACTCCAGACTCTAGCTTCACAAGCTCTTAAAGCCAAGAAATCAAGAGGAGCGTAAGTATCTGCAAAACTAAAATCTTCATCATTTCCAGAATAAATACCACAATCTCTAGCATGAGAAATCACATCTTTAGCGTACATACAATTTTCAGGATCATTTTTAGGAAATTTTGTAATTCTAGCACAATTCGCATGAGCAGAAATCATACCATCAGGGATACGTCTGGCAACCCAAACTACACCTTTATTAACATTTTTACCATCTACCATTTTAGGTTTCTTAGAAATAATTTCTAATATCCATGCTTCATTCTTGTCAGAGAAGGTCAAAGACTCACCACTAGATGCATATCCATATTTATTAGCCAAATCTGTATAAGTTTTAATGGCCTCTCTAGCAGAAGCTGCTCTTTGAAGAGTAATATAAATTAAAGAACCATAATCAAGAATACCATCAGGATCTCTAAATTCTTTTCTACCTCCCCAAGTAGTTTCACCAATAGCTACTTGATGAGAATTCATATTACCTATAACATTAAAAGTATAAGGAACTTGAGGTATTTCACCTAAATATCTGTCTTTTCCCCACTCATAAATCTTAATCATCTCCCCTAGTTTATGTTTTCCCGCAGGAAGATGCACAAGAGTTCCATATCTTGTATGAGAATCTGCAGCATAGGTGATAATCACAGAACCATCAGCTGTAACTGTCTTTGTAACAATCAAATTAGTACATGCAAAACTAGATATTGCAGCAAAGATTATACACAAAGTTGTAATAAGTTTTTTCATCTTTAGTTATATTTATTATTCTAGGAACTAAAGTAAGAAAAACATTCTAAATAACGTAACCCTACGGTAAACAGAAAGAAGAACTTAAAGAGAATCTGGATACAGAAGATTTCAAAGGGGATGAAGATATTCCTATTAAATAACTAATAGAACTATAATATAAGTCTACGACACATGAATATAGCAACCGAAAAGTATCCATCTAAAATAAATTGACTCCAAAAAATTAAATACAAGATTTAAAGTTCTTTTCATCTTTACGAAGTTTTGTATTTATTAATCTTATTTTTTAGGTTTTAAATAACAATACTTATCTTCTTTATTAATAATTGTAAGATACACTATATTCCCATCATAACCATTTATATACTTATAGATACTATCTTTATTAAATCCTAAATGACGGCATGATTTGCTTAATGAAAATAAAGCTCTTTTCGCTATTTCTCCAGTCGAATCATAATAAATAGAGATAAAGAAAGAATTTTTATTTTTTCCATCCTTCAC
>SNAP01000117.1 GCA_022496785.1 Marinilabiliaceae bacterium JC040 | reverse complement strand
TGTACTTAAAAACTTTAAAAAGGTTTGGTTTCTCTTTCAATCAAACCAAGGCTAGTTTTGGCAAGAAAATTTTTTATAAACCTAAGTACATGAAGCCTTCTTACAAGCAGCCTAAGTAYAAGCAGGTATRGGTGGTGGTTCAGGACAACAGGTTAAACTGTAAAACTGRTAATRARCCTAGTCCTAATAGTGACATTTGTTGCWCTAGCAATAAGTGTCCAGTAWYTTCTACTTGAWTRCTTATTTCAGATGGCTTGTTTGTATGAATTACTATTGCTGTATTTTTTGAATTCATATGATAAGTTGCATCTGTRAACAGGGTAGTACATCTGTTATTATCCTAATTATGATATAAATGCTTRCTTGTGGTGATTTAGTTGAATCATATTTGTAAACAGGGTAGTACATCTGTTATTATCCTAATTATGATATAAATGCTTGCTTGTGGTGATTTAGTTGAATCATATT
>SNAP01000113.1 GCA_022496785.1 Marinilabiliaceae bacterium JC040 | reverse complement strand
GTTGGATGCCATCTATGWTRAGTAAAATCGCAATACATACTTRCGAWWTGAATGGTAATAAGATGATGTACCATATGCTAATCACCCTGATGTGTGAACATRTGATGCCCAAATTTTTTTGGTAGTCATCTAKGAKGAGTAAAACAYGCAGGTGTTSTTACCCGTTAGATGAAAGCYTAGGCRTKAWTTTATTCCGCCGCCACATGTCAGACGCAATGACGTCTATGGTGAACAMTTGTCCAGAATTGACAAAGTTGGAGAAATCCTTCACCAAAAATACTAGCTTGAAAATTTAATTCCTTAAGCAGTATCGTGAATCTATAATTCACAATGTTCCTTAATCTCATCACCAATTTGTTATTGGATGATAGAGTATCCTCATTTTGATGAGATGAGGAATATCTCATCCTATTGGGATTAAGACAATTTTAAATTGCGTGATGCTAATTCTCTTCATAGACTTCGTCCTCGAAT
>SNAP01000112.1 GCA_022496785.1 Marinilabiliaceae bacterium JC040 | reverse complement strand
TCTGGTAATATATGTCGATCCTCATCGCTGAAGTCCTCGTTATCTTCATTTGGATCAACATCAATAAGCCGTACTTCTTCGTCACGAACTCGAACAACACGACCAGGCAGGACATTATTTAGCCGAATTGTAGAGGAATCAGGAATAGCTTGTGAATTCGGCTCTTGGTATGCAATATCTTCTTCATTATCGACGTCGACTCCWAGTGTAGCAGCAGTGTAAATGTTTYTGTGAACGACATGATTGACTACTTTCCACGCGTCTTTGTGCACCAGATCATCAAGATAAAACACTTGTTTTACCGCTGTGGCAAAAACGAAAGGGTCATCTTCATACCRACTTGTAGCAGTATTCACCGAAAAAATCCCATGATGATCGGTCTTTGTGTTCTCCGGGTTAGTATCATACCATCTACACTTAAACAAGTGCACTGTCATGCCTTCCCCATAAATTAGTTCGCCTTCCCCATAAATTAGTTC
>SNAP01000013.1 GCA_022496785.1 Marinilabiliaceae bacterium JC040 | reverse complement strand
AAAAAACTTGAATCTTTATTAAATATAATTCTATCACGTTGATATGCCTTTGCATAATAATGTATTCCTGTTCTTAGAACTGGTGTACAAGAACACATCAGTAGGAAAAAGCTAATTATTATTAATTCTTTTCTTTGCATAATTGATTATATAAATATTTACCTCCATTTTTATACCTATAAGCCAAGCTTTAGTTACTGCATTGAAAAATCTATATTATTAGACCCTTATGTAAATTTAATAAATTATATCCTATTTTACCAATATACTTATTTTTATTAGATATCATATTTTACTCTTTTCCTTTTTACAAATATGCATAATTTATAAAKCACTTCTACTAATACGATATTTCTTCCCTCGCCATTTTATCTTATTATGAAGAATCTTTACTGTTTTATCTTCTTCTTTTAGTTTCTTATAGTAGAACAGATATAGACTATCATTTATAGGTAGATTAATATTAATATAATTTGAGGATGTATCTTTTAACTTATATACTCGTGTAGGTATATCATTATTAACAACACGACGATAATCATTTCTAGAATCTATCAGTATCTGTATTTCTTTTACATTTATACTATCTGGAACATTAAATGAGTTAACAAATCCCATCTTAGGATACTTTATGTTATTAAGCAGTAATGTATCTGGCAGAAAGATTGCTTTTGCATATCCTAATTTATATTTATGTTTATTATTAATTATTAATGTTATATAATAAAAACTATCAAATATGCTATCAAGTTTAGTAGTAAGATATTCTACTCCAGTTATCATTATGTCTATTTTTCTTTTTTCATTAGAAAGAGTTTTTTCTTCTACATTCATTGGCATTTCTATAATATCCTTATCCTTTAAAATTAATCTATTATTTATAGAATCACGAATCCATTGTCCGGTATAATAATATAATCTATATCCAAGTACATATTCTGATAAGAAACTTGAATCTTTATTAAAGATAATTTTATCAAGTTGATATGCATTTGCATAATAAGGAATTCCTGTTCTTAAAACTGGTGTACAAGAACACATCAGTAGGAAAAAGCTAATTATTATTAATTCTTTTCTTTGCATAATTGATTATATAAATATTTACCTCCATTTTTTATACCTATAAGCCAAGCTTTAGTTACTGCATTGAAAAATCTGTATTATTATACCTTTATGTAAATTTAATAAATTATATCCTATTTTACCAATATACATATTTTCATTAGATATAATGTTTCAATTTGAATTATAAAGATAGTCATAACCTAGTTTAGATAATACAAACTAACTGACTAAACCTTTCTAATAGATCTTAAGCAAAGGATTGCTAAAAAAACACCTCTATATATTATTGCATATAGAGGTGGAAATCTTTAATCAGATTATTTATTCTCAATCTTATTAACTTTATTTAGATAATTCATACTTTTCGAAGGTTTAGCTCAATTAAATAGAAAATCCATTTTTAGTATTGATAAAACAATATTAAGAAGATTAATAGATTTCTATTTTTCCTCAAATCCTCTTGTTTGAATTTTTAATTTTTTTGAATTAATTATTCTACTTAGTAGAAAATAATATCCTCCGTCAACTTCTCCTGGAATCAATTCTTTATCTACAAATTTAATTCTCTCACAATATTCAAAAAGATTATCTATACCCTTGAAATTTCTAAAAATTCCTTTTTGAACTTTCACTCTTACAGGAGCGTTTATTTCTTGATGTATTTCAATCGAATAAAATTCATTACCAGACCATATCTGCCCATCTACATATCCTGTTTCATAATCATAAGAACCTAACAAATAAATTGTATCATTTCTAAAGAAAGTCTTATCTAAAGTATTAATTTTTAATTCTATTTTAGAAGCCACATATTTTAAAGGTTCATTAATTTGACCATATGATGAATCCCATTCTTTATTTATTGATTTTAAATAATTTGCTTGGTTATCAACAACTTTTGAAAGCAAATGTGATGTGTTACAACTTGAAAGTAAACACATCAAACATACAATAAAATAATACTTCATGATAATTATATTTATATATTACTTAAAAATAACATTAAACTTTAAAAAGAAATTTCCTTAATCTTATACGTCTAAAAGTATGTTGTCTAAAAGTATGTTATCACCCTATTAAATCTCTATTATATTAATCAAATATACAATTTTTCCAACAAAAATCCCACTCCCCCATTCAACACTTATTGTTAATCATATACTGAATTGATACTATACTTCTACCGTAATTTCCTCGTTACAAGTGGGACTTAATACGGACTTGATACGGAGAGGGTACCTCCAAAACACATCTATCCTTAGAAAAGTATAAACACAGTAAATTACTACCTATTGTTAAATACAGCAAAATAAATAGAAAAAAATTTCAGCAAAAAAAGTATTAAACTAGCTAAACAAAAAGAATAGGGATAAATTGGTGTAAAATCATTAATTTTAATGATTATTGATACTAATAGGGATTTATTATTTTCTCTATTTTGTTTTTTATTAACTTTGAGTTATTATAAAACAGTAACAATTATGAGAAAATATTCTTCACTATTAATAGTAGTAGCAATTATAACTACCTTAATATCATGTAACAATAAAACAGATTCAAGTAAAACAATTACAGTAAGTATTCTTCCTGAAAAATATCTTGTAAAGAGTATTTGTGGTGAAGAATATAAAATAAATGTACTTATTCCGCCTGGAGCTAGTCCTGCTACTTTCGATTTGACTAGTAAACATGCAAAAGCTCTACTTAAGAGTAAATTATATTTCCCTATTGGAACTCTACCTTACGAACAGAATCATATTAAAAACCTACTTAAAGATAGTAAGACAGTTAAGACGGTGGAATTGTCTAAAGGTTTAGATTTAATTGAGCACGACCATTTTCATGGAGATTGTAAGCACAATACCGACCCACATATATGGACTTCGCCAAACAATATTCAAATAATGGCTAAGACTATTTATGAAACCTTATGTGAGACTTACCCTTCCGATAAGGATTTGTTTCGTGAGAATTACGAAAATCTTATATCTATTTTTAAGAATTTAGATATTGAAATAGCTAACAAACTTGATAAGAAGATTAATCGTTCTTTTATTATTTTCCACCCCTCTCTTACATATTTTGCTAGAGATTATAATCTTGAACAAATAGAAATTGAAAAGAATGGAAAAGAAGCTTCTCCTGTTCACATTAAGGACATTCTTAATCAGTCTAAAGAAAGTCAGGTGAATATTATCTTCATTCAAAAAGAATTTAATAGCAAGGAAGCTCAATATATTGCTAATTCTATAGGTGCTGAGATTTTTGTTATCAATCCCCTTAACGAAGATATCTATGGAGAGTTAAAGAAAATAGGGGATATTCTAGCTAGAAAATTATAATATGGAAGAATTAATAGAATTAAGAAATATTACTGCGGGATATGATAATAATATCATTCTCGATTCTGTAAATATGAAAATTCACGATAATGATTTTATAGGTGTAATTGGACCTAATGGTGGTGGAAAAACTACTTTAATTAAGGTTATTCTAGGTATCATAAAACCAATGAAAGGTGAAATCATCTTTAAGAATAATAAAACAAAAAATTTAATAGGATATCTTCCTCAATATAACATCTTCGACAAGGCTTTCCCTATTAGCATTTTGGAAGTTGTGATGTCTGGTTTAATGTCGAATAAGAAATTATATCAAAGATATACTGCTAATGATAAAGCTTTAGCTATGAATCTTCTGAATATTGTGGGTTTGGAAAATTATTCAAACTATAAGATAAGTGAGATTTCTGGTGGACAAATGCAAAGAGCTCTTCTGTGTAGAGCTGTTATTTCGAATCCTAAAATATTAATACTAGACGAACCTGTAACATACGTAGATAATACTTTTGAAAAGGAAATGTATGGTTTGCTAAAGGAATGGAATAAAGATATGAGCATTATTATGGTATCTCACGATATAGGAATTATTAGCTCTCATGTAAAAACCATAGCTTGCGTAAATAGAAGTGTTTACGTTCATAAATCAAATATTATAGACAACGAAACTTTAGAAAGATATAATTGTCCTATAGATATTATTACTCATGGAAGAGTTCCTCACAGAGTACTTAAAAATCATTAAAATGGAAAATATATTAGAACTATTTGAACTCGATTTCTTTCAAAACGCAATATTTGCTTCTGTTTTGTGCGGAATTATTTGTGGTATTATAGGTACTTATATAGTAGCAAAACGTATAGTTTTTATTAGTGGTGGTATCAGTCATGCTTCTTTTGGTGGGATTGGTATTGCATATTATTTAGGCTTTACACCTATGCTTGGAGCTAGCATTTTTGCAATTCTTTCTGCTATTGGAATTACTAAATTCAGTAAAATAAACAATCTTAGACAAGATTCTATAATTGGTATTTTCTGGTCGACTGGTATGGCTATTGGTCTGCTGTTTATTTATATTAGTCCAGGATATGTACCCAATTTAATGTCTTATCTTTTTGGTAATATTCTTAGTACCTCAAACACTCAATTGTTGCTTATGTTGGGGCTAACAATATTTATAATAGCTTTCTTTTGCATATTTATGAGACCTATTTATTATATTGCTTTCGATAAAGATTATGCTCAAACAAACAATAAATATAGCGATATTTTGAATACTATTCTTATCTGTTTGGTTGCTCTCTCTATTGTGATAACTATAAATGTTATTGGTATTATTTTGTCGATAGCTTACCTTACTATTCCTCAAGCAACAGCGAATTTATTTTACAACGATTTTAAGAAAATTACACTTGCCTCATCAATAATATGTCCAATAGGCTCTTTGTGTGGACTAATAATTGCTTCTATTATCAACCTGCCTCCAAGTGCTAGTATTATACTTACTTTCTTTTCGTTTTTTATTCTTGCTTATCTTTATAAGAAAATCTATACCACTAGGCTTAAAAGAACAAAAAGTATATAAATTAACTAGTAATATAAATTGTTTTTGTATTTTAGCGAAAAAGCAAAATAACTCGATATTTTGTAATATTTATTAACACAAAACAATATAAATATGCAATTTGATTTAATCATCATCGGAAGTGGTCCTGGTGGATATGTTGGTGCTATTAGAGCATCACAATTAGGAATGAAAGTAGCTATTGTAGAAAAAGCTGAATTAGGTGGTATTTGCCTTAATTGGGGATGTATTCCTACAAAATCTCTTTTAAAATCGGCTCAAGTTCTAGAATATGCTCAACATGCCGATGCTTATGGTATCTCTATAGATAATGCAAAACCCGATTTCGATAAAGTTATTGAAAGAAGTAGAGGGGTTGCTGACAAAATGAGTAAGGGTATTCAATACTTATTAAAGAAAAATAATATTGAAGTGATTTCAGGATATGGTAAATTGAAATCTAACCAAGAAGTTGAAGTTTGCGATGCCGAAGGTAATGTTTCTACATATACTTGTCAGAATGTTATCTTAGCTACTGGAGCTCGTTCAAGAGAGTTACCTAACCTTCCTCAAGATGGTAAAAAGATAATTGGATATAGACAAGCTTTAACATTGAAAGAACAGCCTAAGTCGATGATTGTTGTCGGTTCTGGTGCTATTGGTTCTGAATTAGCATATTTCTATAATGCTATGGGTACTAAAGTGAAACTTGTTGAATTTATGCCTACTATTCTTCCTGTTGAAGATGAAGAGGTTTCTAAACAAGTGGGACGTTCATTCAAGAAAGCTGGTATTAAAGTGATGGTTAAATCTTCAGTTGAATCTGTTGATACTAGCGGTGATATACTTAAAGTGAGCATTAAAAACAAAAAAGGTGCTATTGAAGAACACGAATGTGATGTTGTGTTATCTGCTGTTGGTATCGCTACTAATATCGAAAATATAGGTCTTGAAGAACTAGGTATAGAGACTGAAAGAGGAAAAATTAATGTTGATGATTTCTATAGAACAAATGTTGAGCACGTTTATGCAATAGGTGATATTGTTTCTGGACCTGCATTGGCTCATGTTGCTTCTGCCGAGGCTATTTGTTGTGTTGAAAAGATGGTTGGACAAAATCCTAAACCTATCGACTATACTAATATTCCTGGTTGTACATACACTACTCCTGAGGTTTCTTCTGTAGGTATGTCTGAAAAGAAAGCTCTTGAAGCTGGATACGAAATTAAAGTTGGTAAATTCCCTTTCACTGCATCTGGTAAAGCTAGTGCTGCTGGTGCTAACGAAGGTTTTGTGAAACTTGTATTCGATAGTAAAGATGATACTCTTCTTGGTGCTCATATGGTTGGTGCTACCGTTACTGAAATGATTGCTGAAATGGTATTGTCAAGACATTTAGGTGCTAAAGCAGAAGATATTATTAAAGCTATTCATCCACACCCTACTATGTCGGAAGCTGTGATGGAAGCTGCTGCTGCTGCTTATGATGAAGTAATACATATTTAAAATAACAAATAGAATAACAAATGAGAAAATTATTATTTACTACAATGATTGCATTCCTTTCGTTTGCATGTTTTGCTCAGAATGGCAAAATAACAAATAAGGAAATGTCAAAAATTAGAACACATTTTAAGCATGATGCCAATACTAAGGCTCTTCAAAATGTTCTTACTCACAACAGAAACATTAGAAACTTAGCTTCTAATTTTGAGAATGAAGGTAAAGTAGACCACTTTTTCAAATATAGAGTTAAAGTTACTGGTATTACTAACCAAAAAAGCTCTGGTAGATGTTGGATGTTTACTTCAATGAATGTTCTTAGACCTAGAGTTATTGCTAAATATAATCTTAGTAATTTTGATTTTTCACACAACTACCTTTATTTCTGGGATATATTTGAGAAAAGTAATCTTTTCCTTGAAAATATAATCTCTACTAGAAAAGAGAAAATGGATAATAGAGAAGTTGTTTGCTATTTCAAAGACCCAGTAAGCGACGGTGGTGTTTGGAATTCTTTCTACAATCTTGCTACTAAATATGGTGTTGTTCCTCAATCTGTTATGCCAGAAACTGCTCATTCTAATAGCACTGGTCAGATGGTTCGCCATATCCAAAGAAAATTAAGAGAAGCTGGTTTCTCTATTAGAGAAATGGCTAAAAACGGTAAAAATGAAAGAAAAATCCGTAAATATAAAATCGAAGTTCTTGGTGATGTTTATAGAATATTAGCTCTTTGCTTAGGTGAACCTCCTGTTGATTTCTCTTGGAGATATAAAACTACTAAAGGTGAAACTAAAACTTTAGCTACTACTCCTATGGATTTCTTTAAAGGTATTGTTCCTAATGATTATAGCAGCAACAACTATATCATGATTATGAACGATCCTACTCGTCCTTTCTACAAAGTTTATGAAATTAAAAACTATAGAAATACTGAAGAAGGTTTAAACTGGACTTACCTTAACTTACCAAATAGCGAAATTAAAGCTGCTTGTCTTAAGTCTATCAAAAACGATGAAGCTTTATATACTTCTTCTGATGTTGGAAAACAATTTAACAGATCAACTGGTATCTTAGATGTTAATAACTACGATTATTCTTCTTTACTAGGTGTTAAATTTGGTATGGATAAAAAAGCTAGAATTCTTACTAGAGATAGTGGTTCTGCTCACGCTATGGCTTTAATTGGTTGCGATACTGACAAAAATGATAATCCTCTTAAATGGGAATTTGAAAATTCTTGGGGAAGAACTGGTCACAATGGTTACCTAACTTTTACTGATAAATGGTTTGACGAATATATTTTTAGAGTTGTTATCAACAAAAAATATTTAAGCAAAAAAGCTGTTAAAGGTTTAGATGGTAAAAAAATATTATTACCAGTTTGGGATTATATGTTCTAAACATATAAAAATAGAGAGTACTGAAGTACTCTCTATTTTTTTACAAGTTTAACTTCTATTAATTATACTTGTTAATAAATGTATATTTGCTATTTATTATATATAAATTAATGCAATAAAAAATTACGTTTGAAACTGTTTATGTTTAGTTCTTAAATATTAAAACATTTGCATAAGCTGAGATACCCTCTCCCCTTCCTTCAAAACCTAAAGTTTCTGTTGTTGTAGCCTTTATAGAAATATCTTCAATATCCATTTCTATTAGTTCTGATATCGTTTTTCTCATACTATCAATCTTATCACTCAGTTTAGGACGTTCTAAACATACTATAGAATCGATATTAGAAATCTCAAAACCTTTATCTTTAACCATTTCTACTACCTTCTTAAGTAATATCTTAGAGTCAATATCCTTATATTCAGAAGCTTTATCTGGAAAATGATAACCTATATCTCGCATAGACAATGCACCCAATAGAGCATCACAAATAGCATGTAATAATACATCTCCATCTGAATGTGCAATACAAGATTTTTCAAATGGTATTTCTATACCTCCTAAAGTGAAAAACTCTCCATCTTTGAATTTGTGAACATCAAATCCTATACCAGTTTTTATCTTCATTTTATCTTTCTTTAATTCTTAAAAATTAGTTGACCAAATATATAACAAATTATAATCATTCTTTATGATGAAGCTGTAAAAAAAAGTTAATGCAAAAATGAAAATTAAAGTTTTTTTATATCTTTGTATTGAATGATTATAATATTAAATAGACTATTATGAAAGTAAAATCAATATCGTTGCTATTTATTTCAACACTGATATTATTGTCTCTTAATTCATGTAGTTGGTTACATGGACTATTTGGTGGAAAAAATTCTTCTACAACAGGATGGAAATACAACTCTAAGGATAATGGAGGTTTCGTTTATAAAGATAACTATGAACAACCTACAGGTCCAGGTTTAGTTTACATACCTGGAGGAACTTTTGTTATGGGACAAACATTGGAAGATGTTATGAAAGTAAATAACAATAGACCTAGACGAGTTACTGTAGCCTCATTCTATATGGATGAAACAGAAGTTAGAAATATTGATTACTTAGAGTATTTATATTGGTTAAGAAGAGTTTTCGACAAGCAAAATGATGTTTATCACAAAGCATTACCTGATACTTTAGTTTGGCGTTCTGCTTTATCGTATAATGAACCTCTTGTTAGAAATTACTTAAGATTTAAAGCTTATGCTCAATATCCTGTTGTTGGGGTTAGTTGGGAACAGGCTTCACAATATTGTAAATGGAGAACAGACAGAGTTAACGAGCAAATCCTTATTGATAAAGGAATTCTTAAACATTCTCCTGATACACAAAAAGGTTCTAATAACTTTACTACAGATACTTATCTTACAGGATTATATAAAGGTGAAGTTAAAAACAATGTTAAAAACTTAGATGGTTCTGAAAGAGCTGTAAACTGGTCGGATGGTGTTTTATTACCAAGTTATCGTCTTCCTACTGAAGCGGAATGGGAATATGCAGCATATGGATTGGTTGGAAATACTACTGAAGAACGTATCATGAATAAAAGAGTTTTCCCTTGGGATGGTAGCTGGGTTAGAGATGCCAGTAGAAAACATAGAGGAGAATTCTTAGCTAACTTTGTTAGAGGAAAAGGTGATTACAGTGGTGTTGCACCATCTAATAATGATGGAGGTGTACAAACTGTTGATGTTCACTCTTATAAACCTAACGATTTCGGACTTTATTGTATGGCCGGAAATGTTAACGAGTGGGTTTCTGATGTGTATAGACAAGCAAGTTTTGACGACGTTAGTGAGGTTAACCCTTATAGAGGTAACGTATTTAAGAAAGTTGTTATAGATCCTACAACTAAAGAACCTAAGAAAGATAGTTTAGGACGATTAGTTTATACTCTACAAACAAAAGAGGATTTAAAAAATCGTAAGAACTATAGAATGGCAGATAATAGAGATTATATAGATGGAGATTTCAAATCTACTATCAATGCTAATTCTTCTTGGTTACAAAAACCTAGCAAGAAGAAGAATATGTATAACCCTTCTGCTAAAGAATTAACATCTTTAGTTTCAAATACAGCTAGAGTTTATAAAGGTGGTTCGTGGAAAGATAGAGTGTTCTGGCTTTCTCCTGGATCTAGAAGATTCCTAGATCAAAAAAGAGCTACTGATGATATCGGCTTTAGATGTGCAATGAGCCATGTTGGTAAAAGATCAAAATAAATAAATATTTAAATGTCCTAATTCACTATTAGGACATTTTTTTAATATATATATCATGAATATTAAAGAAATCTATTCTGTATATTTAGAACATTCAACAATTTGTACAGATACAAGAAAGATTGTAAAAGATAGTTTGTTTTTTGCATTAAAGGGTGAAAATTTTAATGGTAACACCTTTGCAGATAAAGCCTTAGAATTAGGTTGTTCTTTTGCTATAGTAGACGAAGATATAGATTTTAAATCTGATAGAATTATTAAAGTCGATGATGTGCTTACTTGTTTACAAGATTTAGCTAGATATCATAGAGATCAAATAAAAATACCTATTATTGGAATAACTGGTACAAATGGAAAAACAACTACTAAAGAATTAATCTTTTCGGTATTATCTACTAAGTTTAAAACTTTTGCTACTGCTGGAAATTTAAATAACCATATAGGAGTACCTCTTTCCATTTTATCTATAAAAGATGAACACGAAATTGCTATTATAGAAATGGGAGCTAATCATCCTTATGAAATAGCTTTTCTTTGTACAATTTCAAAACCTAATTTAGGAGTAATAACAAATATAGGTAAAGCCCATTTAGAAGGCTTTGGAAATATTGAAACTGTTACTGAAACTAAGAAAGCTCTTTACAATCACTTGAATGCAAATGATGGTATTATCTTTTATAATCAATCGAATGATATACTTAGTAAATTAGAAAAGACTTGCAAGACTTTCTCTTACGGTAGTGTAGATTCAGATAATAAAGGAGAACTTATTTCTTCTTCTCCATATCTTGTTTTAGAACTGTTGAGTAGAAAAGGTCATTTACTTGTAAAAACAAACTTAATTGGTTCATATAATTTTGAGAATGTAATGGCAGCAGTGAGCATTGGTCATTATTTCGATATAGATGATATGAATATTAAAAAAGCTCTTGAGAATTATATTCCTTCAAATCACAGATCTCAATTAATAAAGACTGAAAATAACACTATTATAATGGATTCGTATAATGCTAATCCAACAAGTATGAAAGCTGCTATTGAGAATTTTACTAATATGACTTTTAAAAACAAATCTCTTCTTTTAGGAGATATGTTTGAATTGGGAGAAAATAGTGATGATGAACACAGAAATATTATAAAATTGATTGAAGATGGTACCTATACTAATATCTTTTTAGTAGGAAATCATTTTTTTAATATTGATTCTTCAATAAGTATTCATAAATTCGAAGAGACAAATCAATTATTAGAATATTTGAGTGAAAATAAGATTCAAGATCAAATTATTTTAATAAAAGGTTCTAGAGGCATGAAATTAGAAAGATGCCTAGATTATTTATAATAAAATATTAAATAAAGTGAACGATAGTATAGTAATTATTCCAACATATAACGAAAAAGAGAATATTGAGAATATAATTAGAAAAGTCTTTTCTCTTGAAAAAGATTTTGATATTCTAGTAATTGAAGATAATTCTCCTGATGGAACAGCAGATATTGTAAAAAGACTTCAAAAAGAATTTGAACAACTACATATTATAGAACGAAAAGGTAAACTTGGTTTAGGAACAGCTTATATAAGTGGATTTAAATGGAGTTTAGAACACAATTACGAATATATTTTTGAGATGGATGCTGATTTCTCTCATAATCCAGATGATTTATTAAAACTTTATGATGCTTGTGCTAATGGCAAAGCTGATATGTCTATAGGTTCGAGATATATATCTGGTGTGAATGTTGTGAATTGGCCAATGGGACGAGTTCTTATGTCGTATTTTGCTTCTAAATATGTAAACTTTATTACAAGAATGCATATTAAAGATGCAACTGCAGGTTTTGTATGCTATACTAAGAAAGTTCTTGAAAAAATAGACCTTGATTCAATTAAATTTAAAGGCTATGCTTTCCAAATTGAAATGAAATTTACTACTTGGAAGTATGGATTTAAAATTAAAGAGGTACCTATTATTTTTACTGATAGAACAGAAGGAACTTCAAAAATGAGTGGTGGAATTTTTAATGAAGCTTTTTGGGGTGTAATTACAATGAAAATAAGATCTTGGATTAAATCGTATAAATAAAATGGCATATTTAATTAAAAACGCAAAGATTATTAACGAAGGAGAAATCTTTTCTGCTAATGTATTTGTTAAGGATGATAAGATTGCTTGTATAGATAGAAGTTTATCTAAAGAATTTTCTGATTGTAAGATTATTGATATTGAAGATAAATACCTTATTCCAGGTGTTATCGACGATCAGGTACATTTTAGAGAACCAGGTCTTACTCACAAGGGTGATATTTATGAAGGTGCTAAGGCTGCTATTGCAGGTGGTACTACCTCTTTTATGGATATGCCTAATGTTATCCCTCAAACAACAACAATAGATCTTTTAGAAGAGAAATTTAATATAGCTTCAAATAATTCTTTGGCTAATTATTCTTTTTATTTAGGTGCTACAAATTCTAATATTGAAGAGATTAAGAAGATTGATCCTAAAACGGTCTGTGGATTAAAAGTTTTTATGGGTTCTTCTACAGGTAATATGCTTGTTGATGATGATGATAAGTTAAGAGAGATTTTTACTGAATGCCCTACTTTAATTGCTACTCATTGTGAAGATACTCCTACAATAGAGAAGAATGTTGAGAAGTATAAAGAAATATATCAGGATAATATTCCTTTTGAATTACATCCAGTGATAAGAAGTGCTGAGGCTTGCTATAAGTCTTCTTCAAAAGCTGTGAAACTTGCTAAAGAATGTGGTACACGTCTTCATATTCTACATTTATCAACAGAAATAGAGACTTCTTTATTTTCTAATGAGGATAGAAAGACTAAAAAAATTACTGGAGAGGTTTGTGTGCATCATCTTTGGTTCAACGAAGAAGCTTATAAAACAAAAGGTAATTTTGTGAGATGGAATCCTGCTATAAAGAGCGAAAATGATAGAATTGCATTAATAAAAGCACTGAAAGAAGGATTTCTTGATGTTGTTGCAACAGATCATGCTCCTCATACTGCAGAAGAGAAAAAAGGTTCTTATTTGAAAGCTCCTGGAGGTGGTCCTTTAGTTCAACATTCTTTGGTAACAATGCTTGAACTTACCGAAAAGAATGAGATTTCTTTATGCGAGGTGGTAGATAAAATGTGTCATGCTCCTGCTGATATCTTTCATATAGAGAAAAGAGGTTATATAAAAGAAGGTTTCTACGCCGATTTATGTGTTGTTGACAAGAAGGAATGGAAAGTAGAAAAAGATAATATATTGTATAAATGTGGATGGTCTCCTTTCGAGGATCAAGTTTTCAATTATAAAGTTGATAAAACATTTGTAAATGGAAATCTAATCTTCGACAATGGTTTATTCAATGAAGAATTTAAAGGTAAGAGATTAAGTTTCTTAAGATAATAAGAAGTTTAACTTTCTAGATTTATAATTTGAGAACTTGAATGTTTTCATGAATTAAGAAATAAAAAAAATAGAGATTAAGAATTCTTAATCTCTATTTTTTATTTTATTGAATATACATCTTACAAGATTTTGCTTCTATATTTACTTTAGAGCCAAAATTGTTTTTCTTACCATATAAACCTTCGCTTATATAAGTCTTCTTTTTAGCAGTCTTTCTCTTATGTAATTTCATGTCTGAAGGTAAATCCAATTTTGTAGATTTATTGTGAAGAATATATACATCGTATGTTGATCCTTCTTGGAATGTTAATCCTAATTTCCCTCTATTAGTCTTTATATCTACACTAGAGAACATTTTATTGATATTACGAATATTTGCACTTCCGAAGAATAAATCTAATTCTAGAGCTTCTGATACATCTTTAATTTCATAATCTGTAAAAGAAGATTTTACTCTTAATTTATCAACATCTCCTAAATAGATATCACCTCTTTTAGATGAAATTTGAATATTAGAACAAGATGCGATATTCATAAAAGAATGATTTGAACTTATTTTCATCTTCTTAGCTTCTTTAATTCTTACTTCATTACAATTATCAAAATGACAATCACATTCAGTAATTGAATTAATTTCAACTTTTCCGAATGAAACATTAATTTTCGATTTAGAGTTTAATTTGTTTAGAATCAATTTCCCTTTCGAAAGATTTACATTAACAATTCCTTTGTATGAATCGCTTAATGTTATATCTCCTTTTTTATTTATTAAATCGAACTTCTGATTCTCTGGCACAGAAAGTTCGTATAGTATCTTAATTTTTGTAGAACTAAATAAACCTGTTACTATTTTATTAAAAGTAAATCCTTCAGCAAACATTGTTTCATAAGAAATAATCTTATTCAATGAATCAATTTTTATATCTATTTTATCAACAATATTCTTGGCTTTTTCTCTCTTAGAATTAGAGACTGAAATAGTAACTTTTACATCGATATAGTTCTTCTTCCATGCCTTTACTTTGATATCACCACGAGAATTATTGATAGAAATCTTGTTTACTTTACTTGTATCATACTTGTTATGATACGATTTCTTCACAACTTCAGCATTTGTATTAAAAAACATTGAAATTGTAATAAATAATAGAAATAATTGCTTCATTTTGTATTGTATTATAGATCTTGAAGATCTTGGTTTTCTAATTCTTTATATTTCAAACTTAGATATGATAATATTTTACTAAATCCATCTACAGCCTTTATAGTTTGTTTACTTATTTCTTGATGTTTCAATTTTAATATTAAAACTCCATATAAAGCATTCAAGGCTAATTCTACATCGGAAATATCGTTAGATATATTTGATTTCTTTCTAAATTCAACAAGATTATTAGCAGATTCAAAAACAAGTTGACCATATTTTGGATCTTTTTTCTCGTACAGCAAATTGAAATGAATTTCAGTAAGTTCGTTTACTATATTTTGAACCACTTGAACATGTCCTTTATCTTTTACTTGCTCAATTTTCATCATTTCAGCAAGATTCTCATACCAATAGTATAAGTCCTTTTTTGCTTCTTCTTTTAAATCTTGATTTATAAATAATTTATCACATAAAGATTTACTGTCAAAAGCAAATGCTCTTATAAGATCTTCTACTTGCCACATATATAGAATATATTCAGCAATATTCGTTTTTTTCTTTTCTTTAGCAATAAACATTATATCTCTTTTAATTTTTCTATTTCTCTTCTATTTCTCTTAGTAGGACGCCCTGCGCCTTTATCCCTTATTTCAAAACCATACGATTTAGTAATTGTTAATAAATCTAATTGTTCCTGAGGAGTAATATCTTCTACAAAATCTACAGTCAATTTTGCTCCCATTCTTTTAGATGCTATTGCCTTTACTAGATATGTTCTTACTATAGGAGGACGTTTAATTTGTATTTCATCTCCTACTGAAACTTCTCTAGATGGCTTTACATATACATTATTTATCATTACCTTATTACTTCTACATTCTTCTGCAGCAATACTTCTGGTTTTAAATAATCTTACAGCCCAAAGCCATTTATCTATACGTATTTTTGAATCTTGAGACATTTTATTTTGCTTTTGTGTTAAAAGAATTCATTGTGCGTTCTAGACCTATTGTACTGAACATTTCTATACCTTCTATACACTTAGATATTAAACTATCAATATCTTGATTCTCCTCATCAGTCCATTTTCCTAGAACATAATCAACTTGTTGACCTCTATTGAATTCATTACCTATACCAAAACGGATTCTTGCATATTTATTATGCCCTAATATTGAATTAATATTCTTTAATCCGTTATGACCACCGTCACTCCCTTTACCTTTCATTCTAAGAGTTCCAAATGGTAGAGATAAGTCGTCAACTAAAATTAATAATTTATCTACAGGGATTTTCTCTTTCTGTAGCCAATAGTTAACTGCCTTACCACTTAAATTCATGTAAGTACTTGGTTTTAGAAGAACTATATTTCGCCCTTTGAATTTAAAATGAGAAACATCTCCGTATCTCTCTGTCTTAAAAACAATATTGGACGCCCTAGATAGAGCGTCCAATATTCTAAAACCTATATTGTGTCTTGTATTTTTATATTCGTCTCCGATATTTCCCAATCCTACAACTAGGTATTTCATAAGTCATCTTTTTTATTAGTTAGATGCTAACATTGCAGCTCTTGCAGCTCTTGTCAATTTAACTTGAGCAACTACAGCACTTTTTGCATTTAAAATTTCAATACCATCAAAATTTAAAGAAGCAACTTTTACAGATTGTCCTAAATCAACTTCAGTTACGTCGATTGGTAATACATCTGGAAGTTGTGCAGGAAGACCTTTAACTTTTAATTTTCTAAGTACAACAGATAATTTACCACCAGCTTGAACACCTTTAGCAAAACCATCTAATCTTACAGGTACCTCAACAGCTACAGCTTTATCATCTTCTACTAAGAAAAAGTCAGCGTGTAATACTCTATCTGATACTGGGTGGAATTGAATCTCTCTAATAACAGCTTTTACAGGTTTACCAGCAATATCAATATTGAAGATATAAGTGTTTGGAGTGTTAATAGCTTTATTAAGATCTTTTTCACCTAAAATAAAATGCATATTTTCACTTCCACCATATAATTCACATGGTACTTTTTCTTCTCTTCTGATTGCTTTGTTTGCTTTTTTACCAAACTCTGTTCTTAATTCTGCTTTTAATTCAAAAACTTGCATAATTCGCTTTGTTTCGTGCTACTCAGATATATATCTTAAAGATTTGGGTAGTTGAAATCTAATATATATCCCCATCACACTATTTAATAAAATCTACCCTTTGAGTGTGCAAATATATAATTTTTTTCTAATTATCAAGCTCTTATATCTTCAAATCCTTCACCAAATACACCCATTACAGTACCCATAGAGATAAATGATTTCCTATCTATATCTTTTACAATCTTAAAGATTCTTTGAGTTTCATGTTTTCTAGCGATTATCATTATCATTTTTGAATATTCTTTTGTGTAGTATCCTTGAGCATCTATTAAGGTAACTCCTCTATTTATTTCTTTTGATAGAGCTTCTGCTACTTTTTCATATTCATTTGAAAATATCATTAATTGACAAGATTGTTTTCTTCCTTCTATAAACATATCAATAGAATAAGCACAAACTCCCATTGTTACATATCCTAAAATTATCTTTTCTATTTGAGGATTTTCTACTAAGAAACCTGATGCAATAATAAATACATCCATATATAGAATTATCTTTCCTGGACCGATATTTCTATATTTACTTATCATCATTGCAATGATATCTGTACCTCCTGTACTTCCTCCTTGAGATAATGCCATACCAATTCCAACACCACAAAGCATACCACCAAGTACTACTGCTAAGAATGGTTCATCAGGTAGAATAGTTCTTACATTA
Organism: Marinilabiliaceae bacterium JC040; assembly: GCA_022496785.1. GTDB lineage: Bacteria > Bacteroidota > Bacteroidia > Bacteroidales > Marinifilaceae > SNAP01. The sequence continues at coordinate 22,281 of SNAP01000013.1, read as the reverse complement.
AAGCAAAAATGGAACATATCTGGTAACCAAATTTGGAAACACCATAGTAAACTAGAGCCTAAAACCATTGCAAAAACAGTTTTGATTCCGAAACTACGTCCTAGAACTTTGAGCGAAATTAAAATTAAAACACTATTAATAACAAAGTATGATACTCCAACAGGAATAAATTTACCGGTCAGAAAATATATCAATGTACTAATACCTGTAACACCACCAGTTACAACTTCATGAGGTACAAAAAATGCCATTACAGCAAATGTGTAAAGCAAAATTCCAAAGCTCATAATTCCATAAGCTCTTGCTTCTGATAAAATTCTATTCATAACAGTTAATTATTAAGATTATAAATCTAAATTAGGGCGCAAAGATGAATATTTTTATTCAAAAATAACTAGCATTCAAAAAAAATATCAAGAATAAATCATATTTTTCATAAATATATCTATCTGGTGCTAACCAAAGATAATAAAGTTGAAGAATAAGTTGAAATTATAAATACGATATCAAGATTTTTTTCATAAAAAAAGGTCACTTTTATTTTTATTAAAAGCGACCTTTTGAATTATCTTTTAGAAATGATGTTTTATATCACAATATTGATAATCTTTTTAGGGACTACAATAATTTTCTTTGGAGTTTTATCTAGTATCCATTTTTGAGCATCTTCTAATTTAACAACTTCTTCTGCTATTTGTTCTCTAGAATAATCAGCAGGGAAATCGTGCTTGAATCTCATTTTTCCATTAAATGATACTGGATATGTGAATGAATCTTCTACCATATATTTTTCTTCGAAGATTGGCCATTCTGCTTTTACTACAGATCCACTATTTCCAATAGTATTCCACAATTCTTCTGCAATATGAGGAGCAAATGGTGCTACAAGTACCAATAGAGGCTCTAAAACTTTACGTTTATTGCATTTCAATGAATTCAATTCGTTTACACAAATCATAAATGCAGAAACTGAAGTATTGAAAGAGAATTTCTCTATATCTGTACTAACTTTTTGTATTGTTCTGTGAAGAACTTTCATTTCCTCTTTTGTTGGCTCATCATCTGATACAGAAATTTCATTTCCATTTTCAAATAATCTCCATAATTTCTTTAAGAATTTATGAACACCATCAATTCCATTTGTATCCCAAGGTTTATGAGCTTCTAACGGACCTAAGAACATTTCGTATAATCTTAATGTATCTGCTCCGTATTCTTCTACTATTAAATCAGGATTTACAACATTGAACATCGATTTAGACATTTTCTCAACTGCCCATCCACAATGATATTTTCCATCTTCAAGAATGAATTCTGCATCAGCATATTCAGGCATCCAATTTTTGAAAGCTTCTGTATCTAGAATGTCATTTTTCACAATATTTACATCTACATGTATTTCTTGTGTTTTATATTCATCTTTTAGATTTAAAGATACGTACTTATTAGTTCCTTGTACTCTATATACAAAATTAGAACGTCCTTGAATCATTCCTTGATTTATTAACTTTCTAAATGGCTCATCTTTACAAACAGCACCTATATCGAATAGGAATTTATTCCATACTCTTGAATAGATAAGGTGTCCTGTAGCATGCTCTGCACCACCTAAATATAAATCGACATCTTCCCAATATTTATTTTCTTCTTCTCCTACTAGTCGTGAATCGTTATTTGGATCCATATATCTTAAATAGTAAGCCGAAGATCCTGCAAAACCAGGCATTGTATTAAGTTCTAAAGAATATCCATCTTCTGTTTCCCAATTTTTAGCTCGCCCTAGTGGTGGCTCTCCTGTTTCTGTTGGAAGATATTTATCAACTTCTGGTAATAATAAAGGTAATTTATCCTCATCTAGCATATAAGGCATCTCGTCTTTATAGTAAACTGGGAAAGGCTCTCCCCAATATCTTTGTCTTGAGAATATTGCATCTCTCAATCTATAATTTACTTTACCTCTACCTATTTGTTTTTCTTCTATTACTCCAATAATCTTGTTTATAGCTTCTTTAACTTCTAAACCATTTATCTCTGAAGAATTAATCATTTTACCTTCTTTGGCATCATAAGATGATTCTTCTAGATTGTTGTCTTTACCGTTATCGATAACTGGAACTATTGGTAAATTAAATTTCTTAGCAAAAGCATAATCTCTACTATCGTGAGCTGGAACTGCCATGATAGCTCCTGTTCCGTATCCTGATAATACATATTCTGAAATCCAGATTGGAATTTCTTCATTTGTAAATGGATTAATAGCATAAGAACCAGTGAATACTCCTGTTACAACTTTTACATCTTGTTGTCTTTCTCTTTCTGTTCTTTTAGATACATATTCAAGATATTCTTTTACTTCTTCTCTCTGAGAATCTACAACTAATTCTTTCACATAATCACTCTCTGGAGCAAGAACCATAAAACTAACTCCATAGATAGTATCAGGTCTAGTAGTAAATACTGTAATATCTTCTGAAGAATCTTTTACTTTAAATTCTACTTCTGCACCTTGAGAACGACCTATCCAGTTTCTTTGAATTTCTTTTAAAGATTCTGTCCACTCTAAAGTATCTAGTCCATCTAAAAGTCTTTGAGAATAAGCAGAAACTCTTAATGACCATTGTCTCATTTTCTTTTGAACAACAGGGTGACCACCACGAGTTGATAATCCATCTTTCACCTCATCGTTTGCCAATACTGTTCCTAAAACAGGACACCAGTTAACCATTGAGTCTGCAAGATATGCTAAACGATAGTTTAATAAGATTTCTTGCTTTTCTATTAATGTTTTAGAATTCCACTCTTCTGCTGTGAATGTTGGAGTTTCTGAACAAGCTGCATTTACTTTTGCATTTCCTTCTGCCTCGAATATCTTTACTAAACTATCTATTGATTCTGCTTTCTGACTAGCATTATTGAAATAGTGATTAAACATTTGAATAAACACCCATTGAGTCCATTTATAATATGATGGATCGCAAGTTCTTACCTCTCTACTCCAATCAAAAGAAAAACCTATCTTATCTAACTGCTCTCTATATCTCTTTATGTTTTTCTCTGTTGTTACTGCTGGATGTTGACCTGTTTGTATAGCGTATTGTTCTGCTGGCAATCCATAAGCATCATATCCCATTGGATGTAATACATTATAGCCTTTCAATGTCATATATCTAGAATAAATATCAGATGCGATATATCCAAGAGGATGACCTACGTGTAAACCTGCCCCCGATGGATAAGGAAACATATCCAATACATAAAATTTTGGCTTTGATTTATCTACTTTTACTTTATAAATTTCATCATTAAACCATGACTTTTGCCATTTTGTTTCTATTTCTTTAAAATTATAATCCATTGATTCAGATATTTAAATAATAATTCACTATTTATTAAAAGATTAGGGACAAATTTAGAAAAAAACAACCGAAAACAAGCCATTTATACTATTTTTGCTATATGATAAACTACAAAGGACTACTTATTGTACTAGCAATTCTTATATCTTTTTCTACAACTTGTAAATCGGAAATTCCCCGTAAAAGAGAGTTTAGAGCTATTTGGGTTACTACTTTATTGAATTTAGATTGGCCCTCTTCTTCACATCTTTCTAATGAAAAAATAAAAAAAGAATGTATTGATATGCTAAATACATTCCAAAAAAATAACATAAACACTGTTATTCTTCAGGTGAGACCATCTGGAGATGCTATTTATAAATCGGATATTGTTATGTGGTCTGAGTGGATAACAGGAAAACAAGGTAAGGCTCCCAAAAACAATTTCGATCCTTTAGAGTTTTTTATTGAAGAATGTCATAAAAGATGTATGGAATTGCATGCTTGGTTTAATCCCTTTAGAATTGTTTTTAATTATAGATTACACCCAGCAAATAAAAATCATATCTCTAATAAATATAGAAAAATTACTTTTAGAGATAAGAAACATAAATATCTGAACCCTGGAGTACATTTTTCTAGAAGTTATATCTGCAAAGTAATTTGTGAAGTGGTTAAGAAGTATGATATTGACGCTGTGCATTTCGATGATTATTTCTACCCTTTTAAAACAAATTCGAATGATAATTACGACAAGAAAGAATACATTAAATATCTGATAGAAAACAATAGTAACTTAAGTAATATTCATGATTGGAGAAGAGAAAATATAAATGATTTCATATATAATCTTTCTAAAGAAATTAAAGAAATTAAACCATACGTGAAATTTGGTATTTCACCATATCCTGTTTGGAGAACAAGTAAATATGATAAACTTAAGGGATTAAATCTTAGAGCTTGTTCTAGCTATGATGAGCTATATGCCGATTATATTCTTTGGGATAAAATGAAATGGGTTGATTATTTAGTTCCTCAACTCTATGGAAGCATTAATAACAAAACTCTTCCATATAAGTTCCTTGCCAATTGGTGGAATTCCAATATCCATAACGCTAATGTATATGCGGGTATGGCCTCTTATAAATTAAATAGAAGATCGAGATATCGAGTTTGGAGAAATAATAAAGAGTTTATTAAACAATTGAATTATAATCATTTCTTAAATAATTTTAAAGGACACTCTTTTTTTAGAGCTAAACCTTTTCTTAAAAATAATACACATATTCAAGAAGCTCTTTTAAATACTTACCATAAGTATCCTGCAATAATCCCTACTAACAAAAATATTAAAGCTATATATCCTTCTAACCCACAAAACATTAGAATCATCCATATGGGTAAGGACAATCTTATACTTTGGAATTCAAAAGATAGAAACAATTATTATTACGCTATATATAGATATCTTAAAAATGAAGATCCTTCTACAAAAACTCTTTACAAAGTTTGTAAAAAGAAATTTTGTACACTAGTAAGAGATGAAATATATAATTATGCAGTATCTGCCATTAGTAGAACAAACCAAGAAAGTGAGATAATACCAGCAAAATTGGAGACTGATTTATTCTAACATATTACATTTTTAAACACTTAGCTAAATATCTCTTTAAAAATATTAACAACAAATTAATACAAGCCTACAACATAAATATGTATTTTTGGTACATCACACGAAAAAATTTAAAACAAATGTTAAAAAAAATCACTTTAATCATTTTCTCGATAATTGCTTTATCGGGAAATTTATTTGCTGATAATGCCCCTCTTTGGTTGAGGTATTCAGCTATTTCTCCAGATGGAAAAACTATTGTGTTTGAATATCAAGGAGATTTATATAAAGTAAGCTCTAACGGTGGAGATGCTGTTGCATTAACTACTAATGCTGCTTACGATTTTTCTCCAGTATGGTCTCCTGACAGCAAAACTATTGCTTTTGCTTCTGATAGATTTGGTAATTTCGATATTTACAAAATGCCTATCGACGGTGGAAAACCAACAAGATTAACTTTTAATTCTGCTAGAGAAATTCCTTCAAGTTTTACTCCTGATGGAAAAAATATTCTTTTCTACGCTAACATTATGGATACTCCAAAAAACGCTATGATTCCTAAATCTGGTGGTGAGTTATATTCTGTTCCTGTTAAAGGTGGTAGAGATTCTCAAATTCTTACTATACCAGCTGAACATGCTGTATACACTAAAGGAATGAAGAATCTTGTATTCCAAGATAAAAAAGGTGTAGAGAATACTTGGAGAAAACATCATACATCTTCTGTAACTAGAGATATATGGGTGTATAACACTAAAACTAAAAAATATAAAATGATCTCTTCTTATAAAGGAGAAGATTTGAATCCTGTTCTTTCTGGAGATAATAAAGATGTTTATTACCTTTCTGAAAAATCAGGTTCTTTAAATGTTTGGAAAACTAATATCAGTAATCCTAAAAACACAAAACAAATAACATCTTACAAAAAAGATCCTGTACGTTTTGTTACTGCATCTAAAGATAATACTCTTTGCTTTGCTTTAAGAGGTGAGTTATATACTAAGAAAGCTGGAAAGAAAGCTAAAAAAGTTAAAATCAAACTTACTAAAGATGCTAGTGAAAACCCAATCTCTTTTAATACTTTAAGAAGCGGTGCTCACGGTATTTCTCTTTCTCCAAACGGTAAAGAAATAGCTTTTATTATTCGTGGTGAAGTTTTTGTTACTTCTACTAAATATGGAACTACAAAAAGAATTACAAATACTCCAGAACAAGAACGTTCTGTTTCTTTCTCTCCTGACGGTAAGAAATTATTGTATGCTTCTGAAAGAAATGGTAGCTGGAATTTATATGAAACAAAATTAGCTCGTAAAGGGGAAAAATATTTCTTTAACTCTACTTTATTAAAAGAAGAGCCTTTATTAGAAATTCCTGAAGAAACTTTCCAAGCTTCATATTCTCCTGATGGAAAAGAAGTTGCTTATCTTCAAGAAAGAACTACTTTAAAAGTTATAAACTTAAAAAGTAAGAAAACTAGAACTGTAATGGAAGGTAAATGGACTTATTCATATACTGATGGTGACCAATATTACAAATGGTCTCCTGATAGTAAATGGTTCATTGTAAACTACTATCCTCATACTTTATTTATGACTGATATTGCTCTTGTTAGCGCTAAAGGTGATAAAAAAATGAAAAACCTTACTAATTCTGGTTACAACTGCTCAGGTGGTAAATGGGTTCTTAAAGGTAATGCTATGATTTATTCTTCTGATAAACAAGGATATCGTAGCCATGGTTCATGGGGTGCTCAAAGTGATGTTTACATTTCTTTCTTCAACAAAAAAGCATATGACAATTTCATAATGTCGAAAGAAGAAAGAGAAATGCAAAAAGAGCTTGAAAGCGATCTTAAAAAAGAAAAAGCTAAGAAAGCTAAAAAAGACAAGAAGAAGAAAAAGAAAAACAAGAAAAAAGATAAGAAGAAAAAAGCTGATAAATCTATTAAGTTCGACTTAAAGAACTTAAACGATAGAACTATTAGACTTACTATCAATTCTGGTTTTATTGGTGATGCCCTTCTTACTCCTAATGGAAGAAAATTATTCTATCTATGTGCTTTTGAATCAGGTTATGATTTATGGGTACACGATTTTGATAAGAATTCTACTAGAAAATTATTAAAACTTTCTGCTAGAAGTGGAATGACTTTTGATAAAGGTTCAAAGAACATTATCTTAATAAATGGAGGTAGTATCGTTAAGATTAATACTATGTCTATGAAAATCAAATATATCTCTTATAAAGCTGATTTCAACTTAGATAGAGCTGGTGAAAGAGAATATATGTTTGAACATGTTTGGAGACAAGTTGTTAAAAAATTCTATGATCCTACAATTCATGGTATTGATTGGAAATATTATAAGAAAGAATACGCTAAATATCTTCCACATATCAACAATAATTATGACTTCTCAGAAATGTTAAGTGAATTATTAGGAGAGTTGAATGCATCTCATACTGGTTCTGGTTATAGAGCTTATAAAAGAAATGGTGATGCTACTGCTAAATTAGGTGCTTTCTTCAATAGAAACTATAAAGGTAATGGATTAGAAATTGCTGAGATTATTGAAAAAGGTCCATTAACAAAAGCTTCTTCTAAAATTAAAGTTGGTACTATCATTAAGAAAATTGATGGTGTTAAGATAGATAAAAACAAATCGTACTATCCTTTATTAAACCATAAAGCTTATAAGAAAGTTCTTCTTTCTTTATATAATCCTAAAACTAAAAAATCTTGGGAAGAAATTGTTGAGCCTATTAGTGCTTACAAACAATCTCGCTTACTATACTACAGATGGATTAAAAATAGAGAAGCTGAATGTAAAAGACTTTCTAATGGTAAAGTTGGATATGTTCACGTTGAAGGTATGGATTCTAAATCTTTTAGAGAAGTATATTCTAACATGTTAGGTAAATATGCTACTTGCGATGCTATCATTGTTGATACTCGTTTCAATGGTGGAGGTTGGCTTCACGATGACTTAATTACATTATTAAGTGGTAAAAGATATACTGATTTCTGCCCTAGAGGACAATTTATGGGTTCTGAACCTATGAACAAATGGAAGAAACCATCTGCTGTACTTATCAACGAAGGTAACTACTCTGATGCTTGTGGATTCCCATATGCTTACCAAACTCTTAAAGTAGGTAAATTAGTTGGTATGCCTGTTCCTGGAACAATGACTGCTGTATGGTGGGAAACTTTAATTGATCCTTCTATCTACTTTGGTATTCCTCAAGTTGGAATGAAAGATTTAAAAGGTAGATATGTTGAAAATAACCAAATTGAACCTGAAATTAAAGTTAGAAATGACTATAATAAAGTAATCAATGGTCGTGACCAACAATTAGAAGCTGCTGTTAAAGAACTTCTTAAAGAGACTAAAAATTAAAAAACACTCTTAATTATAAAAAAAAGTCGTCATTTTTGACGGCTTTTTTTTTTCATACACTACTTTTGTACTTTAAACTTCATATTATATAATTGTTAACTCATGGAAACTAAATTATCTCTTGCACCTCTTCAGGGAATAACTGACTACATTTTCAGAAATAGTTTTAACTACTATTTTGGAAATATTGATACATATTATTGTCCTTTTATAAGAATAGAAAAAGGTGATATCAGAAAATCTAAAATAAGAGATTTTAGTATTGAGAATAATAATAAAATGAATTTTATTCCTCAAATTCTTACTAATGATAAAGAAGAGTTTATACAACTAGCATCTATGCTTAGTAAAGATTATTCTGAAATAAATTGGAATCTTGGATGCCCATTCCCTATGGTTGCAAAACACAATTTGGGTAGTGGTATGTTAGATAAACCAGAATTGATTGATGATATTTTAAAACATGCTTTTGAAAATTTAGATTGTAAAATATCTATAAAGCTTAGAAGTGGATATAAGAGTGAAGAAGATATTATGAATCTTATACCTGTTTTAAACAATTATAATTTATCTGAACTTATAATTCATCCTCGATTAGGAATACAACAATATAAAGGAGAAGCTAATCTTGATATAGTAAAAAAAGTTTCTAAAGTATATAAAAATAAAATAACCTATAACGGAGACATTATTAATAAAGAGTCTTTCGAAAATATACAGAACAAACTTCCAAATATTAATTCCTACATGTTAGGTAGAGGTTTAATAGCAAACCCTTTCTTAGCTCAAGAGATTAAAGGTATAACAACAGATGTTGATAAACTTGAATTATTCAAAGAATTTCATGCTGATTTATTAAATCGTTATTCAAATCTTCTTAATGGAGATACTCAAATTCTCAAAAGAATGCAGGGATTCTGGGAGTACTTCTCTCTTTCTTTCACTAATTCTCATAAAACTCATAAGAAGATAAAGAAAGCTAGTAATGCTAGCAAATATATAAATGCTATAAATCAAATATTCAAAGAAGAAAAATGGATTTCGTAAAATAAGTTCTATATTTGCGAAAGAATAAACAATTAAGCATGTTTCAATTAGGAGTATTATCATCTTTTATACCTTACCTATTACTATCTCTTTTTTATGTAATAGGATGGTTTGTATACCCTAATACCAAAGGAGACAATCTTGAATCGAAAGTTGTTGTTAATGAACTTTCTAATTCACAATATGAATATAGTTCATATTCGGATTTTCATTTAATAGATAATCTTCAGAAAGAATGTAAAAAGGACTATTATACATTTAATTATACTATCAATGACAATTTACTTAAGTACTTACCTATACTTAATAAATGTCATAGAAGCTTAAGCGCTTCAATTATTAAGGAAAAAGAATTTTATAGATCTTTTTATTCTAGACCTCCTACACGTAAATAATCTTAAAATATTTAAAGCAAACTCGCAGTCCAAAATTGGTATTGCCTGTTTCTTGCATTATTAAATTATTTACAAATTCATATAAAATGAAAAAGATAATATTTCTACTATTATTCATTAATAGTAGTTTATATGCCCAAACTGATTTTGCTATAAGTGATACTATAACAAACAAAAATCACTATCTAGAAGAAGTTAAAGTGGCATACAGTAAAGAGTTATACTCTTTAAAAAAACTACCAACTGCTATATCAATAGTTTCTAACTACAAACTTGAAAATAATAAGATTGAAAATCTAAAAGATTTAAGTTCTTATATCCCTAATTTATTTATGCCCGACTACGGATCTAAACTTACCTCTCCTATTTTTATTAGAGGTATAGGATCTAAAATAGGTGCTCCTTCTGTTGGTTTATATATTGATGGTATCCCATATTACGAAAAGAATTGTTTTGACTTTTCTTTCACCGATATCGAAAATATACAAATATTAAGAGGTCCTCAAGGAACTCTTTATGGAAGAAATACCATGGGGGGTATTATAAATATAAATACTATCTCTCCAGAAAATTATCAAGGAACTAAAATAAAAACAAGTCTAGGTGAATATGGATATCAAGAATACAATTTATCGACTTACCAAAAATTAAATAACAAATTGTATTTCTCTATCAATGGTTTATTTAAACATCAAGATGGTTTCTTTCATAATTTAGGAAATAAAGATAAAAGACCTGACAATATAGATTTCTACAATATCAATGGAAAGTTCATATATAAGCATAGCAATAATTTTAAATCTTCTATTGTTCTGAATTATCAATCTACACAACAAGGAGGATATGCCTACGGTGTTTGGGATATTAAAAACAATATCCTTAATGATGTAAATTACGATAAATATAGTTACTATAATAATGATGTTTATTCTGTAGCAATACAAAATGAATACAAGAATGATAAATTTATAATAACTTCTAATACAAGTGGAAACTATTATACCGATCATCAAGCAATCGATCAAGATTTTAGTCCTGTAGATTTATACTTTGTAAACCACAAACAGAAACAATTTCTTATTTCTGAAGAGGCAACAATAAAATCTAATTATAGCAAAGACCAAAATTACAGATGGTTATTTGGTGTTGCAGGTTTTATACAAAACAAAGATTCTAAATCTAATGTTGATTACGGATCTCCATTTATAAAGCAACAAATTTCAATAAATAGATTTCCCGCTGGTACTAACTCATATTATTATATGAAGAACAATCTTATAAAGACATATGGAGGAGCTATTTTTCACCAATCTACATATTTCTTAAACAATTTTTCTTTCACATTAGGAGCTAGATTAGATTATGAAAAAGCTGATTTAGATTATGATTATTTTACCTATCTAAATAATAATGAGAAAAAAGTAGATTCTAAAAAATCAAGTCTTAATTTCTCTGAATTCACACCTAAATTTTCTATTAAATATCAATTCAGTAACAACTTTGTATACACAAGTGTTTCTAAAGGATATAAAGCTGGAGGTTTTAATTCTATTTTTGAAGAAGATAGACATATTTCTTTCGATCCAGAGAGAAGTTGGAACTATGAACTTGGTTTAAAAACTAGTTTAATCAATAATAGATTGAAGATGAATATAACTGGTTTTTATATAGATTGGACAAATCAACAAATATCTCAATATGTTCCTAGTGGAAGAGGTCGTATTCAAGCTAATGCTGGTAAATCAATTTCTAAAGGTTTTGAATTCGAATCTAGTTTATATATCTCAAGTGCCTTAAGTGCTCAATTTGCATATGGCTATACCGATGCAACATTCACTGAATATAAAGATAGAAAACCAATTAGAGGTAGTAAGTTATATGAAAACATAGATTATTCAGATAATTATATTCCATATATACCAAAACAAACAATTAGTGGATTAATTACTTATAATATTGATATCAATTCTAGTATTATTGACAATATCAAAACAAACTTGATATATAAAGGAGTAGGAAAACATTATTGGAATGAGAAGAATTCATTATACCAAAACTACTACTACAATTTAGATATGAATATAACTATATACAGAAAAAATCTATCTTTATCTGTATGGACTAAAAACATAACAAATCAGAAATATATTGCATATACTTTTGAGTCTATGGGAAAACAATTTGCCCAAGCAGGTAAACCTATATACTCTGGTTTAAGTTTAAAATATTCATTTTAATTTTAATAAATGGAAAGAAACAAGCTACATAAATTCTCAACTCTTCTAGCTTTATACGTTGCTCAAGCTATACCCATGAGTTTTTTCTCAACAGTTGTTCCTGTTATTATGAGACAAGAACACTATTCTTTACAATCTATTGGGCTATTACAATTAGTAAAACTTCCATGGATTATAAAATTTTTATGGGCTCCTTTAGTTGATAAGACAAGTAAGAGTACAAAACAGTATAAAAAATGGATATTCTTTTCAGAATTCTTTTATGCTATCACTATTATGTCAGCTGGTTTCTTTTCTTTAAAAACAGATTTTAATCTTATTATTATTTTAATGATTCTTGCCTTTGTTGCTTCTGCTACTCAAGATATTGCTACTGATGCTTATGCCATATTAATTCTGAAAAAAGAAGAAAAGACTATTGGTAATTCAATACAGTCTTCAGGAAGTTTTATAGGTACTCTTTGCGGAAGTGGTATTTTATTAGTTATATACTACTATTTAGGATGGAAATATCTATTATTCTCACTTGCCCTATTTGTACTTTTAGCTATTATTCCTCTTCACTTATACAAGAAAACTAAATATAAAAGTACTAACCTTAAGAAAGTTAAATATAAAGATATTAGAACTTTCTTTACGCAGAAATATGCATTAAATAGAATTCTTCTATTATCTCTTTTTTATTCAGGTATTATAGGAACATTGGCCATGCTTAAACCTTATATGGTGGATCTTAACTATTCTATAAAAGAAATTGGTTTTATATCTGGATTATATGGAACTTCTATAGGAGCTATTTCAAGTTTCTTTGCTTCTTATCTTATTAAAAGAAAAAGAATTATTAATTCATCATTTATTGTTATTAGTATGATGATTTTTACTTCTATATTTTTTCTTATAATGTCGTTAACTACCCCTTGCACATTAGCTATATATTTAGGTGTAAGTTTAATTTGGGGAATTTATGGAATGGCTACAGTCATTGTATTTACTTCTTCTATGAATTACGTTAGAGAAGGAAGAGAAGGTACCGATTTTACTCTTCAAATTGTTATTACTCACTTAAGTAGTATGATTATTGCTATTCTTAGTGGACATATTGCCCATAAAATTGGATATAGTGGATTATACTGCTTTGAAATAGCATTAGGAATTGTAACTTTATTAACATTAACTATTACAAAACAAACATATAAAAGAAATAAAAATGATAATATCTCAAACTCTTTTAGAAAAATATAACAAACCAGTACCTAGGTATACTTCATATCCTCCTGCTAATTTTTTTAAAGATAATTTCTCTGAGAAAGAATACGAAATGGCTATTATTAATTCAAACAATCAAAAGCCTAATAATATTTCTATATATATACATATTCCTTTCTGTAAGAAGATATGCCATTACTGTGGATGTAATAATTCTAATATGAGAAAAAGTTCTGAAATAAGAACTTATGTTGATGCTATTATAAACGAGATGAAGCTATGTTTTAGCAAACTAGATAAAAATAGAAAAATCTCACAAATTCACTATGGGGGCGGAACTCCAAATGCAATTGAAGTAGATTATCTAAAAGAAATAAACAATTTTATCCTATCTTCTTTTAATACTATAGAAAATCCAGAGATTGCTATAGAATGTAATCCTTCTTTATTAAATGAAAAATACATTGAAGGCCTAATGGAAGCAAAATTCAATCGCTTCTCTATTGGTATTCAAGATTTTAGACCAGATGTCCTTAAAATAATTAATAGAGATGCATCATATATCCCTGTAAAAGAGCTTATCTCTTTATTAAAATATACGAATCCTAAACATTCTGTAAATCTAGATTTTATTTATGGATTACCTCTTCAGTCTATTGATAGCTTTGCAAAAACTATTGAGAAAGCTGTGGATACTAAAGCAGATAGAATAGTTACTTTTTCATATGCACATGTACCATGGGTTAATAAAGCGCAAAAGATTCTAGAGAAAATAGGTTTACCTTCTGAACAAGATAAAATAAACATGTTTAAAAGTGCACATGACATTTTAACTTCCAATAATTATGATACTATTGGACTTGATCATTATGCCTTAAAAACCGATTCTTTAAGTATTGCTCAAAAAGAAAAACAATTACATAGAAATTTCCAAGGATATTGTACTAGAGATACCACTGGACAGGTTTATGCTTTTGGTGTTTCAGGAATAACACAATTAGAATCTGCATTTATCCAAAATACCAAAGACATTGATGAATATATAGCAACTATTAATAAAAAAACATTTGCTTGCTCTAAAGGATATATTCTAAATAATAATGAAACTATTATTAGAAATATTATTGATCAAATAATGTGTAATAGATTTTTAAACTATTCTGAATTTGCTGAACTAATTAATATTGATAGAAATCTTCTAGATAATTTTATTTCTCCTGCTATTCCTCAATTAAGAGAACTAGCTAAAGATGGAATTATAGAAATGAATGATAAGGGAATAAAAGTTTATGATGAACATTTACTATTTATTAGAAATGTTGCAGCTTCTTTCGATCCTCTTTTAATTAATACCAACAAAACTTTCTCAAAACCTGTATAATGAAAAACATTGCCATTATTGGAGCTGGATTAACTGGACTGACTACTGCATTTTATCTAAAAAGATATGGGTTTAATGTATGCGTATATGAAAAAACAGATAGATGTGGAGGAGCGATGCATACATTACATCAAGATGGATTCTCTTTTGAAGCTGGTCCTACAACTGGAGTAATTAATTCCCCTGAAGTTTTCGAACTATTTGAAGATTTAAATATTCTCGATAAAATAAACTATGCAGATGAAAATGCAAAGAAAAGATTGATATGGAAAAACAATTCATTTCATCCTCTACCATCAGGGCCTATTTCTGCTATATCTACTCCATTATTCTCTTTAAAAGATAAAATAAAAGTCCTATTCGAGCCTTTTATTTCAAAAGGGAATAATGAACACGAAAATCTTGCTCACCTTGTTAAAAGAAGATTAGGTACATCTTTCCTAAATTATGCTATTGATCCATTTATTGGAGGTATTTATGCTGGTAATCCTGAAAATCTAATACCAAAATATGCTCTCCCTAAATTGTATAATTTAGAACAAGAATATGGAAGTTTTATTAAGGGTGCATTTACAAAAGCAAGAAAGAAAAAGAACGATAGAGAGAAGAAAGTATCTAAAAAAATGTTCTCTTTTTATGGTGGTTTCTCAAGTCTTATTAATGAATTAGTTGCTAATATTGGTGAAGAAAACATACTAACTCAACAAAAAGAACTTAAAATAGAAAAACAAGACGATAAATATATTATCAATAAAGAATCATACGATCTTATTGTTAGTGCATGCCCTTCTACTGGATTTAAAGAATCATTTGCATTCTTAAATGAAGATGAAATTGATAAACTTACTAATATCAAATATGCTCCTGTAGTACAAATTGCATTAGGATTTAAGAATTGGGATGGTATAGATTTAAATGCTTTTGGAGCTCTTGTTCCTTCCATAGAAAAACGAAATGTTTTAGGTATTCTTTTTACATCTTCTTTTCTAAAAGATAGAGCCCCTAAAGATTCTATTTTATTATCTATTTTTATGGGTGGTACTAGAAACGAAGCTATTACAAAGGAAGATGATGATATAATTCTAAGAAAAGTAATTGAAGAAGTAAATTCAATGTTAAAACCTAAAAATGCGGAAATAAATCTTTCTCATATTTTTAGACATAAATATGCTATACCTCAATACGAAATCACATCTAAAGAACGTTTTCAGGCTATAAAAGATATTGAAAACAAATATTCTAATTTCTTTGTAGGTGGTAATATTCATAACGGAATAGGTATCGGCGATAGAATAAAACAAGGAAATAATATTGCAAATAAAATTGCTTCTTTAAATAAGTAAAATGAATAAAGCTCTTCTTATTATAAATTTAGGTTCTCCTAGAAATTCAGATAAAGATTCAGTAAAACAGTTTTTATCTGAATTTCTTAACGATAAATATGTAATCGACATTCCATATATTGCTAGAAAGATTCTTGTAAATGGAATTATTATACCCAAAAGACTTGATCATTCTACATCTTTATACAAGCAATTGTTTTCTAATGATGAATCTCCTATACTAAAACACACTAAAACTTTGTGTAGGAAATTAAATGAATCTATTAGAGATACTGACACTTTCTTTGCTATGAGATATGGAGATTTCTCAATTGAAGATGTTCTAAATAATATAAATAAGAAGGGCTATAAAGATATTACTATTCTCCCCTTATATCCACAATATGCCGATTCTACTTCTCGCTCAACAATAGAAGAAGTTATACGAATAAGTAAACAATG
Organism: Marinilabiliaceae bacterium JC040; assembly: GCA_022496785.1. Lineage (GTDB taxonomy): Bacteria > Bacteroidota > Bacteroidia > Bacteroidales > Marinifilaceae > SNAP01. The sequence continues at coordinate 5,886 of SNAP01000013.1, read as the reverse complement.
GGATGATAGTATCAAAATTAGAATCATTAACGAATTCTACACTAACTCTTTATTTATTAAAGCTATAGGTGAAAAGATTAAAAAATATAATCACAATAAATACGATAAAATTTTATTTTCTTATCACGCTCTTCCTATGCGACATATAAAGAAAATGCATAATAGAAATAAACATCTAATATGTTCGTGTACTAATAATTCAATTAACAATGGCGAATTATGCTATCTTGCTGCTTGTTATAAAACAAGTAATTTATTAGCTAAATATTTAAATCTAGATAAAAATTCATATACAACATCTTTTCAATCTCGAATGTCTAAAAATTGGACTAAACCATTTACTTCTGAAACGATTATAGATTTTGCTAATAATCATATTAAAAAGATTCTTGTTGTTTCTCCTTCTTTTGTATGCGATTGCTTAGAAACTACAATAGAATTACAAAAAGATGCTAAAGAACTGTTTATTAGCAATGGAGGTGAAAAACTAGATTTAGTTGAGAATCTAAATTCTGATGATTTATGGGTAGATGCTATTGCTGACATCATTAAATAAGATTTAAATAATATCCATTTCAATTAATCTTTCTATCTAATTTTCAAGCCTTTAACTTTTTTAAATAATGTATTAAAATATCGTATTTATTGAATTTTATAACATTATTTACCTATATTCGAACTCATATTAATAGCATAACAATATAAAACTCTTTTATCATAATTAAACTAAAGCATAGCAAACAAATACAATACAACTCATTTATCCCTTATAATATTGATTTAGGGGATAGATATTAAATATATATATATGATAAAAGCTCATAATTTTCATATACCTGTCATGGGTATTGGATTTAGCATTGACACTCCCATAAAAGTAGCACAATTTGGGATTGATTCTGTAGTCTCACTTGTTGATGACATTTTAATTGAGAAGGTAAGAAAAATGTACTGTACTAAATTAGACATTCCTTACAAAGAAATTTCTTCTAAAGTTAAAGATTTTAGAGCTAAAAGAATTACTTCTTATTTAAATCTTATTAGTGATATTGCTGAAGAAAAATTCAATGAATTAAAAGCAAAGAATATCAACACAGAACAAATCAAAGAATATTTTGAAATGTTACCACAAAATTCTTCTTTAAAGAAAGAATTCGATAAACTATCTACTAAAAATTTTAGCTTCTCTAAAATTAAAGAATGGTTTAACGAAAATATGCAAATGGGTAGCATTGACGTAAATATCATGACTAAAGTTGATAAAGACAATTACGAAGGGAAAGAGAAACTTCCTAAAGAATTTAATGACGCTCATGCAGCACTTAGAGGTTTTGCAAATAGCCATTTAGAATCTTCTATAGTACTTTCTGCTGGATTAAATCCTCATTTATACAGCTACATCTCAACTTTTAACGATTTCTTCCCTGATACTAATGGAAACATTAAAAAGAAAATAATTCTTAAAGTTTCAGATTATAGATCTGCTCTTATTCAAGGTAAATTCCTTGCCAAAAAAGGTATTTGGGTTTCTGAATTTAGAATTGAATCAGGACTTAATTGTGGAGGACATGCATTTGCTTCTGATGGACATATGATGGGAATAATTTTAGAAGAATTCAAAAACAAAAGGAATGAGTTAAAAGAAACTCTTTTTGAACTCTTATCTGAAAATCTTAAAAGTACAGGAAAAACAATTCCTCAAGAACCATTAGATATTAAATTTTCTGCTCAAGGTGGTATAGGTACTAACGAAGAACATTCTTTTCTTTTAAACTACTACAATCTTAATTCTATAGGTTGGGGTACTCCTTTTCTTCTTGTTCCTGAAGTTGCTAATGTAGATAAAACTACTCTTAATTTAATGGTTAATGCAAAAGAAGACGATTTATACTTAAGTGACATCTCTCCTCTTGGCATACCTTTTAATAGTTTGAAAGGGAATACTAAAGACATTGAAAGATTGAAATGGATTAATAATAATACTCCAGGTAGTCCTTGCCCTAAAAGATATGTTGCCCTTAACTATGAATTTAGTGAAAAAGGACAATGTACCGCTTCTCGACCTTATCAGAAAGCTAAAATTGAAGAATTAAAGACAAAAAATCTTTCAAAAGAGGCATATGAAAGAGAGTACACTAAAATTACAAATAAAACTTGTACATGTGTAGGACTTGGTACTCCTGTTCTTTTAAATCACAATTTAGAAAATAAAGCTGAAGGTGTTGGAGTTGCTGCTTGTCCTGGACCTAATATGGCATATTTCTCTAAAATATCTTCTCTTAAAGAAATGGTAGATCATATTTATGGAAGAATTAATCTTATAAAAAGAAAAGATAGACCAAACGTTTTTGTTAACGAATTGAATATCTATATTTCCTACATAAAAGAGAAGATTGAAGATTATAAACTTGATATCAATCCTAAAAAAAGAAAAGAATTAAAGAATCTTATTAAGAATCTTGATATTAGTAATAAATACTATTTCGAATTATTTAAGAATATAAAAGATTACTTTTCTAATAAGAAAGATACAATTATTAACGATTTAGAACAAATTGATATTAATATTAATAAACTTAGTAAAGAAATATCGAATTTATAAATCATAAGCTATACGATTTTTTATTTTGTAATCATGTTTTTATATATTTACAAAATATGAGTAAATAAAAAATCATAATATATTATCATGGAATTAATTAATAAATACATCGAAGAAAACAAAGATCGTTTTCTTGAAGAATTGTTTGAACTAATTAGAATACCATCTATTAGTTCTATTGAGGCTCATAAGCCTGATATGTATAAAGCTGCAGAATGCTGGAAAAAGTTTATTCTTGCTGCTGGTGCTGATAAAGCTGAAATCTTTGAAACTGAAGGTAATCCTGTTACATATGGTGAAAAAATAATTGATCCTAATGCTCCTACTGTTCTTGTTTACGGACATATGGATGTTATGCCTGTAGATCCTATCGATCTTTGGGATACTGATCCTTTTGAACCTGTTATTAAAGATGGTAAAATCTGGGCTAGAGGTGCTGATGATGATAAAGGACAAGCTTTTATGCATGCTAAAGCATTTGAATATATGGTTAAAAACAACCTTCTTAAATGTAACGTTAAGTTTATGATAGAAGGTGAAGAAGAAGTTGGTTCTCCATCTCTTCCTAAATTCTGTGAAGATCATAAAGAAATGCTTAAAGCTGATATCATCCTTGTGTCTGATACAAGTATGATTGCTCCTGATGTTCCTTCTATTACTACTGGTTTACGTGGACTAGCTTACTGGCAAGTTGATGTTACAGGTCCTAATAAAGATTTACACTCAGGTATATTTGGTGGTGCTGTAGCTAACCCATGCAACGTTCTTTGTGACATGGTTGGTAAAATGATCGATGAAAACGGAAAAATTACTATTCCTGGATTCTATGACGATGTTATAGAAATTTCTGATGAAGAAAGAAAGAAAATGGCAGAAGCTCCTTTCTCTCTTGAAGAATACAAAAAATCTCTTGACATCAAAGAAGTTTTTGGTGAAAAAGGTTTCTCTACAAACGAAAGAACTGGTATTAGACCTTCTTTTGACGTTTGTGGTATGTGGGGCGGTTATACTGGAGAAGGGGCTAAAACAGTACTTCCTTCAGAAGCTCACGCTAAAATATCTTCTAGATTAGTTCCTAATCAAGATCATGAAAAAATTGCAATACTATTTAAAGAATATTTCGAAAGCATTGCACCTGAATATGTAAAAGTTAGTGTTACTCCTCTTCACGGAGGTCCAGCTTATGGTTGCCCTATCGATTTACCTGCATATATTGCTGCAGAAAAAGCATATGTAGATTCATATGGTAAAGCTCCTATTCCTGCTCGTTCAGGTGGTTCTATACCTATCATCTCTACATTTGAAAAAGTTCTTGGTATTAAATCAATACTTATGGGATTTGGTTTAGGATCTGATGCTATTCACTCTCCTAATGAAAATTATCCATTAGAACAATTCTTCAATGGTATTAGAACAATACCTCAATTCTATAAGCATTTTGCTGAAATGAATAAATAAAACATATAAAAAGGATGTCGTAATTGACATCCTTTTTTTAATAACTAATAATGTAAAAATGAGGTTGTCTATTTGGCAACCTCATTTACTAAAACGAAACTTTTACTTTGATTAATCTAATACAGAAATCAAATAATAATGAAAATACTTATTTTTATTCTTCTTAAAATTGTTCTCTCTTACGATATAGTCGTCTCCGTTTTTAGCATCAATTTGTAAGAATATATTTGACTCACCTGAATCCTTGTGAGTTCCAAAAACCTCTAATTTAACTGTTTCACCACTTGTACCACTAACTTTAATTCTCCACAATCCATCAATCTGCTCTGCAAAAGTCTTATGACCTGTAACATCTGTATATACAATCTTTGAAATATCTTCAACATTTGAATCTACTGTATATTCAATTGTATACTCTCTTGATATTGCCTTATTTTCTTCTTGCTCTGCACAACTAGAAAATAATACAGCTAATAAGCTAAATAAACCGATTAATGTAATTGTAGTTGCTCTCATGACCTTCTCCTTTAAGTGAATATCTAATTTCCTATAGATTAAATATAACACAAAAATAGACGTTTGTCAAGTTTTTAAGGTCGTTCATCAACAATTTAAGACTGTTGATGTAAATCAAGTACTTATTATAGTTTAGATAACAACTTGTGTATCAGGTAATTATAAAACAGTATTCAATTATGGAAAAAAATACACAAAAAGCCTTGTTTATATTCAATCTAAACTCTTTTAATCAAAGATATTACACCTTTCATCACATATAAATAGGCATTCATCAATATTTAATAACTTTAATTCCAAATGAAGATAAGATTAAACTTGCCTGTTCCTGTGATATCTTCATTCCTTTTACCTTAGAAGTAATTGGGTTAATACAAATATTAAAAGAAGTCGATAAATCGGAATTAATTAAACTAGCTCCTTCAAAAGCGACTCTTTCCATATTACAATTATAAAACACAGAAGAGTTTAAATTACAATCAGTAAAATCTGATTCATAAAAGATAGAATCCTTAAAATTAAAATTAGATAGATTCATACCTGAAAAAATAGAATAATGCATTATACAACCAATAAATTTTGCATCGAAGATATACGTATTGCATAAAGAAAAATCAACTCCAGTGAATTTAGAATTAAGAAATTCTATATTAGAAAAAGAAACTCCATCTAAAGTTGACAAAGAAAAATCACAATCTTTAAATATACAGGAATCAAATTCTGTTCCTTTAATTTTCATTGATTTAAAGATACAATTCTCAAAACATATATCTTCAAATAATTCATCATCAAGATTCATACTAGTAAAATCTATATTCTTCTTTGTTTTAATCATTATTAAATTCTTATTATGAAATATTATAAGGTCTATAAAATTAATAAATAATGAGCAATAAATCGCCAAAAGATACTCTTTATAATATTATAAATCAGAAGGCAAATAATAAAATATTTATAAAAGGATATATGAATATATAAGTAAATTATTCAATATTAACCCTAAGATTGAAAACCATTTCTAAATATATAAATTAGAACTTTATATCAATTACTAGGTAATAATTATACTTAAAAAGATTATATATTTAAATAGTACTAATTGAAAACAGAATAAGTGATTCAATAAAGAAGAAGAGACACCCCAAAGAAAACATGAAATAATATATATAAATACATCCTAAAAATATAGGCACAAAAAAAACGTCCAAGAAACTAATCTTGGACGTTATAATGTCGGCATCGACCTACTCTCCCACATCTCTGCAGTACCATCGGCGCTAACGGACTTAACTTCTCTGTTCGGGATGGGA
>SNAP01000107.1 GCA_022496785.1 Marinilabiliaceae bacterium JC040 | reverse complement strand
TTTGTGCTGTTTGGTTAAATGCGTTGCATTTCGTATTACTGGGTTTTCTGGAGTAGAACTGCAGGTGTAGCGTAACACAGTTTCTGAGTTTTCTGTTTGTTACGATGAATGATTGTGATATCATTGAATGAGTAGAAYTGCATGCTAGAGTAGCATCCGGGGAACTATGTGTATAGYTTGCCATGACTAGGCTGTGTGGARTTYAYACGAGAAGTATTGAGKTWGTGGAAACATWWTTACTGTTGCGCAGTTTWATCTGTTYCGGAGTATTWCTTGGGAKYGTATCTTGTAGAAGTAACATGATACTGAGWTTATGAGTTTACGTGATYAYGAGTAGTATGWGYAGTTATGTGTTTTAACCCCTAAACAACGTAAAGCTAAAAGTGAATAATTGYGTGCCTGAATGAATATAGAATATGAGCAGCATCGTGTGGAGACAGTTTGAAAAGTGAATAATTGTGTGCCTGAATGAATATAGAATATGAGCAGCATCGTGTGGAGACAGTTTG
>SNAP01000105.1 GCA_022496785.1 Marinilabiliaceae bacterium JC040 | reverse complement strand
GACAGAATAAACTTCAATTTAACTCATAGGGTGGATAAACAAAACTTCTTTTGATTMTTCCAATGTACMKATGTACCGACTAKACCTCTTACGAAATAACATTRATMGCTTCGACTCGCGTCCTAGCTCGTCTGAGAGCKAGATTTGCCTCAATTAGTTGTCTTTTACCCTCAGCTTTMTTCAAATTAGCKTCTGCYATTTCAAGAGTTTGCTGAGCTTCTTGTGGATCAAYGTCAMTMCYCTTYTCCGCATCATTTACTAAAACAGTGATCTCATTATTGCCTATTCTAGCAAAACCGCCCATCAGAGCCATTGTTAACCATTGATCGTTAAGCCGTATTCTTAAAATACCTATATCTACAGCTGTGGCAAKRGGGGCGTGATTTGGTAATACGCCAATTTGGCCRCTATTAGTGGATAAAATTATTTCTTTCACTTCGGAATCCCAAACATTTCGATTAGGGGTCAGTACACAAAGATTTAAGGTCATTTCTTCAAATTGCTCTCCATTTC
>SNAP01000103.1 GCA_022496785.1 Marinilabiliaceae bacterium JC040 | reverse complement strand
AAAAACCTTAGTCTTAACAAAGCAATTCTTATGTATAGGCTTAAGTAAAGATCTATATCCTATTCCGGCTTTATCATAAACGCCTTGTTGAGAAGTGAAAATTCTGTTTGCCTTAATGCTCTAATAAGTAGTTACACTGTCTCAGTTGCAACTGTGTTGTTTCAGTTGTAACTGAGAACTTATGAAACTTAAACACAGTTTATAAATTCACACAATTTAAAACATGAACACAAGAGGTTTGTTAACGAAGTTCACCACCAATCCCTTGGTAGCTACGTCTCCGAGGCCTTGCCYAGTWTGAGTWTATARATKATAAAAGCAGYTGTAGCGTTACAAYCTATGTYYYAATGACTCCCTCAMWRAACATWRTTAAAMTGACTSTTTTAKMTCYTATAWCACTCACCAGTAGTTTAGTTGAYCTCAATCAACAAMCTCTTACTTGTTTTCTCTCAAAACATTAGMAAGRCATCAACATCAACAAACTCTTACTTGTTTTCTCTCAAAACATTAGAAAGACATCAAC
>SNAP01000012.1 GCA_022496785.1 Marinilabiliaceae bacterium JC040 | reverse complement strand
CCCTGCTCCCAAAGCAGGTGCGCTAACCGGACTGCGCTACACCCCGATAATCTTTATTGCAATCTTCTCTTTTTCCCTGATTGCGATGCAAAGATAAATATCTTTAGTGTCTTTACAAACTTTTTAGACCTTTATTATTGTCTTTTTTAAGAAGAAAATAAGTCGATACTACTAATAAACTAAGGTACAAGTGAATAGAAGAGTAAGTATTTAAATTGATATTAAGATAGAGCTTTATTTATAGAACTTATAAAAGATTTTTTGAAGAATAAGTGAGAAATTTATCTTACAGTGAAGTATAGATGTTTTTTAAATAGATTGTAGTAAGTATAAATATAAAAATATTCATATTACTAACATCTCTTGGCATAAGTTAAAAACAAAATCATGTACTTATAATTTATGTGTACACAGAGATTATGATTACAAATAAAGTAAACTAGTATATCAGAAAAATATATAAAACAAAAAAGGTCTAAGAATAAACTTAGACCTTTTGTCGGGGTACCAGGATTCGAACCTGGGACCCCCTGCTCCCAAAGCAGGTGCGCTAACCGGACTGCGCTACACCCCGATAACAAGCGGAGAGAGGGGGATTCGAACCCCCGGTACAGTGTTACCCGTACGCCGGTTTAGCAAACCGGTGGATTAAGCCACTCTCCCATCTCTCCTTTGCGATTACAAAAGTATAAAAATAATCACATCATACAAATAATTATCAAGTTTTTTTGCAGTAATTATTGGGCATTTAGAGTCATTTATATGAATGTCAGGAATTTAGAAAAATATATTTTTTTATTTATTTCTATGTCTTCCTCTTCTATATATTCTGTGTAATAGTCCTCTATTAAATTCTTTCTCCAATGTTAATAGTTTTAAAACTTTATTTGGAGGTAATGTTTTGCTAATTTTTCTAATGTACTCTTCATAAATTTCTGCAATATTCTTCCTTTTTAGTAATATTTCATCAAGAACTTTCTTAGCCTCTTTAGAATCAATATTCTTATAATCGCTATCCTTATATTTATACAATAGAGATTTAAGTGCTTTATTTTCTTTATGAATTTTTGAATACATTTCATTGTATAAAGGCCAGAATTTCTGACTTTCTTCAGGACTTAAAGATAGTTTCTCTGTTATAAAACTAACTTTATAAGATTTCATTTTAGATCTATCACAACATCTCTGTGCTTTAACATTGCTTATATTTATAACGAAGAATGTTATAAATAAATAAAATACTATTTTCTTCATACCTAGTCTATATAATTTATTACTTCAGATTTGCTACTAGTTTTTCTTGATTAATATCCTGCTCTGATAAATAATCAATTATCTCTTCATCTGACATATCAATATCATCAAAGAAGTAATCTGTACTTTCAGTTTGTTTTACTTTATCAACATATGCAGTTTGATTTGTATTTTGAATCTTTTGATTAGGATCTACTGCTAAAGAAAACACTATTTTTCCCATACCAAAAACAATAACGAAACTTGCAGCTAACCAAAATACCGTTTTAAACATTGGCTTAATATCTTTTAAAGAAGTCTTTTTATTCTCCTTTTCAATATTATCCATTACTCTATCTGTAAAATCATTAAAATAACCTTCTGGAATTTTAAATGATTCCTCTTTTTTATTAATATTCTTTTCCATAGGTGTATTTATACTAAAGTTAATATTTCCTCTACTTTTTTAACTGCATGATGGTATGAAGCTTTTAAAGCTCCTTCAGATGTTTCTAATATTTCTGATATCTCTGAATACTTCATCTTCTCATAATACTTCATATTAAAGACTAAACGCTGTTTAGAAGGTAATTTTAGAATAGCTTGCTGTAGCTTATACTGAATTTCATCTCCATCAAAATATTCATCAGCTTCTAAATTCTCTAATAGAATATCTTCGACATTAGAACCTGAAGAAAACGATTTACGTTTTTTTGATTCTAAAAATGATAGTGATTCATTTGTTGCTATCCTATACATCCAAGTGTATAATTCAGAATCCCATCTAAAATTATTCAATCCTTTCCAAACTTTAATAAATGTATTTTGTAATACATCATCTGTATCTGTATGCGAAACAACTATTCTTCTAACATGCCAATATAGTCGCTCTTTATACTTGTCAACAATAATTCTAAAAGCTTTATCTTTATTTTTAGAATTATTAAACATTTCCAATACTTCTATATCTTGCATGGTAAAATTCTTTTATACTTCATATATATGTGACTGAATATTTCAAAGAAGGTTTAATTCTAAGAAATAAAATTCTTTATCTGAGAGAATTTTTTAAGAGAAAACAAGTAATATTTCATTATTATACTTCTATTATATATTGTAGAAATATTCTTTATTTTTGATTTAGATTGAATTTCTATTCTATCTTTTTTAAATTTCTTCAAAGATGAATAAAAATCGATATGAGCATTCCAAACTGATACGAAATTTTTGAATTGGAATTTTAATAAAAACATAAAAGCTGCAACACCATCTAGCAATAATCTAAAAAACATTGTTTTATAAAAAACATCATTATTTAAATTTTTATAAAGCATGAATAGTGAATTTCTAAAATTTAGATACAATTTTCTAGGGTTATCATAGCCAAGACTAGCTCCTCCAAAGTGATATACAGTAGATTTTGGTTCACATTTAATTTTATATCCTAAAGAATGAAGTCTCCAACAAAGATCAATTTCTTCCATATGAGCAAAAAATCTTTCATCTAAACCTCCAACTTGCTTGTAAATAGAATTTCTTATAAATAATGCAGCACCTGAAGCCCAAAATATTTCTTTAGATTCATCATATTGTGATTCATCCTTTTCTATATCTGCCACAATCCTTCCTCTACAAAAAGGATACCCTAAATAATCAATATAACCACCACAAGCACCAGCATGTTCAAAGTATTCGCTATTTCTATCTGATAATATCTTAGGTTGTACGGCTACAAGTTTAGAATCCTTATCAAGAAGATCAATCATAGGTTCTAGCCATTTTGGACTCACTCTTACATCAGAGTTTAATAGAACTATATATTTCTCCTTTATTTCTTTTAAACCTTTATTATAACCACCTGCAAAACCGTAATTTTTATCTAACCTAATAATCTTCACCTCAGGATAATTATTCTTCATAATTTCAATAGAATCATCCTTAGAATCATTATCAATAACGTAAACATTGGCTAAATTATTATTAGAATATTCTATCACTGAAGGTAAGTACTTTCTCAATAAAGCTTCACCATTCCAATTTAGAATTACTACAGCAACTTTCTTCTCCATTTTCTTAAATATGATATTATATACTAACGTTTATGTTTCCACCTTCTGTGAGACCACAACCAGTATTCAGGATTTTTCTTTATTTGGTTTTCTAACATGCGAGTATGAATTTCAGTAAGAGCATGCAAAGGTAATTCACTTGCATCCTTAGTTATCTCGACTAATTCTACCTCGTAATAACCACGTTTAACTTTATTCATATTCACAAAAACAACAGGAGACTGTAACTTATGAGCGATTTTATCAACACCTAAAAATATTGGTGTATCTTGATTTAAAAAAGAAGTCCAATATTGAATATTTTTCTTTCTAGGTGTTTGATCACCTACAAAAGCTGTAAGAGATAAGATCCCTTCTTTTTTATATTTTAAGAGAGTTCTAAAAACATCATTCTTTGCTAATGGCTTAGCTCCAAAACGAGATCGCATTTTAATGTATAAATAATCCATTGCTTTATTATGTAATGGCTTATATATAGGCATAAAATCAATATTTTCAGACCATAAAGTATAATTACACATCAACTCCCAATTAGCATAATGTCCAAGAATCACTAAAACACTCTTTCCTTCTTTATAATATTCCTCAAGCATTTCAGCATTTAGAAATTTACATCTTTCTTTTATTTCTTTTTCACTTACACTTAATAATTTAACTGTCTCAAGAAAATAATCAGAAATATGTTTATAAAATTTCTTTCTTATATTAGATATTTCATTATCAGATTTTTCTGGAAAAGAGTTTCTTAAATTTGTTTCAATAACTTTCTTCCTATACTTAAAAACATAACAAAGTAAGAAACTAAAGAAATCAGAAATAATGTAAAGCATTTTGTATGGTAATAAAGATATTAACCATACAAATCTGTACAATAATAAAGAGTATATTTTATTCATAATTATTACTTAATAATTTCTCCAAGAACATGGCCATTCTCATTTAATTGGATCAATTTAACTAAAACAACCTCATTTATAAATTCTTTCTGATAAGGAACTTCCACTCTAATATAATTTTCAGTAAAACCAACCATCATACCTTCATGTAAATCTTCTTCAAATAAGACATTAAGTTCCTTTCCAAGATTCTTTGAATAAAAATCTTGAGTATGTTTACCTGAAATTAAAGATAATAATCTACCTCTTTCTTTTCTTTCTCCTATAGGAATTTTAGGACTAATATTCAAAGCTCTAGTTCCTGCTCTTTCAGAATAAGGAAATACATGTAATTGTTGAAAATTAAGAGAAGATATAAATTCTTTAGCTTTTTCAAAAAGTTCTTCTGTTTCTCCCATCATACCAGTAATCACATCAACTCCTACAAAAGAATTTGGCATATATTTTTTTATCAGATTCATCTTATGAGCAAAATCTTCTGTAGTATATCTTCTTCCCATTAATTTAAGGACTTCATTTGTTCCTGCTTGCAAAGGAATATGAAAATGAGGCATAAATCTTTTAGATGTAGAAATCCATTCTATAATTTCATCTGTCAAAAGATTAGGTTCTATAGATGAAATTCGATATCTCACATTGGCATCTATTTTATCTAATTCTTTAATTAAATCAAAGAAGTTTTCCCCAGTACTTTTTCCGAAATCTCCAGTATTGATACCTGTTATAACTATTTCTTTTACTCCTCTATTCGTAATTTCTATAACTTCATCAATTACTTCTTGTATAGGCATATTTCTACTTTTACCCCTAGCTAATGGGATAGTACAATAAGAACAAAAATAGTCACATCCATCTTGAACTTTTAAGAAACACCTTGTTCTATCTCCATAAGAAAAAGATGAGTGAAATTCTGCTACGTCTCTATATCCGCAAGAATAAGTAGCATCAGAATGTTTCTTTATATGTTCTATATATTTCTCTATATCAAATTTGTCTTTTACTGATAATACTAGATCAACTCCTGGAATATTTGAAACCTCATCAGGTTTTAATTGAGCATAACATCCCGTTACAATTACGTAAGCACCAGGATTTCTTTTGATTAATTTCTTGATTGACTGTCTACATTTTTTATCTGCATGATCTGTCACAGAACAGGTATTAACCACGATAATGTCAGCGATCTCACCTTCTTTTACTTTCTCACATCCATACTTTTTTAACTCTCTTGCAATGGTTGATGTTTCTGAAAAATTCAATTTGCAACCAAGCGTATAGTATAGTACTTTCTTTCTGTCTATCATTTTCTCTCACTATAAATTTCTAATTCACAAGTACAAAGATACCATAATAAATACATCTCAAAAAAAATACTTCAAACAGTTTATTACCGCTTGAAGTATTTATTTACGAAAGATTAGTCTAATTATTTTATACTTAAAAGATATCTTTCTGCATCAATAGCTGCTTTACAACCTGATCCTGCAGATGTAATCGCTTGTCTATAAGTAGGATCCATTATATCTCCAGCTGCAAAAACTCCAGCTACATTAGTATGTGAGCTTTTATCTTTAGTAATTATAAAACCTTCTTTATCAGTGTCAATATACTTTTTAAAGACTTCTGAATTTGGAGTATGACCTATGGCTAAGAAAAATCCATCAATTTTAATATCTAATTCTTCTTCTCCTTCTTCTCCCATATTCTTAATCAAAGTAGCACCTTCAACACCATTTTCACCAAATAACTCTTTAGTGTTATGCTTAAACATTACTTCAATATTTTCTGTCTTAAATACTCTATCTTGCATAGCTTTCGAAGCTCTTAAGAAATCTTTTCTTACAATAAGATAAACCTTATTACAAAGACCAGCTAAATAAGTTGCTTCTTCACAAGCAGTATCACCACCACCTACAACAGCTACATCTTTATTTCTATAAAAGAATCCATCACATGTTGCACATGCTGATACACCCATTCCCTTATATTTCTCTTCACTTTCAAGACCTAAATATCTTGCAGTTGCTCCTGTAGCAATAATTACAGAATCTGCTTCAATTTGCTTATCTCCATCGATAGTAACTAATTTTGTTTGTTGAGAAAAATCAACATCTGTTACTAAGCCAAATCTAACATCAGCTCCAAATCTTTCAGATTGAACTTTTAAATCTTCCATCATAGCATTTCCTGTTATTCCTTTTGGATAACCTGGAAAGTTATCTATTTCAGTAGTAGTCGTAAGCTGACCTCCCATTTGCATCCCTGTATACAGAACTGGATTAAGATTTGCTCTAGAAGCATAAATAGCAGCAGTATAACCTGCAGGTCCAGAACCTATAATTAGGCATTTTACTTTTTCGTTTGTTCCCATTTGTTTATTTTATCTATTTCAATAATTTATTTAATAGCATCTTTAATTTAGGATCAGAAGGACGAGGTGCCTCTGATTTTAAGACTATACCATTAGGATCAATTATAATAAATCTTGGTATCCTCGAAATACCAAATTTTGCAAGATATTTTGAACGAATATTCTCAGGATCTCTTAATTGAATCGATCCAACATCTTCTTTTTTTATATAATCTTCCCATTTCTTTTTATTAGCATCAACAGAAATACTAATAAATTTTATATTCTTGCTAGAATATTTCTTTATTATTTCAGCAAAATATGGCATCTCTTGCTTACAAGGACCACACCAACTTGCCCATACATCTATCATTATATATGAACCTTTATAGTCACTTAAAGAATGTATTTTTCCATTGACATCTACAGCTTTCCAATTAGCTGCTTTTTCTCCGTCAGAAATCTTTATAGCGAATGAACTAGAAGTAATAAATAAAAATATCACTAATAGTATTTGTTTAATTTTACCCATAATTATGTGCATTTATTTATATCAAATATACATATTTTTGTGCAAATTATTGAATTTGCGTATATTGAATAAACAATTTGACCCTTTTAACTTTGTTTTATGATTATATTTTCAATAATTTTAACTATATAAATGAAAAGAATAAATATCAAATACATATACATTTTTATCTCCTTTATGCTAATATCATTATTAGCATGTAAAAAGCATGAAGTGAAGATACAAGAGTCCATAAAACATGAATTTACCGATAATAGCGGGAGACAATATCGAACTATTAATATTGGAAACAATATATGGATGGCTGAGAATTTAGCATATATACCCAAAGTATTTAAACAATATAATTCTAGTAATTCAGAACCAAGAATATATATATACGATTTTGATGACATCAATTTGTATGATGCTCAGAAGACTAATAACTACCAATTTTTTGGAGCCTTGTATAATTACACAGCAGCTATAAATTATTGTCCCAAAGGATGGCACCTCCCTAGTGAAGAAGATTGGGTTAATCTAGAAATATATTGTGGTATGGAGAGAGATTTAATAAATAAAACAAATTATAGAGGAGCAGAATATATTAGTTTATCTCTAAGAAGTAAAACACATTGGATAGCAAATAATGGTAATAATCAGCATAAGTTTGATGTTTTACCAGGAGGAATAAAAGATAGCGAAGGTTTTAAATATATTTATGAGATTGGAGCATTTTGGACTTCTACAAACTCAGAAACAAATAGAAAATGGATTAGAGAATTCTCTTATTCCCAACCAGGAATTGCAAAAAAATCTTCTAACCCATCAGATGCTTTATCCGTTAGATATGTAAAAGATAAATAGCTTTTATAATTCTTTTCTTATACCATTACCATAAACTCGATAATACTTTCCTTTTAAGATCATTAAAGCTTGAGCTTTATTAGAATTTTTAACCTTAGGTTGATGTACATTTACACGAATTAATTTCTTATTATAATCATATGAGACACTATCGACTTCAGTATGTCCTACTATAATTTTATTTACATTATAATAATTCAAAACTTTATCAAAATCTTTTTGAGACATCTTTTTATAATATTTCTTGTAATCCATAACCATACCTCTATACCATACAGGTCCCATTCTTCCAAATATTATATTGAACTCTTTACTTTCTTTCTTTAAATCTGAAGATTTACGATCACAATTCTCTTGATAAATTTTATTTATTGAATCTAAGCTTATATTTAAATTCATAAAATCTTTACTAATCCCAGCGTGTACAAATAACAGTCCACCTATTCGTTCTATTACATTACATTTTCTAATCCAGTTTCCTAATTCACTTTTCTCAGAAAACATTTCTTTTAATGCTTTTGATTTAGAATCCACTTTCATTATCTTCTTTAAACTAGATTTTGTCTTCTCATTTAAATATGAATATCTTCCATATAATGTCATTAACTCATGATTACCAAATAAATAATGAACTCTCTCTCCAACTTGTTTTTGTAATTTATATAATAACCATAAGCAAGCCATCGTATTTTTACCTCTATCAGTAACATCACCTACCATCACTAAATGTCCATTACCAAATATCCAATTGAAATTTTTATCAACAATCTTATTTTTTTGTAGTAAAGATATCATAGCATTAGCACATCCATGTATATCAGACATTACAAAAATAGAGTCAACCCTGTTTATTGTATTAGGATTAGATTTTAAACTATCCATTAAAGATAATTTCAAAACATCATTATCTTCATTGTCTACTAAACAATTAAATGCTTTATTTCTATTTTGCTTATATCTTACAATCTGTAATGAATCATTAATAGTATGCGTTTTAACTATCTTTATTTCATTCTTATTCAAATTAAAAACAAATGGTCCATCATTGTTTTTTGTAATATTTATAGACAAATTATCTAGATCTAAATAAAAATATATACCACCACAAAGCATAAGTAAACCTAAAAACAGAAATAACCTTCTGTAACCTAATTTTTTCTTTTCTTTTATATTTTTCATCAGTTTATTATTTATTTACAATTTCGTAAAAATACAAAAAAAAAGAATTCACTATATAATTAATGAATTCCTCTTTAAATATTTAAGCCTTAATTAAAAATCTACTTGCAAATCATTTACAAGATCCTTAACTACTGGATTCTTTTCTATTAAATACTCTAATTTATCTTTTGTGGTATATCTTAGCTTCTTTTTCTCTACCTCCTTAAGGACTCTTAAATCAAAATCTATATTTTTATTATTCAATAGTTGTGAAAGATTATTTATTACAAGACTTTTATATCCTTTAATTTCATCGTATTGATAAGTATTCTCAACAAGCAAAACAACCTTATTTCCATTTATTTCAGGGTTATACATTGTAAAAGAAACCTTCATTGCAGGATTTATCTCCTTTCTATTAGAGATTTTTTGCATAGCCTTTTTTACATCATTTTCTGTAAATGGATCATTACCTAATACTTCGTGAGAATGTACATTTCCAGTTTTTGAACCTCCAATATTATAAGAAGTATTAAGACTTTGAGTAATAGATATAGTTGTTGGTCTATTAATTTCTTTAGATTTATTATTTGACCCTTTATAATCACTTGAAGATTCCTTTACACTTGGGATATTAACCTTTGTTGAATAAGAATATTCCTTTAGTGATTTTTCAGTCTTTGTATTTCTATTATTTACAGCAAAATTCTCAATTGGCAATAATTTTCCTGTAAGAATATCAATCCTTAATTTTTTTTTTTTGAAGAACTAGTTTGACATAAACGCATAATAGCGATTTCAAAAAGTAACCTTTTATCTGTACTTGTTCTATACTGCTGGTCACAACTGTCAATTATATTTAAACCATCATAAAGAAAATCTTGTGAACATTTTCCTGATTGCTCTAAATACTTTTCTTTTACCTTTCCAGTTGTATTCAATATTTTAATAGAAATAGGATCTTTACTTATTAACAAATTTCTATAATGCATTCCTAAGCCATGTATCAAAGATTGAATATCAAATCCCTTAGCTAAGATTTCATTAAGCATCACTAAAGATTTATGAATAGCACATTCCAAGAAATTATCAATAAGTTTAAAATAATATTCATAATCAAGAACATTTAGATTCGCTATTATATCAGTATATGCAGGCTCTTTACCGAAAGAACTTACCACTTGATCGTATAGAGACAATGCATCACGCATAGCACCATCTGCTTTTTGTGCAATTACTTCTAAAGATTCTTCAGAAATTTTAATTCCCTCAGTTGAAGAAATATTTTCTAAATGTTCAACAATATTTGCTACAGTCATTCTATTAAAATCATAAATCTGACATCTAGACAAAATTGTAGGTATTATTTTTTGTTTTTCAGTAGTAGCAAGTATAAAAATTGCATGAGCAGGAGGTTCCTCTAATGTTTTTAAAAATCCATTAAAAGCAGATTTTGATAACATATGAACCTCGTCAATAATATATACAGAATATGAACCTACCTGAGGTGGTATTCTCACCTGTTCCGTAAGCAATCTTATATCTTCTATTGAATTATTTGAAGCTGCGTCTAGCTCATGAATATTAAATGATCTTCCTTCATTAAAACCAATACATGATTCACATTTATTGCAAGGAGATCCATTCTCTGTTGGATTTTGACAATTTATTGTCTTTGCAAAAATTCTTGCACAGCTAGTCTTACCCACTCCACGTGGACCACAAAACAAATAAGCATGTGCTAAATGATTACTTGTTATAGCATTTTGCAAAGTAGATGTTATAGATTCCTGACCTACAACGCTTTCAAAAGACTCTGGCCTATATTTTCTTGCTGAAACAACAAATTCCTTCATAAACTTCAATTTTATAGGGTAAAAGTACTAAAAAAGAATTAAATAATTTGAATAGTTTCCAACCTTATCCATCCCTCCATACCATCTTTCAGTTTAATATTTACCCAAGCCTCTCTCTTCTCTAGAATTTCAACCTTTGTACCTTCATGAAGTAAAAACAAATCAACTCCATCATCAGCTGGCGATCCTTTGATGTTCACAACAGGAGAAAATACTATCGCGTGATCTCTATCTTGTAATCTAGACTTTTGTATATAAGAAAAGAAAACAGTACAAACAGCTAAAAACAAAGAAATTAGCATAATAGAGATATATATATTTCTATTCTTTTGCAGATATTTATAAGTAGAAAAAGATATAGCACAAATAAAAAGAAAAATCATAGATAAAAGAGCCCAAATATTTGAAGATAACATACCTACAAACATTTTAAACCACCTTATAAAAAACACTTCAGGAATAACATCTATTTTATCTACCAAATGAGTTCTAGCTAGTGCTAAATTATATCTTACATCTGAATTATTAGGACTCAATAATAATGCTCTTTCATAATTCAATATTGCATCTGGTATCTTATTCATTTTATAATAAGAATTACCTAAATTATAATATAAAGCTGTCGATTCAAGATCCTTGTCTAAAATCTTTTCATATATATCTACAGCATTCTTATAATCACCTTTTTTATATAATCTATTTGCATCCTTTATTGATTGACCATATATCAATTGACCACAAAATAGAATTACTGATATTATTAATAATCTTTTCATTTCAATAATTTTCTAACTAAGTTTTATCAATAATTTTCTAACTCTTTCATATACTACATCTAGTTTAGAATCAGAACTAGCTGGAGCATATCTCGCAAATTCACACATATCTATAAGTTCTAGATATTCATTAATTAAAGATTTCTTTACTCCATTTTTTGAAAGTATATCAGAAACATTATCTCTAGATAATTCAGATTGAGCTATAAGCATCTTATCAGAAGTAAAACCAAGTATGGCTTTTAATATCTCTTCATAAAATCTTTCTTTATTACCTAATTTAATCTGTTCATTAGCAAGTTTTAGTCTCTTTCTAGCTAATTTGCTCGCTCTTTTATTCTTTACTCTTCCAATATCAGAATTATTCTTTCTTGTCCTAGAAAGTAATAGAGTATATATAGAAGTTATGAAAATTAATAAAGCTAATAAATACCATATATAATTAATATAGAAATTATTCTTCTTAAAGAGTCTTGTTCCAGCAGTATTAATATAACGAATATCCTTACCTATAAGTTTAACATCTTCTTTTACAAAAGAGGCAACTACATTATTCTCAGTATTTATATGCTTACCTTTTATAACTTTCAGTTTGAAAGATTTTGTTTTAAGTACTACATATTTCTTTTTAGATAAATCATAATATACAAATCTAGAACTAGGTATTGTAAATTCACCTTCAGAACGTGGAACAAAAACATACTCAAAAGATATATTTCCTCTTGATCCTCTACTAGTTTGCTTTATATTTTGGACTGTTTTAGGTTCATAAACCTCAAAATCAGCAGGGAAATCTATTTTAAGAGGTTCTATTAATTTCAAATTACCATTTCCAATTAATTTAACTCTCAAACTAACAGCATCATTTGCCTTTACAGAATCTTTACTTATACTTGTTCTTATTGCAAATCTACCAACTGTTCCATAAAAATCACTAGGCTGATTTACTTTTGGAAGTTCTTTAACATTAATTGATACTGGCTTACTAATTCTGTGAACTTTTACATCTTGATAGTTACCAAAGAAATCATCAAAGAAATCATCTGAACTTAACTGTTTACGGACATAAAAATCAATTTTAAAAGGATCAATTACTATCTTTCCTGTATGCTGAGGAAAAATCACCATTTTTCTTAAAACTCCAACATTATATATTTCCCCATTTATTTCTTCTCTATTTAGATTTATATTTTGAGGAATATCGATATCCTTACTTAAGAAACCATTCATAGAAGGAAATTTATATGCACCTACTCTAGAAACAGCAACTTGAGAATAAAATTTAAAACTAACAACTGCTGATTCTCCCATAAATAGAGATTTTTTATCTACTTCAACTCTCACAAAAAGATTATTACCTGTAACTCCTGTTGCAGATTTTGCTTTGCTTTTAGGTTTCCCTTTAACTACTTTTATATTAAGAGAATTTGATTCATATTTTTTCCCCTTAGCCTTTATAGAAGCAGGATTAATTCTAAAAACACCAACATTATTTAATACTGCAATATATGTATATGTTTTTTCTTTTTTTGAACTAATCTTACCGTTTGAATATTGCGTACTTGTAGATGTTGAAACCGAAGGTCCCATCAATATTTTTACTGATCTATTAAAATTTACTTTTAAATCTTCAGCATCACTATTTATGGTATATTGGATTCTAAATTGTTCACCTTTTTCAACAACACTTGGTGCAAAAGCTCTAAATTCCACAGTCTGAGCATTACCCAAAAAGGCTATAATAATTAATAAACTTGTTATTAATACTTTTCTCATAATATCTATCTTTTTACCAATCTTTTTCTATTTTCTTTTTCTTTGCTTTTAAAGCTTTAGCTTTTGCCTTCTTCACTTTAGCCTGTACCTTCTTTTCATCATTTTGAAGAGCTTCTAACAAACGTTTTGCATTTGCCTTAGATATTTTATTCTTACCAGACTTATTATCCTTACTTCCCTTATTTTTTTGTTGTTTTTGCTTCTGCTTATTTTGCTGCTTTTTGTTATTATCTTTTTGCTTATTATCCTTCTTATTCTGATCCTTTTTATTTTGTTTTTGATCTTTCTTATCCTGATTTTTCTTGTCTTTATTTTGTTTGTCTTGCTGCTTCTTATCTTGTTTATTTTTATCCTGGTTCTTCTTATTTTGGTTTTTCTTATTCTTTTGTTTTTGCTTATCCTGTTTCTTTTTGTCCTGTTTTGCCCACTCTAAATTATATCTAGCCTGCTCAAACTTTGGATTATTTCTTAAAGCCTCTTTATAAGCTTCAATAGCCTCAGCATTTTTTTTCTGTGATAAAAAAGAATTTCCAATATTATAAAAAACTTTTGATAATTTATCTTTATGCTTTTTATCAACATTTATCCCTTTAAACACATCTAAAGCATCTTTAAATCTTTTTTGCTTGTAAAGAGCATCACCTAAATTGAATTGTGCTTCAAACGATTTAGATTCAAGATCAATAGCATTCCTATATTTTTCTTCAGATTCTTTAAATTTATTCTCTGAAAATAAACTATTTCCTTTTCTTATAACTTTTCTTTCCTTCTGTGCGAAAGATGGTAAAGATATTAATATGATTATAAAAAGTAATAAATGCTTCATAGTTTAGAACAATTTAATCTTTTGTAAATATTTATTTTTCTTGTTTAAAAGCAACATATCTGCAAATAATAACAATAAAGCAAAAGCTATAAAATATTGAAATCTTTCTATATAATCTGAATAAACTTTCGATTCCATTTTAGTTTTATCCATCTTAGATATTTCTTTCATTAAAATATTTAAACCTAATCTTGTATTATTAGCTCTTACATATATACCATTTGCAATAGCAGCTATTTTCTTCAATCCTACCTCATCTAAATGAGATACAACAATATTACCAGATTTATCTCTATGATACTGACCAGCTTGCCCTGATATTGGAATTGGAGCACCTTGAGGCGACCCCATACCAATTGTATGAATTGCTATACCCATTTCTTTAGCACGCTGTGCAGCTTCTAGCGCATCCTGCTCGTGGTTTTCCCCATCTGTTATTAATATTATTGCCTTACTTGATTTTGTATTACTAGTAAAAGATTTCAAACTTAAATCGATAGCAGAACCAATATCTGTACCTTGAACAGCAATCAAAGATGGATTAATACCTGATAAAAACAATCTTGCAGAAGAATAATCTGTTGTTATAGGTAATTGAGTATATGCTTCTCCTGCAAACACCACTAAACCTAACTTATCTTCTCCTAATTTTTGTATTAATCTATCAATAGCTCTTTTTGCTTTTTCTAATCTATTTGGTTTTATATCTGTAGACATCATAGAGTTAGAAATATCTAAAGCTATCACTAATTCTACTCCTTTTCTTTCTGCCTTAACTAATTTACTTCCAAACTGTGGCCCTGAAACTCCAAAAACCACAAAAATATACGATACTAATAGTAATATAAACTTTATGAATGGCCTTTTTGTAGATACCTGAGGCATCAAAGGATTTAATAAGTCATATTCACCAAATTCTTCTATCGACCTTCTATGTCTTCTAGTATGTGCATAATATAATAGTACAAACAATGGTACTAATACTAATAAATACAATATTTCTACGTGCTGAAATCTAAACATGATCTTACTTTTATGGTATCCTCTTTAAAACTACAAATCTCAATATCATCTCTATTCCAAAGATTAATAAAGCTAACATTCCTAAACCAAAATACATCTCATTCTTTCTACTCAAACTCTTCTCCTCTATTTTAGTCTTTTCTAATTTATCAATCTCTTTATAAATATTCACCAAACTATTTTCATCAACAGCTCTAAAATATTTCCCTCCTGTTCCCAAAGCTATTTTAGACAACATAGCTTCATCTATTTCTACAGGTATTTTACCCATTTTTATACCAAAAGGCGTTTGCATTGGATATGGCGCTTCACCCATTGTCCCAACTCCAATAGTATAAACTCTTATTCCAAATGTTTTAGCTAAATCTGCTGCCGTTTCTGGAGATATATCCCCTCTATTATTCATACCATCGGTCAACAGTATTATTGTCTTAGATTTTACTTTTGAATCTTTTAAACGATTTACAGCATTAGCTAAACCTAAACCAATAGCAGTACCATCTTCTACAATTCCACATTTTATATCCTTAAAAAGATTTATTAATACGGAATGATCTGTTGTTAAAGGACATTGTGTAAAACTTTCTCCTGCAAAAACTACTAGCCCAATTCTATCATCCTCTCTATCTTTAATAAAATTTTGTGCTACTCTCTTTGCAGCCTCCAAACGATTAGGTTTAAAATCCTGAGCTAACATAGAAGAAGATATATCTATAGCCATCACAATATCTATCCCCTCTCTATTCGTCTTTTTCCAATGAATTGAAGATTGAGGACGAGCTAACATAAGCACTAAGATTCCAATTAATACTATTCTCAATGCAAATATCACATGAGGAATATATCGCATCATTGAATTACTTTTAATGTTTGAAAAAGGACTAATACTTGATATTTTTAAACTTGCATCCTTTTCTTTATGTTTTAATACATACCACACCACATAAGGTATAACAAGTAATAAAATCAATAAATAATATGGATTATGAAATTCTATTCCATGCATAATTTATTCTTTTTTATCTTCTATTTTAATAGAGTCATCATTTAATTCAATTTCTTTCTCTTTAGCCAATTTTGCTTCTAACTCCAATTTCTTTTTTTCTTCTGATGCTTGGTGAACTTCCTTTACAATCACAAATGCTTCACCAAGAGCTTCTTCTTTTTCGTTTATTAATAAATTAAACTTTGCAAATTTCACTAAATCTGAATTTTCTAATATCTCTCTTAAGAGTTTTTTTATTTTATCATTAAATAAATCATTATCCTTAATTGCATTTAGAATCTCTGGACTTGTCATTTCCATTGCAGAAACACCAGATTCATCTTCAATATATGATCTTAAAACTGCTGTAAGACGAGTAAAAAACTCCTTATCATTCACTTGAGTCCATAACTTATTAGTTTTAATATCATTCAAATCTCTAAAAGCAATAATATGAGCCTCCTCCTTTTTTATAATAGGAAGACCATCTTTAGTCTTATTATTATGACGTTTATAAAAATAAATAACCAAAATCACAATTAGTACAACCAACAGTCCAATAAGTAGATATGGGAGTATTTCCATAAAATTCAAAGGTGTATTTATTGGAGCAATAATATCTTTAAATGCTTTCTGTTTATCAACTTTAACCCCCAAAACAGATAGTTCACAAATCTTCGACCTCACAACACTATTGTGTCCTTTATTCTTAATTGTTACTGAATAAGATGGAATAGTATATTTAGAAGCATCAAAAGAAGTTAAAGTATAATTTCTTTGATATGAAATTCTTGAATCACCAATATTCTCTGGTTCTAACTCATCCATATCTAGAATCTCAAGTCCCTTAACTAGAGTATCTTTTAAAATAGGAAATTCTACAAGATCACCCTCAGGAGCAAGAACTTTCATCCTTAACACCACCTGCTCTCCTATCTTAATTTTATTTGTATCCAATTTTACTACAAGCTCAGCATTTTGAGACATAGCAACATTAGAAAACAGGACTAATAATATTATTTGAAAAAATATTCTTATAATCTTCATCTATTTATCTTTTAATATGAGATTAATATTCTCTTTTAAAAAGCTCTTTGTTTAAACAAGGCTATCAGTTTTCTTACATAATCCTCATCAGCTCTAATATCAGCATAATCAACATTCGATTTTCTAAAAATATCTATCTGTTCTTTATTCTTTTTACGCCAATATTCTGAATACTGTTTTCTAACTGAACCATCAGAGGTGTCAACCCAAATCTTCTCTCCTGTTTCTGCATCCTTTAACTTAATAAGTCCAACATTTGGAAGACTTTGTTCTCTTTGGTCATAAACCTTTAAAGCAATTAAATCGTGCTTTCTTCCTGCAATATTCAAATCCATAGAATAATTATCATCCATAAAATCTGATATCATAAAAAGAGTACATCTTTTCTTTATTGCTTGAGTAATGTATTTTAAAGCTGCTGCAATATTTGTTTTTTGACTTTCTGGTTTAAAATCTATCAACTCTCTTATTACATGAAGAATATGTTTTTTACCTTTTTTAGGAGGGATAAATTTTTCTATCTTATCTGAAAAGAATACAACACCTATCTTATCATTATTCTGTATAGCTGAAAAAGCAAGTACAGCAGCAATTTCTGTTATCTGATTTTTCTTAGTCTTACTAATTGTTCCAAATTCTCTAGAACCTGAAACATCAATAAGAAGCATTACTGTTAATTCTCTTTCCTCTTCAAATACTTTTATATAAGGTTTACCTTGACGAGCAGTTACATTCCAATCAATATTTCTAATATCATCACCGTAATTATACTCACGCACCTCACTAAAAGTCATACCTCTACCTTTAAAAGCAGAATGATATTGACCAGCAAAGATATTACTAGA
Organism: Marinilabiliaceae bacterium JC040; assembly: GCA_022496785.1. GTDB lineage: Bacteria > Bacteroidota > Bacteroidia > Bacteroidales > Marinifilaceae > SNAP01. Next base: position 27,170 of record SNAP01000012.1, on the reverse strand, counting down.
TAGACCTCTAGTTTTTATCTCTATTTTTCGAACTTTTTTTAATAAATCGTTAGTATCCACAGTCTATTTTTTTAATTATTAAACACAATCTTTAATAAAAAAGAAATAACTATGGTACTTCCACTGTATCTAAAATTCCATTAATTATTTGTTCTGATGTAATATTATTTGCTTCTGCTTCGTATGTTAAACCTATTCTATGGCGTAAAACATCTGCACATACAGCTCTAACATCTTCAGGAATTACATAACCTCTTCTTTTAATAAAAGCATAAGCTTTGGCAGCTTGTGCTAAAGAAATACTAGCACGAGGAGAACCACCATAAGATATCATATTAGCATATTTTTCTAAACCATATTCAGAAGGATATCTACTTGCAAAAACTATATCAATAATATATTTCTCAATCTTTTCATCCATATACACTTCTCTTACAATATTTCTAGCCTTGATAATATCTTCTGGCTTTAATATTGCTGAAGCCTTAGCTTTAGTTTGAGCAAGATTCTGACGAATAATATGTCTTTCTTCTTCTTTCTTTGGATAATCAATAACCACTTTAAGCATAAATCTATCCACTTGGGCTTCAGGCAATGGATAAGTACCTTCCTGTTCCAGTGGATTCTGAGTTGCCATCACTAAAAATGGTTCATCTAATTTATAAGTATTATCTCCAATTGTAACTTGTCTTTCTTGCATTGATTCTAATAAAGCTGATTGTACTTTTGCAGGAGCTCTATTTATCTCATCTGCTAAAACAAGATTAGCAAAGATTGGACCTTTTTTCACAATAAATTCTTCTTTCTTTTGAGAATAAATCATTGTTCCTAATATATCTGCAGGTAATAAGTCTGGTGTAAATTGCAATCTTGTAAAATCTGCATCTATAATTGAAGATAAAGTACTAATTGCTAAAGTCTTTGCTAAACCAGGAACACCTTCTAATAATATATGTCCATCCGATAACATACCTATCAATAAACTTTCAACTAAATGTTTTTGACCAACAATCACTTTGTTCATTTCTAGATTTATCATATCTACAAAAGAACTTTCTCGTTGAATACGCTCATTTAACTCTTTGATATCTATTGAATCCATCTTATAAATATTTGTTTATACTATTATTATACCGTAACTCTATATCCCAAAAATATATATCTTACTAGCTATATAAAAGAATACAACGTTATTTAATGTTAAGAATATCACTAGCATAACATTTAATAACGTTGTCGTATTTTTTTTAATATTTGGTAAGTTTTTACTTTTTTTTCTTACTATCTTTCTTACGTAATTTTATCACTCCACTAACAATTGTTATAGCAGCTAAAACAAAAATTAGTAATTGTAAAAAGAAATTTTCATCAACTCCTAATTCAGGAATCTCATATGCTCTTTTTGTCAATGTAGGAATCATAAAGAACATCAAGAGGATAAGAACTGAAACTACAATCATTGTAAATATTCGTTTTACTCTCTCTCTATTTCTATATCTTCCTGTAGGATATTCTTTCTGTTTTACTTTACCTCTTTGATTCTTATTTATAGGTTTTGAACTTTCCTTCTCTTTCTTCCCTCCTAACCATTTTCTAATTCTAGTACCTAAAAGAAGAAAAAAGACACACAATCCTATTATTACATATAAATTCTGACTCATACCGTAAATTTCAATTTACTACAAAGTTAAATAATTTGGTAAATAATCCTAACTATATTACTACTCATGCATACAGTCGTTTTTACATTTTTTAATACTACCTATTGTATCATACACTTTTTTATCGTAACTTGGATTCGCGAAGAAAGCTAGTCACTCCTTCGTATTATTAAAAAACCCTAAAAAAATAACCCTAAACAATCACTAACCCGGTGATTTAAACAATTAAAATTTTAAACAATGATGAATGCTAAAGATTACATGGACAGAGAAGCAAAGTATGGTGCACACAACTATCATCCACTTCCTGTCGTCCTTGAAAAAGGAGAAGGTATCTACGTATGGGATACAGACGGTAAAAAATACTTCGATTTCCTTTCTGCTTATTCTGCAATAAACCAAGGTCACTGCCACCCTAAAATTTTAAAGGCAATGAGTGATCAAATGCACAAGCTTACTCTAACATCTAGAGCCTTTTATAATAATGTACTAGGAGAATGGGAAGAATATATCACTAAACTATTTGGATACGATAAGGTTCTACCTATGAACTCTGGTGCTGAAGCTGATGAAACAGCTCTTAAACTTTGTAGAAGATGGGGATACAAAGTAAAAAATATCCCTGAAAATCAAGCTAAGATTATTGTTTGTGATGGTAACTTCCATGGAAGAACAATAACAATCATATCTATGTCTACAGATCCAGATTCTTATAAAGATTTTGGTCCTTTCACTCCTGGTTTTGTTAAAATACAATACAACGACCTTGAGGCTCTTGAAAAAGAATTAGCAGATCCTAATGTTGCTGCTTTCTTAGCAGAACCTATTCAAGGTGAAGCTGGAGTTTATGTTCCTGAAGATGGATACCTTAAAAAAGCATACGACCTTTGTAAAAAACACAACGTACTTTTCGTTGCTGATGAAGTACAAACAGGAATTGCACGTACAGGTAAAATGTTAGCTTGCGACCACGAAGGCGTTCGTCCTGATATTTTAATACTTGGAAAAGCTGTTTCTGGTGGAGCTATGCCTGTATCATGTGTTCTTGCCGACGATGAAATAATGCTTACAATACAACCTGGAGAACACGGTTCTACATATGGAGGTAACCCTATAGCATGTAAAGTTTCTATTGCAGCTCTAGAAGTTATTAAAGAAGAAAACCTTATTGAAAATGCTAAAGTTCTAGGAGAATATTTTAGAAAACGTTTAAACGAGTTTAAACACCCAATGGTTAAACTTGTTAGAGGTAAAGGTCTTCTTAACGCTGTAGTTATAGAACCTAAAGATGGTAAAACAGCTTGGGATGTTTGTCTTAAACTTCGTGATAATGGATTATTAGCAAAACCTACTCACGATCACATTATTCGTTTTGCTCCTCCTCTTGTTATCAATAAAGAAGAAATAGACAAAGCTATTGAGATAATCATTGAGACTATTAAAAGTTTCTAATCATTTATATTACACTTATAAAAAAGGGATTGCTTAGCAATCCCTTTTATTTTATATAAAAACAAAAATTACGTATAAAAAATAGGAAATACTCAATATCACTCCTTTATATCTTTGGAGTAAATATTTCTGAGGTAACAATACCAATAAAATTGTACTAGCAAATAGCAACAACATCAAAGGAATATCAAAAGTCAACAAACTATCCGATACATTAATCTTTTTCACCATTGAAGTTATACCTAAAACACCAAGAATATTAAAAATATTAGAACCCACAATATTACCTAAAGAAATATCCAACTCTCTCTTAAATGCTGCTATCAAAGATGTTGCTAATTCAGGTAAAGATGTCCCTAAAGCAATTATTGTTACCCCTATAACTCTCTCTTCAACTCCAAAAGCTCTAGCTATTTTTTGAGCATTGTCAACTAATAGTTCTGCCCCAAAATACAATCCAAAAGATGCTAATAACAAAATAATAGAGCAATAAGTCCACGATTTCGTTTTATTATCATCCTCCACCTCATCTACTTTAATCTTTTTCGATTTACGAATCAAATAAAGCATATACAAAAGTAATAGATGGAACAAAACACATCCCTCCCAGAAAACAAGTTGAGAATTTGTATATAAAAAGAAATAAAGAAGAACAGATACAAGAAACATTAACAGATAATCTTTTCTCACAATTTCCTTTTGAACAGGTAAAGGCAAAACTATAGCAGTAAGTCCTAAAACTAAAGCTATATTAGAAATATTTGAACCTACAACATTACCTAAAGCAATCTCAGGACTTGAATTAAAGGCTGCACCAACACTAACGAACAATTCAGGAGCTGAAGTACCTAAAGCAACAATAGTAATTCCAGTTATAATAGGAGGAACTTTCAATTTGTTAGCTATAGAAGTTCCAGCCTTTACTAATAAATCTCCACTTACTAAAAGGATTATAAATCCTAAAATCAACAATATATTTTCTAAAATCATTATTTCTTACCTAAGAGTGAAAACATATTTTTTTTATACTCTTCAACTCCTGGTTGATTAAATGGATTTACAGAATTCAATAAACCACTTAAAGCACAAGATAATTCAAAGAAATACATCAATTCTCCTAAAGATTTTTCACAAATAGAAGGGATACTGATATTTAGCAAAGGAACTCCACCATCTTCGTGAGCTTTCATCGTACCTTTTTCTGCCATTTCATTTACAAAACCCATATTCTTACCTGAAAGATAATTCAAATTATCTAAGTTTTCAGAATCCAAAGGAATCTCTAATCTTGAATCATTAGATTCTACACTTATAAATGTTTCAAACATAATTCTTTCTCCATCTTGAACATACTGTCCCAATGAATGTAAATCTGTCGTATAATCAACTGATGCTGGAAATAGACCCTTACCATCTTTACCATCACTCTCTCCAAATAATTGCTTCCACCACTCAGATACAAAATGCAATCTAGGATTAAAACTAGCTAATATCTCTATTTTTTTTCCTGCATCATATAAATACTTTCTACAAGCAGCATATCGAATTGCTATATTCTCTTCATTAGAATCAGATAATCTTTTTGACATCTCTCTAGCACCCTCCACAAAGTCTTTAATATTATAACCTGCTGCTGCTATAGGAAATAAACCAACTGGTGTTAATACAGAATATCTTCCACCTACATTATCAGGAATGGTATAGGTCTTTATTCCTTCTTTATCTGCCAGCTCCTTTAAAGCACCTTTAGAAGAATCTGTTATAGCAACAATTCTAGACGACACCTCTTCATTAGAATATTTAGATTCCAATAATTTTTTCAACAATCTAAAGGCAATAGCTGGCTCTGTTGTTGTTCCCGATTTAGAAATAACACAAACACCAAATTCTTTATCTTCAAGAAAAGATAATAATTCAGAATGATAATCTTCTGAAAGACTATTCCCTGCAAATAAAATTTCCTTTTCAGAACTTCCAAAACTTGGTTTCAGAGCAGAAATAATAGCTTTTGCACCTAAATAAGAACCACCAATTCCAACTACAACAAGATAGTCAATTTTAGACATCATTCTATTGGCTTCATCTTGTATATCATTCAATAAAAGAGAATCTATTTCGTTAGGAAGCTTAAACCAACCTAAGAAATCATTTCCTGCACACTCATTTCTTTTTAATAAATTGAAGGCTAAAATGCTTTTATTCAATAAATCTGTATTATTACTAATATCCTTAAGTAAGGATTTTGATATAGTTTTGAAATTCATATGGTTCATCATGTTATTATTCTTTATTTTAAATACAAAGAAAAAATTAATAAACTAAAATTCACAATTTTAAGATAGATAGATTAGAAAAAATACAAAAAAAGATTAACTTCATACAAAATAAGGTATTATTTATAATCTCATTACTTGTTTATTCACTGATAATTAATATCTTTGTGCACTGAAATAAAAAGACTTCCTCAGGGGTTCAAGAAGAAGTAGATAAAATCTCACCCCTTGGAGTAAACATTTAAATATTAATAAAATGTACGCAATTGTTGAAATAGCTGGACAACAGTTTAAAGTAGAAAAAGATCAAAAGGTTTTCGTACACAGACTTCAAGTTGAAGAAGGTGAAAACGTAGAATTTGACAAAGTGTTACTAATAGACAACGAAGGTGAAGTTGTTGTTGGTACTCCAAACGTTGAAGGTGCTAAAGTATCTGCTAAAGTTCTTTCTCATCTTAAAGGAGACAAAGTAATTGTTTTCAAAAAGAAAAGAAGAAAAGGTTATAAGAAAAAGAACGGTCACCGTCAATTCTTATCACAAATTCAAATTGAAGCAATTAACGCTTAATTATTAATTATTAATCGAAAATTCTAAAAGTTAATTAGATATGGCACATAAAAAAGGAGTCGGTAGTTCTAAGAACGGCCGTGAGTCAGAAAGCAAACGTTTAGGAGTTAAAATCTTTGGTGGTCAACACGCTAAAGCTGGTAACATCATTGTACGTCAAAGAGGTACTAAACACCACCCAGGTGTGAATGTTGGTTGTGGTAAAGATCATACTCTTTTCGCACTTACTACTGGTACTGTAGTATTCAGAAAGAAAAAAGACAACAGATCATATGTTTCTATTGAACCAATGGCCTAAGTCATAAAACTTAAAATATAAGAGCTATCATGATTCATGATGGCTCTTTTTTTATATCTTTACTAATCAAAATAGATGTAAACACAATATTTTTAAAGCTATGTTAACATTAAAGCTTATCAAAGAAGAAAAAGATTTGATTATCAAGCGTTTAGCAATCAAGAATTTTGATGCTACCCAAATAATCAATGATGTAATTGCGTTAGATGACAAAAGAAAAAACACGCAACAAGAAGTTGATAATAAACAAGCTGAAATGAATTCTTTATCCAAAGAGATAGGAAAACTATTCAAGGATAAGAAAATCGAAGAAGCTAATAAGATAAAAGGGCAAACATCCTCTATAAAAGAAGAAATCTCACAATTAAATAAAGAATTGTCTGATGCTCAAGAAAATCTACATAAGTTATTAATTCAGATTCCTAACATACCAAACGAAATTGTTACTCCAGGTAAAGGAGAAGAAGATAACGTTATTCTTAAAACCATTGATACAAAAATAGCAATGGAAGACAAGCTTCCTCACTGGGATCTTGCTAAGAAATACGATATTATAGATTTCGAATTAGGGGTTAAAATCTCTGGTGCTGGATTCCCTGTATATAAAGGTAAAGGGGCACAACTTCAAAGAGCTCTTATAAATTTCTTTTTAGCAGAAAACTCTAAAGCTGGATATTTAGAAATTCAACCTCCTTATGTTGTAAACGAAGATTCAGGTTACGGTACAGGACAACTTCCAGACAAAGAAGGTCAAATGTATCATATGCAATTAGATAATTTATATCTAATACCAACAGCAGAAGTTCCTGTTACAAACATATACAGAGACGTCATTCTTAAAGAAGATGAACTACCTGTAAAAAATACTGCATACTCTGCATGTTTTAGAAGAGAAGCTGGTTCATATGGTAAAGATGTTAGAGGACTTAACAGACTACACCAATTCGACAAAGTAGAAATTGTTCAAATAACTAAACCAGAAGACTCTTACGAAACTCTTAAAACAATGGTTAACCATGTTGAACAAATTGTTGTTAAACTAGGTCTACCATACAGAGTTCTTCAACTTTGTGGAGGTGATACAAGTTTCACATCTGCTCTTACATACGATTTTGAAGTCTTCTCTGCAGCTCAAGAAAAATGGTTAGAAGTTAGTTCTGTTTCTAATTTCGAATCATACCAAGCTAACAGATTAAAACTAAGATATAAAGGTAAAAACGATAAAAAACCTCAATTAGCACATACTTTAAATGGAAGTGCACTTGCTCTACCAAGAATTATGGCTGCTATATTAGAAAACAATCAAACTGAAAAAGGTATTAAAGTACCAGAAGTTTTGGTTCCTTTCACTGGTTTTGAATATATCAACTAGTTTACATCACTAAAATAAGCCCTGTATTATTTTATAATACGGGGCTTATTATATATATTACTCTCATGCAAACAGAAAAAATAATATTAGGAATCGATCCTGGAACCAATTTAATGGGATATGCTTTACTAAAAGTAAAAGGAAGAAATAATATCTCGTTAATAGTATCTGGAATTGTAGATATGAGAAAAATAAAAGACTCTTACCTAAAACTTCAAACAATATTCAGAAGAACATCACAAATAATAAACGAATATCTACCAGATGAACTAGCCATCGAATCTCAATTCTATGGTGTTAATGTCCAATCTATGCTTAAACTTGGAAGAGCACAAGGTGTTGCAATAACAGCAGCTCTTCAAAACGATATTCCAATATTTGAATATGCTCCTCGTAAAATCAAAATGTCTATTACAGGAACAGGTACTGCATCAAAAGAACAGATAGCTAATATACTTCCTAAATTACTTAAACAAGATTTAAAAGCTCACACTTTAGATGAGACTGATGCAATAGCAATTGCATATTGTCATCATATACAATCAACTACACTTATAAGTTCAAGTAAATCAAATTCGTGGAAAGATTTCATTAAGAACAATCCTAAGAGAATCAAATAGACTATTTCTTTAAAAGAGTATTAATTACTTCTTTAGATAAAACATCCACATCCCAATTATCAACATCAACTGTCAAATGTGATTCTTCATAGAAAGGAATTCTTCCTTTTAGATGTTCATGTACAAAAGAAACTAATTCTTTAGCATTTTTATCTTTCACAAGAGGTCTATCAGATCTAAGTTCCTTCAATCTATTTAATAATTCACTCTCCGAAGCTTTTAAATATACAGTTACACCCTTCTCATTCATTAGATTCATATTATCGAAAAAGCAAGGAGTTCCTCCTCCTGTAGCCATCACAAAATTCTCTTTCGATAAAAGCTCTCTCAAACTAGAGTATTCAGTCTTTCTAAAACTTTCTTCTCCGTATAAATTAAAATAATCAGGAACACTCAAATCTTGAGTTTCTGCTATATAGTCATCCAAATCTATAAAATCATAAGAGAAAGACTCTGCTAACACTTTACCTAGAGTAGTCTTTCCTGCACACATATATCCAACTAAAAATATTCTCATAACAATGATCCTTTATTCAAAATTTTCATCTTCATTATTTTCAATAATGATCTTCTCAACCTTAGTAATTTCATATGTTGATAATCTCTTTCCTCTTGCCTTAACAGATTTTACACCAATAAAATCACTAGCATAAACAGTCTCTGGTAGTCTTTCTTTAGGTTTTCCTGTAAAAGACAGTCTAAAAGCAATATTTTCTTTATCACTTAATGAAATTAAATACGATTTCTCATTTTCACCCACCAAAGATACAACATTAGTCGATTCTTCGAACTTAAATCTCTTTAAATAGAGCGATTTTTTATCTGCATTATAAAATACTGCAGACCAGATTTTTTCTCTATCTAATTTCTCTATAAGTAATATATTATCTTCGTAATGATTAGTAAATTCAAAACTAGTAGTATAAAATTTGGCATCTTTTGTAATCACAAGCACCTTATCCTCTCCTAAAAACTCTCCAAGGAAATCTCCATTTCCCATATTATTAAGACGCAATATATCTTTATCAAACCAAATCTTTCTACCTCCTAAAGTTGACACACCTTTTGCTTTAAGTACAACCTTATGGACTTCAAATTTCGTCAATAAATTACCCAAAGTAGCCTTACCTCTAATAGCTAAATCAGCAAAATCATACTCGAAACAAGTCTTCTTTATCTCTGGTTTAGGCTTTAAAGATACTTTAATAACTTCGGCCTCACCATTAGGATTAACACTAAAATAATGAACTCTAGAACCAACAGTTCCTTTGGTTAAATCATATTCCTTATCACGAGTTAAACTTGTTACGTTAAATCGTTTCACATACGAAAAGCCTTTTCTTCCATCTCTATATGCTACATTGTAAATTGTTCTTTTATCATTTTTTCTAAAGATATTAACGTAGATAATATTTTTACCAATAAAAAGTTTATCAGCAACCTTTGTTATCTTATACTTACCATCTCTATAAAAAATAATAACATCATCTATATCCGAACAATCACAAATATATTCATCCTTCTTCAAAGCAGTACCGATAAAACCATCTGCCTTATTGATATATAATTTCTCGTTCTTAACAACAACCTTTGCAGCTACAATATTATCAAAAGAGCGAATCTCTGTTTTTCTTTCTCTTCCTTTACCGTATTTTCTTTTTATACCTCTAAAATATTTAATAGAATAAGGAATTATATTCTCAATATTATGCTTCACCTTCTCCATCTCTTCTTCAAGACCAAGAATATATTCATTAGCCTTATCAACATTATATTTAAGAATCCTTCTCATTTTAATTTCTAAAAGATGTTTTAAATCATCATCAGAAATCTCTCTTTTTAAATCATTTATATATGGTTCAAAACAAATACGAAGGAAAGAAACAACCTCTTTTACAGATTTACTCTGTTCAAAAGATTTCTCTTTATACATTCTATTTTCTATAAATATTCTCTCTAAACTTACATTATGCCATTCGTCTAAAAGTTCTCTTAAACGAATCTCCAACTCTTTCTTTAAAAGATAAACTGTTTTATTAGCAGAATCTTTTAAGATATCAGAAACAGTAATAAAACATGGTTTTTCATCTCTAATAACACAAGCATTAGGAGAAATAGACAATTCACAATCAGTAAAAGCATATAAAGCATCAATAGTCTTATCCGAAGACACTCCAGGAGCTAAATGTACTAGAATCTCAACCTCTGCAGCAGTATTATCATCTACTCTCTTTATTTTAATTTTGCCTTTATCATTAGCCTTAATAATAGAATCAATTAAACTACCTGTAGTTCTTGTAAAAGGAATTTCAGATATTTTTAAAGTCTTACTATCAACCTTTTCAATCTTAGCTCTAAGCTTAACATTTCCACCCCTTAAACCATCATTATATCTAGAAACATCTATCATTCCCCCAGTAGCAAAATCGGGAAACAATTCAAATTCTTTATTTTGAAGATAAGCTATACAAGCATCTAATAGTTCATTAAAATTATGAGGTAATATCTTTGAAGCCAAACCAACAGCAATACCTTCAACACCTTGAGCTAATAAAAGAGGGAATTTAACAGGTAAAGAAATAGGTTCCTTATTTCTTCCATCATAAGAATTCTGCCAATCAGTAGTTTTAGAATTAAAAAGAACTTCTAAAGCAAATTTAGACAAACGTGCTTCAATATATCTAGGAGCTGCAGCAGAATCTCCAGTAAGAATATTCCCCCAGTTTCCCTGACAATCAATTAATAAATCTTTTTGTCCTAAGGCAACTAAAGCATTTCCAATAGAGGCATCACCATGAGGGTGAAATTGCATAGTATTACCAATAATATTTGCAACCTTATTATATCTTCCATCATCAAGAAGTTTCATAGAATGAAGAATTCTTCTTTGAACAGGTTTCAAACCATCATTCACATAAGGAACAGCTCTTTCCAGAATCACATAAGAGGCATAATCCATAAACCATCCTTTATATAATCCTGATAAACGAGTTATATTCCTTAAATCCTTGGTATCATTATTCTCCTCAGTATCCATTTCTTCTGAATCTATTTCTTCTAGTTCACATGTGTCAACCTCTTCAACAGATTCACTAACATCTTCAATATCTATTTCTTCTATATCGCTCATATTTTCAAACTACTAAAAATCGTCTTTTTCAATCTGTAAATTATCGATAATAAACTCTTGACGTTCTTGAGTATTCTTACCCATATAATATTTCAAAACATCTCCTATAGAGTCATTCTTTGTTAAATGAACAGGTTCCAATCGGATATCCTTACCAATAAAATGTTGGAATTCATTAGGAGAAATCTCTCCCAAACCTTTAAATCGTGTAATTTCTGGCTTAGCACCAAGTTTTTTAAGAGCATTCACTCTCTCATCTTCTGAATAACAATATCTTGTTTCCTTCTTATTTCTAACTCTAAACAAAGGTGTTTGAAGAATATACACATGACCTGTTCTAACTAAATCAGGAAAAAATTGCAAAAAGAAAGTCAATAGCAACAAACGAATATGCATACCATCAACATCGGCATCTGTTGCAATAATAACATTATTATATCTTAAATCATCTAAATCATTTTCGATATTCAAAGCTGCTTGTAAAAGATTAAACTCTTCATTCTCATAAACAACCTTCTTAGTCAATCCATAAGAATTAAGAGGTTTACCCCTCAAAGAAAATACAGCTTGAGTATTCACATCTCTACTTTTAGTAATAGAACCACTTGCAGAATCTCCCTCGGTAATAAAAATAGAAGTATCGCTTTTTCTTTCATGCTTAGAATTAAAGTGAATTCTACAATCCCTCAATTTTTTATTGTGCATATTAGCTTTCTTAGCCCTCTCTCTAGCTATCTTCTTAACACCAGACATAGCCTTTCTCTCTCTCTCCGATTCAACAATCTTTTTATGAAGGATTTCAGCTAATTCAGGATTCTTATGTAGATAATTATCTAGATGCTCAGTCACGAAATCCATTATGAAATTTCTTACAGAAGGACCTCCTGGAGCAATGTCTTTAGAACCTAATTTCGTTTTTGTTTGAGATTCAAAGATAGGTTCTTGTACTTTAATACTTACAGCAGCAATAATAGATGTTCTTATATCAGACACATCAAAATCTTTTTTATAAAATTCTCTTATAGTCTTCACAACAGCCTCTTTAAAAGCAGCTAAATGAGTACCACCTTGAGTAGTATGCTGACCGTTCACAAAAGTATAATACTGCTCGCCATACTGCTTACCATGAGTAAATGCAATTTCAATATCATCACCCGAAAGATGAATCATTTCATATAAATTCCCATCAGAAATATACTCCGACAACAAATCATATAAACCTTTTTTAGAGCTAAACACCTCTCCATTAAAAAAGATACTAAGACCAACATTCAAATAAGAATAATGTTTAGCCATAGTTTCAATATACTCAAAAGTATATGAATACTTCCCAAACACAGATGAATCTGCATGAAATTGAACTAAAACACCATTAGGCTCGTTAGTCTTTTCAATATCATACTCCTTAACAACAACTCCCTTACTATACTCAACTTTCTTACATTCTCCTTCTCTAAATGAAGTAATAATAAACTTATCAGAAAGAGCATTTACAGCCTTAATACCAACACCATTAAGACCGACAGATTTTTTAAATACTTGAGAATCATATTTTGCACCAGTATTCATTTTAGAAGATACATCAAGCACTTTACCTAAAGGAATACCACGACCATAATCTCTTACGGTGACAATATTTTCCTCTACAACAATTTCAATTTTAGAACCTACTCCCATAGCAAATTCATCAATTGAATTATCAACAACTTCCTTTAGAAGTACATAAATACCATCATCTTGAGAAGAACCATCACCCAATTTACCGATATACATACCAGGTCTTCTTCGAATATGTTCAAACCAATTTAACGTCTTTATTGAATCTTCTGTATACTTTGCACTCATACCGATTTATATTTCTCCAACAAATATAACTAAAAGAAGTAGAGAAATAAACCTCTAAGTCAAATAGTTATTAACAATAATAAACAAAAAAGTGAATTTGTAGTTAACAAATCCACTTTCTATTTTATCTAAGTTTGTTCTCTTAATTCAATTCTCTCCAAATCATATCCTTCAACTCTTGAATTCCCATATTCATTGGAGAAGAGATAAACACATAAGGAATATCTGGTAAATCTTCTTTAATCTCTTCTATTAGCTCTTCGTCAAGCATATCCGATTTTGTAATTGCTAACAATCTACGTTTATCAAGTAATTCTGGATTATAAGCTTTCAGTTCACTTATTAAAACATCATATTCTTTACGTATATCGTCACTATCAGCAGGAACCATAAACAATAAAACAGAATTTCTTTCTATATGTCTTAGGAATCTTAAACCAAGACCTCTACCCTCGTGAGCTCCTTCGATAATACCTGGAATATCAGCCATTACAAACGACTTATTATCCCTATAAGATACAATACCTAAATTAGGAACTAAAGTCGTAAAATGGTATTCAGCAATCTTAGGTTTTGCAGCAGAAACTACAGAAAGAAGAGTAGATTTACCAACAGAAGGGAAACCAACAAGTCCCACATCTGCAAGCACTTTCAACTCTAAAACCACAGTTCTATCAACACGATCTTCACCTGGTTGAGCAAATCTTGGTGTCTGCATAGTAGCTGAACGGAAATGCCAGTTACCTAATCCACCTCTACCACCTTTAACAACAACTGCTTGTTCACCATCATCGGTAATTTCACAAATCAATTCACCAGTTTCAGCATCTCTAGCAACAGTTCCTAATGGAACATCAATATAGATATCATCTCCATCAGCACCTGTACTTCTACTTTTACTTCCACTACCACCATCTCCGGCGTAAACATGACGTTGAAATTTCAAGTGAATAAGAGTCCAGAAATCCTTACTACCTCTTAAGATAATATGGCCACCACGACCACCATCTCCTCCGTCAGGTCCACCTTTTAGAGTTATCTTATCTCTATGTAAGTGAGTAGAACCTGGTCCACCCGCACCCGATCTACAATAAATCTTTACGTAGTCAACAAAATTTGTTTGTGCCATATTATTTTTATATTAATTTCTTAAAAGATACAATTATTATTCTTCACAAAGAGTATATAAATCAGGATAGTTTCTTCCTAAACCATCAAAATCGAGACCTCTACCAACAATAAAATCATTTGGAATTTCTTTACCTACATAGTCAAGAGTCAAATCACGCTTAAGAGCATCTGGTTTAAAGAATAAAGTAGCAATTTTAATCTCAGCAGGATTCATTTTACTAAGAGTAGCTTTAGTTCCAAACATAGTGATACCACTATCAACAATATCTTCAAGAATAACAACTGTTCTTCCTTCAAGATTCTCATTTAAACCTATTAATTCTCTAACTGTTCCTGAAGTCTGTACACCAGAATAAGAAGAAAGTTTCACAAAACTAATCTCTGTACCCTCAACAGTAATATGCTTCATTAAATCACTAGCAAACATAAACGAACCATTCAAAACACATAAGAAAAGAGGTTTTTTACCTTCTAAATCCTTATTCATTTTTTTACCCATTTCTGCTATAATCTCATCAATCTCTTTAGCTGGAAGAGATACTTCAAAAGTCTTGTCGTATAACTTAATCTTCATTTTTAGTTTATTTTAAGTCTAGTTCTAATTTTTTACTCCTTTATCAATACCTTATAGATATTTTTATATTTTTACTCTCTCATTAATTCCTATAAAGAGATATTTTATAACTTTCATAGAAATTAAAGGGACAAAATTAATCAATTTATAATAAGAAACTTAATCAAACACTAAAAAAAATGAATCCAAAAATTAGCATCATCATGGGAAGCACGTCAGACCTTCCTGTTATGAAGAAATGTGCTGACTTACTGAACGAGCTAAAAGTACCTTTTGAGATACATGCTCTATCGGCACACAGAACTCCTGAAGAGGTAGAAAAATTTGCAAAAAATGCACCTAATAGAGGTATAGAAGTTATTGTTGCAGCAGCAGGAATGGCAGCTCACCTTCCAGGTGTAATAGCAGCAATGACACCTATCCCTGTTATCGGAGTTCCTATTAATGCATCTCTTGACGGTATGGATGCTTTACTAGCAATTGCACAAATGCCTCCAGGGATACCTGTAGCTACAGTAGGAATTAATGGAGCATTAAATGCAGGTATTCTTGCTGCTCAAATGCTTGCTGTAGGCGATGAAAGACTTAAAAGTGACTTAATTAATTACAAAAATTCACTAAAAGATAAGATAGTTAAAGCAAATGCTGAATTATCTGAAATCAAATACGATTTCAAAACTAATTAATTGAAAAACTCATTTATCAATTTTAAAATACTAAAGCCCCTTTTGGGGCTTTTTTCTATAAAGAAAGGCCACCTCGAAAGGCAGCCTCAATTTATATAACAAAATTATATTCTAAATACTAGATATTAGTTCTGATTTCTTCGAAACTACCAGCTTTTAAGAACTCAACAGTTTCTTCGATATCAGCGTACATAACTCTATCAACTTTATTGAAAGGAATAACTTTACGATATTCAGCAACAAAACTTTCAATATAAGGAGAAGATTTCTCTGGACGTCTGAAATCTAAAGCTTGAGCAGCATTTAAAAGCTCAATAGCAAGAATTTCGTAAACATTTTCAGCAACCTTCAACGATTTAGTAGCAGCATTACCACCCATAGAAACGTGATCTTCTTGCTCGTTAGATGAAGCAATTGAATCTACAGAACATGGAGTACACAATTGTTTATTTTGAGAAACAATTGAAGCAGCAGCATATTGAGGAATCATGAAACCAGAATTTAAACCTGGATCAGCTACTAAGAATTCAGGAAGGTCTCTATCACCAGAAATTAGACGGTAAACACGTCTTTCTGAAATACTACCTAGTTCAGCCATAGCGATTGCTAAGAAATCTAAAACAACAGCTAAAGGTTGACCGTGGAAGTTACCACCTGAAATAATTAAATCCTCTTCAGTAAATATTGTTGGATTATCAGTAACTGAATTAATCTCTCTTTCAACAACACTTGCAACATAGTTAATAGAATCTTTTGAAGCTCCATGAACTTGTGGCATACATCTGAAAGAATAAGGATCTTGTACGTGAACTTTTTCCTTTTTAATTAATTCTGAACCTTCTAATAAAGCTCTCACATTTTTAGCAGTTTCTATCTGACCTGGGTGAGGGCGTGCTTCGTGAATAGGAGCTAAGAAAGGATCTATACGACCATCATAAGCCTCTAAAGAAAGAGCACCAATAATATCAGCATACTTAACTAATTTGAATGCTTTAAGAAGAGTATAAACAGCATGAGAACTCATAAATTGAGTACCATTAAGCAATGCAAGACCTTCTTTAGCACCTAATTGAATAGGCTCCCAACCGAACTCTTTATTTACTTCTTTAGCATCTCTTATTTCACCTTTAAAATGAACTTCACCTTCACCAATAAGAGGTAAGAATAATTTTGCTAAAGGAGCTAAGTCACCAGAAGCACCTAAAGAACCTTGCTCACAAACTACAGGAAGAACATCGTTATTATACATATCGATAATTCTTTCAACAGTCTTAACTTGAACACCTGATTTACCTAAAGATAAAGCGTGAGCTTTAAGAAGAAGCATCAATCTAACAACATCTTCTGGTACAGGAGTACCAATACTACAAGCATGAGACATAACTAAATTAGCTTGTAATTGACTTAAATCTTCTTCAGAGATAGAGATCTTACAAAGAGAACCGAAACCTGTAGTAATACCATATAAAGGTTTATCCGACTCTTTAATTTTCTTATCTAAAAAATCTTTACAATCTTGAATCAACTTTACAGACTCATCAGATAAAGCCAATTTAAAGTTATTCTCAAGAATTTCTTCTATTCTCTCAAAAGTAAGAAACTCAGGAGAGATAAAATGAACTTGTTCCATAATTGTTTATTTTATTATTGTTTTCTAATCAGTACCTTTTTAAATATAAAAAGGCCTTTACCGAGGTAAAAGCCTTTTGTAAAAGCTTTACCTAAAAAGGTAAAGCGTTATTCTTTTAATATATGAATAAAATCGTCTATTGTTTTTAAATCTTGCTCTCCTGTTGTCATGTTCTTAACACTAATTTTATCCTCATTCATCTCAGTCTCACCAACCATCACAACATAAGCAATATGCTTTTTATTAGCGTAATTCATTTGCTTCTTCATTTTAACACTTGAAGGGAACATTTCAGCACTAATACCAGCGTCTCTTAATTTGTTCACTAAAGGTAAACAATAAAGCTCCTCCTTCTCACCAAAATTCACAAACATCACTTGAGTTGAAACACAAGTCTCTTCTGGGAAAAGATTTAATTGCTCCATAACATCAAATATTCTATCTGCTCCGAAAGAAATACCAACACCAGAAACATCTTTAAGACCGAAAATACCAGTAAGGTCGTCATATCTACCACCACCAGTAATACTACCAATCTCAACATCTAAAGCTTTCACTTCGAAAATAGCTCCAGTATAATAATTAAGCCCTCTAGCAAGAGTCAAATCAAGTTCTACTTCAGTATCAACAGGAACAGTTTTAAGATAATCAAAAATCTCTTGCAATTCCTCAACCCCTTTCATACCAAGTTCTGAATCTTTTAAAATACCCTTAATAACATCAAGTTTATTTTCATTCGATCCCTCCATTAGAATAATAGGTTGAAGTTTTTCTATAGCCTCATGGTCAATACCTTTTTCAGCAAGCTCCTTATTAACATTCTCAATACCTATCTTATCAAGCTTATCCATAGCCACAGTAATATCGATAATCTTATCTGCCTGTCCTATAGCTTCAGCAATACCCGCTAAAATCTTACGGTTATTAATCTTAAGTACCACATTAATATTAAGTCGCTTATAAACCTTATCAACAATTTGAATAATCTCAAGTTCATTAATCAACGAATTACTACCAACAACATCAACATCGCATTGGTAAAATTCTCTATATCTACCTTTTTGAGGTCTATCAGCTCTCCAAACTGGCTGAATTTGATATCTTTTAAAAGGGAAACTAATATCATTCTGATGTTGAACAACATAGCGAGCAAACGGCACTGTTAAATCATATCTAAGACCCTTTTCAGAAATCTTATTTGTAAGTTTAATAGAATTCTTTTCTTCCAAATGATGATGGTCAACCTTAGAAAGAAAATCACCAGAATTTAGAACTTTGAAAAGAAGTTTATCTCCTTCCTCCCCATACTTACCCATAAGAGTAGAAAGATTCTCCATTGAAGGTGTTTCAAGAGGCATAAATCCATACAATTTAAAAACAGATTTAATTGTATCGAAAATATAGTTTCTCTTAACCATTACTTCAGGAGAAAAATCTCTAGTACCTTTCGGTATCGAAGGTTTTTGTGCCATTTTAATTATATATTTTTAAAAATTTGAAATTATCAATATCATATTTTGCTGAGGTGCTCACAAATGTAACTAAAATATAATGACATTTTTCAATAATTAATTAAGAAAAAAGCAATTATAGACGAAAAAATACTATTTTTGTAGAACCATAAGGGGCTGACGTGGCTTTGACAGCATGTAGAATGTGTACGTAAGCACGTCGAGTGTTGTAATCTAGCTCGTAAATCTCAGGTTACAAAACTTTTAATTGGCGAAAATAACTACGCTCTTGCTGCATAATAACTCAAAGAGTATTATAGCTTAATTTCGACACGAGGTGTTGAAACGGGACATCCAGTCGTGGGTTCTACCTTATTCCTTACGACAATTGGGTGCTACAATTTAAGGTTAGTCTTTTTATCGCTTCTATAAAAAGATGAAATTTTGAAGCTAAGTTTAGTTCTTGGGTGTTTGTACCCGATGCTAGATCGAAAATTAATAACAAACTAAGCGTGTAGAAAGCCTATGGATTCCGTGTTTGGACCAGGGTTCAATCCCCTGCAGCTCCACTAATAAAAACCAGAGATTAATTTTTAATCTCTGGTTTTTTTATACTAGTGCAATACTTATCAAAAACGGTTTGCTATTTCTTCCATAACAGAAACGATAATATAAAATCCTACTAAAAAAATAAACGCAAATACAATTATCAAACGGAAAAACTCTGAAGTAAACAGTAGTATAGTTCCCATATAAATCCACCAAGTATTAATATTGCTTTTATAAATTCCCACATTTTATTTATCTTTTAATATTATTGCAATACTTATCAAAAACGTTCTGTAATTTCTTTCATAACAGAAACAATAATCCATAATATGAATAAAACAATAACTACTAGTCCAGCAAACATACAAAAAGCCTCTGAAGTAATAGTTAATACAATTACCAGAATAAATCCTCCGAGATATAGTATTGTTTTTATAAATTCCCACATATCATTTAAATATTATTTTTTAAAAACGGTTCGCTAGTTCATTCATTATAGAAAGGATTACATAAGCTATTAAGACAAATATAAACGCAAGTCCAGCAAACATACGAAAAGCCTCTGAAGTTATAGTTAATACAATTACCAGAATAAATCCTCCGAGATATAGAATTGCTTTTATAAATTCCCACATATCATTTAAATATTATTTTCTAAAAACTTTGCAATTGCATTCATAATAGAAAGGATAATATATGCTATAAATACAAAAATTAATACAACCGCAAGAAATAAACGAAAAGGTTCAGATATTAATAATAATATAAAACCACCTATCATTCCTACTAGATATGCAATTGCTTTTATAAATTCCCACATAATTTTGAGTCTAATTAATATAGCAAACAAAAAAATATCACAACAAATTTAAAAGCATATTAAATACTTTTAATAGTCAATATTTCTGCGTAAATATAATTATTTTATATGAAAACTAGATGTTTTTATTTAAATAAAAAAAGGTTACTCTAAAAATAAGTAACCTTCTCTATATATTATTTTTTTTGAATCGAGTCTTTAGCCTTTATTAATTTTAAGAATCAAACTTCTTATTAGATTAATATACTTATCCATAAGTTCTTGATATTTAGCTCTTTCACCTCTATTTAAATCTAAGAATGAAGCATCAATATTTGTTATTTCAGCATAAATAATAAATGAAAGTTTTCTCAAATCTTCTATTTCTTTTTTATTAATTGGAGGTTTAGAAATAATGTCAAATATTCCTATAAATTTATCAACACTATTACCAATTTTATGAAAATATTCATCAAGAATAGGTATCTCTACTTTGTCTTCTTCTAACTTCTTTTTTAAATCTGTTAGGTTAATTTCAATTAATTTAAGATCGCTTATTAAATATTCCTTTTCATATCTCTGTTCAGTTAATTTTTTTGTTATCACCCATCCTAAAATAACAGCAATGATTCCATTAGAAACAATAGAAATTATAGACATCGGATCTATTTCTTTTTTACAAGAAAAGTCAGAAAACCAAGAATGCATAAATAAAAATCTCGCAAAAATATTAAGTAATAAAAAGCATAATGAGACTAGTATTATAAGTATAATTTTTTTCTTAATAATTTTATATATTGAATTAATCATTATTAATATCCCAAATCATTTCCTGAATATATTTTACATTCCTTTTAAAATTCTCAGTATGAAATACAATTGTTTCCAAAACAATATCTACCCCATACTCTCTTGCTAATTTTCCAAAAGATTCATCTAGGAAAGAACTTCCATAGCCTTTTGCACCATCTAAATAAACATGTAGCTTCTCTTTTTTATCTTTAGCTAAAAGAAATTTTTTTTCAAGTATTTCCTCATAAAATTCTTCTCCAGAAGAAGGTCCTAATTTTTTAAACCTACCTCCAAGAGTATCACTAAAATCTTTCGCAATATTTATTTGATACTTTTCCATTTCTTATAATTATTTAAATCAATAGTCCAACTATAATAAGTGCCTTTGAAATCTTCATTTTTCGTAGCAACAAATTCATTATTTTTATATCGCAAAGTTACTGTATTTGTAATTAAAACAAAATTTGAAATAACATCATTGACAACTGCGTATTTTAATTGCTGTAATCCTTGACCTCTATTTTTAAATTTAGTAGAAGAAATTAAAACTCCAAACATAGAATCTAAAACAATTTTACTATCACCACTATATACATAATTATCAGGAAGACCTGCATTTTTATGAGATTGAATAATACCTCCTCCCATATCAACAAAAGCATATTCAATCAAAGATTCATTTATAATTTTAGTGGTTATCCACCACCCTACTTGTGAAGCATGAGAACCATGCTCCACTGAGTTGGCAACCAACTCAGTTAGCAGTTCATTAAAAATTGAATAATATTCAGGAAAATGAATTTCATTTAATTCACTAACAACTCTATCAATTATTTTGGGACATATTTTCAAGTTTAGTTCACTAGAATTTAAACCTCTAGTAAACTTTTTATCAACAGTAAAATTTTCAGATATCACCTTATTGAAAATAGGTTCATTAACTTTTTTCTTTACCTCATTAGACATATCCCTAGGATTATTAAAATAAAACCTAGTTAAACTGTTTTGTGCTTTAATTTTTTCCACCAAGGCATATAAAACAATTAAATCTCCCTTTTCTATATCATCAAGTTTTGAAAAATCAACATATATTTTATCTTCAAATGGAGGTACTATACTAGAAATTAAAGATATAGCATCATGATTTTGATCTGCGTTAAATTTAAATTTTTTTGGTAATAAAATAATATTATTCTTCATATATCTATAATAACAAATTATAAAACATTAAACATCTTACCACATATAAAGGTACAAATATATATTCGTTATTATTAAATATTTTTAATATTCCTTTCCTCCACTAACCATACGTTTCATAGTATCAGAAAAAGCAAGTTTAAACGCCTCATCCTGAGAAAACTTTTTAAACAATTCATACTCAAAACGTCTTTGCTTACTCATAACCTCATTTAGAATCTTAGAAAACGCCAAATCGCAATTTTCTTCATCAGGATTATCCATATATTTAGTTTTAAAGTCAGGATGTTCTTCAATACTCTTACTAAGATTTATAAATTTCATACGTTGTTCTTCTGGAGTAGCATCCCAACCTTGAAACCAACGCTCATTAAAAGTTTTTATAATTTCCTCTAAAGGATCTTTTTCTTCATCTCCTGCATGAACTCCTCGTGGATTAGGATTTTGAGGTTCTAATCCACTTGAAGATTCATCTAATTGAATTGTTTCATTAAGTTTTGTTCTCTCTAATCCATAAGTAGACAAATCCACCGAATCTAGTAATTCATCAAACTTATTCTTATCTGGGTCTATAATAATTAATTTAGGAATTAAGAATTTCAAAAACCAAAACAATTTCTCCCAATTAATAATTTCGAAAGGCATAATAGAGGCCATTTGTCCATAAATCTTAACAAATTGCTTAGCTTTAATCTTAAAATCAGCTTTTTCATCATCTTCAAAATCCAATTCACTATTAAATCTCTCTGCTGCTAAATCTATTATTGGACTTAAAAGACTTGCTTCTACAGAATTAAAATACTTTTCATTAAAATCCTCTACTTCCGACCATTCATAAACGCCAACTTCATCTAAAGAATCCTTTAATTCATGAAGAACATTCACATCAGTCTCTCTACTTAAAGAAGTAGATGTATAAAAAGGATCGAACGACTTTTTAATTTCATCTGTAGAGTTAAAGAAATCGAGAATAAAAAGATCCTCTGTTTTCTTTCCAAGTTTATCTGCCGAACGATTCAAACGAGAAAGAGCCTGAACTGCCATAACTCCTTGTAAACGCTTATCAACATACATAACAGATAGTTTTGGTTGGTCGAAACCAGTTAGATATTTATTAGCAACCACCAACAATCGATACTCGTCGTTATCAAATTTATCTCTAGTACTCTTTTCAGGAAAACCATTCATTTCCGACTCAGTATATTCAATTCCATCAACACATTTAGAACCTGAAAAAGCAATAGCAATTTTAAACGGATTACCCTTATCATTTAAAATTCTATTTATCGACTTATAATACCTTATAGCAGACTGTATACTTTGAGTAACCACCATTCCCTTTGCTTTGGCTTTCAATTTCTTAGTATTTACGACCTTAGAAATAAAATGATCTACAATAATCTCTGCCTTAGTTTGAATCGTTTGTCTATCCTGTTCCACAAAAGCTTTTAATCGTTTCTGAGCCTTTGAAGTATCGAAAAGAGGATTTTCTTCTATTGATTTTTCAATTTCATAATAGCTCTTATATGTTGTATAGTTAGATAATACATCAAGAATAAAACCTTCTTCAATAGCCTGTTTCATAGAATAAAGATGGAAAGGTTTAAAAGATCCATCATCTTGTTTAAGACCAAATTTCTCTAGAGTATTATTCTTAGGAGTAGCAGTAAAAGCCAAATAAGAAGCATTTCCTCTCATTTTTCTACTCTCCATAGCATGAATAATTTTATCTTGAGCATCCACATCATCGTTAGTCTCTGTCTGCCCCATAGCTCTATTCATATTATCGTGAGCAGAACCAGATTGAGAACTATGAGCCTCATCAATAATAACAGCAAAACACTTATCACTTAAATCTGCAATACCGTCAACAATAAAAGGGAACTTCTGAATTGTAGTAATAATAATTCTTTTACCCTCTTCAAGATTCTTTCTTAATTCCCTTGAAGACTCAGCATGAGCAACAATATTTTTAACAACAGAAAATTGTTTAATATTATCACGAATTTGAGTATCTAACAAACGTCTATCTGTAACAACAATCACAGAATCGAATAAAGGTTTATCAACAGCTCTAAAGCCATACACATCATTATTTTCTGGATAAACATCAATCAATTGCAAAGCAGCCCAAGTAATAGAATTCGACTTACCTGAACCAGCAGAATGTTGAATTAAATACTTATAACCTACTCCATTTGTTTTAGCATGATTAATAATACCTCTTACAACATCCATCTGATGATATCTAGGGAAAAACAAAGTTCGTGAATTCAATTTATTCTTACTTTCTCCATCTAAAAGAACAAAATGCTGGACAATATTTGCAATACTATCTGGTGAAAAAACTTCTTTCCATAAATAATCAGACTTATGCCCATACAAATTAGGAGGATTACCCTTACCATTATCATTACCCTTATTAAAAGGCAAAAAGAAAGTATTCTTACCAGCTAATTTAGTAGTCATATAAACCTCATCAGTATCAACAGCAAAATGCACAATACAGCGAGCAAAATTCAAAAGAGGCTGTTTAAAATCTCTTTCATTTCTATATTGATTTTGAGCATGAACTCTAGCATTCTGCCCTGTCCAATGATTCTTAAGTTCCATAGTAATAATAGGAATTCCATTAATAAAAATTCCCATATCAATTTCTTCCCTAGGATTATCTAAAGAATAAGCCAATTGTCTAGTAATAGAAAATCTATTCTTTTTAAAATTCTCTTTAGTAGCCTTAGCACTTACTTGAGTAGGATACTCATAAAATAAAGTAAAATGAGCATCATCAAGACGCAAACCATTACGTAAGATATAAAGAATTCCATATTTCTTAATCATACGATCGAAACGTTCAATAATTTTCAATTTCCAATCAGGATGTCTTTTTAAACGTTCCAATTCCTCGCTTTGAGAATCTTCAAGAAATGCCCAAAATTGTTTAATATCTAAAGCAAACTTTTTATTAAAATCTTTAGGATTTCCCATATAATATCCCTTACCACATGAATAGCCTTCTTGTGGCTCAGAAACAGAATCTAAATCATTTATTGAAATCTCTTCTCTACAAGTTCCACACAAAACTTTTTCAATTGAAGATTCTAATGCTTGTTCGTTGGTTTGGCTTGTCATATTTAGTTTAGTATTATTTTGTTAGTCTTTATTTTTTACTTAAGTCTTTACATTCTTTTATTAATTTTAAAACAGAATTGAAAGGTAAAGAATCTTTATTTTCTTCCTTTAACAAATCTACTTCACTTTTTACATCAGAATCATTTAAATGATTTTCAATTAATCTATCTAATGCTGCATTTATTCTAGAAACTCCATCCTCAACAGTTTGAGATAAACTATTAATAGATAGCAAAAGTCCTTGAATATATTCTACTTTGTGAATACTTTTAGCTAGTACTACTAGTTGTCGTTGAGCTCTGTTCATTTGGGCAATAAACCCCCAAAGCAATAATCCTACTATTGGTAAAGGAAAAATAATCTCAAGATATTCTTTTAATTTAGGTAATTCTGATTGCTCTTTTAATTTACATATTACAGATGATTCAATATCGTAAATGATTATTAATGAAATTACAATTAGCACAAAAAATAACCAATATAAAAATATCAATCTATTTCTTTCTCTTATTATAGGTTTAAGATATCTTTTTAATGTTTTAAAAGTTTCTTCAATCTTATTTTGCCAATTCTCTTTAATATCCTTTTCATTTTCATTTATTTTTAATTTATTTCTAAATTTTTGAAGTTCATTTTCAATCTGTAATTTCTTAAATTCTAATTCATTTCTTTGTTCAACTAATAAATTATTCTGATTACTTGATTTATTTAATTTAGTTTCTAAATCTTTCTTATTTTTACTTAAATTTTCAATTTTTTTAGTTAAAAATTCTGTAGTATTATTATTTCCTATATCTATTTTTCTACTAATATTAAGATTTTCAAATTTTTGAAAAAGTTCATCATAAAAATTTCTATATAGTTTATATTTATATAACTTATCTTCATGAACTTCAATGGCTTTTAATTGCTTACAATATTTATCTTGAATTTCATTTCTAACAAAATCACATAAATCCCAATTATATATTAAGGCCTCTTTTAATGTTTTAATATGGAACCTTAAACGTTTATATTGCCTTATAGATAAAATATTATTTGAAGGTAAACACTGCTTTTCTAAATCTTTTAACAATTCATTTAGAATCTGAGTACATTCATCTATTTCTAAAGCCATTTGCCCCATTTTTCCCATACTCTATATTTTTACTTTTCCAGTTACAAAATCATTAATTAGAATTGATTTATATTCTTTAAGTTTATTAATTTCTGATTGTTGAATTAAAATAGATTTAATTACTTCTTTAGAATATATATTGATATAGTTAACTATTTGTTCCTGAGTCTTAATAGGAGGAACAATTATCTTAAAATTAGCTATAAGTTCTAGTGTTAATCTTGTTAACGCATTTAGTTAGAATATTATTTTTTATCATCTTAAAATTAAGATATTTCTTTAAATTAGGTATTATAACTATTCTTGGATTTGGTATAATCAAAGCAACACTAGATAACAAATAGAACTCCTCTTTCAGATTATTTATCATAGCAACTCCTGCTGTAGCTCCATCCTTAATATACAAGATATCTCCATACTTGACAGGACACCTATTATATATTTTAGAGTGACTTGTCTGATTTATATATGTTAAATTAGAAAAATCAAACCCATATTCTTTAATATTTTTTGAAGTAATATATTTAAACTTTCCATTTTCGCTACTAGTTGGGCTAAAATGTGTTCCATCTGCTAAAAAATCACATAAATGAAAACATTTCCAAATCCTCAGGAATCTATTCAATCCATTCAACACCGCTATCTTTCATCTTAACATCAGGATTCAATCCTTTAGTCACTGCATTTTGAATCAATATCTTCTTGCGTTCTTCTAATAAAGAAATCATCTTCTCTTTTTGTGCAATCAGTTTATCTATCTTATTGCATTTCTCATCTAGAAAATTTGATATTGATATTTGCTCTTTCATACTTGGAACTGCTAAAACTATTGATTTCATAGCATCATATCTTGTTGTCCATAAATCAGCAACAATTCCATGTCCCATTTT
>SNAP01000102.1 GCA_022496785.1 Marinilabiliaceae bacterium JC040 | reverse complement strand
GACCACGATCATTTTGAATCAAWATCGAGCATTTTATAAGCGAGAGAAGGAACMAAAAAAAACCATACAACAACTCTGAAATGACAAACCARTTGTGTTCTAGTSAAATTTTGTTTTAATCAAGCAATKGAAATGATAATTTCTCTCTGTAGARCTCTAGAAAAACATCATAGGAATCCAACAAAMTYRACCACGATCATTTTGAATGAATATCGARCATTTTATAAGMAAGAGAAGAAACACCAAAAACCATACATCAACTCTGAAATGACAAACCWATTGTGMTCTWGTCAAATTYTGTTTTAATCAAGCAATGTAAAATGATGATTTCTCTCTRTAGASCTTTAGAAAAAYATCATAGGAATCCRAMAAAWTYGACCACGATCATTTTGAATCAATATCGAGSATTTTATAAGCGAGAGAARGAACAAAAAAAAACCATACAACAACTCTGAAATGACAAACCAGTTGTGTTCTAGTSAAATTTTGTTTTAATCAAGCAATGKAAATGATAATTTCTCTCT
>SNAP01000100.1 GCA_022496785.1 Marinilabiliaceae bacterium JC040 | reverse complement strand
TAATAATTATAAGAGTGAAATCTTGATATAATTAAAAAAAACAAAGGACAAGTCCAAAACAATAAAATATGAAAAATAGGTATTTCATATTTCTAGGATTAAACAAAAGGATTKGCAAATAAAAGTGCTAATGCTACAACTAGCCCATAAATTGTTAAAGCTTCCATGAAAGCTAAACTAAGCAATAAAGTACCTCGTATTTTTCCCTCYGCCTCGGGCTGTCTCGCGATACCTTCGACAGCTTGGCCYGCAGCAGTACCTTGACCAACTCCRGGTCCAATAGAAGCAMGCCCTACGGCCAATCCAGCAGCAATAACGGAAGCGGCAGAAACCARTGGATTCATGATAAGTTCCTCGCACCAAAAAAAAGAAATGGTTAATGATACAATCAACTAACGAATTATGACKTAATTATTCCRGCACTMAATGCATCYAGTCGAAGTAACTAAGAATTGCGAATTAGAGTCAAAAAATATTATTAAAGCATCGGAACTACTTCGATATCGTCTATCCACAGAGTATTTGTG
>SNAP01000099.1 GCA_022496785.1 Marinilabiliaceae bacterium JC040 | reverse complement strand
TATTTAATTCTAAATATGGTATCAAATTTATATTCAAATCAGAATATTCTGTAGATAAAGCTTCAACCTTTTCTAAAGATTCTTCAGATTTAATAACAAACACATGAGTATTTATATAAGAAGATTGAAATATATTCTGATTACTTTCATCGTAGTACATACTAATTTCACCATATGCTGATAAAGATTTTAATAATTCCTCATCCTGTATTGATACATGAAATGATAAGTTTCGACCCTTTAACTTATCAAGTATCTCAATATAATTTGCAGATAATGGACTTTGTCCTATGAATATTTCAATTTCAACATGTTGATTTTTAGATAAATTAGATAAAACTTTTTCAATACCCTCTAAACTAACTTCTCCTTTAAAATTATGATAAGGACTATTTAACTGAGATGAATAATTGAATTTTGAACTATCACTATTTAAATAAAGATTCAATTTAAGTAAATCCCCTATCCTACTATCATTCTTTTTCAAATCGTGAAATTTTCTCAATTTCATATCTTCTTGTACATTCACT
>SNAP01000098.1 GCA_022496785.1 Marinilabiliaceae bacterium JC040 | reverse complement strand
ATCAACGTGAGCTGATGACTCACACTTACTAGGCATTCCTCGTTTAAGGGCAATAATTACAATACCCTATCCCGGACATGGAAGAATTTCAACGGTTTACCGATACCTTTCGGCATAGGAAAAACCCGCTGACTCCACCAGTGTAGCACGCGTGCAGCCCCGGACATCTAAGGGCATCACAGACCTGTTATCGCTCAATCTCGTGCGGCTAAACACCGCTTATCCCTCTAAGAAGTTATACGAACCCGAAGATTCGCCAACTATTTAGCAGGCTAGAGTCTCGCTCGTTATCGGAATAAACCAGACAAATCACTCCACCAACTAAGAACGGCCATGCACCACCAACCACCAAATCGAGAAAGAGCTTTCAATCTGTCAGTCCTAATGGTGTCCGGACCGGGTGAGTTTTCCCGTGTTGAGTCAAATTAAGCCGCAAGCTCCACGCCTTGTGGTGCCCTTCCGTCAATTTCTTTAAGTTTCAGCTTTGCAACCATACTACCCCCGGAACCGAAAGACTTTCGTTTCCGGATAGCTCCTCG
>SNAP01000096.1 GCA_022496785.1 Marinilabiliaceae bacterium JC040 | reverse complement strand
TATCAACCTTATCATCATCAACACTACCCAATACAAATTTCTGACTAATGCGTTCACATGGTAAAATCTTTCCATTAACTGTTACAAACATCTTCTTTCCAAAGGGAGAACAAGTTCCTGTTGGTCTAACTTTATTACTATTTATATCTAGAAACAATTCGATATAAGTTTTATAGAAATAATTTGTGTAGCGAGTTAAGATTTTTCCAAATTCCATAAAGAAAGGAGTCTGAATAAAATAATCTTTATTCATTTGTGAATCTTTATCTGATTCAGAAAAAACTTCTATTATATCGTTATACATTGAATTAAACTTAGCTATACTACCTTCCTTTATTCCTGAGTTATTTAAAGGACTTAGATTTGTTGTTTTTCCTAGATTTTCTTGAAAAAAACTATATAAACCAGAAACGGTATTTTTGTCATGAAGAACAGAATTAAAATTCACATGTTCTTCATAAAATTCAGGATATGTCTCTTTTACTTTCAGAATATTTGCATATACTATATCAAAAGAGGGGTGTTTTGATTTTGTTAATCTATATCCTGA
>SNAP01000095.1 GCA_022496785.1 Marinilabiliaceae bacterium JC040 | reverse complement strand
CCTCTTAACCATTAAATCAGTTCTAGAACCAACAAAAAGAACCGAAGTCCTGTTTCATTATTCCATGATGAGCTATTCAAGCAAGCGCTTGTATTGAGCACTCTGATTTATTCAAGGTAAACCTGCTGGCAGTTGAAGGGCGAACCCAACCTCAAACCAGCAAATTAGAAGTCACGACCACAGTTGACGCAAATTGCGAACTGCGGCACGTAACCTAGATCCAACTACGAGCTTTTTAACCGCAGCAATAACGAGATACACTAGGAGAGCTGGAATTACCGCGGCTGCTGGCACCAGACTTGCCCTCTCCTTGCTACTCGAWGAATCATTTGTATTCAACTCATTGAAATAACTCATCCAAAAGGATGAGTCTTTATATTTTTAGTCACTATCTCATACTCAACAGTGGATAAGTTTCGCGCCTGCTGCCTTCCTTGGACGTGGTAGCCGTTTCTACATCCAAAAGGATGAGTCTTTATATTTTTAGTCACTATCTCATACTCAACAGTGGATAAGTTTCGCGCCTGCTGCCTTCCTTGGACGTGGTAGCCGTTTCTA
>SNAP01000094.1 GCA_022496785.1 Marinilabiliaceae bacterium JC040 | reverse complement strand
TTGAATATACTATTAAAAATGGTAAAAAAACACTTACCAAATATATAGGAAACAACTATAATATAAATCTAAAAAAAGATGCTTTCTGGAACGATTTATATGAGATTGGAGAAGATGCTTTTAACGGAAATAAAGATATAAAATTTGTGATTTTACCTGATTCTCTTAAAAAAATATCAAGTCATGCTTTCTACGAATGCGAAAAACTAAGAATTATTATATTACCAAAGAATCTTAAACATATAGGAACCAGTAGTTTTGCTAAATGTTATAATTTACAATTAAAAAAATTACCTGATAATCTTGAAGTTATGGAAGAATTTGCTTTTTGGTATAATAAAAAGAATCAAATATCTAAATTACCTCCTAAACTTTCATTTATAAATTACTGTTGTTTTATTCAAAATAATAAATTAAAAAATTTAGAAATAGGAAGTAATATTAAAAAAATCGGAACTAAGGCTTATTCTATGAATTATGGACTTGAATCTGTTGTTTTTAAAGATGGATGCGAGCTTCTTGAGGTAGGTGCTTTTGTTTCATGTAAAAAACTTAAAAA
>SNAP01000011.1 GCA_022496785.1 Marinilabiliaceae bacterium JC040 | reverse complement strand
TTCTTCTAAATAAAGGATGAATGATTAATTTCATATCTCTTGTTTAAATAATTTAGGGTTAATAAATATTAATATTTATATAAATGTATTTATTAAAACTATATAAAACAAAAAAATTATGTACTATTTATAAAATATTTATTGAGATACTATAAATCCTCTATAATCTTATACTTATTCCATCCAGCTTTGATATATTTATTTTTTATTTCTGAATTCTTAGATTTCTTAACATGAACAACAATATTTTTAGGAAAAATCTTAGTAAATCTTCTAATAATAGGAGGAATTTCCATATAGCAATTTACTATTCTTAATCTTTTACAATTGGAAAAAGCTTCATGTTGAATATACTTTAAAGACTTAGGTAGATTGATTTTTATTAATGAGTGACAATTGTAGAAAGCCCTATTTTCAATCTTCTTAAGAGTATTTGGAAATATAATCTTCTTTAATTTCTTACACCAAAGAAAAGCTTCAGATCTGATAAGTTCACATCCATCTTCAAAGATAATAGTCTTAAGGTTAACAGATTTAGAGAAAGCATAGAAATCAATTTTTTTAATATTACTTCCAATCTTGAGATAAGTTAAACCGTAATTCTCATAAAAACAATTGTTATTAATCAGTTTTACTTTATCAGGTAATTCCGATATATTAACTTTATGGCATTCACTAAAAGCAAAATCTCTTATAAGTTCAATTCCTTTAGGAAGTCTTTTTAGTTTTAGATTAATGCATCTTAAAAAAGATCCATTGCCAATATATCTTAAACTATCAGGAAGAACAATTCGTTTCAAATTCTTACATGAATAAAAAGCACCGCTTTGAATTTCTCTAAGAGAAGAAGGAAATTTAACTACTTTAAGATTATCCTTATGTATAAAAGCTCCTTTTCCTATTTTATATAAATCATTCCAGAAAGGATCTTTTTTAAGATTAAGCTTCTTTTTATTTCCATTATATCTAACAAGAATTTTTTTTCCCTTAATAATTGAATATTCGAATTTATGGTGAATTTTAATTTGAGCATTAAGTTGAAAACATGCAGTAATAATTATTCCTACTGCTAATAATTTCTTAAATATCAAGTAATTTAGTATTTTCATATATCTATAAATCTTCTACAATTTTATATTTATTCCATCCTTTGTTAATATATCTCTTCTTTATTTCTGAATTCTTAGATTTCTTAATATGTAAAACTATATTTTTAGGAAAAACAATCTCAAACCTTTTAATATCAGGAGGATTGAGCATGAAACAATTTACAATTTTCAAATTAGAACATTTACCAAAAGCTTCTGGATCAATAAGTTTAATAGATTTGGGAAGGTTAACTTCCTCTAGAGATTCACAATTATAAAATGCTTGATATTTAATCCATAAAAGAGAATTTGGAAAGACTATCTTTTTTAGATTTTTACAGCCAATAAAAGCATTAAATCCAATAATCTTACAACCTTCTTTAAAAATAATAGTTTTAAGAGCTTCATTCTTTTCAAAAGAAAGAGTTTTAATTTCTTTTATATTACTTCCTATTGTAAGATTTTTCAATTTATTATTGCTTGTAAAGCAACTGTAATTCGCAAATGACAATTTATGAGGAAGTTCTGAAATCCTATTGTTTTTACAATTCCAAAAGGCATATTCTCCAATAAATTCAATCTTCTTCGGAAGCTTCTTTAATTTTAAAGAAGAACAATTTCCAAAAGCAGCTGAACCAATATATCTTAAATTTTCTGGAAGAATTACTTTTCTAAGATTCTTACAATCATAAAAAGCATGACTAGATATTTTTTCTACAGAATTAGGAATAGATATAAATTCAATTTTTAGATTTTTTATGAAAGAATTATCAGTAATTTCGTATAAATCATTCCAAAAAGCGTCTTTTCTAAGATTAACCCTTTTCTTATTTCCTATAAATTTGGTAAGAATTTTCTTTCCATCCTTAATCATATATTTAAAGTCGTTATGTCTTTTAAATTTTGCTTTAGACTCTAAACTTAAACTAGTTAACAGTAAAATAGTGAATACTATTTTACTGAAAAGAATTGCATTTCGTTTCATTTTTTTAATGTTATTTGGATATTTATAATTTTGTAAAATTACAAAAGCCATTTTCTACTTACAAGGAATTTTAGTTTGATTTATTTAGAACAATCTCTTTTTACACCAATTGTTTGATAGGTATACAGACTTGGGCTTAAGAATAAGTGTAAAAGATTAAAATTATACCATAAACGTAGCTGTTTTCTCTAGAAAAATGTTTTTTTTTGTATTCAAATTAAAAAATATCAATTATGGTGAGAAAATATGTACGTTTAGTTATAGCAATAGTTCTGTTTTGTGGATCAGTAGTTCTTTTCGCAACTGGTTCTATTTATTATGGACTTTTAGTGTTTTTATTCTCAGGTTTGTTTGTTCTAACTCATTTTAAGAATGAAAAGAATTTACTAGCTTTTTACTTCCTTAGAAAGAATAAGATTCAAGCGGCAGGGAAAGTACTTGCTACAGTTAAACATCCAGAAAGTATGATAAAAAGTCAAGAAGCTTATCTATACTATCTTACAGGATCTGTTGAATTACAGAATCATTTAACTTCAAAAGCTGAGAAAAACTTTAAAAAGGCTCTTTCTACAGGTCTTAGAATGGATAGTGATAAAGCTGTTGCTAAATTACAATTAGCTGGAATCTCTCTTTCTCGTAGAAATAAGAAGATGGCTACACATTACCTACAAGAAGCTAAAAAACTTGATCGTAATAAACTATTAACTCCTCAGGTTAGAGAGTTAGAAGGTATGATGAAGCGTATGTAATACTGAATAACAAAACACCTATGGTGAACTGCACCCCAAAAGTTGAATACAACGTTTGGGGTGTTATTGTTTTTATAGGTATTATATTGCTATTTGTAATTAAGTATTTTCTTGAAAATTTTTGAACAGGATGTAACACAATAATCACAGTAATAAGTTATACTTGATGAAAAATCAGAAGAGTGTGATGAAATATGGTGTTGTTTTGATAAAGGTTATTTCCAAGATAAAGATTTTAATGAAGCTATTTAACTAGTAAGTAAAAATTGAATAAATGTAACTTGTATTAATTAAGCTTTTAAATACTGGTTTAATCTTATATTATTACCACATTGTGGTAGAAATATTAAATTATTTAATACCTTTGCTAGAAATAAAAATATAGATATGCTAATTGAATTTAAATATAAGAACTTTCAGTCATTTAAAAATGAAACTAAATTTTTAATGACTAGTGTCAAGGCATTTAAAGAACATATTGATACAAATGTAATTAAAACAGATAGAGAATTTGATTTATTGAAAACAGCTGCTGTATATGGATCAAATAGTACTGGTAAGACAAATTTTATTTTAGCTATGGCAGTAATGAAGAGAATTATTCATAATTGTTTTAGTGATTCATTAAAAATGAATGAAGACAGAGCTAGATATGATTTCCAATTTAAATTAAATACAGAAACTGAAAAGGCAAATACAATGTATGAAGCTTCTTTTCTTGTTGGAGACAGTATATATAGATATGGATTTGAAATTAATGGATTTGAAATCAAAAAAGAGTGGCTATATAAAAAAATAGAAAGAGAAATTTCTTTATTTCGAAGAGAAGGGAACAAATATATAATAAATAAAGAATCTTTTAAAGAGGGGGTAAAATATCAGAAAGATGTTAATAATAATGTTTTGTTTCTTAGTTATCTTGCTCAAAATAATAAAGAGGTTTCTAGATTTGTTTTTGATTGTTTTGCAGATATTAATGTTCTTAATGGTCTATATGATAATTACGCTTCGTTTACTCTTAAATTATTGAAGAGTGATTTGAAATTTAATAAATGGCTCTCATTGGCTCTTAGTTATATGGAGATTACCAATATTGAGGCTGGGGAAGTAGATGGGAAAATTATAACATACCATAATAAGTATGATGGAAACAATCTCTTGATTGAATCTGTTCCTTTTATTGCATTGAAAGAAGAATCTGCAGGAACAACAAAATTAATTCATTTACTTGGTCCTATATATGATACTCTTCGTAAAGGTAGAATATTGTTTATAGATGAATTTGATTCTAGATTACATACTAATCTATCTCGAAAAATAGTTGAATTATTTAATAAATATAATAAAAATGGAGCTCAGTTAATTTTAGCTGGTCAAGATACAACTTTATTAGACAGGAAATTATTTAGACGAGATCAAATATGGTTTGTTGATAAAGATCAATTTGGAATATCAGAATTATATTCTTTATCGGATTTTGATGCTAAAGTTGTAAGAAATAATACTGCATATAATAAGAAATATCTAGATAATATATTTGGGGCAGCTGGAACAATTGATTTTACTAATGAATTTATTAATTTGTTGTATGAGTAGAAATAAACCAAGTAAAGATTCAAGATACCAAAGAAAACAGGGGAAAAGAGGCGCTTATGATAAGACAAACCAAAAGAAACTTACCTATTCTTATTCAAAGCATATAGATGGAGAAAGAGGTGTTAATGGACAAACATTTGAAGAATGGGAGAAACTTGGATTATTAGCTAAATTAACAACTCAAATGAAGTATATTGGGCAATTAACTGAATTTGAAGCAAAACAGCAGAATTTAATTAAGATATATACAAAAGTAGGTTTTCCTCCAAATTCAAAATTTAAAGAACCTAAGCATGTCAAACCAAATAATTGGGCAGTAATGCATATTACTCCTAGTAGTAAAGAAGTTGTAGCAGGATATATAGAAAACAGTGTGTTTTATATTGTATTCTTAGATAAAGATCATTTATTTTGGCCAAGTTCATTAAAACATACGTAAATAATATAATAACCTTGTCTCAATATCTATTGAAACAAGGTTATTTAGATTAATTTATAAATCAGATTTTTATCCTCTCTAATTATTTCTTGAATCTGGTAGGGTTTTTCCAACATTGTATAATGTTGGAAAAAATTGTTTTCTATACTCTAAGGTATTTTTTAGATATTAGATTATATGGTTATATTTATGATAATCAATATTAATAGAGATATTAAACTTAAAATCATTATTTATTTGTAATTTAATAGTAGAGTGTAGAAATATTAAATATTTATCTGTAATAAAATTTAGTGATTTGTGTTTTTTATTATGTCTTCACAAATCATTCATATATTCATTTATTTTTTTCTTTGATTCTAATTGATAATTTTTATATTCCTTTTCTAACTCATTAATTTCTTCAATTTCTTTATTTTTAGATTTATAGCTTTTGATTCTATCTTTGATCTCATCTTTGATTTCATCAAAACAACACCTTGCAAAATATTGCCTTATAGTAACTTTTAATTTCTCATTATCTTCAATAGAAGTTTGTATTTGAAAATACCAAAATAATATTAGTTCTATTTCTTTTGATAGGTTATTCCATAAATAGTATATAAGAAAAGCCTTCCAGTGAGTTTTAATAGTAGGGATATATTCTTTACTACAGCTTACACTAAAAGTTTTTTCATTTTTTATTATATTTTTAAAGATGATTTCGTTTCCTATATAAGATTCAAGAATTCTAAATATTTCATTACGATTTGTATTATTAGATCTTAAAATAAGTTCAAGAGTAGATTCTATCATTCCAGGAATATATAGGTTATATTGATTGTTTTTTGAATTTATAGTTTGTACAATAGATGTAATTATTTTTAAATCGTCTATATTACTTGAAGTAAGTTGTGAAATATATGATTCTAATTGGTGAGAAAATGATCTAAATATTTGTTGTTTGTTATTAAATTTATATTTTAATTTATTAATGATTTCAAAGTGAGTTTCAATTTCCCAAATATGACTAAAATTAATTTCTTTATAATTTGGAATTAACATATTAACATCTAAAGATTCATATTTAGAAAATTCTAGAATGTAATCACATAATATTTTGAAATCAGTTTGATTTTCAGTAAAATTATTTATCCAATCTTTTATCTTATAGCAGAATGTTTCAATATTTTTTTCTTTTAAATAAGTGGAATCTTTTTTTATAAGATTCTGAATTAAGTTAAAGTGGCACTCAATAACTCCAATGTAGAAATCATCTTTATTATCAATCTCTAAGTTGTTGTAATTTGGTAATATTGTATTAGGTTCAAATTGTTTAAATTCTATTAATTTTTCTATGAAATTATACAAATTAGAATACACATTAATATTTCTTTCATTTTTTAATGATGTTACTAATCCACTGATAGTATACGTAATGTTCAATTTTGTTTTATATTGTAACCATTCTGAAACCAAATTTTTAATCTCATTTTCATCCTGTGTGTTTTTATTTATAATTTCTCTCAATTTTGAGGTAGTTAATAATGATTTTGAATTTCTCAAATAGATATAATTATCAAAATACATTACTTTACTAATTGAATATTTTCTTTTTGAATTATTTTCAAATAATCTAAGTAGTAAACATCGGTCTTTATGATTGTAAGATTCGGGTTTATCATCATAACTATATGATAGAGAGTTGTATGTGTCATTATTATCTTGGTTGAGTACTGATAAAGGATTGTCTTTTATTTTTTTATATAATTTTTGATTATAAAATTTTAATAATTCAAAAAGAAATAAATCGATATTATTAAATTGACAGTCTTTTGAATTTTTAATAGTTTTATAAGAGTTTATATAACTGTTATAAAATTTATTAGCAGCTCTAATACTATTGATATATTGACTAAATAAAGGAATATTTTTATATTGATTGTTCAATAATTCCTTTCCTTCTAAATTGATTTCTGAAAAAGATTTTCTATCTGTATCTATTATTATTTCTTTTATATCATTTATTATTTCTGTGAATTTATTTTCTCTAAGAAGATTTATGAAATAATCAGGAATAATCATTGATTCATAATTAGGTAAATTTATTTCAATAAGTATAAATTTCTCTAAGTAATTATAAGCTTTCTTATTCCAGGTATCCAATGATTCTTTTTTAATATTTTCTTTCTCATTTACATCATTACATATATATTTCCCCAAACAATCGACAACATGCTCCTTATCAAAATTCATAATAAACTGCATATAAGGAAAATCAACAGTATTTCTTACAAGTTTTAGAATTTGGTATATTTCTTCAGCATTCAGTCTATCTATATCATCAATAACAATGATAATCTTTTTATTAGCTTTTATAAGAACTTTTTTAATGCTTTCATATGGGTCGTTGTTGTTATTACTAAATGAATCTAAAATTTTGCTTGCTCCTTTTAAGTATTTATTATCACACGAATTTGCAATAATATCTAGATATTTAGAAAGAAGTTTAGATAATTCAGGAATATATACAGATAATTCTTTATTTAATGTATCAAAGAAGTATTTAGTAAATAGATTAGGATCCTCTGTTTTCCATGTATTTATTTCTATTTTGATAATATTTTTTTCATCATTTAGCATTTTTTCAGTTAGTAGATTTGTAAAACTGGTTTTACCAGATCCCCATTCTCCAGTAACAGCAACATAAAAAGCTCCTTGCTTGAAAAAACTATTTCTAAGATTTTCTGCACTTGTTTCTACAAGATTATATCTTCCTAAACTATCTTCCTTATTATCTTCATTTGATTTTAAAGGTGTATCAATTACTAATATTGAACTATTTTTCTTATTTCTTTCTTCATATTTACTAAAAAATGATTTTATATGAACTATTTCGAAAATTCCATATGTTACAATAAATATGATTGCTTTGATTTCAAAAATCCAAACCCCAAAAATCATTAATAGCATTAAAAATATTATTATAATACTATTGTATATATTTGGAGCTTTATTTAAAGAAATTGTTCGATAGTAATATATTAATAGAGGTGTAAATAGAAGAGCATATTCAAAAGTTTCATACTTACTTAAATACTTTATAATAATATTAACCCAATATCTATCTATAAGTATTGTTATTTCATTCCAATATGAGATTAAAGCGCAAAACATAATAATTTGAAAACATATTTTTTCCCAATTATATTTTATAATAGAGTTTAATAATTTCCTAATTGATTTTATACGATCTTCTGAGGCAGTATTTGTTTTCCATAGATAAATTAGGAGTGATAATAAATTTTGATCTTTTATTGTATCAATATATTTACTTAATCCTCTTATAGGCTTACAATGTTTTGAAAGAGTTTTAATTGCTTTGTATAATAAGTTGAACATCCAGTTTACCGATTTTTGTATTATGAAAAAAATAGAGAATATTAAGTAGATTATTGATAGAGATATCATTATAGGGAATATACATATCCCAATAGTAATTAGAATAAAGTTATAGATTTGATTTATTATTTGCATAGTCTCCAATTAAAAAATTAACACCCCACAAAAGTAAAAACTATTTTCATAAATGGAGATATAATTAATTATCTAAAACAAGGATATCAAACAATAGTTCATACAAACTAACAAAATCAAAAATAAGACTCTTAGGAAAGTATGCAAAATGGATAAATAAAAATGCCTAGAATCGGAACGACGCTAGGCACTAAAATCGGATAATTTTATGTGGTTCATTAATGGGGCAAATATTAATAGAAGACCATTAAATGACCAAGTTGTCTTCTATCTGTTAAAAATCATAATCATGACAAATATAACGCCTAAATAGTGAGATAATATACCTAAAAGTAGTGATTTTTGGTCTTTAAGATTTTTTTAAGAAATAAATATCCATTATTTTTAAATTTATTGTACTTGTAAATCCTAATGAATTCAACATAAGCATGAATCTGTATGCTTGTAACTATGTGATAGTTTATTGTATATTAGAGTAAATGCTAGTTACTTTTGCATCTATAATATTCGTAAATTTGTATCTATATATTTATAACGGTTCGTCGAGGTACTTTCGCCGTCCTTCCTCCATGGTTTGTCCATGGTTTGTCCATCCTTTCTACAACATATCTTGTACCAACCATGAACAATGGATGTCCAATTGTAGTTCTAAATACGAGCTTGTTTTAGCTAATATTATATTTATAACCCTTAAATATTAAAATGCCTATGGCAACAATTGATAAGACTATCCATGGCCTTGTAGGTAATCTTGTAATTACTAAAAATGGAAATGTAAGGACAAAACCTGTTTATACTAAGAAATCTAAAAGATCTCCTAAACAGGTTAAAAATCGTAAATCTTTTTCTTATTGTGCTGAATTTTATCAGAAGATGAAGAAGGATTTGGTGACTCCTATTTGGACTAAAATGAAAGATGAGACTAGAAATGCTTATAATCTTTTTATGTCTGCTAATATTAAGGCCTTCTATGGTGAGGATGGAAAGTGCGACCCTATGAAGCTGAAACTTTCTTTAGGAGTACTAAATCTGCCTTTTCGTTTTAAGTGGGAGAAGTTCGATAAGGAAAATTCCGATTTAATTATTAGTTGGGAAAATGCTAGTGAAGAATCTGCGTCACGTTTAGCAGACAAATTCTCTTATGTTTTATCTGATGGGGTAGACTTCTCTAAACCTATCTATTCTAATTTCCATAGAAATGATAGGGGAGGTGTAGTTAACTTAAGTGGGCAAGATTTTTCACCCTCTTTTGTATATATCTATTTCTCTGCTTATGATAATTCGGAATTCTCAGATTCTATTGTAATGGAGATTCCTAAATCTCTTTAATGTACAACTTGAAGAGTGATGTATGCTACTACTATATATCTAAGTGTTTTACCTATAGACATTGATAGTATTGTAAGAAATGCATTTGCTCGTAAATACCCTAAACCTAACAATATAGCTTGCCCTGCAAATGGTACGAAAGCAAAGAAACCAAATATTGCACTCTTGTTGTGGAGGTAAGCTATTGTTTTTCTAATCTTTTGTGGTTTTATGTGAAAGTATTTCATCATCCATTCTTTATCACATCTAGTTCCTATATAATAGTCTGTTGTTCCTCCTAATATATTACCAGCACTAGCTACTGCTACGCACTTTACAGGATCGAGTCCTACAACAGGTAGTATTAGTCCAACCAAAACTGCCTCCGATGAAAAAGGAATAAAACTTCCTGCTAAATATGTTGCTATGAATAGACCGATATAACCCCAGTCCACAAGTAGTTGAATTATAGTGTTCATTAACTTTTTTTAAGTTCAAGTGTAATTTCTATATTTGTAAAGATTACTAGTACAAATATAAAATAAAAACTGAAAGTTTAAGGTAGATTTATAATTTCATATAACTTTGGGCTAGAGGATATTTTTATAATTCATAATAAACAGATACAATGAGGGTAAAGATTAATCGTATTATGCATACGATAATACATTTCGTCGGTAATAAAGGTAAGGACGAAGGGGTGAACTTTTCTAACGACGAGACTTCTTTCGATAATATTGAAAAAGATATTTGTAATACTTTTCAAGAATCTTTTCATATGGAGGAAAAGTATTGTTTCTTTAGTAAATCGAATCTCAACGATATTCCTACTTTTGTTTCTGTAAAGAGTATCTTTAACGATCATTCATCTTTTATTATTCAATCTAGAAATATTGCTAATCTTTTATATGAAAAGAGTCTTCACCCTAAAATAAAACCAGGTGAGGTGTGTTTTCTACTCCTGGATTGTGAAGTGGATGGAAATTCTACAGAAGCTCTTTGTATCCTTAAATATGAAAAGAACCAGAGAATCCTTCAATTAAAGAAGAAGGATAATAATTATCTTGCACTTATTCAAGAGGGCTTTAGTCTTAAGAAGCTAGAAAAAGGTTGTATCATTTTTAATGTAAATCCCGATTTAGGTTATCAAATTTCTTTGCTTAGTGGTGTGAAAAAACAGGAAGAGGCTAAGTATTGGCTAGATGAATTTCTGCAATGTCAACCTATTTCTAATGAGTATAGAAAAACAGAATGTTTGCTTGAGGCTATTTCTTCTTATATTACTGATGAGGTTCCTTTGTTCTGTAATGCCAATAAATTGTCGCAATTCTCTATGCTTAATAATTGTGGTAAGTCTATTAAATCGAATGAGGTGATTGATATTAATGAACTAGGTAAGTCTATTTTTGAAGATGAAGAGTTGCAAAAAGATTTTTCTAGGTATATAGATGATTATCAATCGGAAAATAATATTAGTCTTGATACTCCTTTTAATGCCTCAAAGTCGGCTATTAAGCGTAAAAAGATTGATAAACCAAGACTTATTAAGCTTGATGGTAGTTTTGAAATTCGTATCCGTAAGAATAGTGAGATGATTGAAAATGGATATGATGAGGAGAAAAAAATGAATTTTTATAAGATTTACTATAGGAGTGAGGAGTAATTTCTATTAATTACAGTATCCCAATAAATTTCATATATATCAGCCTCTCTATTAAAGAATATTTTAGTGAAGAATGCATTAAGAATATTGTTGCAATCTTTAATACTTTTAATTTTATCTTCGATTTTAATTATGCTACCGTTTGATTTATAATATTCAAGAAATCTATCTATTTGAATTTCTTTATTTGAATTTTTTAGGTGTTGTAGATTGTATTGAATTGTCGACACTATATAATTTCTGATTATTTTAGGAGCTACTTGTGGAAGTTCAAATTGTGCTAGAAAGATATTGTCTAAATAATTGGGAATATTACTATTAAACTCTTTACTAATTAATGTATTGATGTATTTACTGTCGTAAGCGAGTATAAATACTGTATTTCTAAAGTTTGCAGTATTCCTTACTATTCTAAATATTTCAATAATTTCTTTAATATTTAACCTATCTATATCGTCTATTAAGATATATATTCTCCTGTCTATGGCTTCCAAGATATTGTTTATGGTATTGAAAAGATGGTAGAAATCTTCTTTATTTTTATCTATATCTATTAATTTTTCTATTGTTTTAGTCGCTTTGTTTTCGTGTATGTAAAATAGAATCTTTATATATTTTGCAAATTCTATATTTATAGATGAATGATATCTTTTTAATTTTGTAGATATTAGATTGAAGAATGATGATATTATGTCGCATTCGTTTCTACATATCCATGGAGAATAGTTTATTATTATTGCATTCTTGTCTTTTCTAGATAATCCTTTTTCAAGATATTTTAAGAATGTTGTTTTTCCACTTCCACAATTCTTTGTTATCCCAATTGCGAATGATTTTTTATTATGAATTTGTTCTATATATTCAATTACTCTATTGGAAATATCTTTATAGTCTAATATATCTAGTTCTTCATTATTTATATCTTTTTCTAGTATATATGGACTTTCTCTGTTCTTTATCTTATTCTTTTTAAGATATCTTATTTCTAATAAGAATGGAAATGAAAGATATCCAAAGATGCATATTACAACTCCCCATGTGCAGAATTCTTCAATATGACTACTTAACTGTTTTAAGTGAGCAAGACATATTATTATAAGGCATAATCTGAATATTAGGACTCCTTTAGAGTATCTAAATTTATTAATACTTCTATATATTATTAGAATAATTAAGAAAGTTAAGTAGAATGCATCTATTAAATAGATGTCTGTTATTGATAATTGTAGAAATTCATTTAGTTGTTTGTAATTGTCAATTTGTGAGTGTATTTGTTCTTTAAATGTTAACCATATTAATATCAAGACGACAGATGTAAGAGTCTTTCTACTTATAAGATTCTCTAGTATATTATTCAATTTAGCCTTATTCATTTTTGCTTTCAAGATATTGGATTTCCATTCTTAATGATTTCATTTATTTGTTAAGCTCATATTTATATGCTTTTATTGTATCTTGGTATATTTCTTTTTGATTAGTATTTCCTTTTTATTAGAGATTTAAGTCTATTTAAGTGTTTTTAAGTTTCACTTAATAATCTATCATCTTGATTTATAATAGATTTGTAATGTATATGAAACCAAAAGATAAATATTATGAGGAAATTTCTATTTGTATTAATGCTTTCTCTTACAGCATTAACAAGCCTTAAAGCCCAAAATGAGAATAAAGTTAAAGAATCTTTAGATTTTGAATATTATAAAGGTAAATACATCTTTATAAAGACTCTTGTTAATAAAAAAGATTCTTTATTGTTTTATTTTGATACAGGAGCAACATCTTCTTTAATAAATAAATCGAAAGCAGATAAATGTGGAATTATACCTAATCATTCTAATAATGTTATGGGTGCTGGAGGGGACTTAAGCTATAAGATAGCTCGTAAGCAAAGACTTAGATTTGGCGATATAAAACTAAAAAAGGTGGATTTAGTTATTGATGATTTGTCGAGATTAGAGAAGAAGCTAGGTCATCCATTAGATGGGATAGTTGGAAATTCTCTTATAAAGAAATATATAACTGAAGTTAATATTGATAAAAAGAAAATCAATTTATATAAGTTTAATGCTAAGCTTGACTATTCAGGTTATACTGTTATAGATTTTGAATTTAAAAATGGAATTCCTATACCGCAGTTTGAAATATCATTCTCTCTAAATAATGGAAAAACTTATAAAGGAATTATTCTTTTTGATA
This sequence comes from Marinilabiliaceae bacterium JC040, assembly GCA_022496785.1. GTDB lineage: Bacteria > Bacteroidota > Bacteroidia > Bacteroidales > Marinifilaceae > SNAP01. The sequence continues at coordinate 60,051 of SNAP01000011.1, read as the reverse complement.
GTGGTGCAGGTTTGAGTCTTTTAGTAAATTCTCCTTTCGATAAGAAGCATAAATTATCTGAGCAAATAAAAGATAAATCGGTTGTTAGTCTTGATAATCTTAGTAAAAAATCTGAATCTACAATTTTAAAGATTAAGAGTATAAAACTTGGAGGAAAGAGTATAGAAAATGTAGAGATTATGGTTTCAAATGATAAAGCTGGCGTTAGTGCTTTAGATGGTTATCTTGGTATTTTAGGTGCTGAGATTATTAATAAATTCAACTATATTCTAGATTATAAAAGAATGAAATTGTATTTAAAACCAAATAAATCGTTCTATAAGAAATAGTAAGATTAATCTTATATATGTATTTAAAAGTCACTTTTTAGTGACTTTTTTTATTTATTCTAAATGTTAAAAAATATAAAAAACATAAATTAAATAGTTTATTAATGAAACAAATGTTTATAATTGTACGGAATGTTAAAAACTAACAATTAATTAATACATTTTTAAAATGAAGAAAAGTATTCTATTTGTGGCTTTAGCTGCAATGGTTCTATTGTCTTGTACAAATAAACCAAAGTATGATATTCATTTATCATTAAAAAATTCTGATGCTAAGAAAGTTTATATTGGAATTTCAGATTTAAATAAGTTCGTGTTAATAGATTCTGCAGAAGTGAAGAATGGTAAGGCTCATTTGTCTGGTTCTGTTGTGAAAACTCAAAAAGCTTATCTATTTGCTAAAGAATTTAAGAATAAGGAGGTTCCTTTTTACATTGAGAATTCTAGAATTAATATCAATTTGGATGCACTGAATTTTAAATCGGTAAAGATTAAAGGTGGTAAACTTCAGTCTCAATTAGAAGAATATATAGGAATTAAAGAATATTATACTAAGAAATTTTATGCAGCAAGAGATAAGTACAATGCTGAAAGAAAAAAATATAACCAAAATAAAGATCCTAAGACAAAAGATAATTTAGATACTTTAGGATATAGAATTTCTCAAGTATTTGTTCAACAGAAAAAAGCAATTATTGAATTTATTAGAAAATATAATAGTTCTCCTGTTGCTATACATACTCTATCAGAAAATATTCAATCAATTAGAAATATAGATGCTATTAAATTATTAGAGTCTTTTACTGGTGATGCAAAAAAAACGTCAGTTTATAAATCTATTGATAAGTTAGTGAAGAAACGTGCAACTTATGCTGTTGGAAGTGTTGCTCCTGATTTCGAAATGAATACTCCAGAAGGAAAATCTTTAAAACTTTCTTCTTTAAGAGGACATGTTGTTATTATGGATATTTGGGCTTCTTGGTGTGGACCTTGTAGAGCAGAAAATCCTAATGTAAAAAGAATCTATAAGAAATTTCATAAAAAGGGCCTGGAGGTTTTAAGTGTGTCTCTAGATGACGATAAATCTAAGTGGATCAAAGCTATAAAGGAAGATGGTTTGAATTGGCATCATGTTTCTGAATTGAATGGATGGAGTAGTAAAGTTGTTAAATTATATGGTGTTAGAGGTGTTCCTCATATTGTAATAATTGATAAAAAAGGTGTGATTGTTGCTAAGAACTTAAGAGATGTTTCATTGGAGAAAAAAATCGAAGAACTCCTTAAGTAGTTTTTATATTATATAAATTGTTTTATAGTCATTTATGGTATTTTCATAAATGACTATTTTTTTATCTTTTATTTTAAAAAATGATTTTTGTCAACAAAAAAGCTCATTTTATCAACTATATTTGAATATTTAGATATATTTGTGGTTCGTGATTGGGAAGCACGATGTAAGTTTATTGTTAAAATTGTAATCGTATGGAAAATAGTAAAGTCTATGGTGTGACTGCTAGAATAAGACGAATTAATGACATGTTTGTCGATCTTAGTCGTTCTATTTATAAAAGACTTGGTTTAGATCTAGAACCAAATTGGCATTTAGTTTTAATGCTTATAGAGGAGCATGATAATCTTTCAGTATGTGAAATAGCTAAATATCTGGAATTATCTCATCCGTCTGTAATTAGTATTATTAATACTATGGAGAAAAGAGGTTATCTTATTAGATCTAAAGATACAAAAGATAGTCGTAGAACTCTTATTAGCTTAAGTGATAAAGCGAAAAATAATATGCCTGTTTTTAAACAGTCATGGGAAGTGATTGCAGGATATTTCAAGGAGTTTGTTCCTGAAGAATTTATCGATCAATTAATTAGAATTGAGAACTTTTTTCAAAATAATGACGTTGTAGAAGATATTTGTAAGAGAATAGAACGATGTTAAATTTATTAATAAACTGTTATAATGTTACTTTAATGTGAATGTATTTATAAGGAATCGTTAAAATATAAACAAAAAGGTAGAAAACTACATTTTATTCTTATGTTTGTATTGTTGTCTAACAACAAACAGTTTTTTCATTATAAATACTATTAATTTAGTATTTGGGTTATATTTAGTAAATAACATCGTTAATCTAGAAAGTAGATTAATATTTTCTTTAATGGTTTTCTAATATTCTACCTTGTTTCTATACTCGGTAGAATATTTTTTTTAATGCATGATAAATCTAGTACACATTTATTAACAAATGTTAAAAGGTGGATTAATGTAGGAAGCTACTAATTAGATTTATATATTTGCGTAGTCAACTACATAACGATAGAGTGAGTTATGTTGTTACGTACTATAGTTTGGAATCCTATAGTATTTTAGAATTAGTTTAGTAAAATAACATCATTGTTTTGTTAGGAAATTCATTTATGAGTTTTCTTGATGTCTTGGAATATTCTACCCATGGTTTTGGCCTATGTGGTAGAATATTTCTTATTTAAATCAATACATATGAAAGTAATAGATTTATCAAAACCCATACAATATAATAAGTTTGACCCTTGGTTTATGAAGGTCAAGATAAAGCATAAGTCTCATAAGAAATCAAAATTGATCTTGAGATTATTAGGTCTAGGGAAGAAGTTCTTTCCTAAAAATTTTCAGGGTTGGGCTGATGATACTATAAAAAAGATGGGTGTTCATTCAACAACTCATATAGATGCTCCTTGGCATTATTCTCCTACAACAAATGGGAAGAAATCAAAGACAGTTGATGAAATACCATTAGAGTGGTGTTATGCTGAGGGTGTTATTATTGATATGACATATAAAGAGGATTTTGATCCAATTACAGTAAAAGATATTGAATACTTTTTATTAAAAAATAATCTAGAAATTAAAGAAAATCAGATTGTTCTAATAAGAACAGGAAGAGATAAATTTATTAATAAGAAAACCTACTGCGATAATGGGACTGGTATGAGTGCAGAGGCTACAGAATGGTTAATTGATAAAGGAATTAAAGTCATGGGAATTGATTCTTGGGGCTGGGATCTACCTTTAAAACATTTAATTAAAAAAGCTAAGGAGACAAACAATTCAGAATTGTTTTGGGAAGCTCATTTAGTTGGGGAGAGGAAAGAGTATTGTCATATGGAACAACTAGTTAATCTAGACAAGTTGCCTTTATCTGGTTTTAAAGTCGCTGTTTTCCCTCTTAAAATTGTTGGCGCTTCTGCTGCTCCTGCCAGAGTAGTAGCTATAATGGAATAAACATTTTTTATTTTATTAAAGAATAAGCTATCTCTATTTATTAGAGATAGCTTATTTTGTTTTGTTATTTATTTCTTACAATTCTATTATTTTTTCTTTTTACTTTAAAATGTAAATCATGAAAATCAAAACTAAAATCAGTTATTGGTGAAATAGCTTTCATTGTAAATGTTGTAGGTTTGCCTTTTTCGTTTAGATTAAACATTATATATGCATCAGCATTTAAAGTTCTATCATCCCATTTTACGATAAAGGTGTTAGCATTATAATAATACATTTTTCCTTTTAATGATGAAGATTTCTCTGAAGTAAAATAATATTGATTTTTGTCTTTACTAATTTTTATATCTCCAAACCAATTGTCTGTATATGTTCCTATTATTCCGAATGATGGTATTTTATTTTTACTAGCATTTAGAATTTTAATAATTTCTTTTTGAGATTCTTGATTTCTTTTTTCTGAATATGATTCATATTTCTTGTATAACTCTAAGCGTTTTCTGTTCCCATTGTTTAAATATAAATCTTTTATTTTATCTGATATATTCATGAATGCTAGGCCACTTTGTTGGTTTGTTAGAATAATAATTCCTAGGCTTAATTCCGGTATCATAACTACCTGACTAACCATTCCTGTTAATCCTCCAGTGTGAGAAACCTCTTTACGACCATTTATGTCTTTAACTTCCCATCCTAAGCCATAACTATTAAAATTAGAAGTAAAAAATGGCATAGGATTAGGACGACGGATTGTATGAGATGCCCACATTTTTCTACTACTTACGTTTGAGAATATCTTCTTGCCTTCATATTTACCATTTTGTAGTTGTGTTATTACCCATTTACTAAGCTCTGCTGTATTAGAATATATACCTCCTGCAGGATTGATATTGACATTATATGAGCGTGAAGTCTTTATTAGTTTTTCTTTTATGGGTACGTATGGTGTTGCTATATTACTTGTGTCTTTTAAAAGTGTAAATGAAGGTGCACTTTCTGTCATGCCTAGAGGTTCTAATATCTTTTTATTTACATATTCTCCCCATGATAGGCCAGAAACTCTTTCTATGATTTCTCCTGCTACTATATATAGTAAATTATCATAATCGTATTTTGTTCTAAAACTTGATACTGGTTTTAAGTATCTTAGATTATGTATTATTTCTTTTTTTGTGTATTTATTATTTGTAGGAAATATCATTAAATCTCCAGCTCCCAAACCTAAACCACTTCTGTGTGTTAGTAGATCTATGATAGTGAATTCTTCACTTACATAGCTATTGTATAGTTTGAATTCAGGTATGTATTTTCGAACTTTGTCGTTAAGTGATAGTTTATTCTCTTCTGCTAATATGCATAATGCTGCACTTGTGAATGCTTTACTATTAGATGCTATAGCGAATAGAGTATGTGTATCTACTGCTTCTTTTGACTCTAAAGAACGATATCCATATCCTTTATTGTGTATTACCTTTCCATCCTTTATTATTGCAACAGCTATTCCTGGAACATTAAATGTTTCCATAGTTTTGTTTACTATCTTATCTACCGTTTTAGATTTTAATTTTTGTGCGTAAGTATTGGTATTTAATGATATACTTACTATAAATAAGAATAGAATGAGTCTTAGTGGATTTTTCATATAATAATGTGTTTGATTAGTATAAGTTTATTGTGTTTATAAACAAAAATACAATAATTATTCTATATGATTAGAGATTAAGGGTTTTAATAGAGTGGTTTTGTTTGTTTGTGAAATCTCAAAAAATATCTTTTATAAAGTCTATCACGTTATAATATGAGTTTGTTCATGTAAAATAGTAACATATTACTATTTTCTGTGAATAAATGGCCGTGTATATTTGTCGATGAGTTAATTGATTGATTTAATAATTATATAAAATCTAAATATATGAAATATTTATTGACGAAAATAAAGTATTTATTCTTGGTATTGTTTATTTTACCTAGTGTAGGAATTTTCTTTACGAGTTGTAGTGATGATGATGATGTAAACTTTAGTGAAGAAATTATAAAGAACGAGCAGTTATTAGCTGTTTTGAAATCTAGACCAAATGAATTTACTTTTAAGAACGGTAAGTTGGTTATTAATGATGCTGTTCTAAATAGAACAAAGCTTGATCTTTCAAATTGTGAATTGTCTGATGTTTCTGGTCTAGGTATTTTTCCAAAATTAGAAGAGCTTAATCTTTCTAATAATGATTTTGGAAATGAATTTGATTTTAATGTATTACCAAAATCTGTAGTAAAAATAGATCTAAGGAAAAATAAGATTTATGAATTTATAAATCTTGTTGATGTTAAATATGAAGATAATGGTGAAGAATCTGTAAAAGAACTTCATAAGGTTGTTGCTTTATATTTACCACTTAGTGCCAAATATAATATGTGTGATATTCTTCCTTTTTATAGAAAGAATAAAGCTGCAATAGAAAAGGGTGATATAGATGTTAAATTGGGAGAAAAGAAATTTAATACTTTAAGAGAAATACCTGATCCTAAATTTAGAGATTATTTGAAAAGTATATTTCCTGAATCTAACTTATTTGTAGGAGATAAATTGGATATTAATAAGCATATAAGGACTTCTGAATCTATTGTAAGTATTAATTTTATGGATGAGTCAGCAGGTTTAAATCCTGAGGGTTTACAATATTTTCTTGCAAATCCATTCTATTCTGCGCCAAATGTTACTTTTATTGCTAAAGCTGATAGCCATATCGATTATATGAAACTTGATTCTAATATTAAAAGATTGATGGTGATGAATATTTCTTGTTCTAATATCAATTTATCTGATGCTAGTAATTTATATAATATTGGATTTTATAGTAATACTGAATTAGAAAGTGTTGATTTATCGAAGACAGCAATTACTTCAAGGGGTAAGGATGCTTATTCAAATTGGATGGATTCTAATGGTTTTGCTTTTGTGAATTGTGAAAACCTTAAGACAATAAAATTTCCTAAGACAAAGGGAGCTTTTTTCGGTTCAGGAATAACAAATTGTCCTAAACTTGAAGAATTAGATTTGACATGTTTTGAGGCTTTTTATAATCTTTCTTTATCTGAAATACCTGCTTGTAAAATTATCTTTCCTGAAGTAAAATATTGGATTAATGAAGGAGAGAAAAATGAAAAAGAAGGAGAAATTAATTTTGAAATCACAAAAGAAATATATGAAAAAGCAGAAGTAAAAGCTTTCATTAGTAAATATAAAGGAAGTATAACAGCTTCTAATTACGATTGGAATGATACTGAGTCTAGTGAATTTATGAATTCAAAAGAATTATGTGGACTTTCTGCTAGTTCTTCTGTAAATTATTTTGGTGATTTCGATGAGGTTTCAATGAATGGTTCTTCAAAAAATCCTGTTACAAACAAAACGGCAGAATGTAATATCTCAAATAATAAAGTTTCTATTCATGTAGCTCCAATGAAGATTGGGAAAATGCCTCTTAAAATAGAAATACATGCAAAAGATTTATCTCTTTTTAATGGTAAGATATCTGGTAAATCAAGAAAATCTATAATTACTAAAGCAATTTTTGGTTTTAGTTTTAAAAAGTTTGATGCTGAATATTCTGGTAATATTTCAGATTCAAATTTAAGTTTTGCTTGTAAATCTTTGAATGCAACATTTATGGGGATTTCTTTCGATACTTATGTGCATTTTAAAGGAGTAAAAAAATAAAATAATGAAGACAAAGTTTTTCGTTTATTTTTCTATTGTATTGATGATCTTCTTAGCTGGTTGTGCTAAAGAAAAAGTTAGGAAAGCTGATTCTCGTGAAGTGAGACTGGCTAAGGAGATACTTAATGGACCTATTGTTTTATCAACAAAATGCAAAATTAATAATATTGATAAAACACTTCTTAAAAATGGTTGTCCTGCCAAATATGATTTTAAATGGGAGGGAGATAGAATGAGAGTAGTTCTTGAGAATTTCTCTGTTGGAACTATGCCTTTTGAGATAACATTTAAAATATATACGGATTTTATGGGTTTGAATTCTTGGGAAAGAGATGAAAATCCAGGAAGTGGATGGGTGAAATTTAAAGGTAATAATGGTAGTATTGCTGCTATGGAGAATGGTAAACCTAAAGATTTAGGAGAATCTAATGGAGGAGCTAATATTAAAGGCATTCTTAATTTAAAGACTAAGGAAATACAATTTACAATAAATTTCAATGTTATGAATGTTATGTCTAATTGTTTTCAGCAAGTTATTGATTATGATAGAATTAATAATTTTGAAGAAGAAAGGAAGCAATATGAAATGGACTTACAAAAATATAAGAAAGATCATGGTCTTTAAAGATCTTAAATAAAATAAAAATAGCAAAGTGAATATTAGATATTTGTTGGGTTTGTTGCTTCTGTTTTCATCTTTTATAGTAGAGACAGAAGCTCAAACTTCTAAAATTAATTTGAAAATTATTGAAAAAGACACCCAACTACCTGTTGTTGCTGCAACAATTATCTACGGTGGTTCGAAAGATGATATAGATAAGCAAAAGAATTTCTGTATGACAGATAGTAGGGGTATTGCTAGTTTGACTATTAATTCTGAGAAATGGTGTTATTATTCTGTGAGTATGCTTGGGTATATTAGTAAGACTGGCCGTTTAAAATTAGGTAAAAAGAATTATACAATAAGTCTTTCAGAGGATGTGATGATGCTTAATCAAGTAGTTGTGACAAGTACTAGAGCTCCTAAGCCAATTAAATTGTCTCCAGTGATGACTCAAGTTGTTAGTGCTAAGGCTCTAGTAGATGCGGGTTATAGTAATCTTCAGCAAGCTCTACAGCAAGAGACTCCTGGAATGAATATTCAAAAAGTAGGATTTGGTAGTGAAATAAGTATGCAAGGTTTAGATGCAAGACATATTTTATTTCTTATAGATGGTGAGAGATTGACAGGTGAAATGGCTGGGAATCTAGACTATGAAAGATTTAATTTACATGCTATTGATAGAGTAGAAATTGTGAAAGGAGCATCAAGTACTTTATATGGTTCAAGGGCTTCAGGTGCAGTTATAAATCTTATTACTAAGAAGACAAAACGTCCTTTTACAATAAATGCAGGAATGCGTTGGGGGGAGATGAATGAAAGAAATTATCCTAATCCCTCGAAGAAAGATTTTTTGTATATGTATGAAAAACATGTTGATATGCCAAATATACAATATTGGGTATCTTCTGGTTTTAATCTTGGTAAATTCACTAGTCAGACTGATGTTTGGTATAGTTCTGTTGATGCTTTTTATCTTTACCAAAAAGCTAATGATGTTAAGATATATAGAGCTGCTAATAACGATTTTTTAGATGAAGATGTTGTTATAAGAAGTCCTAGAAAACATGCTCCAATGGGAATAGAGGGTAATCAACATATAACAGCTTCACAAAAATTTTATTGGAATCCGAATGAGAATTGGGAGTTTGTTTTAAAGGGTTCTATGTTTAAGATGAATACTTTTGATATGGTTCAAGATTTGTATTTTTCTCAAGCAAGTGATTTAACAGGTACAGCAAAAATTACATATAAAATAAAGGATGTAATATCTATAACAGCAAATTATCATACCGATTTTTATAATAGATATAAGCGTTTAGAGAGAAGAGATTATAGAATGAAAGTTTATGATTCTCATATTATACAGCCTAAACTTACTTTTAGAAGTAATTATTTTAAAGCTCACGATTTAATAGCAGGTTTTGAATATTTTCAAGATGATTTGACAAGTGATAGATTTGTTAATCAAAAAATGACAACTAGGGGTTTAAATGAATTAGAATATTTTATTCAAGATGATTATAAATTAAATGATAAATGGATAATCTCTGCTGGAGTAAGGAGTAATTATAGTAAGCAGTTTGGGTTTATGGCTACTCCTAAATTAGCAAGTAAATTGTCTTTAAATGAGAATTTATCTTTTCGTTTTAATTATTCCATGGGTTATAGAAGTCCTTCTATTAAGGAATTGTTTTTCAATTGGGATCATTTAGGAATGTTTCAAATAAGAGGAAATGAAGATATACAGCCAGAGAAGAATCATTATGCTGCTATTTCTTCTGAATATTCAGATAGTAGTTTGTTCCTTTCATCTACAGTATATGTGAATGAATTTATAGATAAAATAGAGGGGGTTTGGAAGATTTATGATATGCAATACAATTTTGAATATATGAATCTTGAACATCAAACTTTATATGGCCTTGAGTTTTTAGGAAGATATCATTTTTTGGAAAATTATCTTTTAACAGCATCTTATTCTTATGTACATGTTAGTGATTTAAGAGGTGTTAAAGTTAATACTACCAGTCCTCATTCAGCAAATATAGGTTGTTCTTATAGGTATAGGTCGAAAAAGTATTCTTTAGATTTATCTTTTTCAGCTTCTATAATGGGTGATAAAACATTTCATGTTCAGGATAGATTGGTTCAAGAAAATTATAAATGGTCGAGAAATGCGTATTTTGAATGTTCTCTACCTGCTTATGCTTTATGTAATATTAATCTAAACCAAACATTTTTTAATAAGTATAAATTGTCAATAGGTGTAGATAATCTTTTTAATTATACTCCTGAGACATTAGGTTCTGGAGTAACAATGTTTAATATACCTGCAACACCAGGAAGAAGGTTTCATGTTCAGTTAGAAGTTAATATAGATGATATTACCCAATTTTTTAAATAATATAATATGAGGTATAAATGTATTTCTTTTAGTGTGAGGAATTGTTTTAAGATAGTAATCTTTACAATTTTAATTAGTGCAATATGTGTTTCTTGCATGGATATAGAGTATGATGCTTTGCCTTTTGATGGTAAGGTACTTCCAAGAAGGTCGGGTTATATTAATAGAATTACTAACGATTGGATTTATTATAATTTAAGAACAGGAGATGTATATAATGCAGATAGGGCAGAATCTGATATTAAAGAAGGAGAGCAATTGTCGCGTTATGATTGGGATTTAGCGTTTTGTGGTTATACTCTTAGAACAAATAGTGGAACTAGTGGTCCAGGTTTAGGAGGAGTTATTGATATGGGATATGGAGGTTATGAAGAATTAAAATATGTATCTCAATTACCTTCTAATGCGAACTGGGTGTTAGATACTGATGATGTTTTTATAACGATGGCAGAAAGGGATTGGGTGCATTATTGTGTAGAGAATAATCTTCATAATATTCCTTGGTTTGACCCTAATAAGGGGCCTAAACGAACAAAAACTACAGCCAATAAGTTGCTTGAAAATGCTTTAAGATTTGTAGGTCCACCACATTCATATATACCTTCTTTTCATACTTATGTGATTAGGACTTCAAATGGGAAACATTATTTTAAATTGCAGATTATAAGTTGGTTCGATACTAGTGTAAATATTGGAGAAACAGGTGGGAAGATTAGTTTTTATTGTGATGAATTATTGTTAAAATAAGATTTGGATTATGGCTTTGAATAAAATAAATAGAAAGAGTCTATTAATAGGTGGTTTATCTTTTATGATAGTATTGTTTTCTATGCCTATAGGTCATGCTATTATGATATTAATGCAGCATTTTCTAGAAGGTAGTAGTTTGTATAAAGCTGCTTTTGCAATGGGAGGTGTAGGTTTAATAATTACTATTTGGGGCGTTTTTGTTAACGGAGATGCTAAGCAAACCATGATGGGATTGTTAGGAGGTTTATTGTTTTGGACCGGATGGGTAGAGTTTGTTTATGTATATTATGCAGCTAGATTTGGTGTAGATAGACTGATAGTAGATGGAGTGGAAAAAAGTAAACCAGAGTATCTTATAATGCCTTCGAGTTTTGGTTTTTTAATAATGTTTCTCCTTCTTTACGTTTTTAGTATAAAGAGTGGTTGCGATTTTTTTAATTACATTCAGAAACATTTTTTTAAGGGCACAAAACTTAAGGTTGAATTAAAACCTATTACTCATCATGTATCAATAGTTACGTTTATGGAGCTTAATGTGATGATGTGGGCTTGTTATTTAATTCTTCTTTTTTGTTATGATAGTGAATTTATCGGAGATGATAGTTGGTTTACTTCTACATTAGCATGGGGATGTTTGATTGGTTCTATTTTCATGTTTAACAGATTAATAAGAATTAATGTTTGGGGGTATGCTATAAGATATGCCATAGCAACAGTGATAGTATTGTGGACTTTTGTTGAAGTGATGGCACGTTTGAAAATGTATAAAGAAATATGGTTACATCCGTTAGAATATAAGACTAGTATGATAGTTCTCGCACTAGCTTTTATATCTGTACTTGTTTTTTATATTATGAAATCGAAAAAGAGGAAGAGAATAAGTTAAGATTTTGTGTTAACTTATTTCAGGACTAGACATATAAAAGAAAAGAGAGTGAATTTAATATTCACTCTCTTTTTTATTGTAAAGCTTTGTATTTTATTACATTACATCAGCTAATTTATCTTTTGAATATTTACCGTCAGCAAGTTTCTTAGCTACATCTTTAAATGCGTTGATTGTATATTCAACATCTTCTAAAGTATGCATTGCTGTTGGAATAAGTCTTAATAATAATTGTCCTTTAGGTATAACAGGATAAACAACTATTGAACAGAAAACTCCATGATTTTCACGAAGATCCATACAAACTTGAGTACCTTCAGCTACACTACCAGAAAGATAAACAGGAGTTACTGGAGATTCTGTAACACCAATATTTAAACCTGCTTCTTTAAGACCAGATTGAAGAGCTTCTGCTATTTTCCAAAGATTATCTTTTAATTCTTTTTCAGTTTTAAGAAGTTCAAGACGTTTGATAGATCCCTCAACTATTGGCATAGGAAGAGATTTAGCAAAAGTTTGAGAACGCATATTGTATCTTAAATAGTTACAAATGTCTTCGTCACAAGCTATGAAAGCACCGATACCAGCCATTGCTTTAGCGAAAGTTGCAAAATGTAAGTCAATACCTTCTTGAACGTGGAAATGTTCTGGAGTTCCAGCACCAGTTTCACCCATAGTACCAAAACCGTGAGCATCGTCAACAAGGATACGGAAATTGTATTTTTCTTTAAGAGCAACGATTTTATCCAATTTACCTAAATCACCAGCCATACCGAATACACCTTCAGTGATAACAAGTATACCACCACCAGTTCTATCAACCCATTTAGTAGCTCTTTCAAGTTCTTTTTCAAGGTTTTGAATATCGTTGTGAGGGAATACAAATCTTTTTGCAGGAGTAAGTCTTAAACCATCCATGATACAAGCGTGAGCTTCTGAATCGTAAACAATACAATCGTGTCTAGAAGTCATAGCATCTATGATTGAAACCATACCTTGGTATCCAAAGTTAAGAAGGAAAGCATCAGGTTTACCAACAAAATCAGCTAATTGTCTTTCTAATTTCTCGTGTAAACTAGTTTGTCCACTCATCATTCTAGCTCCCATAGGATAAGCTAGACCCCATTTTTCAGCACCTTCAGCATCAGCTTTTCTAACTTCTGGGTGATTTGCAAGACCTATATAATTGTTTAAACTCCAAGTTAGTACTTCTTTACCTCTGAATTGCATACGAGGAGCAATTTCTCCTTCTAATTTTGGGAATGAAAAATAACCGTGTGATTGTTTGGCATATTTACCAATATTACCCATGTTATTTTTAACTCTTTCAAAAATATCTACCATTTTATCTTAGATTTTATATTTTGTTTTTTTTATAAAGCACAAAAGTACACTATTTTTCTATTTTCACAGGCGTATAAATACCTAATTTCACTGGTATATTTAGATAGTAGTTTGTTCTTCAATTATTTTTATTATTTTTACGTGTTCATAATGCCTTGATTTTTAAAAAAATGATTTATCTTTGCATAATCTTTATACGTAGAAGAAATAATTAGTTTATATGAGAAATATTATCTGTGCTTTACTAATATCGCTGTTCGCTCTTACTTCATGTAGTGAGTATCAAAAACTTTTAAAATCGAAAGATTATAAAAAAATGTATAAAAAAGCAGTAGAATATTACAAGCAAAAGGATTATACTAGATCTTATAGTTTGTTTGAACATGTTAGAACTGTTTTTAGAGGAACTAATAGGGCACCAATTATATCTTATTATTCTTCTTATTGTATGTATGGTCAAGGATATTATGGAATGGCAGGAGACTTGTTTGATGATTTAGTTAAATCGTTTCCTAGTTCATCTTTTGTAGAAGAAGGTATGTATATGCGAGCATATTGCTATTATCTTAGTTCTCCAACATATATGTTAGATCAGTCAGATACCCAAAAAGCTATTGATGCTTTTGATTTGTTTATAAATCATTACCCATATAGTTCTAAGGTTGTAAAAGCAAACAAGTATATAGATGAGATGCGAGATAAGCTTGCTTATAAAGAGTATTATGGAGCAAGATCGTATTATGATAGAGAAAAATATCAAGCGGCTATAGTTTCATTACTTAACTGTTTGAAAGATTATCCAGAATCGAAGCATAGAGAGGAAGTTTTGTATTTGTTGTTTTGTTCACGATATGAAATAGCTCGAAATTCGGTAGAGGAAAAGATGTTAGGAAGATATAATGAGGCTAAAGAAGAGTATCTTACTTTTATAGATGAATTTCCAAAAAGTGAGTTTGCTAGTGAAATGGAAAGAAAATATCTTCGTATAGAGAAGTATTTAACGAATATTCAGAAAGAAAATAAATAGAGAAGTTTATAAATTTTAATTCAGTATGATAGATTTTAAAAAAACTCATGCACCAACAAATACTAGAACATTAAATACAGTGGCTTTAGGTGAGGGTGTTGGTAATATTTACGAGGTTGTTGCTATTCTTGGTAAAAGAGCTAATCAGATTTCTGTTGAAATGAAAACAGAATTGAGTCGTAAATTGCAAGAATTTGCTTCGTATAATGATAATCTTGATGAGTTGTTCGAAAATAGAGAGCAAATAGAGATTTCTCGTTTCTATGAAAGATTACCAAAACCAGTATTAATATCTACAGATGAGATGTTGAAAGGTGAGGTTTATTATAGAAATCCTGCAAAAGAGGAAAAGAAATAATTTTCAATATAAGATTGAATTTTAAGCGTTGTCTTGTTATTTATTAATAGGCAACGCTTTGTTACGTTAATTAAATTTGAACTATTATGCTAAAGGGAAAAAATATAATTCTTGGTATTTCAGGTGGTATAGCAGCTTATAAGTGTGCTACTTTTGTTAGAGGTCTAGTAAAGCAAGGTGCTAATGTAAAAGTTATAATGACAAAGCATGCAAAGGAATTTATAACACCTTTAACAATGGCAACTTTGTCGAAGAATCCCATATTAGTAGATTTCTATAATCCTGAAAATGGAGATTGGAATTCTCATGTCGATTTAGGTTTGTGGGCTGATTTGTATGTAATAGCTCCAGCAACAGCTAATACTATTGCTAAAATGGCTAATGGTGTGGCTGATAATTTATTATTAACTACATATTTATCTGCAAAGTGCCCTGTTATGTTTGCTCCTACTATGGATTTAGATATGTATAAGCATCCAGCTACTCTTAGAAATATTGAAATACTAAAATCGTATGGCAATATTGTTATTGAACCAACAAGTGGTGAATTAGCAAGTGGTTTGGTTGGTGCTGGTAGAATGGCTGAACCTGAAGATATGGTTGCTTTTATTGATAGTTTCTTTTCAAAAAACAATTCTCTTGTTGGTAAGAAATTCCTTGTGACAGCAGGGCCTACTTATGAGAAAATAGATCCAGTTCGTTTCATTGGTAATTATTCATCAGGGAAAATGGGTTATGCTATATCTGAAGAATTAGCAAAAAGAGGAGCAGAAGTTGTTTTAATATCAGGACCAGTTTCTCTTTCTATTGATAATCCTTTAATTGAAAGAATAAATGTTGAATCTGCTAAAGAGATGTATGATGCTTCAATGAGATTTTTTCCAGAATGTGATGGAGGAATTATGTCTGCTGCTGTTGCAGATTTTGCACCAAAAGTTCAGGCTAGTTCTAAAGTTAAAAGAGGTAAGGATAATATGACTATTGAACTTGTTCCAAATAAGGATATTGCAGCTTCTTTAGGTAGTATTAAAACTGATAAACAACTACTTATAGGATTTGCATTGGAAACAGACAATGAATTTGAGAATGCTCAATTAAAATTAGAGAAAAAGAACTTAGATTTTATTGTTTTGAATTCTTTAAAGGATGAGGGAGCAGGTTTTGGTGTTGATACAAATAAGATAAAAATAATAGATAGAAATGATATTGTAAACGATTATCCTTTAGATAGTAAGAGGAATGTTGCAGGTTTTATAGTGGATTATATTGAGAAAATAAATAAATAAAAATCGTATAATGTTTGCATTTTGATTTCTTTTTGTTCTATCTTTGTAACCTAGAATGAAGATAAAACAAAAACATATATTAACAAGGAATTCTAGAAAAAGGAGAGATTATCCTCCTTTTGATAAAAATATTTTCGGTAAATTAGACCAGAGTTGTTATTCGCAAGGATAATGATTTTGGTCTTTTTTTTGTTGTATCTTTAAATTAGTATATAGGATTAATCAACCACTAAAAGGATTAAAAAATGAATAACAACAGTTTAGTTTCGATTTTCGATTATTCAAAAGAAGAAGTAATCGAGGTATTAAAGTTAGCATCTGAGTTTGAAAAGAACCCTAATCAGGATTTGCTTAACGGAAAAGTAGTAGCATCTCTTTTCTTTGAGCCATCGACAAGAACTCGTTTGAGTTTTGAGACTGCAATACAACGTTTAGGTGGTAGAATTATTGGTTTCTCTGATGCTTCATCTTCTAGTGTGAAAAAGGGAGAAACTCTTAAAGACACAATTAAAATGGTTGATAATTATGCAGATTTAATTGTAATGCGTCATCCAATTGAAGGTTCAGCTAGATATGCTAGTGAAGTGGCAAATATACCAGTTATTAATGCAGGTGATGGAGCAAATCAACATCCAACACAAACAATGCTAGATTTGTATACAATTTACCAAACACAAGGTACACTTGAGAATTTAGATATTACTCTTGTAGGAGATCTAAAATATGGAAGAACAGTTCATTCATTAATAATGGCATTATCACGTTTTAATCCAACATTCCATTTTGTTGCACCTAAAGAATTAGAAATGCCAGCAGGATATAAAGTTTATCTTGAAGAAAAAGGTATAGCTTATACTGAACATCTTGAAATGGAAGAGGTTATTGACAATACAGATATTCTTTATATGACAAGAGTTCAAAGAGAACGTTTTGCAGATCCTTTGGAGTATGAGAAAGTAAAAGATGTTTATGTGTTATGTAATTCTATGTTAGATAATACAAAAGATAATCTTAGAATTTTACATCCACTGCCAAGAGTAAATGAAATTTCTGTAGATGTTGATGAGAATCCAAAAGCATATTATTTCCAACAAGCTTTGAATGGAGTTTATGCTAGACAAGCTATTATTTGCAAGTCATTAAATTTAAAAAAATAATTAACTTTTAAGAATATATACGATGGTTAAAGATAAAGAATTACAAGTAAGTGCAATAGAGAATGGTACAGTAATTGATCATATTCCTGATAATCAATTATTCAAAGTTATTCATGTTCTAGGATTACAGAATATTGACAATTTAATAACTTTTGGAAGAGGTTATAAAAGTTCTAGAGATGGTAAAAAGGGAATTATTAAAATTGAAAATAAATTCTTAGATGATGCAGATGTAAATAAATTAGCTTTAGTAGCTCCTTCTGCAAAGATTAATATAATAAAGGATTTTGAGGTTATAGAAAAGAAATGTGTTCAAGTTCCTGATTCAATAGTCGGAATTGTGAAATGTGTGAATCCAATGTGTATTACAAATCAAGAGCATGTTACAACAAAATTTGCTGTTGTAGATAAAGAGAATCTTTCTTTAAAATGTCATTATTGTGAAAAGATTACAGACAATGAGAATATTCGAATTGTTGAGTAATAATTAATATTCCTAATAAAAGCCCTATTTAAGTAGGGCTTTTTAATTAATAAGGGCTTATCAAATAAATGATAAGCCCTTATTATATTAGGATAAAGAAATAATTATTTCTTAATATCTATTTTTTCGCCATAAGCTAAATCTCCAGCATCACCTAGTCCTGGTACTATATATGATTTTTCGTTTAATTCATCATCAATAGCTCCAACCCATAGAGTTATATTTTTACCAGATAGTTTTTCTTTAATATATTCAATTCCTTTTCTACTTGCAATTACAGCACAAATATGGATTTTTTTAGGTAAACCAGCTTTTAATAAAGCGTGGTAACCAACTTCCATAGAAGCACCACTAGCAAGCATTGGATCGGCAAGAATAACAAGTTTATCAGTAAGATCTGGTGAAGCAATGTATTCAAAAGCTATTTCAAATTCTGTTTTACTAGTTACTTTTCTGTGAGCACAGATAAAAGAATTGTTTGATCTATCAAAATAATTTAGGAATCCATGGTGGAAAGGAAGTCCTGCACGTAGAATAGTTGCAAGAACGGGAGTATCGTCTGGTGAATCAACTTTTGCAGTTCCTAAGCAAGTTGTAACATCTTTTGTTGAGTGTTCAATGGTTTTACTTATTTCGTAAGCCATTATTTCTCCTACTCTTTCAATATTTCTTCTGAAACGTAATGGATCTTTTTGAATCTTTTCATCCCTAATTTCAGACATAAATCTGTTAAATAGAGAACTTTTCTCCCCTAAATTAATTATTTCCATTTTATATATCTTTGATTTTAGTAAAGTTGCAATTTCATTTTAGCCTAAACTAGTGCAAGATTACAATTTTTTTTTAGAAATCCATCTAAGCAAAAGGGTGAAAAATCTTACTATTTGGTAGTTTTTAATAGATACATATTAGAAAGCGTGATCTATGAACATTTGTATTTGCATACCTTCTCTAGACATTGCAGCATCAACTCTTATAACCATTTCGTTTGCAAATAATCTGATACCTAGTCCATAGTCGGTACGCATATTAGAATGTAGATTGTTAATACTCCATCTTTCAGCGACTTTACCTGTTTCGATAAATGCAACAAATTGAATCCATTCGACATTTACATGTAGCATTTTAAGAAAACTCCAATTAGCTAATGGGTTCCAATCTGTAATAATTCTATATTCCCCAGTATATAGTATGGAAGCAGCATCGTTATATCTTCCTTCAGGAAATCCTCTAAATCTATATCTGCCTCCTAAACTAGCACCAAGGAAAGGAGATGGTCTGTGATATATTTTTTGTTTGTTTTCTATATGGTAGTCGTTATAGCTTGTGACATTTCTTGTCCATACATTGAAAGCTAAGACTTGTTGTCTTAGGTAGGAACTTTTTAGATTAAAGTATTTACTAAAAGAAAATTCTTCCATTTGCCAAGGTATACTATTCTTTATAATATCTAAAGATTGATGATGACGGTATGATATCTTTGTACCTCTAGAGGGATTTGCTATAAAGTCTACGTTTTCATTTGATATTCCTATACTATATCCAGAATATCTTTTGTGTAGATCGACCATTGGGAGTTCTAAATTTTGATCTTGATAAAAGATACTTCCGTCTATAAAAGTCCTACCATTCTTTATAGGATTATTTCCCTTACTGAATCTAGAATATCCTTTTTCTACAATTCCTTTATCTAAAGTGATTTCATTAATAATTGTATTTTTCCCAAATCCAATTGGTAATAAATATCTAAAGAGTAGTTCTGTTTCTATCTTTTTACTTTTTACAGAGTAGAAATTATCCTTGCTAGAATTGTTATTTCCTGCTATTTCTTGTGGAAATTTTCTATTAGGACCATTATATAAGTCTAATTTGGTATAATCGGCTATACCTACGTTTGGATGAATAAATAGACGTTTAATAAGAGGGACTTGAATATTCTTTGCATCCCAATACAGGTATTTTGTTCCATTTGTTGAATATAGTCCAACAAGAGTAGATTCAGCTTGATCTTGTATGAATTTTCTTGTTGAAACATCAACAGCAGCAGCCACTCCAAATGATTTTAAATAAAATGCGAATGGAATGACTATTGTGTTGTTTTGTAATGTGTCTTTTGAACTTCTTTTATAGGTATCTTGCCCCATTGAAGGAAGACAAGCTACAATTATTATTAATTGTAAGAGTATGTATTTCATTATATTTCAATTTTAGTAAAGTGAAGATACTAAAATTAAATATTTTATTGAAAGATTCTTATAATATCAATTTATTTTATTGTATTTATATGTTCTCCTTCTAGTTGAATACTTCTTTTATATTTAGTAGCAGAATATCCAAATAATAGAGGCATACAAATAGTGTGATCTTTTGGTATACCTAATTCTTCAAGTAACTCAGGAGCTACATATTTAAAAACCCAATATAAGAATCCATCCCATAGAGTTCCTATATTGTTCGTGTTTGCAAGTAATTCAAAGTATGAAAGAGCAATAGTTCCATCTGTTTTAGGAAGATTAGTAGCATTACTTGTTGATGCAATTAATAAATGTGGTGCATCTCTAAATAAAATATCTATACCTTTCTTTTCCCATACTTTTTGGAATTTTGTAACATAAAGATATTTTTCAGGTATAGTACCATTCTCTTCATGCTTTTTAATTGTATTATAAGTAAGTTCTTTGAATTTATTTAATCGTTCTCTATTATCAATAACATTGAAGATTATAGAGTTTTTGTTGTGACTAGTTGGAGCATATAAAGCTGTGTCTAGTATATTGTATAGGAGTTCTTTATTAACTTCTTTGTTTGCATATTTTCTAATAGTTCTTCTTGTTTTGATTAAACGAACCATTTTATCGTGTTCTGGAAGTTCACCAAGAGAGATACTATCTTTAGGATCTTTACCTAAAATAGAAAGTGCACCTGTAGGACAAACAGCAAGGCAGTGTTGACATTTAAGACAAGCATTTTCTTTATTATCTTTTATTACAGGAAAATCTTTTAATGCAATAATTGATACAGGACATTCGTTAACGCACAACCCACACTTAATACATTTTTCTTGATCTATTTTGAATTCTAACATATTATCTACATTTAAAAATTTAAGGTTCCAAATTTCTATAATATATTTAAATATACAAAAAAGAGAGACGGAATATTATCCATCTCTCTTATGTATTGTGTTATATTGAATGATTCTTATTTACACATATTTATAAAATACTTGTGAAAATCAGTATTAGAAGTCAATTCAGGGTGAAAAGAAGAAACTAACATATTATCCTGACGAGCAGCAACAATATGACCATTAACTTCACAAATAACTTTAACATTTTTTCCTGTTTCCTCGATAAAAGGAGCACGTATGAAAACTAATGGGATTTCATTTTCAGAAACTTCAGGTACATTTACTAATGTATTAAAACTATCAATTTGTGTACCGTAGGCATTACGTCTTACCGTAATATCCATTGTTTTTATACCATCAACTTTATCATCGTTAGAAAGATTTTTAGCAAGAAGTATCATACCAGCACAAGTTCCCCAAACAGGTAAACCTGCAATGATTCTATTTCTTAAATCTTCCATCATATTAGTACGATTTAAGATTCTTGAAATAGTAGTACTTTCACCACCAGGAAGAATGATACCATCAATATCTTCTAGATCTTGGCTATAACGAACAATTTTAGCTTCTGCACCAGCAGCTTCTACAAGTCTAAGGTGTTCAATAACTCCACCTTGTAGTGCTAAGATTCCAATCTTCATATTACCAACCTCTTTCAGCGTATTTTGTATCTACATCATTCATTTCGATACCAGACATTGCATCACCTAAATTTTCTGAAAGTTCAGCAAGTTTAGCAGGATCGTTATAATATGTAGTAGCTAAAACAATAGCTCTTGCTCTTTTAGCAGGATTTCCTGATTTAAAGATACCAGAACCAACAAATACACCTTCAGAACCTAGTTGCATCATTAATGCAGCATCAGCAGGAGTAGCAATACCACCAGCAGCAAAGTTTACCACAGGAAGTTTACCGTTTTCGTGTACATATTGAATTAATTCGATAGGAGCACCAAATTCTTTAGCTAATGTGAATAATTCTTCAGAAGTAGCATTTTGAACTTTTCTGATGTCAGCCATAAGTTGACGTTGGTGAGTAACAGCTTCAACAACGTTACCAGTACCAGCTTCACCTTTTGTTCTAATCATAGAAGCTCCTTCAGCAACACGACGTAAAGCTTCACCAAGGTTTCTACAACCACATACAAATGGAACTTCAAATTTAGTTTTGTCTACGTGATTAACCATATCAGCAGGAGTTAAAACTTCTGATTCGTCAATATAGTCAATACCAATAGATTCTAGAATTTGAGCTTCAACAAAATGTCCAATTCTCACTTTAGCCATTACTGGAATAGAAACAGCTTCTTGGATGCTTTTAATCATTTTAGGATCAGACATTCTAGCTACTCCACCGTCGATACGTATATCGGCAGGTACTCTTTCTAATGCCATAACAGCGCAAGCTCCAGCTTCTTCAGCAATTTTAGCTTGTTCTGCATCCACAACGTCCATAATAACTCCACCTTTAAGCATTTGTGCAAGGTTCTTATTTAATTCCTTTTTACTCATGATTATTTAATTTTTTAGATAATTTCACTTTTAAAATTCACCTACAAATGTATAATTAATTAGTAAAAGTCAAGTATTTTATATTGGTAAAAGCATGTTTATTTTTATAAAAAAAAGAGCACCTATAAAGGTGCTCTCTAAAAATGATAATTTTTTGTGTATTATTTCTTAGGAAGAACAGTAACATCAATCAAGTTAGCTTTCTTGAAGAATTTCTTGAATGCTTTACGTATTCTTTTGACATTTAATTTGTTAATGATCTTTTCGTAGTTTTTGTCTGCGCTCATATCAATACCTGTCATGTAATAAGTTTTGATATTTTTTCTTACATATTCGTTATGAGGTTTTTGACGTTTTCTATCACTCTTAAGTGCTTTAATAGCTTTATCAAAATCTTTTTGTGATGGACCTTCTTTAATTAAACGGTCAATAATCTTATAACAAAGACCTTTTAAATGGTCAGCTTTATTATGATCGCAATCAAATTGAAGAAATACATTGAATTCTCTATTTGGATTCATTTTAGCACCAGTGAAAACACCAACACCATAAGTTCCACCTTCTTTTTCTCTAATTTCTTCAGTGTATCTTAAATCAAGAATGTTCTTAATAACCTTTAATGTTAAAAGATTGTAAGCATTATATTTTAATTTAGTATTAGAGTATTTAGCAATAACTGTTCCTTTTTCTGTTTGCATAGGAATAGTTAATACTTTAGTAGTTTTTCCTTTAGGAGTAGGTACTGATCTATCAATCCATTTTTCAGATCTATTTTCACCTTTTATAGAGCCAATATATTTTTCTGCTAATGTTTTTACAGTAGCTTCATCAATATTTCCAACAATTAAGAATGTGAAATCACCAATATTATTAAATCTTTCTTTATAGATTTTTTGAATCTTATCGAAGTTTAATGCATTGATATACTCTTTATTTTGAAGATGAGATCTCTTATTGTAGTTTGAGAAGATTGTTTTAATAGAGTCACTTAGGATTTTTTGAGGATTATTTTTAAGAGCCTCAATTTGAGTTGCTAATCTACCTTTTGTTACTTCAAATACTTTTTTATCGAAACGAGGATTTTCAAAGTATAAATTAAGCATTTGCATCATTGTTTCTGCATCTTTTGGTACAGAAAAACCTGAGAAACCTTCAGTGATACCACTAATATATGGTGATACGCTTACATTTTTACCTGCAAGAACTTTAGATAAAGTAGAAGCATCAAATTCTCCTAAACCAAATTTCTTTATAAAAGCAGCAGTATTTTCAGCAGAAACTAAATCTTTGTTTTCGATAAGAGAAGTTCCACCTTTAGACCATGCATTAAGAGTGATTTGTTCTTTTTCGTAATCTGCTTTACGGAAAATTACTTTAGCACCGTTAGAAAGAGTCCATTCTTTAGCACCAAAATTTTTAAGTTCTTTAGTCGAAACAACTTTACCAGCTTTGATTTTAGATGCATCGATTAATTGTTTATTAGCTGCATTATCTACGTATGCATTGATAGTAGAAGCTTCTACATCAGCAATAGCTTGTTTCATTTCAGCTTCAGTAGCGTGTTTAACACCAGTAGAAGGACCTGTAATTACAATTGTTCTATTTTCCTCTGGCATTACATTCTTAGCGAAAGTATTAACGTCTTTAAGAGTAGTAAATTGAAGACAGAATAAACCAAATTTATAATCAAATACAGGATTAGTAATAGTTTCGTTATTTAAGAAATCTTGTTTAATAGAATTTGCTATTCTATCATTAGATCTTTCATTTCTTGTATTATAATCTTCTTCAAGATAAGCTTTTAAATCAGCTTTTGCTCTATCTAATTCAGATTGAAGGAAACCGTGACGTTCAGCTCTTATACATTCTGTATAAACAGCTTTGAAAGCTTCAACTTCTTTATTAGGTTTAGCAGTAGTACTTATAGAGAAAGCTTTATAACCTCTAAGAAATTTAGAATTACCAGCAGACATAGATAAGCATTCATTATCACCTTTTTGCATGATTTCTTTCATTCGAGATCTTAGCATTAGGTTATAGCAAGCTTCAGTAACTTGATCTTTTAATTCTGCTAAATCTTTTACTTTAGAATCTTCTTTTAAGATAAACATATTAATATCAGAAGTAGCAGCTTCTTTATCAGTAGCTAAACAATAGTATGTTTCTTTATGATTAGGAATTTTAAAGTCAGGTCTTTTACGAGGATTCTTAACCGCTGGAATTTTAGAGAACATCTTTTTAACTTTTGCTTCCATTTCAGCAACATCAAAGTCTCCAATAATAGCAATAGCTTGAAGATCTGTTCTATACCAATCATGGTAGAAATCTCTAATAGTTTTTGGTTTGAAGTTTTGAATGATATTTAAATCACCAATAACATCACGTACCGCCCATTTAGATCCTTTAAGAAGTACAGGGAAGAATTGATTTCTTAATCTAAAACTTGCATTTCTTCTAGTTCTCCACTCTTCGCTAATAACTCCTCTTTCAGCATCAATTTCTTCTTCAGTAAGAAGTAAATAATTAGACCAGTCATTTAACACTAATAAACATTTGTCCATAAGACCTTCATGTTTTACAGGAACATTTGAAAGGTTATAAACAGTTTCATTAAAAGCTGTATAAGCATTAACATCTCTACCGAATTTTACACCATGTTTTTCCATTGTACTAATAATTCCTTTACCAGGATAATGTTTAGTACCATTAAAAGACATATGCTCTAGAAAGTGAGCTAATCCATTTTGATTGTCGTTTTCAAGAAGAGCACCAACATTCTGTATAATGTAGAAGCTTGCTCTGTCTTTAGGTTCTTCGTTATGGCATATATAGTATGTCATTCCGTTAGGCAATACACCTTTTTTTACAGCGTTATCCATAGGGACTGGCTGGTGTAGGTTTGGTTGTTGTTGCGCATTAGCAAAATATGGTAAAGCTAATAACAAAACCAAGCCTAATAAATTCATAATTCTTTTCATTACAATATTATTAGATGATATATTATTATTTAGAGGTTGAAATTAAGTATTAATTTATAACATGATTGTAAATATTAATGTTTTTAACATATTTTTTTGATTTTGGGCTATTCTTTCTTTCTATCTAAAACTATACATTTGCAGCCTGTTTCAAGTTTTTTTTAAAATTACTACTTACATTAAATTAGTATTTCATATTTTTACCGACAGATATGAGAGGAATTCACATTAGAAGAATATTAGGATTAGCTGGTACATGTTTGCTAATAGAAAGTATTTTTATACTTATAGCATATTTGGTGGCTCTATATTATGAAGAATCTAAAGCAATAGCTGTTTTAGGAGCCTTTGCATTTACAGCTTTTTCAGGAGCATTATTACTGTATAGTAATAAGCATGTTGTAAAAGAAGAATTAAGTATACGTGATAGTTTTATTGCCGTTTCAACTATTTGGCTATTTATGTCTTTATTTGGAACTCTTCCATATATATTTTCAAATACTATTCCCAATTATGTAAATGCTTTGTTTGAAACTATATCAGGATTTACTACTACAGGTTCTTCAATTTTATCGGATATAGAAGCTTTACCTAAAAGTATTTTATTTTGGAGAGCCGAAACTCATTGGTTAGGAGGAATGGGAATTATTGTTTTAGTTGTTGCCGTTATGCCTTTTATTAAAAAGAATGGTATTAACTTAATGATTATGGAAGGGGCTTTTCTTTCTGTAGATAAAATTAAGCCTAAATTGATAGATATGGCGCGACAATTTTGGGGAATATATATATTGCTAACAGGACTTGAAACTTTATTCTTGAAACTCGCTGGAATGTCGTGGTTCGATTCTGTATGTCATTCCTTTGCTACAACGGCTACAGGTGGTTTTTCAACTAAAAATACAAGTTTAATAGATTTCTCTCCGACAATACAATACATTGTTATTATTTTTATGTTTTTGTCTGGGATGAACTTTGCACTTCATATTCTTTTAATAATGGGTAAACCAAGATCTGTCTTTAAAAATGAAGAATTTAAATGGTATTTAGGTTTATCAATTGGAATTCCATTATTAATAGCTCTATTTGCTCTTAAAACCTTTAATTTTGATTTTGAATTGGCATATAGACATGCTTTATTTCAGATAGTATCTATAATTACAGCTACAGGATTTGCATCTGCCGATTATGAGTTGTGGCCAAATATATGTATAGTATTAGTCTTCCTTAGTATGTTCATAGGTGCAAGTGTTGGATCTACAGGTGGTGGTATTAAAATTGCTCGTTATGTTATAGCATTTAAGAAAATTAAACAAATTTTTGTTAAGATGCTTAATCCTTCTTATATCTATCCTGTGAAATATAATAATAAAGTTCTACCTCAAACATTGGTTCATAGTGTTTCTACTTATATTGTAATATATTTTATTGTATTTCTTGTTGGATCATTAATAATGACATTTTTAGGTTCTGATATTAAAACTGCAACAAGTAGTATAATTACAACACTAGGAGGTATTGGTCCAGGTATTGGAAATATTGGCCCTACAGAAAATTTTGCATCAGTGTCTATGTTTGGAAAATTATATTTATGTTTTAATATGATATTAGGAAGATTAGAGATTTTTCCTTTATTGATAATAGGTACAAAGGCTTTTTATAAATAAAAATGATTAATAAAAAAAGGATCACTTTTGAAACATTAAAAGTGATCCTTTTTTTATATATAATATGCAATATATCAGGGAGCAATAAATTTGAAACCTACACCTCTGACATTAATTATTTCAAGTCTGTCGTCGTTTTTAAGATATTTTCTAAGTTTTGTAATAAATACATCCATACTTCTAGCAGTAAAGAAACCATCATCACCCCAAAGCTTCTCAAGAACAATCTTTCTTTCTAGTACATTATTCTTGTTTTCACATAGCATCTTAAGAATTTCATTTTCTTTAGAAGTTAATTTCTTAGTTTTCTCATTATTGTAAAACAACTCTTGTGTTGTATAATTAAAAGTGTAATCTCCTAAAGTAAATATACTTGTATCTATTAAAGAAGGAGAGTCGTGATTAACTAATTCATCTCTTGATAAAATCGCATTTATTCTTGCTAAAAGCTCCTCTATACTAAAAGGTTTTTTCATATAGTCATTAGCTCCTGATTCAAAACCTTCTAATACATCTGTCGTTTGAGATTTAGCTGTTAAAAAGATAATAGGGATTAGATTGTTTATTTTCCTTATTTCTTTAGCAAGAGCAATCCCGTCCATTTCAGGCATCATGATATCGAAGATACAAATATCAGGAGTATCTTCTTTAAATGATTTAAAAGCATCAATACCATTTTTACACCAATTAACCTCATATCCTCTAACTTCCATTGTATCTTTGACAATCATAGCTAAAGATTCTTCATCTTCTGCATATAGTATTTTGTACATATTTATTTTTGTATTTCTTGTTCTATTGGTAAATATATGAAGAATTCACTTCCTTTCCCAATTTGACTTTTGACTTTTATATTTCCTTTATGTCTATCAATAATATCTTTTACATACGATAATCCTAGTCCATATCCTTTTACCTTATGTATATCTCCAGTATGTGCTCTGTAGAATCTATCAAAGATATATTTCTGTTGATCTTTAGAAATACCCTTTCCATAGTCTTTTATTGATAAAAGAATACCATTATCTTCTCTTTGAAGATTAATTTCTACAATCTTCACTGATTCAGAATATTTTATAGCATTATCAAATATGTTATTTATGGCATTTTGCAGATGAAATTTATCAGCTTTAATAGTCCCAACTTCAATAATGTTTTGATTAAAATGAAAATCTGAATTATTAAATTTGTATTGTTGTATTAAATTAGATATCATTCCATTTATATTAACGTCTTCTATATCTAACTTAAAATCTGGTTTTTCATATTTGGCAATATTAAGAATTTCTTCAACTAGATTATTTAATTTATTAGTTTGGCTTTTGGAGATTCCAATATACTTATCTAATCTATCTAGTTGATTCATAGCTTTAAAAGTTTCCATTGCTTGATTAGCTGCACTTATAGTTGCTATAGGAGTTTTAAACTCATGAGTCATATTGCTTATAAAATCATTTTTCATTTCTGATATCTTCTTTTGGCGAATAATTATATATAGCATATAAAAAAGGCATGCAGTATTAATAAGAACAAGTAATAAACTAGTTAATAGACTCCATTTTAAATTACTAAAAATATATGAATCAATATTTGAAATAGTTAGTGCAATAGTGTTATAGCCACTACTCCCAATTTTGTGTTGTACAGATCTCGCCGCAGGAAAGTAATTTCCTCTTTTTGGAAATACAGTTTTATTACCCCTAAAAAGGTTTTCTATTTCAAATTGAAATTTTGATCTTATTTTTCTTTTCTTTAACTCTTCAGAACATAAATCATATAATTTCTCAAGATCCAAATGACAACCTTCAGGAAACATTTTAGAAATAGCTGTGTTTAAAAATAAACTCATACTAAGTTCGTCTGGATTAGGAAGATTGGCGCTATATTTTTTATGAAATTTGTTATATCTAATTTGACTTTCTTTTTTCAAAGAATTAAATAAAGATACATCTAACTCTTTATGAATCTGTTCTTCATACACTCTATAAGATCTAATAATTCTCCAAGTTTGGATTGTTATTAATATTAATACAGAAATACCAACAAGTATAATTATAGCATTAGGTCTAATTTTATTCATATTCCCAAAAATAATAAATGAATATTAGAAATTTTTAGACTTAACATACAATAACATTCAGATATTTATTTAATCTTTGTTCGAATTTTAGATTTTTGAAATATGGCTATTACGGAAAATAAGAAGAAAAGTTTATTCATGCGTAAGTTTTATCGTAAAATGGGTAAAGCTATCAGTGATTATAATTTAATTGAAGAAGGAGATAGAATTCTTGTTGGTTTGTCGGGAGGTAAAGATTCTATGACTTTGCTTGAAGTATTAGCTAATAGAGCAAGAAACAGTAAGTTGAATTATACTGTTGTAGCTGCTCATGTAGATGTAGAAAATATAGAATATAAAACAAACATAAAGTATTTAGAAGATTTTTGTGCTAAATTAGGTGTAGAATTTATATATAAAACTCTAAGTGTGGATTTATCAGTTGAATCAACTAAACCTGTTTGTTTTGTATGTGCTTGGAATAGAAGAAAAGCTCTTTTCGAATTAGCAAAAGAATTTGATTGTAATAAATTAGCTCTAGGTCATCATAAAGATGATGCAATTGAAACACTACTTATGAATATGATGAATAATGGAATAATGAGTTCAATGCCACCTAAATTAAAGATGTTTGATGGTGTATTTACATTAATTCGTCCTTTAATATATCATAAAGAGAAGGAAGTTCAAGAATATTCTGATTATCAAAAATATGAAAAACAAATAAAATCTTGTCCTCATGAAAAAATGACCCAAAGAAATATGGCTAAAGATTTAGTAGAAAAATTAGAAACTTTTAATCCACATGTTAGAAGCAATATTTTTGCTGCAATGAGTAATATTCACAAGGAGTATCTTCCTTAAATGAGTATAAAGTAGTATTTAAATTTGTTAATCATTGAAAAATATTATAAATTCAAATCTATAAATAATATATAAAAAATTATAGATGAGATATTTATATATAGTTGGTTTTTCGATTCTGAGAGACTTCAATCCAATGAGTTTAGTTTTAATTATGGCTATATTTATTGGGATATATTTTACAGTATATTTTAATTTCCCACAAGTCCGTTTTTTCTTTAAGGCACTAAATATTCTAAGAAAAGATAAATTTTTCACTAATAATTCTCATACATACTCTTTAAAGCAATTATTTCTTACATCTATAGCAGGTATGGTTGGTGTGGGTAATATTACAGGTGTGGCTACAGCAATTTATTTTGGAGGTCCAACATCCTTATTTTGGATGATATTAGCTGCTTTTTTTGCTATGGCTACTAAACTTATAGAAGTTAGTTTAGTTCATAAATATCGAAAAACTAACGAGAAAGGACGTTTTTACGGAGGGACAATGTATGTTATCAAAGAAAAAATGAATTTTTCTACTATGGCAACATTATTTTCTGTTATGACAATTATTGTAGCTATACTTTTAGGAGCTATACCACAAGTTGAAATCATTTCTCATGCTATAAGTTCAGCTTTCGATTTGGATTTGAATTTTATAGTTTTTTTAATTGTACTTCTAGTAGGTTTTATTTTGATTTTTGGATTTAAGAGAATAGTTTGTTTCATAGAAGTAATGTTTCCTTTTATAGGTTTTTCATTTATTATTGTTTCTGTATTTATAATCATATCAAATTATCAGAATATATTACCTTCATTAAAGATGATATTTCTAGATGTATTATCACCAGATTCTGTTATTGGAGGATTTTTAGGAACATCAATAGCTTATTCTATTGGTAATGGCAGTATGAAAAGTATACAATCAAATGAAGCTGGTTTAGGTTCTTCTGCTATGTTATATGTGAAATCAGAGGAGAAGAATTCTATTAAAGTAGGATTAGTAGCTATGTTAGAACCTTTTGTTGATACTATTTTAATTTGCTTTTTGTCTGGGTTATTAATTCTATCTTCAGGTTGTTGGAATGAAAAAAATGATACAATTCTAAAAAATGATCAATTAGTAATTTTGGCAAAGCATTACGATGATACAAATTCTAAAGATGTAAAAGAATTATCAGATTTTCTATTGTATGGTAGCAGAATTAAAACATTCTCTGGTGATTTATTAGTAGAAAATGGAGAGATGCTATATTTTTTATCTGTAATTCATAATAAATCTCTTGCAGAAGATATTTTATTCTTTGATAAAGTGGGAAATTATTATTCAGGAAGATTAAAAATAATAGATGGAGAAATTCAAGAATTAGATAAGGTTGTGATTAAAGGTAAATCAATTATCAAAGAAGATGAACTAATGTTACATATTTTCACTAAAAATCTTTATGGATTTTGGGGTAAGGGGATTTTTATACTTTTAATAGTTTTCTTAGCATTAACAACAATTGTAGTTTGGGGTTATTACGGAGGACTTGCTTTTTCTTTCTTATTTAATAAGAAGTATATAAAGCTATATTATTTATCTTTTCTAATAATTACAATTTTTTCGATGTATATTTTTGAACCTGTATATTTAAGTTTTGGTGCAATAGCTTTTACATTAATGGCTTTACCTAATGTTATATGTATAATGGTATGTAGAAAAGAAATTAAAAAGGATTTAAAAGAATTTTCAAATAAAAAGTCTACTAAATAAATAGTAGACTTTTTATTAAATAGCTAAATATCTTTTAAAGATTATTTAAGAATTCAGATACATTTGAATTCATTCTCTTTTGAACATCATCGCTATCAGCTTTTACAAATTTATCACCTGTAATGTGTTCAAATAATTCAATATATCTTTCTGTAATACTATTAATTATTTCTTCTGTCATATTAGGAACTTCTTGTCCTTTTTGTCCTTGGAAACCATTTTCCATTAACCATTCTCTAACAAATTCTTTTGATAATTGCTTTTGTGGTTCATTTTTATCTAATCTTTCTTCATACCCTTCAGCGTAGAAATATCTTGAAGAATCAGGAGTGTGAATCTCATCAATTAAATAAATTTCACCATTTTTTTTACCAAACTCATATTTTGTATCAACAAGAATAAGTCCTCTTTCTTTTGCCATCTGGCTTCCTCTTTCGAATAAAGCTAAAGTATATTTTTCTAAAGCCTCATAATCTTCTTTTGAAACTATTCCAGAAGATAAAATTTCCTCTTTTGATATATCTTCATCATGTCCAATATCTTCTTTTGTTGTAGGAGTGATAATAGGAGTAGGAAATTTCTGATTTTCTTTCATTCCTTCTGGAAGATTTATTCCGCAAAGAGTTCTCTTTCCAGCTTTATATTCTCTCCATGCATGTCCAGAAAGATATCCACGAATAACCATTTCAACTTTAAAAGGTTCGCACATATGACCAACTGTAACCATTGGGTCAGGAGTACCAATTTTCCAGTTTTGAACAATGTCGCTTGTTGCATCTAAAAATTTAGTTGCAATTTGATTTAGAATTTGTCCTTTGTAAGGAACACCTTCTGGTAATACAACATCAAAAGCTGAAATTCTATCAGATACTACCATTGCAAGATATTTATCATCGATATTATAAACATCTCTAACTTTTCCTACGTATAAGTTTTTTTGCTTAGGAAATTGAAAATTTGTTTTAACAATTGCTTTCATTTTAATATAGTGTTTGTGATTAATTGTTTAATTAAGATTCTTTAGCATATGCTTTAACAATTTCTTTAACTAGCCTATGTCTAATTATATCAGAAGTATCAAATTCTATAAATTCAATACCCTTTATCCCCTTAAGAATTCTAAAGGCTTCTTTCAATCCTGACATATTCATTTTAGGTAAATCTATTTGAGTCATATCTCCTGTCACAATGAATTTTGCAGATTTACCCATTCTAGTTAAAAACATTTTTAATTGTAAGTTTGTTGTATTCTGTGCTTCGTCAAGAACAACAAATGCATCGTTCAGAGTACGACCTCTCATATATGCTAGAGGCGCAATTTGAATAGTTTCAGATTCTAAATAATCTTGTAATTTCTTAGAAGGTATCATATCTCCTAATGCATCATAAATTGGTTGAAGATATGGATCAATCTTTTCTTTAATATCTCCAGGAAGAAAACCTAAATTTTCTCCAGCTTCAACAACAGGTCTAGATATTATTATTTTTTTTACTTCTCTATTTCTAAGTGCTCTTACTGCCAAGGCTATAGCTGTATACGTTTTACCAGATCCTGCAGGACCAACAGCAAAAACTAAATCATTCTTTATGCATTTTTCAACTAATTTAGCCTGATTAGGGGTACGAGCTTTTATAATTTTACCGTAATTACCGTATAGAATTATATCAGAAAGATTATTGGGGTTTGTTATATTAGGAGAATCTTCTGTTAGGATTCTTTCAATATTAGAATCTGTTAAAATATTGTATTTCTCATAATGATCTAGGAGTTCTTTTATCTTATTAGAAAAGACATCAAGAACATCTTCATCTCCTTTTGCTATTAATTCATTACCTCTTGCAGATAATTTTATTTTAGGGAAAAATTTATGTATGTATTTAAGTCTCTTATTATCAACACCATAAAATTCGATAGGATTTATATTTCCTATATCAATTTTTGTTTCTATCATAACTTAAATGATAAATTTAGTACTTTTAATGCTGCAAATTACAAATAATAATTTGTTATAATGCAATTTAAAAATACAAAATAATGAGAAAAGAAGCATTTGGACGTCTGTTAGAAATAATGGATAGATTAAGACTTGAATGTCCATGGGATAAAAAACAAACTATTGATAGTTTAAGATCATTAACAATAGAGGAAGTATATGAATTATCTGATGCCATAGAAGACAAAAATATGGATGAAGTTAAGAAGGAATTAGGAGATATAATGATGCATATTGTTTTTTACTCAAAGATAGCGTCAGAGAAAAATTCTTTTGATATTTCAGATGTTATTAATTCTGTATGTGACAAATTAGTATATCGTCATCCACATGTTTTTTCGGATACTGAAATTAATTCAGTAGCTGATGTTGAGAAGAATTGGGAGAAATTAAAATTAAAAGAAAAAGGAAGACATAAGAGAGTTCTTGAAGGAGTTCCTAAAACTTTACCATCATTAATCAAGGCTCAAAGAATACAAGATAAAGCTAGAGGAGTAGGTTTTGATTGGCAAGAAAAAGAAATGGTATGGGATAAAGTAGATGAGGAGTTTGGTGAGTTTAAGGAGGAAATGAAAAACGGTAATATAGCTAAAAGTGAAGAAGAATTAGGAGATGTTCTTTTTTCTATTGTTAATGCAGCCAGATTATATGGATTGAATCCTGATGATGCTTTAGAAAAGACTAATAAAAAATTTATTAAAAGATTCTCTTATATTGAAGATAAAGCATTAGAAAATAGTAGAACTGTTAATGAGCTTTCTCTTGAGGAGATGGATAAATATTGGGAAGAAAGCAAGAAAAAGAAATGATTTTGTTCTATATTTATACTTTATAAAAATATTTCAGAAAATAACTATTAAAGAAAAATAATAAAATGATGAAAAAACTTATTTGTTTAGCACTAACATTAGTCCTGATTTCTCAAACTCTTTTTGCACAAGATTATTGGGGGAAAGATAAATTCGATGGAATAAAGAAAGTAAAATTTGGTATTAAAGCAGGAACAAATATTGCATCTATTGATCAAGGAAATAGCTATGATTATAATGTAGGTTTAGGATTTTATGTTGGTATTGTAGAAGAATTAATTCTTAATGATATGCTATCTTTACAGCCAGAGATCTTGTTCTCAAGAGTTGGTGCTAAAGATAAAGATGATTCTTCAACAACTTACATTTTAGATTACTTAAGTATTCCATTAATGTTAAAAGTATACTTCACAGATGATATATCTTTTCAAATGGGACCATGTTTTGGTTTTAACCTCTATTCAAAAGGTCATAATAAGGCTAAAACAAATAATTTTACAGATGTGAAAAAATTTGACTATTCTATGGCATTAGGTGCAGGTTATGAGTTGAATGATAATTTCTCTATTACAGCAAGATATTCTTGGGGAATAACAGAAATTCGTTCAAAGGAAGATGATAGAAATAGCGTATTTCAATTAGGAGCATGTTTTAAATTTTAACTAATATACTTTTATTATGAAAAAATTATTATTGTTATTAAGTTTATCTTGTTTTGTGTTACTTGGTAATGTAAAAGCTGAGAATTACACAATAGACAATTCAAAAGTAGATGAAATGTTTGAACAAGCTTCGGATATAGAAATTTCATCTTATTCTGAAATGCTTCAAGGAGGAGCAAGTAGATCAGCTTTTAAAGTTGTAAAGGGAAAGGATCCTGTTATTGCTGCTGCTCTAAATTTCTGTTTGGGTTGGTTAGGTATCCATCGTTTATATTTAGGTACAAAACCATTAACATTTGTAGGATATATTCTTACTCTTGGCGGATTGGGAGTTATTTCTTTTATTGACTTTGTAATGATCTTAGTTGAAAATCGAGATATTTCCAAATTTGTAAATAATCCACAATTCTTTATGTGGTTACAATAGTACAAGTATTAAAAAAATAATATAATGAAGGCTGTCTTAGACAGCCTTTTTTTAAAAACTCTATGAAAAAGATATTAATTCTAATATTAACCAATATTCTTATTTTAAATATTTATAGTCAGAATATAAACAAGATAAGTTTACACAGAGAAAGTTCTCTTTTAATAAAAGGGAAAAAGGTTATAAATATGGCTAATTGTTATTATAATGTAAACTCTGCACTAATTGTTGAGCATTCTCTCTCTACTCCTGAGTATATAAGAATTACTAAACCCAGTGGAGAAGTAAAACAATATTTTCCAAAAGAAAATTCCTTAATTCAGTATCAAAATAATATGGTATCTTCTAAAAGAAATGATTTATACATATATATAAATAATCTTTATGAAGATCTTGGTCTTTCCATTGAAGGATTTAAAATGAAATCCTCTAGTCAAGAAGGGGAATTGATTGTTACAGAGTGGCTTCCAAGTGGGAATAATGCAAAATATTTTCTAAAAGCAAAGATTGTCTATAAAAATACAATGCCTATATATATGTCTATATATAAGATTGATGGAAGTGTCCAATCTAAAACTTATTACTCAGATTATCAGATATTTGGAACACTAGTACTGCCAATGCGCGTTACAGATATAAGCTATCCTATGAAAAATGATTCAATAATAAGAAGAACTATTTACTCAAAAGTAAATTTGAATCATCAAGTTGATGATGTTTATTTGAACTATAAAATTCCAAAGAATGCAAAACTTCTTAAAAATAATCCTTCTAAGTATTAGTATATTTTTCTTATGCGATATAAATGCCCAAGAATGTAATATATTAAATGATTTAGATTCTTATAAAAAAATAATAGAATCTAGAAATAATACAATTGATAGAGATTTAAGTTATTTTAAAGGTAAATATCTATTCAATAATGAAGATAATATAATAGTAAAATATAATCCTTTATGTATAAGTATTGGAGGTATGCTATTTATATATGATAACACCTTGGCTCCAATAATTTCATCTCCTTGTTTGTTTTCTCCATCTTGTGCTTTATTCTTTAGAAAATCTTTATGTGAATATGGATTTATTAAAGCTTTATTTATTAGTACGGATAGAATAATTAAATGTTCTCGATTATCTTCTATTGATATTAAAAGATCTAATATGTTTCATAATAAAGCAATAGATCCTATTAGTTTATATTCTCTAAAACACTATAATAATGAATAAAATTCTGTGTGTAATCATTTTTTTGTCGATAGGTTTAAAATCTTATTCTCAGAAAAATAATGATATTTCTTTTGTGAAATTTCTTTGTGATAAAGGCTATTATAAAGAGTGTATTCTAGAAGTTAACTTACAGAAAACTAATATAGAATTTTTTACAGATGAAACTATTTCAAGACTTGATAGTTTAAATTACTATTTAGCATGGTCGTATTATTCAATAAAGCAATTAAGAAATTCTATATCTGCATTTAAGAAGGTTAGTAGAAATTCTGTTTTCTATAACAAATCGGTTCAGTTTGCAGCCTATAATCACTCACATCTAGGTGAATATTTTTTATCAAATATGATACTTGAGAAGGAAAAACCTACCAATATAATTAATTTTCAAAAAGCAGGAAACAACCTTCTTAAAAGAGATATTAATCAATTTAATTATATCCTAAAAAGTATTGATACTTCTAAATATTACTTACAAAAAGAGATATCAAACTTAAAAGAGATATCTTTAGTAATTAAAAATCATAAAGAAAAATCTCCAATTCTAGCAGCAGGAATGTCTAGTTTAATTCCAGGTTTAGGGAAGATATACGCAGGGAAAATAGGACAAGGAATTTCATCTTTTATAACCTGCAGTATGTTTGCCTTAATAGGGGTAGAGCAGTATAATAAAAGAGGATTATCTGATTATAGAACTATTATTGCTAGTTCTTTATTTACAATCT
Organism: Marinilabiliaceae bacterium JC040; assembly: GCA_022496785.1. Taxonomy (GTDB): domain Bacteria; phylum Bacteroidota; class Bacteroidia; order Bacteroidales; family Marinifilaceae; genus SNAP01. The sequence continues at coordinate 22,648 of SNAP01000011.1, read as the reverse complement.
TTTATATAGGTAATATATGGGGATCTTATTTTTCTGTACTTATTGCGGAAAAAGAATATAATAATACAATTAATAAGAATATCCTTTTTAATATTCATATACCATTGAGAAATTTCTATAACTAGTTCTATAATGAAGAAATTACAAATATTTAAAATCTTTATTTTAATCTTGATGTTATCATTTTCAGGTTCTATCCTAAAAAGTCAAGATTTTAAGAAAGCAAATTCACTCTTTAATAATAAAGCGTATAGGTATGCATCTCTTGAATATATTAGAATATCATATGCAACTAAAGATATAAATGTAAAAGCCAATGCAGAATATTGTAGAGCCATATGTTTAAGACTATTAGGTGAAAATAAGCAAGCTTTATTAAGTTTAAGTCAAATAAATTTATTCTTTTTAAAAAATGAAATCCGAATAAAGATTATATATGAAAAGATGCTTAACTTTTTAATCTTAAAAGATTATTCAAATATTGAGATGCTAATCTCAAAATCTAAGTTTTATTTTAAAAATAAAGAAGAATATAAGATACTACTTCCTTGGTACATTTTAGCTTTAAATTCCCAATCCAAATTTAAGAAAGCCCAAGAGGAATTAAAATATTTAATACAAACATCAGATATTGGAGAACCTAAGAAGAAATTACTATATAAAGAGCTAAAAAATATATACTCTAAGAAATATCCTATAAGGTTGAAATCTCCAAAAACAGCTAAGTTACTATCAACTTTTATTCCAGGTTCAGGATCAATATATAACGGCGATGTTTTTAGGGGAATTATGACTTTTGGAGTATGTACCTCTAGTTTATATTTCGGAATATACGAGATGTATTATAAATACTACTTCACAGGCTATTTTGTGGGAATAAATATATTTGCAAAATCATATTTTAAAGGTCAATCTTCAATAGAAAAAAGAGTTGAAATAAAAAATGAAAAAAAAATAAATGCCTTTAATTATAAATGTATTTCAATAATGGAAAAGATAAAAAAGAATAAACCAACGATTGAAAAATAAAATCATATCGTTGGTTTAATTTATAAATTAGTCTTTTGAAAAAATACTTTTAATACGTTTCCATATTGATTTTTTCTTCTTCTTTTTATCTTCTTTTACTTTAAATATCTTCTTAATCTTTTCTTCTGTTTTCTTAAAGAAAGATTGTTTTTTAAGAGTTGGAATATTAATCTTATCAATCATACTTGCTGGTAAAGCTGGAAATTGAGAATAATTCCATGAATTAAACTTTTTGTCTTTTAAAGCTTTTCTCATAAAAAGTCCAAAAATAGGTAATGCTGTATTTGCTCCTTGCCCAAGATAAGTAGATCTGAAATGTACTCTCATATCCTCTGCACCAGTACGAACTCCTACAACAATCTTTGGAGTATATCCAACAAACCATCCGTCAGCGTTGTTTTGTGTGGTTCCTGTTTTTCCTGCAAGACTATTTTTTAATCCATATCTTGTTCTTAACCTTCTTCCTGTTCCTTCATCAATTGTAGCTTGAAGCATATAATTGATAGCAGAAGCAGTCTTTTGGCTCATGCATCGATTTACATCTTGTATATCTGCCTTATATATTACATTTCCTTCTTTATCTGTAATTAATTTAATATATGCAGGTTGAACATGCATACCATTATTAGCAAATGTAGAATATACTTGTACCATTTCATAAAGAGAAGAATTTGCAACTCCTAAAGCTAGTGATGGAAATGGATTTAATTTAGATTTCATACCCATTTCATGAGCCATAGCAATAGTAGGTGTAAATCCTGCTTTCATAAGTAATTCAACAGCTATTGTATTAATAGAATGTGCTAAAGCTCCTTTCATTGAATATGAGCCAATTTCGTCATCTTTATGAGAATTCTTAGGAGACCAATTATTATATTCTTTATATACTGTTCTTTTATTTTCGTAATAAGAATTCAAAGGTTCTCCGTTTTCTAAGGCTGTAGCATAAACTATAGGTTTAAATATCGATCCTGTTTGGCGTTGTGCCATTATCATATCGTATTTAAAATATTTAAAATCAATACCTCCAACCCATGCTTTAATATATCCATTTGTTGGATTCATTGCTAATAATCCAGAATGAAGTATCATTTGATAATACTTTATTGAATCTAGAGGAGACATCATAAGAGTGGTATCTTTATATTTGGGAGCATAAACTTCCATCTTTATTTTCTTATTAAAGATCTCTCTTATTTTTTTCATGCTCACACCTTTTTTCTTAAGTTTTTTATAGCGGATAGAGCGTTTCATTGATGCCTCTATAATACCCCTATGGCGTGTCCATGGTTTAGATCGAGACCAATGTTTATTAAAAGATCTTTGCAATTTTACCATATACTCACAAACAGCTTCTTCTGCGTATTTTTGTAACCTTGAATCAATTGTCGTATAAATTTTTATACCATCAATATAAAGATTCAAATTAGTATTATTATCCTGATTGTATTGTTTTAATATGCTACTTGCTCTTTTTCGAATTCTTTCTCTTAAGTATGATGCAGATCCCATCTCTGAGTTTAATCTCTTATATTTTACACCTAAAGGTTGTTTTATAGAATACTTATATAAACCCTTTGAGATTGCTCCATATTTTAGCATCTGATGAAGAACAACATTTCGTCTTTGTTTAGATCGTTTAGGGTGCATTCTAGGATTATAGGCTGTTGATGCTTTTAGCATTCCAACTAAACATGCCGATTCTGTTAAAGATAAATGTTGAGCTGATTTACTGAAAAAACGCTGTGATGCACTTTCAATACCGTAAACATCTTCTCCAAATGGTACGGTATTTAAATACAAGGTTATAACTTCTTCTTTTGTATAAATAGATTCAAGTCTGTGAGCTGTTATCATTTCTTTGAATTTATTTATAGGCATACTTAGAAATGAATATTTTCTTCTTCCATATAAGTTCTTCGCAAGTTGTTGAGAAAGTGTACTTCCTCCACCAGAACTTTTATCCCTTAAAAGAACAGTTTTAAATAATACTCTTAAAAGACTTCTAGAGTCTATTCCACTATGTTCGTAAAAACGTGAATCTTCTGTAGAAATTAGAGCATCAAAAACATTTTTAGATATTTTATTATAACCTATATTTGTTCTATTCTCAAGATAAAAAGAATTAATTACAACATTATCTTCTGAATATATCTTTGATGTTTCATCATTTTTAATCTTTTTAAGATCTGAATATGAAGGGATTGTTCCAAACAATCCTAGATATATAGAAAAGAAAAAAGCTCCTAAAAGTAGAGTAAATGAAATTGTAGATATTAAAAAGATCTTAAGTATTAAACGTTTTATACGCTTCTTTTTACTCATTTTAGTCTTCTTTTTTGTACGCTTTTTCTTTGTTTTTGTTGTCTTTATAGCCATATGTATCATCTTTAATAGCACGAATTTACAAAAAAAAAGCACCATACTATAAATATTTGTATAACTTTGCAATGATTACAAATTTATAAATCTGAAAGAAAGATGATTACAAAAAACAAAAAAGTATCTGTCGCATATGAGTTAAGAACTCAAAAGGATGGTGAGATTGTTGAAAAAGCAGGTGGCGAAACTCCTTTCGTATATATTTGTGGATATAATGAAGCTCTTCCTCATTTTGAACAAAATCTATTAAATTTAAACGAAGGAGATAAATTCGAATTCGAAATTGATGTAGATAATGCTTATGGACCAAGAAACGAAGATATGGTAATTGAATTACCTATGGAAACTTTCCAAGGTGCTGAAGAAGATATGCTTAAAGTAGGACAAGTATTACCTATGCAAGATTCTTTAGGTCGTCGTTTAGAGGGACTTATCACTGAGAATTCTGGAGAATCACTTACTATGGATTTCAATCATCCTTTAGCTGGTCAACACTTATATTTTACAGGTAATGTAGAAAAAGTAGAAGATGCATCAGATGAAGAGATTGAAGCATTAAATGCACCAAAATGTGGAAGCTGTAGTTCTTGCGGTAGCTCATGTGGTGGTGGTGACTGCGGAGAAGGTGGTTGTTGCTAATAACTGATAGAATTCAATAATTATGACAGGAAATACATTTGGAGATATTTATTCTATAACATCATTTGGTGAATCTCACGGGATTTCAATAGGAGGAATAATAAATGGTTTTCCGTCGGGTATTTTTATTGATGAAGATTTTATACAAAAGGAGCTTGATAGGCGTCGTCCTGGTCAATCTCCTTTTGCTACATCTAGAAATGAAGGTGATAAATTAGAAATCCAATCTGGAATTTTTGAAGGTAAATCTACTGGGGCTCCCATAGGTTTTATCGTAAAAAATAACAATCAAAATTCTAAGGATTATTCTTCTATAAAAGATATTTATCGTCCATCTCATGCTGATTATACTTGGGATAAAAAATATGGAATAAGAGACTATAGAGGTGGAGGAAGATCTTCGGCAAGAGAGCATATTGCTCGTGTTGTTGCAGGGGCTTTTGCAAAACTATTTCTTAAACAGTTTGATATAAGAATAACAGCTTATACTTATTCTGTAGGAGAAATTTCTATTGATTATTGTGATTTCTCTGAAATGAATAATCCTATTTCTTGTCCAAACATTAATAAAGCTGAAGAAATGATGCAATTAATAACATCATGTAAATCTGAAAATGATTCTGTAGGATGTGTTGTTGCTTGCATTATAGAAAATTTACCTGTTGGATTAGGAGAACCAGTATTTGATAAATTTCCTGCCTATTTGTCTCATGCTATGATGAGTATAAATGCTGCTAAAGGATTTGAGATAGGTGAAGGTTTTAATCTAGCTAAGATGAGAGGTTCTGTAGCTAACGATTCATTTTACAATGAAAGAGGTAAGATAAGGACTAAAACTAACTATTCAGGAGGAACCTTAGGGGGAATAACTAATGGCGAGAATGTCGATTTTAAAGTTGCATTTAAACCAATACCAACAATTTCTAAAGAGCAAAATACTGTAGATAATAAAGGAAGAGAAACAATAATAAATGTTCAAGGCCGTCATGATAGTTGCGCTATAACAAGAGCAATACCTGTTGTAGAAGCTATGTCTGCAATTGTTGTCATGGATTTATTATTAAAAAATAGACTTTCAAAGAATTGAAAATATTATAATAAAATAGTACATTTGATAGTACAAAAAATAAAAATACATAATTATGGCAAGTAGAAGAGGTTTAAAAAAGGATATTGATTATTTAACTTTTGCAGTAATCGCTGATTGTTTTACTTACAACGAATACAATCCAGGAAACGAAGAAGTGGCATCAATAGTAGAAGATATCGTTAAATTAAGAAACGAATTAAGAGATTTAATTTGTAATCCTCAAATTAAAGATAAAAGTGAAACTAAAGCATACTATAAAAGTATCTTTAATTCAGCAATCACAGCTACAGATAAATCATTTTCTAGATTAAGTGAAGTTATCAAGAATAATAAATAATCTAATATTATTTTAAAATATAAGTGTCTATGATAATGCATCATAGACATTTTTTTGTATTATGAGAGAGATAATTTATATAGATAAGATAGGAGAGGTTGAGATTAATACCAATAAAAGAATCGTTTATTTGAAATTGAGTTTCCATTCAGATGGAAAATTGATACTCAACTTACCAAGAAATATTAAAAAGAAAGATGCTATTTCTTGGTTAGAATCTAATACAGATGAAATTGTCTCAAAAAAAGAATCTCTTCTAAGAAAAAGTATTCAATTAAGAAAATTTAGAATAGATGATACATATAAAACGCGTAATCATTTAATACATATAGTATCTGGTAAACGAAGAAATATTGGTAATGATTTATTTATTTGCTTAAACCCTAATATTACGAATAGTATTCTTGAAAACGATAGAATGCAAAATAAAATTAAAGATTATATAGATAATGTTTATAGGGATGAGGCAGCAAAAATATTGCCAATGAGAATAAGAGAATTATCTAGAATTCATAAATTACCTTTTTTCAAATTATCTTTAAGAAATAATGTGTCTAGATGGGGGAGTTGTTCTTCTGAAAATAATATAAATCTAAATATTCACTTAATGAGGTTGCCAGATTATTTAATTGATTATGTATTGCTTCATGAATTAACTCATACTATTATAAAAGATCATTCAAGAAAATTCTGGGATTATTTATCCAAAATATGTCCTAATTTAGATAAATGTAGAAGAGAAATGAAAAACTATTCAACTAGAACCTATTCTCCCAATTAATTTAAATTGTAAAGCCTCCAAATCTAATATTAAAGATTTGGAGGCTTTATTTAAAAATATTCTGTTGGATAATTATTTTATCTCTGTAATATTCTGAAATGCTTTTAAACCAAAATCTGGTAATACTGCCATTATATGGTCGAAAATATCTGCTTGAATACCTTCATATTTAACCCATTCTTGATTCTTTGAAAAACAATATACTTCCATAGGTAAACCTTTCTCTGTTGGTTGTAATTGTCTTACCATCATTGTCATTTCATTATGAATATTAGAATTCTTTCTAAGATAGTTTAATAGGTATATTCTAAATACTCCGATGTTTGTAATTTCCTTTTGATTTATAGTTTTGTTACAATCTTTTTCTGAACTCTCTATACCATTAAGTTTCTCGTTCAAATAATCATATAATAATGGATTTTGTTTTAATCTGTCAATCTCAACTTCATTAAGAAAATGTACAGAGTGTATGTTTATATTGATACTTCTTTTAATTCTTCTACCTCCTGATTCTTCCATACCTCTCCAGTTAGTGAAAGAATCATTCATTAATTTATATGTTGGTATGGTAACTATTGTTTGGTCCCAATTTCGAACTTTTACTGTATTTAAAGAAATTTCAAAAACTTCTCCATCTGCGCCCGATGATTTCATTACTATCCAGTCTCCAATATGTAGCATATTGTTTGCTGTAAGAGTTATTCCTGCTACAAATCCTAGAATACTATCTTTAAACACCAACATAATAACAGCTGCAAAAGCTCCAAGACCTGTTAGAAGAGCTTGAGGAGATTTATCTACAACTTTACTAATAATGATAATAGTAAAAACAAGTATAGTTATCAATTTTATTACTTGAGTAAATCCTTTAATAGGTTTGGCTCTAGATATTGGATAAGACTCATATATATCATTTACAGTATCTATTAATGTTGTAATTAATATCATTGTGATAAAAACGATAACAACATCTACCATATTAAAGATAAAATCACCGAAATCACCAAATCCAAAATATTTGCAATAGAAGTATATTACAATAACAGGAGTAAAATATGATGCTTTATAGAAGAATCTTCTTTTAATAAGAAAATCATCCCAATGAGTCTTTGATTTCTTAATTACTACTGAAGTAAACTTTACTAATATTGTTCTTGTTAGAAAAAAAGAAACTACAGATAGAGCAGTAACTATAAGTATATTTGTTAGTGTAAGAAGTGTACTATTTCCACTAATATAATCTATAAACGATTTTAAGCTTTCCATGTTTTGACTTATGATTTTAATTTGATTTATTGATTTTATATACAAATATAGAATTATCTATTGTAAAATGAATCGAGACTAATTAATTTATTTAAATTATTATAACTTGATTTATATAAGTATAAATCAGTAAGTTTTCTTTATTTGAATTTAGAATACTTCATTTATCTTTGTTTCATCAATAAAGAAGAATATATCTCGAAGAGAAAGTATTGTAATATAAAATATAAAGATCTGATGGAAAGTAATAAGTCTAATATGAAAACGATTGATTTTAGAACAGATTTCTTAGATCTTGGTTTTGAAATAAGAACTCTAGAAGATTTTTATTCTTCACTTGCTCATAAAATAGCAAAAAATAGGCATATTATTAATTTCTACGTAATGATGTTTATTACAGATGGTAATGGTGTACATGAAATAGATTTTAAAAAATATGAATATAAAGCCAATAATATTATATTTATTAGAAGAGGACAAGAACATTCTTGGTTAGAATTTACTAAAACAAAAGGTTATATAATATTATTTACTAAAGAATTTCTAAATGAGAACCAAATAAAATTCAAAGATATAGTATATTCTTTTCCCTATAATTCATATATCTATAAACCAATCTTAAAAATATTAAATTCAAATTATATAAATTCTTATAAGACTTTAATATCTTATTTGTATGAGGAATATATGATGTCTGAAAATCCTCAAAAGGGTGAAATTCTTCAATGTTTACTCCGTACTTTATTACTTAAAATCAATATTCATAAGCCTATGAGTAATAATTTAGGTAATGATGAGCAAAAAACACTATTTATAAATCTTCAAAAGTTACTTGATAGTGAAGTTATTATCTCTAGAAATGCTAAAGATTATTCTCATAAATTAGGTGTATCATTTAAGAAACTAAATACCATTTGTAATTTATTTACCAATAAATCAGCAAAAGAATTTATTGATGAGGTATTAATACTTAAAGCTAAGCAGATGCTTATTAATAATCATTGTGCAGTAAGTCAAGTGGCTTATAGTCTGGGGTTTGATGAATCAACAAATTTCACGAAATTCTTTAAAAAACATACATCTTTAAGTCCAAAAGAATTTAAACAATCTAATTAGAAAAATATAAATAGGACAATATTTACCATTAAACGTCTTTATTAACCTTTTCTTTAATAGAATTATGTCGTTATTTTGATTTATAAAATCATCTTAATTATAAATCAAAGAATTAAATAATGAATAATAAACTAGAGAATGCTAAGAGTTTATATCTAAAGGGTATAAGAGATGGAAAATTAGAAGCTGCTGATCTTTATACTGGAAATTCTTATACTCAACATAGCACTGGAGTTAAGGATGGAGTAGAAGGTTTTAAAGAATTTTTTAAAGATTTTCTAAGTCGAACAGAAACTAGAGATATACGTATAAGAAGATCTCTTCAAGATGGTGATTATGTATTTCTACATGTATATCAAAATATAGATAATAAAAAGGCAGAATGGATTACTACTGATATGTTTTTAACAGACGATAATGACAAATTAATAGAACATTGGGATGTTATCTCTAAATATATAAATACAGATAAAACAAAATCTGGTTACGATCCTATTTTCGGTGATTTTATTATTTCTGATATTGATAAGACAGAGGAAAATAAATCTATTATCAAATCCTTTCTAATTGAGATACATCAAAATAAGAAATTTGAAGAATTAGAAAAGTATATATCTATTGATTCATATATTGAGCATAGTGTTAGTATTAAGAATGGGTTTGAGAATTTTAGAGCATTCTTATTAAATAATGATGTCACTTATGACAATATTTTTCATATTATGGGGGAGGGAAATTATGTTGTAAGTTATTCTAAAGTAAAGATAAATAATTCATCTTTAGCTGTATTTGATATATATAGACTTGAAAATGGGAAGATAGTTGAACATTGGGATAATATGGAAGAAATTCCCTCAATAGAAGAACAAGCAAATTCAGGTAAATTTTAAAATACTATGCTTATTTTAAAACATATAGTAGCAAGTTAGTTTTACAAATTAATCTTGCTACTATATTTAATAAATAATTATATTTATTTGTCTCATTTGCCAAAGATGTTATAAATTTATATAAAATCTTAATTATAAAAAATATAGATATATTATTATGACAGATATATGGGCTAGGAAATCATATTTTCTTACTTTATTTTGTGAACACATTCTTATTTCTTTTCTCGCTTTATTTCTAGTTACTATTTTAGGTATAAGTATAGGAGTATTAGTGTTTTATTCAAAAAGATCAAGAGCTATTATTTTACCTTTAGTTAATTTCTTATATACTATACCTTCAATAGCAATGTTTGGACTATTAATTCCTCTTGTTGGTATAGGATTTAATAATGCAATTATAGTATTAGTTCTATATGGTTTATTACCTATAGTTAGAAATACTTATACAGGTATAAAAGAAGTCCCACATCAATATATAAATGCAGCTAGGGGATTAGGGTCAACTAAAAAACAAATATTTTTTAAAATATACTTTCCATTGGCTTTACCATCAATTTTATCAGGTTTAAGGGTTACTACAGTAATGGTTATAGCTTTAACAGGTTTAGCTGCTTTAATAGGAGCTGGAGGGTTAGGACAGGCAATTTTTAGAGGTCTTAATACTATGAATACAGATTTAATTGTAGCAGGTTCTTTAGGAATATCTCTATTTGCAATTTTGGGAGATAAATTTATTGGACAATTTGAAAAGGATGCAAAACTCCAACGTATAATCTCAGGAAATGCTAGTATAAAAACTAAGATAAAAATATTTACAAATATATTCGTTTTGTTATTACTCTTAATAACATCATTTTCATTTCTCAATCCACAATATAAATCAGATAATAATACTATAACAATAGCTTCAAAACCTACAAGTGAACAGTTTATTCTTGGTGAAATATTAGCTCAACAAATTGAGAATAATACTAATATTCATGTAATAAGAAAATTTGGAATAGGAGGAGGAACAACAAATATACATCCTGCATTATTATCTGGGGATATAGATGCATATGTAGAATATACAGGAACAGCTATAATGAATGTATTAAAGTATAATTATTCAGATTTAGGTAACAAATCTTTAGAAATTTTATATTCAGAATATGAAAAACGTTATAATTTAGAATGGCTTGGTTTGCTTGGTTTCAATAATACATATGCTATTGCAATTTCTGAGCAAGAAGCAAATAATAAACGTATCACTACATGTTCCGACTTAGTTCCTTATAGTAGTAATTATATTTTTGGTGCTGAATTTGATTTCTTTGAACGTCCAGATGCTTATAACGGATTAATTAAAGTATATCCTTTTAAATTTCACAAATTAAGTGAGATGGATATTAATCTAAGATATAAAGCCATGGAAGAAGCGAAAGTTCAGGTTATTGATGCTTTTACTACTGATGCCCAGATCGAAGCATTAAATTTGAAGATATTAAAGGATGACAAGAATTTTTTCCCCTCGTATAAAGCGGGTATAGTAGTACGAAAAGATATTCTTAGAAAATATCCTAAATTGAAATCAATATTAATTCTTTTGAATAATTCTATCAATACAAATGAGATGAGAAAAATGAATTATGAAGTGGAAATTAATAAGAAAAGTCCCAAACAAGTTGCAAAAAACTTTCTTGAAAATAATATAAATAAATAATAATGAATGATTTAGCAGCAATAAAAATTAGAGATATTAATTTTGCTTATAATGAAGAGCAAATCTTTACTAATTATTCATTAAACATTAGTGAAGGAAGTTTTGTATGCATTACAGGAGAAAGTGGTTGTGGTAAATCTACTTTATTAAAATTAATTAATGGCTTACTAATACCTCAAAGGGGAGAAATAAAAATTGGTAATAATTTATTGAATTTAAAGCATCTAGTTGAAATGAGAAGAAATATGGGATATATTCTACAGGAAGATTCTCTTTTTCCTCATTTAACTGCATATCAAAATATGATCTACTGTTTAAAATTAAGGAATTATTCTAATCAATTATCTAAAGATAGAATTAATGAACTTCTACCTCTTGTAAATTTAGATTCAGAGATTTTAAATAAATTTCCACATCAATTAAGTGGTGGACAGCGTCAAAGAGTAGGAATTATTAGAGGAATAGTCCATAAACCCCAAATTGTATTAATGGATGAACCTTTTTCTGCATTAGATCAAGAAACACGTTCTAATTTACAAGATCTAGTAAAAACAATACACAAAAGTACTAAAACAACTTTTGTTATGGTAACACATTCAATTTCTGAGGCTAAGTATTTAGGTACAGAGATTATAAATCTATAAGAGATATTATATCTCATTTTGATGAATATATTGAATAAATTATAAACTTTATAAGCTAATATTTATGAATAAACATACGATCCTACTAATTGCTTTTTTATTAGTTATCTACATACCTTTAAATGCTCAAAATGAATCTTCTAAAGATTATTTGAAACTTGGTGGTGCTTTTAGATATACTTATATGAATAATAGTTGGAATAAGGCTCATGATGACACAGGTGGAAAATTAGTATTTGATACCTTTATCCTTAATGCAAAAGGTAGAATTAAGTCTATTGAATTTTCTGTAGAATCTCGCTATTATGCAGAATCTTTTGGTGGTTTTATGCTTAGAAATGGATATGTTGCATTGCCATTACTAGATAATCTTAAATTGAAATTAGGAATGCCTCGAACTCCTTTTGGTATTCTTCCCTTTACTGGTAATAGTTTCATGTTTAATATCCCATACTATTTAGGTTTTGAAGATGATGCAGATTTGGGTTTTTTATTAGAGTATAAACTAAAGAATTTTGATCTTCAATTTAACTTCGCAAAGAATTCTGAAGATGTTTTTAGTAGTAAAAATAACCGTTATGCATATGATATAAGTGGAGATAATGAAGAATTGAATCAATTTACATTAAGAGGGGTGTATAAGTTCGGCAATAAATTTGATTCAGAAATAGGATGTTCATTGCAATATGGGCAGATATACAATACTGTTAATAGAAAAAAAACTTATAAATATGCTTTTGCTATTCATTCTGTTATTAAGTATAGAAAGTGGGATATAAAAGCTCAAACTCTATTATATAGGTTTTCGTCAAATAATGTTTCTAATGTTGACTATATCACCTTAGGAGCATTTGCAGCCGACTATAAACTCGTAAAAAGAGGTGTATCTTCAAGTTTATCGATAGGATATTCTTTAAATATTAATCATAAGCTCTTAAATGATATTAAGTTCTATAACGATTTTTCTACATTGAATAAATTAATAGGTAATTCAAAAGATACATATATGAATGTCACAGGTTGTATGTTACATACTGGCCCTATTTATGTGTTAATAGATTACGTCTTAGCTAGGAATCATCCTTGGATAGGTAATAATTATTCTAACGCTTTATATTCAGGAAATGAAAAATCGTGGAATAGAAGATTCAATATCAATTTAGGTATATATTTCTAATTTACTATTGGTAAGAAATAATAAAAAATATTGTATACAAAAAAAGGCAAACATCTCTGTTTGCCTTTTGTGATCCAGCTGGGGTTCGAACCCAGGACCCCAACATTAAAAGTGTTGTGCTCTACCAGCTGAGCTACTGAATCATCCTTTTTGTTTTTGCTATTGTTTTTCTCAATTGCTCTGCAAATATAGAGGTTTTTATTTTATCTGCAAACTATTCTGAGATTTTTACTTCATATTTTATAAATTACTTGCATTTATTCGTATTTCAGTAGGTATAAATTATAATAATATAAAATATAGACATACAAAAAAAGACAAACATTACTGCTTGTCTTTCTTTCGTGATCCAGCTGGGGTTCGAACCCAGGACCCCAACATTAAAAGTGTTGTGCTCTACCAGCTGAGCTACTGAATCATCCTTTTGTTTTGTGCTATTGTTGTTCCCAATTGCACTGCAAATATAGAGGGTTTTCCTTTATCTGCAAACTATTCTAGAAGTTTTTTTTAGTCTAAATTTCATGACATAATCTAAATATCTAGTTTCTAAAAACTTATTGGAAAAACTTTTTTTCTAAAAAATAATGAAAAGCTTATTGACCTATTGAATATCTCAAAATAATTGTTGAAATTATTCTTTAATTCTCAATTTTTTATTTAGAAATATGGTAATTCACCTTAGGTATTAAACAAAAAGAGTCCCCCTAAAAAAGAGGAACTCTTATATATTTATTCTATAAGAATATTATTCTTGAAAAGCATTACAAGTACATTGTAAATGTCTATCACCGTAACCGTCATCTACACGACCAGTGTTAAACCAGAATTTATTCTCTTTAACCCATGGTAGAGGATAGCAAGCTTCAGATCTTGAATAAGGTCTGTCCCACTCATCAGCAGTACATACATATTGTGTATGAGGTGCATTTTTAAGTAAGTTGTTTTCCTTATCTGCTTTACCTTCTTCAATAGCAATAATCTCGTTTCTAATAGTCTTTAAAGCTTCGATAAATCTATCTAATTCTTCTTTAGGCTCACTTTCTGTTGGTTCAACCATTAGAGTTCCGTGAACTGGGAAAGAAAGAGTAGGAGCGTGGAAACCAAAGTCCATTAAACGTTTTGCAATATCACCATCAGTAATACCTACAGCTTTGTTAAAGTGGTTACAATCCCAAATCATTTCGTGACCTACACGACCTTTGCTACCTTTATATAGAATCTTGAATCCAAGTTTCTCAAAAGCAGAAGTTAAGTAGTTAGCATTAAGGATAGCCATTTTTGTAGCTTCAGCAACACCTTCAGCACCTAACATAGCAATATATCCATATGTTACTGGTAATAATAAAGGAGAACCATAAGGAGCAGCAGAAACAGCATCACCTTGTTTAACGCCTAAATCAATAATTTGATGAGAAGGTAAATGTTCCACTAAATGTTTAGCAACACAAATAGGACCAACACCAGGACCACCACCACCGTGAGGCATAGCAAACGATTTGTGAAGATTCAAGTGACAAACGTCAGCACCGATATATCCAGGATTTGTTAATCCAGATTGTCCGTTCATATTTGCACCATCCATATATACTTGACCACCGTTATTATGAACGATATCCATTAATTCTTTAATAGATTCTTCAAAAATACCGTGAGTAGATGGATAAGTAATCATTGTACCGAAAAGATCATCTTTATGAGCCTCAGCTTTTTCTCTAAAGTCTGCTACATCAATATTTCCTTTATCATCACATTTTATAGTAACAATTTTAAGTCCTAACATTGTTGAAGAAGCAGGATTTGTTCCGTGTGCAGAAGCAGGGATTAAGATAACATTTCTGTGACCTTCTCCTTGTGCAATTAAGTAATGTCTAATAGTAATTAAACCAGCATATTCTCCAGCAGCACCAGAATTTGGTTGAAGAGAACATCCAGCAAAACCTGTTATTACAGATAACCATTCTTCTAGTTCTGTAATTAGTTCGTGATAACCTTCTGCTTGATCTTTAGGTACAAATGGGTGAACATTACCAAACTCAGGCCATGAAAGAGGCATAACCTCTACAGCAGCATTAAGTTTCATTGTACAAGAACCAAGAGAAATCATAGATGTATTTAAACCTATATCTTTTTTCTCTAATTGCTTGATATAACGCATCATTGCACTTTCAGAAAAATAAGTATTAAATACATCTTGTTGCATAAAGTCGTCATTTCTCATAGAACCTTCTTCTAAAGAAACTGTTTCATTAATTTCTTTTATTTCAGAAGCATCTTTAGAAATTGCTTTAGCAAAGATATTTATGATTGTAGAAATTTCTTTTGCAGACATTTTTTCGTCTGTAGAAATACCTACTTGTCCTTCTGTAAAATAGTTGAAGTTCATTTCTGCTTCTAATGCAGCAGTTTTAATATCTTCAATATTTACATTAGATGGAATTTCAAAATTTATTGTATCAAAGAAATTTGTATTCTTTTGAGTATAACCAAGAGCTTTTATCTCTTTTGATAGAATAGAAGCTGAAGAATGAATATGATTTGCGATTCTTCTTAATCCTTCTCTTCCGTGGTATACACCAAAGAATCCTACCATTGAAGCCATTAAAGCTTGTGCTGTACATATATTTGATGAGGCTCTATCTCTTTTAATATGTTGCTCTCTTGACTGAAGAGCTAAACGTAGAGCTTTGTTTCCTTGTGCATCAACAGTAACTCCGATAATTCTACCTGGAATTTGTCTCTTATATTCTGGACGGCAAGCTAAGTAACCTGCAGCTGGTCCACCATATCCCATAGGAATACCCATACGTTGAGTTGTACCACAAACAATATCTGCATCCATTGAACCTGGAGTCTTAAGAAGAACTAGAGACATAAGGTCTGCTATTACAGTACATAGTACTTCATTCTCGTGACATTTAGCAATGAAATTAGTGTAATCCTCAATATTTCCTTCTGCATTTGGATATTGTACTATAGCACCATATACATCTTCAGTAAATTCAAAAGTTCTATAGTCACCATAAACAACTTTAACATCTTTTGGATTAGATCGAGTCTCTAATACACTCTTAGTTTGAGTATAAACGCTGTTATCTACGAATAAAACATTAGCTTTTGCTTTTTTCTTAGCTTTAGAGCGAAGATTTTGCATCATTGTAGATGCTTCAGCAGCAGACTGAGCTTCATCGTGAAGAGAACAGTTTGTTAATCCCATACCTGTTAATTCAGTAATTACAGTTTGGTAGTTTAACAATGCTTCAAGACGTCCTTGAGAAATTTCTGCTTGATAAGGAGTGTAAGAAGTATACCATGTTGCATCTTCTAAAACATTTCTAGTTATTACTGCTGGAGTAATAGTGTCGTAATATCCTAAACCTATAAAAGAACGGAATAATTTATTTTTTGCTCCTAGTTCTTTCATTCTAGCATAATATTCAGCTTCTGTTAAGGCTTCTGGTAAGTCCAAAAGACCTTTAAGTCTGATATCTTCTGGTACAGTTTCTTGCATTAATTGCTCAACAGAATCTACACCTATAACCTTAAGCATCTCTTTCACGTCTTCTTCACGTGGCCCTATGTGGCGAGATACAAATTTGTCTTGTGCCATTTTAAATTGCTTTTATATATATATTTATGTTTTTTGCTTTTTTTTAAGGTTCGTAAATTTATAAAAAGATAAAGATATTTAAGAATTATTTATAAATATTTTAATCTATAAGCTTATATAGAACCTATTTGTAAAAACATAAACTGTATTTATTTTCTAAATTCTAGAATAAACCACTAATGTCTCCTTCTAGATTTATATCTATTCCTTCTGCTGCAGGTGTAGCTGGTAAACCTGGCATTCTCATAATAGATCCTGTGATTGGTATTACAAATTCTGCTCCTGCTGCAACTTCAATGCTTCTTACTGTTATAATAAAGTTCTTAGGTCGTCCTAATAGTTTTGGATTATCTGATAAAGATTTTTGTGTTTTAGCTATACAAACAGGAATCTTTTCAAGACCTAGTTCTTTAATCTTCTTTAAATCTCTTTTAGCTTGAGCTGTATAGTCAACAGCAACAGCACCGTAAATTTCTTTAGATAAAGTTTCTATTTTCTTCTCAATAGTCCAATCCCAGCTATATAAAGGTTGGAAATTATGAGTACAATTTTCAGATATTCTACTAACAGTTTTTGCTAAATCTAAAGCACCTTCTCCTCCTTTAGCCCAAACATCAGCAACTTCAACAGCAACTCCAAGTTTGTTACACTTATTAATAATCATGCGAATTTCTGCATCACTATCGTTTTGGAATTTGTTTATTGCTACAACAGAACATAAATTGAATTTTCTCATGTTCTCTACATGTTTCTCTAGATTTTCTAATCCTTTTGCTAATGCTTCAAGATTTTCTGTTCCCAAATCTTTTATACCAACACCTCCATGATATTTTAATGCTCTAACAGTTGCAACTAATACAATAGCTGTTGGTTGAAGACCTGATGATACACATTTAATATCAAAGAACTTTTCTGCTCCTAAATCGAAACCAAAACCAGCCTCAGTAACAACGTAGTCGCTTAATGTAAGTCCCATTTTAGTAGCAATAACAGAGTTTGTACCTTGTGCAATATTTGCAAAAGGACCACCATGAATAATTGCAGGATTACCTTCTATTGTTTGTACTAAGTTTGGTTTAATTGCATCTTTAAGTAGAGCAGCCATAGCTCCATGTGCATTTAAATCTTTAGCATATATAGGTTCTTTATCGTATGTGAAACCTATAAATATATTACTTAATCTACGTTTTAAATCTTCAAAGTCTTGTGCTAAACATAGAATAGCCATAATTTCTGATGCAGCAGTAATGTCGAAACCTGTTTCTCTAGGAATTCCTGATGCTGTTCCTCCTAAACCAACTATTGTGTGTCTAAGAGATCTATCATTCATATCGATAACTCTTTTCCATGTAACTGTTCTTGGATCGATATGTAGACTTCTTGTCTTTGATTGAATATTATTATCTATTAAAGCTGCTAAAAGATTATTAGCTTTTTCAATAGCTGCAAAATCGCCAGTGAAATGTAAGTTTATATCTTCCATTGGAAGTACTTGTGAATATCCACCACCAGTGGCACCACCTTTGATACCAAATACTGGTCCTAATGAAGGTTCTCTAAGTACTGTTGTTGTTTTTTTTCCAATTCTGTTTAATCCTTCACTTAAACCTATAGATATTGTTGTTTTACCCTCTCCAGCAGGAGTAGGAGAAATAGCTGATACTAAAATTAATTGTTTGTTCTTAATTTTTTCTTCATCTATAAGTTCTAAAGGTAATTTAGCCTTATAGTGTCCATATTGTTCTATTTTCTCTACATCAATGTCTAATTGTTTTGCAATTTCTGTGATAGGTTTTAATTCAACCTCTCTAGCAATGTCTATGTCTTTCATAATAATTGGTATTTGTTTGTGTTTTAATTTTATCTTTTGAAGTTAAAAATTTCTGATTATCTATTTGTTATAGGATTGTTAAAAACAAAAAGAGCTTAACCATTCTATAGTTAAGCTCTTTATTTTATATCCTATTCATATCCTTATTTAATTCTAAATGACGTTTTACCAATCATATAGTTTTCAGAAAATAAGTAGGCAACATAATTGCCTTTTACGAGATTCTTATCTCTGTCCCAGAATATCGCAACCTCCAATCGTTCTCCTTCATATTCAACATTTCTATTGGCTGTACATTCTATTAGTTTACCTTGATATTTAAATTTAGTACCATTTTTAGATGGTAATATACTGTTGTCCGATTTATGTATCCTTAAATACAATTTTCTAAGACCTCTTTTTGCTGTGATATTTTTTTGTAGAGCAAATACTGCTTTCAACTTAACACATTTACGAACTTTCTTAAGTTTACGTCCTTTTTTATTAATAGGATAAACTTCAAATTCTATTGCTTCTAGAGCCGCTGCTTTAGAAAGTTGTTTCTCAATTTTTTTATTCTTGTTTTGTAAACGTTGGGCTTTTGTTTTTGCCCATTTCATTTGTTGTTTTACTTTGTTATTCTCAACAATAAGAGCCTTATTTAATTGATTTAATGAATCAATCTGAATTACATAGCTTCTAAGAACCGTTTTAAGAGTGTTTACCTCTTTTTTATATCTTGCAATTTCAGCATATGAGTTGTTTCTAAAGACTTTCATCTTCTCCAATAAGATATTAATCTTATCTTGCTCATTACTTAATTTTACTTTTAGAGAATCGTTGTTTGTTTCAAGATTTTCATATTCTTTCGAAAGACTTTTAAGTTCTGTATTCAGTTCGTCTTTCTCTTGATTAATTTCAGAAATATATCTGTTATTGTCAATCTTTACAATTATGAATATGACTGTAAGAATAACAATAATTCCAGCAAGTATACCAAGAGATGTTACAAACATCTTGTCTTTCTTACTTTCAATAAGTTTAGTCCCCATATTATTGTTGTGAATTTTCAGTTATCAGTTCTTAATACTACAAAAATATTAAAATGCATTGAAAATACAATTAATATCGCATGAATGTTTGTATAAAATACTTTGTCTTTTTATAGACTCTTATATTTCTTTTGTTCTATATTTACATGTAATAATCTACACTTTAAAAGTAATGAAAGAGGAATTTCTTCAATATTTATGGAAAAATGGTCTTTTTGATCTTAATGCAATGCGAACTTCAGATGGACTATTAATCGAAATTATTAAAATAGGAGAGTATAATACGAATTCTGGTCCCGATTTTTTAAATGCAAGAATTAAAATTGGTCGTACAATTTGGGTTGGTAATGTTGAAATTCATGTGAGAGCGAGCGATTGGTACCGACATAAGCATGATAAAGATTCTGCTTATAACAATGTTATACTTCATGTGGTTGATATCTTCGATAATATTGTGAAAACTGAATCTAATAGGGAACTTCCAACTTATATAATGCAGTACGATTCTAATCTCTATAATTATTACAGGCATATTAGAAAAGATTCAAATCTTCAAAGATGTATTTCTCGTTTAGATGAGGATGGATATTTCGAATTAAAATTCTGGTTTAATTCTTTACTGTTAGAAAGGTTAGAGCGTAAGATGGAGGATATATTCAAGCTTCTGAAATTTAATAGAAATTCTTGGGATGATACATTTTATCAAATCTTTTCACGATATCTTGGTATGAATGTGAATTCAGAACCATTTGAATTATTAGCTAAATCTACACCCCTTAAGTACGTCTATAAACAAAAGCACTCTTTATTGCAAATAGAATCTTTATTGTTTGGGCAAGCTGGTTTTCTTAATGAAAATTTGAATGATGAATACTATAAATCTTTAAAAACAGAATATCAATATCTTAAAAGAAAATATTCTTTAGAAAGTATGCAATCTACAAATTGGAGATTTATGAGAACGCGTCCAATTAATTTTCCAACGCTTAGAATTGCTGAATTATCTAGTATTTTATACTCTAGTTCTCATTTATTCTCAAAGATATTGGAGGAAGAAGATTTAAATAGAGTATACAATTTCTTTAAAAGTGATACCTCGGTTTACTGGGATACTCATGTGAAATTTGGTAAAAAGAGTGAAAAGAAGAAGAAACATTTAGGAAATACTGCAATTAATATTCTTCTTATAAATGTAGTAGTTCCAATTCTTTTCTCATATGGAAAGTATATTAAAAGTCAAAAATATATTGATAGAGCATATACTTTTTTAGAAAATATTAAACCTGAAAAAAATAATATCACTAATATTGTAAGTGATTGTAATATAAAACTTGATAACGCTATAGAATCTCAAGCTATAATTCAGTTAAAGAAGGAATATTGCAATAAACATAGATGCTTAAATTGCCATATCGGAAATACTATCCTAAAAAAAACAAATGAAGAAACGAAACACATTAATATGTAATAATACTATTAGAGCTACATTTCTAGGAATTGTATGTATAGGCCTTGGAGTAATAGGCTATATGTATATAGAGGATTATTCTTTTGTAGATGCTTTGTATATGACTCTTATTACTGTTTCTACAGTAGGATTTGGAGAAGTCCATTCACTATCACCAAATGGAAAATTGTTTACTGTTGTATTAATAGCAGGGGGATTAGGTGTTATAGGTTATTTAATATCTTCATATGGTAAAGGGATAGTTGATGGTTTATTAGCAAAAAGATATAGGAATTTTAGAACGATAAAAAGTATAAAAAAGATGAAAGATCATGTTATTTTAGTTGGATGTGGCAGAAATGGTAGACAAGCTTTAGACGACTTGATAGATTCAGATAAAGATGTTGTTGTTGTGGATGATGATCAGGGTAGATTAGATATGGTAAAAGCAAGTTATCCTGATTTGCGTACAATAATGGGAGATGCAACAGTCGATCAAATCCTTATAGAAGCAGGTATTTGTCATGCAGGTTCTATAATAATAACAATTCCTCGTGATGCAGAGAATTTATATGTTGTATTAACAGCTAGAGATTTAAATAAGAAAATTAAAATAATATCAAGATCTTCTAATGCTAATACGGCAAGGCGTTTAAGAAGAGCAGGTGCTGATAATGTTATAATGCCAGATAAAATTGGAGGATCGAGAATGGCAAAACTGGTACTTCATCCAGAGATTGTTGAATTTATTGATACCATATTATTGCAATCTGCTAAAGAAATAGGTGTAGCTGCTGTAGATTTAAAAGATATTCTTTCCGATTTTAATGGAAAATCGTTGAGCGAGATCAATTTTCGTAATGCTACAGGTGCTAGTATTATAGGTCTTTCAGATGAAAGTGGTAGATATGTTTTTAATCCTCCTGCTAGTACTATTATTACAAATAAGATGAAGTTATTTGTTTTAGCTAGTCCAAAGCAACATTCTAATATATGTAAATTACTTTTTAAAGGTTAAAATTTTCTTTTTCACTATTAATTTAAGATTTTATTCATGATAATAGATGAGGTATTTATTTAATACCTTTTTCTTGATGTACTTTTGGTGTACTTTCTCCCATATAAATGGGACTTAATACGGACTTGATACGGAGAGGGTAGGTTTAAATTATACGGAAACAATACTAATTGTTCTTAAACTTATTCTTGAGCTAAAAAAAATGAAAATATTTTTTTATTGATTATCTTGCATTGTATCAGTCTTTTGTATTATCTTTACAGAACCTTGCGAAAAAATATTTGTGCAGAATGTTTGGAGATAAGAAATTTTGCACTACTTTTGCAACGCAATCGAGAGATAAACGCACTGAAAAGTCAGACGTTTTACGGTTGTTAACRGATTGAAAATAAGCGAAATAAGCCTTTTWGGTTTATTTAGAGTTCTTTAAAATATTGATAGCAGCAAAGAAATAAAAGAATAAGTGAGACCTGAATAAGGAAATCTATTTATTTGTAATAGRAAACTAAGAAAAAAGATTTTATTACAATGAAGAGTTTGATCCTGGCTCAGGATGAACGCTAGCGACAGGCCTAACACATGCAAGTCGAGGGGTAACAGATATAAAGCTTGCTTTATATGCTGACGACCGGCGCACGGGTGAGTAACACGTATGCAA
>SNAP01000002.1 GCA_022496785.1 Marinilabiliaceae bacterium JC040 | reverse complement strand
ATCCACCTCTTCCCATCCCGAACAGAGAAGTTAAGTCCGTTAGCGCCGATGGTACTGCAGAGATGTGGGAGAGTAGGTCGATGCCGACATTATAACGTCCAAGATTAGTTTCTTGGACGTTTTTTTTGTGCCTATATTTTTAGGAGATGGTTTCTTAAATAATTTTAATGCTATTTATATTGATTGTAATATATTAATTATATATATTGCAAATAATGTTAAAATTAATACGATTTTTTTGAAATAGTATTAATTAGCTGACTATTAATTAACCACTATTATATATAAATAGTATATCTATGAAAAAAAATAAACAACTACATATTATACTCTTTATTATTCTCTTATCTATTGTTTCCTTTCTTATAGAAATCTTCTATGAGTATATTAATTGCTCTTTATCAGATACAAAGCAGTCAATTGATTATACAAATTTAAATTGGATTGGAGCTCCTATAGGAGTATCTATCTTTTATATCTTTCTATATATTAAGAGAAAAGTATTTAATAAATCGTAATTAAACACCTTTCTCTCTTTATTATCAAATATTGCTATAGTTGATTTTTCTTTTTAGTAGAAATATATCCTTTTACCATTTTAGCTAGCTGTTTACCTTTGCGTTTTTTATCGTGAGCAGATTCAGAATAATGTTCTTGCTCTCGCATAAGTTTAAGATATGCATCATATTTAGTTTGACTTATATCTCCAGATTCTAAAGCATCTAAAACAGCACAATTAGCCTCGTTTGTATGAGTACAATCTTTATATTTGCACTTCTTGGCATATTGTGAAATTATAGGAAATATATCATCTAAATCTTTATTATCTTCAAAGGCAATGCCGAACTCTCTCATACCTGGAGTATCAATAATTAAAGAACCATTAGAAAGTAAAAATAGTTCTCTTGATGTTGTTGTATGTTTGCCTTTCGCATTAGCATTACTAATTTCTTGAGTAGCCTGTTTATAATTGTTGAACAGGGTATTCAGTAAAGAACTCTTTCCTACACCAGATGAACCAACAAATATATATGTCTCAGCACTCTTAAGAAGCTTGTTTTTGATTTCTTCAATTCCTTCATTAGTAAGAGTAGAACAAAAGTATATTTCAATATCCCTCTGTAGTTTAGAAATCTCTTTAAGGTAAAACTGTTTATCTTCTATTAAATCACATTTATTTAGAATAATGATAGGTTTAATTCCGCAAGCTATAGATTGTGCTATATACCTTTCTAAACGCATAATATTAAAATTAGAGTCTAAGCCCTGAACGATAAATACACAATCTATATTTGTTGCAATTACCTGCTTAGAGAAATCTCTACCTGCTTTCTTTCTATAAAGTTCTGAATATCTTGGCAGTATTTTAGTTATTATACCTGTACTATCAAAGTCGATATATTCTAACCAATCACCAACCTTTGGATAATCTTCTGTGTTTAAAGAATTAAGTAGATTACCAGTAAGTTCAGCTTTTAGTAATCCATTTTCTGTTATAATAGTGTACTGTGTTTTACTAACAGATAGTACTCTGGCAATATTATTATTAATTCCTTCAAGTTTAAGAGTATTTATATAATACTCTAATCCATATTTATTTAGATTCTCCATACTTTATTCCCTCCAATATTCGTCCTTATCTAATGCTTTAGGACAGATTACGCGACCACCTGAGGATTTTAAACTCCCTTTTTTTAGTTCTATAATCATCCAAGCATCTTTACACTCTTCTGGAATAGGATACATTGTGTGGTAACCTAAAGATTTAGCATCTTTAATATATCCGTGGCGTGGATAGTAATCGATATGTCCTAGTACGCAAGATAAATCTACGTGCATATTTTTAAGCTGCTTATGTCCTTCGTTAATTAGCATACCACCAATTCCTTTTTTCTGGTATTCAGGTAGAATGGCAAGTGGGGCTAATATATATATAGTGGGCGTATTATTTTTCCCATTCAAGGTACATCGAGAAAAGAGTATATGCCCTACAATATTTTCTTCATTGCATGCAACAAGAGATAATATAGGTGATGCTGTATCATCATTGAGAAGGTTGTTGACTAATTGTGGTTCTACATCACTATTAAAAGCCTTACGATTAACCTCTAAAAGTGTTTTTAAATCTGTATCTGTTGATTTTCTAATACTAATATTCATTGTATTCAAATTTATACTATATAAGAGTGTATATAGTAATTTACAATTAATTTTATAAAATATCTTTGAGTATACGGATGAGAATAAGATATACTAAGTACTGTGTTCACCAATTAAGGTGTACAGAAATGTATGAATAACAAATGATTAAGATTATAAGTTAAATCTTAAAATCATCCGTCTTAGCCCAGATACAGGCTTAATATAGTAGTATTAGTTTCCTTCATTCAGGCAAAGATAGTATTAATTGAGTGAAAAGCAATTTCTTTAATAATTAGCAGGAATTAAAAGTTTAAAAAGAATTTAAGTATTTTCTAATGTGCATTAAAATGCTCTTTCCCTTGATTTTTATATAGAATTCACATATATTTACTATATAAAGGCAATATATTACACTATGGAGTTTAACTCAATTATAAAAGAGAGAAGAAAAATATTAGGAATTAGTCAACAAGATTTGGCTGATTATTCGGATGTAAGCGTACGTTTAATAAAAAGTATAGAAACTAATAAAGCGAATCCAACGGTAAAAACTCTTTCTAAGATATGCGATGTACTAGGATTAGAATTAATAATGAAAATTAAGGAGATTAACTAATGAGAAAGGCAGCAGTTTATTCTAAAGGGATATTTGCAGGGTATCTAACTGAAACAAATGAAGGTTTATATGAATTTGAATACGATAATTCGTACTTATCAGATAAATCACAATCGGCTGTTAGTTTAACTCTTCCTAAATCAGAAAAAATTTATACTTCTGAAAAGTTGTTTTCTTTTTTTGTAAGTCTTCTTTCTGAAGGAGCAAATAGAGAAATGCAATGCAAATTTTTAAAGATTGATGAAGATGATGATTTTGGTTTGTTGTTGGCAACTGCTCATACTGATACAATTGGAGCTATAACAGTTAAAGCGATATGATAGAAATTAAGAATTGTCCTGGTAATCTTGCAAGTGGTTTTACTAAGTATTCTCCATCTTGTATTAAAAATTTATTTGATGGTATTAATGTAAGTCCTTTTTGTGATTTTAATAATGAGGCTTCCAGTTTTGAAGGACATCTTGGTAAATATTCGATTTCAGGAGTCCAAGAAAAATTATCTGGAATTATTTATAATAAAAAGATTATTCTAAGTCCAGAAGGTGTTCAAGGAAAATATATAATAAAAGTGATACCTGGTAATAAATTACTACAATATAGAGATCAAATTCCTGCAAATGAACATTTAACAATGCAAATAGCTAAACAAGTCTTTGAAATTGATGTTGCAGAAAATGGTCTAGTTTTCCATGAAGATGGATCTCTTGCTTATATTTGTAAGCGTTTTGATATAGACAAAAAAGAGAATAAAATTCATATTGAAGATTTTTATTCTTTATCTAATTTTGATTCAAAATATGATGGTACTTATATTCATTTAGCAAATATTTTGAAAAAATATGTTGTAGCGTGGAAAATTGAAGTGACAAAACTTTTTAAATTGATTGTTTTCAATTATTTATTTTCTAATGGTGATGCTCATTTAAAAAATTTTTCATTAATACAATCTCCTAATGGAGATTATATTCTTTCTCCAGCATATGATTTATTGAATACCTCGATACATATAAATGATGGTGATTTTGCTCTAAATGGTGGATTGATTTTTGAAGAAGATTATTCTGATGTGTATCTCAATAAAAGTCATCCTTGTAAAAAAGATTTTGAGACTTTTGCAAATATTATAGGCGTAATACCCAAAAAAAGAGATAGTATTATTAAAATGTTTTCTGAAGAAAATTCTTTGATAGAAAGTTTAATAAAAAGATCGTTTCTCAGTGAAAAAACAAAGAGAATCTATCATAGGATGTATAAAGAAAAACTAAATAGATTTCTAAGATAATTATTTCTGAATTAAAAATATGTTAATTATTTTGTAATTTTTATAGGTATTTGTATTTTCACAAAATATTAAATATAATTTTAATCAGTTTTATATGAATAATTTAAAAAGAAGATGTACCATAGCAATTATATTGTGTCCATTAATTGGCCCTGTAGTACTTTATTACAAGTATAAATTAGAAAAATCAATTGAAATTCAAGATAAAACTTTGGCTATAAAATATTTTCAATATCTAAACGTCATATTGACTTCAACTTATTATATTGTTTTGTTTGCTTCAATTATATTTACTTGTTCTATAATTGCGGAATAAATATGTATGATATTATTATGCTTATTTTTTTAAGCTTTTCATTTATGTCGTGTTTTCTTAAAAGAATAATTTGTAATTTTATTTATAAATTAAACACACTAAGAATTGAAGAAAATTAGACTAATAATGATACTATTATCTCTTTTAGTATCAAGTATGGCTTATTCCCAAAAGGGAATTATTAAGGGAAGAGTTTATAATAGCGTAAATAATAAGGCAATTCCTTTTGCTGATATTTTAGTTGATGGAACTCAAAGAGGAACTTCTTCCAATGAAAAGGGAGAGTTTCGTATTAGCGGATTGAAACCAGGAGAATATACTATATCATGTAGTTTTCTTGGCTTTAAAGATGTAGTTTTATATGAAATTAGAGTTTCTAATTCAAAGCCTACAGTATTAAATATTCCTATGATTGAAACTAGTTCTAAACTAGATGAAGTGCTTGTTACCTCTAGTGGATTTAAGAGGTTACCTGAAAGTCCTTTAAGTTTAAGAACTATTACCGCTACAGAAATATATAGAAGTCCAGGTGGAGATAGGGATATTTCTAAAGTTATTCAAATTCTTCCAGGAGTTGCTTCTTCTACTTCCTATAGAAATGACATTATTGTAAGGGGTGGTGCTCCTAATGAAAATAGATTCTTTTTAGATGGTATAGAAATTCCTAATATAAATCACTTTGCAACTCAAGGATCTTCTGGTGGTCCTGTGGGTATGATTAATGTGAATTTTATTCGAGAGACTAATTTTTATGCTGGTGCTTTTCCTGCTAATAGGGGAAATGCTTTAAGTTCTGTTATTGAATTGAATCAAATTAGTGGTAATGACGAGAAATGGACCGGTAATGTGATGGTTGGTTCTAGTGATTTAGGTTTAACCCTTGATGGACCTATTAGTAAAAATTCTAGTCTGATATTTTCTGTTAGAAGATCGTATCTTCAATTTCTTTTTAAGTTTTTGAAACTTCCTTTCCTTCCTGTTTATAACGATATACAGTATAAGTATGATTTGAAGATTGATGATAAAAATAAACTTACTTTTATTGGTCTTGGTGCTTTTGACGATCTTGATTTGAATACTGATGTTAATGATGATGTTAGTGATCAAGATGAGTTAGATAGGAATAATTATATTCTTGGAAATCTTCCTGAAAATAAGCAATGGAATTATACAATAGGTGGAAAATGGACACATTTCTCTGCTCATAGTTATCAATCTTTTATTCTTAGTAGAAATCATCTACATAATAATGCTCAAAAATATCAAGATAATATAGAACAAGTTGCTAATTTATTGCTTGATTATACTTCTGAAGAGATTGAAAATAAATTTAGATTCGAAAGTACAGGTAGAAATAATGGTTGGAAATGGAACTATGGTGTAGGGTATGAATATGTGAAGTATACAAATTCTACTTTTAGTAAGCAAGAAGAAAAAGGGAAACCTATTGTTAAAGATTTTACTTCAGATATGAATTTTAGTAAGTATTCTTTATTTTCTCAATTAAGTAGACAGTTTATCAATGATAGATTGACTCTTTCATTAGGCTTTAGAACAGATTTTAATGATTATTCTAATGATATGAATAATCCTTTAGAACAGTTTTCTCCACGTTTTTCTGCTTCTTTTAGATTATTTCCAGATTGGAGTCTTAATTTTAATCTTGGTAGATATTTTCAATTACCAGCATATACTGTAATGGGGTATAGAGATTCAAAGGGTGTGCTTGTGAATAAAGAGAATGATGTTAAGTATATTAATTCTAATCATTTGGTATTTGGTTTGGAGTATTTACCTACTAAGTATTCAAAAATATCTGTAGAAGGTTTCTATAAGACTTATGGTAATTATCCTTTTTTAGTAGATAAAGGTATTTCTTTAGCTAATTTGGGTGGAGATTATGGTGTTATTGGTAATGAAGAAATCACTTCTAGTTCGAAGGGTAGATCTTATGGTATAGAGGTGCTTATGCAGCAGAAATTGATGAGTTCAGTTTATGGAATTATTTCTTATACTTGGGTTAGAAGTGAATTTGAAGATTTAAATAAGAATTATCATCCTTCTTCTTGGGATAATAAGCATATTCTTAATATTACAGCTGGCTATAAGGCTCCTAGAAATTGGGAGTTTGGTATGAAATTTAGATTATTAGGAGGTGGTCCTTATACTCCTTATAATAAACAATTATCTTCTTTAAAGACTATATGGAATGTTACTAGACAAGGTATAGCGGATTGGTCTAAATTAAATACATTAAGGAATAATTTGAGCCATGGATTAGATATACGTATAGACAAGAAATGGTATTTTAAGTCATGGTCTTTAGATTTGTATATGGATATACAGAATGTGTATAATGCAAAAATAAAGGGGCAACCATATATTGATGTAGAAAGAGATAAGAATGGAATGTTTATAGAAGATCCTAAGGATCCTACACGTTATAAGTTATATGAAATTGAGAATATTTCTGGAACTATTTTACCTTCAATAGGTATTATGATAGAATTTTAGTTTTTTTTTAACAGATTATTGTTTCTTAATAATATAATTTTGTGGCAGATACTTAAGGGTTTTACTATTTACATTAGTCCGATTTGCCTTTTGGAGAATTTTATCTCATACTAAGGGTAAATAATGAAAAAATTGTAAAACAAAATGTCCAAGCACGCATTCTGCTTTATTGTTAGAGTGTGTGCTTCTTCATATATGAATTTATTTGTAATGGAAAGTGAATTTGAAGAACTGAAGAAAATAGTATTGAAATGCAATGCTTGTGAATTGTCTAAGACTCGTAATAATGTGGTATTTGGAGATGGAAATCCAAATGGTAAAATTATGTGTATTGGCGAGGGCCCTGGATATTATGAAGATATGTCGGGAAGAGCTTTTGTTGGTAAATCGGGTAAGTTACTAGATAAGATTTTTGAGGCAAGTGGTTTTTCAAGAAATGAACATATCTTTATAGGTAATATTGTGAAATGTAGACCACCAGAGAATAGAGATCCTAAACCTATTGAAAGAGAAACTTGTTTACCATTTCTATTAAAACAAATTGAATTAATAGATCCTAAGATTATTATTTTATTGGGAGCAACTGCTTTAAAAGGTTTAATAGATCCTAATGCAAGTATTACTAGATTGAGAGGTTCGTGGATTGAGTGGAATGGCCGTTTGGTGATGCCTACTTATCATCCTTCTGCTCTATTGAGAAATCCAAAATTGAAAAGAGATGTTTGGGAGGATTTTAAAGCTGTGATTGATAAGTATAGGGAAGTTGTAGATCCTAAACATTTTTGTAAGAATCATTAAGTAGTGATTATAAAAAGCTAGAGGTTAATTGTTTATCTCTAGCTTTTTATTTTTTATTTAAAATAGTTTAGCTATTTCTTCTACGTATTTTGTATCTATTTCGCTAAAGTCGTTGAGTTTATCGCTATCAATATCTATAATTGCAGTGACTATTCCATCTTTTATTATAGGGACTACAATTTCTGATTTAGATGCCGAACTACATGCTATATGTCCAGGAAATTTATCTACATCTTCTACTAGAATTGTTTTTGCTTCAGACCATGATGTTCCACATACTCCTTTGCCCTTTTTTATTCTTGTACAAGCAATAGGACCTTGAAAAGGACCAAGAACAAGCTCGTCTTTTATTACTCTGTAGAATCCTATCCAAAAGAAATTGAATGTTTCTTTTAATGCGGCTACTGTATTTGCCATATTAGCAATTTCATCTTCTTCAAAACTGTTTAGTGATTTTATTTGAGGAATTAAAGATTTGTATTTTTCTTCTCTATTCCCTTCTGATATAATTAGATTTTCAGCCATCTTCCTTTGTCGTTTTGATTGTTAAATTTTTAGATAAATGTATGTGTTTTATATTTCTGTGTGATAAAAAAACAAAAAATATTTGAATTTCTTTTTTTTTATATTCTTTAATTCATAGATTTGTTTTGAAATTTTGAAACAAATTCAAGAATGAGAAAACACATTTATATACCTGCTTCTTATCGTCGTATTGGCGTTTGCTTGTATTCATGCCTAATCTTTTACTAGAGATCTGCTCTAGTTGATGTGTTTTTTATTTAAACTATTGACTTTAATAAATCGAATTATACTTAAGTGTCTTCTGATGCTTATAGGTATGCTAATAGGCATACTATATCTATGTATATAATAACAAAATAAACTATTAATAATTTTATGAAAATAACAATTATAGGTACAGGAAATATCGGCGGCGCGATAGCCATGGGTTTGGCAAATAGCTCAATGATTGCTACGAGTGACATAACATGTGTTGATATTCTTCCTAAGAATTTAGAGAATATTATCGCAAAAAATCCTGAGATCAACACAACATCTAATGCTATTGAAGGAATTCAAGATGCAGACATTATTTTATTGGCTCTAAAACCTTGGATAATTGGTGGTTCTATTAATCAAATAAAAGAGCATATAAATCCTTTCAAACAGATGGTTGTGTCAGTGGCTGCTGGTATTTCTTTTGAAGAAATTAGAGAGTATTTTAAAATTAATGATTCAAATGAGAAAACTCCTCCTTTGTTTAGATTAATACCTAATACTGCTATAGAAGTGAAAAGTTCTTTAACTTTAATTGCTTCTTATAATGCAAGTAAAGAACAAGAATCTTTACTACTTGATATCTTTAATGAATTAGGTGAAGCTATTTTAGTTCCTGAGAAACTTTTATCTGCTGGTACTTCTGTTGCTTCTTGTGGTATTGCTTTTGCTTTGAGATATATTAGAGCTTCTACTGTTGGAAGTGTGGAACTGGGTTTCTCTCCAGAACAAGCTCAAAGTATTGTGATGCAAACTCTTAAAGGTGCTGTTGAGATTCTTAAAAGTCATGGAACGAATCCAGAACAAGAGATTGATAAAGTTACTACTCCAGGTGGTGTAACTATTAAAGGTCTTAATAAGATGGAAGAAAATGGCTTTACAAATGCAGTGATTAAAGGTTTATTGGCTGCAAGTAAATGATATTACTAATACTATAAATATACCCCGAATACTATGAATGATAGAATTAAACACTTAAGACAGGCTACCGTTGAGACTAAACCTAGTTTGTCTATTGAAAGAGCCCTTATTGAAACAGAATTCTATAAGGAGAATTATGGGAAATACCCAATCCCAATACTTCGTGCATTAAATTTCATGGAGATTTGTAAGAAGAAAACAATTTTTATAGGTGATAGAGAATTGATTGTAGGGGAAAGAGGTCCACGTCCAAAAGCAGTTCCTACTTTCCCTGAATTGACTTGTCATTCTGTTGAGGATTTGAATGTTCTAAATACTAGAGAACTTCAACCTTATTCTATAAGTCAAGAGGATATTGAAACTTATGCAAAAGAAGTGATTCCTTATTGGGAAGGTCGTACACAAAGAGAGAGAATCTTTAATCACGTTCCTGAAGCATGGAAGGAAGCATACGAATCTGGTGTGTTTACTGAGTTTATGGAACAAAGAGCACCTGGTCATACTTCTATGGATGGAAAAATGTATGAGACAGGTTTACTAGATTTTAAAAAGAGAATTCATGATGAAATTTCTAAATTAGATTTTCTTGAAGATCCAGAAGCAACTGATAAACAAGAAGAGCTAAAAGCTATGTCTATTTCTTGTGATGCTGCAATTCTTTTTGCTGAAAGACATGCAGATTTAGCTGAAGATATGGCTCATGAAAGATTATCGGTTTTAGGTGATGATGTTTCTCATGATAATCCCGATTATATTAGAGCTCAAGAACTGTTAAAGATTGCTGAAGTTTGTAGATGGGTTCCTGCTAATGCTCCTAGAAATTTTTGGGAAGCTATTCAAATGTATTGGTTTGTTCATCTTGGTACTATTACAGAATTGAATGGATGGGATGCCATGAATCCAGGACATTTCGATCAGCATTTATCTCCCTTCTTTGAAAAAGATAAGGCTGAAGGTTTTTTGACTGATGATGATGCTAAAGAACTATTATCTTGTTTTTGGATTAAAGTAAACAATCATACTGCTCCTCCTAAGGTAGGAATTACTGCTAAGGAAAGTGGTACTTATAACGATTTTACTAATATTAATATCGGTGGTGTTAAGGCTGATGGTACTGATGGAGTGAGTGATTTATCTTATATCTTCTTAAAGGTAATAGAAGAATTACATATTTTACAACCAGGAAGTTCTTTGCATATTAGTTCTGTTAGTCCTGATAAGTTTCTAAATGAAGGTGTTAAGGTTATTAGAAATGGATATGGTTACCCTTCAATTTTTAATCCTGATACATATGTTCAAGAATTAATGAGACAGGGAAAGAGTCTTAAAGATGCTAGAGAAGGAGGCTGTAGTGGATGTATTGAGGTAGGAGCTTTTGGTAAAGAGGCATATATTTTAACAGGTTATTTAAATGTTCCTAAGGTATTTGAGATTTGTTTAAATAATGGATTAGATCCTGTTTCAGGTTTGAAATTAGGTTTAGAAACTGGTAAGGCAGAGGATTTTAAATCGTATGATGATTTATATGAGGCTTTTCTAAAGCAAGTGAATTATTTTGTTGATATGAAGGTTCGCGTAAGTAATTATATTGATAGAATGTTTGCTAAATATGCTCCAGCACCTTTTTTATCTGTTTATATAGATGATTGTATTTCAAAGGGAAAAGATTATTATAATTCAGGTGCAAGGTATAATACAAACTATATACAATGTACTGGATTAGGAACTATAACAGATAGTTTATCTTCAATTAAGAAGCATGTTTTCGAGGATAAAAAGTTTAGTATGAGTCAGTTAATGACTGCTATTAATAGGAATTTTGAAGGAGATGAGTTTATGCGTCAGTATATTCTTAATAAAACATCTTTCTTTGGAAATGATGATGATTACGCAGATGATATTGCTGTTGGAGTTTTTAATGATTTATATAAAGCTATTGATGGCAAACCAAATACAAGGGGAGAAGTGTTTCATATGAATATGTTATCAACTACTTGTCATGTGTATTTTGGTAAGATTATGGGGGCTACACCAAATGGTCGTAAGGCTGGAGTGGCTATTTCAGATGGTACATCTCCATCTCAGGGAGCAGATACAAAAGGACCATCTTCTGTAATTAAATCGATGGGTAAGCTCGATCAAGTGAAGACAGGGGGTACTTTGCTGAATCAGAGATTTTTACCAAGTCTTTTGAAAAAAGAAGAAGATGTGAATAAATTGTGTTCTTTGATTAGAACTTATTTCGGTTTGGGTGGTCACCATATTCAATTTAATATTGTTGATACAGAGACTCTTTATAAAGCTCAAGATAATCCTGAAGAGTTTAGAGATTTATTGGTTAGAGTTGCTGGTTATAGTGATTATTTTAATGATATGAATATTGATTTACAGTCGGATATTATTGCTAGAACAGAAAATGAAAAATTGTAGATGACTCGTATTTTTGATATAAAAAGATATTCCATACATGATGGCCCAGGGATTAGGATTACTATATTTTTTAAAGGATGCCCTTTGAATTGTATATGGTGTCATAATCCTGAGGGCATATCATCTGAACCTCAACGTTTATATAAAGAACAGAAGTGTATTGTTTGTGGAGCTTGTGTTTCTGTGTGTAAGAGAAAAGCTTTGAGTATGGTGCAGAAAGAGGGTAGTATGTTTGTTGATTGTGATTATTCTTTATGTAATGTATGTGGAGAATGTGAAGATATTTGTCCTAGTTTAGCTACAGAAATCTGTGGTAAGGATATGTCTGACGATCAGATTCTAAAAGAAATAGAGAAGGAAAGTATCTTTTTTAAATCTTCTGAAGGAAAAGGTGAGGAAGGTGGTGTTACTTTTTGTGGTGGCGAACCTTTGATGCATTATAAAGATTTACTTCGTTTGCTAAAGAAATGTGGTGATTTATCTTATCATAGAACAGTTGATACAACTCTTTTTTCAAGTAAAGAAATTGTTAAAGAGGTTGCTGATAATTGCGATTTGTTTTTAGTGGATTTGAAGCATATGGATGGAGATCTTCATAAAAAATATACAGGAGTTTCTAATGATCAGATACTTGAGAATATTAGATTTATTTCAGATTATGA
Organism: Marinilabiliaceae bacterium JC040; assembly: GCA_022496785.1. Classification (GTDB taxonomy): domain Bacteria; phylum Bacteroidota; class Bacteroidia; order Bacteroidales; family Marinifilaceae; genus SNAP01. The sequence continues at coordinate 424,521 of SNAP01000002.1, read as the reverse complement.
ATGTGATTTCTATATAAGAATTCCTTTTATTAAAGGAGTAAATTCTGATAAAGAGAATATAACGAAATCTGCTAATTTTTTATCTTCTTTAAAAACGAAACCTATTAGAGTAGAACTTTTACCATATCATGATATAGGAAAGACTAAGCATGAACGATTTGCTAGTACTTATAACAAAGAAGGATATTTATTGGAAGTTCCTTCTGAAGAGGAATTGTTTTCTGCCAAGGAGATATTTAAAAGCTATGGATTAAATGTAGTCTAAAATTGGTATATTTGAATCTAATACAAATTATAAAATATTAATCATGAATAAATTGGTAGTTATAACAGGTGCTAGTTCAGGTTTTGGAATGTCTTTAGCACAACAATTATCAGATGCAGGTTATTCTTTATTGCTTCTAGCAAGAAGATTGGAAAAGATGGAAGCAATGAATCTTCCTAATACAATGTGTAGAAAAGTAGATGTTTCAGATAGAGAAGCTTTTGAAAATGCTGTAAGAGAAGCTGAAGATATTTATGGAAAGACAGATTTAATAGTTAATAACGCAGGTGTTATGTTACTTGGAAATATGGAAGATCAGAATCCTTCAGAATGGAATAATATGCTTGATGTGAATTTGAAAGGAGTGATGAACGGTATGCAGATTGTGATGAAAGATATGAAAGAAAGACGTTCTGGAACTATTATCAATATTTCTTCTACAGCAGGAATTCGTCCTTATGGTAATCATGCTGCTTATTGTGCTACTAAATATGGTGTTGTTGGTATGACAGAGGTTGTAAGAGAAGAATTATCTCCTTTTAATGTAAGAGTTCTTTATGTATGTCCAGGTGCAGTAAAGACTGAATTGCTAGATCATACAACTAGACAAGATATTAAAGATGGTTATGTGAATTGGAGAGATTCGAATGATGTGAATACTATAAGTTCTGATGATGTTGCTAAGACTATTAAATTTGCTTATGAAATGCCTCAAGGTGTTAGTCTTAGAGAAATTGTTATTACAGATACTAGACAAGATCAATAATATTCTTAATTTTTGATAGTTTATATACTTGATAAAATAAGCTCACTTAGTATTTTTCTAGGTGAGCTTATTTTGTATATATCTATGAAATCTTTTCAGATATAATGTCTCTTGAATATTGATATTATATATCTATTTCAATGAATTATGTGGACTGTTCTCAGAAATATAGTTTTCGTAGATTGTTGCTGCAATCATAACTAATTCTTCACAAGGTCTTTCTTCGTAGTATTTTTTATCGCGAGTTTGAGGACGTGGCTTGTCTGCTCCATCTATATCAAGATTCAATAGATCTCTACATATAATAGAATTGCAAGAAGTATATTTCTTAAATTCACTTGCAAAATATTGAATTCTAGAATAGTGTTCTGTTTTACTATCAATATCTTTAGGATCTTCACTAGCATACATAAATCCTGCAGCCATAAATATTCCTGTTAAGGCACCACATACTTCTCTTAATCTACCCATTCCAGCTCCAAAAGATGAGGAAAGTTTTGATGCTTCTTCGAAGGATAGGTTTATATATTCGTTAAAAGCTAAAAAGGTTGATTGAGAACAACTATATCCCTCTTTAAAGAGTTTGCTAGCTATTTTAGCATGTTTACTATTTTCAATATTTATTTTCATAAGTACAAAAATAAAAAAAAGCCTACGTATAATAAAATACGCAGGCTTGTATCTATATAAATAATGAATTATTTATTGAAAGATTCTTGAATAGCAACAGCAACAGCAACAGTCATTCCAACCATTGGGTTGTTACCAGCACCTATAAGTCCCATCATCTCAACGTGAGCAGGAACAGAAGAAGAACCAGCAAATTGAGCATCAGAGTGCATTCTTCCCATAGTGTCAGTCATACCATATGAAGCAGGACCAGCACCCATATTATCAGGGTGAAGAGTACGACCAGTACCACCACCTGAAGCTACAGAGAAGTATTTTTTACCCATAAGAACACATTCTTTTTTGTAAGTACCAGCAACAGGGTGTTGGAAACGTGTTGGGTTAGTTGAGTTACCAGTAATAGAAACATCAACACCTTCTTTATGCATAATTTGAACACCTTCTACAACATCATCAGCACCGTAACAGTTTACTTTGCTTCTTTCGCCGTTAGAGAAAGCTTTTCTTCTTACTTCATTAAGTTCTCCAGTAGCATAATCAAGTTTAGTTTCTACATATGTGAAACCATTAATTCTTGAAATAATGTATGCTGCATCTTTACCTAATCCGTTAAGAATAACTTTAAGAGGTTCTTTTCTTACTTTATTAGCAGATCTTGCAATACCAATAGCACCTTCAGCAGCAGCAAAAGATTCGTGACCAGCAAGGAAACAGAAACATTTAGTTTCTTCTCTTAAAAGCATTGCTCCAAGGTTACCATGCCCAACACCAACTTTACGTTGATCAGCAACAGAACCTGGTATACAAAAAGCTTGAAGACCTTCACCAATAGCTTCAGCAGCATCAGCAGCGTTAGTACAACCTTTTTTGATAGCTATTGCAGCACCAAGAGTGTATGCCCAACCTGCATTTTCAAAGCAGATAGGTTGAATTTCTTTAGCTAGAGTATAAGGATCGATACCTTGAGCCTCACATATATCTTTAGCTTCTTCGATATTTTTAATACCATATTGAGCGCATACAGCGTCAATTTGTTTTATTCTTCTTTCGTATGATTCAAATAATGCCATGATTTTTTCTCCTATTGTTTACGTGGGTCAATGTATTTAGCAGCACCTTCAAATTGTCCATAAGTACCAGTAGCTTTTTTGATTGCTTCAGCAGGCTCATCACCGTTTTTAATGAAATCGCAAAGTTTACCCATATTAATAAATTTGTAACCACTTATTTCATTCTCTTCGTTAAGAGCACATTCCATAATGTATCCTTCTGCAAGTTCTAGATATCTAGGACCTTTAGCAAGAGTTCCGTAAGTAGTACCAATTTGACTACGAAGACCTTTACCAAGATCTTCAAGACCAGCACCGATAGGAAGACCACCTTCAGAGAAAGCAGTTTGAGAACGACCATATACAATTTGTAAGAATAATTCTCTCATTGCTGTATTGATAGCATCACAAACTAAATCGGTATTTAAAGCTTCAAGAATAGTTTTACCAGGAAGAATTTCAGAAGCCATAGCAGCTGAGTGAGTCATACCTGAACATCCTAAAGTTTCGATTAATGCTTCTTCAATAATCCCTTCTTTAATGTTTAAAGTTAGTTTACATGCACCTTGTTGTGGAGCACACCAACCTATACCATGTGTTAAACCTGATACGTCTTTGATTTCTTTAGACTGAATCCATTTTCCTTCTTCAGGAATTGGAGCAGGTCCGTGATTTGGTCCTTTATGAATAGGACACATTTCTTGAACTTCTTGTGAATAAATCATTTTGATTTAATTTTATTGAATTATTTATTATTATCTAATTGTTTTTTTCCCCTTAAATTAGCTAATATTTATACAAATTTTTACCTTAATATTTCGGACGTTGAACTTATAGGATTTTCATAAGATATACAAGGATATACTTAAAAATATATCTAATAAAGACTGTATTTATATAAGTTTAGAATCAGTCTTAATCTATCAGTCTTTTTTTCTTATGATAGTCTATTTTTTTGTGTTGAAGAATTCTATTATAGAATTAGTATAGTCGTTAAAGGAATGGTATTTCTTAGAAATCATATCTACTTTAAGATGTGCTATTTTAGCATTACTTGCAGTATAAGGTCCAAAGCAAGCTATTTTACATTTTATGTTTTTAGGATTTATCATTTTAGATAAGGCAAAGATCTCACCTCCACTAGTAAATGCTATTAAATGATATTTTCCTTTTTTAATGTTTTCAATTATGTTTTTGTTGTGCTTGTTTATTATTGGTCTAGTTGTGTATCCATATACTTTGTGACATTTTATTCCCATTTGCTCTATTTCTTTTATGAAATTCGGTACTACATTTGGTTCAGGAATAAGTGAAACTTTGGGTACTATTAATAGTAATGTTTTCCCATTTACATTTTTATCTTTTGATATTTCTTTAGCTATACCGTGCATACTAGCTTCTTTAGGACAAATAGCTTTTTTATAACCTAATTTCTGTATTAGTTCTTTGTCTTTACCAATTACGTATATGGTTTTATTGCTTGAAGCTCCTTTGTCGTGATTGTAAAAAGCTTTAATTGCATTTCTGCTAGGTAGAACAATATATCTGTATTTCTTCGATAATTCTTTAGATTTATATTGCTTAAGTTCTTTTAATGATTGATATACAATGGTTTCTATTGAATTTAATTCAATGACTGAAGCTCCTTTTTTTTCTAGAGATTTTTTAAGTCTTGATGCATAGATCTTTGGAGCTGTTATTACTATTTTTTTCCCTTTTAGTTCTTTATCTTTTTTTTGATTTCCATTATATACGATTGAAGATAAGCCTATAAGTAAGTAAATAATTAATTTCATTTTTTTCTTTTTCTCTTTTTAGAAATAAAATATCCTGTGATAATTATAATAAAAAAAGCGATACATACAATAAAAACATAAAGAGGACCAAAGATGTTTAAAAAGATTCTACCTGTATGTGCTTCGAGAGCGGTATTCCAAATAGACATTCTTCCTTTTCCTATTTCTTTAGGCATCTTGTAGAATTCTATATCTTGTTTTGGTTTATAAAATTCAAAAGGGCCATTATCTTTTCCTATCAATATATTTCGATTGTTGAAGGAGTTTATATATCCATAAATAGAAATGTGTCCTAGAGGACGACCAATTCTTTTAACTAGAGGTAGTTCAATATTTTTAATAAGATCTTTACATGTATTTGAGTTTCTGTCCCAAAGATAAGCTCCTCTAAAAGATCCTAATATCCATTTATTATCTTCAGTCTGTTTCATTACGTTAAGTCCCATAGGGCTAATAGGAGGAACTTTTAATTTAACAGGTTTAGATTCTAAATTTTTGAAAGAGAACATTCCTTTTGAAGTGTATACTAACCAGTCGTGATGACTATCATCATACCTAATAGACCTAAGTTTTTCATTCCATGGATTTTCACTGTATATATGAGTAAATTTAGGTGTTGGAATTTTAGCTCTTATGATAGCAACAAGTAGAGGAGGTCTTAGAAAAGCTCCAGTGATGCAAATTATGAATAATAGAGGTAAGAACCATAAACCTAGCTTTTTGTGCCATTTAAAATTGAATTTAAACGATTTTGCTAGTTTTTTAGTATTCCTTTTTTTCTTTTTCTTTCTTTTTATGAGTTTTGGTAAAATGAATAATATTAAACCAGTAAGAGATAGTATAGCTGTTATAAGACCTACTATGTCTACTATAATTTGACCTCCTAAACCAAAAAGTTCTCCACTGTGAAGTACCCAAAGAAATTTGAATAGTGATATTTCATTTTTATAATTTTTAGGAGCTTGTAATGTAATTTCTTTTATTTCTTGATATGGATGTTTAGAGATATATACTTTACTTCTTGTGAGTACAATTAAAGAATCACCTTTGGTAGTAATATCTGATATTCTAGTCTTAAAAGCCCATTTATCTGATATATTTTCCCATGTCTTCTCTGTTTTATGATATTTGTATATAATGTATGTTGATTTAGCAAAGAGAGATTTTTTTGTATCTATTACAATATTATCGATTCTTTTTGCTTCTGCAATATCTTTAATTCCTGTACTGAAATTTGAAATTTTATTATCATGATACAACCAAATTCCACTAGCGCCATAAAGTAAAGTACTATCTTTAGATATATTAATATTACCTTTTAAAGCTCCATTATTCCAATTCTTAAATTGATATTTACTAGGTAAGAAACTTCTATTAATATCTAAATTTCTTAACGAATATCTATGGTTTAATAAGATTCCTGAAATACTTGCAGTAAATATAAATAGAGTAAAAATAAGACCTACCCATTTATGCCATTTTTTAGATTTAATTTTCATTGAAGCTTTATTTTTTTGAATGCCAAAGTAATTATATCTTAAAAGATAGACAAATATAGTTTATCACTATTCTTAGGTATATTTATGATTTAAATTTCAATATATTGTATGAGATATTTGTATCGAAAGTATCTATACCTTCGTTCTTTTTTACAATTTTAACGACTTTTATTGTTATTGGAAGAACAAGAATCTCATAGAAAGTTTTTAAGAATATCTGAATTATCATCATACCCATTAATTCTTTCCAAGGAATAATACCAGCAAAAGCAATGGGGAAAAAGATAATAGAATCTCCTGTTTCTCCTATTATGGTTGAAACTATAGCTCTTAACGAGAAATTCTTTCCTTTAGAGATTAACTTCATTTTACTCATAACATAGGCGTTTAAAAATGAGCCTAGTAGAAAGGCTGAAAGACTTGCAATGGTAATACGAGGAGCAAGTCCAAAGATGAAATTAAAATGTTCTTCACCTTCCCAGAAGTGGGCAGCAGGGATTGTAGTTGCTATTTGCCCTAAAGAAACAACAAAGAAATTCATAAGGAATCCTGTCCATATTATAAGACTAGCTTTTTTAAATCCATAGACTTCTGCAATACAATCGTTGATAATATAAGATATTGGAAATACCATGAGTCCTGCTGTCATTGTAATACCAGCAATTTCTATAACTTTTGTTTCCAATAAGTTTGCACTTATTAAGCAAACATTAAATAATATGCCAAGAAGCATAAATGTAATTGATACTTTATCTTTCATAATTCCTGTTTTTTACGTGGTGCTCTAGAATACACGGTACACCTATTATAGGTGTACTTTAAATTTGCTGCAAATGTAATCTTTTTTTTTTAATATCAAATTTGATTCTTTAACGCTGTATTTGTTTCGTATTAATATTAAGATAAGCTTATAGAAATATTGATTTGTAGCAATTTAATGAGTTTTAAAATTATGATATTAATTTTAATGTTTGACTTTTACATCTATATTATGTAATTTTGAACTAAACACACACTTTAACAATGAAAACTAAAAGCGCAAATAAATCTTTTTTAGAAGAACTTGAGAATCAGGAAGATTTCATGTCTTATATCAAAAGTCAGAAGAAAGCAATAGAAATATTTGATTCTGAAGGTAGAGTATTATACATAAGTAAAGAAGCTTGTAAGTTATTCGGTATAAAAAAAACAGCATCTATGTTGTTTAGTATCTTTGATAGTCCTAATTGTCCTATTGAATTAAAGAAATCAATCCAACTTAATAAAGAATCAGATCTTGAATTATTTTATGATTATCATATTTTAGAGAAAAACAGAAGAATTATAAATAGTAAAAGAACAGGGCTTCATATTGTCAATTTAGTAGGAGCTCCAATAAAACTATTATCAGGAAAATCGGTATATGTAGTTATTTACTCAAATATAGATGATAGAAATAATAGAAATTCATCATATTCTCTTTTACTGAAAGAATTAGATTTAGAAAAAGATACAGAACCAGTAAACAAAAAGATATCATTACTTTTAGATGCTTTAGATTCAGCAATTATTTTATTTGATGTTAATGGAAAAATTGTGCATATGAATACTCAGTATGCAACATTCTTTAATATTGAAAGAGAGAAAGTTCTATCTGAAAATCAATATGTACAAGATAGGCCTGGATTTAGTAAAGAAATGATAGATTCTTTGAGAAAAGGAGAAGAATTACATACAGAATTTTGGTTTCAAGTGAATTGGGAGAATCCTTTATTAGGAATAAGGCGTTCTCATAATTACGATGATAGCATGTATTTGGTTTATAAAGGATTACCAATATATAATTCAAAAAATGAATATATAGGTTATTTTGTAGTAATGGATGATAAAACTAAGATATGGTTATTATTAGATGAATTAAAACTTGCTAAAAAGAAAGCTGATGAGGCTAATGTTATGAAGAGTAAATTTTTAGCAAATATGAGTCATGAAATACGTACTCCTCTTAATAGCATTATAGGTTTTTCTGAATTAATAGTTGATGAGGTATGTGGAGATGATAAAGTTAAATCGTCAGAAGTAAACAAGTATTTTGATATTATACGTCAAAATAATGAATTATTAATTCGTTTGATTAATGATGTTTTAGATTTATCAAAATTAGAGTCTGGTTCTTTGGATATCAGTAAAGATGTTTTTTCTTTAAATGATGTGACAGAGAATATATATTTAATGTTGAAACCCAAGGCAGCAAGGCATGAACATGAATTTATTTTAGAGACCCAGAAGAATGAGTATTTTGTGAAATTAGATGAAGGAAGATATAAGCAAATTATTATAAATTTTCTTACTAATGCAATTAAATATACTCCTAATGGAGGGAAAATTATTCTGAGATATATTAAAAGCGATTTTGGAATTAGAATTGAAGTTATTGATAATGGTATTGGTATTGCAGATTCCAATTTTTCTAAAGTGTTTAAGAGATTTGAAAAGATGGATTCTTTTGCAAAAGGAACAGGTTTAGGTTTATCGATATGTAAAGTTATTACTGAATTACAAGGAGGAAAAATAGGTTTCTCTTCTAAAGAGGGTAGTGGTTCAACATTCTGGGTAGAATTTCCTTTAGTAGAAAAATAGTTTTAGTTTATAATAAGGAGTATATCATTTATGCAACTAGGTTGCATAAGTGAGTTGGTATCTTTGTACTATAAATATAAAACTAAACAATTATGGCACATAATCACGCGCACGGACATGTTCATTCTCATGAGGGAACAAAGAATATTACAATAGCATTTATTTTGAATGCAATATTTGTAGTAATTGAAATTGTAGGAGGTCTTCTTACAAATAGTATAGCAATTTTATCAGATGCTCTTCACGATTTTGGAGATTGTATTTCTTTAGGTATAACGTGGGGATTGCAGAAAAAATCGCAAAAGGGAAGAGATGCTAATTATAGCTATGGATACAAGCGATTTTCATTATTAGGTAGTATCTTTTTAGGAGGTATATTATCGATAAGTAGTGTTATAGTAGTGGTAGAAGCTGTTGGAAGAATACTTAATCCTGAGGCTGTGGATGCTAGAGGAATGCTATGGTTAGCGATTATAGGAGTTTTTATAAATGGTTTGGCTGCATTTAAATTGAGTAGAGGTAATTCAATAAGTCAGAGAGCAGTATATTTACATATAATGGAAGATGTACTAGGATGGGTAGCGGTATTGGTTTCTAGTGTTGTTATGATGTATTGGGAATTACCTATATTAGATTCAATATTAAGTATAGCTATAAGTACTTGGGTTCTTTACAATGTATATAAAAATCTTAGAAGAACATTCGCAGTTTTACTACAAGCTATTCCGAAGGATGTAAATGTATCTTTATTAGAAAAAGAAATTAAAGAAATACAAGGAATAGTAGATATACATGATGTTCATATATGGTCGTTAGATGGAGAATCACATGTAATGAGTCTGCATTTAGTATTGGATGATATATCTCAAATACAGAAAGTTGATATTAAAAAGAAAGTAAAAGCATTATCTTTAAAATTCAATATTGTACATATTACAAATGAGATAGAATTAGTTGGTGAAGAATGTATTAATTCATGTGATTAATATCTTTACATTTAGGACATATCCCTTTTATTGTATAGTTAATGCTTTTTGCAATAAAGCCATTTTCAAGATGAATTAGAGGGATATGTTCATTCTCAATGCAGAATGTTTGTTTGCATACTTCGCAGTGAAAATGAGCGTGTAATTCATTAATACTGCAAATATGATCTTGAGTACAAACGCAATATTTAACAGAACCACTTCCATCTTCAATAGAATGTAAAAGATGTTGTTCTTCAAATAATATAATAGTTCTAAAAATAGTCGATTTATCTATCGTGTCAAGACTTATTTCTAAGTCTGTAAGATTAAAAGTATTTTTAAATTTGAACATTTCTTTAAGAATAAGTATTCTAATAGCAGTAAGACGAATACCGTGTTTCTTTAATAGTAATTCAATTTCCTTTTCTGTATATTTTATCTCGTTTTCCATCTCTTTATATTAGATTGCTAATATAGAGATTATAAAATAAAGAGAGTATTTTAAATTAATAAAATACTCTCTTCTCGTACTAAGTTTTGTGTTTATTCAAATATTAGGAATTTGTATGTTTACCTTGATCGTTAATTTTTCCTTTCTCTCCAGTTTTCTTACCTCGTTTTGCGCTATTTGTATCTCCTTTTCTATGTTTATTATAGTAATTTCCATGTTTGAATTCTGCTTTAATGATAGCATCAAAGTCTTTTTTAGGCATTACAGTAGGAGTATAAGTTATACCTAATTCTTTAAGTTTTTTAACTAGTAGCTTCATGTGGTTTTGAGAAGCGTACATTAAATGTGTAAGAAGACATTTAAGATTTGTGTTTACTTTATTTATTTCTTTTTTATAAGCTTCAGCACGTTCTTCTTCATGTTTTGTCATTACTTTAAATACTTCATTTAAAGAAGTGAATTTAGCTTTTATAGTATTGAATTTTGTTTGGCGTTCAGCTTTAGTAAATACTTCTAGTTCTCCAATTGCAGGAACTGTTATCTCATAATATTTTAAAGTTTTATCTAATGCTATTACGCGAGATTCAGTTTTTAATAAACTTTCAATAATAGGATTATCATATGTTTTGAAAGCAGCTTTATATAAATTGAAAGTAAGTTTAGCTTCTTGACGGTCAGCATATATTAATTCCATTTCACTTATCTCTAGATTATCAGTCTCTACAAATATTGGAGCTAGATTTGCATGTTCAATAGTAGAATAGCCTTCATCACTTACAGACATTACAGGTAAACTTGTTTTTGTTTTACTTGTAGGTTTTAAAACTTGACTTGAATTATCATCATCTTTACTACAAGAAGTAAATACTAGGGTAAACAAAGCTAATGCTGTTGTTAAAAATAAGATTCTCTTTTTCATTTTAAAATAGTTAATGTTTTATAATTACATCTATAGAACCGAATAAGTAGAATTATCCCCCCCTCTAATTTTAAAATATTTACAAAGAAAATCCTAGAGTAAAAATAACACCTCTTTGTAAATAGTATGAATACCCCATATTTTGTGAATATCTTTGATTTATAAAATTAATTTCTTGAATAGGTGGATTATTAGTATTTAATAGATTAATTAATGAAATTGATCCATTAACAGTAATTCCCTTAAAACGTTTTCTATAATTAAAGCCCAAATCTATTCTAAAATATTCTAGATTTATAGGAGAGTTATATATATAATTTGAACTGTTAGAAAAGATATTTCTATTTTGAAAGGAGTAATTATACCCATTAGTATAAATAGTGTTAATTGAAAATGAAAGATTATTGAATTTATATACATTTAATAATTGATATTCATTTTGTGATTCTTTCATTTTAAAATTTGTATAGCTAAAATATGATTTTAATATACCTCTATTAATATCCATATTTCCTGAAAGATAAAGTCCATATTTGTAGCCAGAATTATTTATAATAGAATTTCTGTAGATATATTGATAATTATTTATTTTATGCAGGAAGGTACTGAATTTAAGTTTATAGGTATCAACATTTAATTGTCCTCCTATAGAGAATTGAATATCTTTTTGGATATTTTTTAAGTTCCATGTCTTAAAATATCCTAGATCATTTAGTTTTAGAGGATTCTTAGATAGATATTTATTATAAATACCTATAGAACTATTTAAAAGGAATTCATCATTTATTTGGTGTTCTATTTTTATGCGTGGTTGAAAAAATATCTTGTCTTTATAGTAATCTAATCTATTACCAATATATAATCTTGTTTGGTTTAATTTTATAGCATCAGATATAGTAAAAGAACTAATAAATTCATTCTCCTCGTAATGAGAATTTTTAATTTCATAGTTCATACTTTCAATACCATAAGAAAGTGAATGTATACCTTTATTTATTGTATGTTCTAGTGTAATAAGACTCTTCTCTAGAGTGTTATTATTTAAAATACTGTCAAAAGTTTGAAGATTATTATCTTTTGATATAAACTCACCATCTATATAATTAGATTCATTTGTATTATTAATTGATCTATTTATATTGTTATATAGAAATGATTCGTTACTATCTAAACTTGTCATTTCTGTTTTAAGTGTAGTAGCTGAATGTTTATTCCATTTCCATTTTAATTTTAATAGATATGAATGTTGATTTGAACTTATAGAATTATTGTATTTGCTATTTGTTTCATAATCTTTTATAGTGTTAATTAGTTTACTATTAGTGTTGTATATGCTTACAGTGTATGATAACTTATCTTTTTTATCAATATTTCCGTATATATTAATATTTAAATCATCGAAATTGTATTCAGGTTGAAAATCTAAATACTTGTAGTTTTCATTATTATTTATAAAGAAATTCATATTATTTTTACTGCTATAGGGAGAAGTAAAACTATTATTTAGTAGATTATTATATGTACTTCTATAGCCTATTGTAAATCTAGCTAAATTAGATATTTTAGAAGAAGTGTATATTCCTAAATTAAGATTATTAATATATGCTTTTAATGAGTTTGTTTTTATATTGGATATATCGTTGCTATTTAATCTTAAATTATCTGTAATATTTCCATATTTTATATCGTAATTAGAGATATACAAATTAGATTTATTAACCACAAGAGGATTAATAATTCCTATAAGATTTGAGATAGGAGAAGTTTCTAATACTCTAATATCGTCAATATAGATGTTTGCATTTGCAAGATTATTACAAATAATTCTTTCTAGATTAGATTTGTGTTCTCTATTTGATTTTACAATTTTTATTAGTGGAGATTCTTCAATATTTTCATTAATTCTAGCATTTAGTTTTACAATTGGTGGTTTAGGTATTAAACTATCAAGATTCAAACTAATATCAACTTCTTTTAACAGTAACTCTTTAGGTTTTAGATATATTTTTATATAACTGTCATGATTTATATTTGTATAGTATGAATTGTAACCTATATATTTTACTACAATTGGTATATTTTTCTTCTTTGTTTTAAATTTAAAATATCCATTCTTGTTTGTATAATAATTTATCTTATCTGCTATAATTAGTGTATTTTCTAGAGGAAGATGACTCTTAGAATCAAAGATATAACCTGAATATTCAAAATCTTTTTTTGTGTTATTATAATAAAAAACATAAACACCAGATATTTTAGAAAATGAAATATTAGTATTCTTTAGAATATAATTAAGTGCTTCTTCTATACTAGAAAAGCTCCTATCAATTGAAATTGATATGGAGCCTAGTGTTTCACTGTTGAAAGAACAGTTTGGGGTAAGTAGTGGGATTACTTCTCCCAAAGACTGATCTTTTACTTTTAAGTGAATCTTTTTGTTATTTTGAGCAACTACATATGGTGTAGAAAATAACATTATTGATACAATTATTGAAAATATATATTTTTTCATTCTATAATCTGCATTTCTATACCAAATGTTTTATTAATAATATTTAAAACATCTTGTGGATTATTCATCCTTTGTATCTGTCCTGTATAGTAGTAGTTTATATTACTAGGTGGTTTTATTTGTATATTATAACTTCTGGAAATTGTTTCAATAACATCTCTTAATGGAGTGTTTTTAAATGCTAGAATATCTTTTGTCCACAAAGCCATTGTTCTTGTGTTTTCATTCTTTTTACTTACTATTTTATTATCTTTTATTCTTGTTAGCATTCCTTTAGTTAATTCTTTTGCTTGAAATTCTGATTTTACTTTCACTTTACCTTCTAGGCATCCAATTTCAAAAATATTATCTCTATCTATAATATTAAAAGAAGTTCCTAGTACGTATGTTGTGGCTAAATTAGATTCAATTTTGAAACCCTTAGCATGTTTACCATAAAAGAATGCTTCTCCAGAAAAGGATACAGTTTTATTGAATATCCACCAAAGAGGTTTGTAGCTAAGAGAGCTTTCTTCGCGCAATTTTGCAAAAGAACCATCAGGAAGAGTGATTGTAGATTGCTCTCCTCTAGGTGTATAGATGCTTGTTCTGTATATATAACTAAAATTTATAAATACAATAACAGAAGCAGCTACATATAGTAGGAATCTTTTAATATGTTTGGATTTTTTATCTGATTTATGATTATCTTCAAGATTCATAAATGATTTATTCCAAATGTCTTCTTTAGATTCTTTCCATTTAGGTGTTATTTTAATATCGTTAGCTTTCATTGTTAAATTTCTATCAGATCTTTAAGTACAGTTTTTAAATGTTTGAGAGATTTACTTATACGTTTTTCAACAGCTTTATTAGATATACCAAGTCTTTCAGCAATTTCTCTATAAGACATGCTTTCTTCTCTATGCATAAGAAATACACTTCTTTGGTTCTCTGTCAGTTGACCTAAAGCTTCAATATATCTATTTTTTAAGTTTTTATAGTTAATAAGATTTTCTGGTGTAATATCATATTTGTTTTTGTTAGTATATGTTGTGTGTTCTATAAATTTCTTCTTGACGTTATTTTTTCGATATTTAGTAATAATTAGATCACTAGACATCTTGTATAGTAATGCCTTTATATTTCTTGAATCTAGACTATTCCTTTTAGTCCAGATTTTCATAAAAACATCTTGTGCCATATCACTTGCATCGTTTTCGTTTCCTATCTTATAGAAAATATATGATCTTATATTGTCAAAATATATATCAAAGATTTCTTTAAATTCCTCTTTTTCTATCACGTGAATATTAATTATTGTTCATGTTAATAGTGTAATGTTTTGAATGTTAGGCAAATTAAGCATATTTTTTCAACTTATTTCACTCTTTCAATTATTCAACCGTTTTAATACTCATTTACCCTACTAGATTTTCTAGGATATTTATATATTTGTTTATATGAGAGAAAAGAAGATATATAAAGTTACGTTTATAGGTAGTATTGTAAATTTGGTATTGCTAATTTTTAAATTTATTGCTGGAATTCTTGGAAATAGTGCTGCTATGACTGCTGATGCTGTACATTCTCTTTCTGATTTTATTTCAGATATTATTGTTGTCTTTTTTATTAAGATATCTAGTAAACCAGAGGATAAGAATCATGATTACGGTCATGGTAAATATGAAACGCTAGCGACTGTTTTTATAGGTGTTATTCTTCTTTTAGTATCAATGGGAGTTGGAATATCTTCAATTAAAACAATAATAGATTTTATAAATGGAGAAGCTATAATTAAGCCAGAGAAGATAGCAATAATAGCAGCAATAGTTTCAATTTTCTCTAAGGAAATATTATTTCAATATTCTATACGAGTAGGGAAGAAGATAAATTCTCAAGTGGTGATAGCAAATGCATGGCACCATAGGAGTGATGCCTTATCTTCACTAGGAACGACAATAGGTATTGGTGGTGCATATTTTTTAGGTAATAATTGGGTTATATTAGATCCTATAGCTGCAATAGTGGTAAGTATATTAATTTTAAAAGTAGCTATAAGTTTAATTGTACCTAGTTTAGAAGATTTACTAGAGAAATCTCTTTCTGATGAAATAGAAAATAAAATACTAGCTACAGTGTTAAGAGTACCCGAGATTTTTGATCCTCATGATTTGCGGACTAGAAGAATAGGAAGCTATTATGCAATAGAACTTCATGTGAGAATGTATGGGAATATTAGTCTAAATGCAGTTGATGAGAAAGTGAAACAGATTGAGAAAGAATTAAAAGATCAGTTTGGGCCTCGTACTCATATTGCTATTCATGTTGAACCTTTGTAGAATTTATTTAAAACCTTCTCTTGTCATAACCCCCCATTCTTTTACTCCTCTTAAATACATATAATTACCCTTTAATGTCCAATAAACAGTAATCGGGTGAAATATTATGGCTTCAAATAAGGTAAAAAACATTAGTTTAATCATGTTTTTAGGTTTGCCGTAAGAATGATATGAAATTTCGTTTAATAGTATTGCAGCATATGAAAGAGAAATATTGAATAAGTATAGAGCCAGAAATACAATTAGGAAGCTTTTCACTGAAGCTATTTCTAGTACAAACAATATAATCATATATACTAATCCTGTCATTTCAATAAAAGCAGTTAGCCATTCAAAAAATACAAAATATGGGAAGCTAATAAAACCTACAGTTTTATATTTCTTATTAAAGAGCATGTATTTGTGTAAACGTAAGGTGTCAACCAAGCCTCTAGCCCAGCGAGTTCTTTGTCTACCTAGTATTTTATAAGAGGAAGGGACCTCGGTCCAGAGTAATGGATCTGGTATATAATCTACATTGTGGGAAGTTTCGTTTTCGTATAAATATTTTCTTATTCTAACAATTAATTCCATATCTTCACCGATGGATTTTTCATCGTATCCACCAATAGAAAGTACATTGTCCTTTTTAAACATTCCAATAGCACCAGAAACAAGAATTAGGCTTTTGATTTTTCCAAGAGCAATACGTCCCATTAAAAAAGCTCTTAAATATTCAATTATTTGTATAGCTGGAATAAATTTATTTGGAACATCTTCTTCAGTGATAACTCCGTTTTCGACTTTGCAGGCATTTATAGCACACACGGTAGCACCTACTGCAGTAATATAGCTATCCTTATTGCTGATAATACTTTTTATTAGTTTTAGTAATCCATCTTTTCTTAAAATAGAATCTACATCAACACATACAATATAGAATTTTGAAGATATATTGATACCAGCATTCATAGCATCTGCTTTTCCTCCATTCTCTTTATCAATAATGATTAGATTTCTATATATTGGATTTTTAGATTTATAAATTCCTCTTATCTTTTTAGTTTCAATTTTATAATTTACAATATAATCTATTTTCTCTAGGTTAAATTCTGTTATTACTTTTTCAAGACTATCATCTGTACTTCCATCATTTACTACAATCACTTCATAATTATTGTATTCAAGATTGAGTAAAGAATTTACACAAGGTAATATAGTCGGAGATTCATTAAATGATGAAGCTATTATTGTAACACTTGGTTCTGCATCTCCACTTGCAAGTATTGTGTTAATATTTATACTGTCATTAGTCTTTTTATATTTTTTTATTACGAACAATGAAACTATACACATAGAAAAGTATATGCTTATTATTGTAATAGAGTAGAACATAAATAGATAATTAAGAATTTGAATAATATCCATTGTTATATTGTTTTTTGTTTAATTATATTTTGACTTAATTCTTTTAATTCTATATTTTGAGTTTGATTAGCAAAATGAACGATATCATTTTTACCACCTTGTATGTTATTGTAAATACATATTAAAATATGCTTTTTTATTTCTCTATTTTCTGATAATCTATAATATTCCATCATAATATCTGTATTTGCATAATCTAATCTTGAGAAATTTGTAAGAACATCTTCCCATCTATATAAATTCAATTTTGGTATTAGAATATTAATATCCTTAAATTTGTGTTTTGCTAATAATCTTAATAATTCAGATTGAATTTGTGGATCTGTTTTTATTAATAACTCATTAACAAAATCATAAGATTGTATTTTAGTATTTAATAGTCTCATTAATCTGAGAGCAAGAATTATAACAGAATCATTCTTAGAATATAGTAGCTTATTCAATTCATTACTATTAATATTTATAGATTTTAAGTAATAGTAGATATTCATATGTTCCCAAAGACTTAGAAAGTGATTATATTCAAAGAATTCTTTGGTTAATGAAGATTTACCATGTTTAATTAGTAGTATGATAGAATATATTCTTATTTCTTTAGACTTGTTCTTTTTTAATTTATTTAATAAATCAGTTGGAAGATTTCTACATTTAAGATTTAATAATAGTTGTAGATACTTCTGCTTATTATAGTTGAATCTAGATTTTAGTTTTCTTATAACAAATTCTTCAAGCTTTCTTGAAATAATTATATCATTAATTCTTTTAGCATCTTCTCCTTTAATATTTTTTAATAGATCATCTATTATTTCTAATATTACTAATTTGTGTGAATTCCTTTTAAATTTATTATGTAGAAATTCTATATTCTTCTTTTTATCTATCAGGTATTCAAATATAATCTTCTCATACTTTATCTTTATTGATATTTTCTTTTTATTCCTTTGTTTTCTATAATAATAGCTAGTAAAGCAGAATATTGGAATAAATATTGCAATAAATGAAAAGATATATATTAAATGCCATAGTATGTTAATATATTCATTATGCATATTTTTAAGCTTTTATTTAAAATCTATATTTCATTCCTAAATTCAATCCAGGTATATCTCTATCAATATCATTAGATAGTTCTTCATTCCGAAATGTAATAGATGTTTGTATTTGTAGATTTTTAAATATCTCATAATTTAGAGAACAATATACTCCCCATGTTTTATTTTTTAGTAATTGTTCTGAGTCTGCATGATATATTATTTCGGCAGAATGTCCATATATATAGCCTATATGTATGTATTTATATTTATTCCCCTTAAAATATATTCGATTTCCAACACTCACAGCTAAATAATTCTTTGATTCAAATCTCATTATAGATGGTTTTAAAGTAATCCACATATTTCCAAGATATTTTTCAACCCCTATAATGTAGTTCATTATTGTTTTCTTCCAATAAACGTATTTTACACCGTATATTAAACCCCATGTCTTATAGATATTTTGGTTTGCTTGTATAATAATATTTTGTTGGGGGAAAATAGCATCTTTTGAATATGCATAGGAGACATATATGTTTATCTTTTTATTAATAGGGATGTATGAATCAATTTTCCATTGGAATCCTGGATCTTCGTAGAGATTATTCCCTTCTAAAACTCTTTCTGCTAGTTTGATTTCAGGAATTATATATATAGATTTATTATTAAATTTTAAGATATCAATTTCACTATATATAGATGATAAGTTCCAAGTAAAATCTATTGGTTTATTTATAAATTCAATTGTATGATTAATTCCTATTGATTTTATGAATTTTGTATTCTGAGATGAGCTTTCACTGTATAAAATAATAAGAATAAATAATAATGTAATTCTTCTCATATCTTTTAATTTATTATTCTATTTATAATTTCTTTGGTTTCTATAGGAAAGATAAAATATCCATCAATACCTAGTTCTATAGCATTACTAATTTTTCTTTTATTATCAATACTAGTTCCTATAAATATTTTTGTACTGTTTTTAATTGTTTTATATCCTTTTTTTATATGGTATAATATTTGTAAACCATTAATATATTCAAGTCTATCCTCAATTAAAATTGAATCATATTTATCCTTTTTTAAAGAATCAATTACTTCTTTTCCATTATTTAATAATGTAACAGAATGATGTAGACTCTCTAGTCTATAAGCTAAATAATTTCTATATGTTGTATTCGTAAGTGCAATTAATATTTTCATTTTCTATAAATATATAACTAAAGATATGAAATTTTATATCTATAAACCACTATTTTATTACACAAACAGGTCTTTTAATGATTATAATTTATATAAAATAAGGGATCATATAAATTATATGATCCCCGAGAACTAATAAAAAATGTATGAATTACTTTAAAGAGGCATATTTCCATGTTTTTTAGGAGGAGGTGTTGCATTCTTATTTTTAGCCATCTCTAAAGCTTGAATTAACTTAATTCGTGTATCTTTAGGCATAATAATTTCATCTATATATCCTTTTTCTGCAGCTCTGTAAGGGTTTGCAAATCTTTCTTTATATTTTAGAATTGCTTCTTCTTTTTCTTTATTTGAATCTTTTATATTGTATTATAAATGAGAAGATTAATCTGTTTTTGTATTTTATATATTCGTATATTTATGTATGATAAAATCTTAATAGTATGAAAAAACAAATATGTATTATATTCTTTGTAGTAGGATTCATCTCTTGTAAAACTAGTCAAGAATTAGAAACTGTAAATAATGTAGATTTGAAAAAATATTCAGGTTTATGGTATGAAATAGCTCGTCTTCCCAATCGTTTTGAGAAAGATATGCAATTTGTAACAGCAAAATATATCTTACAACCTTCAGGTGATATACAAGTTATTAATAGTGGTATAACATCTAAGGGAGTATTAAAATCTTCAAAGGGAAGAGCTTGGGTACCGAATTCAAAATATCCTGGTAGGTTAAAAGTTTCTTTCTTTTGGCCTTTTAGTGGAGATTACTATATAATATATCTAAATAGAGAATATACATTAGCCTTGGTAGGAAGTCCTTCAAGAAAATATTTTTGGATATTATCAAAGAATCCTTCCATAGATAAATCTGTATATAATAAGATGTTAAATGTTGCAATAAATAAAGGTTTTGATATTTCTAAAATAGAAAATACTAAGCAAAATTTAACAAATAAATAGGTTTTATTATGAGTATCGATTCATCTATTTGGATATTTATTTCTAATTTTGTGTGCTATAACTTTAAACTAAGAAACTATGAAAAACATTTACCTACTAGTTATTATTTGTATAGCAATTCTAACATATTCTTGTAGTAAAGATAAAGAAATACCAGATCCCAAATTAGACTTCACTTACCAAGTAGATAAAGAAACAAAAACAGTTACATTTACTAATACATCAAAGGGTGTTGAAGACTATAAATGGAATTTTGGAGATGAAGAACAATCATCTGAAGAATCGCCAAAACACACATATAAAACAGAAGGAACTTTCAAATTAGTATTACAAGCAAAATCTTTAAAAACACAAGAAATAGTATATCTATCAAAAGAAATAGTAGTTGGAGATCCATTAGGACATCAACCTTCTGCATCTATAAAAGAGGTTAAAAATATTGATTTTGCAGGAGCAGATTTAGTTTGGGAAAATATTAATAGTGAGAATAGAGGAATAAATAGATATATAGAAATATCAAGTGACAAAGATTTTAAAGATATCTTATCAGAATATAGAGTTGATTCAAGTACTAATTATAAATTAAATGATTTGATACCCAAAACTAATTATTGGGTAAGATTGAAAACTATTTTTTATGAATTAGGAAATCCAAATCCTATAGATAAATATTCTGATGTTGAAACGTTTCAAACAACAGATATGCCAAGTCCGTCTGTAGAGTTTCAATTAAAGCTTGAACGCTTGTCATATAATATGTTTAAAATAATAAGACACAATTTCACTTCGTCACATTTGTTCTCTACTAATATAAAATATACCTTAAATGTTTATAGGTTAGATGATAATGTTCCTGCAATAGAAGTTAAGCATTTATTTGATACTTATATAAAAGAACCTTATACAATATTTATTGCTGAATATAAGGCCGAATATAAGGGGGTTGTCAAAACAGCAACATCCCAAGGAGAAATAATAGGAAAGAAATTTATAGCAAATCTTGCAAATTCCGAAGGTTGGGATGGAACTTATACTAAGAAATATATTCAGAATGCAAAAACAATGCTTGAATTTGGAGAAAGTGAAGATGGTAAAAAAGTAGTTTTTCAATTGAATGGTTTTAAAGGTGAAGTCGGTGAAATATTCGAATTAAAAGAAAATACTTTATATAGAGCAGACGGAAAAAATTCAATTAATACAGTTGATGATACATATGCGTACTATATGGATGGTGTGTCTCCTTATAAATATTATTTAGCACGTCAGAATCAAAGATTAGAATTATACAGAATATCAGATAAATATTATTATTTTAGAACTAATTCATCTGACGATTTTGATATGTTGAATTTTAGACAAGATAGAGATGATGTAAGTAATTATGGTGATTTTTCTGTATATCAAACATATTTTGTAGTACCAAAATAAGTATAATTTAAATACCGAGAATAAGGAAGTTCTGATTAAAGAGCTTCCTTTTTTTATTCTAATAAATTTATAATAAGAATTTAACTTTATATTAGAAATAATTTAGGATTCTATTAATTTATAAATGTATTGTTATATAATACTTTTACTCACAGTTTTTTATAAGAAACGAAACTAAAGCATTTATAGTTTATCTTCAATTAGATATATCATTATATCTACTATTTATATTACAAAAACACGCAAATAATTTTGTGTAATTCGTTTGGGGCAAATTAATTTAAGAAGTTATTTATTTTAGAATACCGCGTTATAGGTGAACCCTTAAAAAAGGGGGGAGTCGTTCATCTATATATCATTAATCATCTTAACATTTTGTTTGGGTATTTATCATGTGTGGTGGTACACATCTGTATATCAATAAGCTCCCCCCATTTATTTTTTATAATTCTTTTCTAATAAAGTTCAATTGAGAATTATATTCATTAATAAGATCTTTAAAGATATATTCTACACTTTTAATAGAATTAATTCTTGATGCTATTTGACCAATTTCTATTTCTCCTTCATCTAAATTCCCTTTAAAAATACCTTTTTTTGATCTTCCTTTTCCTAAAAGATTTTTCATTTCATCAACACTAGCGCAAGAAGTTCTTAAAGAATTCATCTCTTCAGTAAATTTATTAGGAATTAATCTTGTTGGAGAAATCTCTTTAATATCAAGAATAGTGCCACCTTCACCTGTTTCAATTATCTTATTTTTATAATTGATATGTGCAGACGACTCTTTACTACAAGCAAATAAAGATCCAATTTGTACACCTTCAGCTCCTAGAGATCTACATGCTAAAATTGCACTACCCGATCCAATGCCTCCAGCTGCTATAATTGGAATAGAAATTTTATCTTGAAGATCTTGTAGAAGGACTAAAGAAGTGGTCTCTAGTGGGCTATTATGACCTCCTGCTTCGAAACCTTCAGCAACTATTGCATCTACTCCAGCTTTTTCACATTTATTAGCAAAGTAAATACTTGCAACAACATGAACTACAATAATTCCTTTTTCTTTAAATCTTTTAGTAAGAATATTAGGACTGCCTGCACTTGTAAAAACAATTTTTACATTGTATTTGAATATCAAATCCACTATTTTTTCTAATTCAGGATAGAATAAAGGAAGATTTACACCCCAAGGTTTATCAGTAGATTCTTTCATTTTAATAAGATGTTCCTCAAAAGTTTCTGGATGCATAGATCCTATACCAATTAAGCCTAGTCCTCCACAATTACTAACTGCAGAAGCCAATTTCCAACCACTACACCATACCATCCCACCTTGTACAATAGGATATTTTATTCCGAATAAATCTGTAATTCTTGTTCCTTTCATTCTCAATCTTTTATCTCAGATTCAATGTTTTTATTCATCTTCTTTATTTTGTAACCATTCATCTTTTAAGATACCGTAAGAGACAGAATCGTAATATTTATCGTTTACTATTCTTGCTTTGCGATAAACAGCTTCTTTTTTCATTTTTAATTTCTCAGCTAAATTCATCATTCTTTCGTTGCCAGACCATGTGGTAAGTCCAATTCTAGCCAATTTAGGGTGAGTATTAAATATTTCGTCAGTCCACAGACTTAGAGCTTTATATCCGATCCTTTTACCCCAATATTCTTCATCAAATATAACAATACCTATTTCCATCCAATAGGTCTCTTTTGACTTCCAATACCAGTTTACTTCGCCTATAATATTATCTAAGCTATCACAAATTAAACGTCTGCTATCGATATCTTCATTACGTTTCAATCTACTTTTCAATTGCATAATAGCAACCTCAATTTCATCTTCATTCATCTTTCCATAGTAAGGACCATTAAAGTTGTGATATTTGTGAGATGGATGTTGCCAATATTTATAAGCATCCAAATCATCTAAAGAAATTTTTTTTAAATAAATCATGTTTTTAAGTGTTTAGTTAATTGTCTAATAAAGGTGAGGAAATTTATTATAAATACCAATAATTTAATAAACATATAACAAATGTTACACCTTAGTTTATGAATATGTCGTAAGTTTGTTAAAAGATGTTACAAACCACATTAAATTAAGTTGTTATGGAATATAATCTAATTACTAAAGGAAAGATTTTTAATCCAGTAGAAATATCAGAATACTCTACAGGAGGAATAGTAAGTCATCAGATATTATCTAAAGAAATAGGTAATATAAGTCTATTTACTTTCGATAAAGGTCAAAAATTAAGTGAACATTCAGCACCTTTTGATGCACTAGTTCAAGTTTTAGAAGGAGAGGTTGAAGTAAATATAAATAGAAAACCTTTAATACTAAAGGCAGGAGATATGGTAATAATGCCAGCAAATATTCCTCATTCTTTAAATGCGATTAGTAAATTCAAGATGATACTTACTATGATTAAAGGAGAGTAAACTGTAAATATTTTAATAGAGCTATATAATACTTATACATTTTCATTATTTTTACTCATCACCAAAAATGAAACTAATGAAAAATATAATCTTAAGTGTATTATTTATAGCTCTATTTTCTAATATATATGGGCAAACAGCAAAAGAAATAGGTCTTTCTAGTATAAATATTCAAACAGCAGAAGCTCATATAAACTTTCTTGCTCACGACGAATTAGAAGGTAGAGAAGCTGGTAAACATGGATCAAGAATTGCAGCACAATATATTATCTCACAATTAAAACAAATAGGTATAAAACCACTAAATAATGGTTATTTACAATCTTTTATCGCATGTAGAAAAGAAAGACAAATAAAAGCTAGATATCAGGTAAATTTAGATTCTATAGAGAGATTAAAGAAAAAGGTACATAAGTCCCTATCTTTAAACAATATCTTAGGAATAATAGAGGGAGAAAACACTAAAGAATATGTAATAGTAGGAGCTCATTACGATCATTTAGGAATAGATGAAGATTTAGATGGAGATAAAATATATAATGGAGCAGATGATAATGCATCAGGAGTATCTGCAGTACTGCAATTAGCAAAAGCTTTTAAAGAATCTGGGCAAAAGCCAAAAAGGAATATCATTTTTGCATTTTGGGATGGAGAAGAAAAAGGTCTATTGGGTTCAAAATATTTCACACAAAACTGTTCATTCATAAAAGATATAAAAGGCTATCTAAATTATGATATGATAGGTAGAGGTATAAAGTCTAAAAAAAAGAATCAAGTAACATATTTCTATTTAGCATCACATCCAGAATATGAACAATGGTTAAAGGAAGATATAAAAAGATACAATCTTTCATTAAATCCAGACTATAGAGCTTGGGACAATCCAGTAGGAGGGAGTGATAATGCTTCATTTGCTCTGAAGAAAATACCAATAATATGGTACCATACAGGTGGGCATAAAGATTATCATCAACCAAGCGATCATGCAGACAAAATAAATTGGATAAAATTATTGAATATCACAAAAGCATCTTATTTAAATATGTGGCATTGGGCAAACGATAGCTTAAAAAATTAATATATAATCAAAAATAATTATATTCGCATACCAAATAAAATGATTATTGTTGTATGGAAGGGAATATTGATGGAAATCAAGAATATGTATATGTAGGTAAGAAACGTCGTTTCGATCCTAAAGCAATAAAAGATAAGTTAAACTTTAAGAAAAGAAGGAGACGTAGAGATCCTTTTAATTCAGATCATCGTTTTGAGAATTCAGAGGATAGGTTTAGTAATTCTCAAGATAGATTCAGGACTGATGAGGATAGATATTCATCAGAATCAGATTATGAAGCAAACGAAGAAAATGTTGAACAAGATGGTACTGATAATACAGGAGAAGATGTTACAAAAATAAATAGAGAAACAGTACTAGTTTTATGCCCTAAATGTCACGAAAAATACATACTACCAGCGCATACAGTTGTAACATTTAATTGTAACAATTGTAATGCAAAAATAGAGTATGATGAAAGGACATATGGTAAAGAAATAGTCGAGGAAGTAGAGCCACCTAAAAAACCATGGTACGATTTCATTCTTAAAATCTTCAGATACTCAACCTACGAAGCAAAGATAGATTTTTTATGTACAACTAAAATAAGTGCTATACCCATAGTGTTAATGGGAATTTTATTAATAATACCATTATTTATAATCTTCAGTAAGATATTACCAGAATTTGGTATGGGGTTCTATTTAGATAGTATAATCATATTAGGGGTATTAATCTTTGCTATAAGAAAACTGCTTTTAGCTCTTAAGAAAATGTTTGTACTTTTTTTCCCAGTATTCATAGTAATTGTAGTTTTACTTTCAATATATACAGATTATGGTATTAAATACATATTCACAGGGTATACAAATCTAATTAAGTTAGAATATGGAAAGATACATAAAGAGACAAAGGGAGAAAAGATAGAAAAGAATAAAGCGTATAAAATTAATAAAAGAAAAAAGTAGTGAATTAGTTATTTATAATACTAGTTCACTACTTACACATAAAAACTTGTTATTTCATTTATACACAAAGTGTACTAATCAAAAATAAGAGTTTTATTTAATAATGCAATACTATTTGAACATTATTTATTCTTTTTGTTATTCATCTTTTTATATTTAAAATCATTTATAAAGCTCAAACTAAGTAGATAAGCTAAAACAAAAACAGCTAGAATAGCAGAAGGAATAGCAGCTTTCTCTCCAAAAAGGGTTAAAGCAGTAACAACTGCAAAGCCTGAACTTTTAATAGTCAATAACAGATTCTGAGTAATAGCAATTTTAGGATCAAGTTTAATAAACTTACAAAATCTCATATATAGAAAACCAAGAACAAAAAGAGAGCAGAACAAGACAAAAGCAACTAAAAAAAGAATTTTAGTATCAGAGAAAAATACATGTTTATTAAGTCCAACAGCAGTAAATAATATAATAGCGAAACCAAAATCAACTACTCTTCCTCTAAGTTTATTTACAATAGGAGTAATAGCCTTAAATTGAAGTAATCTAGAAAGTAAAAGAGGAATAATCACAAGCTTAAACATCATCCATAAAAGATCAATTACTTTCACACCTCCTTCTACATTACTGAACAAATCGAATATTAATGGAGCAAAAATTAAAGAGCCTAGAAAACCTCCTAAAGTTCCAACAACAGCATATCTTATATCACCATCTAGAATATTAGAAAAAGGAATAATAGCAACACCAGGAGGAGTTGCAGCAATAATTACAAAACCTAAAAAAAGATTAGTTGTAGGCATAAGAAAATAAGCAAGGCTAATAAGTACACTACCAAAAAGAACATAATTTAATAAGGATCCAACAATCATAGGTTTTAACATCGATTTAAGAGGAAAGATATCCTTAATATTAATACCAGAGGTTGAAAACATCATCACTAATGCTAGAACATAGACAGTATAATCTTTAATATAATGGGCTCCATCACCAACAATAAGGCCAAGAACTACTGACAAAACTAATATAAAGTTTCTATTTAATAGTATATTTCTAATAAGACTCATATAATTTCAAATTTAATTTATACCTAAATATATTGAATAATTTTCAAAGATATGAATGTATAGCTTTCTAATAAGAGATTATTATATATTTTTGTTCTAAGATCTTAACTAATATTATATGGAAATAAATAAAGTATTCTTTTTACTTTTAAATTCAATAGATATGTGTCAAGCCATATCAGTAGGAATCTTTCTTTTTGCTTTAAACAGGAAAAAAAACAATTCACTTTTTCTATTAGGAATATTTCTAATGGTATCAGGCCTTTCAAGTTTATCAGATATATTTGAAGTCTTCAGTCTATACGTAAACAATAAATACTTAAAGGTGCTTTCATTTAATTTTCTATGGTTAATGCCTACTCTTCTATATTTATATGTAGAAAGGGTATCGATAGAAAAGATTAAAAGCAAGACCTATTTACTATTAATACCAGGAATCTTCGATTTTCTACTAAATATCGGATTAATATTTTTCCCAATAAAGATCTATCAAACAGTTCACAATTCATTAATTTATGGTCTATTTGAACTATGTGGTTTTATCTATTTATGTGTATTAATACCAATTATATATAAGAAAATAGTAAGACATTCAAAGATCCTTAAAAATCAGTATAGTTCCATAGAAAATAGAGAACTTAAATGGCTTTTAGTGGTAATACAACTACTAGTTATTTTATTTCTATTTGGCTTAATATCTACAATATTCTTTCCAGGATTTATTTCTGAATTAATTTTATCTCTATTGGGTTTATTTATAACATTCTGGATAGCCTATAACGGATTATCACAACAAACATCAATAAATCTATCTGTTGTAAAAACATTAAAAAGTAAAGAGTCTAAGATACAATCCATAGATACAGAAGAATCTTTAAACAAAGAACAAGAACTTATAGAAGAGAAGACAGACAAATATGAAGAGATTTTTAATAAAGTAGAAGAACTTTTAAGAGAGGAAAAATTATATCTTAATCCCGATCTTACAGTAGCAATAATAGCAAATAAGATAGGAGAACACCCCCGAACAGTATCTAGATCTATAAATATAATTAGTCACGAAAACTTTAATCGTTTTATAAATAAATACCGAGTAGAGGAAGCGAAAGAACTATTTAAAACGAAAGAAAAAGAGCATTTAAACATAGAAGGTATAGGTATAGAAGCTGGTTTCAATAGTAATAGTGCATTTTACACTGCTTTTAAGAAAGAGCTGAATCTCACGCCTTTACAGTTTCTAAAAACTACTAAATCTGGAAAATAATACTGATTTCTGAAAATAAGACGTTATAATAATAGAATTATACCATCCATAAAACATTTATTACAATCTTTGTTTTGAAATAAACGTAGAAGATAAATTGTGAATCAAAAACTAACCCAAATCTGAGATACAATTTATTGCCTATTTAATATTAATAATAAACTAAAGAATGTATGAAACGTAAACTATTAGTAATCTTGGGACTATTTGTCTCAGTGTTTGTTTATGGACAGAACAATTATGAAAGCACAAAAAAGTATGATGGAAAATTTATACATATAGGTGCAGGTTTCGATATAGTAAAATTTAAAGATTTAGGAACATCTCCTCTTTTCTATTCAGGTTTTTTAAAATATATGGAAACTGGTTTTATAAAATTTGATAGTGGAAAAGAAAGGGAATTAAAATTTTCATTTGCTACAGGTAATGCTATCAATACAATAAATAAAACAACCTATACATCAAATGTGATGATAGGAAATCTTTCATATTCAAAGATATATCCAGTATGGCATAATGAAAGATTTATGTGTAAAGTGGGAGGAGAATTTAAAAACACATTTCAATATAGAAACAATCCATCATTTCAGAACAATGCAGTGGGGATAGAATTCTTTTCAACTTTATCAGCTTCAGGTAAAATATCTTGGAACATCTCAAATAAAGAAACAAAACGTTTCAAGATACTTTTTATTCCATTCACATTCCAGCCACGTAAAAGAGAATTATCTTTCAATATGAAATTGGCTTTAATGAATAATACCTATAGAAACGGATATGCGTATACTGGGGATTCTTCAGTAGTAAACGATCCAAGTATCTTTGATGGATATAAATTCAAAATGTTTAATGGATACAGAATTGGAACAGAATTAAACTACACAGTATTCTTAAAAAATGGGAATGCTATAAAACTAGGATACGAGCTAGATGCCTATAAAACAGGAGGGAATTTAGATAAATTTGAGATAGCTAATTTTAAATTAAAAATCGCATTATTATTTAAAACAAAGTAAATCATGAAAAAATATATAATACTACTGATGTTACCACTATTTGCAGCTTGTCAATCAGTAATACTCGATGAAGATTTAGAATCTACAAATGCAAAAACAAACTTTGATTATTTATGGAAACAGTGTGATGAAAAATACTCATACTTTGATGTCAAAGGAATAGATTGGGATGCAGTAAAAGCAAAATACTCATCTAAAATAACCAATAAAACAAGCGACGAAGAATTATTTAAGATATTAGGTTCAATGTTATCGGAATTAAAAGACGATCATACCAACCTTATATCATACTTCGATATTTCACGTTTTGGAGTTAAATATTTAGGACAAGACAATTTCGATTGGAGAATAATAGAAGACAATTATCTTCCTAGAAATTATAAAATAACAGGTCCATTCACTCACGATTTTATGGCAAATAAGAAAGTGGGATATATTAGATTTCCTTCATTCACAGGAACTGTTGACGACAATCAATTAGACTTTATTCTAAATAGATACAAGAATACAGAAGGGTTAATAATTGATTTAAGAGAGAATGGAGGAGGAGCTGTAACAGATATCTTCACACTACTATCACGATTCATAGAAAAAGAAACAACATTATACTATTCAAGAATAAAAACAGGTAAAGGTCATAACGATTTTAGCGATCCTAAACCATGCAAATTGAAACCATACGATGGAATAAGATATAAAAACAAAGTAATGGTATTAGTAGACAGAGGAACCTATAGTGCAGGATCTTTCACATCACTAGCAACAAAAGCCATTCCTAATATGATATTAGTAGGAGATACAACAGGAGGGGGCTTAGGTCTACCAAACGGCGGTCAATTACCAAATGGTTGGACATACCGATTTTCTATCACACAAACACTTAATCTAGACAAAAAGCCAGATTGGGAGAAGGGGGTACCTGCAGATATTAAAGTATTAATAGATTGGAAAGATAGGCTACACGATGAAATTATTGATAGAGCTTTACTAGAAATTCAAAGAAAATAGAATTAATGGGGAAAAGCTAATACATGCAAATTACTTAAAAGATGAGGTATATTATCTATGATATACCTCTGATTTTTTTATTCCTTAATCAATTTAAATCTCACTCTCCATCTTCCAAAATCAGCACCCTCTTCAATAGAGAAGTCAGAGCTAATAATCTTAAACTTATCAATCTCAGAAGTATTCTCTACATGGTCTCCAGCGCAAGCACAAACATCATAATCCCCAATCTTCACAATTCTTAAAGTCTCACTAGCATGCTCTGGCAGTTTAGACAAATCAACTAAATCTTTAGCTTCATTTCTATTAATAAAATCAACGCAAACAGAAAGATTCTGCTTAATCACTTCATTCACCTTATCTTCAATAGCTTTTACTTCTTCTTCGGTTGGAGCATTCTTTAATTCATAATCGCACTTACTCTTTTTTCTCTCTATATGAGCATTTTTCGATCTAGGGCATCCAAACATATTCACCATAGTTCTATTCAAAATATGCTCTGCTGAATGCATTGGAGGATATTCTTTTTTATTATGCTTATTTATTTCATTTTCCATATTAATCTGTTTTAAAAGATATTATTAATAATTCAGTGAAAATCTACACTTATTTTAAGATTAAATTCTCAATCAAAAATACAAATTTTTTCTAGCATCTTCATTGTTCTTAATAATAGCACCAACTAAACTACAAGAATTCAATTTAGGGCAATCGGCACAAGTGTTAAAACCATTTTTCTTCACACACTTACGAATCTCGCACATCGATCTACAATACTCAAATTTCACACCATCAGTTCTGCATCCCATACATTGAATGCTATCTTTTGTAATTAAATCGGTATGGTTCATTTCACACCATTTCTTAGCCGTTTTTTCTCTCAATTCATCATCATCATTGATAGTGGCAATACGAGCCTCACAATTCTCACAATCCAATCCGCAACAAGCAATTAAATCTTTCATGTATATATATTAATAGATAAAGTAAGTTTAATACAATTATATCAAAGATATGAAAATATGCTAATCTAAGTAGTTTATAAAAGATGTATAAAAAGAGGATAAATCTTCTAATACCTTTGAAAATACAGATAACCAGGAAGAATAAACAATCTTGGAACAAATTATTAATGTATTATAAAATAATAGAAAAATGGAAGAAAATTTAGTAGTAATTTATGGTCACGGGGCAATGGCAAAATCAGATTTCCGTCTTGTAAGTCCTCAAAATGGTAGAGCTTATCTATATCTTTATACATTTGAAGATAGAAAAATGTGGGCGGAAGTAGGTAAAAGAATAGTAGATGAAGCTCTTGTAGAAGGAAAAGTTCATGAACCATATGCAGATATGAAATCTAGTAAAATAGGTGAAGGATCTTTACAAAGAGATATGCTATTGTTGTATCCTACAGGTGTAGAACTAATCTATCCTTCAAATCTTTCAAAGAGTATAGTTGAAGTAAAATCTAGCAATGGAAAAAAGGTTAAATTATCAGTTTACCATAATAATGCAAATATAAAAGATAGTTCAAAGATATTTGTTTCTTTAAATAGTGATAAAGGCAAAAGTGTTCTTTTATCTAGTATCATTGATAAATTCAATGATAGAATTAGAAAATATTTATGGGTAGCGTGTAGAGGAGAAATCTAGTTAGATTTGTTATTATATTAATGTTTAAGGTAGTAAAGGAGTGTAGTTTTTAGCTAAACTCCTTTTGTTGTATAAAAAGACACTTTTCTGTATAGTGTTTTTATTTCTTCCACAGTGTAATTATTAAATTCATAACAGCACTATATCCTTTGATTGTTTTTATATTGTATTAAATAAGCGATCTCCTGTATCTGGTCCTTTGCTGTCTGGAATTACTGTAGTTGCAATCATTATTGAAGTTGTTGGTTTTAAAGAGTGAATCTATTTAAACATTTTTATTCTTTCTTCGAATATTTCTCCAAATAGATCTATTTCTCGATTCGCAATACCTAGTTTTGTGACTAAACTTTTCCATTGGCTCACGGCTTTTACTACTTCAGAAATAATATTTGAAGCTATTCCCTTACTAAGCATATAATCTTCACATGTTTCTAATAGTATTGATAAGTCAGCTTCATTTGATGAATCTGAAATAAGAAGACTTTGATATCTGTTTTGCGTTGGATTCATATCATAGGCAGGAGAGAGTGTCCAACCCTTTTGGGTAAGCAAAAAGCCATGATTACGGAAATGATCATCAGAATTTGCTATGCAAATATTAAAAGCTACTCGTTTGAATAATTCTTTTAGATTTAAATTTACATCAGTGCAGTTTCTGAGTATGAAATCTACAATATCCAAATATCCGTTTCCAGTGCTTGCATTATCTCCATCAGAGAGTCCAAGTAAAGTCATAGCCGAAGCAAAATGTATTCGCTTTCCATCTGATGTTCTATCAAATCTTTTTGAGAGTAGGGTATGATATTTATCATTTGTGGAAATAACCTTTGTATTGGCTGTATTTATTCCTGCCTCTATAGCTAATAAATGGCAGAAATGCTCCCAAATTCCCATGTCGTAATCATCTTTTCGAGATGGAAATTTAGCTATAAATAGTGTTTTATTTTTATCTGTAACACTCGATTTAGGTCGAGCTCCACCCAGTGAAGATCCTGGTTGTACTAATTGAGTAATCCATTTTTTATTAGGTAGTTGATTTGCATCTTCACTTTTTTCAACTTCATTACTAGCATACAGTAAATCTCTAATATTTGTTAATGGTGGAATACGAAAAGAGGTAGTGGAATTTATAAATACATCTTCAGCTTTTGTTTTAAAACGGAATCCACCCATACGTGAAGCATCGTCAATACCTTTTAGATAATCAAAAGATGTCAAGCGACGAATAGGGCGTTTCTCTTCATTTGCAAGAACTTGTTCTCTTCGGTTGAGTAGTGTACGTCCCCAACGATCAGGTAAAGCATCAGAGAAACATCCGAAGATATCTTTTTCGGGTTGTGTGTATTGTTGTCCAGGATAATTATTCAAGTCATCACTTAGAATTAGATTTCCGTATTTCTTTAGCCAATTTTCATCGTACTTAAAACCGTAACTATCTGAACCTCGAAGAGATTCATAATGTAATTCTCCGATAAGAGTGATTTCTTTCAGCCAATCAAAATCTGCATATACTAATAATCTTTCCATTTTTTACTCCTTTTTTGATGCACGTTGACGATTCTTTAAATTCAAATCTTGAAGCGACTTACCTAAACGATCTTCTTTTGCTATCCATAAAATATCCTCGTCTAATTGTAAAGCATATAGTACTCGAAGATAGATTCCGATAGCAACTGTTGGAACACCTTTTTCTATTCGTGAAACAGTAAGAGGCGAGCAAGTAGCACGTTCTGCTATTTGTGCTATACTTAAATCTCTACGTAAGCGAGCCAATTTTATTTGTTCGCCAACAATCTTCATTCGTTGCTCTAATTTTCGAGGAAGTTTAGTTCCCATTGTATTCTTTGCCATAAGCGTAAGTCATCATATAATATACAAATATACAACTTTTTCTTTATTATATGATACCTTATAAAATATGTGAGTAGTAAAAAAACTTCTAACCGAAGTATATAAAGATGTAGAAACTAATTCTATAAAAAAGAATAAGGCAGAGCCTTTTTCAACTCTGCCTTACTACGTTTACGGTCATAAACCTTTTTCGACTTGTGCACCCTTGCAATATTTATGGGGCGCTTGTGATTCTCAATCTCCTCCAAACGAGAAGCTCGTCTGTTGGCTTTGATGTAATCAGTCTGAGTAAATTTTTTATTCTTCATCTTTACATCTATTAGTTCGCTACAAATATAGTGATTTTATATATATTCTCACATTTCTGTCTTCCTATGCAAAAAGAATTTACTATTTAATAAATTTAAACAATTTATATCAATATTGTAAAATTATTATAATTTTATAAGCTATATAGAAAAATAATATTAATAAATACAGAAATGATATATTATATAGGAGAAAATGGAGAGCAGAAAGGACCATTTAGTTTAGAAGAATTAAAAGAATATAGTTTTACTAAAGACACACTAGTTTGGAGTGAAAAACTAGAAACATGGACAAATGTAAAAGATGTTAAGGACTTATCAGATATTATCGATTTAAAGATAGTAAGTCCACCTCCTTTGCCAAATCCTGCTAAACTTCAAAAAAATGAATGTTCCGAAGAAGAGTTTAATAATTCTATTCTATCAAATAATGAGATAATTGATGATAAATATTTGTATTTAGAAATTTCTCTTCTAAAAATGCATAAAAATCTAATTAGTTGGGGAATTGGGATGTTTGTACTTCCTATTGTATATGGAATTATTACTAGTTTTTTATTATTTTCAGATACTAATATCTATAAATATTTAGGTTATTTCAATTTTATTTATGGATTCATATATATAATAATGACTTTTTGTGCATCTTATTATTCATTTGTTGCAGCTAAAGAACAAAATCGAAAACCTATAAGTTGGGGCTTTATAGGATTGTTTGCCCCTTGGATATCATTAATAATCTTGGGTAATAGTACTATAATATACTCTAAAAAGGATAAAGTAAAAAATCTGATAATAGTATCTTGTTATTATTTTTCTAAATCTAGATATAAAGATATGTTGAGACTTGCTGTTAAGGGGTATAGTATTGATAATAAATCATTAGATTTTAAATGTTTGTATTTATTAGCTCAATATGGTAGTAATAAAACAGAAGAATTAAAACAACAATTGAGAGATTTATATAGTTCTAATATAAATAAGAAGATTAAAAGATTATTGGAAGGAATTCTTAAATAAGATCTTAAACCTCAAAAATCTTCATCGTTAATAAAGCGTTTTTTTATTATACAATAAAGATAGTATAGATAAACATCTTGTTTGGGAAAGATTAGATGACAAAAGAGCTTGTAGAATAAAACTAGAAGATTCTTCTAGTAATGTTTTCGACAAAGATAAATGGCATGAGATGGTAGAATTTCTTGTTGATTCTATAATTCGATTGGAGAGAGGTTTTAAAGAATCTATTCGAAAATGGAAGAAAAACCTCTATTCCACAAAATTTTCTAATAGTTTTAATAAGATATTTGAATTTTAGTAATGGTTTTATACTACCTAAATAATTATTTATAAATAAATCTTTAAACTACAATTAGTAATGCTCTACATCAGTTAGAATATATGTTTTTTTGATTTCAAAGTACATCTCTATCATATTAATATTATTTATTAAATATTTTAATATGATAGAGATGTATTTCAGTCTTCATTACGTATATTTATTGTTACCATCAATTAATACAGTTTTTCTATTGATAAACCTGTTTCAATGATGTATTTCAAAAAATCTATTCCTAATGTTGTTATTTCAATTTTCACATCGGATTTAAATATAATCAAATCAAAAGATTTTAAATATTCAAGATATTGGTCATAAGAATAGTTCTCATAAAACTTCGGATTTCTTTCCTTAGCATTTTCATAAAAAAATCTAATAGAAGTTTTATTCTCACTAAGACCTCCATTAAGACTTTGTAAAAGTCTTAATTGACTGCCAAAAATACTATCGTAAATTTTATTAAAATGCATTATCAAATAAAGAACTTGTGAATATCTATATAAGACATTTACCCTTTCATTAGGTGTATTAATGGAGTCAAGAGATGTTTCAAGTTTTACAGCTTTCTCAAAGAACTTTATTGTTTCTGGTCTAAATTGAGCTAAAGCTTTTTCAATATTTTCATTATTACTGTCTTTTCCTAGAATTTCACCCCGTGTTTTTTCCTTGTCTTCTTTTTGTAAATTTTGGCTTTCTATTTCAATACCAGCTTTATCGTATCCTATTTTCTTAAATCGACGAATTAAGTCACTAATAGGTGCTTTTAGTGCAAATAATGTAATAAGGCTTACAATTGGCCAAGCAGTAGTCTTTAGAATTTCATTTATTACTTCAATCATTTTCGTTAGAGTTTCAATTTGCATTATATTCTTTTAATGATGTTATTAATATTATATCTGATTTTTAGATACACTTTAATGATTATATGCAATCACATAGGCTTCAATTACTAAATCATATTCTATTTTTAGTATTTGTATGTACCAAAAAACTCCAACATGTAGCAATTGAAGGAGTACCTCATTAAGCACAAAAATAGGAGATATAATCTTATCTTCAAATTTATCTATAAAAAATTTAATAAAACTTAGATAATTATATTTATTCTTATTTCTCTATTTTGAATACAAAAAATCTTCAATAAAAAATGTATTTTAAAATTTTTCCAAATATATTAAATAGACTTAATCTAATAGTTAAACATAGAGTTATAGAAATTCTATAATAATACAATCTAAGCTAGTTCATGAATACTTATGAAGATAAACTGTAGAAATAGATAATGTTTATCTTATTATCAAGCATAATAGATAATACCAATGGTAAAATAATTATATGTAATATAAAGACATATTTAAACTCTTTATTGCATTAATATATAAGCTGATAATGATTTTTAATATTAAGCAAAATAAAAGTCATTGCGTATTAATATAATTAAAAAACTTATCAATCATACATCGTAAACATATTATTTTATTATATTTGCGATTAAAGATTATAAATATATGAGAAAAATATTATTAGGTTTATTGTGTTGTATGTTATATTATA
Organism: Marinilabiliaceae bacterium JC040; assembly: GCA_022496785.1. Taxonomy (GTDB): domain Bacteria; phylum Bacteroidota; class Bacteroidia; order Bacteroidales; family Marinifilaceae; genus SNAP01. The sequence goes on along the minus strand of SNAP01000002.1, from coordinate 387,150 downwards.
ATATTTCTGCACAAGATCAAATTATTAAATTACCATCAGGTAAAAAAGTTGTATTATATTCAGATAAAACTTGGGATTACTTTAAAACAAGTAGAGTCTCATATGATATTTCAAAAATAAAGGACAATGAAATTCCTTCTTTTTTAAATCAAGGGATAATAGTAAAAGCTTCAATAATAAAGGAAGCTATACTTCTTTATTATCAAGGATGGAGATATCAGATGCCAATACCAAAAAGTAGACAAGCGTGTTGGGGAAATTGTGATGGAAGAACAACTTGGTGGTACGGATATTGGTATAATATAAAAAATAATAGTTTTTCTAGATCAAAACCAAAACAGAGAGCTAATGGATTATATATAGGTGATGATCAGAATCAGAAAGGATACTATAGAAAGGGAGGAAGTCCTAGTAAGCCAACAAAATTACATTTGTTATTATCTTTCTCAGACGGTTAGTAATTTTTGAATTGTTTAAATCAAAATATATCTAAGAAATATTTTATACGAGATTGACAAAACTTCATGATAATTTTAAAGTATCGAAAATAATAATGTAGCATTTTTGTGTTAAAAATGTTCATTTTTCAATTGCTAGATACAACAGCATATTGAATGGTGAATTTTCTAAATAGATAATGTACAAAATAGATAGTTTTCTATTTAAACATTATATATAAATTAATATTAATTAAAAGATGGAGGATAACTTATGAGTTACTCAAAACCAAAAGTCTTGGCAGAAAGTACTGTTCTGATGGCAGATTGTCGTCCCAATAGTAGACCAAGCGGCAGACCATGTAACCCACCAGGACCACGTGGTGGAAAATAATGGAAATTTAATTTGGCAACAAACCTTAATAATAGGTTTGTTGCCTACTTAAAAAAATAAATCTATGTATTACAAAAAAAAATCAAAAATATTATTTAGAGAATATGACACATTCGGTTATATTACTGATAATAGAAACTTTGGATATAAACTATTGAATAATTCAGAAAATTATATTGGTGATAAAATTTTATCAAAAGTAGGTTCATATTTTATATCCATATTAGATAAAAAAATATTATCATTAAATGAATTGACAGAAAAAATCCGCAATAAATTTCCAGATATTGATTCTAAAATATTAAAGCAAGATGCTGAAGAATTTTATAATAAATTGGTCGAAGAAGGATTTCTAGTATCAGGTAATTCGAAAGAAGAATGTAATTCTAGAGATACTAATTTTTCCTATAAAAACAATAAAATAGAACATATAGGAAGTCCAAACATAACTAGTGTTTCGACTAATAAATCTACTCAAGAATTTTTCGAAGAAAACCTTAAAGGTAAACCTAAATTAACGAATGTACATATTGAGATTAGTAGTAGATGTAATGAAAGATGTATCCATTGTTATATACCGCATGAACAAAAAATAAATCATATAGATCCAGACTTATTTAATAATATTATAGAACAATGTAAAAATCTTAATCTTTTACATATTACAATAAGTGGTGGAGAGCCTATGTTGCATAAAGAATTTTATAATTTCTTAAAGAAATGTAGGGAATCAGATTTTTCTGTTAATATACTTAGTAATTTAACTCTACTTACTGATGAAATAATTGAAGAAATGAAATTAAATCCTCTTTTAGGAGTACAAACTTCATTATACTCAATGAACTCAGAGATACATGACTATATCACACAAACAGAAGGTAGTTTCGAAAAAACAAAGAATTCCATCTTAAAACTTATCAAAAACGATATACCTTTACAAATAAGTTGTCCAATAATAAAACAAAATAAAGATTGTTATAACGATGTGGTAAATTGGGCAAATAATCAGGGTGTATATGCGGGAGATGATTATATTATTATAGCTAGATATAATCATACAACTCAGAATTTAAATTGTCGTTTATCTATTAAAGAGATTGAGGATATTATAATTGAGAAATCTATAAAGGATACAAATTATATTAGTAATATAAAAGCAGAAGCAGAACAAAATACAAACTATAATCCAGATGATTATGTTTGTAGTGTATGTGAATCTACGTTATGTATAGCAGATAATGGTAATGTATATCCTTGTGCAGGTTGGCAAGATTATGTAGTAGGAAATATGAGACAAAATACACTTAATGAAATTTGGGAAAAATCAGAGAAAGTTAAATATTTAAGAAATTTAAGAAAGAAAGATTTCCCTAAATGTTTGAAATGTCCAGATAAGGAATATTGTACTATGTGTATGGTTAGAAATGCAAATGAACACCCTGCTGGCGATCCTCTAGTAGTAAATGAATATTTTTGTGATATAGCAAAATTAAATAAGAAAATGGCTTTAAAGTAATTTTGTATAGAATACTTCAAGGCTTAACTTCCATTTTAAATTATGGAAAATTTAGAGCTCTATTAAAGAAATATAGATAATTAAACAATTACTGTAAAGTAGTCTGCCTTACAGTATAATATAATTGTAAATAGCTGTAAAATAATGTTCAGTTTTTTCTTTTAAGACGATATTACTATTTGTCCAGTTCTTTTCGTAAAAAACTGGACAATTTCGTTTTATTTATCTATAAAATATCTGTATCATATATTGTATGTAGCAATAGAAAACGGTTCTTCGTCAATATTCGTGGTAAAATCTGACATTTGATTTCCTGCCAACAACAAATGTAAACTATTTATATTCAGGTAAATACAACAATAAAAACTAGTAAATATAATTGATTTTTATTATCTTTAAATAGTTGATATTTAAATGTTTACATGAAAATAATTTCCAAGAAAAAATTAATTAGTAGTTTTTATACATTATTAGAACTTTCTAAAATTAAGATTACTAAAATTCATACTCAAGATAAAATACTAAACTTATAGATTCATATCCAGATGTCTCATATGTGGTTTGAAAAGTCATTTTGTCCATGCTTATTATTGTAGGAAATTACAAGATATACCTATTTCATTGGGAGCTACAAAAATATTTATATATAAAAGACGATTTTATTGTAATAATCCTCAATGCTCTCGAAAAATTGTTTCAGGAAAAATGGCTTATACACAAGCTTATGCCCGTAGAATAAATCGTGCTAATGATTATTTAAAAACAATGAATCTATAAACTTCCACAAGAAAGAGTTTATATTTATCAAAACTCACAAAAAACTAAGTTAGTCCTTATACTTGTTTAAGATTAATAAAATCCTGGGAGATTTGATAAAATTTTAATATTGAAGATATTGCTATAGATGATTGGATATTTAGAAAAAGTGCAACGTATGGAACAATTGTAGTCGATAGAAAAACAGGAAAAACTATTGATATTAGAAGTAGTCGGAAGAAAGAATATACTATAAAATAGTTATAAAAATCAAAATATAATCAGTAACTATAGATAGAGCTAAATGCTATTCAGAATCAATAAAATTTGCTCTACTAACTACCATACAAATAGCAGATCTCTTCCACTTAATAGTAAATTTCTCAGAATTTATTTATAGTAGCATTACTACCTAAATATCAACTAAAAAAATGTCTATATATTTTGACTAACAAAATACATTATCCTCTTTAAGCCTCTTTTATTATGAGAATCTAAAAATAGATAATTCTAAACTTTTATAATTATCAAATATATCTTTAAATATATATTCTTAACAAAATCATATATATAGCTTAATGGATGGATTGATAAAGTAATGAAAATAGAGTCTCAAAAATTATAAACTTTCGTTAAAGGATTTAATAATTATATTGAAGCAGTAAAAATTGCCATAGAATTAGATGCTAATAATGGATTAGCTGAACAAAATGTAAAGAAACTTAAAAACATAAAAATGCAAGGAAGAGCTAGTTTTACTTTGTTAAGAATAAAGGTAGTTCTATCAAAAACAGGATAAAGTATATTACATTATATCTATAATTTTCCACCAATATTGACGGAGAACTATTTTCAATTACAACATATAAACTAATTAACTCTTCATTGTAAACATATTAATTTATTATATTTGCGACTAGATTCTATATGAATTATATAATTACCTTTGAATTTATAAGGGCGAAAAGATAAAAATTTTATAAAGAATTAGTTGTTACTTTATAATTTATATGAACATAAAAATAAATAATGCAAAATAAGGGATAATGAATTTTAAATTAATAGCTATAAGACCTTTACTGGGGTGTAGAAGAAAGTATTTAAAAATATTAGAAGAAAACAAACCGTATGTTTTTTATAATGAGTATGATTTTACAAATTATTCTGATGACAATAGAATTGTTGCTATAGATCATAGTAAGAATATAAATCTATATTCATATCCATATTCCAATCTAGATATTAATATTTCTGCTATTGTAGGAAAGAATGGTTCAGGCAAAAGTAGTATTGTTGAGTTATTGTATATTTCTTTGTACAATATATCTATAATAACTAAGATTTTACAGCAAGATTACTTAAAAAAATCTCTTAATTTAAAAGATATTGAAAAGGGTATCAAGGTTGAGTTATTTTATGAAACAGATAATGATTTATTAATGCTACAATTAATAGATGATAATATTGTAGTATATGAATATTTAGATGGTTGTTTTTGCAAAATAAATCAAAGAAAATTTGATATGAAGAACTTTTTCTATTCTATTGCAATTAATTATTCTCATTATGCATTAAATTCTAGGGATATAGGAAATTGGATAAATAATGTATGTCATAAAAATGATGCTTATCAGACTCCGTTAGTTATTAATCCTATGCGTATAGATGGGAATATTGATATTAATAGAGAGAATTATCTTGTTAGATCAAGGTTGTTGGCTAATATATTATCAAAAGATAAAAATTTGAGAGTGCTTGCAGAAGGTAAAACTGTCAAGTCTCTTAGATTTTCTCTTATTAATGAGAAATTACAAAAAAAATCAAGATTATCCTATTCAAGATATGAAATTATTCTTCCAAAGTTATATAAATATTTCTTAAAAAATGAAGAATTTGAGCCAGAAAAGTCTGGGCTAAATGATTACACTGTTCAATATATAGTAGGAAAAGTATATGATATATGTCACAAGTATAAGCAATATTCTCGTTTTATAGTTTATTTTGGAGCAAAGAGTAAAGATTCTAAAGGAATAGAGCGATTTTCTGATTGTCTTTATAATGATAGGAGTCATATAACTTTCAAATTAAGACAAGCTATATATTTTCTGAAATATGGAAGTTGCGTAAATAAAGATGATTTGGATGTAATATTTATAGATTCTCTTGGAGATGGACTTAAAAATTTTAAAACTAATTATGAAAAAATACTACCTAGCTTATTTAAATATTTTCTAAAAGATGAAAATTTTAAACCCCAAAAAACTAAATTAAATACAAGTATAAAGCAATATATTATTGAAAGAATATATGAAGTATGTCATGAGAATCAAGAGTACATAGCTTTTAAGAAATATTTTGGAAAAAATTATAAGAAATCTCACCTTGATAGGTTTGCTAAGAAATTAAAGAAAGATTCAAGTTCAAATTTACAGGATATAGAGAAAGCCATTGTTTCACTAAGAAAAGACACCTTCAATACAGTAGAGGATATAGAATCTTTATCAAATAAAATTTATAAGATCAAAGCTAATGGATTAGAATTGATAGAGATAATCCCTCCTTCATTTATAGATATCGAAATATTATTTGATGAAGGTGAAAATACGTTCGAAAGATTAAGTTCTGGTGAAAAACAAAAAATATATGCAATATCATCCTTAATATATCATCTGGTTAATTTGGATTCTGTTACAGAAGAAATTAATTATGGAGATGAACTTTCTGAAAAATTAATAAAATATAGATATATTAACTTTATTTTTGATGAGATTGAATTATACTATCATCCAGAATTACAAAGGACATTTATTAAAGATTTATTAGATAGAATTTCACTTGTTGAATTTAAACATATACGTGGTATTAATTGTATCTTTATTACACATTCTCCTTTTATATTATCGGATATTCCACTTTCAAATATTCTTATATTAGATAGTGAAGGAATATCGATTAATGAGAAAGTAGTTAATACATTTGGAGCAAATATACATGATTTATTAAAAAATAGTTTTTTTCTTCATAATGGTGCTATGGGGGAATTTGCAAAAGAGAAGATAAAGGAGACGATAGATTTTATTGAATATTCTAAGCTAAAAAAATATCTTATATCAAACAGAGATTATCTTAATAATATTGACAAATACAAGCAAATAAAAATTAAAATGAAATCAATACGTAATTTTAAGAATCAAGATCATAAAAATAGAATAGAGATAATAGGAGAATCAATTTTAAGGGCGAAATTATTTGATATGTATAATCAAGTTTTTAAAGATTCAGATAAGTTATCAGAGGTTCAAGCAGAAATAGCAAGATTGAAAGAACGTGAAAGAAAATTACTAATCAAATACAATTAATATGTTATACTTACCTGATCCTACTGAAAAAATATTAAAAAATTATATTAATAATTTAAAAAAAAAGGTGGTAAAGAGAATTAAAAAATTACCTGACATAGATACTAAACCTTTAGAAGATATATTAGAAAATATTTTAATTGATAAGCCTGCGAAGTTGTTAATTCATCAAACATATATTATAGATGAAATTTTAAAAAAGAATATTAATGAATTTGATGATAAAGAATTTCAATATTTATTATCTGTTTGGACCAACATAAAAAAATCGGAATATGACATAAACTTATGTTTAAAATATAAATTAGCTATATCGATTTTTGAGTGTTTTGACTATGATGAATTTATTTCCAAAAGTAAAAAAACATCATATGATTTAGCCCTTGCTTTGAATAGAAATACTTGTACTTATTGTAATCGGTCATACGTGAATACAATTGTTGTTAAAGATGAGAATACAAATAGAGTAAATGATAAAGGACGAATAACAAGACCTCAATTCGATCATTGGTTTGCTAAAAGTAAGTTTCCTTTTCTTGCATTATCTTTTTATAATCTTATTCCAAGTTGTTCTATTTGTAATAGTTCTATAAAAGGGGATACTGAATTTGATTTAGATACTCATATTCATCCATATATTAAAGAAGTAGGGCAAGATTTTTCTTTTAGTTATGAATTGAAAGATCTTGATTCTTATAAAGTTAAAATTAAGAATTTTAAGCCCAGTTCTAAAATTGAAAATACGTTAAAAGAATTTAAAATTGAAGAAATATATAATGCTCATGCTATGTTTGAGCTTAAGGATTTAATAGATCTTAAAAAAAAATATACGGAGGATTATTTAGATATGATTTTTAATGAATCTTTTAAAGGTATCGGTGTAGAAGAACATGATATTTATAGATTAGTATTTGGAGTTGAGAAGGAAGAAGAAGATTTTCATAAAAGATCATTAAGTAAGTTTAAAAGAGATATTATTAAGGAGTTAAGAGAATTAGATAAATAATAATCTTTTATAATTTTAGCTATTATGAGTGTTGCTAAAGAAGGTGTAAAAGGATATGAATATTAATATATGGTTTCAGCATTTATTGCACTACAAATTTTTTACCAAAATTATCTGATGATTATTTAATTATTAATTCTTTTTATAATAGTTAAAATTTACTCTCTAATAAAGATGAATTTGAGAAGTTCAAGAAAAGATATTTGTTATTCGAAGTTAGTTGTATTCATTTTTACTATTCATTTAAAATTATTTCTATGATACCAAAACTAGAAGATATTCCAAATTAAATATATAATTTATTATCAAGTATACCTAATAATATTGATAAAGTAGGAAAAGCAAAAATGAAGGAATTAGAGAGAAATTTAATATTTGAATACTATTATATATTGTTCGTGAATTCTTATAACTTGTTTTTATTAGCGTATTAGTAATAATTATTTTCAATTTTTATTGCAAGTAAATAAAAATTGAAAATAATTAGAAAACAACATTGTGTTATTTAAGTTTTCACAGTAATGCGAACAGATTGAAAAGGAAAATTACTTCCCAATACAAAAATTCCTAAAAATATTCCCCAAAATTTCATCCGTATTAATCTCCCCAGTAATACTACCCAAGAAATGCAAAACCTCCCGAATATCCTGAGAAAGGAAATCGCCGCTAATCTGCATCTCCAAACCACTAACAACACGTTCCACAGCCTCATTAGCGCTACAAAGAGCCTCATAATGACGAGCATTAGTAACAATCACATCATTATCATTCAAACGATCTAAATTCACTGTCTCAACAAGTTCATCAACCAAGCGATCGGTATTCTCGTTACGCTTAGCAGAAATAGGGATAACAGCATGGGCAAGCTTAGTATTCAAAGCACTCAACTTATCATCCAAACTATCAATCTTATCAATCTTATTAAGGACAATAATAAACTTCTGATTCTCGTGATCTAAAGCCTCGTTAATACTAGCGATAGACTCATTCTGAACATTAGTATCATTCTCTGCATCAAGCAGCAACAAAACAATACTAGCATTCTTAATCTTTGCAAAAGTCTTCTCTATACCAAGATTCTCTATAACATCCTCTGTCTTTCTAATACCTGCTGTATCAATAAAACGGAAAGTAATACCCTTTAAATTTATTGTATCCTCAATAGCATCTCTAGTTGTTCCCTCAATATCGCTTACAATAGCTTTTTCTTCCCTTAGAAGAGAGTTTAAAAGAGTTGACTTACCAACATTCGGATTTCCTACAATCGCTACTGGTAGACCGTTTTTAATGGCATTTCCTAAAGAGAAAGATCCTATTAAATTATCTACCAATTTATGTATCTCTTTTGCTAAATCTAAAAGCTCTGTTCTGTCTGCAAATTCTACATCCTCTTCAGAAAAATCTAATTCTAATTCTACTAAAGATGTTATTCGAAGAAGCTTCTCTCTAAGATTTCTTAACTCATTAGAAAATCCTCCTTTCATCTGCTGCATAGCTACTTTATGTGCTGCTGCCGACGATGAAGCTATTAAATCTGCCACTGCCTCTGCCTGTGATAAATCCATCTTTCCATTTAAAAATGCCCTCTGTGTGAATTCTCCTGGATTGGCTAATCTGGCTCCTTTGTTTATTAATAAATTCAATAATCTTTGCTGTATATAGCTAGCTGCATGGCAACTTATCTCTATAGATTCTTCTCCTGTATATGAGTGTGGAGCTTTAAAGATGCTTACCAATACTTCATCTATCAATTCTTCTCCATCTACAATCTGACCAAAATGTATTGTATTTGCCTTCTGCTCAGATAGTCTCTTTCCACTTGCCGATTTAAAGATGCTATCGCATATAGCTATCGATTCTTTTCCTGATAGTCGTATCACCGCAATTGCTCCACTACCTGATGCTGTTGCTATAGCACATATTGTTCTTTGGTCTATCATTTTATACAAGATTTTATTTTAGATTATTGTTTTTAGTTTTTTCATTAAGTCTTCCATACCTTCACTAGCTCCTTTGGCTATATGTGTTATTCCTCCTAAATTCATTTTTGGCTCTTTAGGATCTATTAGGAAGATTGAGGCGTTGCTAGGTGCATAATGTACCAAACTTGCTGCTGGATATACTGCTAAAGATGTTCCTATTATTATAACTATCTCTGCTTCTCCCATTAGCATTATTGCTCTTTCTATTTCTGGTACTGCTTCGCCAAACCATACTATATGAGGGCGTAGGAGAGAGCCTTTCTCACATTTGTCGCCTAATTTAAGTTCCCATCCATCTAAATCGTATATTAAGTTGGGATCTATGCTCGATCTTACTTTCTTAAGCTCTCCGTGAAGATGACATACCTTGCTACTTCCTGCTTGTTCGTGTAAATCGTCGATGTTTTGTGTAATTACTTCTACATCGAAATATTTCTCTAGTTCTGCTACTAGCTTATGACCTTTGTTTGGTGATGATTCGTATAGTGCTTTTCGTCTCTCGTTGTAGAAACGATTTACTAATTCAGGATTAGCTTCCCATGCCTCTGGCGTGGCTACTTCTTCTACTCGGTAGTTCTCCCATAGCCCATCATGGTCTCTAAATGTTTTTAATCCGCTCTCGGCACTCATGCCTGCTCCTGTAATTACTACTATCTTCTTCATCTTATTCTCTTTCTTTTTGTTTTCTTATTTCTTCCTTGCTATTATAAGATCCCTTTTTATAGACTGGTCTACCATATGCTCGAAATCGCTGTATGCTTTGCTGTCTAATACTTCGAATCCTTTTGCTTCAAATACTTCTGAAAGATCTTCTCTGCTTATTGTGTATGAGTTCCATGCCAATACTACCGCTCCTCCTTTTTTAAGGACTTTGAACCAACCTGGTATACATTTCTCTATTAGGGTAGAAGGGTTTCTCGATGGACTCTTTGGCTCTTGACTGTTGCCTTTTGCCGATTTGTTTGCATGTACAATTCCATATGGTAAATCTCCTACTATCAAATGTATTGAATTTCCTTTGAAATATGTACCTACATCTTGTGCATCTCCATTTAAGATGTCTAGTATATATCCTTGTTTTTCTTTAAGCTCGGCTCTTGAATGTGCATACATATATTGTATCCCTTTCACTTTGCCATTCTTTCCATTGTTTAGTGCGTACTTCCTGTCGCTATGTACCCACTTTTCTTGTTTTAAGAATTTCTTAAAGAAGTTTTGCGCCTCTGTGGTAGATTTCTTTTCTATTTCTATTCCGTATGTCGAATATCCATATATTGCAGATTCAAATAGGGTTGTTCCTCTTCCTGCTACTGGATCTAATAGCTTTATCTCTTTACCTTCAAAGTCAAAGCCTTTTTTACCATTTATGTCTATAGACATTATACCTACGTTTATCATCATTCTAGTGAAGATTTCGTTGGTCTTTCCTTTATATTTTATAAGATTACTAATCTTACTGTTCACTACTTCGTATCTCGGTAGTTCTATCGGATTTAGTAGTTTCCTTCCGTCTGCGTTTTCTATTTCTTGGTATAAGGCGAAGATGAATGACAATTTTGATACTATCAAGATGTCTTCTTCATTCATTTCTTTTTCTAATTCTACACTTATATATGAAATTCCACCTAATGTGTCGTGTGAGATTTCTTTACATTCTGTAGAAAAATGCGTTGAAGCTATTTCTAGTTCTGCTATAGCTAACTTGGCTGCTTGTGTATAATATACCCTGTTGTGTCCTGGGTTCCTTAGTATCAAATATTTCATCTTCAGTCTTTGGCTGTTTGTTTTCGCCGTAAAGATAGGACTTTTTACTATAATGATGAATACTTATCTTATTGTCTAGCTTAGATTTTATTGGATATAAAAAAAACCTTAAAGAAATTAATCTTTAAGGTTTTCGTTGAGCGAAAAACGGGGCTCAAACCCGCGACCCTCAGCTTGGAAGGCTGATGCTCTATCAACTGAGCTATTTTCGCATTTGGTGGGAAGAGCAGGATTCGAACCTACGAAGACGAAAGTCAGCGGAGTTACAGTCCGCCCCAGTTGGCCACTTTGGTATCTTCCCATTTAACAATCTGTTTTAGAACTCTTTTCTTTTTGAGGACTCATTTCCTCTCGATTGCAATGCAAATATAGGGCGTTTTTTTAGAGCCTGCAAACATTTCAGCGATATTTTTCAATCTTTTTTTTGCTCTTTTTTTTAAGCTTTTAGTTTCTAGCTATTTAGCAAAAATAAATTTCTCACTTTTTTTTAACTTCGATTGATTAAATTCACCGTATGGCATGCTACAAGACCTGCTGTCTCTGTTCTAAGCCTACTATTTCCTAGACTTATTTCTTGAAATCCTGCCTCTTTTGCTGCTTTTATCTCTTTTGGACTGAAATCTCCTTCCGGTCCTATCAATATACATACGTCACTTTTTGCTTTATATACATCTTGAAATAGATTTTTTTCTTCTCCTTCTTCACAATGTGCTATAAATTTCTGCCCTTTATGTTCTGCTTTTATAAAATCCATGAATTTTGTCATCTCGTTCAATCGAGGATGATAGGCTTTTAATGATTGTTTTACTGCAGATGTTATTATCCTTTCCAATCTTTCATGTTTTACTTGCTTGCGTTCCGAATGATCACAAAGTAGGGGAGTGAATACATCCATTCCTATTTCTGTACTCTTTTCCATAAACCATTCTATCCTGTCGATATTCTTTGTTGGTGCTATACCTATTTCTATTTTATAATCCCTCTTTCCGTATTCTTTTATTGTCTCTATACATTCTACTGTACAAGAATTCTGATTGCCATCTATTATCTCGGCTGTATAGAATCCACCTTTTCCATCTATTAATTGTATTTTATCTCCTTCTTTCAAGCGTAGTACTCTTACACAATGACGCGATTCTGTCTTGTCTAATGTATATCTCTTTCCTTCTATATCTGGTGTGTAGAATAAGTGCATATTAAAATTTTATTATTGCTTTACAATTTGTTTCGTTTCCTTTGTTCACTGTTGTCACATATGTGTCTTCAGCTATTTTGTTTGTAGATATATCTACTTTATCGTTCATCTTTGTCTCTTTAAGATAGTTTATCTCAAAAGATTTTATTGTTTCTGTCTCCATTTGTTCTAATGGCAGTGCATCTAACATCCATCTCACATATTTTACATTGTTTGCATGTTTGTTGATGTCGCAATCCGAATATCTTAAGGTCTTAGTAAAGATGGTTTCTCCTTTATCGTATTTTCCTATTCCTGATAGTGTCTCCGATAGTATAGGTTCATCTATATTAGATAATTCAAATTCTTTAAGAAATGGACCTGGACGTAATGGTCTTCTCTTTGCTATATCTATTATTAGCCATGCACTAGTTGCCTTTCCTAATATATTGTCGTCTGAATCGTATATTATAAAGTCTCTATATAGAAATAATCCTATATCGCCTCGTGGCCACGATTTTACCCTTATCTTTTCTTGCCATTCAGGATATCGTGTCATTTCTATTTTTAAACGCGACAGTACCCAAGCTATTCCTCTTTTTACAAATTCTTCTGGAGATGTTCCCAAATTAGATGTGTGTATACTTGCAGTCTCTTCTAAATAATTGCATATCGATGTTAATTTGCAATCACTCTTCATATCTGTATCGTAGGCCGAGATATGAAACTTACATTCTTGAATACTTTTGTCTGTCATTTTATTTGCCTTTTTTTGTGCCTAGTTTTAAGTACTTGTATGCTGTGAATATTAGGTATATTGCTATAGGTATATTCTCTATTGGCATTTCCTGTATTCCCAATGGTAATATATGGAATATTAATAGGTATAACAAGCTTGTTAGTGCACATATATATAACATTATCGTTGCGATTCTGTTAAGATTTTTTCTAATTAGTAATATTGCTAATAAATATTGTGGATTAAAGAGTAATAGATTGTAGTTACAACCTGTAGAGTAGTAGTTAGAAAAGAAGTTCATAAAGTATACTACTGTTCCCACTATCCCTATTAATGTGAATATTCCTATATCTATTGCTAATATGTTTTTACCAGTCTTTATACTATAGCCAATTAATAAGAAAATAATCAAGCTTATTATATATATAGGCTGTAAATACCATGGTGTAGAAAAGACAGTTTGTTTTGCTTTGTATATTAGTTCTTGCTTTTTTACTAGTGGTTTCCCATCTATTGTAGCTAGTTCAAGATTGTTTTTTAGATAGTCGGGTATAAACATACTACCTCTTGCATCAGATGTCTTGTCTGTTCTACTGCCTAATAGTATGTTTATTCCCCATTTTGTCCAACTTATTGGTTTTAAGAATACATTTAAGATATCTCTATATGTTTCTCCTTCTTTGTATTCGTATTTAATTTCTTTATTACAGTTTTTTTCTATTATATCTCGTATCCTTGTTGCACAATTGTCTATCTGAAAGTCGTACTTATATTCTCTGTTCTCAGGTAAAGAGTTTGTAAGTAGAGCTTCGAATATTTTTTGCCTCTCTTCTAATTTTAAATCTAATGTCTGTTCTGTTACACTTCTTTGGTAGTATCTATACACTCCCATAAAAGATGAAAAGGAATTAGACGATATGGTGTATAGTAATTCACCAGTAGCAAACTTTAAATAGAAGTTTGGTGTGTTGAAATTGAAGGTTCCATAATTGTATACTATATCTAGTCCTTGAACTTTGTCTGATACTCGTATTGCTGTATGTCCAAATATCTCATATAAATCGGGACCAGGTGAACATGTTAAAATACTCACTTTTGAATTTTCACTAAGTTTAAATATTTGAGCTTGTGTGTGTGTACAAACTAGTATAAGTATTAGTGATATTATTAGTCCTTGTATATATGTTTTCAATTTCATTCTGTTTTTCTTTTTTCTTAATTTTCTTCGTATATAAGCTTTTCGAAATCGTATTCTATATTATTTAGAAATAGTGCCTTGCCTGGGACTGACACTCCCGCTTTACATCTATCTTTTTTCTCTATAATATCTCTGAATTCATCAAGACTTATTCTTCTTCTTCCTACATCCAACATTGTACCTACTATTGCTCTTACCATATTCCTTAAAAATCGGTCTGCACATATAGTAAATACATATTGCTCTCCGTGATCTTGCCAGTGAGCATCATATATTATACAGTTGTTTGTTTTGGCATCTGTATGAAGTTTCGAAAAGGATGTGAAATCGATGTATTCAAAGAGTATTCTACATGCTTTATTCATTAATTTTATATCTGGTATAAAATTTGGATGATAGGCATACTTGTGTGTAAAAGGATCTTTCTTTAAATCGATATAATATTTGTATTCCCTCGATTGAGCATCAAAACGTGCGTGTGAATCGTCTTTCACTCTAAATATCTCGTGAATAGATATATTATTTCCTAGAATTCCGTTTAACTTATAAGTTAATTTGTCTAAAGGCATACTTATTTCTTTACAGTCGAAATGAAGTACGAAGTTCTTTGCATGAACGCCCGTATCCGTTCGTCCACAGCCTACAACGCTTATTTTTTCGCGTAGTAGAGTAGAGAGAGCTTTGTTCAATTCTTCTTGAACGCTCGGCGAATGAGGTTGTATTTGCCAACCACAAAATTCGCTTCCATCATAGTTTAATTTTGAAAAATATCTAGCCATTTGCATTAATCTTTAGAACAAAAATAATTAAATAATATTTTTATGCTACATTTGTGTAAAACTATTATAAAAGAAATGGGAATTACAGATAAAATCAATGAAATCTTAGCATCTATTCCTAAGAATGTTAAGTTAGTTGCTGTATCCAAAACTAAACCAATTGAGGATATTAAGGAGGCTTATGAGGGTGGATACAGAATATTCGGAGAGAACAAGCCTCAAGAATTAAAAACTAAGTTCGAAGCTCTTCCTAAAGATATTGAATGGCACTTTATTGGGCATTTACAGACTAACAAGGTGAAGTATATTGCTCCTTTCGTTAGTCTTATTCATGCTGTAGATAGTATTAAACTGCTTAAGATGATTAATAAGGAGGCTGAGAAAAATAATAGAACTATCAATTGTTTACTTCAGTTCCATATTGCTGATGAGGATTCTAAATTTGGACTTTCTTTTGAAGAAGCTTTAGGTATGCTTGAATCTGATGAATTTAAATCTTTGAAGAATATTTCCATTGTTGGGGTTATGGGAATGGCTACTCATACCGATAATCAAGAACAAATTAGTAAAGAATTTAGTAATCTTAAGAATATTTTTTCTAACTTAAAGGACAGGTTCTTTACAAATAGTAATTCTTTCACTGAAATATCTATGGGAATGTCTGGAGACTATAAACTTGCTATTGAACAAGGTTCGTCTATGATTCGTGTTGGTAGCTCTATTTTCGGTGCTAGAAACTATAATATTTAAGACTATAAACGAAATTAACTAAAATACTAAATAACTTTTCTTATGGCTCAATTAAATACTAAGTATTTAGGACTTGATATTAAAAGCCCTATTATTGTAAGTAGTTGTGGACTTACTGATTCTGTGGATAAAATTAAAGATATTGAGGCTGCTGGTGCAGGTGCTGTTGTTTTAAAATCTCTTTTCGAAGAGCAAATCAAAGGCCAAGCTTTGCAATTAGATCATCATGTTGGTTATCATGGTTATCCAGAAGCTTACGATTATGTGAATGCTTATGTAGAGGCTAATCACCTTTCTGATTATCTTTCTCTTATATCAAATGCTAAAAAAGAAGTGAATATCCCTGTTATTGCTAGTGTAAACTGTATTAGTGAAGAGGGATGGTTCGATTTTGCTAAGAAGATTGAAGAGGCTGGTGCCGATGCTCTTGAAGTGAATATTTTTATGCTTCCTAACGAATCTTCTAAATCATCTAACGATTATGAAGAACTTTATCTTGATGTTGCAAGACGTTTGGCTGCCGATTTAAAGATTCCAGTTTCTTTTAAAATTGGTTTCTATTTTACTAATATTCTAGGTTTCTGCGATAAGTTATATCATGCAGGTGCTAAGGGGGTTGTAATGTTCAATAGATTCTTTGAACCAGATATTGATATTGAGAAAATGGAAATTGTTTCTGCTGATAGATTATCTTTCCCTTCTGAAATTCGTAAGAGTTTAAGATGGATAGGTATTGTTTCTGATAAGGATAAAAAATTCGATATTGCTTCTTCTACTGGTATTCACGATTCTGAAGCAGCTATTAAAATGATTTTAGTTGGTGCTCAGGCTGTTCAAGTTTGTAGTGCTATCTATCAAGAAGGATTAGGAGTTTTAGAAGATATAAATAATGGAATTTCTGCTTGGATGGATGATAAAGGTTTTTCTAAAATTGAGGATTTGAGATATAAAATGAATTATTCTAATATTCCTGATGCTCAAATGTTTGAGCGTTCTCAATTTATGAAGTATTATTCTAATGCAATGGAAGTTCAGTATTAGTACAATTATGAAAAAAAAGTTACTATTAGCTCTTATTGGTGTCCTTTTAATTGCAATGTTCTTTGTACATGGTGCTCATTTGGAAGTCCTAACTAAGAATATAATTCAATTATTTGGCTTTGCCGGTATTGCTCTAATTATTGTGATTATGACTCGTATTAAAGATGAGGAGTAATATATAGTTTTTAGACTAAGAAAAGTGGATATTTTATATCCACTTTTTTTATGCTTTATTCTGAATTTCTATATGATTTAACTTCCCCTTTATGTTAAGTCTTTTGATTTTTTATAGGTCTTTTCGACCTACCCTCTCCGTATTAAGTCCGTATCAAGTCCCACTGGTAACGAAGATGGTAAGGTAGAGGTTTAGTTAAATAACGCTAGACTCACTGCCATCACTAACATCCCTGCCACTAGTCCCATTATTGCTTGATGATGTTTTCCGTATTTTTCTGCTGCAGGTAGTAATTCATCTAATGATATAAATACCATTATTCCTGCTACACTAGAGAATAATATTCCTATTACACTTTCACTTAATCCTGTGAAGAAGTATATCATTACAAAGGCTATTATTGCTCCTACTGGTTCTGATAGACCAGATAAAAATGATAGTATAAATGCCTTTTTCTTGTTTCCTGTGGCGTAGTATATAGGTACCGAGACTGCTATTCCCTCTGGTATATTGTGGATTGCTATTGCTACTGTAAGGGGAATTGCTATTTCAGGCGATCCTAAGCCTGCTGTGAATGTTGCTATCCCTTCTGGGAAATTGTGAATTCCTATGGCTAAAGCAGACATAAGTCCCATTCTTGCTAATCCTTTATTATGGATTTGTGGTGCTTCTTGCATCGATTCTACAGAACGTATCTCATGTGGATTCTCAAAAGAGGGGACAAGTTTATCTATAATCATTATTACTAGAATTCCACCAAAGAATGACAATATTGCATACCAATGCCCTGCTGTACTACCACAATCTCGCGATAGAGCAGCCATTCCTTCTTGAAGAATTTCTACTAAAGATACATATACCATCACTCCAGCAGAGAAACCTAATGATATTGCTAGAAAATTTGTGTTTGTCCGTTTTGCAAAGAATGCTATTGCACTACCAATACCTGTTGATAGTCCGGCTATTAGAGTAAGTGTGAATGCTACACCTACATTTGAAAGTTCAAAATCCATATTTTAGTATTTTTATTTACTAAGATATGGATTTTTGAAAATATAATATTAATAATATATAGGTATTTTACTACTAAAAACCATTAAGATTCATTGTTGCAGTTGGTATTAATAGTAAGAATCCTAATATTACCATACCTAATATTAAAGGCCATGCCCATTTTACCCATTTATCATATGGGATTTTTGCTACACCTAATACACCTATCAATACACCAGATGTTGGTGTTAGCATATTTGTGAATCCATCTCCAAATTGAAAGGCCATTACTGTTGCTTGTCGTGATAATCCTATTACATCTGAGAATGGTGCCATTATAGGCATTGTAAGTGCTGCTTTTGCAGATCCTGATGGTATAATGATATTTATTAGATTTTGAATAACATACATTATTCCAACAGATGTTATTTTACCTGCATCTTGCATTGTTCCTGCAAGAGAATTAAGTATTGTATCTATAATCTTCCCATCTTGTAGTATTACTATTATTCCTCCTGCTAATCCAACTATTAATGCAGCTGATAGTATATCTTTTACTCCTTCTAAGAATAATTTTACTATCTCATCTGCCGATCTGTTGAATGAAATTCCTGCACTTACTCCCATTGCTAAGAATAGTGCTGCAATTTCCATTATATACCAGTGGTAACCCATTACTCCTATTATTAAGAAGATAATAGTGAATAGTAGTATATTTAGAATAAAGAAATGTACCGATTTTCTTAATGATACTAAACCTAATAGTGCAAATAGTCCTGTTGCTATTGGAATTACACATGTAGTGTTTTCCGATTGTCCAATTTTTAATGTTGTTTCAGGAAAATAGTAAGAGAATGCTATAAGTGATGCTAGTATTGCTATATACATTACCCATGCAGCTTTAGGAGTATAATATTTAAGATCTTCCATATTGCTATCTCCTCTTTCTCTCCATACTTTATCGTTTTCGTATACTGGAGATAGTTTAGGATTTTTATGAATTCTGTTTGCGTATCTTAATATGAATGTGAATCCTACTATATTGATTATTATCCAACAGACAATTCTATATTCTATTCCTGAAAATAATGGTAAGTCTGATAATCCCTGTGCTATACCTATTGTGAAAGGATTTAGTATTGCTCCTGCAAATCCTAATCCTGCTGCTACAAATACAATACAAACTCCAGTTATTGAATCGTATCCCATTGATATTGCTAAAGGTATAAGAATGATTATAAATGCTATGGTTTCTTCACTCATGCCAAAAATGGCTCCAAAGGCAGAAAACATCGACATTATAAGTATTAGAATAATATTGTTGACACCAATCTTTCTGAAGATTTTTATCTTTTCTAGTCTCTTAGTGAATTTAAGAAACGAGAAGATTCCTACATCTATAGATTTACTGTCGTTAAGTACCCAGAATGCTCCTCCCAACATTAATATGAAAATGATGATTCCAGATTGGTTTGTAAATCCTTTGTATAATGCAGAAAATACTTGCCATGTCTGAGGGGTATTGTCTACATGATGGAATGAGTTCTCTACTATAATTGTTCGTTCTACTCCGTCTACGAGTTTTGTGGTTCTCTCAAATTCTCCTCCTGGAATTATCCATGTTAATATCGCACATAATACTATAATAGAAAAAACTATAGTGTATGTGTGTGGTACTTTCTTAAAAATAGCCATTATTTCTCAGTTTTTTAGTTGTTATATTTTACAAACAACAAAAATAAGAAATAATGGCTATTTAGAAAATGTGATATTAGTAATTATCGTGTTGTAATGATAATTGCTTCCCCTTTTATACTGTATGCTTCTTTTTCGATTTTTGTGGCTGGA
The DNA here is from genome assembly GCA_022496785.1 of Marinilabiliaceae bacterium JC040. Lineage (GTDB taxonomy): Bacteria > Bacteroidota > Bacteroidia > Bacteroidales > Marinifilaceae > SNAP01. The sequence goes on along the minus strand of SNAP01000002.1, from coordinate 367,239 downwards.
CGAATTTGTAATAATCCATATTCAATTTTTACTCCATCAAGACTGTTTCTTAAATTTCCATCTACAATTAGTTTTGGCATCTTTTTATCTTTACCACTTGAGTATGAATAGTCTTTACCATTATATTTGAATGCTATATTTTCACTTGTTATTGATGGTTGATTGTCTGTTTTAGTTTTTGAAAAACTTCTTACATAATCTCCTCCAAGTTCTTTATTGGTAGTTATAACCATGTATTTCTTTTTCTTTGTTTTATTCTTTATTAGACAAAGATTTCTTAATTCTCCTTTTTTAAGTTTCTTAATATCTGTATTCTTACATTTCTTACCGTCTATTATGCATATTGTATTTGCATCTGGACTTATTCTTATAGTACTTTTTGCTCCTTTTAAGTTGATATTGTATGAACAATCGTCGTTGCTGTCTACATATTTATACATGCTAGAAAGCATTTTGTCCATTTTCTTATCGTCTATCTCGTTATTCTTACTATTAAAAGATTTACTGTATCTGTTACCTACATTTTTAGCCCATGTTTCAATCTTTTTAATTCTATCTTTAAATTCATCAGATTTTGCGTATACAAATAGTTTTTCTACTTCCTCACTAAGATCTTTACCCATCTCTTTCATCTTTCGTTGGTATTTTTTCATTCTATCTTCGTGAGATAAACTTGTTGAACTAGTATTCTTGTATTCAAAATCTTTATAGTTCTTTTTGTATTTAAAGTCCTTATAGTTTTTTTTGTTTTTAAAGAAATCTTCTTGTTTCTTGGCATATGCAGCTTTCTTACTGTCAATACCATTATATCTATTGTATTTAGATTTTGGGTAAATATCATCTAAAGAACTTAAACCTTCTATATTTAGAGCTCTAGATAGTTTTGTAAGATCGCTGATTTTGAATTTACCTATTATATCGATAAATGTGATTGTTGTGTTTCTCGATTGATTTATAACTAATAAACGCTTCTCTTTTGAACCTGTTATAAAGACCTTGTAGTTACCTCTTCTTGTAGCCGAACTTTTAACTAGTTTATAATCGTCTAAATCGAAGTATTTGTCTATCATCTTAATAATATTTTCTATTTTTCCAGAATAACCATCTCTTTTAGAAATCTTAACTAAGTTAACTTTCTTAATATTATTAAGTATATTATGAGTCTCAGCATCTAAATCGCTGTTTTTATAAATATCAATAATTTCTTCATCTATACGAATAATTGTTACACCATTATCCTTTGCTAGAGCATTTGTAAATTTATTGAAATCCTTTTGTGCTGAGGCTAAAAGTGGTAATAAAACCACTAGTAAAATTGTTAGTATTTTTTTCATGATATTACTTTTTTGTGAATATGATTTTGAAATTATCGTCTTCGTATGCAACTTCTTCTCTTGGAGTATTGTCGCATAAACTCTCGTTAATAATCTTTAAAGCATTTTCAAATTCTGCTTTCTTTTGACTATCTGTAAGTTGTTGCGAATACGGATATTTCTGATTGTAATCGTGATTTTTGTGAATAATATTTATAGAAAGAGTAATTAAGGCAGCTGCAGCAATACCACTACTCCATTTTATAATTCTATTGAATTTATTTTTCTGTGATAATTTAATTTTCTCTAATGCTATATCTTGTATATCGTTTGGAATATCAACTTTTGAATATTCTATGAAGTCATTATATTCCTTATCTATTTGATCTATATTCTTTTTCATTTTATAAAGGATTTTTAATGTCGTACTTATTAATTAATTGCTCTTTAATGTGTTTTCTACATCTTGATAGTATCACTCTTATATTGTTCTCGCCTAAAGATGTTATTTCAGATATCTCTTCATTTGTGAATCCTTCAAAATCTTTAAGTACAACAACTTCTTGCTGGACAGATGGAAGTGTTTTTATAATCTTTCTTATATATTTCATACTTTCATCAATCTCTAATTTATTATCTTCGTGAAAGAAATTTATCATGTGACTTTCGTTTACTTCTTCCGTCCTATGTTTTTGATTCTTTCTAATGATATCTATACAATAATTCCTAGTAGTACGCATTATATAACCTGTGGGATTTTCATATCTATCCAAATCTTTTCTATTATCCCATAGCTTCAGCATAATGTCTTGTACAACATCTTTTGCATCATCTTTATTTCCTAATATTCTATACGAGTAAGAATAAATCTTACCCGACAGAGGGAGTATTTTATTATTAAATTTTTTCTGTCTCATTCTCTTATATGACGATAAATGGAATAATTTGTTACACCAAAATATGAGTTTTTTTTATTTTTTTATTAAAATGATAAATATTTTGAGATATGCTTTAATAAATATGTATGAATTTGATACATTAGCAGATTAAAATTAGGTAACTAAAAAAAGATAATTGTGAAACGAATAATAAAAAATATCAAACAGCTTGTTCAGGTTGAAGAAACACCTAGAAAATGGGTAGCTGGAAAAGATATGGCTAAGCTTAATTGTATTGATGATGCTTACCTAGTGATAAACGATAATCTTATTGAAGATTTTGGAAAGATGTCGGATCTTAAAGAAATTGAAGGAGATGTTGTTGAAGAATTAGATGCTACAGGTCGTTTAGTATTTCCTTCTTTTTGTGATTCACATACTCATCTTGTTTATGCAGGAAGTAGAGAAATTGAGTATATCGATAAGATTAAAGGTCTATCTTATGAAGAAATTGCCAAACGTGGTGGTGGTATCTTAAACTCTTGTGAAAGAATTAGAGAGGCTTCAGAAGATGAATTATATGAATCTGCTTATGCAAGAATACAAGAAATAGCTTCTTTAGGTACTGGTGCTGTTGAAATTAAAAGTGGATATGGACTAGATGTAGAATCTGAATTAAAAATGCTAAGAGTGATTAAGCGTTTAAAAGAAGATACTCCATTAACAATTAAAGCTACATTCTTAGGAGCTCATGCAGTGCCAAAAGAATATCTTGGAAGACAGACAGAATATGTAGACTATATTATAAACGAGATGATACCACAAGTGGCATCAGAGGGATTGGCAGATTATATTGACGTATTTTGTGATAAAGGATTCTTTACAGTAGAGGATACTGATAGAATGTTGAATGCAGGTATGAAATATGGATTACGTCCTAAGATTCATGCAAATGAATTAGATTATTCTGGTGGTATTCAAGTGGGAGTTAAGTATAATGCTCTTTCAGTTGACCATTTAGAATATGTTGGAGATGCAGAAATTGAAGCTCTTAAGGATTCAGAGACAATGCCAACAGTACTTCCAGGTGCAGCATTCTTTTTAAATATGCCATTTTCTCCAGTAAGAAAAATGATGGATGCAGGTTTGCCTGTTGCTTTAGCATCGGATTTTAATCCAGGTTCATCTCCATCAGGAAATATGAAATTTGTAATGTCGTTGGCTTGTGTAAACTATAAAATGGTTACTGAAGAGGCAATAAATGCAACAACAATAAATACTGCTTATGCTATGGGTGTTCAAGAAGAATGCGGAAGTATAGCAAGAGGTAAAAAAGCAAATCTTTTTATTACTAAAGAAATTCCAAATATTGAGTATATGCCTTATGCTTATGGATCTAATTTAATAGATTTAGTAATACTAGAAGGTGAAGTTATAGAATAGATTTTTTAACAGAAATAATACAATAAATAGAAATGAGAAAATTAGTAGAATGCGTTCCTAACTTTAGTGAAGGAAACGATATGCACATTATCAATCAAATTACTGCTGAGATAGAAGCAGTTGATGGTGTAAGTTTAATAGACGTTGATCCAGGTAAAGCTACAAACAGAACAGTAGTTACAATGGTAGGTACTCCTGATGAGGTGATGGAAGCAGCATTCCGTTCAATTAAAAAAGCTTCTGAGCTAATAGATATGACTAAGCATCATGGTGCTCACCCTCGTTTTGGTGCTACAGATGTATGTCCTTTTGTTCCTGTTTCTAATATGACAATGGAAGAAGCAGTAGAATGTGCTCATAAACTTGCTGAAAGAGTAGGTAAAGAGCTTAACATTCCTGTTTACTGCTATGAAAATGCAGCAAGAACAGAAGAAAGAAGAAATTTAGCTGTTTGCCGTAAAGGTGAATATGAAGCATTATCAGAAAGACTTCCTTCTTCAGATTGGGGTCCTGATTTCGGTCCAGGTGAATGGAGTGAGTGGACACAAAAGACTGGTGCTACTGCTATAGGTGCTCGTAATTTCTTAGTAGCTTATAATGTAAACTTAAACACAACATCTACAAGAAGAGCTAATGCTATTGCTTTTGATGTTCGTGAAAGAGGTAGAAATGTTAAAGATGCTAATGGTAATATGGTTAATCAACCTGGTACTTTAAAATCTGTTAAAGCTATTGGTTGGTTTATCGAAGAATTCGGTGTAGCTCAAATTTCTATGAACCTTACTGATATCTCTGTGACTTCTATGCACGAAGCTTTCTATGAAGTAATGGAAAAAGCTTTTGCTAGAGGTGTTAGAGTTACTGGTTCTGAATTAGTAGGTGTATTACCTTTAGAGGCTATGTTAGAAGCTGGTCGTTTCTTCTTAAGAAAACAAAAACGTTCTGTTGGTGTTTCAGATAAAGAATTAATTAAGATTGCTGTTAAGTCTCTTGGTCTTGACGAATTATATCCTTTCGAACCTAAGAAGAAAATTATTGAGTATATCTTAGATGAAGAAGCTAATAAAGGAAAGACTAAATTAGTTGATATGACTTTAACTGATTTTGCTGATGAGACTGCTTCTGAATCTCCAGCTCCAGGTGGTGGTTCTATTGCTGCTTATATGGGTGCTATGGGTTCTGCTTTAGGAACTATGGTAGCTAACCTTTCTTCTCATAAAAGAGGATGGGATGAGCGTTGGGAAGAATTCTCTGATTGGGCAGAAAAAGGTAAGATGTACCAAGATCAATTAATTAAAATGGTTGATGAGGATACAAATGCTTTTAATGTAATTATGAATGCTTTCGGTCTTCCTAAGAAAACAGATGCTGATAAAGCTGCTCGTAAACAAGCTATAGAAGATGCTACTAAATATGCAACAGAAATTCCTTTTAAAACAATGGAACTTTGCTATGAGTGTATGTCAGTTGCAAAAGCAATGGCTGAAATAGGTAACCCAAATTCAGTTACTGATGCTGGTGTTGGTGCTTTAGCTGCTCGTTCAGGTGTTATCGGAGCATATTTAAATGTTAAGATTAATGCTGTAGGCCTAGAAGATAAAGAATGGGCTAATGCTAAGATTAATGCTGCTGCAGAAATCGTTGAAAAAGCTAAGGCTTTAGAAACAGAAATTATGGAGATTGTAGAGTCTAAAATTAAATAATTAAGACATTACATTTTATGTAGCTCTTAGGAGCTGCACTTTTAAATATTTGGTAGGTGAAGTTTTTTGACTTCACCTACCATTTTTAATTAATAGATTATATCATCATCAGGAAGAGTACGTTTTCCAGGATTTGGAAGAGGAGCTATATTTTGATTTTGATATTCATGTTTAGTATTTACTTTAAGAGGAAACCTTTTTGTTATTACAAACTCTTTTCCTTTATAATCAAATTTGATATTTATTCTTGCATAGAATTTGTATCCAGAGAATCCATTTGGAGAGTTTTTAATTAAATTAGATTGGAATTCTGTAATGTCATATTCTCTTGTAGGATAATAATATGGAGTAAAATGGTATAAATTATCTATTGATAATCCGTCATCTTGCAGTGTATACTCGATAGAAGTTGATTTTAAATATTGTTTAATATCTGGATTTATAATGATTTTTGGTTTATTACATATAGTGTATTTACCAATTGTTACTCCAGTAGTTAGAAGAACACCACGATCTCCAACATGTCTGTAATGTGTTTGAATCATGTTTATATACGGTTTCTTATCTAGATTCCATGCTCCAATTTGTTTGTTATTGAATCCGTGGAAGTGGTAATCATCTTTATGTCCTGTTTTAGGAATAGTTATAAAATATTGCAATCCAGAATATGCTTCTTCTGCACTTCCTTGTAATTTTATATTACTATTCAATTTCATATCAACTAATTGTTTAGATGGAGTAGAAGTATTCATTCCAATCATATCAATAAATGATCTTCCTAACTTACCAGCAATCCAACTAACACCTCCAGTCATTTGAGCACCAATTGCTTTACCTATCATTCCAGGAGTTTTATCTATAAAGGTTGTATATATTCTACTAAAAAAATTAGGTTTTTCTTTTTTAGTTCTTAAAACTGCATTTTGAACTGTATTATAGATATATTTATTACCGTGAGAATTATTTGTTTTGATATTAAGAGTTCCTACAAGGTTTCCAAATAGATTTCCACCTGATCCAGAATTAGCTGTTGTAATATCTCCAGATACTGATCCTTTTTGCGTTCCAGATAGTTGAATATTTACTTTTTTATAGCCATGTAGAAATAATTTGACTGCTAGATCACTTGAGTTATGAATATTTATATCTGGATCGTATGCAAGTTCAAATTCAAACATCATCCAATTTAATGACACATATGATCTTTGCGGAAAATGTACGTTCTTAATACCATTATTACTATCGCCATCAATAATGAAATCACTAATTGCAGTTTTAGTAATACATTTCGTTTGATGTTTGCTATCATTTGCGTAATAAGTAGAATTCTCATGATTTAGTAGAGATGTACCTCTTGCTCCACTAACTATTTTTAAAGTAGCAAAGAAATGATTTACATTGGCATTGGTTAAACCATAAATGAATATTCTTAATTTTCCTGTAAATCTATTATATAGTCCAAAAAATGGAAATTTTCTGTCATCTAATAAATTATAGGCTAAAATCCATCCATCAACTTTAGGATGTTTATTGCACCAGATATACGATGGTGCTGTACTTGGTCCACCATAGAAAGGAGAAATAACACTTTGATGGAGTGCTGGGATGTAAATCTTTTCTTGATTCTCCCAATCGAAACTTTGAAAACTTTTCGTTCTAATTGAAATTGGATCTTTTTGATCGTTTTCAACTTTAGGTTCAATACTTTCTTTATTACATGAAAAGCATAGAATCATTAACAAAATTAATAAATGTCTATTCATAATAATATATTTAATTATAAGTGTGCAAGTATATGTATATTTAATAATAAATGCAAATTTTAATTAAATAGAATGAATCACAGCATATAAGATAAAGAAATTAATATGTATACATATATGGTGAAAATCTTCTCATAACGTCGTATGTGCTAATTTAATAGGAATATACATAAATATTAAAATGGTGTAAAAACTGTTCAAAAAGACATCTAGTAAATAAAAATTATATAAAACAAATGTCTAAAAGATTTGAAGAATGTTTAAAAATGAATATATTTGTGATCGACAAACAAAACATAAATCAAATTTTAATTTAAACAAAACAAGTATGAAAAAACTGATTGGATTGATAGCATGTATATTGCTATTAGGTGTAAGTTCAGTATTTGCACAGACTGTTAAAGTCTCAGGTACTGTAACAGACAAATCCGGACAAGGTTTACCTGGTGTATCTGTTTCTATTATAGGAACAACAGTAGGAACTACTACGGATATGGAAGGTAAATGGACGTTAAATGCGTCTCCAAGTGATGTTATTGAGTTTTCTTCTTTAAGTATGATTACTAAAAAAGTAAAAGTTGGAAACCAAACAGTAATTAATGTTGTTCTAAAAGAAAACAGAGTTTTAGTTGATGAGGTAATGGTTGTTGCTTATGGTACAGCTAAAAAGGAATCTTTTACAGGTTCAGCAACATCTGTTAAAAAAGAGGACATTATAAAGGTTGCTGGTTCTGTAGGAAAGAAACTACAAGGAAAAGTAGCTGGTGTTCAGGTAATCGGTGGTGATATCAGAATTAGAGGTTTCGGTTCATTAAAAGCAGATGCAACTCCATTGTATGTAGTTGATGGTGTGGTTGGTGCTCCTAAGCCAGAAGATGAAGATATTGAAACTTTAACAGTATTGAAAGATGCTGCATCTACTGCTCTTTATGGTTCAAGAGGTGCTAACGGTGTTATTATCATTGAATCTAAAAAAGGTAAAAAGGATATGAAACCTACATTTACCGTTAAGTATCAAAAAACAATTAGTAAACTAATAGAACCAGAATGGGATATATTAGATGCTGCTCAATATTTTAGATTACAGTTTCAAGGAGCTAATTATAATATTGGTAGGACAATAAGTAATATTTCTCCAAAAAAAGATATTCAGCATAATCCTTATAATATGGATAATCCATATATGCAGGATAAAGATGGTAAATGGATATTAAATCCAAAAGCTAAATTGTTGTATAATTCAAATTGGAAAGATGAAGCTTTAAAGATGGCTCAACAAGATGATCTATATGTTTCTGTTGCTGGAGGTACTTCTACAACAAATTATCACTGGTCTGTAAAAGCATATGATTATGATGGAAATATTGAACCTAGTTATTCTAAGGGTATAAATTCTCGTTTCAATTTTAAAAGTGAATTATCAGATAGAATATCAGTTAGTTTAAATACTAGAATAGGATATGCTGAAGGAAGCTCATATTATCAAAATAAACCAAACGAAAATAATAAACTATACTTATCTTATATACTTTCGCCTTGTGCTCCAATTTATGCTGGTACAAGAACTATAGATCCTGCTTCTGGTTTATACAAGTTTATATATAAGAAAGATAAACAAGGTAGAAAAGTTTGGGATTGGATGAATCCTAATTATAAAGATTATAATCCACTTGCATTAATGGAAATGGATTGGGATAAATCTTATTCTTTTTCTGCATATATTTCTCCACAAATTGATATAAAGATTATAGATGGATTGAACTTTGTAGCAAGAGGTTCTGCTCGTTTTAATACTAATAAAGGAGATTATTGGCAAAACCCATATCACGGATCAGGACAAACTGAAAATGGTTTATCTCAAAGAAACACTTATCATTCAAGATATTGGACAATGTTTTCAGCTTTGACTTATGGATTTAAACTTGCTGAAGATCACCATTTTGATGTGTTTTTAGGATATGAGAGTAACGATTATGACTATGAATCATTCTATGGAGAAGCCAAAGGATATTTACTTGGTGATGTGAGTACAGAATTAACTTCAGGAGAAAAACCTAAAAGAGTTGGTTCTGGAACAACAGAAAGTGCAATGATATCATATATTTCTAATTTTAAATATAATCTATTAGAAAAATACTATTTATCTGCATCATATAGACGTGATGGTTCTTCTAAATTTGGTTCAGAAAATAGATGGGGAAATTTCTGGTCTGTTGGTGCTTCATGGAGAATATCTCAAGAATCTTTCATGTCTAGCATGGAATGGATTAATAATCTTAAAATCCGTGCTTCATATGGTGTTTTAGGTACTGACGCTATTGGAGATTATCAATATGGAGATTATTATTCTTTTGGAGCAAACTATAATGGAATTACAGGTATTTCTCATACTAATCTTCCTAATGAAACTTTAGGTTGGGAACAATCTGATAATTATTCTGTTGGACTTGATTTTGATTTATTTAAAGGATCAAGATTAGCAGGTACTTTAGAGTGGTATTATAAAAATACTGATGGATTGTTATATTCTGTTGCTCTTCCTTATACAACAGGATTTCCAAATATTCTTAAAAATATTGGAGAAATGCATAATACAGGTATTGAAATTGAATTAACAGGTAAAATATTAACAGGCGATTTTAAATGGACTGCTAATGCAACTTTCTCTACTGTTAAGAATGAAATTACATCTTTACCAGTTAAACAATATCTTACAAGTACAAAAAGATGGAGAGAAGGAGGTTCTAGATATGATTTATACATGCAAGAGTGGGCAGGTGTAAATAAAGATAATGGTGATCCTCTTTGGTACACAAGTAAGGATAAAGCTGCAAAAAATGCTTCAGGAAAAGAAATGATGAAGAATGGTCGTTATATAACAAATTTATATGAACATGCTGAAAAGTATGATTGTGGAAAATCTACACCAGATGCATTCTGGGGATTTACAAATAATTTTGAATATAAAGGATTTGATTTATCATTCCAATGGATTGGTGCTTGGGGTAGTAAAATATATGATGGAAGATATGCAACATTTATGCATGATGGTTCTGATAAAGTTTCTAACTTAAGTGTTGATGCTTTAGATGCTTGGACTCCAGATAATAAAGATACAGATGTTCCTAAATTTATTTTTGCTAATAATAATGCTTCAAGTAATATTTCAACAAGATGGCTTGTTGATGGTGATTTTGTAAAACTTAAGAATATAACTTTAGGTTATACATTGTCAAGAAACATTTGTAAAAGCATGAAGCTTAATAGTTTAAGAGTTTATGCAACTGTGGATAATTTATACACTATTTCAGATTATAAATCAGGAGATCCTGAAATTAGTTTATCAGGAATAAGTGCTGGTTATACAATGCCAACATCAACAACAGTTAGATTTGGTATTAATATTAATTTTTAACGAAAGATGAATATGAAAAATAAGATATTAATTTTTATATGTTTTTTCTCATTAATGCTGTCGTCATGTTCAGACAGTTTATTGGAGAAAGAACCAACTGCAAAATTAACAGGAGAAGTTGCTTTTAAAAATGCGAATACTCTTAAAGCCTTTATGAATGGTTTGTACAACCAATTAACTTATAATGGTGATGGAGCTTTATATACTCAAAACTTAATTTTACTAGGTGATATTCTTGGTGAAGATATGGTTTATGGAGATAAGTGGTATAGAACATATGGGACAGAGTATGCTTTTAAAACACGATCAACTAGTTGGGGACCAAAAATGCTATGGAGTCAAGCATATTATGCTATTGAAATGTGTAATAATTTATTAAAGCATGACTTATCAAAAGTAGATGAATTAGATTCTCAAAAAGCAGATGAGTATAGAGCTGTAGCAAAGACTATTAGAGCTATGATAACATCTGATATAGTTAGATTCTTTGGAAAAGCATACAGAGAAGATAAAACTTATAAAGCAAATCCATACGTTACAGAGATACTTTATAATGCAAAGGATCCTGATGATATTACTTATGTAAAGAAAAGTACAGTAGAAGAGGTATATACTATGGCTATTAAAGATTTGAATGATGCAATAGCTTTAGGTTTACCTCAAAAGTCAAAGCTTGCAGATGCTGCTTATATTACAGAGCAGGTTGCTCATGCTTTATTGTCTAGATTGTATTTAGATATGGCAGGTGAAGTAGGAAATAAAACTACTGAAGCTAAATATTTACCATTGGCAAAAAGTGAAGCAGAGAAGGCTTTAGTAGGATCTTCTTTAATGTCAGCAAAAGAATATTGGGAAGGTGGTTTATCTACATTTAATTCAGAATCAATATTAACTTTTGCAGCTGATAAAGATAAAATGTATAAATGGAGAATATTCCAATCTTTCCATGATAATTATGATGGAATGGGGGATGACTTTGTTGCTGATTTAAGAATTGTTGAAGGTAATGATTGGTTTAAAACTATTACTAAGAAATTTACTATAGGGGGAAATGAGAAAACTTTTGTTTTTGGAGATATGCGTCAAGGTTTTTTCGTAGGTGAGGTTGTTTTTACTGCAACTTCTTATTTCCTATATAGTGGTGTTATTCCTATTTATAGAGATTTTGATGCTCAATGGTTTAAGGTTATTAAGGAAAATCTAACACCTTATAGTATTGCAGCTAGAAATTGTGGCTATTATATGTATGGTAAATTCCCTCGTAAAGATAGAATTATGGGTGGAAATGAAGCAATCAATAGAGGTTCTCTAGGTTATGGTGATTATTCATATATTAGAGCATCTGAAATGGAACTAACAATTGCAGAGTGTGAAGCTCGTTTAGGAATTAATGAATCTGATGCTCGTAGTAGATGGAAAAAAATTGCTTCTCGTTTATGGTATCAAGGAAATACAGCTGAATTAGGTCTTGTTGGTGATAATTCAACAGAATTTGATATTGTTTATGCTAATGAGTTGACATATACTGGTACGGATTTAATTAATTTAATTCTTAAAGAAAGAAGAAAGGAATTTCTTGGTGAAGGTCATAGATTTAGAGATATTCTTCGTTTAGGAACTGGTGTAATTAGAGATATAGCAGGAACAGGTCACTATTCTCAAGGTAAAGTTAATATTCCTGCAAATAGTATTAGATTAGTATTCCCAGTGCCACAACACGATGTTGATGCTAATGATAATATGGATAATAATGGTAGGTAGTAATCTATAATATATCCTAAATAATTAAAGAAGTTATCTCTTTTGAGATAGCTTCTTTTTTTTCTATAATATTTCCATTTTCCTAGTTTTTTGCATTAAATAGTTCCTTTTTCTGACTGATATGTAAAAAATAATTAATTTCACATATTATGAAGAAATGTTAGCGTATGTAATCTAATGTATAACTATGTAAGTATTATAAAAACAGTCAGTTAGGTGTTTTGTAGAGTTAATAAAAGTTAACAATAATGATGTAATTCGATTTAAAATTTACATATATTGACATAAAAATGTTAAAACATCTTGGTGTTTGTTTACATTTTTTTATATATTCGTATCCTAAAGATTGAATAACGGAATTGTTTTAACTAAAATTAACAAAGAATGAAAAAACTGATTGGATTAATAGCATGTATGTTGCTATTAGGGTTTTCAGTACTAGCGCAGACACGAACAGTGTCGGGTACTGTAACTGACAAATCAGGACTTGCTTTGCCAGGTGTTTCTGTTTCTATTGTAGGAACAACAGCTGGTGCGAGTACTGATATCGAAGGTAAGTGGACATTACAAGTGAATAATAATGATGTCTTAGAGTTTTCTTCTATGGGTATGGTTACTCAGAAGATAAAGGTGGGAACAAAAAAAATCATTAATGTTGTTCTTAAAGAGGACAGAGTATTAGTTGATGAAGTTATGGTTGTAGCATATGGTACAGCTAAGAAAGAATCATTTACTGGTTCTGCTACTTCAGTTAAGAAAGAAGATGTTGTAAAAATTGCTGGTTCTGTAGGTAAGAAGCTACAAGGTAAAGTTGCTGGAGTTCAAGTAATTGGTGGTGATATTAGAATTAGAGGTTTCGGTTCTTTATCTGCAGGTGCAACTCCTTTATATGTAGTTGACGGTGTAGTAGGTGCTCCAAAACCTAATGACGAAGATATTGAAACAATAACAGTATTGAAGGATGCTGCATCTACAGCTCTTTATGGATCTAGAGGTGCGAATGGAGTTATTATTATCCAATCTAAAAAAGGTAGTAAGGATTCTAAGCCTATGTTTACTGTGAAGTATGAAAAGACATATAATAAATTGATCGAACCACAATGGGATATTATGGATGCTGGTCAATATTTTAAGATGCATTTCCAAGGTGCTGGTTATGATTATACTCAAACTTTGAAAAATATTACTCATAATCCTTATAATATGGATCAACCATATAAGCAAAATGCAAAGGGTGAGTGGGTTTTAGATCCTAAAGCTAAATTATTGTATAATTCAAATTGGAAAGAAAAAGCATTAAAAGTTTCTCAAGAAGATCAAGTTTATGTTGCTGTTTCAGGTGGTACAGAAACAACAAACTATCACTGGTCTGCTAAGGCTTTTGATTATAAAGGTCACACTGAGACTAGTTTTTCTAAAGGTGTAAACACACGTTTTAATTTTAAATCTGAATTGAGTGATAGAGTAAGTGTTACTTTAAATTCAAGAATTGGATATTCAGAAGGAGGTTCTTCATATACTTCAAAAGCTAATGAGAATAATCAATTATACTTGTCGTATGTATTATCTCCTGCAGCTCCTATATATGCTGGAACAAGAACTATGGATCCTGCATCAGGATTATATAAATATGTATATGATTTAGATAAAACAGGAAAAAGAATGTGGGATTGGGGAAATCCTAATTATAAAGATTATAATCCTCTAGCATTAATGAAAATGGATTGGGATAAATCTTATTCTTTCTCTGCTTATGTAGCTCCACAAATTGATGTTAAGATAATTGATGGTTTAGTCTATACAGCTAGAGGATCAGTTTATTTTGGTACAAGTAAAGGAGATTATTGGCAAAATCCTTTCCATGGTTCAGGACAAACAGAAACTGGTTTATCTCAAAGAAGTACTAGTCATACAAGAGATTGGAACTTCCATACATCTTTAAAATATAAATTTGATGTAGCAAATGATCATCATTTTAATGTATTCTTAGGATATGAGGTTAATGATAGAGATTATGAATATTTCTACGGTCAAGCTAAAGATTATCCATTAGGAGATATTACAACTGAATTATCTGTTGGTGCTGAACCTAAGAAAGTGGGTTCATCTACTTCAGAGCAAGCAATGATTTCATATATTACAAATTTCCAATATAATTTATTAGAGAAATATTATATTTCAGCTTCTTATCGTAGAGATGGATCTTCTAAATTTGGTCCTGATAATAGATGGGGTAATTTCTGGTCAATTGGTGGTTCATGGAGAATGTCACAAGAGGCTTTCTTATCTGATATTGAATGGATAAACAATCTTAAATTAAGAGCTTCTTACGGTGTATTAGGAACTAATAGTATTGGTGACTATAAATTTGGAGATTATTATTCAATGGGAGCAAATTATATGGGAGCGACTGGTTTTTCTCATACAGGTTTACCTAATGAAATTTTAGGATGGGAACAATCTGATAATTATTCTGCTGGTGTAGATTTTGATTTATTTGGAGGTTCTCGTTTAACAGGTACTGTTGAATGGTATTATAAAAATACTGATGGTTTATTATATGATGTAACGCTTCCTGTTACAACAGGTTTCCCTTCTATTCTTAAGAATATTGGTGAAATGCATAATACTGGTATTGAAGTTGAATTAAACGGAAAAATATTAACTGGAGATTTGAAATGGAATACAAATGCAACTATTTCAACAGTTAAGAATAAGATTACATCTTTACCTGTGAAACAATATATCACTGGAACTAAAAGATGGATTGAAGGTGGTTCTAGATACGATTATTATATAAGAGAATGGGCTGGAGTTAATAGAGAAAACGGTGATCCATTATGGTTCTGTGAGAAAGATAAAGGAATCAAAGATGCAGCTGGAAAATATATAATGAAGGATGGTAGATATGTAACAAATTCATATTCTAATGCACCAAAGTATAATTTAGGTCAATCTACTCCAAAAGCATTCTGGGGATTAACAAATTCATTTGAATATAAAGCTTTTGATTTCTCATTCCAATTAATTGGAGCTTGGGGGCATAAAATTTATGATGGTCGTTATAAGACATTTATGCATGATGGTTCTGGTAAAGTTGGAAACCTTTGCGTTGATGCTTTAGATGCATGGACACCAAATAATAAGGATAGTAAATTACCAAAATTCACTTTCTCTGGTACTAATAAATCAAGTTATACATCTTCAAGATGGTTAGTGGATGGAACATTTGTTAAGCTTAAGAATATAACTTTAGGATATACACTTCCTAGAAATATTGCTAAATCTTTGAAATTAACAAATTTACGTATTTATGCTACTGTTGATAATTTATATTCAATTTCAGATTATAAATCAGGTGATCCTGAAATTAGTTTATCAGGTGTTAGTGCCGGATATACTATGCCTACATCAACAACATTACGTTTTGGTATAAATATTAACTTTTAATGAATAAATAGATATGAAAAATAAAATATTAGTTTTTGTCTGTTTGTTTGCTCTTATTGCTTCATCATGTTCAGATAGCATATTGAAAAAAGAGCCAACATCTCGTCTATCAGGCGAAATGGCATTTAAAAATGATAAAACGCTAGCTGCATATATGAATGGTATGTATAGCCAATTAGCATATAGATCTGGTGGATCACTATATACAATGTTTTTACCTTTATTAGGAGATATTCTTGGTGAAGATATGGTATTCGGAAATAAATGGTATCAGGTTTACCCTGCAGAATATTCTTTTACTTCAGATGCAAATAATTCTGCACCATGGCAGTTATGGTCGGAGGCGTATTATGCAGTTGAGATTTGTGACAATTTATTAAATAGAGATTTATCTAAAGTTATAGATCTTGATGAAGCTGTTGCAAAACGATATAAAGCTGAAGCTTTGGTTATTAGAGGAATGGTAATGACAGATATCGCTAGATTCTTTGGTAAAGCTTATAGAGAAGATAAATCTTATAAAGCAAATCCATATGTAGATAAGTTATTATATAATCCTAAAGATCCAGACGATATTACTTATATAAAAAGAAATACTGTTGAAGAGATTTATACAAAAGCAATTAAGGATATTAAGGACGCAATTGCTTTAGGTTTAAATAATTTAGGTAGTGCTAGTCCATTCAGGATAACTGAACAAGCAGCTCATGCTGTTTTATCAAGAATCTATTTAGATATGGCTGGAGAAGTAGGAAATATAACTACAGAAAAGAAATATTTACCATTAGCAAAAGCTGAAGCAGAAGCTGCTATTATCGGAACATCTTTAATGAGTCAAAAGGCTTATTGGGAAGGTGGACTTTCTGAACAAAATAGTGAATCTATTTTAACATTTGGTATTGATAAAAACAAAATGTCTAAATGGAGAGTATTCCATTCTTTCCATGATAATTATGATGGAATGGCAGATGATTTTGTTGCTGATTTAAGAATTGTTGAAGGTAATGATTGGTTTAAAACTATAACTAAGAAATTTACTGTAGGTGGAACTGACACTTATAAAACTTATGGTGATATGCGTCAAGCATTCTTCGTAGGTGAGGTGATTGGTTGGACTAAAGTAAGTGGAAAATGGGTTCCATTAACTTATTCTAAATTAATGAATGAGTATAAAAACTTTGATGCTTCTTTCTTTAAGACAGTGAAATATTCTTATACTCCAAATTGTAAAGCTGCTAAAAAGTGTGGATACTATATGTATGGTAAATTCCCAAGAAAAGATAGAGTTATGGGAAATGATAGAGGTACTCTTGCTTTAGGAGATTATACATATATCAGAGCTTCAGAGATGGTATTAACAATTGCTGAATGTGATGCAAGACTTGGAAAGACTAAAGAAGCTATTGACAATTGGAAACTAATTGCTTCACGTATGTGGTATGCAGGAAATGCTGCAGAATTAGCTGAAGTAGGAGATAATTCAACAACTTTTGATAAGGTTTTTGAAAATGAATTACTATATACAGGAACTGATTTGATAAATCTAATCTTAAAAGAAAGACGTAAAGAACTTCTTGGTGAAGGTCATAGATTTAGAGATATATTACGTTTAGGTATTGGTGTAACAAGAGATTTACCAGGGACTGGACATTATGCTGGTGGTAAAGTTAATATACCAGCAAATTCGGAAAGATTAGTTTTCAAAGCTCCACAAAGTGAGGTTGATGCTAACCCAAATATTAGTAATGATAGAAAATAGTAATCTATTAATTATAAATTTAAAAAGCCTAGGTTTCTGTACCTAGGCTTTTTTTTATTCTGAAATTAAATATTCACATTCTGAAATTGATTGGGTGAGATCGCTATTTTCTTCTTTTAAATAACTATAAATTCTGACTTTCTTTATGCTATATAATTTGTATGATGAATTTAGCCATCCTGTTCTACTTATGTTATTTTCATCAATTTCTTTTGCTTCGTTAATAGAAATCGAAGTGTTTTCTTTCAATTTATTATCTGAATCATATACTGGACTCAGTAGAGGACTTATAAATAAAAGATTATCTTTATCGTCGAAAAGTTCTACTTTATATTTTGTTGCTTTTGTAAGTTGATTGAAATTTATGTATAGGCGTTTATACCCGTTAGAATTTCTAATTTCAGCTAAATTAATTTTACTAGGTTCAATTATTTCTTCTGATAAAGAATTGGTTTTCAGTTGATTTCCTTCATCTTTAATGTTAATTTCAAATTTATAATTCCCACTTTTAGGTTTGCTTGTTGAATATTTATCTGAAGTGTATTTAAAGACAGTTCCAGACTTACCATATTCTTTTAAAATATATTCTTTTCCTTCTGAGTCAATAAATTTAGATTTATTAATAATGTAATTCGCTTCAGCAAAAGCTCCTAGTGCATATTTTGTTACATTATTTTCAATTTTCACACTAATGTAAACGTCTCCTTGAGATTGAGTTTCTGTGTTACTTTTTTTATTGCATGCGCATAATGTAAGTGTGCTAGCAATAGCAAAATAGATGATTTTTTTTTTCATTCTTTATTTTTTTAGGTTTTTATAAAAATATAAAAAATACTTAAGATTTGAATTTATTTACCACTTTACTTAGTCTAAGAGTTAATAGAGGTTAATTATAAAAGCTTGATAATGCATAATAATTTTACTAATTGTATATCTTTTAGAAATATAATTATTAACTTCGGCGCCATTAAGGATAATAATTGCTAAATATTTTAACTTAAATTAACTAAAGTATGAAGAAACTGATTGTTTTGTTAACAACATTTATGTTGTTGAGTATATCTTGCTATGCACAAACAAGGTTAGTTAAGGGTACAGTTGTAGATAAATCTGGATTAGGTTTGCCAGGAGTTTCTGTATCAAGGGTAGGAAAGCCTGGTGGAGCTATTACCAATATCGATGGAAAATGGAAAATGAAAGTTTCTAATGATGATATATTGGAATTTTCTTTCATGGGAATGGTAACTCAAAAGGTAAAAGTGGGAATACAGAAAGTCATAAATATTGTAATGAAAGATAATCGTGTTTTGATTGACGAGGTTATGGTTGTTGCATATGGTACAGCAGATAAAGAATCTTATACTGGTTCTGCTTCAGTTGTTAGTGATAAGGAAGTATTAAGATCATCAGGATCTGTAGCAAAAAAAATTCAAGGAAATGTAGCAGGTGTTCAGGTTATGGGAGAAAGTGTAAGAATTAGAGGATTTGGTTCCTTGGATGCATCTTCTTCTCCACTTTATGTTGTAGATGGGGTTATAGATGCTCCATACCCTAATGACGAAGAAATACAATCAATCTCAGTACTTAAAGATGCATCTTCAACTGCACTATACGGATCACGAGGAGCAAATGGAGTAATAATTATAAGTACAAAATTGGGAGAACGTGATACAAATCCAATGCTTACAGTAAAATATGAAAAGACTGTAGAAAAATTGATTGAACCTGATTGGGATATTATGGATGCTAGTCAATATTTTAAATTACATCTTCAGGGAGCAAATTATGATTATGATGATTTGATGAGTAATATAAAATTTAATCCATATAATATTAATAGACCTTATAAGAAGAATTCTAGCGGAAAATGGGAATTAGATAGTAAGGCAAAATTATTATATAATTCTGATTGGAAAAATAGAGCTTTAAAGATGGCAAGTAAAGATGAAGTTTTTATTTCTATGCAAGGAGGTTCTTCAAAAGCCAATTATAGTGTATCAGCAAAAGCATATAATTATAATGGAAATATTAGTCCTATAAATTCAAAGGGAATTAATTCTCGTTTTAATTTAAAAGCTGATTTAAATGACAGAATTACATTAAGTATTAATGCAAGTGTAAAATATAGTGAGGGGTCTACATCTTCTGCTACTAGTGCAACAGAAACCAACCATTTATATCTATCATATGTATTATCTCCAGTTGCACCAATATATTCAGGTACTAGAACAATAGATCCTAGTACAGGAAATTTCAAATATGTTTATCGTTTAGATGAGAATGGAAATAAAATTTGGGATTGGACAAATTATAATTACCAAGATTATAATCCATTAGCTTTAATGGAGATGGATAAAGATAATTCGTATTATTATACAACATTTATATCGCCTACATTAGAGGTAAAGTTGATTGACGGTATGACATATATAGCAAGAGGAGCTGGAAATATCACAACTAATAAAGGTTCATATTGGCAAAATCCTTTTCATGGTTCAGGACAAACAGAAAAAGGTTTGTCTCAAAGAAGTACTTGGCATGCAAGAGATTGGACATTTCTTACTTCATTAAATTATAAGTTTAGATTAGGAGATAATAACTTTAATATGTTTTTAGGTTTTGAGTCTAATAAATATACTTACGAGAGTTTCTATGGAGAAGCAAAAGGTTATCCAATTGGTGATTTATCTACAGAATTATCATCTGGAAGTACTCCTAAGGAAGTAGGTTCTTCAACTACAGAGACTTCGATGCTTTCTTATATAAGTAATTTTGAATATAACTTCCATAAGAAATATTTTATAACAGCATCTTTTAGACGAGATGGTTCATCAAAATTTGGACCAAATAATAGATGGGGTAATTTCTGGTCTTTAGGTTGGTCGTGGAGAATATCTGAAGAATCTTTTCTTTTAGATATACCTTGGATGAATAATTTAAAATTTAGAGGGTCGTATGGAGTATTAGGAACTAATGCAGTAAATTCATATCAATATGGAAATTATTTTTCTTTTGGTGCAAATTATGGAGGAAGAACAGGTATAGTGCATACAGGTTTGCCTAATATTAACTTAGGTTGGGAACAGTCAAATAATTTATCTGTAGGTGTAGATTTTGATTTGTTTTATGGATCAAGACTTTCTGGTACTATAGAATGGTATTATAGAAATACTGATGGTCTTTTATTTGATGTACCTACTCCTATTACAACAGGTTTCAATTCTATATTGAAGAATATTGGAGAAATGTATAATACTGGATATGAATTTTCTCTAAAAGGAAAAATATTAACAGGAAGTATAAAATGGAATGCTAATGCAACAATTTCTACTGTCTATAATGAGATAACAAGTATGCCAGTAAAACGCTCAATCTTTAGTACAAAGATATGGGAAGTTGGTGGATCTAGATATGATTTTTATTTAAAAGAATGGGCAGGAGTTAATCCAGATAATGGAGATCCTTTGTGGTTTTGTGATAAATCTTCAGGAATAGATGATGTTACAGGTAAGAAGATGATGATAGATGGTAGATACGTAACGAATAGATATTCGCATGCACCAAAGTATAAATTAGGAAAATCTGTTCCTTCTTTATATTGGGGTTTTACAAATACTTTTGAATTATCTGGATTTGATTTTTCTTTTCAATTTATTGGTGCTTCAGGTCATAAAATTTATGATGGAAGATATAAAAGATTTATGCATGACGGTTCTTCTAAGTTAGCAAATTTGAGTACAGATGCATTAAATGCATGGACACCAGAGAATAGACATACAGAAATTCCAAGATTTAGATTTGCGAATACAAATAAATCTGCTAGTGCATCTTCAAGATGGTTAGTTAATGGGGCTTTTATTAAGCTAAAAAATATATCAATGGGATATACTTTCCCACATGGATTCTGTGATTCTTTAGGAATAGATTCTTTTAGATTATATACAACATTTGATAATATTTTCTCAATTTCAGATTATAAGTCTGGAGATCCAGAAATTAGTTTCTCTGGAAAAAGTTATGGATATACATTACCAACATCTTTAGTTATGAGATTTGGTTTAAGTATTAATTTTTAATAGTAATAATGATGAAGAATAAGATATTAGTATTTGTAATGATGTTTTCCTTAATGTTTACATCTTGCTCAGATAACTTTCTAGATAATGATCCAACATCAAAAATAGATGGGATATATGCATTTAAAAATGAAGCAACAGTAGATGCATACCGAATTGGAATGTATAGTCAATTAGCTTATAGAAGTAATGGCGCTTTATATACTTTATACTTACCTCTTTTAGGAGATATTTTAGGAGAAGATATGGTTTATGGTAATCAGTGGTATAAGAGTTATGCGGGAGAGTATACATTTAATGTAGATGCAAATAATTCAGGTCCATGGCATTTATGGTCTCAAGCGTATTATTCAGTTGAGATGTGTGATAATTTAATTAATAGAGATTTATCAAAAGTTAAAGGTTTATCTTCGAATAAAGCAAATCAGTATAAAGCAGAAGCCATGGTGATACGTGCTATGGTGCTAACAGATATTGCTAGATATTTTGGAAAAGCATATAGGGAAGATAAAAAATATATGGCAAATCCGTATGTTGATAAATTATTATATGATCCAAAGGATCCTGATAATATTACATATACAAAAAGGACATCTGTTGAAGATATATACAAAAAAGCTATAGCGGATATAAAGAAAGCGTTAGAATTAGGATTGAAACAAATAACTAAGAATAGTGATGCAGCTTTTATTACAGAACAATCAGCTCATGCTATTCTAGCAAGACTTTATCTTGATATGGCAGGAGAAGTTGGAGGTGCTGAGGAAAGAGTATATTTACCTTTAGCTAAGACAGAAGCTAAGGATGCTATGGCAGGAAGAAAGTTGATGACTCAAAAGGAATATTGGAATGGAGGTTTATCTACATTTAATAGCGAGTCGATATTAACTTTTCAGATAGATAAAAATAAGATGGCGAAATGGAGAGTTTTTCACTCTTTTCATGACAATTATGATGGAATGGGAGATGATTTTGTAGCAGATAAGCGAATTGTAGAGAATAATAAATGGTTTAAAACAATTTTCAAGGATGTTACAAGTGATGGAGCAAAAGTGGAGATGGCATTTGGAGATATGAGAAAAGCTTTTTTTGTTGGAGAAGTAATAGCATGGCATAAAGTAGAGAAGAGAAATGTTCCTTTAACATATACAGGTTTGATGAGTGCTTACGATGAGTTTAATGGTTCTAGTTTCAAGACGATGTTGAAATCTTTTGTAAGTTTAAGTATGAATCCTAAAGAATATGGCTATTATATGTATGGTAAATTTCCAAGGAAAGATAAAAGAATGGGAGGAGATGAGTCTAGCAATAGGGGTTCTTTAGCATTGGGAGATTATTCATATATACGAGGTTCAGAAATGGAATTAATTATAGCAGAATGTAATGCAAGATTGGGGATTAATGAAACAGAAGCTATAAGTAAATGGAAATCAGTGGCTTCTAGGATGTGGTATGAAGGTAATGTTTTAGAGAAAAATGAGATGGGAGGAAATGATACATCTTTTGATAATGTTTTTTCTCACGAGTTACATTATTCTGGTAAAGAATTAATAGATCTAATTCTTTTAGAGAGGAGAAAAGAACTATTAGGAGAAGGTCATAGATTTAGAGATATTTTAAGATTAGGATTAGGTGTTGATAGATTATTGCCAGAAACAGGACATTATGGAGATGGGTTAATTGATATTGAAGCAAATGATTCTAGATTGGTATTTCCTGCTCCTCAAGACGAGTGTGATGCAAATGAAAATATAACGAACGGAAAGAAATAAAGAAATATATTTGAGAATTTAAGAGAAGGAAGACTTTAATGTCTTCCTTTTTTAATTGTTAAAAATATTATAATTAGTATGTAATAATGTTACAAGTAATTAAGTATGTCTATATTTTAGTTTATATTATTGATATACAGAAACATCCTTCATATAGCTATGTTAAACATTGTTAAAATTTAATGTAAATAATTATTAAGAATGTTGGAATATTTAAAAATTAATTACTAATTTCGAAGCGAAGAAGATTAAAAGCTTTTAATCTATTAACTAAAATTAACTAAAGTATGAAAAAACTGATTGTTTTAATAGCAAGTATGTTGCTATTAGGAATTGGATCATTGTATGCCCAAACTAGAGAAGTTAGAGGTACAGTGGTTGACGAGTCGGGACTTGGATTGCCAGGGGTTTCTGTTTCTGTTGTAGGAACAACTGTAGGTGCAAGTACTGATATGGACGGAAAATGGTCTTTGACAGTATCTGACAAAGATGTATTAGAATTCTCATTTATGGGAATGGTTACTCAAAAAATTAAAGTGGGTAAACAAAAAGTAATCAATGTAACTCTTAAAGAAAACAGAGTTATGGTTGATGAAGTAATGGTAGTTGGTTATGGTGTTCAAAAGAAATCATCATTTACAGGATCAGCTAACGTTGTAAAAAGAGAGCAGTTAGTGAATACACCAACAGCATCTTTATCTAAAGCACTTCAAGCAACATCTCCTGGTGTTCAAGTGTCATCATCTTCTGGTGCAGCTGGTTCTGAAGCAACAATTCGTATTAGAGGTGTTGGATCTTTAACTGCTTCTTCTTCACCATTATGGGTAGTAGATGGAATTGTTGGAGCACCTAGACCACATTTAGAAGATATAGCTAATATGACAGTATTAAAAGATGCTGCTTCTTGTTCAATTTATGGTTCTAGAGCCGCAAATGGTGTTATTCTTGTAACAACAAAATCTGGTAAAAAAGGTAGAACACAATTTGATTTCCAAGCTAAATATTCTATATCACAAGCTCCTAAAAAAGTTGATATGATGAATTCTGCTGAATATTATCAAACTTCATGGAGAGGTATTTATGATGCTATGATTTTAGCTGGAAGATCTCATGCACAAGCAGTAGGTATTGCAAATGCAAATGTAGAGAAAATCGCAGGTAGAAATCCATTTGATAAAGCAAATCCTATCGACGAAAAAGGAAATATCGTAAAAGATGCTAAAGTGATGCTTGATGAAGATTGGTATGATATTGTAAATCGTACTGGTGTTACTCAACAATATGACTTAAGTGCTAATGGTGGAAATGAAAACACTAAATTTTATTTCTCTTTAGGATATTTTGATTCTGAAGGAATCATGCAACCAGATTTCTATTCTAAATACACAGGTCAAGTTAGTGTTACAAATAAAGTAACAGATAAATTGAAAGTTGGTTTTAAAGCTAATTTTAAAAGATCAGAATCTAATGGTTTATCAAGTACTACAAACGGAAGTTCAACTGCTTATGCTGCATACAATTTCCCTAATAATGTATCTTTATATGAATTAGATAAAGATTTTAAAGTAGTAAAAGGTGAAGATGGTCGTCCTTTATATAACTTTAAAAATAAAATTTCATCAGATTCAAATCCAATTGGTTTAGCAAATTTAAATGATTATAATGCAAATTCAACATCTTTATTTGCAAGTTTCAATTTAAATTATGAGATTATTAAGAATTTATCTTTTGATACAAAATTAAGTGCTAGATATTATAGTTCGAAATCTTCAAAATTTGAAACAGCAGATCACGGTGATGCAAAACCTGTTCATGGTAGATCTAAAAAAGCTATGTCTGAATTGTTAAAATACGTGAGTTCTTCTACTTTAACTTATGATTTAAGATTTGATGACGTTCATCATATTAATGCATTAATAGGTTATGAATTTGAGTCTTATAATGAAACTTCAATGTCTGGAACTGGTAAGAATTATGGTTTTAATTATTCTGATGAGTTATCTGTAGCAGCAAAACCAAGTTCAGTAACTTCTTCAACTTTAGATACAAGAATGATAGGTATGTTCTCAAGATTAAATTATGACTATGAGAATAAATATTATGCTTCTTTATCTTTAAGACGTGATGGAAGTTCAAAGTTTGCTCCAGATAATAGATGGGGAACTTTCTACTCTGTTTCAGGATCTTGGAGAGCTAGTCAAGAAGAATTTTTATCATCATATACATGGTTAGATGATTTAAAAGTAAAAGTTAGTTATGGTAGTAATGGTAATGCAGGAATAGGTTCATATTTATACATGCCTTTATATTCTCTTACTTCTAACTATAACGGTTCTTTCGGTTTAGTACATTCAAATTTAGCAAATCCTGATTTAACTTGGGAAAAGAATATCATGACAAATGTTGGTATTGATTTTGGAGTATTAGGTTTCTTAACTGGATCTTTAGAATGGTTTACTAGAGAATCAGAAGATTTATTAATGTCAAAACCATTGCCTTATTCTTCAGGTTGGAGTAAAAGATCTGAGAATGTTGGAGGAATGAAAAATTCAGGTATAGAATTTTCATTGAATTCTGTAAATATGAGATCGGAAGATTTTACATGGACAACAAATTTCAATATAACTCATTATACTAACGAAATCACAGAATTAACTCAAGATAGAGTTATAGCTTCTGGAGGAAAAATTTGGAGAGTTGGTCAAGATGCATATACTTGGTTTATGAGAGATTATGCTGGAATAGACCATAATACAGGTGAGCCACAATGGTGGAAAGATGTTAAAGATAAAGATGGAAAAGTAATTAAGAAAATTAAAACTAAAGATGTAGGTAGTGCTACTAAATATGAACTAGGTTCGTCTTTACCAGATTTCTTTGGAGGTTTAACTAATACATTTACATATAAAAACTTTACATTTGGTTTACAATTATATTTTAGTGTAGGTTCAAAAATTTATGATAATCTTGAACAATCTACAATGAGAGATGGTAAAAAGTTTGGTTACCAATTAAATGCTAAATTATTGGATGCTTGGAGACCTGACAATAAGGACTCAAATATCCCTAGATATTTTTATAATAACCAAGCAAAATCTAATTATACATCTTCTAGATTTTTACATGATGGATCTTATTTAAGAATCAAGTCTATAAATGTTGCTTATAATATTCCAAAAGAAGTATTATCAGTTGTAGGTATTCAAACTGCAAGGATTTTTGCAAATATTGATAACTTATATACATTTACTAATTATGAAGGGATTGATCCTGAGCAAGGTGTAGGTGGAATCAATAGTTTCTCTACAATTCCAAATGTACGTACATATACAGTAGGTCTTAGAATAGGATTCTAAAAAAAAAAGAATTTATTATGAAAAAAATATTTTACATATTAATTGTAGGAATGCTATTTACGAGTTGTAAAGATTCGTTCTTGGATGTAAAACCTACAACACACATTGACGAAAAATTGGCATTTTCTTCTGAAAAGTCTCTAAATGCTGCAGTAGTTGGTCTATATGATTTTATACAGTCTTCTAATACTTTTGGAAGAGTTATGGTTATGAACAGTGAAGTTCGTGGCGATGATATGTTAATTGACCAAAATAATAACTGGGGATATTCTTCAAATGATTATAATTATGCGTATTCTCAATCAAATAGTGATGGAAATACAGTGTATTTGAAATTATATAGAATTATTGAAGGTGCAAATAAGATTATAAATAATAACGATAAGGGACTTATCAAATTAGATGATGCTGTAAAAGAACCATATATTGCTGAAACAAAAGCAATAAGAGCATTATGTTACTTTCATTTAGTACGCTTATTCTGTAACCCTTATATTAAAGATAAAGGTGCAAGTGCTGGAATTCCTCTTAAAATGGATTCTAATCCAGAGACTCACCAGCCAAGAGGTACTGTTGCTCAAGTATATATTCAAATTCTTAAAGATTTGAATTATGCTAACGGTAAAGTTCGTGATAACCTTCAAGATAGAATAACTAATGTTTTTGTTAAAGGATTATTAGCTAGAGTTTATATGGCTCAAGGTGAAAATAAATTAGCTATTAAATTAGCTCAAGAGGCTTTAGCAGGAGCTCCAGCTTTAAGTAAAAGTGCTTATTCAACAGGTGTATCGCAAGAGAATACTTCTACAATCTGGCAACTTCAATATACTGAAGATACTTATGCTCAATTTAATTCTTTAGAATCATATTTTGATTTTGGATTTGATGATGGTACAGGTTATGGAACATTTGGAGTAGCAGAAGATTTATATAAGAATTATTCAAAAAATGATTTAAGAAAATCTTGGTATATTAATACTTGGACTTATGAAAATAAAATACCTTTAAAAACTCCAATGACAAATGTTGCTTTTCTTAATATAATGACATCTGATAAAGCTACTTATGAAAAATATGCAGGAGGTCTTATTGTTAAAGGTTTATGGGATGATGCTATAAACGGTATTTCACCTGAGAATTTAGATAAATTAGCTAGATTTGCTTGGACAGGAGATTCTGGTTTTAAATCTCAAATGTCTTTATATGGTAAATATCCAAGATTTGGTGCTGAGAAATTTGATAATCCTGATAAATTTGGTAAAGAAGGTACTAAATTATTAGGTTATGTTCCAATGATGAGAACTCCAGAATTAGTTTTAATAATTGCTGAATGTGCTGCAATGGATAAAAATTATCCTTTGGCAAGAACTAGTCTTGAATCTATTCAAAAGAATGCTAATGCTGATGTATTCGCTGGTGCAGATGATGCTTTATTAAAAGCAATTAGATTAGAAAGACGTAAAGAACTAGTAGGAGAAGGATTTAGAATTTATGATATCTTAAGACAGCAAGAGGTTGTAACAAGAAATAATTATTGGGGAGACTCAAGATATAAAGTTATTGACCCAACAAAAGCTGATTCTAAAGCTATATTACCTATCCCTCAAAATGAAATTGATTCTAATTCTAAAATGACAGAAGCTGATCAAAACCCAGCTTACTTATAGAATTTTTTTCTATTAAATATAAAAGGGACTGATATTCAGTCCCTTTTTTATATGATTTATAGTTTTTATTCTATTTGTTTTATAATCTTATTACTCTCACTCATTGCTTGAATATTTGCTAATAAATTATCCAATGCATTATCTTCAAATCTCATTGCTGTGATTTTTACTTCTATTGCATCTGTAATATATAAATCCTTATTTATCCATCCTTTAAGTCCAGCACCTGAAAGAGGATTATATATTCTTTTAGTAATGTTCTGTTTTATACTACTTCCATCATATTCAACTCTGAAAGGTTCAGAAGAGAAAATTACATTTCTATCTTTATCTATTAGATCTATTCTATATCTTGATACTTCTTTCTTTTGTTGGAATATTACTTCAAGTAAAGTTTCTTGATTTATTTGTTTGATATCTGCAGATAAAATATTTGGAGTTGATATATGCGTATCTGAGAGATTATCAGAATCTGTTTTAGGATCTTCACCTTTTATAATTGTTTCGAAATTGTATATTCCTGCTGGAGGGATTTCAGTTGAATATGTTTTGTATTTATTTATGAAATTTGTCTTATTGTTTCCATTTGCTTGTAAATCAGTTTTTATATTTCCAGGATTTGTGACACTTGCAGACTGTATATTATTGTAGGCAATAACATTAAATGCTATTGAGTGTTTCTCTATTCCTGAAATATTTTTCGTTTGTATATATGCATCATGAAACACATGCGTATCTGATTTAGATTCACTATTACATGATGAATTTAGTATTGAAAGACCAATAATCGTAATTAAAATTTTCTTATTCATTTCGTTAATTTTTGTGTTATAATATTATAAAGATATGTTTTATATTTCAAAATCATAATCTTTAGTTAAAATATCAGTACCTTTATATAGTACCATTTATTCTAAAAAATGAAAAAGATTCTAATTGTTTTATTTTTCTTTAGTTATGGACTTAAGGCTCAAATATCTATTAATAAGGAGTATTCTTCTACAGCTTTAAGTTTTTTAAATATAATTGAAGATGCTCAATCATATTCTTTAGGAGGTGGAGTTTCTATAGAACCTAGAGATAATAATATTTGTCAGAATATTTCAAAATCAGTTTTCATGGATAAAAAACTGTCTTTTTCATTTTCTTATCGTGCATGGATGAGAAATTTTATAAAGGATATGAATTTTACGCATTTAAGTTCTGTCTACTTAATTGATGATTATAGTGCTTTTGTGTTTTCTTATACTCATTTGAATCTAGGTAAAATAGATAAATATTCTAATACAAAAGCATATCTAGGCAATATTGAGGCTTATGAATCTTTATTGAATATTTCGTATTCGAGAAAAATTAGTCAATCTTCTTCTCTTGGATTAAGTGTAAAGTATATAAGTTCTAATATAGATCCTATAATTAAGAAATCAGCACTTGCAGCTGATATATCGTTTTATTATACTTCACGATTATTTAACGGAAAGTTAAGTGGAGGATTCCTTTTATCTAATATAGGAGGGAAAGTAAATTATGAAGGAGATAAGTATTTTCTACCTCTTACTTCTAAGTTTGCTATAAGTTATAAGTACATATTAGATGATAATAATGTTTTAAATATAAGTTCAGAGGTTTCAAAATTAATGATTTCAAATGAAGATAAATATTATTCAGATGATGGTGTGCGCAATAATATGATAGTAGGAATACAAAAAGATGAAACTGTCTTGGAATCATTCCTAAAATCAATGAATGAAAATACCTTAAGTTCTTTTTCTTTAGGGGCTGAGTATATTTATGGATCAACTATTTTTGGAAGGTGTGGAATTAAGACTTACAATAATGAGGATAAACTTATTCTATTGGGATTGGGTATAGAAAAATATAGTGTTAATATAGATTTAGCGTATTCTTTTTATATAAATAAAAGAAGTCAAGTAAATGATAATCTGTTTGTAACATTGTCGTTTAATATTTAATAAATGTGCATAATTATTAGTATTCGTTAAAAAAAGCTTAAAAAGGCTTGCTAAGTATTAAAAAATTCATATATTTGCTATTGAATGTTAAAATGAATGAGAAATCATAAAAATAAACAAATTGGATTACAATCCGATTGTTGGCCGTCAAGCGAGATATCGTCGATAATCAGGATTTTCAGTTTTACTTTAGTTAATACTAGGGGTCACTATTAAGTGACTCCTTTTTTGTTTAAAAAAGTCTTGTATGTGCTGTATATATTGGAGGTGTAGCCTTGATATTATAAATAGAAACTTAAAAAAAATATAAAAAAAACTTAAAGATAGTATTGTAGTGTTAATAAATGTTAGTATATTCATGGTGGACTAATTAAAATAGTAATAAAATCTATTAAGTATGAAAAAACTAATCGGATTATTAGCATGTATTATGCTATTGGGATTGAGTACAGTTTTTGCTCAATCAATGACGGTAACAGGAACTGTTACAGCAGAGTCTGGTGATGTCCTTCCTGGAGTATCTGTATCTATTAAAGGTACTACTCAGGGGACAAACACCGACGTTAGTGGTAAGTATTCAATAAATGTAAAGTCTGGAGATGTTCTAGAATTTTCATTTACAGGAATGGTTACTCAGTTTATTAAAGTAAAAAATCAGAAAGTTATTAATGTGACATTGAAAGATGATCGTATTATGACTGATGATGTAATTGTTGTAGCTTATGGAACAGCAAAGAAATCTTCATTTACTGGTGCAGCAACTAGTGTTAAAGGAGATAGAATTGCTGCTGCAAAGGCTGAATCAATTGATAAGGCGTTAGCAGGAAAAATTTCTGGTGTACGTGTAGCTTCTACAACTGGTGCTCCAGGTTCTTCTGGTGATATCCAAATTAGAGGTATCGGTTCTATCACAGGTAGTACTGCTCCTTTATATGTAGTTGACGGTGTTGCAATGACTAATGGCTCTTATGGTCACTCAGGACAGTCTCAAAGTATTTTGAGTACAATTAATCCTGATGATATTGAATCTACTACAGTTCTTAAAGATGCAGCAGCAGCTTCTCTTTATGGATCTCGTGCAGCAAATGGTGTTGTTATTATCACTACTAAAAAAGGTATCAGTGGAAAAACTCGTTTTAATTTCAAAGCAAATTATGGTTTTTCTAATTTAGCTACTAAGTCATTTGAAACAATGAGTGGTGAGGCTTTCTATGATTATACTAAAGAATCTTATATCAACTACTTATTAAATAAAGCTGGTAAGTTGTATAATTATACAAGTGCAGATTATGCCGCTGCTAAGAAGCAAGTAGAAGACGAAAATTGGATGGAATTTAAACGTCAAAATGGTGGAAACTGGAGAGATGAAGTTTATGGTACAGGAACTGATAGTGAGATTCAATTTTCAGTGTCTGGTGGTACTGATAAAACTAAATATTTTACCAGTGTTGGTTATAAAGATGTTCAAGGTATAGTTGAAAATAGAAGTTTCCAAAGATATACAGGTTTGTTAAATGTTAATACAAAAGCTAAAGAATGGTTGAAATTATCTTTTAAAACACAACTTGCATATACAGATCTAAAAGGTTCAAGAGACCAGTCAGATCAAGAACAGGGTATTGCAACAACTTCTCCTCTTAGTTTATTATTTTCTATGAATCCATCAGAACCTGTATATAATGCAGATGGAAGTCTTAATATGAACGCTGGTTTAGGAAAAGTAAAGAATCTTAAAACAATTCTAAAGGCAAAAGATGAATATATTAAAACAAAAACTTATAGAGCATTAAGTTCATTTAAAGCTGATTTTGATATATATAAAGGAATAGCTTTTTCTACTACTAATTCAGTCGATTATGTAAATGTAAATGCTTTTGAATATTGGGGACCAAATTCTATAAATGGTGCTTCAATGAATGCTTTAGGTAATAGAGCTGAAAGAAGAGTAATTACAATGTCTTCATCTAATGTATTAAGATATAATAATACTTTTGATGATGTTCATAATATAAGTGCTATTGCAGGTTTTGAAACACAAGATTATGAGTTCTTATATGTTAATACAACTGCTAAAGATTATTCAACAGATAAATTAGATGAATTGGCAGTCGGAAAACCAGATAATGCAAGTTCTTATAAATATAAAAATTTCTTAAGATCTTTCTTTGGAAATGTCAATTATAACTATGATAATAAGTATTATGCAGCATTTAGTATTAGAAGTGATGAATCTTCAAAATTAGGTGAAGATAATAGACAAGGTACTTTCTGGTCAGCATCAGCTTCATGGAGATTCTCTAAAGAGGATTTTATGAAGAATGATTTTATTCAAGATGGTAAACTTAGATTCTCTTATGGTACAAATGGTACATTACCAGGTGGAAGTTATAGCTCTTTAGGTTTATATAATTTCTCAGGAGTTTATGGTCCTAATTCTGCAATTTATTTATCACAACCAGAAAATAAAGATTTAGGATGGGAGATGAGTTCTAATTTAAATGTTGGTTTAGATTTAACATTTTTGGATAAATTCTCGTTTACTGTAGAGTATTTTTATAAGTATACTAAAGACCTTTTATTAAATGTTCCTACTTCTTATATTACAGGATTTGGAAGTTCAATTCAAAATTTAGGTGAGATTTCTAACCAAGGTTTAGATATTGAATTACACGTTAATGATATTTTAAGTTCAGATTTCAAATGGAATATTGATTTAGCTGTTTCTACTTTATCTGCAAAGGTTGAGAAATTACCTGGTGGAAAAGATATTATTTTAGGTGATGGTAACTTATATATATATAGCGAAGGTGAAGATCTTTATTCTTTCTATGTTGCTAAATGGGCAGGTGTGAATAATGATACTGGTCTTTCTCAATTTTATATTGATCCTACTAAACCAGCTACTCCAAGTAATTTAACTTATAAATATTCTGAGGCTAAACGAGGAAATATGGGTAAAGCATTCCCAGATTTTAGTGGAGGTTTATCAAATACTTTCTCATATAAAGGTTTCACTTTAGATATCTTAACTACTTTCCAATTTGGAGGTAATTTATTTGATTATCCTGGATATTTCTTCCATCATGAAGGTGTTAGAGGAACTTTCAACTTAGCTAAAGATGTAGAAGGAAATTATTGGACTCCTAATAATAAGGATGCTAAATATCCAAGACCAGTAGCTTCATGGGCAAACAGACCTGACAAATGGTCAACAAAAAATATAATGTCTACAGATTATATTAAACTTAAAGAATTAGGATTATCATATAATATCCCTAAGCATATTTATAAAAACTTTGGTATTGATAATGTAAAATTAAATTTCCATGTTTCAAATCTAGCATACTTATATGCAGCTACAGAAGATATGGAGTTAGAGGTTAATTTGAATGGATATAGAACAGTGGATACTCCACTAGCTAGAACTTATTCGTTTGGTGTAACTCTTGATTTTTAATTGAATAAAGAAAGATTATTATGAGAAAAATATTTATAATATTATTATCGGTGGTTTTATTTGGTTGTACAGACCAATTAACTCAATCTCCATCGAATCAGTTGCCTGCTTCTGAGGCTATTACCTCTGTGGGAGATTTGCAATCTGCAGTAAACGGAGTTTATGCTACATTGGTGAATGACATGTCTTATTGTGGTAATTTCGGACTATATGCAGATGCAAAAGGTGGAGAGTTAGAATATCTAAATAATTACGGTCATTTAGGTCCAGTTATTAATTTACAAACAGATAAAAATTCAGATGAAGCAGCAGGTTTCTTTTCTACTTTTTATGTTGCTATTTATAGAATTAATGATATAATAGCAGCTTTAAAAGCTAAACCATTAGCTGAAGCTTCAACTCCTCAGTATAAAGATTTAATGGGACAACTTCACGCTATGCGTGCACTATACCATTTTGAGTTATTAAGAATTTATTGTCCACTACCAGCAGTAGCAACTGATATGAATGCTGCAAAATCTGGTATTGTTATTTCTGATAAGACTCATAAATCAAATACTACTTTTACAAGAAATACTTTAAAGGAATCATATGATTTTGTAATTACAGAATTTAATGAATCTTTAAAAACAATAGGAAAAGCAAAATCTTTAGGTAGTCTTAATTATTGGGCTGTTCAAGGTTTATTGTCGAGAGTTTATTTATATCTTGAGAGATATCAAGATGCTCTTGATGCTGCTAAAGATGTGATTACTAATTCTCCTTATGCTTTGTATACTATTGCAAATTATATGGAATCGTGGAAAATAGAAGGAGCTAGTGAAGTCTTATTTGAAGTAAGAACTTCTGATTTAGATAATGCTCAAAGAAATTCAATTGGTTATTATACTAGTCCTGATGGATATCCAGAAGGAACTGCTTCTGCAAGTTTTAAACAATTCTATGATGCATTACCAGTAGGTGATGTAAGAAAAGGTGTTTTAGCTAAAGAAAAATCAACAGATAATAAATTTGAAGCTTTTTATTGCCAGAAATATAAAGGTCGTGCTGGTGTAACTTCTCCATTATATGTAAATAACCCACGAGTAATTAGATTATCTGAGGTTTATTATATTGCTGCTGAAGCTGTTCTTAAAGGCGCTACAGGTGGACAAACTGCTGCTTTCTATTTAAATGAAGTTAAGAAAAATAGAATAACAGGTTATGTAGATATGGCTACAGTTACAATTGATGATATTCTTGCTGATAGAAGAATTGAGTTATATTGTGAAAATGCAAGAATGTTTGATTTGGTTAGATATAAAAAAGTGATCAATCATCATGGTTTTGCAAATCCTTTACAGCCTACTGATACTAGATTATTGGTAAGTTGGCCTCAAAGAGAATTAGAAATTAATAAAGATTTTTAATATCTTAGAAAAACATATGGAAAAGACATCATTTTTTTATGATGTCTTTTCTTTTAATAATCAGTAGATTAAGTTTTATTTGAGAAATTATTTATAAAAAACATCTAAATTTGTTTGCACAAAAGATAAAAACACTCTATATTTGCAACGCAATCGAGAGGAAATGAGTTCTAAAATAGATTGTTAAATGGGAAGATACCAAAGTGGCCAACTGGGGCGGACTGTAACTCCGCTGACTTTCGTCTTCGTAGGTTCGAATCCTGCTCTTCCCACCCATTGCGGAAATAGCTCAGTTGATAGAGCATCAGCCTTCCAAGCTGAGGGTCGCGGGTTTGAGCCCCGTTTTCCGCTCAATAAGCCTTAAAGATTTATTTCTTTAAGGCTTTTTTTATTTTAAAGTGTTTGCTAATTTTGTATATATTAATTTAAACACTAACAAATGAATAAATTTATAGATTCTCTATATAAAAGTATTTTTGGAAATAGTCCCTATATTGTTGAAAATTTACCTCCTTCAGGTTCTCATAGAAAGTATTATCGATTAATTATAAATGAGAATGAATCGATAATTGCTGTTTATAACGATGATTATAGGGAAAATAAAGCCTTTATAGAATTTTCGAATCATTTTATTAGTAAAGGAATAAGTGTTCCTAAGATATTAGCTGAGGATCTAGAAAATGGTGTTTATCTTCAAGAAGATTTGGGAAAAGAGGACCTTTTGTATTATATAGAAAAAGATAATTGGGATTTTTCTGAAGAATTAATATCTCTTTACAAGAAGGTAATTGATAATTTAGTTAAGATTCAAATTGTAGGAAATGAAGGTATTGATTATTCTTATTCTTTTCCTCGAGAAAAGTTTGATAGACAATCAATACTTTGGGATCTCAATTATTTTAAATATTCTTGGTGTAGATTAGCTAATATTCCTTTTGATGAAGATTTACTTGAAAAGGATTTTTCGTTTTTATTAGACTATGTTTCTGAAGGTGATATGAAATATTTTATGTTCAGAGATTTTCAGTCGAGAAATATCTTAATTCATAAGGGAGAACCTTTTTTTATTGATTTTCAGGGGGGAAGAAAAGGAGCTCTTCAGTATGATATAGCCTCTTTATTATTTGATGCTATTGCTGAGATTCCTGAAAATATTCGTGAAAGTTTACTTTCTTATTATATTTCTTCTTTGAATAAGTATATTGAATTCGATAATGATAGATTTATTAAATCTTATTATGCCTATTCTTTAATTAGACTTTTACAAGCTATGGGAGCTTTTGGTTTAAGGGGCTTGTATGAAAGAAAACAGCACTTTATTGATTCTATTAAACCAGGTTTATCAAATTTGATGTATATTTTTAAAAAGATTGATAAGGATTTATATTTACCTGAATTGTATAAAACTATTGAGAATTCTTATAATAAGTATTGATTATGAATGGAATGATTTTCGCTGCTGGTTTAGGGACACGTTTAAGACCTTTGACAAATGATATACCCAAAGCTCTTGTAATGTTAAAGGGTAAACCTTTGCTTGAAAGAATTATTATTAAAATGGTGGATCTAGGAATAAAGCGTATTGTTGTAAACGTTCATCATTTTTCAGATAAAGTTGTACAATTTATTTCTTCTAAGAAATGGAAGTGTGATATTCTCATTTCTGATGAATCTGGAGATTTGCTTGATACAGGAGGAGGACTTTTATATGCTAAAGATTTATTCGAAGATGGGGAAGATATTTTGATTCATAATGTAGATATTTTATCTGATTGTAATATTAAGTCTTTAATAGAATCGCATAGCAATTCAAATGCTTTGGCTACATTATTGGTTAGAAGTTCTTTTGAAGATAGGGTCTTAACTGTGTATAATGATAAATTGACTGGTTGGAGAAATAGATATACCGGAGAAACTAAAATATCAAATGATGACTTTTATAAATCTGAATTTGTTGGATTCACTGGAGTTCAAATTGTTTCTCCTGAAATTTTTAAATATATAAATGAAACTGGTAGTTTTTCTATTATTGATATGTATTTACGATTGGCAAAGAATAAACAGATAGTTTGTAAACTTGATAATGAATCATTCTTTATGGATTTGGGTACAATTGAGAATTTAGAAAAAGCTAGTGCTGAATCCAATTTTTTATAATTTCTAAACCATATTCTGTCATTATAGATTCTGGATGATATTGAACTCCTTTTATATCAAGTGAGTTGTGTGAAATTGACATTATAACGTTATTTTCGTCTTTTGAAGTTATTTTGAGAGGTGAAGGTAAACTGTTGTTTTCTAAAGCCCAAGAATGATATCTTCCAGATGTGAATGATTTAGGTATGTTTTGGTATATATAGTCGTAGTCAGATATTATTGTGTTTGAAGGGACTCCGTGAAGAATATGTTTAAGATTGTATAGTTTTCCTCCAAAGTATTCACAAATAGTTTGCATACCAAGGCAAACACCTAGAATAGGTTTAGTTTTATGATATGTGTCTAATATATCGAATAGTATTGAACGTTCTTTTGGAAGACCTGGTCCAGGGGAAATTATTATTTTATCAAATTTAGATATTTCTTTTATATCAATTTCTTTATTTCTTACAACTTTTACGATGTCTGCAAATTGTTCAACATAGTGAACTAAGTTGTAAGTAAATGAATCATCGTTGTCTATTATATAGATTTTTGTTTTCATGATTTGATATCTTAAATTTTTCCAAAAATACAATTCTATATAAATATATGGGATATAAAATGATATTTCTTTTTTATCTTTAGCGAGTAAATAGAAATTTTTAAACAATTAAATTAACTAATTATGAAAAGAATTATCAATTCTCCTAAAGCACCTAAAGCTATCGGTCCATATTCTCAAGCAATTGAAGCTAATGGAACTTTATATATTTCTGGACAGTTACCTGTTGATGTGAATACTGGTAAATTTGTTGAGGGGGGTATTGTTGAGCAAACTGAACAAGTTCTTAAAAACGTTTCTTATATCTTAGAAGAAGCTGGATATACATTTAAAGATGTTATTAAATCTACTTGTTATTTATCTGACATTGCAAATTTTGGAGCAATGAATGAAGTTTATGGAAAATATTATACTTCTGATTTTCCAGCTCGTGTAGCTTATGCTGTTAAGGATCTTCCTATGGGAGCTATGGTTGAAATAGAGACTATTGCTATAAAATAGTTATCTTTATTATTAAAAGAAGCGGGTATAGATTTCTATACCCGCTTCTTTGCTATATGCTTAAATTGTTTATTTATAAGTTTGTACTATTATCGTACCAACTATTCTTTTTAGTTAGTTTTAAATCTCTAAGCATTGAAGATTTAATTCTTATTTCAAAATTGTAACTTTGGTGTGTACCGAAAGGCATACAACTAAAGTTCATTTCCCAACAATGAAGGTCTCTGTATACACTGAAAGATGTTGCTGTTATTTCTTTCCTTGTTATATCGTATCCTGTATTAAATCGAAGTTTCCATTTAGGTGTTAAATTAAAATCACCAGTAACTCGCATCATTTGAGTGATTGACGATTTTTGTAATCCTAGTTTTTGATAATTATATGAATAGTTTATACTAACATTCCATGGTATATTAAAATCGACATAATTTGTATAATTTGCTATGGCTTCTGAATTGGCATTTTGTTTGTCTTTACTTTTTTTACTTGAGAAATTCATTCCTGTTGTAGCTGTAAATCTAGTTAGTCTTCCTAAGCCTCCATGAAATTTATTTATTCTATTACCATTTGCATCTAAAGCATAAGGATCGATATTTCCAGTTAAATTAAGATTAACCCTTCTTTTAAATAAAGAAGTTCTCGCACTTAAACCAATTTGACTAAGTTTCATAGAATCTTTAAAAACATCGTAGTTAGCATTGATTCTAAAACTTTCTAAAATCTTCACTTTTCTAGTTTGAACTTTTTTAGTTGTATCGTTTATGTTTCTTAACTTAAGTTCTAAATTATTATCGATAGATAAGTTTATGCTTCCTTGATGTTTATCTGGAGTTCTTTGAACATTATAAATTCCAACGTTTTCACTTTTATAATATTCTTGATATTTAATTTCATCATCTGTAGCAAGATAACTATATCTATTCATGAAGTGACTATTATCGAATCCTAATTTTGGAGTGTATGTAAAGGAAAGACTAGGAGATATAACATGACGTAGTGCTGCAATTCTTGATTTTTTATCAAAAACGTACATACCAAAAACTTTTGGTGTGTAATTTAGAGAAAGTGCTACTCTGTAATTTTGAGAATAATTAAATCCATGAGTTGTATCTGTTTTTATAATAGGAGTTTTTGCTCCATTAGTATCTGTATTATAACCAGTAACAACTTTATTGATTGATGCAAAATTCATAACACCTTCATAGTTGAAGCTAGGTTGAAAAGAAAAATCTTTAAATAATTTAAAAGATGCACCTATAGGTATCGAGTGTTTGAATCCTTTTTTCCATTTTTTAAATGAAGTACTAAGTAATTTACTTTCTTTAAGTCTATCAGGAGTTGAATTCCTAAACTCTGCAGTATATGATAAGCTAATTTTATCGTACCATTTAAGTTCCCCGACTTTTTCTTTTTTCCTAAGTGGGTAAATTTGATTCATTTTAAAATGTAAATTCGGGAATGACATTGTGATTGTAGAATCTCTAGAATTCTGAGAATGACTGAATGCCATAGTTAAAGAAAAAGGACTATCTGGCCATCTTCTTGAATACGAGATACTTGATCTTTTTCTTTGATTTGCAATGTCGTTTATTGTATGTTTATTGAAGTAATCATTTTTTGATGATGAGATATCTACAGAAGCTGAAAGAGTTCTATATGGATGTGCTTTTGGATCCTGAGTATGAGTCCATCTAATAGCGTAATCTTTACTTACTGAATAGTCGGGAGATCCTTCTTCTCCAGTATAATTAGTACTTGTTGAAAGATTAAAAGATCCTGTATATTTATATCTTTTTTTGTAGCTAGAATTGATATTTGTACCCCACGATCCATTAG
Organism: Marinilabiliaceae bacterium JC040; assembly: GCA_022496785.1. Taxonomy (GTDB): domain Bacteria; phylum Bacteroidota; class Bacteroidia; order Bacteroidales; family Marinifilaceae; genus SNAP01. The sequence continues at coordinate 327,006 of SNAP01000002.1, read as the reverse complement.
TATAAATACTTCCTAATATGGTCATGTTTATGTAATCGTTTATTGCCCAGAAATATCCTCCATTTTTTAAGTTGAAACCTCTCATTTTTTCTTCACCATAAGTTGGAATGATAATTCCTGATGTTCCTTTTTTTGTCATAGGAAAAAAACCAAATGGAATGAAAAGAGGTAATGGAACTTCTTCAACTACTAAATATGAAAATCCAGCTACAACTTTATCATCTTTAATCATCTTTGCTTTACTCATATTTATATAAAAGTGCGGATGATCTTTGTGATCGCACGTAGTGTACAATCCATTTTTTACGCAATATGTTGTGGAGTCTATCTTCTTAGTTAATTTTCCATGTACAAAACCTCCATTATCTTCTGTTATAAGATTTGTAACAACTCCTTTTTTTGTTTTAAAGTTATATTTTAATTCTTTACAATCGAATTTGTTATTATTATCTGAGAATATAGGATTTCCAACTAAGTTTCCACTAGTATCTCTAACTCCATGCGCCTCGGCGATTTGAGTTTTAAATGATAATTTAATGTATGCTGCTTCTAGTTGAGTTGAAAGATATTTTATTTTAGCTTTACCGAATAATTCAACTGTTTGATCTTGCATATTGTTGATAATGGAGTCTTTAGCTCCAAAAGTGACGATGTCTTTAAAAAGAGTTTTTCTTTTTGTAGAATCAACTTTTGTTGTGTCTTTTTTACTGTTTATAACCGTATCTTGAAGTGATACACCGAAATGATGTATATTATTAGCCGCTAACATATTTTCATTAGAAAAATATGTTAGATATACTATAAGTGAAATAAAAAGGATCTTAAGTGGTTTCAATTGCAAATTATTAATGTTATTTTTGTAATAGTTGCTTATTAAAAGCCCAAATTTAATAATTTATGTTTGTATGTACTTTAAAATTTGTAATAAAAGCTAAAAATCTTCATAAATGATACCAAAAACGATTAAAATAAACACATTATTATTATTTCTATTGTTGATTGTTTCTTCTAATAACTTTATTTTAAAAGCCCAAAATGGGACTAGACACTTAAGAGTCGTTTGTATAGATCCGGGTCATGGAGGTAGGGATCCAGGAGCCATTACAAAGGGATTATATGAAAAAGAGTTGGTTCTAGATGTTGGACTTAGATTAGGAAATTTAATAAAAAAGAATTTTAAGGATGTAAAAGTTTTTTATACTCGAAATAAGGATAAATCGGTAGGACTTTATGAAAGGGCTCAATTTGCGAATGACAAGCATGCTGATTTATATATATCAATTCATGCAAATAGTGCATCATCTAGAGCTTATGGTACAGAAACTTTTGTATTTGGATTAAATAAAACAGAATCTAATCTAGAAGTTTCGATGAAAGAGAATTCTGTGATTGAATATGAGAAGGATAGTGATGTTAAGTATAAAGGTTTTGATCCTAGAAAACCAGAATCATATATCATGTTTAATATGGTTCAGAATCATCATAGAGAGCAAAGTATTGAATTTGCAAATTTGGTGGAGAAAGAATTTAAAAGATCTAGAAGAAAAAGTAGAGGTGTTCAAGAATCAAGTTTGATAGTTTTAATAAAAGCTGCAATGCCTGCTGTTTTAATTGAAGTTGGTTTTATAACAAATAAAAAAGAAAAACAATATCTGAAATCTAAACGAGGTAGAGGAATTATTGCAAAAAATATTTTTAATGCATTCAAAAAATATAAACAATCTTTAGAAACCGAGAATGTTTTAATAAACTATCCAAATAAGAAGAGTATAAAGAAAAATTCTACAAGAAAGATCTTAAAAAAGAAAACTAATGAAACATATTGGGGAGTGCAATTAGCATCTTCAGTTGATCGTTTTTCAAAAAGAGAAATGAAGAAATATCAGAAATATGGAAAAATTAAAGAAATAAAAATTGGTAGATCTTATAAATATATTCTTAAAATTGATGGAAATATTAAAAAAGCAATAAATTTACAAAATAAATTATCGAGAAAATTCAAAGGTTGTTTTGTTGTTGCTATACAGAATAATCGTAGGATAAGTGTAAAAGCTGCAAAAAAAATAATTAAATGATATGAGAATTAGTAAAGAATATAAAATAGGATTAGCTGTATTTGTTTCAATTTTATTATTGTTTTTCGGAGTAAATTATTTAAAAGGAAAAAATGTATTTACTAGCGATAAGGAATATGAAGTGTATTATGATAGAATAGATGAATTAGCAGTTGGAAGTTATGTTTTGATGAGGGGATGTAGAATTGGTGTTGTTAATGATATTTCTTTTGTTGGAGAGAAATTAGATAGTGTAAAAGTTCAGTTTATAATATCTGGAAAAATTCGTTTTCCTAAGGATTCAAAAGTTAGAGTATATTCAAGGGATTTAATGGGAACAAAAGGATTAGATATAATTCAAGGAGAGTCTGATATAATGATGAAAGAAGGAGGGACATTTATTGGTGAAGCTCCAGAAGGAATAAAAGAAGCAATTGATAAACATATTGAACCAATCAAGTCCAAGGCAATTAAGATACTAGATTCTATGGATGTTTTATTAGCTAATTTTAATTCTATTGTGAATAATAGTTTAAAAACTGATATTAATATAGCTTTTAATTCTTTAAAATCATCTCTTAATAATTTAGAATCAAGTTCTATTTCTATTAATAATATTCTTACTTCAAGAAAATCTAAAATAAATAATGCAATTGATAATCTTGATCTATTAAGTCAGAATTTAGCTGATAATAGTAAAAAAATAGCTGGAATAATAGATAATTTTTATGTTGTATCTGATACATTAAGAAATGCTAATTTAGGAAGGAATTTGAAAGATTTAAGAAGTTCAATTAATAATTTAGTAAAAATTACAAATAAATTAACAACAAAAAAAGGAACAGCAGGAGCGATGATTAATGATATTGATTTATATACGAATTTGAAATCTTCGACTCAGAGTTTGACCTTGCTTTTAGATGATATAAAAAATAATCCAAGAAAATATTTTAATTTTTCTGTTATAAATTTTGGTGGAAAGTCAAATAAAAAGAATAAAAAGAAAAAATAAGAATTACCTCCTTTAAGATAATATGTTAATTACTAATGATGGTTATGTATGATGTAACTATATGATAATCTATGATGTAAGTACTTTGTTTAGTTGTTTTAATATTTAATATTGATGAGTGTTTGTTTTATCACAAAAAGTGTAAAATATGTAACAGTTTGAATACTAAATACTTACCTTTAAAATTATATAAACATCTGATTATCAGAGCTATAAAATAAATACTAAAAAGTCAAGTTTTAGAGCGTTTTTTTATTCACATTTTTTTTGCGAATTTTACAGTTCCGAACGAACATTTACTATAATAACACGTAATTTACAAGATGGATAATAATGTAGCAAAATTATGGAATGATTGTCTTGCAGAAATGCAGGAGTCAATTGCTCCTAAATCTTTTAAGACTTGGTTTTTACCTATAAAACCTGTTAAGATTATAGGTAGTGCTTTGACCTTACAAGTTCCTTCGCATTATTTTTGTGAGTATTTGGAAGAAAATTATATTGAAGAAATAGGTAATGCTTTAGAAAAAATTATTGGAAATGACGCTACTTTAGAATATCTAGTTGATGTAGATAGAGATAATTCAGTTGAGCCTATGCATATACCAGCTCAAAATCGAGTAGTTACGCAAAATAGACCTATTAAGGTGCCTACGGTAGATGGTCATGTAATAAGGAATCCTTTTGAAGTAGCACCTCCAAAACTACAGATCGATTCTCAGCTATGTCCTACAAATACTTTTGATAATTATATTGAAGGAGATTGTAATAGACTTGCAAGATCTGCTGGTTTAGCTATAGCTAAATCTCCAGGAAATACTCCTTTTAATCCTCTTGTTCTATATGGAAAGCCAGGTTTGGGAAAAACCCATTTAGCTCAAGCAATTGGATTAGAAGTAAAAAAGAATTTTCTTGATAAAACTGTTTTGTATGTTTCAACGAATGTGTTTCAAACTCAATTTCAAGAGGCTGTAAAGAATGGTGAATTAAATGATTTTCTTCATTTCTATCAGTTAATTGATGTTTTGATTTTAGATGATGTGCAAGAGTTGATAGGCAAACCAGGTACACAGAGAATCTTTTTCCATATATTTAATCATTTCCATAAATCTCAGAAGCAATTAGTACTTACTTCTGATAAAGCACCAGCTGATTTGCAAGGTATGGAAGAAAGACTATTATCAAGATTTAGATGGGGATTACCTGCAGAAATTCAAGCTCCAGATTTTGATACTAGATTAGAAATTTTAAAAAGAAAAGCTTTTGCTGATGGAATGGAGATTCCTGAAGAAGTTTTTGAATATATAGCTAAGAATGTTAATAATAATATAAGAGAATTAGAGGGGACTTTAATTTCTATGTTAGCTCAATTAACTTTGTTAAATAAGAAAGAAATAACAGTTGAATTAGCAGCTTCTATTTTAGGTAGAATTACGAAAACTAAAAAGGAAGAGATTTCGGTAGAAAGTATTCAAACAGCAGTTTGTGATTTTTATAAAGTTACAAAAGATGCTTTGCAGTCTAGTTCAAGAAAAAGAAATGTAGTTCAAGCAAGGCAGATTGCTATGTATTTCTGTAAAGAAATGACGAAGAATTCGTTAGCTGCAATTGGTAAACAAATAGGTAATAGAAATCATGCAACTGTTCTATATGCATGTAAGACTATTAATAATTTAATAGAAACTGATAAAAAGATTAAATCAGATATAGATACTATTAATACTAAATTATTACTTGGTCAATAATTCTTTATATAATGGAAGAAGAATTAGATCTATATAAGACTTTATCTGGTAAATCTAGAGGTTTATATAAGGATAAAGGAAGTAAATTTATTTCTTTTGCTTATCCTGTGATATCAACGGAGGAAATAAAGGAAATATTATTAATTCTAAAAAAAGAATATTATGACGCTCGTCATATATGTTATGCATATGTTTTAGGGTCAGATAGGAAAGATTTTAGAGCAGTAGATGATGGAGAACCTTCTTCTACTGCTGGAAAGCCTATTTTAGGTCAGATAAATTCTCATGAATTAACTAACGTTGTAATATTTGTAATTAGATATTTCGGAGGAACAAAACTTGGAGTCCCTGGTTTGATAAATGCATATAAAAAAGCGGCTTTAGATGCTATAAGTAATAACGTTATTGAAGATAAAACTGTTGATGTCTATTTTAAAATAAGTTTCGATTATTTGAAAATGAATGATGTAATGAAATTAATTAAGGATCATAATCTAATAATGAATAATCAAGAATTTAATAATCTTTGTTCAATAGATCTTAAAATAAGAAAATCAGAATATTCTCTTATTAAATCAAAAATTGAAAAAATAGGAGAAATAGTAATAGATAATATTACTATTTCTTAAATTTGTATATCAATTTGTTTTTCTAGAAATTTTATTAAATCATAAATTAATTCCTTCTTTTGAGAGTTTATTGATTGAATGTTAGATTTAAAATATTCGATAACTTCTTTGGTTGAATCAATATTAGAATCATAATTTAAATTCTTAATTATTGTGTATGCTTCAAAAGAATTTATGAAATCATCTTCGATTATAATTTCAGCGAATATATTTAAATTGTCACTAAAATCTATAGAAGATTCCCAACAAATGGATAATAGATTTGTTTTAATCTTAGAATATTTGGGATTATTGATATTATTTAAAATGTAATTTTTAAACTTACTTAATTTGATATCTTTTAGGATGTTAAGAGTTGTATCGCCAATTTCTTCGTTTTTATATTTTACTAATAATTCAAACAGAGAAGGAATGATATCTATATCTCCATCAATTTGTATTTTTTTTAAAGTCTCTTTTATAATAATAGGATTATTCGTATTTAAGAGTTCAATATAGCTGTTTTTATTATTTTCTTTCATAATTCAAATTTTTATGCAAATGTATTAAGATTCATAAACTACTCAAATAATTTATACTTTAATATTTTATTATAATTTAAATTGTAAATAAATGATTGTATATTTACACTAAAATACTATAAATTATTATGGGATTAAAATGTTTTTGTAGTGATAATTTTTCTGGTGTATTACCTGAAGTTATGAAATTTTTAACCGATCAAAATTTCGGTCATGAAATTCCCTATGGAAATGATTCTTTTTCTAAAGAAATGGATATCATATTTAATAAAGTTTTTGAATCGACAGTTGATGTTTACCCTGTTTATAATGGATCTGCTGCTAATATCCTTTCAATAGCTTCTTGTATTTCTTCATATAATTCTGTATTATGTAGTGAATTTTCTCATATAAATACTGATGAATGTGGAGCTTTAGAAAAGAATATCGGATGTAAGATTATTTCTATTCCTACTTATGATGGAAAAATTAAACCTCAAGATATAGAAAATTATCTTGTTAATTTTAATAATGTTCATAAATCACAACCAAAATTAATATCAATTTCTCAAAGTACAGAATTAGGAACTGTTTATTCAAAAGATGAAATTCAGGAAATTTGTGATCTTGCTCATAAATATAAGCTTTATGTGCATGTTGATGGAGCACGAATAGCTAACGCTTTAGTCTATTTAGATATGTCGATTAATGAATTATTAGTAAAAACTGGAGTTGATGTTATTTCTTTCGGTGGAACAAAAAACGGTTTAATGTTTGGAGATGCTGTTGTATTTTTGAATACAGATTTAGCTAAGAATTTTAAATATATTAGAAAGCAGTTTTTGCAGTTAAATTCAAAATCAAGATTTCAAGCTTTGCAATTTCTTTCTTATTTTAAGAATGACCTGTGGCTTAATGCCGCTTCACATGCAAATGAAATGGCTAAATTATTAGCAAAAGAAATAGTGCAAATAGAAAATATAACATTGACACAAATTGTTGAAGCGAATGAGGTGTTTGTAAGATTACCTCGAAAGATATTAAACTCTGATTCGTTAGATGGATTTTTTTATGTATGGGATAGGAATTCATCAGAGGTGAGATTTGTTTGTTCTTTTGATACTACAGAAAATGACATTATGAAATTACTTGAACTAATAAGATTAAATATATAAAATGAAAGAAAGATTTATTGTAACTACAGAAGATGGTTCAAATACAATATATATTCCTGAATTAAATGAGAATTACAATTCAATTCATGGTTCAATCCAAGAGTCATCACTAATTTATTTAGAATATGGTTTGCATTATTGTAATAAAGAGGAAATTAATATACTTGAAATTGGATTTGGAACAGGATTAAATGTTTTTAATACATTATTGAATACTGATAAGAAAATAATGTACCATTCTATAGAGTTATATCCTTTAACGCCTGAAGAATATAGTAAGTTAAATATACCAAATTTCTTTGATGATAATAAATCTAATCTCTTTATAGATATTCATGAATGTGAGTGGGATAAAATTAATTTAATAACAGATAATTTTTCTCTTTATAAAATTCATGAAGACCTTCTAAAGGTGAATTTAGCATATAAGTATGATGTTGTATATTTTGATGCATTTGCTCCTGATATTCAACCTTCTTTATGGACTACGGAAGTCTTTAGTAAAATTTATAAATCTATGAATATTGGTGGGATATTAACAACATATTGCGTTAAAGGTGATGTGAAGAGAGCTTTAAAAGAATGTGGGTTTAAGATAGAAAAATTAAAAGGGCCAAAAGGTAAGCGTGAAATTTTAAGAGCGGTTAAAGAATCTGAATAATTGCGTAAAAGTTATATGTGAAAATTCAATTAATCTGCTACCTTTGTACGTTAAGTATTAATTATAAAAATTTGAAAAATGGAGTATAAAGAAGAAATGGATAAGGTAAGTTATTGTTTAGGATTAAGTATTTCTAGTAATTTATTAATGTCTGGGATTAAAAGTATTAATAAAGAAGCATTTGTAAGTGCAATTGATGATGCTTTTTCTGGAAAGACACCTAGTATTTCTCCTGAAGAGGCGAATAAAACTTTACAAGATTTCTTTTCAAAGGTACAAGCAAAGATGAGTGGAGAGGCACTTGAAAATGGTAAAAAGTTTTTAGAAGATAATGCTAAAAATGAAGGTGTAAAAATATTAGATAGCGGTTTACAATACAAAGTTCTAGAAGAGGGTTCTGGAGATAAACCAACAGAAAATGACCAAGTAAAATGTCATTATGAAGGAAAATTAATAAATGGTCAAGTTTTTGATTCTTCATATAAAAGAAATGAGCCAGCTACATTCCCAGTGAATGGTGTAATTAAAGGATGGGTTGAAGCTATTCAAATGATGAATGTAGGTTCAAAATGGCAATTATATATTCCATCAGAATTAGCTTATGGAAGTCAAGGTGCTGGTCAAGCAATAGGACCAAATGAAACATTAATATTTGATGTAGAATTATTAGAAATTATTAAATAAGTATGAGAAAAATTGTATTATTAATTTGTGTAGTAAGTCTGTTCTTTTCTTGTTCAGATTCAAGTTCTGTGGCAGAAGATAATTTGAAAAAAGGTGAACAATTCCTTTTGGAAAATTCTAAGAAAGATGGAGTAGTATCTCTTCCTAGCGGTCTTCAATATACCATAGTAAAACCAGGAAAAGGTAAATCTCCGTCAATAAATGATAAAGTAATTTGTCACTATGAAGGTACACTTATTAATGGTACAATTTTTGATTCTTCATATGCTAAGCATACTCCTGCTTCATTTTATGTTGATGAAGTAATATTAGGATGGAAAGAAGCTTTACTTTTAATGAAAGAAGGAGCAAGATGGAAGTTATTTATTCCATCTAATCTAGCATATGGTAGAAAAGGATCAAGTGGAATAGGTTCTAACGAAACTTTAATATTTACAATAGATTTAATCCAGATTATAGAATAAAAAATTTAAATATGTTTAAGAAAATATTAATACCATTATTTATAGTAGCAATTTTTGCTTCTTGTAATAATGAACAAGGAAAAGTTGGTGAAATAGCACTAGCAACGGAGATTGATAGTGTAAGTTATTGTGTAGGTGCAAATGTTGGAGCTTCTTTAAAGAAAGATGGAATTGAAGTAAATAAAGAAATCTTGTATAAAGCAATTGTTCAAGCATTAAATGGAGAGAAAGCTCAAATTAACCAATTTGAGAGTGGTAAAGTTTTTAGAAAATATCTTCAAAATAAAGATAAAGTGAAATTTGCAGAATATAGAGCTAAGCAAAAAGAATTTCTTGAAAACAATAAGAAAGATTCTAAAGTTAAAGTTACAGAATCAGGACTACAGTATATTGTTTTAAAAGAAGGAAAAGGAGAACAACCAAAAGCAACAAGTAAGGTTACTGTTAAATATAAAGGGACACTTATTAATGGAAAAGTATTTGATAAGAATGATAAAGGAATAACTTTTGCTTTAAATGGTGTTATCAAAGGTTGGACAGAAGGTTTACAATTAATGAAAGCAGGTGCAAAATATAAATTCTTTATTCCTTCAGAATTAGGATATGGTTCTAGAAGTGCTGGTCCAGTAATTAAACCATATTCTACACTTGTATTTGAAGTTGAATTGGTTAAAATAGAAAAATAGAAATCATGAATTACGATATTTCAGGAAAATTAGTAGTAAAAGATGATGTTCAGAATATATCAGATTCTTTTAAAAAGAGAGAAATAGTTCTAGAAATTGAAAATGAAAGAAATTCAGATTGGAATGATTTCATAAAAATTCAATTTACTCAGGATAGATGCGACTTAATAGATAACTACGATTTAAATGAACAAATTAAAGTTTCATTTAATTTGAGAGGTAGAAAATGGGAGAAAGAAGGTAATGTTATGTATTTTACAAATCTAGAAGGATGGAGAATTGAAAAAGCTCAAGCAGACATGGCACAACAACCAGTAGCTGCAGTTCCAGAAGTAGATATTGTAAGTTCTGATACGGAAGTTGACGATTTACCATTTTAATAAAAAAAGGCAGTTTTTAAAACTGCCTTTTTTTATTCATTTAACTCTAACCAATAAAACTCTTTTTCATCTATTAAGTTTATTATTTCTGCTATTCTTGTAGAATTATCAATAATTTCTTGTGAATTTAAATTGCCGCTATTAAGTTTATCTTCTATTTGTTCTTTCTCACTATAAAGATCTTCAAGCTCTTTTTCTATTTCTTTTAATTTGATTCTTTCTTTGTAAGTAAGTTTCTTTTTATTCTTATTTTTTTCTTTAGGTTTTACTTCTTTAGGTTTTTTCTTATTCTTTTTTTCTGTTTCTTTTTTATAAAGAAAATATTCAGAATAATTAGAAGGAAATACTTTAATTTTTCCATTGCCTTCAAAAACGAATAAATTATTTACAATTTTATCCATGAAATACCTATCATGTGAAACAACAATTACACACCCTTTATATGATAATAGAAAATTTTCTAAAACATTCAGAGTTAAGATATCTAAATCATTTGTAGGTTCATCTAGAATTAAGAAGTTTGGATTTTTAACAAGTATAGTTAATAGATATAATCTCTTTTTTTCACCTCCACTAAGCGTATTAACAGATGTATAAATTTTCTTTCTATCAAATAAAAATAGTTCTAGATATTTTGCTGCTGAAATAGTTTTACCATTTTCTAATTCAAAATTTTCTGCAATATCTGATACAACTTCAATTATGTTTTTTGATTCATCAATATTGTAGTTTTCCTGTCTATAATATCCATATGAGATTGTTTCTCCTTTTTCTATTGATCCAGAATCGGCATTTTGTCTTCCAGTTAATAAATCAAGAAAGGTAGTTTTTCCTACTCCATTTTTACCAATAATACCAATTTTTTCACCTCTTGAGAATTTATAGGTGAAATCTTTTAATATAACAAGATCATCAAAACTTTTATTTAGATTTTCAATATTTAGAATTTTTTTCCCAAGTCTTTTACCTATAAAGTCAAGTTCTAATTCTTTAGATTCAATATTTTGTTCTGCAACTTTTTTAAGTTTATGATAAGAGTCTTCACGATATTTAGCCTTAGATCCTCTAGCCTTTGGCATTCTTCTCATCCATTCAGTTTCAGTTCTTAATAAATTTTTGGCTTTACTTATTTCTGATCTTTGAGATAATATTCGTTCTTCTCTTTTGTCTAAATAATAAGAATAGTTACCATTATGGTTATATATTTGATTATTATCCATTTCTATAATAGAATTACATATTCTATCAAGGAAATATCTATCATGGGTAACCATTAAAAGAGTAGATTTTGTTTTATCAAGATAATCTTCTAACCATTCAATCATCTCAATATCAAGATGGTTTGTTGGTTCATCAAGAATTAAGAAATTTGGTTCTGTTAGAAGAATTTTAGCTAAACCTATCCTTTTTTTTTGACCTCCTGATAATTCGGAGATTTTTTGATTTAGATTGTTGATTTTAAAAATGGTAAGAATTTGTTTAATTCTTGTTTCGATATCCCAAGCTTTAAGATTATCCATTTTAATGATAACATCTTCTAGTTCTTTTGAATATTCAGAATCAACAAGTTTATTATATTCTTTAATAGTATTTAATTCTTCAGTTTCAGTAGAAAAGATTTCATCAATGACAGTATTATTGCTATTAAGTTTAGGTGTTTGTTCTAAATAGCCTATTTTAACTTCATTATTAAAAATTACAGAACCAGTTTCAGCAGAATCTTTTTCGGCTATAATATTTAATAAAGAGGTTTTACCAGTACCATTAGGAGCAATAATTGCAACTTTCTGTCCTTTAGATATACTAAAAGAGATATTTTCAAATAGAATTTGAGAACCATATCTTTTACTAAGGTTTTCAACTTGTAGATAGCAAATCATATATATAATCTTTTGACTTCAAAGATAAAAGAATAATTGTGTAAATGCATAGTTTGTATTAATATTGTATTGTTGAAAAAAAAGGATTAATGACAATAAAAGAAAGATACGAGGGAGTAATTGCATGGTTTTCTAAAACAATGCCAGAGGCAGTTACTGAATTAAATTACAATAATCCCTTTGAATTATTAGTTGCGGTTATATTATCTGCTCAGTGTACAGATAAAAGGGTTAATATTGTAACGCCAGATTTATTTAAAAAATATCCAGATTCATATACAATGTCTCGAGCAGAGCAATCTGAAATATTTGAATATATAAAATCTGTAACATTTCCTAATAACAAAGCTAAGCATCTTAAGGAAATGTCTAGGATGTTAGTTAGCGATTACGAAGGTGAGGTTCCTAGAGATATAGAAGAGATGCAGAAATTGCCAGGAGTGGGAAGAAAAACAGCTAATGTTATGGCAGTCGTTGTCTTTGATATACCAGCAATGCCTGTAGATACACATGTTTTTAGAGTATCGGAAAGAATAGGATTATCAAAAGGAGCAAAAACTCCTTTAGATACAGAAAAGCAATTAGTAAAAAGATTTCCTCAATCTCTATTGGCAATAGCACATCATTGGCTAATACTTCATGGTAGGTATGTATGTAAAGCTAGAAAACCTTTATGTGAAAATTGTGGTTTACATGATTTTTGCTTATACTACAAGACACATAATAAAAAATAAGGAAAAACAGACAAAGAAATAATAATGAAAGATAAGAAGAATTCAAGAAGGAAACCTGAGTGGCTTAAAATAAAATTACCAATGGGTGATTTAGCTGTAGGAGTTAATCAGTTAATACAAAAAAATGAACTTCATACTATATGTACATCAGGAATGTGTCCAAATCAAGGAGAATGTTGGGGATGTGGTACTGCAACTTTTATGATTGGTGGAGATATTTGTACTAGAGGATGTAGATTTTGTAATGTAAAAACTGGAAGACCAAACCTTTTAGATGAGAATGAACCAGATAAAGTTGCTACGTCAATAAAGACTCTAAAAGTTAAGCATGCAGTGATTACATCAGTTGATAGAGATGATTTAGAGGATTACGGAGCAAACCATTGGGCAAAGACAATTAAATCAATAAAAGATCTTAATAAAGAGATAACAATGGAAGTACTTATTCCTGATTTCAATGGAGAGCTTAATTTAGTTGATAAGATTATAGAGCAAAATCCTGAGGTTATTTCACATAATATGGAAACAACAAGAAGATTAACTCCAACAATAAGAAGTAAAGCTACATATAATCAAAGTTTAAAAGTTCTTAAACATATTGCAGAAAGTGGAATAACAGCAAAATCTGGAATAATGTTAGGATTAGGTGAAACAGAAGAAGAAATCCTTCAAGTAATGGATGATTTATTAGAAGTAGGAGTTAAAGTAATGACAATAGGTCAATATCTTCAACCTACTAAAAATAATGTAGAGGTAGAAGAATATGTAAGTCCAGAGAAATTTGCAGAATATAAAGAAATAGGTCTTAAGAAAGGTTTTAAAGTAGTAGAAAGTGGACCATTAGTAAGATCTTCATATCACGCAGAAAGACATGTAATAAAATAGAAAAATTTTAAAATGATAAAAGTCAAATATATAGATCTAGGAATTTGTGAATACAAAAAAGCTTGGGGAATTCAGGAAAAATATTTTAATGATTCTGTCAAGAAAAGAGGTATAGGTGATGAAAATATAGGTAATTATTTATTATTTGTAGAGCATCCTCATGTGTATACATTAGGTAAGAGTGGAGATGAGCATAACTTACTAATAAATAGTATACAATTAAGAGCTCAACATGCATCTTTTGTATCAACAAACAGAGGAGGAGATATTACATATCATGGTCCTGGACAATTGGTTGCATATCCTATATTTGATATATTAAAAATGAATTTAGGAGTAAAAGAATATATCGAAAAATTAGAGCAAGCAGTTATCGAAACTATTGCGGAATATGGAATCAAAGGAGAAAGATTAGATGGTGCTACAGGAGTTTGGTTAGATGTAGGAAATCCTAAAAAAGAGAGAAAGATATGTGCTATAGGGGTAAAATGTTCAAGACATATAACTATGCACGGGTTTGCTCTAAATATTAATACAGATCTTAATTATTTCAATTATATAAATCCTTGTGGTTTTGTAGATAAAGGAGTTACTTCTATAGCTAAAGAATTAGGAAAAGAAGTGAATTATGAAGAAGTAAAGAAGAAATGTCTTGATAAAATGTTAGAAATTTTTAATATTGAAATATAAGCTATAAAATCTAAACTAGAATTTATATAATGAAATTCAATTTTATCAATAGAGATATAAGTTTATTGTATTTTTATAATATTCTCTTAGAAAAGGCTGCAAATTGCGGTCTTTCTTTTTTTGAGAGAGTACGATTTCTTGCGTTCTATTCTGAAAACATAGAAGAGTTTACACATTTTAGAATTAATAGATATTTGAATAAGAAGCATGAGATATATGATAAAATAGTTAATGAAATAAATCAACAACATAATAATCAGGATATAGTATTAAAAGAAATATTTAAGAATAACGACTTAATTTCTTTAAGAGAAAATTGGAATGTAGATGATAAGAAGTTTGTTAGGGAAATATATAAAGATAATCTGGAATCAAGTATATTTAAGCTAAATAATAATAATGCAGACCTTAACATACTAGATAATCAAATATATATATGTGTTGGCTTTTTAGAAAATAGTATCTATAAACATCAAATACTCGGATCAAATCTTTTAAGTAAAGAAAGATTTATAAAATCTCAACATCATTATTTTTACTTAATAGAAGAGATAATTGAAGAAAATATCGATAGAATATTCCCTAATAGAGTAATCAAAGAAATACAAGTATTTCGAATGATACGAAATTTCAATATATCTTACCGTAAAGAAAAAGAAAATTCAATAGAAGTAGTTAAAAAAGGTATAAGTAATAGAAAACAATCAAATTTTACAATTGGTTTTTATGAATCAAGAATGTCTAGAAAGATGTTAGATTTTATTATCGATTGTATGAATATTTCATATAAAAGATTAGTGTCTAGTAATAAATTTCAGAAACTTGGAGATATATTAAAGATTGATGCAGGTGCAATTAATCAGAAAGTTATTGGAAAATCTTTAAAAATATATAAAGATAATATATATGAAGAAATAGAAAATGGAGATATCTTTATACAGTATCCAAAATACTCTTTTAATAGCTTAATACAATATATAGAAGATATAATAAAAGATAAAGAAGTATCAGAAATATATATAACATGGTACAGATTCAATAAGAATTCCAGAATAAAAGAATTGCTTCTACAGGCTGTAAATAATAATATAAAAGTCAATATTGTTATTGAACTTAAAGCTAAAATGGAAGAAGAAAGAAATTTGGAAGCTTATGAAGAGCTTAAAAATTCAGGTATAAATATTATTCTTACTCCAAATACTTTAAAAGTTCATGCAAAAATGCTATTGATTGTAAAAATGATGAACAGTAGGAAAAGATATTATTCGTATATAAGCACAGGTAATTTCAATGAAAAAACATCTCAAGCTTATATTGACTATGCATTACTAACATCGAATCAAGCGATAGGTAAAGAAGTTTATCAATTATTTCAGGAAATAGTAGATAAAAGAGTATCATATGCGTATCAATATCTTTTAGTATCACCATATAATATGAAAGCAAAACTGTTGGAGAATATATATTCAGAGATTAGCAATTTAAGATCTGGTGGAGAGGCAAAGATTTTTGCAATTATGAATGGACTTCAAGATAAATCAATTATAACTGCATTATATGAAGCAAGTCTAGCTGGTGTTAAGATTGATATTATTGTAAGAGGAATGTGTCGATTAGTACCAAATAAACCATATAGTGCAAATATTAGACTCAGAAGAAGAGTAAGTAATTATTTGGAACACGAAAGATTATACTATTTTAAAAACAAAGGTAATCCTAGGGTTTATATAGGATCAGCAGATTGGATGACAAAAAAATTAACAAAGAGACTTGAAATATTAGTACCAATACTAGATAATTCGATAATATCAAATATAGAAAAAGATATTATCAATGAATATAATAATGACTCAGAATTACATCGAATATAAAGAATGATTAGATAGACAAAAAAATATCTATCTAAATTCTTGTTTATCCATTAATAGCAATACTCTTTAAAAGATCATAGTTTAAAATTTCAATCTTTCTGTCTTTTATATTTATTAAGCCATCTTTATTGAATTTAGTAAAAGTATGAATCACGCTTTCTCTAGAATATCCTATCATTTCAGAAATCTCAACTCTAGTATATGGAAGAGTAAAACTCATAGAATCATAAATCCTAGAGTAATGAATAATAAAGGTAGCTAAGCTTCCATGAATATTTTTTTCTCTATAAGTAATAATTCTTGAAGTTGTTTTATGGCAAATTAAAGAAATAGTTTTAGCAATTTCAAGAGCGAAGAAACCATTAGTTGTCATTAGTTGTTTAAACGCATTTATATCTATAAGTAAAACTTCAGAATCTTTAATAGCTAAAGAAGAGAAATTATTAATATTATCTGCAAAAGTATATTGAATCCCAATAAATCTATCATTAGGAATTATTCTTAAAGTATTCGTTTTATTGTTTTGATTTATATTGACTTTAGCTAAACCATCAAGTAGATAACATATATGAGTTATAAAACTTCCTTGTTTTATAATATATTCTCCTTTCTTAAAGTGAAGAATTGTACTATTCTTGGCAATATTGTCAAAATCATTATTAGACAGAGTCTGAAAACATTCGTGTTTCAGAATATCCTTAATATTATCTTTAAAGTTCATTTTCTAAGATTAAAACATTGTTTTTTTATAGTCCAAGTGAAAAATTACACTCTTGTTTTATGCTGTATAAAGGTAGTCTTTTTTTTGGATTAGGAAAATATAGTGAGAATTTACACTATATTTTGGTGTGTTTTATTTGGTATTTTAGGGTAAATCTTATACGTACAATTACTATTGTATATATCATTATCTTTCTACATTTGTAGTGTCTAAAATTATTCACATCCAATGGGATGGAATTAGGAATATTGAGAATAATTTAAGGTATAGTGTTTGATTAATTAAAAAAATGGCTACTTTTTTCAAAAGTGGTCATTTTTTTGTTTTATAAAAAAGCAAATCAAAAGATTAATTTACTAATATTGTACAATTATAAACCATTATCAATTTATTATAATGAGAAGATATTCTTTTATAATGATTCTAGTATTTTCTTTTATACTAGCATCCTGTTCAAATTCTCCACAAAAATCAAATGAGGAGCAAGCACAAACAAATGATAAATATATATCAGCTGTGCCAAATCTTTATTTATCTTCTGGAGATAATATTCGAATAGAGTTCTCTAAAGAGATCTCAAAGTTAAAAAAAGGAAAAGTAAATGACATTTTTTCTTTCAGTCCTAATATTAAAGGAACAACAGAAATCCTTTCTGATTATTCTATTGTTTTTACTCCTTCAAAAAGGATGAAAAATGGAGAATCATTTAAAGGTAAAATTAATTTAGGAAAGTTATTTGATTTAAAGGAAGGAAGTGAATATTTTAACTTTAAATTCAATATTAAAGATCAAGCAATAAATATTTCGAATAATGATTATCTACTTTCTTCTGATTGTAAAACGGTAGATTATAAAATTACTTTTAAAACAGCAGATGTAGTAGAAGATAAAATTATAGAGAAGATATTAAAAGATAGTAAAGATCTTAAATATACATGGTCGCATTTAAATGCAGGTAGAGAACATATTCTAACATTTAGAGATATACCTGTTGGAAACAAAGAAAAAGAGTATACAATAGTTTGGGATGCTAGTAATTTTGTAAAAGATGCAAAGCAAGAGAAATATAAATTTACAATTGATGGAAGTGATAGCCTTAACTTGATATATGCAAAAGCAGCAGAAGGAACAGCTAAAGGTTTAGAAATTGTATTTTCAGATAATATAGAAACTTCTCAAGATCTTAGAGGTCTAATAGAAATAGAAAATATCAAAAATCTTAAATTTACTATTCTTGGCAATAAAATCTTAGTATACGCTCCAAAAGAAATTTATGGTCTTCATAAAGTAAAAATATATCAAGGAATAAAATCAGTAAATGGAAAATCTTTTTCTAATACTCAGACAAGTGAAGTTTCTTTTAAAGAGATATTACCTGTAGCGCGATTCATAGGTAAAGCAACAATTACTCCATCAAGAACTGACTGTTTAATACCATTTGAAGCAGTAGGATTAAAAGCTGTAGATTTAAGAGTTATAAAAATTTATAATAACAACCTTCATAACTTTTTCCAAAATAATGGATATTCAGGAAGTAGTAACCTTGTTAATTTTGGACGATTAGTACTTAATAAAACAATATCTCTAGAGAATTCAAATAAAGATTTAACAATATGGAATGACTTTAGGTTAGATTTGAATAAGTATATGAAATTTGATAGATCATCTTTATACAGATTAGAACTTCGTTTCAAACAATCTAATACAATTTCGTATGCTAAAGGGGCAAAAGATGCTGAATATTACGATATAAAATGGGTAAGTTCCGATTGGTATTCGACATATTATACTCCTAAAGGATATAGATGGAGATTTAGAAACGATCCTAATCATGTTTCATACTATAATTATAATCATTTTGATAGTAGAAATGTTTTTTATACAAATATAGGATTAGTAGCTAAAAAGTGTGAAGATAAATCATTACATGTTTTTGTAACTGATTTATTAAGTGCTAAAGTAATTAAACTAGCAAAGGTTAAAGTTTACAATTTCCAAAAGCAAATAATAGCTGAAGAGCTAACAGATAGAAATGGATATATCAAATTGAATTGTAAAGATGAGCCATTTTTAATCAGTGCAGAAAAAGATGGTAATATAGTTTATTTAAAAGTTAGAGATGGTAATTCTTTATCTGTAAGTAATTTTGATGTATCAGGAGAAACTGTAAGAAATGGAATAAAAGGATATATATATGGAGAAAGAGGAGTTTGGCGTCCTGGTGATGATATACATTTAGGATTTATTTTATATGATAGAAATAATATATTACCTGAAGGACATCCTATTTCTGCATCTTTAATAAATGCAAGAGGTCAGTTAATAAAAACAAAAATCAAATATATTGAAGGAAAGCATAAACAATTTGCATTTTCATTTAATACAGATAAAGAATCTCCAACAGGAACTTGGATAGCTAAAATTAAAGTAGGAAGTAATGTCTTTACAAAGAATCTTAAGGTAGAGAATATAAAACCAAACAGATTAAAAATCAAATTTAATCATCCTAAGGTTCTTGTAAAAGGAGAAAAAACAGATTCAAATATTGAAGTGAAATGGTTACATGGAAGTCCAGCTTCAAATCTGACATACGATATTACAACAAGTTTTAGTTCGATACCAACAAATTTTAAAGGTTATAAATCGTACATCTTCTCTGATCAATCAGTTTCTTTAAATGCAAATAAAAAAACATCTAAGATTTATAATCTTGATGAAAAAGGAATAGATAAAATTGATTTGTCAAATATATGTCCTAAAGTTGCTCCTGGAATGTTAAGAGCAAATGTATTAATTAGAGCATATGAGAAGAGTGGTGAATACAGTGTGTCATATGAAAAGATAAAATGTTCTGTATATAAATCGTATGTAGGGTTTAAGCTACCTAAATCAGATGATTCATGGTATAAAACAAATGAGAATCAAAAAGTTAGATTTGTAAATCTAGATATTAAAGGAAAACCTATAAAGAAAGGAAGGGTTCATTTTGCAGTTTATAAACTATCATGGTCTTGGTGGTGGGATTCAGATTCTCGAAATATAGGTTCATATGTAAATAGAAGATACAATAGACCTGTATATGAGAAAACATTTTCGATAGAGAAAATGCAATCTCTTAACTTTAAAGTTAAAGAATATGGTAGATATTATATAAAGGCAACAAATACTGCAACAGGTCAATCAAGTGGCCGTATAGTTTATTTCTCAAGATGGGGAGATAGTTCAGATATCTATGGAAGTAAATTTGCCAACATTCTTAAAGTACAATTACTAAAGAATAAATATAAAGTAGGAGAAGAAGCAACAGTAAAATTCCCGTCTTCAGAAGGAGGAGTAGCTCTTGTTTCAATAGAATCTGGAACTAGTGTAGTTGAAAAATTTGTTGTACCTACTAAAGGAACAACAACATCATTGAATTTTACAGTTACTGATAAAATGTCACCAAATGTATATGTAAATGTTACATTAATACAGAAATTTAATGATAAGAATAACGATAATCCTATAAGAATGTATGGAATAGCTTCTATGAGTGTAGAATCTCCAAACACATTCTTAAATCCTATTATAAAGCAGAAGAAAGAACTTCGTCCTAATCAAGATTTTGAGGTAAAAGTCAAAGAAAGAGATGGTAAAGCAATGAAATATACTATAGCAATAGTAGATGAAGGATTATTAGGAATAACAGGATTCAAAACACCAAATCCACATAATGCTTTCTTTAAAAGAGAAGCTTTAGGTGTAAGAACATTCGATATGTATGAAGATGTTATTGGTGCATATGGAGGGCGTTTAGAGAAAGCTTTTGCTATTGGTGGTGATGCTTCTTTAAGTTCAAAATCTTCAAGAAGAATAAATCGTTTTAAACCAGTAGTAATTTTTAAAGGGCCATTTTCTCTAAAATCAGGAGAAACTAAGACTCATAAACTGCATCTTCCTAATTATATAGGGGCTGTAAGAACTATGGTTGTAGCATCAAACGATTCGGCATTTGGAAGCAAAGAAAAGACATCTGAGGTGAAAACACCAATTATGCTTCATGCAAACTTACCTAGAATATTAACACCAGGTGATGAGGTTAAAATTCCAGTAACAGTATTTGTTATGGATAATAAAATTAAGAATGTCTCGTTAAAAGTTAAGGTTGACAATAAACTTAAAGTTTTAGATAATATATCTCAAGTACTTTCTTTCTCAGAAAAAGGAGATAAAGTTGCATATATAAGTTTAAAAGTAAGTGAAGAGGTAGGTACTTCAAATATTGAATTAATTGCAAAATCAGGTAAAGAAACTTCAATTTATAATACAGATATTGAAATCCGAAATCCAAATCCAGAGATTAGTAAGGTAAATGATATAGTACTGAGAAAGGGAGAAAAGACTAAGATTTCTATAAATAATATTGGAATTAAAGGAACAAATTCTCATAGAGTAGAATTATCTTCTATACCTTCAATTGATATTGTAAAAACTTATGATGAAATTGAGAATAATTCATATGGTAATTTGGAAAGAATTGTATCAAAATCTTTCTTAAATCTATATATTGGACTATTCAATTCAGATAAGAAGGCAAATGTAAAATATGAAAATAAAGTAAATTCATATATCAATAGAATTATCTCATTCCAAAAAGGTAATGGAGCTCTTTCATATTGGAGAGATTGTAACTACATAAATGAATGGACAAATGTATATGCTCTTCATTTCTTAACACTTGCAAAACTTCAAGGATATTCAGTACCATCTAGTCTTTATCAAAAAGTTATCTCATATTCTAGAAATAGAGCTTCTAATTGGACTAGTAGTAAATATAACTACTATTCAGACTTAACTCAAGCATATAGATTATATGTATTAGCTTTATCTGATTCTCCAAATTTTGGTGCTATGAATAGATTAAGAGAAAGAAGTAAATTATCTGATATGGCATTAGTTCAACTTTCTACAGCATACGATTTATTGGGTAAGAAAGATGTAGCTGATAAATTAATAGAAAGACTTAAGAATAAGAAAGTTGTACATAACGAGTATGATTATTATACATTCTATAGTTCATTAAGAGATGATGCTATTATATTGGAGAATTATATTCAAAGAAAGAAAGATTCTAAAGCTTATAAGCAAGTTGTGAAAATGTCTAAAGAACTTTCAAGTGAAGAATATTATTCAACAATATCTAAGAGTTTTGCTATCAGATCTATTGCAGCATATTATCTTAAATTTAAACCTATTGATTCAGAAAGTCGTATAGCTTTAAATTATAAAGATAAAGACCAGAAGATTGTTTTCAAAGGAAGTATGCAACTTATAAATCTTGAGAATCCAGCATCTAGTTCAATGCTTTCTGTTAAGAATCAAGGTAATGCAACAGTATATATAAAAACAATATCTAAAGGTAGACCAACAAGTAAACCAATAGAGGCAAAATCATCTAATATCAGTTTAGATATAAGATATACAAATGAAAAAGGTCAATCAGTAGATTTGAATAATCTTAAAGTCGGTCAAGATATTGTTGCGCATATTAGAATTAAAAATACTTCATTGAACGAACATTATTCTAATTTAGCTTTAACAGCAATGATGCCTTCAGCATTTGAAATAAATAATACTAGATTATATGATGTTCAATCGGCTTATGGAACAAATGGTAGATCTACAAATAGATACGATTATATAGATTATAGAGACGATAGTGTTTCATTCTTTTTCGGTTTATCTAAACATCAAGCTAAAGAATTTTCTATACATTTACATGTTTCTTATATGGGTAAATATTATCTTCCATCAGTAATATGTTCATCTTTATATAGAAATGAAGTTTCTGCAAGAAGTGCTTCAAAAACTATTACAATAAAGCAGTAATAATCTATTTTTAAATAAAAAATAAAAGTTTGTGAATTTCAAACTATCAAATAAAAGAAAATTAATAAAGAGGATCTTAATAGTATCCTCTTTATTTCTATTTATATTATTCTGGCAGTCATTGCCACAACCTCTTTTCAAAAATCCAAAATCTACTATATTACTTGATAGAAATAAGAATATATTAGGAGTTAAGTTAGCCAGTGATGAACAATGGAGATTACCTCTTCAAACTACAATACCAGATAAATATAAAAAGGCTTTATTGTGTTTTGAAGATGAATATTTCTATTATCACTTAGGAGTAAATCCTGTTTCGCTTTTTAGAGCTTTATTTCAATATATTAAGCGAGGAAAGATTATTAGTGGAGCCTCTACAATTAGTATGCAAGTTATTAGACTCTCAAGAGGAAATAAATCAAGAACAATAGGAGAGAAATTGGTAGAGATGATACTTGCAACAAGATTAGAACTATCTTATTCCAAAGAAGAGATATTAAAACTATATGCAGAAAACACACCATTTGGAGGAAATATTGTTGGATTGGAATCTGCTTCATGGAAATATTTTCATAGACGACCTCTTGATTTATCATGGGCAGAAGCAGCTTTATTAGCAGTATTACCGAATGCTCCTTCTTTAATATATCCAGGGAAAAATACTGATATACTAAAAAAGAAAAGAGATTTCTTATTGAATAAGATGTATAAAAAAGGTATAATAGACTCTTTAACTTGCAGCCTTTCTAAGGAAGAGATTATTGACAAGAAAGTCTATTCTTTTCCTCATATAGCACCTCATTTGTTAGAGAGGGCTTCAAAGGAAAGAGAAGAGAATGTTGTAAATACTTCTATAGATATAGAATATCAAAAGATTATTAATCGTTTATTAAATGAGCACTCAAAAATACTACAAGCAAATGGAGTGAATAATATGGCTTGTCTTGTTGTTGATATACATACTAAGAAAGTAATTGCATATATAGGTAATTCGAAATCAACCAAAGGTCATAATAATGGTAATATGGTTGATATTATCAGTTCTGCTAGAAGTTCAGGTAGTATTTTGAAACCATTTTTATATGCAATTCTTCAAGATGAGGGGTATATTCTTCCAACAACAATAGTAGCAGATATACCAACAAATTTCGGTTCTTATACTCCTAAAAACTATTCATTAAGATATGATGGTGCTGTAAAAGCAAGTGATGCTTTAGCTCGTTCACTTAATATACCATCTGTGAAGATGTTACAAATGATATCTTATAACATTTTTTATAAATATCTTAATAGATTAGGATTTTCAACTATCAATAGAGGTGCAGATAATTATGGATTATCACTTATATTAGGAGGAGCAGAAGTAAGTCTCGAAGATGTAGTATCTGCATACCTAGGTATGTCATCATGTTTAATTCATTATAATGAAGATGATGGGAATTATTATAAAAATGAGTATTCTAAATTAGACTATATATTATCAGAAAAAGAAAATATAAAAGAAGAATTACAGACTAAACCAATAATATCTGCTTCAGCAATTTATCTTACCTACAAGGCACTTTTAAAAGTAAAACGTCCAGAACAAGAAACAGGTTGGGATTCTTTTTTATCTGCTAATAAAATATCGTGGAAAACAGGAACTAGTTTTGGTTTTAGAGATGCATGGGCAGTAGGAATAAATAAAAACTATATAGTAGGTGTTTGGGCAGGAAATGCCGATGGAGAGGGAAGAGCTGGTTTATTAGGAGCAAAATCTGCAGCTCCTCTTATGTTTGATGTTTTTAATAGTTTACCTTCTAAAGAATGGTATGAACAACCTACAGATGAGATGGTGAAAATGGAAATATGTACTAAGAGTGGATATAGAGCATCTCGATATTGTAAAATCAAAGATACTATATGGGCAATGAAATCTGGATTAAAGACAGAATTATGTCCTTATTGCAGGGAATATAAACTAAGTCCTGATAAGAAATATAGAGTTAATAGTAAGTGTGAGAGTATCTCGAATATGTGTACTAAATCGTATTTTGTATTACCACCAGTCATGGAATATTTTTATAAGAAAGTAGACCCATCATATGAAAGTTTACCTCCATATAGATACGATTGTAAAGAGAATAATTCTTCGAAAATGGATATTATATATCCAGAACCTAATGCATCACTCTTTATTCCTAGATTGATGGGAGGAAAGAAAGGATTTTTAGTATTCGAAGCAGTACATTCTAGTAGAAATACTCCTATCCATTGGTATATTGACAAAGAATACATAGGAACAACAATAGGTGATCATATAAAAGAAGTAAGAATACAAAAAGGGAAACATATATTAACAATTGTAGATGGAAAAGGTCAAGAATTGCAAAGATTATTTAAAGTAAAATAAAGTCTGTAAAACTCCTATTAATAATTGTTGTATATTGCTTTATAATTCAAATAAAGCTATATATTTGCACAAAATTTTTAGACCATGAATATAGCAGAATTTTACGACTTGTTAAGTCTTGATATTAAACATTTTATAGACCTTTTAGGGTCTGATATAATCTATGTTTGCGATTTAATTGGAACATTTGTATTTGCTATATCTGGAACCCTCGCTGCTGCTAGGAAAAAGCTAGATTTATTTGGAGCATTATTTGCTGCTTCAATTACTGCTTTTGGTGGTGGTACTATTAGAGATACTCTTTTAGGTGCAACTCCTGTTTTTTGGACAATAGATATGGCATATATTGCAGTAATAACACTAGCTGTAATTCTTACTTTTATATTCAAAAATTCTGTAATGAAATTAAAGAAAACACTATTTCTGTTCGATACTATAGGAATAGGAGTTTTTACAATAATAGGACTAGAAAAAACATTAGCGCTTGGATTCCATCCTATTGTAGCTGTTATGATGGGGGTATCTACAGCTGTATTTGGTGGAGTACTTAGAGACACTTTTGTAAATGATGTTCCTGTAATCTTTAGAAAAGAAATATATGCAACAGCATGTATTTTGGGTTCAGGATTATTCCTTATTTTATATGCCTTTGATTGTGATAGAAGTGTGAATATTGTTTTAACAATACTTGTAATTATTGCAGTACGTTTCTCTGCTATTTATTTTAGAGTTCAGTTACCAACAATTTCTTCAGGACAAAGAAGACGCAAAAGAATACATAAAAAAGCATTAAAAAGAACTAAAGAATAGAATATTGTGTTCCACTAATATCTTTATCTTTTCTATATCTTGAAATAATATTTAAAATATCATTTCCATAATTTTGTATTCTTTTAACTCCAAGGCCTTTAACCAATTTAAGTTCTGTAGCTGTCTGAGGAAGAATTTGTGAAAGATCTAACATCATTTTATTACTAATGATATTATAAGCTCTTAAATCGAGCTCTTTAGCTCGTTTAGCTCTCCACTCTTTCAATATTTCGTAGAGTTCAGGATGATCACATTTACCAGCTATAGAAGGTTCTGCAAATTTTACTTTTTTGTCTTCTAGTTCTATTAGTTTATTTGCTTTTACTTTAAGATATTCATCTATATCAAATCCTGAAATGCACTCTTCGTAGCATGCTTCTTTTACAAGTATTATTTCTAATATCTTTTTATATAATTCTTTTACTTTTGAACCTATTGTAACATTATCGCAAGTAAAATGAATATTCTTTATTTTGTTACTTAATTCTTTTCTACTATTTTCTAAGAAATATGTACAAGCTTTATTAATTCTTTCTTGAAGAGTTTTATTCTCATCTAATTCTTTTGTAAATAGTGAATTCACTTGTGAAGCAAATTTATTTCCTATAGGGACATACTTATTAATTATATTATCGTATATCAAATTCATAGATTCTAGCATGTTCCCATTAATATTATGGTCGTTCTGTTGTAATATATGAATACAAATAGATAGAAAATGAGCAGCATTTTTATAATTAAATAATTCCTGAATTAAAGATAGTTCATATTGTCTCTTTGAGCTTGTATAATCTTTATTATCTGGACTTAATTCTTTTGCTTGTTCATTAAATTGTGAAATAGATTTATCGAAAATAATTGATTTCATGGCTATAGGACTAGAAAGTACAATCCCTTCTAAAGTTCTACACCTACTTAAAGCAACATATGTCTGACCATGAGCAAAAGCAGCTTCTGTATCAATAATAGCTTTATCGAATGTAAGTCCTTGACTCTTATGAATTGTAATAGCCCAAGCTAAACGAAGTGGATATTGAGTAAAAGTTCCAATCACCTCTTCTTTTATTTCGTTAGTTTCCTTGTCTAAGGAATATTTCGCATTATCCCAATGTTCTTTTTTTACTTCAATAGCTCTTTTACTATCACTACAAATAACCCATATACTTGTATCATTTAGTTTAGAAATTTTACCAATTTTACCGTTATAGTATAATTTATCGTGGCTGCTATCATTTTTTATAAACATTACTTGTGCACCAACTTTCAGTTTTAATTGAAAATCTGTAGGATATAAATGTTCATTAAAATCACCCGTTAAACTTGCTGTAAATTTATATGTTTTAGAATTTATAGATTCTAGTTCTATATCATTAATTCTTTGAGCATTATTATTATGAGTAGTAAGATTTATATAATCACTATTCTTCGGAGGTTTAAAATTTGGTTTATATCTTGAATTTAAAATTTCTAATGAATTTTGATCTAAAGTCTTGTTTCTTACTTTATTAAGAATTTCTATAAAATCGGCATTATCTTGACGGTAAATATGTTTTAATTCTATATATATTGGATTAGCTTCACTATAAGCAAGACTGTTAAAGAAATAGATTCCATTATAGTATTTTCTTAAAATATGCCATTCATCTTCTTTTATTATTGGTGCAAGTTGAAGTATATCACCAATCATTAAAACTTGTACTCCCCCAAAAGGTTTATCAGGATTTCTAAACAATTTAAGAATAGTATCTATAGCATCCAAAGTATCTGCTCTAACCATACTAACTTCATCAATTATTAAAAGATCGAGAGATTTAATAATCTTTACTTTAGTCTTATTAATCTTAACAACATCAGGTTTTACACCTGAAAGTCTATAAGGAATGGTGGGGGCAAATGGAAGTTGAAAAAAAGAATGTATTGTTACTCCTTCTGCATTGATAGCTGCAATACCAGTTGGAGCAACAACAATCATCCTTTTGTGAGAGTGTAGCCTAAGATTTTTTAAGAATGTAGTTTTTCCTGTTCCTGCTTTTCCTGTAAGAAATATATTTCTGTTTGTTTCTTTTACAAATTTATTAGCAAGTTCTAATTCTGTATTTTCTATCATTCTATATAAGCTTTTATTATCTCTCTTTTTATTATTTTTATTTCAGTATCTAAAGTATAATACGAATTTAATAAAATTTAAATATTAAACCATTAAAACTACTGTTTATTAATTCATTGAAAAAGCTTCTTCTTCTTCTTTTTGAGTATCAGAAAGTTTAATTTCACCACTGTTTCTAAGAAGTTTCTTGTAAGTCATCTCTATACCAAAAGCTCCTAAAGGTGCAGTAATTAGAATAGCTAATACCGCTACTGTTAAGGCGATATTTCCACATTCTAAACCCCAAGCTAGTGGTAAAGAACCTATTGCAGCTTGTACAGTGGCTTTTGGAGTGTATGCAATCATACAAAATAATCTTTCTTTATTATTAAGCTTAGTTCCAATAACGCACAAATATACACCTATCATTCTAAAAACAAGACCTCCTAATACAACAAATATGGCATTTAATCCAGATGCAAGGGCATAGTCTATATTAACATCAGCACCAACTAAAACAAAAAGAATGATTTCTGCTGCTATCCATAGTTGACTAAATTTAGACGATAGTTTTGGTGCTAGAGATTTATCTTGTTTATATATCATTATACCAACACTCATTATAGCCAATAATCCAGACATTGGTATAATATCTTTAATCTCTTTTTCTAAGCCTAAAAGAATAAATGATACTGATAGTAGTAAAATTACTTTTGATGTATCACTCATATTGAATTTTCTGAAAAATTGAATTATTAAATATCCAGATAATATACCTACAAGCAAACCAACTATTATAGATATAGGAATATGGAGAAAACTCACGGCAGAGACTTCTTTTCCCATTAAAAGACTAGTTAATACAGTGAATATAACAATTACAAAAACATCATCTACTGAACCACCAGCCATAATAAATTGTGGAATTGATTTCTGAGTTCCATATCCTTCTTTCATTAACCTAAGCATCTTAGGTACTATAACAGCTGGGGAGACAGCAGCTACTATCGATCCTATAGTTGCAGCTTCAAGTGTTGAAATTCCTAATAGTGATGGTGCTATAAGGGTAACACCTAACATTTCGCAACATGCAGGTAGAAAACATAACAATAAAGCAGGTCTACCAGCTCTTTTTAATTCACTAATGTCAAGAGCTAAACCAGCTCGCATAAGAATAATGACTAAAGCAATTTGCCTTAGATCTACAGAAATTCCTAATAAAGAAGATGTTAATTGATTTAATCCATACGGGCCAAGAATAATACCCGTTAACAACATACCAACTAGAGTTGGTAGTTTTACTTTTTTCGATAAAAAAGCTAAAAGCATTCCTAAAAGAAAAGTTAATGCAATACTTATGTTCATTTCCTTCAATTTTTCCCATTACATTTCTTTGCTATATATAATCCTACAAAGACTGCAATGATGGTTAATATTACAGTTTATCGTAGGAGTCATTAGCTCATGGCAGTTCGGGGAAGGAAGACTCCATTTCCTTTCTTGGTGCAAATATAGTTTACTTTTTTAGAATTATAAATTGCTTTAGCAGATTTTTTTTATTTAATAATTTACAAGTTTTAAATAAACTGTAATTTTGTCAGTCTGTTTTTGCTTAACTCTGACAAAATTGCATAAATATTATAGTGTATAATTTGTGGCATATCAATTGATAGAAGAGTATTGTAAATAAAACATTACAATTATGAATATTGATAATTTCACAATTAAAGCACAGGAGTCCATTCAGAAAGCTATACAGCTTACAAGTAGTGGTGGACAACAGGTAGTAGAGACAGGACATCTACTAAAAGGAATAATTGATAGTAGTGATAATGTGTGCTCATTTATTTTTAATAAACTGGGAATTAATAATAATCATTTAAAAACGGTATTAGATAGCATTATCTCTTCTTATCCAAAAGTTTCTGGAGGTCAAGAATATCTTTCTAATGACTGCAATAAAGTATTACAAAATGCTCAAAATATAGCACATAAGATGCAAGATTCTTATACATCAGTTGAGCATATTCTAATTTCATTGTTAGATAATAAAGATCAGGTATCTAGTATGATGAAGGATGCTGGTTTTAGAAAATCTGAACTTATAAAAGCAATAGAAGATTTAAGAAAGGGTTCAAAAGTTGATTCTCAAACAGCTGAGGATACTTATGATGCACTTGGTCGTTTTGCAATAAATCTAAATAAAAAGGCTTTAGATGGTAAACTAGATCCAGTGATAGGTAGAGATGATGAGATAAGAAGAATATTACAAATATTATCGAGAAGGACAAAGAATAATCCTATTCTTATAGGTGAGCCAGGAGTAGGTAAAACAGCAATAGCAGAAGGTTTGGCTCATAGAATAATTCGTGGTGATATCCCTGAAAATTTAAAGGGGAAACAAATTTTTTCATTAGATATGGGAGCTCTTGTAGCAGGAGCAAAATATAAAGGGGAGTTTGAAGAAAGGCTTAAATCGGTTGTTAAAGATGTTGTAGCTTCAGAGGGTGATGTAATTCTATTTATAGATGAAATACATACACTTGTAGGAGCAGGAAAAGGAGAAGGAGCAATGGATGCAGCAAACATCTTAAAACCAGCTTTGGCCAGAGGAGATCTTCGTGCTATAGGGGCTACCACTCTTGATGAATATCAAAAATATTTCGAGAAAGATAAAGCTTTGGAGCGTAGATTCCAGAAAGTGATGGTTGATGAACCAGATAAATTGAGTACAATCTCAATCTTAAGAGGTTTAAAAGAGAAATATGAGACTCACCATAAAGTAAGAATTAAAGATGATGCATTAATTGCTGCAGTAGATCTTTCTCAAAGATATATTAGTGATAGATTTTTACCAGATAAAGCAATTGATTTGGTAGATGAAGCAGCAGCAAAATTACGTATAGAGATTAATTCTTTACCAGAAGAGCTTGATGAATTAGAGAGAAAATTAAAACAATTAGAAATAGAGAAGTTAGCTATTTCAAGAGAAAAGGATGATGTTAAACTTGATAGATTAAATAAAGAAATCTCTGAATTAACAGACGAAAAGAATAAATATAAAGCTAAATGGCAATTAGAAAAAGAGGTAATTGATAAAATCCAGAATAGCAAGCAAGAAATAGAAAATTTAAAGTTTGAAGCTGATAGAGCGGAGAGAGAGGGAGATTATGCTAAGGTTGCCGAAATTCGTTATTCTTCTTTAAAAAGTCTGGAAGAAGAGATTGAAAATCTTAAAATTCAACTTAAGAATAATCAGAAAAATGATGCTATTATAAAAGAAGAAGTAGATTCAGATGATATTGCAGATATAGTTGCTAAATGGACGGGTATACCTGTTTCTAAGATGATGCAATCTGAGAGAATGAAACTTTTGCAATTAGAAGATGAACTACACAAAAGGGTTATAGGGCAAGATGAAGCAATAGTAGCTGTTTCTGATGCAATAAGGAGATCTAGAGCAGGATTACAAGATGAAAACAGGCCCATAGGTTCATTTATTTTTCTAGGAACAACAGGTGTAGGAAAAACAGAACTTGCTAAAAGTTTAGCTGATTATTTATTTGATGATGAAAATCAAATGACTAGAATAGATATGTCGGAATATCAAGAAAGACATTCTGTTTCACGATTGATAGGAGCACCTCCGGGATATATTGGATACGATGAGGGAGGTCAATTAACAGAAGCTGTAAGAAGAAAACCATACTCTGTTGTATTACTCGATGAGATAGAAAAAGCACATCCTGATGTTTTTAATTTATTATTGCAAGTTCTAGATGATGGAAGGTTAACCGATAATAAGGGTAGAACAGTTGATTTTAAGAATACAGTAATTATAATGACTTCTAATTTGGGTTCTCATCTTATTATGAACAGAATGTTAGAAATAAGTGCAGATAATAAGAATGAGATTCTTTCTAAAGTGAATACAGAGGTTTCAGATTTACTTAAAAAGACATTACCTCCAGAATTTCTAAACAGAATAGATGAAAATATTGTTTTCTCTCCTTTATCTCGTTTGGATATTAAGAAGGTTGTTAGATTACAATTCAACAAAATCAAGAAGATGTTGATAGAAAGAGAGATAAGTATTGATATAGATGATAATGCTTTAGATATTTTAGCAGATAAATCTTATGAACCTCAATTTGGAGCAAGACCTGTTAAGAGAATTCTTCAAAAATATATACTTAATGAATTATCAGTAAGTATATTAAAAGGAGAAATAACAAAAGATAATATTATAGAAATAATTGGCCAAGATGGTCAAATAGTTTTTAGAAATAGTTAATGTAAGTTTTTTTTATTAGTATTTTTTATTTAGGAGTCCTTCGTTATTGTGAAGGGCTCTTTTTTTATCTTATTCAAAAGGATTCAAATAGGTATCTTCTCCGTAGATTGTCCATCCTTTGTCCATGGTTTGTCCATGCTTGTCTCAACATATCTTGTAAAAAGGATGGACAAACCATGGAAAATAGATGTTTAAAGTACGGAGATTTAATGGTAGATTTACAGCTAGAATAATTATTATTGTTTTGTTAAATGTTATTAATTGTTTTATTATGTTATAATAAATAGAAAATAGTTCAATAAGTTTCAAGATCCCTATTTTTTTTATATATTGTATAGATATTACATTAGTTTATTCATAGAATATCGCATTTATTGCTATTCTGAGGGGCTATATTAACAAAAATATTACTTAATCCATATGGAAATTATAAGATATAATATTAAATTAAAGTTAATACTTTTGATATTGATGATCTTTTCATCCATTTCATTATTTGCATTTGATAAATCTATTTCCGATTTAAAAAAAGAATGGTTAGAAAAATATCATTTTGCAAAATCGTATGATGAAAAGATAGTTTCATTATATAATTTCATCGATTTACATTCTTATAGCGAGAAAGAAGAGGTTAATAAATATTTTCATATACTTTATAGAGAAATAAAACATCATGGAAATACTAAAGATTTATTCAACTATTATAGATTGCTTGGGGGATGGACTGATAATTCAGGTTTTAAGAAATTATTTATAAAATTTGAAAGAGATTTTAAAAATTCAGAAATAGAAACTAAATATTTGTATGCTCTTTTAAAGTATTATTCTTTAGCTGCTCCTTTCTATTTTAGTGATGGTAAGAATCAAGATAAGAAAATGAATGATTTCATTTTTGAAAATCTAAAATTATTAAATGATGATTCTACATCTGATTTAGAAAAATTACCATATTTAATGGTGATAGCATATTATTCAAAAAGTAAGGAAGTAACTTCTCCACTATATTCATATTTAGAGAAATTTGTAGAAGTATCAGAAAAAGTACCAGATAAAGAATTTTATTTGAGTATATATTCTCAGACAGCGATATTAGATATTATTGATAGACAATTAGAATCTAAGAGACTTGTTGATAAAATACGCCGTTTATACAAAATTCTTAAACTGTATGAAGATGATATGAAAGCTCAAAAAAGAGTATATCAGGATCTTTCATATCAATATATGAGCTATGCTCATACATTAGTAAGAAATTTTGAGAGTCTATCTCCTCAAGAAATAAAGAAGTATGTTGAAATTTTGAAAATATCTTTTAGTAAGTATCCTGAATATAAGGAGAAATATGGTGATTCCATGATATGCGATTTAGCCCTTGCGTATTCAAATAATGATTATTCAAGAATTGTTAGACTTACTAAAAATATGATACAAAGGGGAGATACTTTGAATTATTCACATGTAAGATTAGCTTTATTATTAAAAAAGATTTTACCTAAAATAAATAGTGTCCAAAGTAAAAATTGGATAAAAGCAGATTATACAAATACTTTAGCTCATGAATATGATAGAATAAAAGGAAAACACACTGAAGCTTATCAGTATATTAAGAATTTAAATAAGAGAAATTTTAATGTATATAAGGAGAATTTACATCAAAGAGATCTACTAATTGAGAAAGCGAAATTTAAACAAGACATGTTTATTATTGCAGGTGTTGTTTTTACTTTATTATTAATTGTTCTTTTACTTGTTATTCATTCTTTAAAGAAAACAGTAAAGGAATTAAATAGAACTTCTTTAGAACTCAAATCTGAAAAAGAGAAAGCTTTAGAATTACAAGAATCAGCAGAAATTACACGAGATTATGAAGTTGCTTTAAATAAAACAGCTTCAGCTCTATTAGAACTTACCGATGAGAGTATTGATGTTGCTATAGAATATATATTAAAAGCATGTGGAGCTTCTAAAATATCTTTATATCATAATGAAAAATGTAAAGAAGGACATTTATGTATGCGAATATCAAATAGATATTTAGATAAAAGATTTAAACATGCAGATATAATTCATCAAGCAGATTATATTGAATTTGAAAAGGCTGGAATAGGAAGATGGATTAAAGTGCTGAGTAATAACGAGATGATAGCAGATGATGTAAAGACTCTTGAGAAAAATGAAAGAGAATTTCTTGAAGTCTTTGGTATTGTCTTTATGGTAGTAATACCAATCTTTGTTCAAAATAAGTGGGTTTCAAGTTTGTGTATTTCTATTTGTGATGATGACAGAAAGATGTCTAAAGAAGAATTGAATATGGCAGTAACAGCTTGTAAAATGTTTTCTTCATTTTATGAAGTTCGTAGGTATCAAGATGAAATTAAAAGAAGTAATGCTTTATTGAAAAATGCTATTGAAATGAAAGATAAAACAACTTCAATATTAAGGCATGATTTAAGAAACCCAATAGGAAGTATTATGGGGTTTTCTGAATTATTACTAGAAGATGATTATGAATATGAAGAGAAGGTTGAATTTGTGAAAAATATTCATAGAACAACAACAGAAATGTTGAATATGGTAGACAATTTTACTCAATGGATAGAAGCAGTGGGAGAGGAAATAAAACCAGAATTTGAAGAGATTGATTTATCTAAAATAATTAATTCAAGTATTTCTTTGTGTAAGATGCAAGCTCACCGTAAAAAAATCAAATTAATTAGTAAATTTGATGAGGAATTACTAGTCCTAGCAGATGAGAAGATGGTTTCTACAATAGTAAGGAATATTATATCAAATGCAATTAAATTTACTGACGATGGTGGATTTGTTTTATGTTCCTATAAAATTGAAAAAGATTTTATTCAAATATCTATAGAGGATAATGGAGTAGGAATTTCAAAAGCAAATATGGATAGATTAAGACGTAATATTTCATTATCAACTTTGGGAACACAAGGAGAAAAGGGAACAGGATTTGGAATTTCAATATGTGAAGAATTTGCAAAAATGAATGGAGGAGATTTTGATATTTATTCAGAAGAGGGAGTAGGGACTAAAATAGTATTTACATTAAAACTAATTAAATAACTAATAAAATTTATAAAATTGTGGGAAATTTAAGAAGACCATCAAATAGAGTTATAGCTGGAGTTTGTTCTGGTATAGCAGAATATTTCGGTTTAGATATAGCATTAGTAAGAATATTGTGGCTAATTATTTCTTTAGCATATGGAACGGGAATTTTAGCTTATATTATTTTATGGATTGTTATGCCTTCAGAATGGGGAGGAAATAGATTTAGATAAAATATAAAAGAAATCATTTTATCTATATTCACTCTTTCATAGAATATATAGAAATAACTAATTTTTATTCATAATATAAAGTAATCATGAAAAAAGTAATTTTGATTTTCATGCTGTCATTCTTTGCGATGATAGTAAATGCAGACAATCAGGCCTTGTTTATGCGTGATGTTGCTATTTCTCCTGATGGAAATAGTATTGCCTTTGAGTATAAAGGTGATATTTATACTATTTCTTCAAAAGGGGGAGAAGCTGTACGTTTAACAACATCTGAGAGTTATGATTGTTCTCCAGTATGGTCTCCTAATGGGAGTAAAATAGCATTCTCTAGTGATAGAAATGGTAATTTTGATATTTTTGTAATGCCTGTTAATGGTGGTGCAGCTACTAGAGTTACAACAAATTCTACAACAGAGAAGCCAATGGCATTTTCTAATAATGGAAAATATATATTCTATTGTGCTCATATACAAGATCCTTCTTCAAGTATCTTATTTCCATCTGGAAGTATGAGAGAGGTATATAAAGTTTCTGTAAAAGGTGGTCGTTCAGAGCAAGTGATGGCAACTCCAGCAGAAAGAATTAATTTCAGTAAATCAGGAAAATCTTTCCTTTATATGGATTGTAAAGGTGGAGAGAATTACTGGAGAAAGCATCATACATCATCAATCACAAGAGATATATGGATATATGATACAAAGACAAAGACAAGTAAACAATTGATTAATAGAGCAGGTGAAGATAGAGATCCTCGTTTTGCTCCTGATCAAAAGACAGTTTATTTCTTAACAGAGAAATATGGAACATTTAATGTTGCAAAATTCAATATTGATAATCCAAAAGAGATTAAAAGAATAACAAAATTCAAGACTCATCCAGTAAGATTTCTTTCAGTATCAAAAGGTGGTAAAATGTGCTACACTTATGATGGAAAGATTTATGTACAAAATTCTGAAAAATCAAGTCCAAAAGCAATTAAAGTAAAGATTGTTCGTGATGATGAGCCAGAAGATACAAGATTAGGTGTTTATAGAGGAGCTTCAGAAGCTGTTGTATCTCCTGATGGTAAGATGGTAGCATTTGTTAAGAGAGGTGAAGTTTTTGTTACTTCTGTAGATTATAGAACAACAAAACAAATTACTCATACTCCAGAGGCAGAGCATAATTTAGCATTCTCTCCTGATAGTAGATCTTTAGCATATGGAACAGAGAGAAATGGAATATGGCAAATTTGTGTTGCAACAATGGAAAGAAAAGAAGATATTGATTTCCCACATGCAACATTAATTAAAGAGAAGATTATTTTACCTTCTAAGAAAATAGATAGAGATATTCCTCAATATTCACCAGATGGTAAAGAATTAGCATTTGTAGAGGGTCGTAAAAAGATTATGGTATATAATCTTAAGTCTAAGAAAACAAGACAAATTACAGATGGTAAATTAAGAGCTAGAACAGACGGAGGAGTTAACTATAGTTGGTCTCCTGATGGTAAATGGTTCACTTTATCTTTCGTAGGAAACATGCACGATCCATATAGTGATGTAGGTATCGTAAGTTCTAAAGGTGGTGAGGAAATAGTAAACTTAACAAATAGTGCATATTTTGATGGATCACCAAAATGGGTATTAAATGGTAATGCAATTCTTTATTCTGGTAATAAATATGGAATGCGTAATCATGCATCTTGGGGATCAGAAGAGGATGTATTTTTGATATTCTTAAACAAAGATGCTTATGACAAATTTAATCTTTCTAAAGAAGATTATGAGATGTTAAAAGCATTAGAAAGAGAGCAAAAAGCCGATAAAGCTAAAGCAGAAAAGAAGAATAAAAAGAAAAAGAAATCTAAGAAAAAGTCTAAGAAGAAATCTTCTAAAAACTTAATCAAAATAGATTGGAAGAATATAACAGAAAGAGTTGTACGTTTAACTCAGCATTCTTCTAATTTAGGTGATGCTATTATAGATAAAAAAGGTAGAAATTTATATTTCTTTACTCGTTTCCAAGGAAGATACGATTTATGGACAATTAATTTAAGAGAAGGAAATACTCGTAAATTGAAACCATTAAATTCTGGATGGGCTTCATTGCAATTAGATAAATCAGGTAAAAACTTATTTATACTTGGTAGTTCATTCCGTAAAATGAGTATGATAACTAAGCGTATTAAGGGTATCAGTTTTGCTGCTGTAATGGAAATGAATACAGCAAAAGAGCGTGAATACATGTATAACCATGTTTATCAACAAATTAAAAAACGTTTTTATAACAAAAATCTTCATGGTGTAGATTGGGATATGATGATAAAATCGTATCGTAAATTCTTACCACATATCAATAATAACTACGATTTTGCTCAATTACTAAGTGAATTATTAGGAGAATTGAATGTATCTCATACAGGTAGTGGATATTTTGCTTCTAAACCAGGAGATTCAACATCTCAATTAGGATTATTCTTCGATGTGAATTCTAAGGATGCTGGACTTAAGGTAACAGAAGTTTTAGAAGGTGGTCCTTTTGATAGAGCAACATCAAAAGTAAAATCAGGTGTTGTACTTGAGAAGGTTAATGGAACTAAATTGCAAAAAGGTAAAGATTATTTCCCTCTATTGAATAATATTAGAGGTAAAAGAACTTTATTAGGTTTCTATAATCCAAAAACTAAAACTAGATGGGTTGAAGTTATCAAGCCAATTAGTAAAGGTTATGTTTCTAGTTTGTTATACAAGAGATGGGTTAAGAGAGAAGCTGCTTTAGTTGATAAATTATCTAATGGTCGTTTAGGTTATGTTCATATTCCAAGTATGAATGATGCTGCTTTCCGTGAAATGTATAGTAAAGTTTTAGGTAAATATAATAAGAAAGACGGAATTGTAATTGATACACGTTTTAATGGTGGTGGTCGTTTACATGAAGATGTTGAAATATTCTTTACAGGAAAGAAATATCTAACTCAAGTGATTAGAGGAAAAGAAGCTTGTACAATGCCTAGCCGTAGATGGACTAAAGCTTCAATAATGTTGACTTGTGAATCTAACTATTCAAATGCTCATGGTACTCCTTGGGTTTACCAACATATGAATATTGGTAAAGTAGTTGGTGCTCCAGTTCCTGGAACAATGACAAGTGTGAATTGGGAAACATTACAAGATAGATCTTTATACTTTGGTATACCAGTTATTGGATATAGAACAGAAGATGGAAGATATCTTGAAAACACTCAATTAGAGCCAGACTTTAAAGTATTAAACGATCCTAATACTGTAGTAAAAGGTGAGGATAAACAACTTAAAGTTGCTGTTAAGCAATTATTAAAGCAAATTGATAGTGCTAAAAAATAATTGATGATTTATAGATAAATTATCAAAAAATAATAAAGACCTAATCGACAAGATTTTCTTGGAGATTAGGTCTTTTTATTGTGAAAGAGAATTCTAAATATTATTATTCAACATCTTCAAAAGTCATTCTAGCATAAGGCACAGCATCTTGGCCAATAAACATATCTTTAAGATATTTTCGATAAGCAGTAACAGCAACCATTCCTGCATTATCAAGAGAGAATCCTAAATTAGGTATAAATACATCCCAATTATATTTTTTAGTTCTATCTCTTAGAGCTTGTTGCAGTCCAGAGTTTGCAGATACACCACCTGCAATAGCTATTTGTTTAAGACCTGTTTCTTTAGAAGCTTTTTCAAGTTTCTTCATAAGAATGTCTACAATAGTTTTTTGTAGAGAAGCACATAAGTCTTTCATATTCTCATTTATGAAATTTGGATTTTCTTTCATTCTATCTCTTAGAAAATATAGGAAAGAAGTTTTAAGTCCACTGAAACTATAGTCAAGCCCCTGAATTCTAGGTTTATTAAAAGTAAAAGCATCAGGATTACCTTCTTTGGCATATTTGTCAACAATAGGGCCACCAGGATAAGGAAGTCCC
This sequence comes from Marinilabiliaceae bacterium JC040, assembly GCA_022496785.1. GTDB lineage: Bacteria > Bacteroidota > Bacteroidia > Bacteroidales > Marinifilaceae > SNAP01. Next base: position 287,534 of record SNAP01000002.1, on the reverse strand, counting down.
ATCACTTTAGCGCATTTATCGAAAGCCTCACCTGCAGCATCGTCAATAGTTTGACCAATAACTTCCATATCTAAATAATCTTTCACAATAATAATTTGTGAATTACCACCAGAGACAAGAAGAGCAAGGAAAGGAAAATCAGGGTGATGAAATTCTTTATCAGGTTCTTGAATGAAATTTGCAAGAATGTGAGCTTGAAGGTGATTAACCTCTATTAGAGGAATATTATTTGCTAAAGCAAAACCTTTTGCAAAAGATGTACCCACCATAAGAGAACCTAAAAGGCCAGGACCTCTAGTGAAACCAACAGCATTGATATCTTCTTTTTTTATTCCAGCTTTTTTAATAGCTTGATCCACAACAGGAACAATATTCTGTTGGTGAGCTCTTGAAGCTAATTCTGGTACAACACCACCGTAAGCTTCGTGGACAGCTTGACTAGCTATTATATTTGAAAGGACAATACCATCTTTAATGATTGAAGCAGATGTATCGTCGCATGATGATTCTATTCCTAATATTATTATACTCATATTTGAAATTATTCTAAAATTTAATTCAAAATTAAGTTTTCCTTTGTAATTTTCCTATGCTTTTTTGCTACTAATTATATAACTTTGTAGCAAGTCGTATAAAAATCGGGGAAATTATTAAAAAACTAGGAAAAATACTATTAATCCTTCTTGTCACAATTATATCTTTACCATTCATTGTGATATATCTTGCGAAGCTACCTCAGGTGCAAACTTATATAGCAAAAGAAATTGCTAGTAGTTTATCTGAGAAAGCTGGTTGCAAGATAACAGTTGGTGCAGTAAGGTTTTCCAATTTTAATAGTTTTTCTGTAAAAGATCTTTATATAGAGGATTACAGAAAAGACACAATGTTCTTTGCTTCAAGATTGGATGTTGTTCTTGATTCTTTTAATATTGCTAAGGATGAGTACAGATTTAATAAAGTAAGATTGAAAGATTTTTATTTTAATCTGACAGAGAATAAGAAAGCCTTATTAAATATCGAATATCTTATAGATTCTCTATCCAATCCTAAAGATACAACATCTTCAAATTTTAGTCTTTCAAATATTAGTTTTAAGAGAGTGATATTGGAAAATTCACGATTCAACTATGTGATAGATAAGCATGAAATTATTGATTATGGAATTAATTGGGAAGATATAGGAGTTTTGAATTTAAATATTGATGTTTCAAACTTACATTTCAAAGGTGATACTTCAGTTTTTCATACTAATAAGTTGAGTTTAAAGGAGAAATCTGGTTTTGTTTTAAAGTGGCTTAAAGGGGATGCAGAAGTAGCTACAAATTATATGGGGTTAGATAATATACGTTTTAAAACACCATATTCTTTAGTAAACTTGGAAAGAATGCAGTATAATTGGGTTGTAGGTCAAAATTATTGGCCTGATTTTATCACCAAAATGAAGCAATTATATGTAGTTAAGAATTCTTATGCAAGTTTTAGAGATATAGCATATTTTAATGGAAAGCTAAAAGGTCTGAAGGAGGTTGTTTATGGAAGTGGAACAGGTTTTAATACAATAGATAAATTTCAAGTTAAAGATATTGATTTAAAATTTGGAGAGCATTCTATTATCAAAGGTAGTTTTGATTCAGATGGTTTACCAAATATTCTAGATGCAAAGTATACTGCTAAATTCGATACTTTAATTATAAATCAAAATGATGTAGAGAATATATATATACCTTGGATAGATTCTAAAAAGATAGTTATTTGGGATAAATTTAGAAATTTAGGAAATCTTAGCTTTAATGGGATTTTTAAAGGAAAAATTACAGATGGATTGTGTACAGGTATATTAGATACCGATATAGGTTCTTTAGTAACAAATGTAAAATTGCTACCAGGAAGTAGAAATAGATCCGTAAATATCAAAGGTTTTGTAAATTTTGTAGAATTTGATGTAGGTAAATTCTTTAATAATAAAAGTATAGGAAGATTGAATTTAATAGCGTCAGTTGATGGTTATTTAAATCAAGATGTTGAATTTGTTGGAAGTTTAGCAGGAAACGTATCAGATTTCTCTTTATTGAACTATACCTACCATAATATGTATCTAGAGGGAGAAATTGATAGAAAGAAATTCTCGGGAAGATTGAATATGGATGATGATAATATCAATTTATCATTTTCTGGTTTAGTAGACTTTAATAAAAGAATGCCATCAGCAAAATTTGATGCAAGTATAGGTAATCTTAATTTAAAGGAATTACATTTATTTGATAAGGATGTAACGATTTTTACTAAAATAAATGCCGATTTTGAGGGTACAAATATAAATGATATAAAGGGTAGAATAAATGTTGCTGATACTAAATGTATTTCAGATAGGGAAGTTGTTGATGTAAAGAATTTCACTCTATTTACAGGGATAAAAGATAAAGTAAAGAAGATCTCGCTGGATTCAGATTTCTTAAAAGCGAATCTTATGGGTAAATATGAATTACAATATCTTATACAAGATTTTTGGTATATAATTTATTCAAATTTACCAAACTTTACTCCACCAAGATATAATCTTAGAAATTATTCGTCTAATAGTTTCAAATTAGATTTAAAGGTTGATAATATAAATGAGATTTTAAATATATTTTATCCTGATGTGTATGTTTCTAATAATACATCTTTAAATTGGAATTATAGATATTCTAGTCCTGATATTAAACTTGATATACATTCTGATGGTTTAAGATATAAGAAGACAGTTTTTAAGGATTTAGATATACGTTTAAATAGCAAGAAAGAAAAAGTTAAATCAAAAATATCATTAGGAACTTTTATTTTATTAGATAAGTATAAGTTCTTTAATGTTAAGAGCAAACTAGAGGCATCAGATAATAAAATAAGAAGTTCGTTATCGTGGAATAATTGGGGGATTTCAACTTATGGAGGATATTTCTCATGTGATGCTTTGGTTGTAAAAGATGCTAATAATAAGCCCAAATTAGATATTAATTTTGATGAAGGAAGTCTTATTGTTGCAGATAGTGTATGGACATTTAAGCCTTCTCACCTTGTAGTAGCTTCTAAGCATATAGAGGTTGATAATTTTGAGGTATATAAAAGAGATCACTTTATTAATATCTCAGGTTTATTAACACGGAATAAGGATAATTCTATGTCTATGACATTTAGTAATTGTGATTTTTCTAGAATGTATAGCCTAATAGGAGATGATGATTCTAAATTTAGAGGAATAATAAATGGGGGAGTAAGAGTTTCAAATATTTTTGATAAGATACAATTCACTTCCGATTTGAGTATAAATGATTTTACATATGACGGACATGAATTTGGTGATATTACAATAAATTCGATATGGAATAATCAAAGTCAGACTATTCTTATGGATATAAATTCTATCTATAATAATGAAAAGAAAATAAATATAGTAGGTACATATAAGCCATCTAACAATAATATAGATTTAAATGTTATCTTAAATAAATGTCCTCTTTCTTATGTAGACTTGTTTATAAAAGACTATGCACAGTGTGAGAAGGGAGAAGTAAATGCAAATTTACATTTAGGAGATAAATTAAAATCACCTAAAATAGATGGATCTATTCAAATAGATAGTGCTCAGATTGTTTCTAAATCAACTAGAGTTAAATATCATTTTTCAGATTCATTATTAGTTGATAATAATACAGTGAATTTTAAAGATTTTACTATTTATGATCCTAATAATAACGAAGCAAGACTTAATGGTATGATTAAGTTTTTACCATCTTTTAAAAGCAAGTTATTATTAAGTATGAATAATTTTATGGTATTAAATTCTAATTTTACAGATAATCAGAATTTTTATGGTAAAGCATTCTTAACAGGAAAATCTGATATTGTAGGTGATAGTAAGAATCTTGATATAGATATAAAAGTTAAAACGAATAAACTATCAGAATTGTTTATACCTATTTCCAATAGTGTAGCATCAAATGCTCAAGATTGTTTGACTTTTATTAGTCATGAGGAAAAAGAGATAGAAGAAGATGATAAATTATTAAATCGTAAGAAAACGTCTAAGAAAGTAGAAAGTTATTTTAATTATAATGTGAATTGTAATCTTGAAATAACAGATGATGTTGATACACAGATAATATTTAATAAACAAGTAGGAGATATATTAAAAGCTAAAGGTAGAGGAGATCTGAAGATAAGTATGAGTAGTACTAAAGATCTTGAGATGTATGGAAAGTATAATCTATCAGAAGGTAGTTATATGTTTAGTCTTCAGAATATAGTGAATAAGAAATTTGAACTTGGAGAAGGAGGATCGATAAGTTGGAATGGAGATCCTTTATTAGCAAATGTAGATATTACGGCAATATATAAATTGCGTACAAATTTATATGATTTAATGCCAAATGATGATGATCCTAATATCTCTAAAACTAGTAAGGTTCCAGTGAATTGTATTATGCATATTTCAAATAATATAATGGATCCTAATGTAAAATTTAATATAGATTTCCCGACTTTAAATGAGCAGAATAAGTCGTATGTACAGGGCCTATTCAGAAGTGAGGATGATATGAATGAGCAAATATTATATTTGATGGTATTAAATAGATTTAATACACCAAACTATATGCAATTAGAAAATTCAAATAGAAATATTGGAGCAGCAGCTGGTTTAACAACAGTAAGTGAGATGTTATCAAATCAATTTTCTAATTTAATTTCTCAGATTAGTGATGATTTTGATATTGGTTTTAAATATAGACCAGAGGATGAGGTGTCTAGTAATGAGTTTGAATTAGCTTTATCAACACAATTATTTTCGGATAGAGTAAGACTTAATGTAAATGGTAATATAGATACAGGAAGTAATAAAAATGCAGTAACAAGAGATAATCCTATAGTTGGAGATTTTGATTTAGATATAAAATTAAATGAAAAAGGTAATTTAAGATTAAAAGCTTATACGCATACCAATGATCAAATAACATATAAGTCGTCTAAAACTACACAGGGAGTAGGTATTATATATAGAGAGGAATTTAATAGTTTTACAGATTTATTGAAGAGTTATTTCAGAGCGATATTTGGAAAAAAGAAGAAAAAGAAAAAGGCTGAATCTAAAGAAAAGACCCAGCCTGATACAAAAAATCAATAATTAATATAACCATTTAATAAACTTCTTAAGAAGATTGTTATTCATTTTTTTCATCATCCAATCTTCAGTTACCATTTTGTTTAGCATACTAAAAGAAGGGAATGAATGCATAGTCATCATTACTTGATGCAATTTTATTTTATTCTGAATGGCTAATGCCCATTCGTTTATAAGTTCAGAAGAATTCTCTCCAATGATTGTTACTCCATATATTTTACCCATAGGAGAATGTATAACTTTTATAAAACCATCAGGTTTACCAACTGATACTGTAAGTCCATAAGAAGAATAATCTTTCTTAGTGATTTCATATTTAAGACCTTTTGCTTTAGCTTCTTTTTCTGTTAGTCCAACTTGAGAACTTTCAGGAGATGTGAAAACAGACCAAGGTAAGGTGTAGTTTTTGTATTTTAATCTTTTAATAGAAATAGGACTAATTGCATCCATTAAAGCAAGCATTCCTTGGTGCATAGCGGCATGTGATAGTTGAGCTATTCCATTAATATCTCCAACAGCATATATGTTTTTAATATTAGTTCTTAATCGAGAATCAACAAGAATTTTATTTTTACCTAATTTAATACCTATTTCAGCTAGATTCATACCAGTTAATGTAGCTTCTCTTCCTGCAGCTACAAGAATTTTTTCAGAATTGAATATACCTTTATCTGTATGAACTATTATTTCATTATTATCTTTTTCTATTTTACTTATAGCTGTATTGTTATATACATCAATACCTTCTTTCTTAAAAGCATCTTCTAAGATTTCTGCTGCATCTTTATCTCCATTAGGAATAAGGTGACTATCCATTTGTATGATTGTTACTTTACTACCAAGTCGAGAAAAAGCCTGAGCCATTTCTGAACCTATTGCTCCACCTCCAATAATAGTCATGCTTTTAGGAGTGTGTTTTAGTTCAAAGATATTCTCATTTGTTAGGTATTCTATATCTTTTAAACCAGGTATAGGGGGTATGAATGGATGAGTACCAGTAGCTATAAATATATTTTTAGCAGTGTATTTTTCATTATTTACACTTATAGTTTTTTTATCAATGAAGCTAGCAAATCCTTGTATTAGAGTGGCTTTTTCAAAAGTCTTTAAGAATTTTTTGTTATTAATAGCTTTTACATTGTTTCTAACTATTTCAAGAGGGTCACCTCCATTTAGTTTAAATTCAGATGAAAAACCGTATTTGTCAAGATTCCTTGCATTATAAATATTCTCGGAAGCTTTTAAGATTCCTTTTGAAGGAATACATCCAATATTTAAACATTCACCACCAACTTTATTTCCTTCAACAGAAAGAATTTTTAAACCCATTGCAGATCCCATAGCTGTAATTGCCATACCAGCAGGACCCATTCCAATAACTATTGCATCAAATTTTTTCATATATTTTATGATTTACTAAAGTTAAAAGCTTTATAAGGACATAATTTTACACATTTTCCACATCTTACACATTTATCTAAATCGACAGTAGGAGCATCATAAATGCTTTTTTGGCTAATAGCATCTGCTGGACAAAGTTTTACTAGTGGACAAACATGATCTTTAGCACATAGGTCGTTATTTACAATAATATCTCTCATTTATTTATATATGATTTGTTAATATGATACAAATAAAGAGGTAAAAATTATGTTCGTCAGTGATAAAAGTTACAGAAGTGAAGAAAAATCTATTTTATTCCTAGATATTACTATTTTTTTATTTTTTTCAAGTTTTTTTAATAGTCTAGAAACGACTTCTCTAGAGGTGTTTAAGTCGTAGGCTATTTGTTTGTGAGATCCGATAAATTCTTTTTTGTGTGTACTTCTGTATAGATTCTTGAAGTATAATACAAGTCGTTGATCCATCTTCATAAAAGCAATAGAATCAATAGTATTAAGAAGTTCTTCAAACTTGAATCTATAAGAACTCATAATGAATTTTTTCCAAGAAGGATATTTATACATCCATTCATCAATAAATTTAACAGGAATTTTTAGAATCTTACTGTCTTCAATTGCAATAGCTTGTATATTACTTTTAATATTAGTAGTACAACATGTAAGAGCCATTGTACAGACTTCACCTTTATTTAGATAGTATAGTAGTAGTTCATCTCCATCAAGATCTAATCTTGAGACTTTAATACAGCCAGAAACAATTAAAGGAAATGATTTTATATATTCACCCTCCTTTATAAGTTGAGTGTTTTCATCAAGGCTAGTAAAGCTACTTTCTTTGAAAATATCTTTTATTAGTTCTTCCTCTTCAAAAGGGAAAATATCAATAATATCTTTAGATTTTAGCATGTAATAAAGATACGTAAAAATCTTAAATCTTTAACTCATTTTTGATTATTGAATAAAGATTGTATTTTTGTAATTATTACAGTTTTAGATTATGGTAGATGTAAACAATATTGATGTATATCTTAAGAGTCAAGGTATACGTCCTTCTTTTCATAGAATGAAAATTTTAGAATATCTTCTTAGAGAAAGAAATCATCCAACAGTGGATACGATTTTTGATTCATTAAGAGGGATGTTCCCAACTTTATCGCGAACAACAGTGTATAATACAATGAAATTGTTTTTATCACATGGAGTTGTTCAAGCATTAACAATTGAAGAGAAAGAGGTGAGGTATGATGCAGACACAAGTTTGCATGGTCATTTTAAATGTGTAGTGTGTGGTGCTGTATATGATTTTGGTTTAGAGGAGGAGATAAAAACTTTTATGAACTTGAAAGATTTTCAAATTAATGAACACTATATCTTTTTAAAAGGGGTATGTAAGACTTGTTTAGAATCTAGAGAAGTATAATATGAAATATATTGGAATTACGACTACTGTTCCGTCAGAGGTATTGATTGCAGCAGGATATACTCCTTTAGATCTTAATAATATTTTTATAACAGCAGATGATATATCTAAGTATATTAAAATAGCAGAAGAAGATGGTTTCCCTGCTAGTTACTGTTCTTGGATAAAGGGGATATATGGAGTTTGTTTAAGTCATGATATAAAAGAAATAGTAGCAGTTGTATCGGGAGATTGTTCAAATAGTATTGTATTAGCAGAATTATTAGCAGATAGAGGAATTATTGTTCATCCTTTTGAATTTCCTATAAGTAGAGATTATTTATCTATTAAATCTTCTATAGATAAATTTATGAATCATTTTAATGTTTCTCTTGAAGAGGTTGAGAGTGTAAGAAAATCTTTATCTCCATTAAGGGATAAAATTATAGAATTAGATAAACTATCATATACAGAATGTAAAGTAAAGGGTTTTGAAAATCATTTATATCAAGTTTGTATGAGTGATTTTAATTTGGATTATAAGAAATTTGAATTAGAAATAGATGAGAAACTCATAGAAATACGTGATAGAGAATCTTTACCTTTTTCTTTAAGGATCGGGTATGTTGGAGTTCCTCCAATAACAACAGATTTATACGATTTTATAGAGAGTCAAAACGCATGTGTTGTTTATAATGAGGTGCAAAGAGAATTTAGTATGCATAGGCATTCTGATTGTAGAGATGTATATGAACAATATCTTTTATTTACATATCCATATGATACAGCATCTAGAATTTCTGAAATAAAAAAACAAATAGAAGAAAGAAAGATTGATGCGATAGTATATTATAACCAGTCATTTTGCTATAGAAGTGTACAGTATCTTTTAATGAAGAAATCTATTGATATACCTATTCTACATATTGAAGGAGACAAAAGTGTGAATGTAGATGCTAGAACAAAATTGCGTTTAGAGGCATTTATTGATATGGTAAAAGATAGAAAATTATTTAAAAATTGTTCTGAATGAATGTATTAGGTGCTGATATGGGAAGTAGAGCTGTTAAGTTGATGATTATGAATGATGATAAGGTTATTTATAAAAAGCAGCTATCTACAATGGAGTTTTATAGAGATTATTGTAATTATCGTGATTCATTACATTTTGATTTATCTCGACTTACAGATATACCTGTTGATATAAAAATATCTACAGGTTATGGAAGGAATAATACTAATTTAAATGATTTTACATCTATAAATGAATTAAAGGCACATGCATTAGGAGCTTGTTACCAATCTAAAGAAGAGGATTTTATTCTTTTAGATATAGGAGGTCAGGATGTAAAGGTAATGCGTATCGAGAATTCTGTTTTAACAAATATGGATTTAAATGATAAATGTGCAGCTTCTTGTGGAAGATATTTAGAAAATATGGCAAATGTTTTAGAAGTATCACTTGAGACCCTTTCAGAATATTCAGAGAATCCAGTGGAGCTTAATTCTACTTGTGCTGTTTTCTCAGAGTCGGAATTGATAGGTAAAATTGCAGAAGGAATCTCATTAGATAGATTGTGTGCAGGAGTTAATTATTCTTTATTTAGAAGATTAAAAGGAATTTTATCTCATTATAAAGCAAAAAAATTGTTTGTAGGAGGTGGTGTAGCTTCGAATAAAGCTGTAATAAAATTTCTTGGAACAGAATATGATGAGGTTATTCCTTTGCCTGATGCTCAATTTAATGGTGCGATTGGTTGTTGTGTATATGGCAAGATGTTATATAAATTAAATAATTTAGAATCGAATTAGTGAATCCAGATATATATTTTTTTAATTCTACTTGTGAATTGGCAGTGGGGAATGGATATCATTCATATATGCCACCAGCAAGATTGAGAGCTATAGAAGAAGATTTAGAATTGATAGTTTCTTTTTTAGCTAAGCCAAATGATATAGTTGTAGTTAAAAACGAAGTTCCTAAAGATTGGTTGTCTTTTATTTTAAATTGTGGTTTTACTTTACCAGAATATCTTAAATTATCGGAAATAAAAGATAGAAATATAAATTTTCTACGACCTTGGGGGTGGAGTCCTGTAATGCATTTCATATTTAGAGATATTTATGATTATTGTTCTGATTCATATAAGGATGTAATTAATTCATCTTGGAATATAGATTTTAGAGATTTATACAGTAGAACTTTTTCTCAGAAAATTCTAGAAAAATTATTAAAAAATAAGGATGTAAAAATCTTTCCTTCGATAGAGGAATGTCCTATAAGTGTTCAATCTATTGAAGAACTAGTAAGTTTTGATGGATTAGGAAATTCTTTGGTAATGAAATCTCCCTGGAGTTCTTCTGGTAGAGGAGTAAGAATTATTGATAGAAAATCATTATCTAATTATGACAAACAATGGATTAATGGTGTAATAAAACAGTATGGTTTTGTTATGCTTGAAAAGAAATTTGATAAGATTATAGATTTTTCTTTACAATATTACATAAATGAATTAGGAGAAGTATCTTTTATTGGTAAAACGAGTTTCTTTACAGATGAAGAAGGAAATTATCAGGGTACAAATTTACATTTTGAAGATGTTTATAGAAATAATGAGGATCTTAAAAATATAGTATCCAAGATAAATTTTCAGGAAATTGTAGAAAAGCATTTGTCTATAATAGATAAAAGTAAATTGAAGACTAGTTATTATGGATACCTTGGAATTGATTGCTTATTATATAAAGATGTAAATGAAGTGAAGGTCCATCCTTGTATAGAAATAAATCTTAGATATAATATGGGTATACTAGCTTTAGCCTTATCTAAGAAGATAGATCATAATTATAGGGGGTATCTTTGTACAAAATATATAAAAGATGTTCGTCTTTTCATCAATAAAGAAAAGCTAAAGAATCCAGTGTGTACAGTAGATAACAGACTTAAATCTGGATTTGTAAATATTAGTCTTCCCAATAGAGAAGATGCTTTTCTATCGTATATCACAAACTACAATGAATAATTGTTTATTTTTCTTATATAAATAATTAATGTTCGTCAATAAAAACAGATGTTTACTCAATTTGTTATAATATCACACATATTGATGAGTATTCGTTATAAATTATTTGTATTTTTGAGTATAAGATGAGTAAAGAAATATAATTACATATGGATATTTGTTATAATGAATTAAAAGATTTTACACAAGAGAAAATAAATTTGTGTAGTTGGCAATACGATTTAATTGAGGATAAAGTTATATTCTCGAAGGAAGTTTATGAACATTATCCTGAAATAGAAGTGAAGGATCATTATAGAATTTCTGATTTATTAAAGTATGTAAAAGAAGATTTAAGTACAGAAGTGATTAATATTATCAGTTCTAAATTCTCAGTAGATGTTTCAGATTATTCTTTTACTTGTCGTTTGTCAGATGAATATTTTGACAATAAATATGTTTTAATTCATGTATCACGTAAAGTCTTTAATTCAAAGCCTATTTTTGTAGGAAATATTCTTGATGTGACTCCTTTGTTGAAAGGATGTAGTCAGATGAGAGAATTAGAAAATGAGTTATCATTAGTGCTTTCAACAGCTAGATTTAATTCTTTTGAGTATAATGTTAAAGAAAATAAATTAAGATTTAGAAGATATAATAAAAGTGTATTAGGTCTTGATACTCAAACGGATTATAAGTTAGATGTTATACTTGATAAAATACATGATGAGGATAAAGATAGATTTCTTGAGATTTTAAATAAATGTTTAGAAGGTAGATTGAATACTGGGCGTGCTGATTATAGATTAATGAAACCAGATGGTAATATAGCTTGGGTTAATACTTTTTGTAATGTTACAGAGAAAGATTCAGAAGGAAAGGCAATAAAGTTAATAGGAGTTACCTATGATATTACAAAAGAAATTATATCTCAATTAAGAACATCTAATAAGAAAAGAGTTTATAATCATTTAGTTCCTAATAGTAAGTTATTTCAATGGAGAGTAGATCATAAAACAAATCAACATTATTGGTCGGATGAATTATTTACTTTCCTTGGGCTAAATAAAGAAGAGACTTCTGTTTGTTTAGAGACTTTTGTTGAGCTTATAGATACAAGGAATAAATCAAAGATTTCTAATCTTATACTAAGTGTAATAAATGGAGAACAAAATTTTTTAACAACAAAAATCAAAGTTTCTGAAGATAGGATTAAGTGTATAGAAATAATTGGATTTCCAAAATTTGATTCTGAAGGAAATATTCTGGAAACTGTTGGATATATAAGAGATATTACAGAAGAATATTCTTTATTGATTGATTCTGATGAGATAAAAGATGATTATAGAAGAATTCAAGAAAGTTTAGAATTGGGATCGTGGAGATATATAATAGATAAGGATATTTTATTATGGTCTGATGGAATGTATAAATTGTTTGGTTATGATGTTAATTCTGTCTTACCAAATGAACAATTACTTGAATACCATATCTTTGAGGAAGATTATAGAAAGTTTAAGAACTTATTGGAGGACATACATGATTTAAAAACTTATAAAATTGAATTAAGAGTTTTTGCAAATGATGGACAAATTAGAATATTAGAAACTTTTATAAAGGCAACCAAAGATAAAGATGGCAAAATAATAGAATTCGTTGGTGACGTAAAAGATATAACCAAACAAAGAAAACTAGAGAAAAAGCAAAAGCTTGAATTAGTAAGATTAAAGAAAGTAGCAGAAGATTCTCAAATGGGGTATTTTGAGTATTTTGGAGATACACAAAAGATTGTTCTATACAAGTGGGGTATAAATCATATAGATACTAGAAATGTAGAAAGAGACAATTCTATTAATACATTACTTAAATTTCTAGATAAGCCAGAAGCTGAGAAGGTGAAATATTTTCTTCGTTTAATACAAAAGAAAGCTAGCGTAGAATCAGTAATTTTTAAAGTAAGAGATACAGAAGGAGAAGATAGATGGCTGTTAGCAAAAGGACAATGTCATTTTAAAGATTATAGAATAATTAAAGTATATGGTTTTATTCAAGATATAACAGAAATATATAATGAGAATAAGGCGCTGACAGAGGCGAGAGAGAAAGCTGAGAAATCTTTTAAGCTAAAAACAATGTTTTTGTCAAGTATTAGCCACGAAGTAAGAACTCCTATGAATTCTATTATGGGATTTGCAAATTTATTAGATGATGCATCTTACTCGATGGAAGAGAAAAAGGTATTTATTAATAAAATACATAAGAATAGTATTTATCTTTTTAAATTGATAAATGATATAATGGATATTTCTCGTTTAGAAGCTAAAGAGGTTGAAAAATGTGAAACAAGATTTAGTCTTAATGATTTTCTATCGAAAGAAAATTTTGAAGAGATAATTGAGAAAGACGGTATAAATTTCTCAATATCTAAATTGGATAAGGATATTAGAATTAAGACAGATAGAAATAAACTTATCATTATATTGAATAAATTACTTTCAAATGCTTTTAAATATACCACTAAAGGTGATATAACTTTAGGTGCTACACTTGGAACAGATGATATAATTACTATCTTTGTCGAAGATACAGGTTGTGGAATATCAAATAATTTCATTCAAGATATTTACAAAACATTTACTAAAGATAATCGTTTAAGAGATGGTATCGGTCTAGGATTATCAATATGTAAAAGGTATTGTGATTTATTGGGTATAGAAATTACTGTAGATTCTATAGTAAATAAGGGAAGTAAATTCTCATTAAAGATAAAAGTTAACTAAAGTAAAACTTGGAGCAGGACTATAAATTGGAGCTATCTCTGATGATTAGTTCTGCTTTTACTATTTCTTTCTTTATTTTAAAATCTTTAGGTTTCTTTATCTGTTCAAATAATAATTCAGCTGCTTTATAACCGATAATATTTGGGAAAAGATTAAGTGTACTAAGTGAAGGTTTCATGTATTGAGATCTATTACTATTAGAAAAACCAACAATAGCAATATCTTTAGGTATATTAATATTTAATTCTTCGCAAGCTTGAATGGCTCCAATAGCAAGATCGTCAGATATTCCAAATACAGCATCAATTTTAATACCTTTGTTTAGGGCATTAAGCATTTTCTTTTTAGCATCATGGACATCTAGTTCACAGTTTATTATTAATTCATTTTTTATATGAATTTTATTATTTTGAAGTGCTTTTATATATCCTTTAAGTCTATTTTTACTAATTAATAGATGATTAGGTCCAGTTAAAATAGCAATATTTCTTTTATTTAAGCCTATCAAATGTTCTATAGCCATACTTGCAGCATCTGAATCGTCAGCTACTACTTTTGAAGCATTTAATTCTTTTGTAGTTCTATCAAACATAACTAGAGGGATGTTGCTATCGCATACTCTTTTTATATGGTCGTAATTGTCTGTTTCTTGTGATAGAGATATTATTATTCCATCTATGCTATTGGCTTTAAAAATATTAATGTTCTTCATCTCTTTTATCATCTGTTCATTAGATGATGCAACAAGAACATTATAGCCCATTTTATCAGCATATTCTTCAATTGCTACTACAACATTAGAGAAGAATGAATTGACTATAGTAGGTACGATAACTCCTATAGTGTATGATTTATTTGTTTTAAGAGCAACAGCTATAGGGTTAGGTACATAGTTTAATTGTTTAGCTAAATCTTGAACTTTTTTTCTTGTTTTGGCACTAATTTCTGGATTATCTCGTAGTGCTCTAGAAACAGTTGAAACATTTATATTTAAAATACGAGCTAAATCTTTTATTGTAATAGGTTTATTATTCATTTTTCTTTTTCTCTTTTGGATAAGCAATACGAGAATGATGAATATTTATTTCCATATTTATAAATGCTTTCTTAATTGTTTCAATGTCCTTAAAAGTAATATCAGCACTATTGAATTTACCATCTTCAATTTGTTTATCTATAATCTGATTTATTAATTTGGTAATACTTTCAACAGTCTTATCTTTTAATGAACGACATGAAGCTTCAATAGCATCAGCCATCATAAGAACAGCTGTTTCTTTTGAAATAGGATTAGGTCCAGGATAAGTAAATTCTTCTTCATTTATTTCTTTATCTGGGAATTTATTTTTGTAAGAATTATAAAAATATAAAGCTTTTCCTTCACCGTGATGTGTTGAAATAAATTGTATTATTTGATCAGGAAGGTTATGTTTTTTAGCTAATTTAATACCATCTTTAACGTGTTTAGTGATAATATTAGCACTTTCATTAAATTCTAAACTATTATGAGGATTGTCAATTTCTGGAGGTTGATTCTCTATGAAATAGACAGGATTATTCATTTTACCTATATCGTGATACAAAGCTCCAGCTCTTACTAGAAGAGGATTACCTCCAATTTGATATATTGCTTCTTCAGCAAGATTTGCAACTTGAAGAGAGTGTTGAAATGTTCCTGGTGCTTTTCTAGTTAATTCTCTTAATAAAGGATGATTAGGATTAGATAATTCTATTAAAGTAGTATCAGAAATAAATCCAAACATCTTTTCAAATATAAATATTAACGGATATGATAGGGTAAGTAAGAAACAATTACCTGCAAACCAAGCTAGTATATACCAATCAATATTTAGAATATCATTTTCTTGAGTAAGTGCAAAGGCAATATATGTAAGAGAATATGATAAGAAAACAAAAATAGTTGTTAATATTAATTGTCCTCTACGATGCAGTTTGTGTAAAGAGAATAATGCTATAGAACCAGCAATAAAATGTAAGAATACAAATTCGTAACTGTTAGGAACAATATATCCCGTTAGTAAACAAATAGTAAGCAAAGATGACATTGCAGTTTTAGGATCTGTAAAAGATGCTATAATAATAGGAACTAATATTATAGGAACTATGTATATATTTAAGAATGGCATTTTACTGACCAATAATGTTACCACAGTAAGGATTGTAATTATTAAATATATAAATAGAATTTTTTTATTTGTATAAAAAGTTCTTCTTCTGAAGTTCCATAAAAATAAAGCTAGAAATGCTAAACAAGCTAGAATAATAAAGAATCTACCAATCATTAATAGATATCTATGAGATTGAGAACCTATATGTTTTTCGTATTCAATTTTAAGAGAAGATAGTATAATGAATGTATTTTCATCTACAATATCCCCTTGCATAATAATTCTAGTACCTGATTGAATCATACCATTTGTTAATGATATATTAGCAATCATATCTTCTTTTAATTGTTTTGATTTTTCTTTATCATAGCTAAGGTTAGGAACTAAATATGAATTAATATTTAGTTTCTTAATAAAATTCTTTGTTGATTTATGAGATATTTTTTCTTTTATAGCTTTAATAAAGTATTCATAAGCTTTTTTGGGAGTATATATATTTGCTAGTAGAGTATGCCCAGCTATATTATCTTTTATTATTTTTACTGAAATAACATCTTTGTAATCTTTATTATTTAGGTTGTTAATGATACCAATTCCATATATTTCTTTTATAAGATTTTCACATTTATTATAAGTTATATGTTTCTTCTTATTAAAAAGAGCTGTGTCTAAATTGGTTTGATATTTTAAGAAATTATTCCATTCAGAATCGAAATGTTCTTTGAATTTCTTTATATTATTCTCGACAATATTTTCATTGAAAATGAAAAAAGGAGAATAGTTATTAAGAAGAAGTTCTTTCTCTTTATTTAGAGTTTTATCCGTTTTATATATTGGAAAATCGAAAGGAGCAATTAGAGTTGTGTGCTTCCATGGATTTCCTTTATGAAATTCATATTTAAAGCTTCCTTTCTGAGGAAATAGAAATAGAATAATTAATGCAGAGATTAAAATTATTAAAATTCTGTAGATACTTTTAAGATATCTTTTTAAATTTTGAAATTGAGTAGTCATCTTATATCTTTTATATAAAAAATGTATTTTAGTATTATATATATAATATAAAGGTAGTGATAAACTAATATACTACAAAAAAAGAGAGATTCATATTGAATTGAATCTCTCTTTTTTGTTATATATGACAATTAATTAGTCAATTTCGTTTAAATGTTTAGCCATTTCTTTAGCGATAATTTCACATTTTTCGTATTCTGCATCATGTGGATTACATTTTACATCGCAAGATTCAGCAATAATGTCCCACTTAGATTCTTCTGCAAATTTATTAAGAAGTTTCACACTAGTACCAGCCCAAGCATGAGAACCAAATGTTGAAATAGCATGATTTTTTAAGCTAAGACTTTTAAGTTCATGTAAAAGGCTTGCCATATTAGGAAACATTCCACCATTGTATGTAGAGCTTCCTAGAATAACTCCTCTATATTTAAATATAGCGTCTATAATATAAGATAAATGAGTTTTAGATACATCAAAGATTTTTACATTTTTAATACCATTTTTTACTAATTCCCTTGCAATAAAATCAGCTAACTTTTCGTTATGGCCATAAATAGAAGCAAAAGCAATTACAACACCCTTTTCAGTAGAGTATGTACTCCATTTTTTATATTTCTCTATAATTTGAGGAATAAATTCTTTCCATATTGGTCCATGAGTAGCACATATCATTTTAATCTCTAGAGCTTCTAATTTTCTAAGAGCTGCTTGTACAGGCGATCCGTATTTACCAACTATATTTGAGTAATATCTAGAAATTTCCTCTTCTAACCAATTTAAATCTACTTCATAGTCGAAGAGACCTCCATCAAGAGTTCCAAATGCTCCGAAAGCATCTCCAGAGAATAGAGTTTTAGTTGTTGATTCATATGTTACCATTGTTTCTGGCCAATGTACCATAGGGATAAGAGCAAAGTTAAGTTTATGTTTTCCTAAATCAATAGTATCTCCATCTTTGACTTCTATAATATTTTCTTTGATACCGTAAAATCTTTCAAGCATAGGGAAAGTCTTTTTATTTCCTATAATTTGAATATTTGGGTATTTAGCTATAATTGCTTTTATCGATCCTGAGTGGTCAGGCTCCATATGATTAATTACTAAGTAATCAATATCCCTACCTTCAGAAATTTCATCAACATTATCAATAAAATCATCCATAAATGAACGATCTACAGTATCAATTAGTGCTATTTTTTCATCTTTAATAATATAAGAGTTGTATGCAACACCCTTTGGTATAGGCCACAAATTCTCAAATAGATTAGTTTTTCTATCATTTACACCAATCCAATAAATATCATCATTAATATTAATAGTGTTTCTCATTTATCATCAATTTTAATTAAACTGGTTAAAGGTATGAATTATTGTTTTAAAGTTAAAGATAAAATTAAACTTATTACAATTCTGTAATCATGTACGATAGATTTTAAAATATAAAAAAACAGATACTATTACGATATTTTATAATAGTATCTGTTAATTTGATTCTAGTTACAAAAACTAGATAATATAATGTTGTATATTATAATCCTAATTTAGCTCTGATAGCAGCAGGAATAGCATTTTTATTAATCATGATATTCATAGTCTTATACTTTACGAAAGTTTCAGAAGCGTAGAAATAACCTTTATATTTACCGTATTCACCCCAAGAGTTTTTAACGATAAAATATTTAGCACCTCTTTGATCTTTAGCAGTACCAACAATATGCATTCCGTGATCATCAGTAGTTTCCCATCTATCGAAAGCTTCTTGTCTCATTTCTTGAGTTACAGGAAGTTCTTTGAATTTAAGAGCAGCTTTTTCTGCTTTTTTCTTTCTTTTAGACATTTTTTCCCATTTACCCATTTCTAAGTCTGCTAACTCTTTGTTAGAGCTTAATGGAACAATAGCGTAACCTTTACTAGAACGGAATCCTTTTTCACTTACGTCAGAAGCCCAAGCAATAGTGTAACCATTATCGATAGCGCTATTCATTACTTGCATTAATTCATCAATAGGTAAGTTGTACATTTGTCCCCATAACCAGTTATCTTGAACTTCCATTGCGAAAGTTTTGTAGAATGGGTGATGAGTGAAAGAAGTTAATAGAACATAATCATCCATATTAAGTCCTACTCTTTCTTTAGCAAATGATTGAGGAGTATATTGTTTACCTTCGAAAGAGAAAGTAGCTGGAATTTCACCGTAATATGCAGATAAAACACCTTCAAAACCTTTCATCCATGCTGTAGATAATCTTCTATTTCTGTTTTTAACAACTCCATCAAGGTATGCTTTAAGTACAGCATCTAATTCTCCTTGTACATGGTTAGATTCACCATAGTTTAATCCTTCATAAACAGACTTAGGTACAATACCGTATTTTTTGATAACATGTAGAATATCAACATTAGCACCACCTGCACCAAAGTTTAAATCACCATGTAATCTTACATATTTTTCACCTTTATCTTTGTAAGCTCTATTAGCAACAAAAATAGCAGATAAATCAACAGGTTTTTTACCAATCTTAATCATTTCTGATTCCATGAAAGATAAAGTTGACCATGACCAACATGTTCCTGCTCTGTATTGATTCTTTACAGAAGTAGTAGGAAGACGTTTGATGTCAGTGAAAACGTAAGCTTCTTTTTTTACTTTTTTCTTTTTTCTCGCAAAAGTCGATGTAGGTAATAACATACATGCTATTAAAGCGAAAGCAGTTAATTTAATTAATCTCATAAGTATTTATTTTTATTAGATATTTATTCTTCTAAAGCATTCTAAAATTATTGTTTTAATATTCTATCTTCAATTATTAAGGTTTTATTAACGTGAAATTAACAGTGTATTACATCTTTTAATATTTCGATAGTTCTATCGATATTGTCTTTATGAGCTTGTGATCCCATATGCCCAATTCTGAAAACTTTTTGAGCTAAAGGTCCATAGTTACCTCCAAGTATTAAACCTTTTTCTTTTAATTGTTTATTTAAAATGTTCCAATCTATATGTTCTGGAACGTTAATTGCTGTTACAGTAGATGAAGGAAGAGAATCGTTAGAACAAAATAAGTCTAAACCTATTTCTTTAATTTTATTTCTACAATATTTAGCGACTTCGTTGTGGCGAGATATGCAATTTTCAAGCCCCTCTCTTAGTATAAGCTTACAAGCTTGGTTTAGTTGAGCAATTCCTTGCCAGTTCATTGTATATGGAAAATAGAAATCTTTTACAGCATTTTTAAAAGGTAGTATTGCATCATAACCGATATAATTGATTTCTTCAGCACATTCCCATGCTTTTTTACTTATCGAAACAAAAGCTAAATTAGCTGGGGCTGATAAGCATTTTTGTGAAGCACCTAAGCAAAGATCAATATTCCAATTATCAGTTTCTACTTTACTTCCTGCTATACCACTTACTGCGTCTACAAGTAATAATGGAATATTGTATTTTTCTTTAAGTGATCCTATTTCTTCTATAGAATTCATTGTACCAGAAGGCGTTTCATTTTGTACAATTGTGATCATTTTTGGTCTGAATTCTTTTATAACTTCTTCTATCTTATCAAAATCTTTTACTGATTCGTTATAATTGTATGCAATGTGTTTTGTTTCACAACCGATACTTTTTGCCATATCTTCAAAACCAAATCCGAAAAGTCCCGTAGCAATAGATAATACTTTGTCTCCAGGTTTTAAGCATGATTTCATAGCTCCCCATAGTCCGACCATGCCTTCGCCAGACATAATTGCAATATCATTTTTTGTTTTTAAGATTTCTTTTAAATGATTTTCGCACTCTATGTATAAATTTAGAAATTCAGATTCTATATCTGCTGATCCAAAACTGTGATTTCCTGCATTAAGAACCTCTTTGCTAATATAAGTAGGTCCAGGAATCATTCTTAAAATATTATCTTCCATGATTGTGATTTTTCACAAAACTAAGTTTTTTTGAACAAAATAGCTTATACAAATATGAATAATTTTAAACTTTATATATTTGTATTATAAATGAAATAATTAAATATGATTTACCAATTAGAAATTACAAGTAAAGAAAAATTAGATTTTTATTCAAAGGTTGAAATTAAAGCAAATCAAACTTTTCTTCAATTACACGATTGTATTCAAAAATCAATGAATTACGATTCAACAGTAATAACATCTTTTTATAGTATAGATAATAATGAAGTAAGAGGTAGAGAGGTTTGTTTATTCGATATGTCTGGAGAAAATGATGATGATGATGTATACGTTATGGATGTAACAGAAATTAGAGAAGTGATTTCCAATCTTAATGATAAATTACAATATCTGTTTGATTTCTTTGATAACAGATATCTAGATATAAATCTTGTTGAAATAAGAAATGATGATGATAAGGATGAATATCCAAAATGTATAGAAATAAAAGGAGAGATCCCTCCTCAATTATTAGATGACACTATGTTGAATGGAATGAAAACATCTGAAGAACGATTTTCTGCAGATGATTATCTTAATGATCCTTATTTGATGGATGATGAATATGGGAATGAATCTGAAGTTTCCTTTGAGAATATTGATGACTATGACAATTTAATGTAATCAGAATGAAGAAGTATTTAGTAGTTCTACTTGGACCAACAGGGGTAGGGAAAACTGATTTAAGTATTTTTCTAGCAGAATATTTTAAATCTTCTATAGTATCTTCTGATTCTCGTCAGATATATAAAGAAATAAAGATTGGTACAGCAGTTCCTGATGAAGAATCTTTAAATAAGATTAAGCATTATTTTATATCATCACTTTCTATTCACGATTATTTTAATTCTTGGGAGTACGAAAAACAAGCAATAAAGCAAATTGAGGAATTACATGAAACTAGCGATGTAGTCTTATTAGTTGGTGGATCAATGATGTATATTGATGCAGTTTGTAAAGGTATTGATGATATTCCAACTATAGATACTGAGCTGAGAGATGAAATTATGAATAGGTATAATAATGAAGGGATAGAGCCTATTAAAAATGAATTAAAAAAACTAGATCCTTCTTTCTATAATGAAGTTGATTTAAATAACCATAAAAGAGTAATTCATGCTTTAGAAGTATGTATACAATCAGGTAAACCATATTCATCACTAAGAACTAATATTTCTAAAAAAAGAAATTTTGAAATAATTAAAATAGGGTTGAATAGGGATAGAGAAGAATTGTATGATAGAATAAATAGAAGAGTTGATTTAATGTTTGAAGAAGGATTATTAGAAGAAGCTAAACAAATGTTTCCTTATAAGAATCTTAATTCATTAAATACGGTAGGTTACAAAGAGTTGTTTGGTTATTTTGACAAAGAGTATGATCTTGAAGAAGCAAAGAGATTAATTAAGAGAAATTCGAGAAGATATGCAAAACGTCAATTATCTTGGTTTAATAGAGATTCCGATATACAATGGTTTAACCCAGATGATCATCAAGAAATATTAAAAGCTATAAAAAAAGAGTTGAATTAATTTAAATTCAACTCTTTGCTTTATATATATTTATGAAATTACATCTTTAATAAGATATTTGTTTCTTTCTGATGAATTTCTTGATATTAATTCAGCTATAAACCCAGCTAAAAATAGTTGAGTTCCCAATATCATAGAAGTTAGTGCTATATAAAAATATGGACTATCTGTTATTAAAGGAGCGTGTACGCCAGTTCCTAAAGCATATAATTTGCTAAATCCTATAACAAGAATAGAGATAAAACCAATTAGAAATATTAACGATCCTATAGTTCCGAAAAAGTGCATAGGTTTCTTTCCAAATTTAGTAATAAAAAGTATGCTTAATAGATCTAAAAATCCATTTATGAATCTATTAAGACCAAATTTAGAAGTTCCATATTTCCTTGCTTGATGTTGTACAATTTGTTCCCCTATGTTTGAAAAACCTGCTTGTTTTGCTAATATTGGAATATAACGGTGCATCTCTCCATAAACCTCAATTGATTTAACGACTTCTTTTCTATATGCTTTAAGTCCACAGTTGAAATCATTTAATTTGATTTTAGAAAAACGTCTTGCCGTATAATTAAATAGTTTGCTAGGAACCGTTTTCATTATTGGATCATATCTTTTTTGTTTCCACCCAGATACAAGATCAAAACCTCCATTGGTTATTTTATCAAATAGAGATGGAATTTCTTCTGGAGAATCTTGTAAATCGGCGTCCATTGTAATAACTACATTACCATTACATTTCTCAAATCCACAAAATAGTGCAGCAGATTTTCCATAATTACGTTTGAAACGAATACCTTTAATGTTTTCGTTGTCTTTTGATAGATAAGAAATAACTTTCCAAGAATCATCAGTTGATCCATCATCTACATAAATGATTTCGAAAGAGAAATTATTCTCATTCATGACTTTACAAATCCATGTATTTAATTCTGGAAGAGATTCATCTTCGTTGAATAAAGGTATAATGACTGAAATATCCATTTGTATTTTATATGTTTAGATTGAAGTTTTTATATTTTTCTACGGTTATATATTAATCCCAATATTAAAGAAAAAAATAATCCCATTAAAGTTTTAGATATAAATTGGCTTATTGCAATTGTAATAGGCGAAGATATTGCTTTGTAAAGTTTAATTAAAGTTGTCACCTCTTTATCAGGATAATTTAGATCTTCTAATGAATGTTTTAAGATACTTATTGTTTGTGTTATTATATTGGGATCGTATTTAGTAATAAAGAAAGCGTATATAGCATATATTAATGCAGAAACTGAACAAGTAAATAAACAAGTAAAGAAGATGTTACTAAATGTCATGTTTTTAAAAACCTCTTTCTGTGTTTTTTTTATACTTATAACTAATCCGCACAAGCAAATGATGTAGTTAATATTTAAAATATTTGGATTTATAATGATTGATGCACCTTTAAAATAATAGATAACGCTTAGAAGAATGAATCCAATTGCTATAAGGATTGAGAAGTGTACATTAATTTTAAAAGCTTTTTTGTATAAATTGTTCATTTTTGATATTAGTTTATTATTACGAAGACAAAGATATTTCTTTTATGAGTAGATTTAGAAATATATTCGAAATAAAATATAAAATTTTTTTTTGATATAAAGTCCTGAAAATGAATATACATAGGAGTTTTGCTTGAAAATACTTGTATTTTTTTTGCTAGAAAGCTTGGTGTGAAAGACTTTTTTTGTACTTTTGTCGTCGGGTAAGTGCTACACGACTAGCTCCTACAGAACTCCCCCAGGGTCGGAAGGCAGCAAGGGTATGTGGTTGTAGCAGTGCGATGTAGTTAGCTTACCCTTTTTTAACGCCGATGTAGCTCAGCTGGCTAGAGCAGCTGATTTGTAATCAGCAGGTCGTGGGTTCGAGTCCCTCCATCGGCTCAATTTTTTAAAAAAGGTATTATATAATAACGCCGATGTAGCTCAGCTGGCTAGAGCAGCTGATTTGTAATCAGCAGGTCGTGGGTTCGAGTCCCTCCACCGGCTCAATTTTTGAGAAAAGATATTATATAATAACGCCGATGTAGCTCAGCTGGCTAGAGCAGCTGATTTGTAATCAGCAGGTCGTGGGTTCGAGTCCCTCCATCGGCTCAATTTTTTAAAAAGGTATTATACAGTAACGCCGATGTAGCTCAGCTGGCTAGAGCAGCTGATTTGTAATCAGCAGGTCGTGGGTTCGAGTCCCTCCATCGGCTCAATTTTCCAATAATCTATTATTTTCTTCTAGTTTTATTTAATTTCTTTTAATTAGTATATAATTAAAAATTTATGATAAAATTTTATTTATTATTGTATTAGTAAAATTATAATAGTATAAAATTAAATGTTTTAAAAAATGAGAAGACCTTCAATTATAATAATTGATAGTAATGTATTGGCGTGTCTTGGACTTAAAAATATTCTTAATAAATTATATCCAGAAATATTAATTCAGTATTATAATAGTGTAGAATCTTATACTGCTTCAGATCAATTAATTATAATACATTGTTTTTTATCTATTGATATTTATCTTAAGAATAAGGCATATTTTTTGGATAGAAAACAGAAAATTATACTATTAGGTAAAGAAGAAGATAAGATAAAATATTCCACTTATAACCTTTTAAATATATTCCAAATAAAAGATAATCTTATAAAGGATATTCAAACTTTATTTCTTAAAGGTATAAAGAGTCATAAGATGCAAATGGAATTGCTAAAATTAGCAGAATTGAGTGTGGATGCAACTTTAACGCCAAGAGAGAAAGAAATATTGTCATATATAGCAAATGGGTATCTTAATAAAGAAATAGCAAATAAACTTAATATTAGCGTGTATACTGTAATCAATCATAGAAAAAATCTTACAGATAAATTAGGAATAAAATCGATACCAGATTTAATTAATTATGCTAATGTAAATAATCTTCTAGATTTATAGGATTTAATTTTGTAGATAAAACAGCTCCAATATTTAATAAGTATTTAGGTGCTGATTTATTATTAATCCACATAATTTCTAATTTGAAAATTTCTTTTACTATTTCATCTACTCTAAATCCAAGAGACTCTAACGAAAACTTGCATTCTGTTCTATTAAAGCATTTTATATTTTTCACTCTATTACAAAGATTGCATTTGTCACAAGCTCCTGATATTAGAATTTCACAATTTATATTATCACGAAAGATATTATATAAATTATTATTGAAATTTTTACGTTCTATTATAAAAGATTCTAAAATTGAATCGTTTGAATTTATATTCTCATTATATAAGTTTATCTTGGCGACGATAATATGCATATAATCAAAATTTGATAAAAATGAATGAATTCCTACATTATGAGGAGGACACGACCAATTTTTATTGTAATTATTACACTCTCTACAAAGCTTAAAAACCTCTTCTTTGTTATAATATTTCAATAATTGATTTATATTAATTTGATGGTAGAAATAATCTATTGAATATTCCATTATTATAAATACTCTTTAATAATCTTATCTAGGGTCTCAGTATTAATTTTCTTAGCAATAATCTTTTTATTCTTATCTAACAAAAATATCATAGGTGTTTGTTTGATATTGTAGTATAGATGAAATTTAGATGTTAAAAAAGGATCATAGCAATTAATAAAGTTATACAGATTGTGATTTTCAATAAATTCAATCCATTTTTGCTTATTGTTTAAAGTATATACAGAGAAAACTTTTATACCACTGTTTTTATATTTTGTATTAAGTAGTTTATTAAGAGCAGGGACTTCTTCCTTACACAAACCACAATCTGGTTCCCAAAATATCAAAATTGTTAATGGAGCTTTTATATTGTGTAGATCTACAATTTCACCATCAATATTTTGCATCTTAAGATTTTTAGCTTTCATACCTATGAATGAATACTTCATAAGATTTAAATTACTTTTAATTTTTAAATAAGAAGAATCACTAATCCAATATGCTTTCTTAGAAGCGTAGTATTTCTTTGCAATATTATAATACGCTTTATCCATTCCCATATATTTATTTCTAAGACAATAGTTATAGGAATATGAAGTTATATATCTAAAAGAAGACTTATTATTTTTTGTTTTTTCAATTAATTGTATAGCATATTTACTTATAGTATCAGCATCTTGAGGTAAGATTCTTTTAAAAAACAAATCTAATTTTCTTCTTAATATAGGTGTTCTTATAAGAGTACTATCTGATAGATTTGCATTATCCCAAAAATGTTTTTTATTATAATTATAGATTTTTTTATTTATAATTTGTTTTCTGTTTTTGATATTCTTATCAACAGAATTATTGTAGTCAGGTATTTTTATACCGACTGAAAAATTTATGAAATTCACTAATGACGTATTTGGGAATTGCTTATTAATATCTGCTAATTCATTTCTAACAAGAACATCTAATTCTTGAAGTTTCTTTCTCAGTAGTGTTTTTTTTGGTCTATTTTCTATAATAATACTTCTTTTCTTATTATTTATTTCCTGTAGGAAATCCTCATACTTTTTGAATGCAATACTTTCTTTTGAATTTCTAATATTTATAGTACTGTCAATATCTATATCAATAGTTTGATCTTTTCCTATAAATAAATCGTAGTATTTGTTTTTAGAAAGGATAATAACATATAAACCTGAAGGTAATTTCTTATTTCCATTAAAAACAGCTTGTCTAGGGCCTATAAGTTTAGCTGTATCAATCGAATAAACTTTAGAATTGTAGTAATTTGCAAGAATAATCTTCTTATTAATGTTTTTTTTTGTATTTATCTTGATTTCATATCCTTGTGATTGAGAAAATAAAGGAAAAGATATTAATAGTATTAAACTTGAAAAGAGGTATTTTAATGTCATTTGTTTATAGTCTTTAATAGTTGATTAGCTTTATTTGAACCGTAGTTTACAGCTAAATTTAACTCTTTTATAGCTTTTGTTTTATTATTCAATTTATTATAAATAATTCCTTTATACAAATATGAATTTGCAGAGGAAGGATCTATTGATATTGCGTGTGAGAAATCATTTAAAGCTTTTTTATAATTATTTACTAAATAATATGCCAAACCTCTATTAAAATAGACACTAGTAGAATTGAGTTCATTATTAATAGCTCTAGTAAAATCTGCGATAGCTCCATTAGTATCTTTATTCTTTAATCTTACAATTCCTCTATATAAATAAGCTTTCTTATTAGATGGGACTAAATTTATAGCGTAAGAATAATCTTTTGTAGCTCTTATGTAATCTCTTTGATTTTCAAATATGATACCTCTGTTTAAATAGGCATCATAAAAATTGATATTATCTTTTATAACATAGTCTAAAAGCTCTAAAGCATCTTTATATTTTCCAATATTTGCAAGTGCAATAGCTCTATTGTAATAAAGAGGAGTATAATAAGAATCTTCTTTTAATCCCTTATGTGTAAATATTAGTGCTTCTTGGTACTTACCATTTTTAATTCTTTTAATTGCTTCTTGATTATAATTAGTTGCATCATTACTACAAGCTGTAAGAAAGATTAAAATTATAAATATGCTGTTTATAGTCTTATTCATCAATTATTCTAATTTTATTATACAAATAACTATTATAAAATTAATAAAAAAACTCCATGCAATTACAATTATTTAAGTAGTTTTTCTACCCACTCGAATTTATGAGCTTTTTTAAGTTCTTTAATAAGAATTGGTTTAATTTCTTTTTTATACCAAAAGAAGAAATTTCTTTGAAGTTCTTTTTCTTTTTTTGTCTTTGCTGTATACACTTTTTCTAAAGAATAAGGGTGATATCCTGAATAATATATAACTGTTGCAACAGTCATAGGAGTAGGGGTGAAATCCTGAACTTGTTCTAATTTAAAGTTTAACTCTTTTGTCTTAATAGCAAGATCGGCCATGTCTACATTGTGACAACCTGGATGAGAAGATATAAAATATGGTATTAATTGTTGTTTTAGATTATATTTCTTATTTATTTTTATAAAAATCTCATTTAGAATATTGAATAGATCAAACTTGTGTTTTCTCATTATTCTTAGAACAGAATCAGAGGTGTGTTCTGGAGCAACTTTTAATCTTCCAGAAACGTGATTCGCTATAAGATTTTCTAAATAAAATAGATTGTTTTTGTTTATTTGATTGTCTGTAGTTTTATGTAATACTAAATCGTATCTTACTCCACTTCCTATAAAAATCTTTTTAATATTTTCGTTTTGACTAGCGTTTTTATATAAAGAAGTTAAGCTTGAATGATCTGTATTTAAATTAAAACATACATTTGGAAAAACACAAGATGCTCTTTTACATTTTTTACAGATAGATATGTCTTTTCCATGCATATTGTACATATTTGCAGATGGTCCACCAAGATCAGAAATATACCCCTTAAAATCGTCCATCTTAGAAATTGTATCAACTTCTTTTAGAATAGATTTTTCAGATCGAGAAGCTATTAATTTTCCTTGATGTGCAGAAATAGTACAAAAAGCACAACCGCCGAAACACCCTCTATGCAGAGTTACAGAATGTTTTATCATTTCGTATGCAGGTATTTTCTTATCTTTATACTTAGGATGAGGAAGTCTTGTGTAGGGCAGGTCATAAATTTTATCTATTTCTTTTGTAGATAAAACATTATATTGTGGATTTACAACTATATATTCATCTTTATTTTTTTGTATTAATCTAGCAGCATCGTATGAATTTGATTCTTGTTCAATAAATCTAAAATTTCTTGCGAAAGCTTTTTTATCTTTTATGCAAGTTTGGTGAGAAGATAAGATAATATCGTCCCATTTTTTATTCTTGGCACAGGTATTATAATCTTTGGTTATTACAGCTGTTTGAGGAATATTTGTTAATGATTCAAACGGAATGCCCTTACTAGCTAAACGAGCTAAATTCTTAATTGGTTTTTCACCCATACCGTATATTAACATATCAGCTCCACTTTCAAATAATATTGAAGGTTTTAATTCATCATCCCAATAATCATAATGTGTTAATCTACGTAAAGAGGCCTCAATACCTCCCAAAACAACAGGTATGTCTGGAAATAAATCTTTTAGAATTTTAGAATAAACAATTGAAGGTCTATCCGGACGCATTCCTGCTTTTCCGTCTGGAGTATATGCATCATCATTACGTCTTCTCTTTGCAGCTGTATAATGATTAATCATAGAATCCATACTTCCTGCTGATATTCCAAAAAATAATTTAGGGCATCCAAGTTTTTTAAAATCTCTTAAATCGTCTCTCCAATTAGGTTGAGGAACAATGGCAACTTTTAAATTCATAGATTCAAGCACTCTTCCAATTACGGCTGCACCAAACGAAGGATGATCAATGTATGCATCACTTGAAAAAAGAATTACATCTAATTGTTCCCATCCTCTATTTTTAACTTCTTTTGCAGTGGTTGGTAACCACAAATTTGTATCATATTTTGCCATTCTGCAAAAGTAAGTAAAGAAAGTTATAAAATATACATATTAGGGGTACATATTTCTTTTACCCTTGTATTGTTTTTATTCATACATTTGTTTTACAATATGTATTAAATTAATTAAAACGCATTTATATGAGAACATTATGTATTATCCTTTTCATCTTTATGAGTGAAATGGTAGGTGCTCAAACAATAGAAAGAAAAATTGATATAAATAATCTAGTAAAATTCAAAATAGAATCTTTTGGGGATATTATAATATCAAAAGGGGAAGAAGAAAGTGTAAGAATAGTTTACGAAGAGGAATATAAACGTTATATAAAGATTGATAAGAATGATGATAATATTCATATCTATATTGATGCAAACAGAATACCAAAGCAATCTCCTAAATTATTTATATCAATAAAAGAAATGAAGAGTCTTAAAATAATCAACTGTGGAGATATCAAGTTGAATAATATTGATATAGACAGTTTAGATTTATTGATATCCTCTTGTAATAATATTTATCTAGACAATATAACTTTATCAAGTGGAGATTTTTATCTGAAATCTTCAGATAATATAGTTTTCAGTAATGTGAATATAAATATAGGGCATCTAAAAATAGCAGCTTGTAAGGATGTGGCTTTATTTTTATCTTCTAAAAGTATAAAGATGGGTATAAAAGCCTCTGATGATGTAAATATAAAAGGTAAAATTTCAAATCTTTCATTATCATTTTCAACTATTGATGAGGTAAATGTAGATGCATCTTTTGATAAAGCTATTATATCGAGTAAGTGTGCTAATATTTTTAAGCTTTCAGCAAATACATCAAAAGACCTCGATTTATCTATATGCTACTCTAAGAAAATAGTTATTGGAGGAAAGTTAAACAAATTTATATTAAACACATCGAGTTGTAACGATTTATATCTAGTAGGAGAATCTTCTAAATTTATTTATAATAATTTAGGAGTAGATAAATGTAATATGGAATGTTTTACATATAATCATAAATAGATCATTTTAAATATTATTAACTCTAATTTAAGTATGATAGTTAGAGAATCTATTATAATATAGTTTATACAAAAAGTAATTTTTTCTGTAAATAGTCCGTTATATATTTCATTATTTTATTCAAACGTTAACATTTTTTTGTATATTTATGAAAAAGAAAGTAAAAATAAAAAAGTAGCAGTATGAATAAAAGTATATTTTTAATTTTTGTATTAAGTACCATTTTTACATTGAATATGAAAGGGCAATTAGTTGAAAAGACTTATACTCTTACAGGTTTCAGCAAGCTTGAATTATCGTCTTTTGATGATGTTATGGTAAGGGAAGGGGATATGGAAAGTGTAATTGTAAAATATCATGAAGCTTATGCAAAATACATTCAAGTTGGGCAAGATGGAAAATGTTTTAAAATGAGGATAAAGAAGAATACAATAAATGAGCAAGGAGTTCAGATATGTATTACTATACATAAGCTAAGAGATTTTGTTGTAGAAGGTTGTAAGAAAGTGATATTCACTAACTTAAACCTTAGAGATTTTAAATTAAACATATCAAAGTGTAACGATGTGTGTTTAAATAATTTAAGTTTCAATAAAATAGATCTAAAATTAGAAACATCTGATAAAGCATTATTAAAGAATTTTAGAATAAATCAAGGTGTTGCAAAATTCTCATCTATTCCAGATTTTAAGATGGATATTAATGCTCAGAAGTTTGAAGCAAGATTAAATTCAATTGATAAATGTATTGTAAAAGGAAGTGTAAAAGATTTTAGATTTAAAACAAAGGCATCAGAGAATGTCAATTTAAATTTAAAATTTGAAACAGCAGTAGTAGATTGTAATAAATCTAATGAATTTGATTTTATGTCTAATAGTAGTGGTAGTTTAGATATTACATTCAATTCAATAACAAATGTCAATTTAAATTGTGATTTAAAGAATCTGATTTTAACAACTAAATCTTGTGGTAATGTATATTTATTAGGTCACTCAAAGAAATTTAAATTTAATAATAAATCTTCAGGAAATGTTAAAATGGATGGATTTGTTATAGGAAAGTAAATTATTAATTATAAATATATAAGGTTGCATGTTTATGTAACCTTTTTTTTGTAATAAATTCTAAAGAATAATATAAATCAATTACTTGTAGACGTTATAATTTTATATATTTGACTTATAAATATTTAATAAAATAATTATAACACGCAATGAGATTGATTTTAAAAACAACTATTCTTTATTTATTCATCTTTATGAATACTAATTTGCTATTATATGCAAATTCGAGTACATATTTAATTAGTAATAATTATAATCCAAGTAAAAATACACCTCCATATAGGTTAAAGCATGTATTATTAAATATTGATATGGCTTCTTTGTCATACGATTATAATAGAATATCTATGAAAATAGATGAATATGGATCAGGAGATTATATTTTAGATGGGAAAATTGACCAAACAAATAATAATGGAAATATCAACTTTTATTCTACTTTGAGATTTAATGGAGATTTTACGTATATAAAAACTTATAGGCAGTTCCCTGATATTGATAATGCAAATATGTATGCTGTTATAAGAAATGAGAATGGAAAGTTTTCTATAACAAACAATAATACAAAGATACTTAAGAAAAGATGGTCTTCTGATGGCTATAGATATTATAAATCTCTTCACTTAGGGGATGACTTCAAAGGAGAAATATCTGAAGTAATGTTAACTAATCCAAGATTAAGTGATATTGGTTTAAATATCTATTTTAATTTAAAGTATGGAATATCAAATTCAGGAAAAGATTATAAAATCCTGAAGAAGATTAATTATTCAAATAGATATACAGAAAAGACAATTTTTAAATCAAGAGAAGAATATTCTAAAGATATATTTGCTCTAGGGAATATGAAATTCAATTATGAAAATATAGACTATACCTTATCTCAAGGAATCTCTCACTCTGTAAATACAGAGAATGAAATAGGAGATCTTATTGTATCTATTAACAATACCAAAGACAATAACAATCTTTGTAATTTCTTTAATGAGAATTCATATTTATTTTTTGCAAGTAATGGTAAGAATTTTGATGTAGATAAATCAATAGATAAAGGATACAAAGTTTTAAAAAGAAAATGGAGATATATTACTGAAGGAGGATTCTATAACCGAGATATCAATAATGTAGTTTTAAAAATTAAAACTCCAGAGAATATGGATTCTTATAAAGTAATAATAGACAAAGATGATAATCCTAACAATGGATATATAAAAGAAGTAGATATATATTATACAAATAAAAATGATAAATATAAGTCTGTAACCATCAATTCAAATGATTTTAAGAGGGGTGAGTATATATATTTTGCTTGTAAAGATTCATATACTTCCATAAAATCTCATCTTGATTGTCATTTAAAACTAATGAATCCTTGTAAAGGTAAAAATAATGGATATGCTAAAGTTCTTATAGATAATCCTATAATTTTAAATAAAACTAATACTAGCGAATATATTGATTGTAATTTTAGTATTCCTAAAAGTGAAAATGGCTATACCTTAGAAGGTCTTTTTGGAATCAGAAAATGCGATATAAATGATCAAAAAATGTATTTCTTACTTGGGCAAAAATCTTATATTTCTATTGGAATATCAGGGAATTATTTTTGTTCATTTCATAATGGAAAAATAACTTATTTATGTAGTATTAATGAATATCCAAACGATGGTCTTTTACACCATATAGCTTTAACAGTATCAAAAAATAGAATGAAATTTTATATTGATGGAATTTTGAAATATAGAAAAATTATAAATGAACTTCAGTATACCAACAAAAATAATCATTTTTGTATTGGAGGGAAAATAACTAATTACAACGATTTCTTTAGTGGTTATATACTTAGAGTGGGATTGTGGAATACAGTACTAGGTGAAAGAGAGATGAAACAAATGTATAATACAAAATATCAGTATGATAGAAAAGATAATAGATTAATATCTGCTTATGCATTTAATGATATTGATTCTGAAAATAAGATTATACCTATAAGTTCAAAAATTCAATCAAAAGCAAAATTTATAAGTAATGATCCTATTCAATATCTTTATAAGTATCAAATACATTGGAAAGATAAAAGTCAAACAAATATCATAGAAAGACATGATCTTAGTAAATCTAAATCATATAATCTTTCTATTAGTATGAATGGAATAAAAGAAAAAGAATTAAAATTTTCTCTTAAGGAAACATCATTGGAAGCATCTTTAGTCGATGTGGTAGGGGAATGTTGTGAGCATGATATCTGTAATTTTGGTGTAAAGATTAATAAATCAACAATTTCAGAATATGTAAATCAGAATATATTTACATATAAATTTATAGAAGATGATAAATTAAGGCGCGAGATAAATAAAACGAATAAGTTAACAGAGAGTTTCTTAGAGAACAGTGGTGAAGAGTTGTTATATAATAATCAGCACAATGGAGAGGTACATTTTAAAATAGAAATAATAGATAATAATTCATGTAGTATAAAATTAGATTATATAGTAAATGTTCACAAAATTGTACAATCTAAAAAGATATCAATTAAGATATAGGTAGATCTAAAATTTTAGTCAGATTATTTGTGTATTTAATCATGATAAATAGTTCTTTAATCAAGAATAGATAGTAATTACTAATTATTTGCATTTTCTTTACTTCGTTTATAATAATTAATGGGCAAAATCGTTATTAACTTAGTAAAACAACGTGTATATGATTTCTAATATTTTAAGAATTTTAGTTCTGATACTATTTATTTTTAATAGTGCTAGTACAAAAGGATCTGTTGAAATAATTCATAGAAATACCAGAAACTTTAGTTTGAGAACTCCAACAATCAATAACAATATCTTATGGTTTTCTCCTGAAAATCTTCTAGATGATTGGGATATTTATATTAATAATATTAATAGTCAAGTTTGGTTAAAACCTCTATACGATAGATATAGTAGTAATTCATGGTATGGTGTAAACATGGGTGGAGTTAGAATTAATTATACTAAATCTGCAATGAATTTTTACCCAGCTATGAGTTTTACTAGTAGTAATTATGTAGATCAAGATTATTCTTATTTCCCTTATCGAATGAGAGATTTATATCTATATTCTGCTTATTTAAATTCAAGTGGCGATCTTGTGATTTCTCAAAGAAAAAATAATAAATTGATAAATATAAGTGGAGGTTATTACGATAAGAATATTAGAATAGGAAGAAGATTCAATGGAAAGATATTAGAAATAATACTTAATTCAAGTAATACTAAGGCAAGTGAAATAAATACCTACTTACATTTAAAATACGGCAAAACATATTCAAGTAACTATATTATGGATGGAAGATCTTTATATGATATAAGTTCAGAATATAAACACAATATAATTGCTTTAGGTAGGTGGGATAAATATAATTTTCTTCAAAGAATTTCAACATCAAGTGAATTGATAGATAGTGATGGTAGGATTACAATTTCTACAAATAATACATATTCTTGTTTAAATAGAGATGTTCATTCTACTTATGGAACACCTCATGGGTTTACTCAGCCATATTTTACAACAGACAAATCATTTATTATAATTGCAAGTAATGGAAAGAATGTAGAAAATTTAGTAAGTGAATATGATAATTCTGGACATTTATATGCAAAGTCAGAATTAATATGGAAAGTTCAAAGAACATCAAACTACAATCTTAATACTTTTGGTATGTATGTAAGATTGAATAAAGCAGAATACTCAGATACAAGTGAACAATATTACATCTTTTTTGATAATGATAGTTCATTAAGAAACGGATATAAAAGATCCTTTCCTATCAATATGCAATTTGATAGTGATGGCAATCCATATTTCAATATTAGTGTTCGAGATGAATATCTTGCTTTAAATAATGCAGATTCTTATTTCTATATAGGGAAAAAATCGACAGATAGAACAATATCTGGAGCAGAGAAGTGTATGAAACCAACTGCTACTATGAAACATCCATGTAAAGGAATGTCTAATGGTGAAATTAAAATTGATTTAACAAGTCAGGTGAGTTTTGACAAACCAGGTAAACGTCAAAGAATAGTAACAAACCAATACATAATGGACAATCTTTCTCAATTCACGATGGAAGGGTGGTTTAGATTTAAAAAATCAGATTATGTATCAGGTAAGAAATACTCTTTCTTTGGTCAAGATAATGTAGTTGAATTTGGAATATATTCTACAAATAAATTTCACATATGGTCGGAAACAGCAGGAGGTGTACATTTCAGTCACGGTTTAGATAGATACCCAGATGACGGAGCATGGCATTATATAGCAATTGTAGGGACAGGAAGGCAATATAAATTATACTTTGATGGAGTTCTTGTACAAACTGCAGATCATACACCTGTTAGTTCATATGGACATCATAATGGAAGTGAATCTACAGCATGTATAGGAGGATATGTTTTTGATGGTTCAGGAATGGCCTCAAACACATTCTTAGGAGATCTTTCAAAAGTAGGATTCTGGAAAGTGGCCTTAAGCGACGATCAAGTAGCAAAGCATTACACAGAATTTAAGAATTATTCAGATTTTGATTCAGGATTAATAGCAGGTTATAATTTCTTTGAGGGTAGTGGTAATACTATTAATCCAAAAGGAGAAATGAATACGGTAGGAGCTAGCTTTGCAGATGGTGATAGTGGAAGAAGTCTACCATATTGGCATCCTGCAGATATGATTTGGTCTGATGGATCAAGAACTAGAAGCTTATATAATAAGCCTCCTGGAGATTACACTCTTACAGTAAGTCTAGATGGATATATTATTTCAACAAATTCATTCACTCTAAAAGAAATAGATATGCAAATAGATAGTAATAATTTTAGAGATGAAGAATGTATGGGAAATGATTACAATTTCTCAGTTTTGCTAGATTCTAATTCTGTTAGTCCAGCGGAAGAAAATGTATTTACTTATGATTTCTATATAAATAATATTGAGCAAACAGGAGATAAGATTACTAATTCAAGAGATTTAGAAAAATACTTTCCAAAAACAAAGAAGATAAATAAATTAGGGAATAACAATAGAGTAAAGGTTATTGTTACAGATCATAATGGATGTAGAGTTACGTATACAAATACTATAAAAGCATACAACAAAACGAACTCAGGAGTAATTTCAATAAAATAATAGCAATTATAATATTGAACATATATATAGTAGTAATAGAAATATATAGAAAAAAAAGGCCGTCAATTGACGGCCTTTATAATTATATTATCTAATGCTTGCATTAAGTTGTTTTTCAAAACTCTTAATAAACTTCTGCATTATTTTATCAATTTGTTTATCTGTTAATGTTTTTTCTTCGTCTTGAAGAATAAAGCTAATAGCATACGATTTTTTATTTTCTCCTAAACTATCACTTTCATAAACATCAAAAATAGAAACAGCTTTCAAGAATTTCT
Organism: Marinilabiliaceae bacterium JC040; assembly: GCA_022496785.1. GTDB lineage: Bacteria > Bacteroidota > Bacteroidia > Bacteroidales > Marinifilaceae > SNAP01. The sequence goes on along the minus strand of SNAP01000002.1, from coordinate 250,177 downwards.
TTTCACAATTCTTAGCTATCTTTTTAATTTCTTGGAAAGAAGTCGATTTATCAACTAATAAAGCTAAATCTCTTCTAACAGCAGGAAACTTAGAGATAGGTTTAAATGTTGTTTTATTCTTACTTATTTCTTTAATTATTGAGAACCAAGAGAAGTCTGCATAAAATACAGCATTTTCAACATCAGTTTTCTTTAATTGTTTTGGGTTAACAAGACCGAATTCAACCAATTTTACTTTACCTCTATAGTAAGCTAAACCTTCAGAGAATATATCAGATTCAATTTCTTTTACTTTAAGGCTATCAATTGAGAAACCTAATTTAGAAAGAACTAATTCTGTATAAGCTTTTAAGTTAAAGAAATTTGTAGGTTCTTCTTTTAAATTCCAATTCTCATTTTCTTTATTACCAGAAATAAATAAAGCTAAATGTTCTTCTTCGTTATATTTATCTACAGGTTTTTCTTGTCCCTCTTTTTCTATTTTGAAATAATCTTTACCAAATTCGAAAAAGCGTAGATTTGTGTTTTTTCTATTAATATTATAAGAAATTGATTCTAAACCACCGAAAAGAAGATTTCTTCTTAAGCAATTTAAATCACTACTTAAAGGATTAACAATTGCTACACAATTATCAAGATTATATGATTCCATATTTTCATAATAACTCATTTTAGTTAAAGAGTTATTCATAATCTCGTTAAAACCATTGCTTGCAAGTAAATCAGAAACAGTATTTCTTAATTTATAAACATCTGGATTCTTAGCGTAACTTAATACAGAATGTACTTGAGATGGAACTTCTATATTGTTAAAACCATAAATTCTTAAGATATCTTCGATAACATCAGCCTCTCTTCTAACATCTACTCTATAAGGAGGAACTTTTAATAAAAGTAAATCTCCATCTTCTTTCTCTATAATCATTTCTAGAGAAGAAAGTATGTTTTTAATTTTATCTTTTCCTAATTCTTTACCTAGTAATCTGTTTACGTGGCTATATTTTACCTCAACCTCAAAATGTTCTGCTTTTACTGGATAGTAATCTTTTATATCAGAAGAAATTTTACCACCTGCAAGTTCTTTTAAAAGTAAAGCTGCACGTTTAAGAGCGTAAATTGTTGCATTAGCATCTGTTCCTCTTTCAAAACGGAAAGAAGCATCAGTATTTAAACCAAAACGTCTAGCTGTTTTACGAACATAAACAGGATCGAAAGATGCAGATTCTATAAACACATTTTTTGTGTTCTCAGAAATACCTGAATCAATACCACCGAATACACCAGCAATACACATAGGTTCTTCTGAATCACATATCATTAAATCATTTTCATGAAGTTCTCTTTCTACTTCATCAAGACTTGTGAATTTTGTTCCTTTCTCAAGAGTCTTAACAACAATCTTATTACCTTTAATCTTATCAGCATCAAAGAAATGCAAAGGTTGTCCTGTTTCAAAAAGAACGTAATTACTAATATCTACAAGATTATTTATTGGATTTAAACCAATAGCTTTTAATCTATTTTTTAACCATTCTGGAGATTCTTCAACTTTTAATTCCGACACTGCAACACCAGAATATCTTGAACAGGCTTCAGGTGTTTGTATATCTAAATCGATATTTATATCGTTATTATCTATTTTAAAATCATCAACAGAAGGAGTTTTATAATCTATGTCTTCGAATTGCTTAAAATAAGCTACTAAATCTCTAGCTACCCCAATATGTGAACCACCATCAATACGGTTAGGAGTTAATCCTATTTGAATAACATCATCTCTGAATATATCAAAATAGTCTGCAGCAGGAGTACCAACTACAGCATCCTCAGGAAGAACCATAATACCTTCGTGAGATTCACCTAAGCCTAATTCATCTTCAGCACAAATCATACCCATAGAAGGTTCACCTCTAAGTTTAGATTTTTTAATTGTAAAAGATTCGTCACCGTCGTAAAGCACTGTGCCTACTGTAGCAACAACAACTTTCTGACCAGCAGCAACATTACTTGCTCCACAAACGATAGGAAGAGGTTCATCAAAACCGACATTAACAGTTGTAATATTAAGGTGATCAGAATTAGGGTGAGGTACGCATGTAAGCACCTCTCCAATAAAGACTTTATCTAACCCACCTTTAATAGCTTCATACTTTTCAAGGCCTTCTACTTCTAGCCCAATTTGTGTTAATATTTCACACAGTTCATCAGTGGAAACATTAATGTTTAGATAGTCTTTCAACCAATTTAATGATACCTTCATATTTTATATTTTTATTTTCGTGAACAACAAAGTTAGATTTTTTATTTTATTTCTAGCATTCTCTCTATAGGAATTAATGCTCTTTTAGCCATTTGTTCAGGAACCTTAACTTCGTATTGTTCTTTTTCTAGACAGTCAAGAAGATTTTCCAAAGTCACTTTCTTCATATTTACACAAATAGTATTATCGGCAATAGGTACGAAAGTCTTTGTAGGATTATCTTTTTGAAGTTTGTGAATAGTCTCTTGTTCTGTTGCTATTATAAATGTATTTTTTGGAGATGTTTTTGCATGATTTATAATTCCAGCTGTAGAATACATATATGTATTAGGTAGATCAAGAATCTTAGGATCTTGAGAACAATTAGATTCTGGATGAATCAAAACATCAGCTTCTGGATATTCTGTCATACGTTTAAGTATAGTATCTGTATCAATTAATTCATGAACGATACACATACCATCCCATACTTCCATTTTTTCTCTTCCTGTTACTTTCTTAATATAACCTCCAAGATTTTTATCTGGAATAAATAGAACTAATTGATCTTCAGGAATGCTATTAACAATATCTAATGCATTTGAAGATGTACAACAATAATCAGATTCTGCTTTTATGTCGGCAGTAGTATTCACATAAGTAACAACAACAGCACCTGGATTCTCTTTCTTCCATGCAATTAAATCTCTAGGTCTAATTCCATTTGCTAAAGAGCATCCTGCAGCTTTTGCAGGAATTAATACTTTCTTATCTGGAGAAATCACTGAAGCTGTTTCAGCCATAAAATGAACCCCACAAAAAACTATTATATCAGCATCTGTTTCTTTTGCTTTCTTAGCTAACCCTAGAGAATCTCCAAGGTAGTCAGCTACATCTTGAATTTCTGGTCGAGTATAATAGTGAGCAAGAATAATTGCATTTTTTTCTTGTTTCAGCTTTTTAATTTTTTCGATCAAATTTTCCATTTTCTTATTATTACTTAATTGAAATATTCATACTTATATCAAGAGCACATACAGAATGTGTTAATGCTCCAACACTTATAAAATTAACACCAGTAGCTGCTACTCCTTTTAATCGAGGAATACTCATATTACCTGAAGCCTCTGTTTTAGCTTTATCTCCAATAGTATCAACAGCTTCTTTCATCTCTTCGTTAGTCATATTATCTAGCATGATAATATCAGCACCAGCTTCTAAGGCTAGTTTAACTTCTTCAAGATTAGTTGTTTCTACTTCTATTTTTATATCAGAAGGAATGTTAGCTCTTACTTGTTTAACAGCATTTATAATGCCTCCAGCAATCTTAATATGATTGTCTTTAATCATAGCTAAATCGAAAAGACCAATTCTATGATTAGTTCCCCCACCTGTTTTTACAGAATATTTATCTAACAGACGTAGACAAGGAACAGTCTTACGAGTATCTAGCAATTGAGTATTAAAACCTTCTAATTCTTTTACATACTTATTAGTCTCAGAAGCTATACCCGACATTCTTTGAAGAAAATTTAATGCTAGGCGTTCACCTATAAGCAAAACTCTAAATGAAGATTCAACGCTTGCTATTAAATCGCCTTTTTTCACAAAATCACCTTCTTTTACATGCTCAAGCCATTTAGTTTCAGGGTATAAATGTTTAAAAACCATTTCTGCAACAGGTAAACCAGCAATAACACCATCTGCTTTTGCAGTTAGTGTTGCTTTTGCCATTGAAGATTCAGGGATTAATGCATTAGTTGTAACATCTCCACTACTTACATCTTCTTTTAGTGCAATTTCAATAAGATTTGTAATGTTCTCTTTGTTTAATAAATCCATTAGAACTTATTTTTCTATATTTATAAATGTTGTTTCCTTTCCTTTTTCCTGTATTGAATGATGTAGATAACCATTACTAACATCAGGATAATCTTCTCTAATTTGTGCTCCTCTACTTTCTTTTCTAAGTAAGGCTGCATTGATAATCAATTTACAAACACAAATAAGATTTTCTAATCTTAAACTATATATCTCATTTTCAATTATATTTGAAGATTTAGAAATATTATCCAATTCGTTAAGAGCGAATTTTAAACTTTTTTCCGATTTAATAATTCCAGCATATTGGTTCATTATATCAGAGATTCTATTCTTAACCTCTACAAAAGTATCATCTTTTTCGTTTAAGCAAGAATATCCTTCTATTTTATAATCTTCTGAGATTTTTGCATTGTTTTTATGACAATGATCTACAGCTCTTTTTCCAAAGACTAAACATTCTAGTAAAGAATTACTAGCGAGCCTGTTAGCTCCCATAATTCCCGTAGAAGCTAATTCTCCACATACATAAAGATTGGTGATATTTGTAGCTCCATCAACATTAGTCTTTACACCTCCGCACATATAATGAGCAGCAGGTGCAACAGGAATCCTTTTAGTCATGTCGCAACCATTCTTCTCACACAATGAATTTATCATTGGGAATCTTCTCTTTATCTTTTCGCCATCAAGATGGTCTAAAGTTAAATATACATTAGAAGATTTCTCCATTTTCATTTCATTAAAAATAGCTTTAGCAACAACATCTCTTGGGGCTAATTCTTTTAATTCGTGTTTCCCAATCATAAAGCGTTTATTATCTCTATTAACAAGATAAGCTCCTTCTCCTCTTACAGCTTCACTAATTAAAAAAGTGAAACCTTTTTCAGAATAGAATGATGTAGGGTGGAATTGAATAAATTCCATATCACATATCTGATTACCAATATTGTAGCATAGAGCAACACCATCTCCAACAGTAGTTTCAGGATTAGTAGTCCTTTTATATACTGCAGAAGTACCACCTAGAGCCATCATCGTATGATCGCCTAAAAAGACCATTTCTTTTTGGGAATTACAATCCCAAACTCTTACTCCAGAGCAAATTTTATCTTTTACGAGAATTTCTATTGCAATATGATTTTCAAAAATGTCTATATTTTCATTTGAAGATACTTGATCAATCATAAATTGGGAAACCATTTTCCCAGTGGAATCTCCTCCTGCGTGCAGGACTCTTCTTTTATGATGCCCACCTTCTAAACCTAGAGCTAGATGCCCTTTTTCTTTATCGAATTTCATACCAGCCTCAATAAGGTCTTTTACTCTCTGAGGTCCTTCGTTTACAAGAATTTCTACAGGTTTATAATCACATAAACCTCCACCTGCATCTATAGTGTCTTTAAAATGCAGAGCAGGGAAGTCATCCTTGTCTGTAACCGCAGCAATACCACCTTGTGCGTGATATGAATTACTTACATCAATACTTGACTTAGTCAAAATAGCGACTTTTCCATATTTAGAAGCATACCAAGCAGCATATAAACCAGCAAGGCCACTTCCAACTATTAGATAGTTATATTTTTGAAACATTACGTTTGATTTGTTTATGCGAAAATAGAACTTTTTTTTATAGTAGCTATATATCTATTGAAAATTTTAGTTTTTATAGAAAATATAAGGATTACAAATATTATTATATATCTTTAAAGCAAAAATATAACTAATACTAAAAATATATATTAAAATGTTTTCAAAAGAAGTTTATATAAAGAGACGTAACAGATTGCGTGAATTAGTAGGTGATGGTTTAATTCTTATTTTAGGAAATAACGAAGCACCAATGGATTATCCTGATAATACATATCTGTTTCACCAAGATTGTAATTTCGTTTATTTCTTTGGTCTTGACCATGCTGGTTTTGCAGGTGTACTTGATGTAGATGCAAACGAAGACACACTATACGGAAACGATGTTGATATAGATGATATTATTTGGATGGGACCTCAACCATCTGTTCAAGAATTAGCAAGCAATGTAGGAGTTTCTAAATCTTCACAATTTTCTCAATTAGAAAAAGTTGTAAAAGAAGCATTGGCTAAAGGAAGAAAAGTACATTTCTTACCACCTTACAGACATGACAATATAATATTGTTAGAAACATTAACAGGTATAAATCCTTCAATGATACAATCGTATGCATCTATTGAATTGGTAAAAGCTGTTATTGAATTGCGTTCTGTTAAAGATGAGCACGAGATTAAAGAATTAGACATGGTTTGTAATACAGGTTATAAAATGCATGTTGCAGCAATGCAAGCTTGTAAACCTGGTGTTTTAGAGCAAGAGATTGTTGGAATTCTTGAAGGAATTTCTGTTTCAGGTGGAGGACTACCTTCTTTCCCTATTATATTATCTCAAAACGGAGAAACTCTTCATAATCACTATCATGGTAATATTCTTGAAAAAGGTAAGTTAATGCTTACAGATGCTGGTGCAACAGCTGCTTCTTATTATTGTTCAGATGCAACAAGAACTGTTCCTGTTGGAGGTAAATTTACATCTAAGCAAAAAGATATATACAATGCTGTTTTAGCTGCAAACAATAAAGGTAGAGAATTAACAAAACCAGGAATTACATATAAAGAAGTTCATTTAGCTGCATGTAAAGAATTAACATCTCATCTTCAAGCTGCTGGTTTGATGAAAGGTAATTTAGAAGATTCTGTTGCTGCTGGAGCTCACGCTTTATTTATGCCTCACGGTTTAGGACATATGATGGGATTAAATACTCACGATATGGAAGACTTAGGTCAAAACTATGTTGGTTTTGATGATGAAGTTCGTCCTAGTTCTCAGTTCGGTTTAGCTTCTCTTAGAATGGGTAGAAGATTGCAAGAAGGTTTTGTAATTACTAACGAGCCTGGATGTTATTTTATTCCTGCATTAATTGACAAATGGAGAGCAGAGAATATAAATACCGACTTTATCAACTTTGATAAATTAGAAGAATATAAAACTTTTGGAGGTATTCGTTTAGAAGATGATATTCTTGTTACAAAAGATTCTTGTAGAATTTTAGGTGATAGAAGAATTCCAATCACAGTAGAAGAAGTTGAAGATATTATGAAATAATAAATTTTATCTACGATATTTCAAAGAGCTATTCTGTTTTATACAGAGTGGCTCTTTTTTTAACAAATTATTATAAGAATATTTATTGATACTTTTTATATTCGTATCATCTTTGTATTTCCATCAACTATTGGTCAATATTTGTCCATGCTTCCTACTAGCTATGTTGTAGAAACCATGGACAAAGGATGGACAAACCATGGACAAAGTACGTAGATGGTACATCTTTAAGACATTCTTGATACGTGTAGATGAATAAAAGAATATACAAAATAAACATGAAATCTTAAAATATTTTAATATATTTATACATAATAGTAAGTACGCATTTAATATTTATATACTATGAATTACAAGCAGTTAATAAGAGTATCTAGTTTATTTGTTTTACTAATGATACTATCATCTTTTTCTATAAGAAATATGATGAGTAATCCTAGTTCTCCAGATTTTCCACCAGTTACTACCGTTTTAGATATAAGTACAAATACTAATCAAGCAATTTGTACAAATGGAACGGTAACTTTAAGGAATAGAGTTCCAGATAGTCATAGGCATGAGTGGTTTACAACTACAGGAGTTAAATTGCAAGAAGGAGGAGATTATGTGGTAAATAATTTAACTGATACAAGAGAATATATATTAAGAGTTTATGCTCCTGAAGCGGCTCTTGGTGTTGTGAATGGTGGTTTTGAAAGCGGAAATACTGGATTCTATACAGAGTATAGGTTAGGAAGAAATAATTCTAGAGGATTGTGGCCAGAAGGAACATATAGAGTGGGTAGATATCCAAGAGATTATCATACAAATTTTTCAAGATCAAATCCACATTCAGGAAATAGGCAAATGATTTTAAATGGAACAAGAAATGCCATAGTATGGAGGCAACAATTAAATGTTGAGGCTAATTCTGAATATATTTTTAGTGCTTTTGGATGTTCTGTAGCAAGTGGAAATCCTGCTAGACTTAGATTTGAGATAGTTAGAGCTAATGGAACTAGAGAAGGTTTAGGTACTGTTAGAACTCTTCCAGCAACCTTGGGACAATGGGTTGAGTTTAGGGGAGAATGGAACTCTTCTCAAAATGAAACCGTAAATATTCAGGTGGTTGATGAGGTTAGTGCTGCAGGAGGAAATGATTTTGCAATTGATGATATTACTTTTCGTAAGGTTGCTTTTGTCGATTATAGAGTTACTATCCGAGTACAACCTAGATTAACAGTAACAGGAGATGAAACTAAACAAATATGTTCAAATGGAAGTATAACAATGCCTATTGTTGGGAGTGTTCATACATATAAATGGTATAGGAATAATGTATTAATCAATGGAGCTACTTCTAAAACTTACCAAAAGTCTCCATTTTCTTCAGCAGATAATGGAGCATATCGATGTGTTGCAACTGGCGATTGTGGAGAAATAAATCATACAATAAATTTAACAGTTGTAGATGATGTGAATATTAGTTCTACTAATCAAGAAGAAATTGTTTGTGAAGGAAATTCATATACATATAATATCAATGTTACAGGATCTAACTTAACTTATATTTGGTCTAAAGATGGTGGAGGTTCCATTCCAAGTACTATCTCAAATCAAAATTTTATTATAAATAATATGACCCAAGCTAAGGCTGGAACTTATAGATGTAATATTAGTAATTCATGTACTAGTCAAACAATTGTGATACAAATTACTTATGGTAAAAATATAGAATCTCATACCATTTCAACTAATTAATAAAAAAATATCTTTTCTGAGGAAAAAATGTGCAAATAGGTTAAAAAGTGTTGATAATTTTATTAAATTTGAAATGAATAAAGATTCACTTATTATTGATAATAAGATATGGTGAGTCTAATGTGTTCAAAATCAGTACAAAATGCTTATAGAAAAGAGGACTAAACTAATGAATTTATTGTGCTACTAAAATATGTCTACAGATAATAATAGAATTATCTGTAGACATATTTTGTATATATACGTGGAGGATTTCTCTGAAACGAATTAGCTGTATTTTTATTTATTATGTTTTCAATCTTTAAGTTTGAGATTATTAGTATCTCTATCATCTTGATAGTGTATATGCTCGTTTGCATATTATAAACTAATATTTTCGTGCTGATGATATGTTAAAATTTTTAAGTTATTGAGTGTTAATGTATTATAAATATAGTTATAAATACACTTACTTGATTCTTTTATAGATGACATATATTTTATATTTTTACTCAAAATAGATTAGGTGATTGTGTATTAAAATTGCTATAAAAGCAATTAGAAAATAAATTCGTTTCTTATGAAGAATTACAAAATAATAGGAATTTGTTCTGTTATGATAGCGTTGTCTTGTATAGTCACGTTATCATATGGTTATTTCGATTTTAGTAAAAGGACTGATGTCGAGCCGACAACATTTGATAGGACCGTAAGGGAAGTTCATGTTCAAACGGATCCTTTAGTAGAAGTTTGTATTGATGATCATGTTAGATTGATCTCAGATGTTCCACATTCTGTACAATATGAATGGTATAGTAAAAAAGATGGTGTACGTTTGGGAAGAGATAAAGATTATATTACTCCAGATTTAACAGAAACAACTGAGTATGAATTAAGGGTTTATAAATTAAAAGCGGGTACCGACTTAGTTGAAAATGGAGGTTTCGAGTGGGGGAATGTAAATGCTTTGGGGTTTGATTCTCAATATAGAAGAGTTATGAACAAAGGTTCACGAGCTTTATATGATGAAGGGGTATACGGAATAGGGAATATACCTCATAGTTGGCATAGTGGATTTGATAGATATACCGTTCCAAGAAGTGGTAATTGGCAAATGATTGTTAATGGAGCAACAGATCCTGCAGGGAAAATGGTTTGGGGTCAGAATATTGCAGGTATTCATAAAGATAAATTCTATATGTTTAGTGCTTGGGGTTCTTCTGTTTGTGGAGGTAGTCCTGCCAATTTAAAATTTACTATTAAAAGAGATGGAGATGCAGAAAGAGTTTTAGGTAAAATACAGACTTTAGATATGAATGTTGATACTTGGTTAAAAGTATATGAGGTATTACATTCAGACAAAGAAGGAGATGCATATATTAAGTTAGTTAACTTGAACAAAGATCCTGGAGGAAATGATTTTGCACTTGATGATGTGGTTTTTCAGGAAGTGGAAGTAGCAACTTATACTGTAAAAGTTAAAGTTTCTCCAAAATTAAGAGGAGATTCTAATAAGGAAATAGAATTATGTCCTGGTTCAAACAAATTAGTTGCAGATATTTCAGGAACTGTTGATTCTTATGTGTGGACAGATAAAGATGGTAAAGTTGTAGGAAGAGGAAAAGAATTCGATGTTAATATACCTGTTAATTCACCTAAACTTACTTATAAGTGTACAGCAACAAGTGTGTGTGGAGAAGCTGTTCAAACAATATCTATTAACGTAAAAGAGACTATAGCTGATATTATAGGTAGTACTACTTGTGATGATGAAACTCTTACTATAAGAGAAAGATATAATAGGAGGTTATATGCTCCTTGTGGAAATAATCGTTCAGTAAGATATACATGGACAGGCCCTAGTGGAACTGTTCTTTCTCATGCATATTATTACGATATAAATGCTGCAACAAAAGCAAGAGAAGGTATTTATACTTGTACAATGCAAGGTGCATGTTTAACAATGACTAAAAAATTTATTGTATATGTAAAACCTACATTGGTTCCAGATCCTTCAGAAGATAGACATCAAAAATTTTTATGTGCAAGTACAAATGAGTTATTGACTGTACCTTTAGATCCTGCTTTTGATTATCAATGGTGGAAATTTAGAATAGGTTCTACTGCGGCAATGACTAAAATTGTTGGTGCAACTAGTAATGAATATACAGTAAGAAATATTTCTAAAATTAAAGATGAAGGTTATACATATTTATGTAGAGTTTCAATGAAAGGACAGCCTGTTGGAACAGGAACATATTTTGATGTTGAATATCAAATTATTAAAGTTACGTCAACACTTGAAACAGTATTAACAACAGCAGAAGTAACAAGAATAAATACAGATGAAACAATAACTGCGTATGCATGTGAGAATTTAGTAATTAATGCACCAGTTATATCAGATGATATAGAATCTTATAAATGGGTAGATTCAAAAGGGACTGTTGTTTCAAATACTAAAAAATTGTCATTTGTAAATATAGATGATGCTGATGCAGGAGAGTATACATGTATACTTAAAGGTTATTGTAATGAATTATCTCATAAAGTAATATTAAAAGTTGCAAGAAGAGAATATACTCCTAGTGTAAAAGAAAGTGATTATGCTTGTGTTGGTGAAGGCTTTATATTAAAGACAAATGCTGAAATTGTAAATACGACTTTTACATGGAGAAAAATTGTAGATCATACAGGAGCTAAATGTGATATTCCAATTACAAATACAGAAAATCAATTAATATTAAGAGATCTAAAAGTTACAGATGCAGGAACTTATGAATGTATAATAAGAAGAGCGTGTACTGAGCAACAACATCTTTTTAAAATTAAGAAAGTTACACCTAATATTGATGTTACTGGTGCTTACGATTTGATATTATCTAAAGATGAGATTGTAACCAAATCTGTAAAAAATGAAAGTGTAGGAGAAGTTAAATATCTTGAATTTAGTAAAGAGATATGTGAAGGAGAAGATATAAGTATAAGAGCAAATATAGTAGGAGAGGCTAGAAGTATAGAGTTTCAGAAACTTATTGCTGGTACATGGGTCTCTTCAAGAATATTTGCAGAACCTAATATTGCTTCAAATGGAAATGAATTTTCTATTTCTAATGTGAAATTAAATCAAACTGGTAAATATAGATTATACATTGAAGGTAGATGTGGGTATGCTGCTGTTCAAATGGATCTTCTTGTAAAAAGTAAAGTTAAACTTACAAGTGGTCCTAGAGAAGATAAAGAATGTTTGAATTCAGATTTATTACCTTTTGAAGTTGTTGTAACAAATGCTAATGAATGTACTTTTGTTTGGACAAAGGCTGACGGAAGTATTGTTCCAACTGATATTATTAAGGGAGCAAAAGGTAATATATTAGATATTGATGTTTTAAAAGCATCTCATATTGGAGAGTATATATGTACTATAACAAATTCATGTTCAAGTGAAACTGTTAAGTATACTGTAAAGAAATATGATGCTATTAAGCTAAATAACGAAACTACTGTTGATGAATTGGTTTGTGAAGGAGGATCTTTTAGACATACTATTGATGTGACAGGTGAAGATATTAAGTTTGTTTGGGATCATGATGGTGTATTAATGTCGACATTAAAAACGGCAACATTGAATATAAATAATATGACAGCTGCTGATGCTGGAATATATACATGTAGAATTTCAAATAAATGTAATACTGAAACTGTAAGAATTACATTAAGATATTCTGCAAATACTGTTATTGCTTCTACTAACATAAATCAAAGAGTTTGTGAAGGAAGTCCATATCAATATATAATGAATGCCACTGGTGGTAATTTAAGATATACTTGGACAAAAGATAATGTTCCATTTGCCGATCCAATTAAAGTTAGTGATAATAAATTAAAAATAAACAGTTTTACAGATGCTGATTCTGGAGTTTATGTATGTAAAGTAGTTGGAGATTGTGGAGAGGATTCGAGAACTTTGATTTTAAGAAATCAGAAGAATTTAGTTGTAAATAGTCTTGATGAAACAAAAGCATTATGTGCTGGAGATCCATATAACTATACTATTGATGCTATAGGTGAGAATATAGTATACACATGGACAAAAGATGGACTTGCATATAACACTTTTATTAAGGATAGTGGAAAATCTTTATCTATAGATAATTTTACAGCAGGAGATGCTGGAGTTTATAGATGCGTAGTGTCAAGTAATTGTGGTGCAGGAAAAACAATAGTTTTAAATTTATCTGTTTCTGACTTAACAAATATCACAAGTGCTAATGAAACTAAAAGAGTATGTGAAGGAACAACCTATAAATATACTTTGGCAGCAACAGGAGCCAATCTTAATTATACTTGGACTAAGAATGGAATAATATTAACTGATGCGACAAAGGTTGCAGGTAATGTTCTTACTATAAACAATTTTGATTCTTCAGATGATGGAATTTATGTATGTACTGTAAGTGGTGATTGTGGACAAGAATCACGAACATTAGTATTAACAAATCAGAAGAATTTAGTTGTAAGTAGTAGAGATGCAACATCTTTAATGTGTAATGGAGAACCTTATACTTATACAGTAAATGCAGAGGGAGAAAATATTACATATAAATGGACACGAAATGGAACTCCTTTATTAAGTAATCTTGAAGATGGAGGGAAAACATTATCTATTCCTCATTTTACGGCTGCTCATAATGGTACATATATATGTACAATAGAGAGTAATTGTGGAACAGCTAAAACAATAAGATTAGATTTGAAATATGGTTCACGTCCTAGTATAACAAGTGCTGATGTTAATACATTTGTTTGTCAAGGAGATTCATATGAATATAAAGTTCAAGCTACGGGAGAATCTCTTACATATATTTGGGAAAAAGATGGTTCAGCCTTTAAAGATCCAAAAGCTTCAGGAAATACTCTTCATATAGATAATTTTAAAGAATCTGATTCTGGAATGTATTTATGTAGAGTGAAATCTCCATGTGGAGAAGCTGTACAATTAATTGTTTTGGATAATCAAGAACCATTATCAGTCACAAGTCATAATGTAAATAAAGACATTTGTGATGGAGAATCTTATGAATATGTTGTTTATGCCGTTGGTAATAATCTAACATATACATGGACAAAAGATGGAGCACCATATAATACTAATTTAATTGATGCAGGAAGAACACTTAAATTTACAAGTTTCAAGAATGCAGATAGAGGTGTTTATAAATGTGTTGTAAATAGTGGATGTGGAAATAAAGAGTTGATAGTAGATTTAGGATATAAAGCTCCTACTGTTGTTACTTCAACAAATGAAATTAAATCAATTTGTAAAGGTACTCCTTATACTTATGATTTTGTTGCAAGTGGAGAGAATCTTGTTGTAACATGGACAAAAGATGGAGTAGCTTATAATTCAAATCTTGAGAATTCAGGGAAAAGACTAAATATTACAAATTTCCAAGAAGCAGATGAGGGCGTTTATGTTTGTACTGCCAAAGGAGATTGTGGTGAAATAAGTAGAACATTAAATTTAACTTATTTAGCTCCTTTAGATTATAAACCTGTAAATATAAAGAACCCTTTATGTGAAGGAGCGTATTATTATTATACAATAAGTGCTGAAGGAGGAGATTTAACATACTCTTGGACAAAAGGTCCAGATGATGCAAATCAAACTCCTTATAATGATGCAACTCATATTATAGATGGTGGTAAGACTTTAATGTTAGGACCTGTTGTTAAGGCTGATGAGGCAGTGTATATGTATACTGTAAATACTCCATGTGGAGCATCAGAGAAAGGTAGAATAGAAATTAAAGTAAGTACAAATGCAGTTGTTCTAGGAGCTATAACTCAGCCAACTCCTAAATGTGAAGGAGAAAACTTTACTGTTGATCCAAATGTTGTTTTAGATGCAACATATACATATTATTGGATAAAGAAAGGAGATCCTTCTTTCAAATCTACAGATAAAATCCTTACTATAAATAATATGACTAAGGACAAAGCTGGTGATTATATATTCTATTTCCATAGTGCTTGTTATGGTAATACTGCTGAAGTTCATGTTAGATATAGAGAAACAACAGAGGTTGATTTAGGAGTGAAGATTAATGAAGTGAAATGTGAAGGTGATGATTTCACAATTACTCCAACTGTAAAAGGAGAAATTGATCATTACGAATGGACAAAAACTGGAGATCCTACATTTACACATGATAAAGCTGAACTTAAATTTACAAATCTTCAGCCTGGTCAATCAGGAGAATATTCATTAAGAGCTGTAGGTGTAGGTTGTGGAGGAGAAGATATTAAGAAATTTACTCTTCTTGTTAAGAATGGAATAAAACTAACTGATTTAGGAGTGGATAGAACTATTTGCGATGGAGATCCAATACATATAGATGCAGTAGCATCTGGAACTGGAGCAACATTCAAATGGATAAAATTAGATGATGCTAGTATTATTAGTAATACTAAGACTCTTAATATAGCGAATTTCACTAAAGCAGATGAAGGAACTTATCAATTTACTGTTAGTGGTGATTGTGGAGAAAAATCTGATATTATAAAATTAAATTATAATCCGCCAGTACTAATTAAAACAGTGAATATTGATGATAAATATGTTTGTGATGGTGATGATTATGAGTATACAGTTTATGCTACTGGTTCTTCATTGACTTATGATTGGGATAAAGATGGAGTTGGAACAGGTAATAAGACAAATAAATTGTCTATTTCAGGTATGAAGAAATCTGATGAAGGAACTTATACTTGTACTGTTAATGGAGATTGTGGAAGGGAAACTAATTATGTGAAACTTCTTCATGCAGTAAGAACTAAAATTGTTACAGCTGTTAAAGATTCTGTTGTTTGTATCGGAGCTCCATATGAGAAAATAATGATGGCTCAAGGAACAAATCTTGTTTTTGAATGGACCAAAGATGGAAATCCTATTACAGTAGCTGGAGTTAAGAATAATGAATTAAGAATTGCAAATATGACTAAAGCTGATGCTGGAGAGTATGTTTGTACTGCAAAAGGAATTTGTGGAGAAGTTAGTGTTAGTTTCAGATTAGATTTCTCTGAACTAGTAAATATTACATCTCCTAAACCATTGCATGCTCCAATTCAGGTTTGTCATAATAAGCCATATAATTATACTTTAACGTATACAGGTACAAATGCTATTGTTTCATGGACAAAAGATGGAGCACCATTCAGAGCTGCAGGAGCTAATAATAATGAGATTAATATTCTTGCAATGACTCCAGCTGATGCAGGAGTTTATACTGCTGAAGTTAAGAATAGTTGTGGAAATCAAGGTTTATCTTTTGAATTGAAATATGGAGTTGAAACTAAGGTCACTTCAAAAGCTATTGATACTTTAATTTGCCCAGGTGCAACATATAGATATACAGCTAAAGCTGTAGGTGAGAATCTACATTTTGCTTGGACAAAAGATGGAGCTCATCATCCAGGAACAGGACCTTCAGGAGATATTCTTGAAATAACTAATATGCAAGCAGGAGATGCAGGAGTATATGAATGTACTGTATCTGGAGATTGTGAAGAAGATAAAGTTATTGTAAAAGTAACATGTGGTGTAAATACTCAAGTTAATAATATGCCACCAGCAACAACAGCTGTTTGTGATGGTGCAAGATTTATTTATACTGTTGATGCAGTAGGAAATAATCTTAAATATGAATGGTTTAAAGAAGGTGTTAAATTACCACTAACAGGTTCAACATTTACAATTGAGAATTTTGCTTTAGCAAATGTTGCTAATTACAAATGTGTTGTGAAAGGAACATGTGGTCAGGTAGAAGTTCCTTTCGAACTAACATTCTCAGAAAAGACAGAAATAACAACAGCACCTTTAGATAAATTGCTTTGTCCAAAAGATAATTTCCAATATCCTGTATTGGCTAAGGGAGTAAATAATGTATATACATGGACTAAAGACGGTGGAGTTTATACAGCTTCTGGAGCTCATAATGATGTATTAGTACTTAATGATGTTAAACCTTCTGATGCAGGAACATATATATGTAATGTGAAAGGAGATTGCGGAGAAAGTTCAATAAAAATACAAATCCGTTGTGGTGTTGATAGTGATATTACTAGTGGAATAGCTGATGAAACAATTTGTGCAGATGCAGATGTAACATATGATATAGAGGCTGTTGGAACAGATCTTAAATATGAGTGGAAGAAAGATGGTGTGATAACTTCAAATGTAAGTTCAAGTTTATCAATTACTTCTTTTAAAACAACAGATGCAGGTAGATATGAGTGTAAAGTGACAGGAGCTTGTAAAGAAGATGTTGAAACATTTACATTAACATATGGTGATCTTACAAGTATAGTAAATAAGCCTGTAGATATTCTTTTATGTCCAGGTGATGATTATACAAATAAGATTGTTGCTGCAGGAGTAAACAATGTATTTACTTGGACAAAAGATGGTAAACCTTTTACTGCTAGTGGTGCTAAAAATGATGAGTTATCTATAACTAATTTAGATGAAACAAAAGCAGGAATTTATGAATGTACCGTTAGAGGATTATGTGGAGAATCAAGTATATTAATTAATATAAAATGTGCTAAGAATGTTAAAATTAATAATGTATTAAAAGATTCGGTTGTATGTTCTAATTCTAGAATTGAATATAGAGTTGATGCTGAAGGAACAGATCTTAAGTATTCTTGGGATAAGGATGGAACACTAATTCCTACTAATACAACAAATACTTTAGTTATTGATTCTTTCGATAATTCGAATGTTGGAGTTTATACATGTACAGTAACAGGTAAGTGTACTACAGAAACTTCAAGTTTTAGATTAGATTATGCTGATTTAACAGATATAACAAGTACTCCAGTAAATAAACTTTTATGTCCAGGAGATAATTATAATTATAAAGTTCTGACATCAGGATACAATAATAAATATGTATGGACAAAAGATGGTAAACCATATACAGCTGGAGGCCTTAAAAATGATGAGCTTGTTATAACTAATATGACTGAGGCAGATGCAGGAATTTATCAATGTACTGTAAAAGGTCTTTGTGGAGAGAGTGGTATTTTTGTTACTTTAAGTTGTGGAGAACAAACAAGAGTATTAAGACCAAGAGTTGATACTTTGATAGCAATAAATACTCACTTTGGATATACTGTAAAATCAAAAGGTACTAATCTTACTTATAAGTGGACAAAAGATGGATCTTCTTTGCCTATAAAAGGTCCAAGATTAGATATTGATAATTTCCAAAAATCAGATGTTGGAGTTTATAGGTGTCAAGCTATAGGTCTTTGTGGAACTAGTACAGCAGAAATTCATGTAGATTTTGGAATCTTAACTAAAGTAATTTCTTTTTCTCATAACAAATATATGTGTGAGGGAGAGACAACACGATTGGAGATGATTGCTTCTGGTATGGGAGATCTGAAATATGAATGGTATCATGATGGTAATAAATTGAGTGAAACATCAGCAAATCTTTCTTTATCTGAAGTGAAAAAGGCAGATGCAGGAATGTATAAGTGTATTGTTTATGGTAAGATGAATAAAGTAGAGGCTACTAACTTTGTTAAAGTTTATTTGAACCCATCAATTACAATTGACAAATCTAGAGAATATGGAGATTGTAATGAAATAATCTTAGATTGTGATTATGGTGGAAAAGGTAAGTTGATGTGGACTAATGATATAGGTGATGTTGTTGGTGTAGCTAATTATTTAAATATTGGAACTTTAAATGGTGGTATGTATAAATACAAAGCTTTAGTTACTAACGACTATGGTTGTGCTGCTAGAGATTCTATAATTATTGATGTTAGTTCGCGTCCTAGTTTAGGTGAAGATAAGTTTGCTTGCGAAGGTGAGTCTATATCTATACGAATACCTACAAAATATAATGTAGCATGGAATGACGGTAGTGATGATGCTGTTAAGATTATGAGAGAACCAGGAAAATATGATGTTAAAGTGGTAGATAAGTTTGGATGTAAAGATGAAGCTACTTATACAGTTTATAGAAATCCAAAAGTAGAACTTAAGGATACTATTATATTTGCTGGTGATGAAGTGAAAATAAAACCAAAAGTAATTTTAGGAGATAGTGATGATTATACATTAGATTGGTCAACAGGAGATTTTGATGATTATATCAATGTAAGTAGTAAAGGTAGATATTCTGTTAAGATGATTGATGAGAATGGATGTATCGCTACAGCTTCAATGAAGTTATCTCATAAGTATACAAAATTTGTAGCTCCTAATGCACTATTGCTTGATGCTCCAGGTCAGAATGGTAAGTTCTTCTTAAAATATAAGAATATAAGAGGTGATTTCTTAATGGTAATATATAATAGAGAGGGTATAGAAGTTTATAGAACTAGTGAACCAGGAATGTCTGGTGGGTGGAACGGTTATGTAGATGGAAAACCTAGTCATCCAGGTGCTTATGTATGGGTTGCTTATATGAATGAGGAATTAATTGGAAAAGGTTTCGTAATGGTAGTTAAATAATGAGAAAAATTTTAATAATAGTATTGGTATTAGTAGGTTCTTGTGTTTATGCACAGGATACCTACTATACTCAGTTTTTTGCAAATAAATTGGATTTAAATCCAGCATTTGCAGGTTCGCGATATCACCATAGGGTAATAGCAAATTATAGAAATCAGTGGGATAAGTTTAATAATCCTTTTATGACTTACGCTGTATCGTATGATTGTTATATGGATAATTTTGGAGGATTAGGAATACAAATTCAACAAGATAGACAAGCTAATGGAGCTCAAATTACAACTTCAATGGCTGGTGTATATTCATATATGATGAAAATAAGTCATAATACAGCTTTAAGGTTTGCAATATCTTGTGGAGTAATAAATAATCATCTTGATCCAACAAATCTTGTTTATTCAGATATGATTGATATAGATAGAGGTTTTATTGGTGGACATGATGGAAGTAGCGATCCTGTTGTGTATGATAAGAAAGCTTTAGATGTTGGGGTTGGAGCTCTTTTTAATATTGAGAAATATACTTTTGGAGTTTCTGCTAAACATTTATCAGAGCCATCAATAGCATTTACTACTAAATCGGTAATTCCTATTAAGTATGTATTCCATGCTGGAGCTGAATATCCTATTAGTTTTAATGGATTAAGAGATGTTGCTTTTACATTTTGTCCATTGTTTATGTTTCAGATGCAAGATGATAATAAGCAGATGAATTATGGTTTCTATATTAATAAATTTAATCTTTCAGCTGGAACTTGGTTCAGACAAAATTTTAAGATGAAATATGATTCAATGATATTTATGTTAGCCTTCGATAATAAATTCTTTCGTTTAGGTTATTCATACGATTTAGCTGTTAATAGATTAACTCCTGCTGGAGGTAATGTTCATGAATTATCTTTGATATTCTTATTTGGTTCTAGAAAGAAATCTCATAGAGCATCTCAAGTGCCTTGTCCTAGATTCTTTGGTAAGCAGAACTATTTAGAGTTATAATTATTAGTAAATATAATCTCTGTTTCAAATTTTATAATGGATAATTTTGTAATTTCACGGATTAGAAAATTATTATAACATTATACTACAAAATGAAGCAGAGATTATTATTTTTATTTAAGAATTATTGTTATTGGTTAACATTATTTGTCTTTTCAAAATTACTTTTTATTCTTTATCAGTTTAGCTTATCTACTAAGGTTTCAGTTTTGGATCTTATTCAAGCTATAGGAGTTGGTTTTAAAATGGATATTGCCTTAGGTGGTTATTTCATGATTTTAATTTCTCTACTCATTTTTCTTTTCTTTAGATTTTCATCTAAATATTATAAGAGAGTATTTAGATTCTTGAATATTGTTTTTACTACATTTTGTTTTTTTATAGTAGTTGGAGATTTGGAATTGTATAAACATTGGGGATTTCATGTTGATACAACACCTTTCTTTTATTTGAAGACTCCTAAAGATGCTTTTGCTTCTCTAAGTATAATTAAATATATTCTATTGCTATCCTTAATTCTAGCATTGATAATTGCTTTCGATCGTTTGTATAAACGTTATGTATTAAGAGATCTTGATACATTCGAAAAAGCAAAATTGTGGGTTTTCCCTTTAGGACTTTTTGTTACAGCATGTTTTATTATTCCTATTCGTGGAGGTTTAGGTTTAGCACCTATAAATCCAGGTGCAATGTATTTTCACAAAAATATATATGTGAATCATGTAGCATTAAATCCTGTATGGAATTTCATGTATTCTTTGAAAAAAGTTGATGATTTAGAGAAAACGTATTCTGTAGTATCTTCAGAGAAAATGAATTCTATAGTGGACAGTTTGTATTCTAGTAAAGGTGAAACGATGAAGGTGCTTAATAATAAGCGTCCAAACGTTATGTTGGTTCTATTAGAGAGTTTTTCTGCCAAGACAATTGAAGTTTTGGGTGGCGCTAAAGGCGTAACTCCAAATTTAAATAAATTAAGTAAAGAGGGTATTTTATTTACTCATTTATATGCAACTGGTAATAGATCGGATAAGGGAGTACCGGCTGTTGTGAGTGGCTATCCAGCAAATCCAGGCAACTCAATATTACGTTATCCTGCTAAATCGGAGAAATTACCTAGTATTGCTCATGAATTGAAGAAGGTTGGTTATAATACATCATTCTACTATGGTGGTGATATTAATTTTGCAAATTTTAGACAATATTTTACTACGGCAGGTTTTGATAAGCTTACTGTTGATGAAGATTTTGATAGTAAATATAATTATTCAAAATGGGGAGTTCACGATCATATAATGTTTTCAAGAATCTTTAATGATATAAAGAAATCTGATAAACCATTCTTTAAAATGGTGTTTACTTTAAGTAGTCATGAGCCATTCGATGTTCCTATGGAGACAGTAATTAAAGGAAATTCTATAGGGAAGAAGTACCTTAATTCGGTGTATTATACAGATAAGTGTATTGGCGATTTTATAGATAAATGTAAGAAATCTGATATATGGGATAATACTATTTTTATCTTTATAGCCGATCATGGAGTTTTACTTCCTGATAATGATTTGGTTAGTGAACGTAAATGTTTTAAGATTCCTATGATTTGGGTTGGTGGTCCAGTCACTAAGAAAGGCATGAAATTTAATAAGTATTGCTCACAAGTTGATTTGGCTAGTACTTTGCTTAATCAAATGGATATAGATTCAAAAGATTTTATATTTAGTAGAAATTTATTTTCTTCTGATGTTAAAAGTTTTGTATCTTATACCTATAATGATGGTATAGGTTTTATTAATGATTCAACATATTCTATTTACGATAATACAGCTTCAAAATATCTTATTGATAAGAATAAAAAAGATAGAAAGTTGGGAAGAGTTCTATTACAATATTTCTATAACGATTTTTTAACTCGATAATATAAAGAAACAAAATAATGAGAAAAATTTTATTATTATTATTTATTGCAATTCCATTATTCCTTAATGCTCAGGAAACTGCAATAGAGATAAAGAATCCTTTATTTATAAAGGCAAAAAAGATGATAAGACATAAAGCTTATGGTTCTGCTCATCAAGTATTTGACAATGTACTTAAGGGGTCATCCGATTCAAGATCTTTTATTTATGAATCAGCTCTCTACAATAAATTGTATTGTGAGTTTAAATTAGATATGGATGGTGCAAAAGATAAAATGCAACGTTTTATTGATGATTATCCTCAGTCTAGATATATTATTCCTGCTAGATTAATTCTTGCATATTATCAATTTGATAATGAAAGATATCGTTCAGCATTATCTTATATGAATAAAATTGTAGATAGTGATTTAGATAAGACTACTAGATTAGAGTTTTTGTTTAAGAAGGCTTATTGTAATTTAATGTGTGGTAAGGAGAAGGAAGCTGCTAATGATTTCTTTTATATTGAATCTTTAGACAGTAGTTATAAGGATCTATCAAGATTTTATTATGCAAATATAACTTTTAAGCAAAAGAAATATCAAACAGCACTAAAATCATTTCAAGCTCTACAATCTAGTCCTGACTATAAACATGTAGTTCCTTATTATATTGTCCAAATTTATTATACTCAAGGTAAGTTTAAAAAAGTGACTTCTTTGGGAGAGAAATATTATGGAACTGTTGATGGAGAGCGTAAAATGATGCTTGCTAGAATAATAGCTCATTCTTTCTTTACTCAGGGTAATTATAAAAAAGCAGTAAAGTATTATGATTATTATTTGGATTCTGTTGGAGAAGGAGATAAGGTAGATAATTATTCTTATGCATTTTCTTTATATAAAGTTGGAAAAGTAGATAAAGCAATTAAATATTTTAAAAAGATAGGTGGAAATAATGATGAAATTAATCAGTTTGCTACTTATGCTTTAGCAGCATGTTATTTAAAAAAAGGGGACAAGGAAAATGCTAGAAATGCATTGAAATTAGCTTCTCATATGAATTTTGATGATGAGATAAAGGAAAATTCTTTATTTAATGTTGCAAAATTGAATTATGAATTAGAATATTCACCTTTTAATGAGGCTTTAAATAGTTTTGACGATTATATTGCAAAATATCCAGATTCAAGAAGGAATCAAGAAGCTTATGATTGTTTAGCAGATGTATATAATACAGTAAAAGATTATAAAGCAGCTATAGAATCTATCAAGAAGATTAAAGTAAAGACAACTGCAATTAGAGCAGCTCTACAAAAGGTTGCTTATAATAGAGGTATTGAGTTGTTTAATCAAGAGGATTATTATAGATCTTTGGAATCTTTTAATTTATCTCTTACAGAGAAAAGATTAAATAATAAGATTGCAGCATCTTGTGTATTTTGGAAAGCTGAAGCTTATTTTAAATTACACAAATACGAGAAAGCAATAGATCATTATAATAAATTTCTTCTTACTCCTGGGGCTAGTTTATTGAAGAATTATCCAATGGGGTATTACGGATTGGCTTATTCTTATTTGCAATTGAATAAGGTGGAAGAGTCTATAGAGATGTTTAAAGCATATGAATTGGCAGAAGGTAATAAACATTCAATTTATCTGTCGGACGCAAGATGTAGATTGTTAGATTACTACCTTTATGTAAGAAAATATAGAGATTGTATAAATTTTGCTGATAAAATTATTGGAATGAATT
This sequence comes from Marinilabiliaceae bacterium JC040, assembly GCA_022496785.1. GTDB lineage: Bacteria > Bacteroidota > Bacteroidia > Bacteroidales > Marinifilaceae > SNAP01. The sequence goes on along the minus strand of SNAP01000002.1, from coordinate 226,077 downwards.
CTTTTTCTGTTGATTATGCTCTTCTAAAAAAATCTGTTGCATATGGATTGTTAGGTAATAAACAAAAACAAATATCTGCTTTAAATGAGATAATAAATAAGCATCAGAAATCTAAATATTACTATGAGGCTTATTACGAAGCTGGTGATGTTGCTTTATCAATGGGAAAAAATTCTTTGTCTAAAAGATATTTTAAGGATATAATTAGCTTAGAAAAATCATTTAAATACGACGCTATGGCAGAATTGCAATTAGCATTAATAGAGTTTAATGAGAATGATTTATCTTCTGCTGAGAAATATTATAAAAGAGTTCTTTCTGATTATATAGGAACAGAATATGCAATATCAGCTAAAAAAGGTCTAAAGAATGTTATGCTAGAGCAAAATAGAGTTGATGATTATTATAAATTCTTAAACGAGAATGGTATGCAAACAAATAAGGATCTTATGAGTAAAGATTCTTTATCTTTTATTGCTGCTGAACGTTTGTATATGGATGACAAATTGCCTGAAGCTATTGATGCTTTATCTTCTTATGTTGAGAAAAGTGATAGTAAAGAATTTAAATTGGTGGTTAACTATTATTTAGCTGATGCCTATTATCGTACCAATCAAGAAGAAAAATCTTTAGAGTTCTATAATGCTTTATTAGCAGATAAAGAGAACACTTATACTTTAGATGCTTCTTATCATGCAGCAGAAATAAATTTCAAATTGAAGAATTATTTAATAGCCATAGAACAGTATAAAACAGTTGAAAGATTGACAGAGGATGAGAAGGATAATTTGTATGCTAAGTGGAAGATTTTTCAAGCATATTCAGAATTAAATGATGACGATAAGGTGGTTGTTTATGGTGAGAAACTATTGGAAACAAAAGGAACTAATGAAGATGTGATTTTTGATATCCAAGCAAAACTGGCAAACTCATATAAAAATCTAGGTAATAACGATAAAGCTCTAGAATATTATAAAATTATTTCAAAGAATTTGAAATCTGAAGTAGGTGCTAATGCTAAATATTTTATTTGTAATTATCTTTTTGAGAAAAAGAAATATGATGATTCTAAGAAGGAAATAGATAGCTTTATGGAAAGTGGTTCTACTCAATATTTTTATATAGCAAGGAGTGTTATTTTACTTGCAAAAATCTATATGATTAAAAAAGATGCTTTTCAAGCCAAATATACTCTAATGAGTTTATTAGATAATTATCCAAATAAAAATGATGGTGTTATTGCTGAAGCTAGTTCTCTTCTAAAAGAAATTAAAGATAAGGAAGAACAATCTCAGAAATCTATTAAGAAATCTATAGAGAAAAAGAAAATCAATATTGAGAAAAAAGATTTTGATAATTATAGAGAGAAGGTAGAGAAAAATAAAAAGAATGTGAGTAAGGATTCAATTTCGAATGATAAATAAAAGTAGTTATGCGTAAGATATTAATTTGTGTTTTTCTGTTCTCTTCTTTATTAACTATGGGACAGGAATTTAAAGGTGAGAAAAAAATTAAAATCGTAAGTGATTTTAAAACAAAGTTATATAAAGGTAAAAAGATTCAATTGAATCCTAAGATTATTGATACGGTATCTATTAAACCTCACTTTAATTACAATCTAAATGTGAGGAATAAATTGTTTAAATTTAATTTGTTAGCTGGAGAATATCCAAAATATGAGTATTCTAAAGATGTTGTTAATAGAAACTTTTATGGAAATTTATCATTTGGAAATTATTTGAATTTAGTTTGTGATCTTGCTTATAATAATCATTCAACAAAAACAATAAATTGGGGAGCTCTTTTCCATTCACATAATGCATCTGGAAAATTAGAATTGAATTCTGTAGATAGAGATTTTTCTTTTCTAAATCAGATATTTAATGCTTATTTTATCAAGAATGACGATGATAAAACTATAAAAGCTAATATCTTTTATACTAGAGATTCATATAAGTATTATGGAGGTAAGGTGTATAAAGATTTAGATCCATTTAAGAATAATCTTTTTAGTCTTGATTTTATGTATGCAGGGCGTATCTCTGAAAATGGAATAATGAATACTAAGGTGGATTATAATTTATTTGATTATGAATTTACTAAAGAAACTGTTTTTAAAATCAATTTAAAGAATTCCCTTGATTTTAAATGGGATGATTTAGCTTTTAACCTTGAAACAAATTTATCTTATTTGAATTCAAAAAAGCTATCTAGTTATTCTAATATATCAATGGAACCTCAATTAAGATATAATGCTGGAGTTTTTCATGCTAATTTGGGATTTGGTATTAATAAGTTTTTAGGCGATAGAGATAACTTTAATATTTATCCGAAATCGATGGTCGCTATTGATCTATTAGATGATCAGTTTACTGTTTTCGCAGAGATAGATGGTGGCGTATTCAATAATTCATATTTAGATATTTATAAAATTAATCCTTACTTACAACTAAGTCAAGATAAATTGACAGTTAGAAAATATGACGCTTCTTTTGGTGCTAGAGGTAATATAGATAATATATTTTGGTATAAAACAGGAGTGAATTTCAAAAAGGTTGATAATTTCTTAAGTCTATATTCAAAAGAAAATTATTTCTCTGAAAGATATTCGAAACAAGATATTATGACTCTTTTCTTAAAAATTGGTTGTAAGTGGAATAAGAATCTTGATATGAAAGGTGATTTTAAGTTTTATTCTTATAGTGATGAAAAAATTACCAATATTCCATCTTTTGAATCAATGATTAATATTTCGTATAAGGTAGGGAAGAAATGGAATTTTAATTCAGATATTATAATATTGGGTGAGCGTAAGGTGGTAAAGACTATAAAACCTTTATTTGTAACTGATAATAAGCCATTAATTTTAGATTTAAATATAGGTGCAAATTATAAATTGAATAAGCATTTTAATATGTATTTAAACGTTGAAAATCTTTTAAATAAGTCATATCAACGTTGGAATAATTATCCTGTTATGGGAATAAAAGCTATTATAGGTTTAACTTGTAGTTTTTAACCTCTTTACATAGAACAAATCTATTGTATTACTGAATAATTTGGTATAAAATAAGTATATTTGCACTTAAGATTATGTATTATAATTAGTACATATGAAAAATTGAAATCAACGAACAAAAAATAATATTAATGAGTGAAGAAAGAAATAATATAAATCAAGATTATTCTGCTGATAGTATTCAGGTCTTAGAAGGTCTAGAGGCAGTAAGAAAGCGTCCATCAATGTATATTGGTGATGTCAATGTGAAGGGTCTTCATCATCTAGTTTATGAGGTGGTAGATAACTCTATTGATGAGGCTTTGGCTGGTTATTGTTCTAAAATTGATGTTACTATTAATCCAGATAATTCTATTACAGTTTCGGATAATGGTAGAGGAATTCCTACTTCAAAACATAGTAAGGAAAATAAATCTGCTCTTGAGGTTGTAATGACAGTTCTACATGCTGGAGGTAAGTTTAATAAAGATTCATATAAAGTTTCTGGTGGACTTCATGGTGTTGGTGTTTCTTGTGTAAATGCATTATCAATTAATTTGAAAGCAGAAATACATAGAGATGGAAGAATTTGGGTTCAAGAGTATTCTCAAGGAAAGCCATTATATGATGTGAAAGATTCTGGAGCTACAGATAAAACAGGAACAATAGTTTCTTTCCTTCCTGATGATACAATCTTTCTAACTACAACTTATAAATATGATATTTTAGCTGCTCGTTTACGTGAGTTAGCTTTCTTAAATAAAGGAATCGAAATTTCTCTTACAGATGCAAGAGAGGAGAATGAAGATGGAAGTTTTAAATCGGAGATCTTTCATTCAGAAAAAGGTTTAAGTGAATTTGTCGAGTATCTTGATGGTACACGTGACCGTTTGATAGAAGAAGCTATAAACGTTTCAACAGAAAAGAATGGTATTCCTGTAGAAATAGCGCTTCAATATAATACTTCTTATTCAGAAAATGTTCATTCATACGTTAACAATATTAATACCATTGAAGGTGGTACGCATTTAACTGGTTTTAGAAGAGGTTTAACTAGAACTTTAAAAAGTTATGCAGAGAATTCTGGAATGCTTTCTAAAGTAAAATTTGATATCAGTGGAGATGATTTCAGAGAAGGTTTAACAGCTGTTGTTTCTGTTAAAGTTGCTGAACCTCAATTCGAGGGTCAAACTAAAACAAAATTAGGAAACTCTGAAGTAAGTTCAGCTGTGGACCAGGCTGTGTCTAGTATGTTATCTAATTATCTTGAAGAACATCCTAAAGAAGCTAAAACAATTGTAAATAAAGTTATTCTTGCAGCAACAGCTCGTCATGCAGCTCGTAAAGCTAGAGAATTAGTTCAAAGAAAAACTGTTCTTTCAGGTTCTGGTTTACCAGGAAAATTAGCTGATTGTTCTAGTAAAGACCCTGTTGAGAGTGAGATATTTCTTGTCGAGGGAGATTCTGCCGGAGGTACTGCTAAACAAGGTAGAGATAGAAAATTCCAAGCTATATTACCATTGAAAGGTAAGATTTTGAATGTTGAGAAAGCAATGCAACATAAAGTCTTTGAGAGTGAGGAAGTAAAAAATATTTTCCAAGCTCTAGGTGTTACAGTTGGTACAGAAGAAGATAGTAAGGCTTTAAATGTTTCTAAAATTAGATATCATAAAATTGTAATAATGTGTGATGCCGATGTCGATGGTGCCCATATTGCGACTTTAATTATGACTTTATTCTTTAGATATATGAAAGAGGTAATAGAACATGGTTACTTGTATATTGCTACTCCTCCATTATATTTGGTAAGAAAAGGTAAAAAAGAACAATATTGTTGGTCTGAAGATCAAAGATTAAGATTAATTGAAGAGTGGGGATCAGGAAGTGAAACAGGATTACATATTCAAAGATATAAAGGTCTTGGAGAGATGAATGAAGTTCAATTATGGGATACTACAATGTCTCCAGAAAATAGAACTTTAAGACAAGTTACAATTGACAATGCAGCTGAAGCTGATAGAGTTTTCTCTATGTTAATGGGTGATGATGTCCCTCCTAGAAGACGTTTTATTGAAGATAATGCTGTATATGCAAATATTGATGCTTAGTATTATTATTTAATACTCATATATATAAATTGGCTAGTAATTTAATTACTAGCCTATTTTATTATTTATATTATATTGATTTATTTATTCTATTTAGCTAATTGATAACCTGTCATATATTCTTTTTTATGAGCAGGAATACCATATTTCATCCATACAGGTTCTTTTTCTCCTTTTAAATAGTAATCAAAGAATTGCATAGTTCTTATAGACAAATCAATTCTATTAGCTCTTCTTTTAAGATTATGAGCTTCATTATTATATGAAAGCATCCAACATGGTTTATTGAAACGTCTCATAGCCATAAATAATTCAATACCTTGATACCATGGCACTGCACCATCATGGTCATTATGCATTATTAATAATGGAGTTTTAATTTTAGGTACAAAAAATACAGGAGAATTTTCAATATATTGTATTGTTGAATTCCATAGTGTGCCACCTTGTCTTGATTGTGTTTGTTCATACTGAAATTGACGAGACATTCCTGTTCTCCATCTAATACCACCGTAAGCGGAAGTCATATTAGAAACAGGTGCTCCAGCCATTGCACATTTGAATAAATTTGTACGAGTAACAAGATACGCAATTTGATAACCTCCCCAAGATTGTCCTTGAAGTCCAATATTCTTTTTATCAATAAAATTGTGTTTCTGACACATATTTAGTACGCCCGTAACTATTGAAGAATATGCTGCTTCTCCTGGATATCCGGTTTTATTTTTATATGTAATGTTAGGAACAAAAATTATATAGTCATTACTAGTACAGTATGATCTATTTATTATAGACCAATTTGGTTGAGGTATGAAATGTTTATTGTATGTATCAGAAGACTTCTCATAGAAGTAAACCAACATTGGATATTTTTTATTTTTCTCCATTTTTTCTGGAGTATATAGTAAACCTTCCATTTCTACACCGTCTCCATTTGTCCAATGTTCAAGACTTACATTTCCCCATTTATACTCTTTTTGTTGAGGATTTGCTGTTGATAGTTTTGTAATCTTTTTAAAATTAATATCAGAATAATATAGGTCAGGATAGAGTTTAAAACTTTCTTTTGTAAATATTATATTTTTACCCTCTTTAGATTTATATATATTGTTAGCATTGTAAAAATGATTGCTATATATAAGTTCCTTAGGATTATTTTTTTTCTTAATATTTAAACTATAATACCCACTTTTCTTATTCTTATAATTAAAACCATGGAGTATAATATTCTTTGATAAAGGATAAGATTCTTTATTATTTAATTTCTTATATCTTAATTTTACATTATTACTTCGTCCAAAGCCATTAGTTAAGTTTATAGGAGCTTCTATTCCACTACAGTCAAATTTCCAGATATCATATTTATCTGCTATAAGAACATATTTATCATTTTTCAACCATGTTTGTAATCCATAAGGAATTGCACTCATTGGCATATCCATCTTTTGGTTATAAAATGCAGTTTTAAGATCCTTATTTAAAGCTAGCATTTTTTTATTTTTTATATTATAAGAATACCATAAACTATCTTTTGGTTGAAAAAATACAATATACTTTTGTTTAGGTGAGAGGTGTATATTCAACTCAGATTTTGTAAAGACCTTTGTTTTGTTTCCTGTATCTAAATTATATGTATAAATATCTTTGTAAAGTTTTGAAAAATCTTGAAAACGTCCATACTCGCTTGAATCAAATAATAGAGCTATACTCTTATTACCTTTTTTATAGATTTTACTAGTATTTGCTTTTATATTTTCTATTTGAAAAATCTTATTATTATTGATATTAAATACACAAAGATAAGTTCTATCTTTCTCTTGTTTTAGATTTACCTTTTGATAAGGATTAATAAAATTATCCCTATAGTTCCATACATCTAAATGATATTTCTCATCATCTGTTAAACTGTCTTTTCTATTGATAGCTTTATGATTTACGATTCCAAAGAATAAACGTTTATTATTTTCAGAAAAGAATAGTTTCCCTTTAGGTGAAATAAATGATTTCTTATTAAAATTATTTGAATTGATATTATATGTTCTACCAGTTTTATTTATAAAAATAAGCTTATAATTATGATTCTTTAAAGTGTCAGTACTTTCTATATATGCTATCTGTTTCCCTTTAGAATCAATTGTTAGATTTTTAAACGTTATGTCTTTACCTTTGTTTAAAATTCTAATATTTTTGTTTTTTACATTATAAGTTATTAGTTGATTCATCTTAATAGAAGTTTTAACCTCTTGATTAATTAAAACGATACTTCCATTTTTTGCAACTGAGTAAGATATAATATCTTTAAATATCTTTTTACTGTTTGTTTTAAGATTGTAGATTATAAGTTCTTTTGAAGATTTAATATCACTCTTTTTGTCTTCTATATTTGATTCTTTAATGTATAAAAGTAAATTTGGATTGTCTTTTGGAGACGTATATTCACTTACGTTTCCGATTTTTATTAGCTTATTATTAGAGCGATACCATATGTATAGTGAATCTTTCGGAAATTTATCTTTTTTAGTTTTTTTTAATTTCAAACCTCTAATGACATTATATAAAGGTCTAATTTTGGTGATTACGTAATCAGAATTTGAAGTAATTGTTGTATTGTATCCTCTTTTTATAATCAGTTTTGAATTATTTGAATAATTGTAGATGAATAAATTACCATCACCTTTCTGAGGATTAATTTCAAAGGTTACAATCTTTCCATCATTAGAAATTTTAGAGTTTCTTACTGATTTCCACTTGTCGTAGTCTCTGTGACTTAAAGAGCGGTTTTGCCCAAAACAGTGAGTGCATAACATTAAAATAGCTATGCATGAAATGATTCTTTTCATATTTCTGTATAATTAGTTATTTATACGAAAATACTAAATATTTATGCTATACTCAAATAGAATTTATATAAAGATTTAAAGATCCTTTTCTTTATTTAATGTATGTATTTTAATATGTATTCAACAAATAATGGAGATAGTATTGCGGTCAATAGTCCGTTTAAAGCTATAGCTAAACCAGCCATTGCTGAATAATTGTTTCCTAATTTAGCTACTGTGGCAGTACCTAATCCATGGGCAGCTGTTCCCATAGCTAGTCCAACAGATTCTGGTTTATTAATCTTCATTAATTTTAAAAAATTCACACCAACAACAGAACCAAAAATACCAACCATTATAACAACTGCAGCGCTAAGAGGAGCAATTCCTCCAATAGATTCACTTACTTTAACAGCAATTGGAGTAGTTATTGATTTTGGAATTAACGACAGGATTACTTGATCTGAAGCACCAAATAATATAGCTAATAAAACTACAGAAATGATACCAATAGAACTGCCTAAAAACATGCATAAGAATATCTTTTTATAATTTTTCTTTATAAGATCCCATTGTAAATACAGAGGGTATGCTAAAGCTACAACTGATGCATTTAGTAATAATTTAATGATATATGTTCCTTCATCATAAGTTTTAAAATCAATATCATTAAATTTCAATCCAATAATTAAAATAACAATACTCGTCATTACTGGATTAAGAAATGCGCATTTAGTCTTTATATATAGATAATCAGATAGAAGATATACTACAACAGTAAGTGTTATGGTAAATAGGGGGGTATTTATTAATTCATTCATTTTGGTATATTTTGTTTTATTTTCTTCCAGAAGCGAATCCTACAACCCACAAAATTACTAGAGTACTAAGAGATGCAGATGCAATAATTGGCCATATTTCAGCTTTTATTAAATCAAGATATAAAGCAATACCGACACCAACTGGAACAAAGAAGAAACCCATATTGTCTGTAAGAAAATTTGCAAAATTCTTAATCTTTTTCTCTTTTATAATTCCTATTTTTAATAATATAAATAGAATTATCATGCCAAAAACAGAACCAGGGATAGATATACCAGTAAGTATTCGTATATAATTCCCAACAATTAGGCATCCAAATATTAAAACAATTTCTAATAACATCTTAAATTAAATTTGCGCAAATGTAATATAAAAGCTCAACAATTTACCATTCTCCTTGTTTTTTTATAACTTAGCAATAGGGGAAATATTATAATTGTTAATTATTTTGTTTATGAAGAGAATATTACTTTTAAGTTTGTTTATATTTATCCATTATCTTTCTTTTTCTCAGATGGATACATTAGTAAATAAATTGGATCGAGTAGATAGTTTTGATAAAGTTGATTTATTAAATAAAATATCATTTTTATATTGGAATAAGAATCCTTCTAAAGGTTATGAATATGGAATGCAGGCTAAAGAATTAGCAGAAAGTCTTCATTATAAAAGAGGACTTGGAGATGCATATAATGCCATAGGTGTAAATTTATGGGTTGTAGGTAGTTTAGATGATGCTTTACAGCAATATTTTTTAGCTAATAAGATCTATAAAGAAATTAAAGATACTGCAAGAGTTTCTGCAGTTTTAAACAATATAGCTATTATAAATAAACGTATAGGTAAATACTCTGAATCAGTTAAGATATTTCAAGAATCAATAGATCTTAATAAAAAGATAGGGAGGGACAGAGATAATGTATCTATATATTCAAATATTGGTTTAATACATTTAAAGTTAAAAGAGTATGATAAGGCAGTTAATAATTTTAATAAATCATTAAAATTAGCTCAAGATTATAAAGATACATTAGTAATTTCTCAAGCATTGCATAATTTATCTAGTTCTTATGCAAATCAAGGTTTAAATAAAAAAGCTTTAAAGATTTCTCAAGAAGCAATTTTCTATAAACGTCGTTGTGGTGATAAAATTGGTCTAGTTCGAACTCTACATCAAAGTGCTAATTTAAATATGAATCTTAAGAAATTAAGAGTAGCTAATAGAAATATACTTGAAGCAAGGAATATATCTCAAAAATTAAATATTCGTAGCGAATTATTAACTAATTATCTTCTTAGTGCTTACTTATATAAGAAATATGGAAATTATAAAAAAGCATATAAATTCTTTCTTAAAAAAGATTCTATAGCAAGTGTAATTAATCTTAAGAATCAAAAGATGAAGATTCAGAGAGAAAAATATGCACGAACTAAGCAAGAACATGAAAAAAAGATTAAGGCATTGAAAGACGATTATATTACTAATAAGAACAAACTTATAAAAGCTGAAGAAAATAATAAATTTGTAGTACTAGTATCATTTGTTTTTCTTTGTTTAATTATAACACTCTTTGGTTTATATTCAACAATTCAGAAAAAGAATAGAGCTCTTTTAGATAAAAATCAAACAGTAACTAGGTCAAAAGAACTTTTAGATAATGTTATAATTCAGAAAGATAGATTTCTATCAATTATTGCTCATGATCTTAGAAATCCATTTAATTCTATATTAGGTCTTTCAAACATTTTATTAGAAGATTTCGATGAAATAGATGATGATGAGAAGAAGAAAATGTTGACTTTAATTGTTTCTTCATCTAATAATTCTTTAAAGCTCTTAGAAGAGTTATTATTATGGGCAAAATCAGCAGTGAATTTTAAATTAAAGATAGAGAATGTTGATGTTAAGAAATTTATAGAAGAAACTTTTGCAGGTCTAAATTCTCAAGCAATAAATAAAAAGATAAAATTAGAATATTCAGTAGATTCAAGAAATAAAGCAAGATTTGGTACATTCTCAATGTCTATTATATTAACAAATTTAATATCAAATTCTATAAAATTTTCTTATCCGGAAAGTAAAATACATTTAAATTTCAGTAGAATAAATGAAACTAAAGAAAGTTGTTTTACTATTACTGATAGTGGAGTAGGAATGAATGCTGAGCAAGTTAAAAATTTATTCAATGTTTTAAATGTGAAATCTACCATTGGGACTAACAAAGAAAAAGGATCAGGTTTAGGTTTAGTTGTGTGTCAATCCTTTATAAAAAAATATGATGGAAGAATAGAAGTAGAAAGTAAAGAAGGAGAAGGTAGTATATTTAAAGTGATTTTCCCTGAAAATCCAGTACAAAAAGATGTTATGATTTAATAAGATTAAATCAGCAGTCATCTACTTAATAGTATTTTGGTAGAAAGTTAAGTTGCTATGATTTCCTTCTATGAAATTACAGTAGGTTAGTATATAGGAATATATTTATAATAATATAAAGAGTTAAATAAAAATGCAGATATCAGACAATTATAAGTCTGGTATCTGTATTTTTGTTTTAAAGACGAAACAAGTAGGTCCTTCTAGAAAGATATTCTTATATATACCATTTTCAAAATTAAAAGAAACATTCAAGTTTCCTCCTTTTGCCTTTATATCAATACTATTTGATTTAGATTTACTTTGATGATGAAAAGTAATAGCAGAGGCAACACAGCCTGTTCCACACGATAAAGTTTCATTTTCGACACCTCTTTCATAAGTGGCAACATTAATATATGAATCAAAAATTTTAACAAAATTCACATTTGTGCCTTCTTTTCTATATAAATCTGAATTACGAATACGTTTCCCTTCATTGTATATATCAATATCATCATTTATATTGACAAAGAAGATAGCATGAGGAGACCCAGTATCTAGAAAATAATGATCAGAATAATCCTTAATATAAGATACATCTTGCATTTGTAACTTAACGTAATCATTAGTGAAAATTTCCGCTTCATGTACCCCATCAAAAGCCATAAATGAAGTCTTATTTTCAATAATATTTAAATCTTTAGCAAAACGCACTATACATCTACTACCATTACCACATAGACTAGCTTCCTTTCCATCAGAATTATAGTACCTCATTTTGAAATCATGCTCAGCATCGTTTTCAAGTATCATTAATCCATCTGCTCCAACACCTAGGTGTCTATCACAAAGAAAAGCAATATGTTTAGTATCTAATGTGTAATTATTTAATCTATTGTCTATTAAGATAAAATCATTTCCAGCTCCATGATATTTATATATATCTATATTCATAAAAATAAAAATTAAAATTGTAAACGAAGGAAATCTGATGTAATCCTGCAAAATTAAAATAATTTTTGAATTTAGTATAAAATAACTACCAAAAAACAAGAAAGATTGGTTTTCTGCTTTAAATAGCGTATATTTGCAAAATATTTGAGTAGTAAAAAAGTATTAGTAGTTAATTATGAGACAGTTAAAAATAACCAAGTCAATCACTAATCGTGAAAGTGCGTCGTTAGACAAGTATTTACAAGAGATCGGTAAAGAAGATCTTATCTCAGTAGAAGAAGAAGTTGAGTTAGCGCAACGAATTCGAAAAGGTGATCAGAAAGCATTGGAAAAATTAACTAGAGCGAATCTAAGATTCGTAGTCTCTGTTGCAAAGCAATATCAAAATCAAGGACTAAGTTTACCCGATTTAATTAACGAAGGAAATTTAGGATTGATAAAAGCAGCTGAAAAGTTTGATGAAACAAGAGGTTTTAAATTTATCTCATATGCCGTATGGTGGATTCGTCAAAGTATACTTCAAGCTTTAGCAGAGCAATCTAGAATAGTACGTCTTCCTTTAAATCAGGTAGGTTCATTAAATAAGATTAATAAAGCTTTTTCACGATTTGAGCAAGAGAATGAAAGAAAGCCTTCACCAGAAGAGCTTGCGGATTCATTAGAAATTCCTGCTGAAAAAGTTGCTGATACATTAAGAGTTTCTGGTAGACATATATCTGTTGATGCTCCATTCGTTGAAGGGGAAGACAACAGTCTATTAGATGTTTTAGTAAATGATGATTCTCCTATTGCAGATAGATCATTAATTAATGAATCATTAGCAACTGAAATTGACAGAGCTTTAGCTACTTTAACAGATAGAGAAAGAGACATAATCAGATTATTCTTTGGAATAGGATGTCAAGATATGACATTAGAAGAAATCGGAGAAAAATTTGATTTAACTAGAGAGAGAGTTCGTCAGATTAAAGAAAAAGCTATTAGAAGATTAAGAAGCACATCAAGAAGTAAACTTCTAAAATCATTCTTAGGATAGTAATAATATAAGACATAACAAAAAGCAGAATATCTATAAAATTTAGATATTCTGCTTTTTTTATTTATATATATTAATAAAATATGAGTGAGATTGCGATATCATTAGTTTGCGGAATAGGCATACTATATGTGTAAATTTTATCAAATGTAAAATAGAAATGCACTTTATTCTCTTTTCACATATAAACTCTATAAAACCTTTTAGTTAAAATGTTGAAGAATTAGTGAATAGCTAAATTGTGTAATTTTATATCTATCAATAAATTCAACTATAATCTTTAGATTAAAAAGTGAAATAATTATAAAAATCTAAATCTGAAAATATTGATTGAAATTTAAATGCAAAGAGAAATCTCTTATCGAATAAAAACAATAAATTATAGGAGTGTGAACATTTTCTTATATAAAAGAGAACATTCTATTATATAAACGTGAGCATTATATTATATAAATATGCAAAATCGATTATATAAGTATAAATGCTTTCTAACAGTAATAAAAATGCTTTCTAATAGAAATAGAAAAATCAACTACTTCTTATTTTTTAGCTTCATAATCTCATCCCTATACTGAGCAGCAAGCAAATACTCCTCATTCTTAGAAGCTCTCTTCATTTTAACAGTTAAACTCGCAATCAAAGAATCCTTATTAGTACTATAATCTGCACTAGGTTCGCTAGCCATAGCCAAATCACCAGATTCATAATCACTATCAGAAGAAGTTAAACTTGCTTTACCAGTTCTTACCACCTGTTTAGGAATAATATTATTCACTCTATTATACTCCAGCTGAATTGAGCGTCTTCTATTAGTTGCATCAATAGTCTCTTGCATAGCCTTTGTAACTCTATCGGCATACATTATAACATATCCATTAACGTTTCTAGCGGCTCTTCCTGCAGTTTGGGTAAGAGAACGAGTAGTACGTAAGAAACCTTCTTTATCGGCATCTAAAATGGCAACTAAAGAGACTTGAGGTAAATCCAAACCTTCACGTAGAAGATTAACACCAATAATCATATCAATAAGTCCAGATCTTAATTGCTCCATAATCTCAATACGTTCAAGGGTATCAACATCTGAATGTATATACCTACAATTAATATCTTTATTAAGCATAAACTTATTTAGCTCCTCAGCCATACGTTTAGTAAGGGTTGTAACTAAAATTCTCTCATTCTTTTCAATTCTTATATTTATTTCTTCAAGAAGATCATCAATTTGGTTTAAAGATGGCCTAACATCAATAATAGGATCAGGAATACCAGTAGGTCTAATAATTTGTTCTACAATCACACCCTCAGATTTCTCTAATTCATAATCTGCAGGAGTAGCAGAAATATAAATCTTATCATTTGTTACATCTTCAAACTCTTCAAATTTCAGAGGTCTATTATCAATAGCGGCAGGTAATCTAAAACCATAATCAACAAGATTAGTTTTTCTAGAATTATCACCACCATACATCGCTCTAATTTGAGGAATAGTAACATGACTCTCATCAATAACAGTCAAAAAATTATCTGGAAAATAATCAATCAAGCAGAAAGGTCTTGAACCAGCAGGTCTTCCATCAAAATATCTTGAATAATTCTCAATACCAGGGCAATACCCCATCTCCTTAATCATCTCCACATCGAAAGTCACTCTCTCATCCAATCTCTTAGCTTCAAGATGTTTACCAATATCCTTTAAATATGCAAGATGCTCTCCTAAATCGAGTTGTATATCTTTTACAGCATCATGAACTCTATTAGGATCAGTAACAAAAATATTTGCAGGATATATTTTAAGATTCTCGAAAGATTCAATAAAATCACCAGTAATAGGGTCAAACGATTCAAGATCCTCTATTTCATCATCCCAAAATCCAATTCTATAAGCAATATCTGCATAGGCAGGGAAGATATCAATAGTTTCTCCCTTCACACGGAAGTTACCTCTATTAAACTCAACCTCATTCCTAGAATAAAGAGAATTAACAAACTTTCTCAATAGAACATTTCTAGAGATAATTTGTCCTTTCTTTAAATCAATAACATTCGATTTAAAATCTTCTGGATTACCAATACCGTAAAGGCAAGAAACAGAAGAAACTACAATCACATCCTTTCTTCCTGAAAGTAAAGAAGATGTAGCACTAATTCTTAACTTTTCAATCTCATCATTAATCGATAAATCTTTCTCAATATAGGTATTGGTAGTAGGAAGATAAGCTTCAGGTTGATAATAATCATAATAAGAAACAAAATACTCAACTGCATTATTAGGGAAGAATTTCTTAAATTCTTCATATAATTGAGCAGCAAGAGTCTTATTGTGACTTAAAACAAGAGTAGGTCGTTGAATCTTTTCAATAACATTGGCAACTGTAAAAGTCTTTCCCGACCCAGTAATTCCAAGTAAAGTTTGATTCTCTGCACCCTCAACCAATCCACTATATAATTGTTCTATAGCTTGAGGTTGATCTCCTGTAGGTTTATAATCAGACTGAAGTTTAAATTTCATTTTATCATAAATATAAAAAATGCATACCTTGATAAATCAATAGGTATGCATTATTTGTTAACACAAAAATATTTTTACTTATCTAAGTACTTGCTTAATAATTCCATTAAGAAATTCCTTCTTATGGGTTTAGAAATATAATCATCACAGCCAGCACTAAAAGAAGTTTCCTTATCACTCTCCATAGCATAAGCTGTTTGAATAATAATAGGCAAATCTGGTCTAAACTCCTTAATAAGTTTAGTAGCTTCCAAACCATCCATAACAGGCATACTTATATCCATAAGCACAGCTTGTATATCGTCATTCTCCTTACACAAATCCACAGCCTCTTGACCGTTTGTCGCTCTAACTATACTTATTTTAGTCTTTTTAAGAATTGCTGAAAGCAGAAAGAAATTATCCTCAGCATCCTCAGCAATAAGTATTTTTTTGTCGCCCCAATTAATATTACCTATTTCCATATCCGATTATTGTAAATGTAACATCTATTAATGTTAAAATTATAATAAAATAAATAAAAACCCAAATATTTTATAAAGATATTAAGTAAGTTACTTTAATATATTATAATCGACTTAAGAATTTCTCTTTATTGATAATAAACCTTTCATGCTTTGCCTCTCCTATAATTCCCTTAGAATCACTAGCAGTAATTGTAAAACATAATTTTCTACCATCAATTTCACTTAAAGAAGCTTTACAAACAACAGAATCGCCAATCTTACTTGCCTTAATATGAGTAGTGTTAATCATAACCCCTACAGTATCCATACCTTCATCAAGGAATTCACTCACACAATTCATAGCAGTATTTTCCATAAAAGCAACCATAGCAGGAGTAGCAAGCACTTCTAGGCTACCAGATCCAAGATATTTAGCAGAATTACAATCTTTAATAGTAAAAGATTCTTCTCTAGATAATCCAATTTCCAATTCTTTTTTCATAATTAAAATTCAGAAGTAAAGTGAAACTTAAGGTTTTTATATTCGGCCTGAGCCATTTGCAACATATACGCAGAATCAGCTAAGAAAACGTCACGTCCATGCTTATCTTTTGCAATATATTGATATTTCTGTTTTTTGAAAGATTTCAATTCATTATCATCAAGAGATTCTATCCAGCAAGCCTTATGCAAACGGATAGGTTCCCAACGACAAGAAGCACTATACTCGTGAAGTAATCTATACTCAATAACTTCAAATTGAAGAGCACCCACTGTACCAATAATCTTTCTACCATTAAACTCCGAAACAAAAAGTTGAGCAACCCCTTCATCCATCAGCTGGTCGATACCTTTAGCCAATTGTTTAGATTTCATAGGATCGTTATTCTCAATATACTTAAACAATTCAGGAGAGAAAGATGGGATACCTTTAAAATGAACTTTTTCACCTTCAGTTAAAGTATCACCAATTTTGAAATTTCCAGTATCGTGAATACCTACAATATCTCCAGGGAAAGCTTCATCAACAATAGTCTTCTTCTCAGCCATAAAAGCTGTAGGAGTAGAGAATTTAATCTTTTTATTATTTCTCACATGAAGATAATTCGTATTACGTCTAAAAACGCCAGAAACAATCTTCACAAAAGCAATTCTATCTCTATGATTAGGATCCATATTAGCATGAATCTTAAAAACAAAACCAGTAAACTTATCTTCATCGGCCTCAATAAGTCTTTCTTCAGACTCTTTTGGTCGTGGAGTAGGAGCAATCTCAATAAAGCAATCTAATAACTCTTGAACTCCAAAATTATTTAAAGCAGAACCAAAGAAAACAGGAGCAACATCACCAGACAAATAATCCTTAATGTCTAAATCCTCATATAAATCAGTTATAATTTCAAGATTATCTTTAAGTTCCTCAGCATCCTCTTCACCAACATATTCTGGCAATTTAGGATCGTTTATTCCATCAATATTTATAGCCTCAGTAAGAGTTTGTTCTCTAGGAGTATATAGCGATAAATTATTTTTATAGATATTATACACACCTTTAAAATCATAACCTTGATTAATAGGCCACGATAAAGGATGTACAGAAATTTGTAATTCTTTTTCAATATCATCAAGAAGATCGAAAGGATCTTGAGTTGGTCTATCCATTTTATTAATAAACACAATCACAGGAGTCTTTCTCATTCTACAAACATTCATAAGTTTTCTAGTCTGAGTCTCCACACCCTTAGCAGCATCAATAACAATGATAACACTATCACAAGCCGTAAGAGTTCTGAAAGTATCTTCCGCAAAATCTTGGTGACCAGGAGTATCTAGAATATTAATCTTATGATTTTTATACTCGAACCCCATCACAGAAGTAGCAACAGAGATACCTCTTTGTCTCTCAATTTCCATAAAATCGGAAGTTGCTGTCTTCTTTATTTTATTTGATTTTACTGCACCTGCAACATGAATTGCACCACCGAAAAGAAGTAATTTTTCTGTTAATGTTGTTTTACCAGCATCGGGGTGACTGACAATACCGAACGTACGGCGTCTAGCTATCTCTTCTTTAAATCCCATTTTATAATTTTTGTATCAAAAAATTCGTCACAAAAGTAATAAAAAAATGATATTTGCAGCTGAAAACATATGTTAGATTTATAATATGAGAAGAATAGGATTACTTTCAGATACTCACGGTAGTATAGATGAGCACTTATATACATTTTTCAAAGAATGTGATGAGATATGGCATGCTGGAGATATAGGTGGAATAGAAATAGCAGATAAGCTAAAAGAATTTAAGCCTCTAAGGGCAGTATATGGTAATATAGATGGGCAAGATATAAGGCTAGAATATCCCCAACATCAGCGTTTCAAGTGCGAAGAGGTAGATGTTTGGATAACACATATAGGAGGATATCCAGGAAGATACGACAGATACGTATATCCCGAAATCTATAACAATCCACCAAAAATATTTATATCTGGTCATTCACACATCTTAAAAGTAATGAACGACGAGAAATTAAATCTTCTACATATAAATCCAGGAGCTGCAGGAAGACATGGTTTCCATAAGAAGAGGACTGCAGTCCGTTTTTCAATAGATAGAGATAGGATATTCGACTTAGAAGTAATAGAATTGGGTAGTCGCACTAGTTAATAAAATAAATAAAAAAATCTAGTTAAACTTCGTTAATAGTTAAAAATAGGCTTGAAAAGGCTTGTCTTTTCACTATATTTGTAAATATCATTCAAAAGTAAAATAAATTAAGATTGAATATAAGATGAAGAGAATTTTACAGTATTTCATAGCGTGTGTATTAATAACATCCTTATTAGGGATGCCAAGCTTAAAAGCACAGAACACAAAAAAGATAATGAAACAGACCTACAAGTTTCAACGTCTTATAGCACTAATAGATGCCTTTTATGTAGAAAATAAAGACATAGAAAAAATCACAGAAGATGGTATACGTGCAATGCTATCAGAACTAGATCCTCATTCAGTATATATAAGCAAAGATGAGGTAAAAGAGATGAATGAACCTTTAGTAGGTGAATTTTCTGGAATAGGAATACAATTCAATATACTTAGAGATACATTAATGGTTGTATCAACTGTTTCTGGTGGTCCTTCAGAGAAAGTAGGACTTAGAGCAGGAGATAGAATCACAAAGATAGATGGGAAAAACATTGCAGGAATAGGATTCAAAAACAGTGATGTTAGAAAAGGATTAAGAGGAGATAGAGGTTCTAAAGTAGATTTAGAAATAAAACGTCCAGGGGTAAAATCTCCAATGGACTTTGTTATTATAAGAGATAAAATTCCTATTTATAGTATTGATGCAGCCTATATGGTAGATAAAACAATAGGATATATCAGACTATCACGTTTTGCAGCTAAAACATTAGAAGAATTTGAAGCAGCAGTAAAAAAACTAAAAGCTCAAGGGATGAAAGATTTAATCTTCGATCTTACAGGAAACTCAGGAGGTTATTTAGGAGCTGCAATAGGAATATCTGATCACTTCTTAAACAACGATAAACTGATTGTATATACTGATGGCTTACCACAAATGCGATCTAAAAGTTATGCTGAATTAAATGGACTATTAGAAGATGGTAGATTAGTATTAATGGTAAACGAAAACTCAGCATCGGCATCAGAAATTGTATCAGGAGCTGTACAAGATTGGGATAGAGGAGTAATTGTTGGTCATAGAACATTTGGAAAAGGACTTGTACAACGTCAATTTCCATTAACAGATAGTTCAATGGTACGTTTAACAATAGCTCACTATTATACACCATCAGGAAGATGCATTCAAAAGCCATACAAGAAAGGTTTACAAGATTACTATATGGACGTATATAAAAGATATACATCTGGAGAGTTAGTAAATAAAGATAGTATAAAAGTATCGGATTCATTAAAATACAAAACACGTAGATTAGGAAGAACAGTTTACGGAGGTGGAGGAATCATTCCTGATGTCTTTGTTCCAATAGATACAACAAAAAACTATAGCTACTTTAACAGATTATCAGCTAAAAACATAATCTTTCCATGGGTAATAAACTATATCGATAAAAACAGAAAAACACTTCAAAAGAAATATAAAACATTTGAATCATTCCATAAGAACTTTGTGGTAACAGATAAAATGTTTAACGATATTGTAGCAAAAGGAGAGAAAGCTGGAGTTAAGAAAGACAAAAAATCTTATCCACAAATGAAGGGAGAAATCAAGAATCAAGTGAAAGCATTTATAGCTAGAAGTATTTGGGATATGAATGAAACTTTCATGATACTTAATTCAAGAAACAAAATCTTTAAAGAAGCAGTAAAAGTTCTAAAGACAAACAAATACGATAAGATATTGAAGAAATAAATTAGATAGTTCAATACTTTATTGATACTCTTTTAATAGAAAAAGCCACTTTCAACAATTCAGTTTGTAAGTGGCTTTTTTTGTATAAAAAAACGCTTCCAGAAATTAATCTGAAAGCGCTAAATGAAAAATTTAAATTAAACTAGTAAAACAAATTATAATAACTAGTAAAATTTTAATATCTATGCCATAGTGTGATAAACACTAGTAACGTCATCGTCATCCTCTAACTTATTAAGAAGTTTCTCCATATCAGCTTTTTGCTCATCGTTAAGCTCCTTAGTGTCAGTAGGTATTCTCTCAAATTCAGCTTTGTCAATTTCAAAACCATTATCTTCAAGATAATTTTGAATATTACCAAAAGCAGTGAATTCACCGTATATAATAATACTAGTAGTCTCTTTTTCTTCATCCTCTTCACGGAAGATTTCTTGAACTCCGAAGTCTATCAATTCTAATTCTAATTCTTCTAAATCAACATCTTCTTTATCCTTAACATTAAATCTACACTTATGTTCGAAAAGGAATTCAACAGAACCAGCAGTACCTAAAGAACCGTTTGTTTTATTGAAATAACTTCTAACATTAGCAACAGTTCTTGTGTTATTATCAGTAGCAGTCTCTACAAGAACAGCAATACCATGAGGTCCATAACCTTCATAAACTATTTCTTTGTAGTTACCATGGTCTTTGTCCATAGCCTTTTTGATAGCTCTTTCAACGTTATCTTTAGGCATGTTCTCAGACTTAGCATTTTGCATAAGAACTCTTAGTCGTGGATTAGTATGCGGATCAGGACCACTAGCTTTCACTGCAATAGATATTTCTTTACCAAGTTTTGTGAAGACTTTGGCCATATTGCCCCATCTCTTTAACTTTCTAGCTTTTCTAAATTCAAACGCTCGTCCCATACTTATATTTAATTTCTAATTACTTATTTTATAAAACTTATGCAAAAGTACAATTTTTAAGCATTTTGTCAATGAAAGCAATTATTTTTTTCCTAAATGTCTAATATATAGCTCTAGTTTTCTTAGCCAAACACAAACAATAGCAAGAATCACTCTAGGAAAGATAAGCCATGCTATAGAATATCCAAAAGTCATAAATAAAAGAGGATCCTCCAATTGAGAATGCGAAACAGCATTATGATGATTAAGCAAATCAGCATCTTTTTTGTTAAGTTTTTTATCTTCAACAAGACTAATCATCACAGCAGAACCATACGATAAACCAAGAGTATTAGCAACAATCCATCCAAGAGTTGCAGATTCAGGAAGTCCAAACAATTTCATAAAAGGTTTCAAAGGTCTAGTAAGCCATACCGTAACTTTAAATTCATCAAGAATCTTTTGTAGTATATTCAGAAGATTAACCAGAATAAGAATCTTCACAACAGTATTTAGCATGCTCAAAGCCCAATCCTTAATAACAATCCAAAATTCAGGTTTCACAATATCAGTATTCACAACAATATTGGTAATTTTTCCAGGCATCAGAAGATTCATAAAATAAGCAGCCACAAAACTAGCCACAAATCTAATAATCAACATTCTAACAGCCGAAGAGCCTGTCTTACTTAAAACAGCAGTCTCAATAGGAAAAGCATGAGAAATAAGACACATGGTAGCAATAATAGTACCTTCTCTCATAGGTAAAGCAAGAGTTGCAATAATCAAAATCACTGAATAGATATTAGTGAAGATACTAGTAAAAAGTATGATAGCAGCCACCCCTGGAAGTCCAAAATACTTAAAAACAGGAGAAGTAAAATCAGCTACATAAGCTATAATTCCAAAGTAATCTAAAAGAAGTACAGCCAAAGAAATAGGAATAGTAATCTTTAGCAACCATTTAGCAGTTTTAGTTCCTTGTGTAACACCTCTTAAAACACATTTCATTAGTCTGAATAATAGAGGTTTACGTCTTGTGATCTTTAAAAACTTATTCATTTGTATTATTTTTAGCAAAAGTAATAAACTAGAGCATAAAACCATATTTAAAAGTTTTATACTCTAGTTTGGCAAGTTAGAAATATGTTGGAGAAAGTCATTAAAAAGAAATAATAAATACTCAAAAGCGAGTAATAAATGTCAAAAAGAACAAACCTTGTATCGTAAACGATAAATCTTTACTTTTGTATTATATAAATTTTAAAAAGAAAGAAAATGTACAAAGCAGAGATACACACAGAAAAAGGCGTAATGCACGTTGAATTTTACGAGCAAGATGCACCAAATACAGTAGCGAATTTTGTAAAACTATCAAAATCAGGATTCTACGATGGATTAACATTCCACAGAGTAATTCCAAATTTTGTAATTCAAGGTGGATGTCCTGACGGAACAGGTGCAGGTGGACCAGGATACTCAATAGATTGTGAATTAGATGGAGACAACCAATTCCACGATAGAGGGGTATTATCAATGGCTCACGCAGGAAGAAACACAGGTGGATCACAATTTTTCATTTGCCACAGTAGAGCAAATACATCACATTTAGATCGTCACCACACATGTTTTGGTAGAGTATACGATGGATTAGAAGTAATTGACGCTATCAAAGCAGGAGATATTATCGAAAAGATAGTAATCATTGAAAAATAGCAATAACCAAAGAAAATAAAAAATGCAAGAGGGAAAACTAGAAATATTCGAAATAGATGATAGAAAACAAGCAGATACACCATATTACGATACTGGTATAGCTGCTGGTTTTCCTTCTCCTGCAGAACAAACAGATACAGATAGTCTCGATTTAAACGAACTTGTTATTAGGCATAGAGAAGCAACATTCTATGGAAGAGTATCAGGAGAATCAATGATAGATGCGGGACTTGATGATGGAGATATAATTGTAATAGACAGAAGTCTAGAACCACTAGAAGGCAAAATAGCAGTCTGCAATATAGACGACGAATTCACAATAAAACGTTTAATATATCGCCAAGGGAGACTAATCTTAAAAGCAGAGAACAAAGACTATCCCTCAATAGAAGTGAATGAACTATCAAATTTTAAAGTGTGGG
The DNA here is from genome assembly GCA_022496785.1 of Marinilabiliaceae bacterium JC040. GTDB lineage: Bacteria > Bacteroidota > Bacteroidia > Bacteroidales > Marinifilaceae > SNAP01. The sequence continues at coordinate 202,601 of SNAP01000002.1, read as the reverse complement.
GAATAGTTACACATGTAATTAAATCTCTATGATAGCACTTGTAGATTGTAACAATTTCTTTGTAAGCTGCGAACGCATCTTTCGTCCCGACCTATGGAACAAGCCAGTATGCGTGCTTAGTAACAACGATGGTTGTGTAATAGCACGATCAAACGAAGTGAAAGCCATAGGAGTAAAAATGGGCGAGCCAGTCTTTAAATGCAAACATCTATTCGAAAAGCACAATGTAACACTCTTTTCAACAAATTTTCCTTTATATGGAAACATCAGTAAAAGAGTAATGGGGATACTATCTCAATATTCCAATAAACAAGAAATATACTCAATAGACGAATCTTTTTTAGAACTAAAGCCTTACGATGGAAACTATCAGGCATTAGGAGAAGAAATGCGTTCCAAGATTGATAAATGGGTAGGAGTTCCAACATGTGTTGGTATGGCTTCAACCAAGACACTCGCAAAAATAGCAAATCATATAGCAAAAAAATATCCTCAATTAGAGGGAGTACATATAATAGACACAGAAGAAAAAAGAATAAAAGCATTAAAGTGGATACCCATAGAAGAAGTGTGGGGAGTAGGTAGAAGAAATGCTTTAAAAATGAAAAAATACGGAATACGAACAGCTCTAGACTATGTAGAACTGTCGGATACATTCATAAAAACAAGTTTCACTATTGTTGGTCTTCGTATGAAATACGAGCTATTAGGAGTACCCTCAATACCACTAGAACATAGAGAAACAGAGCGTAAAAGCATCAGTCATTCACGAACATTCTCAGAACCAATACAAGAAAAGAAATCATTAGAAGGCATACTTGCACGTTTTGTATCTTCAGTAATGGAAAAACTAAGAGATCAAAAGACATGTGTAAAAGAACTTACAGTATATATCACCACAAGCAGATTTGCTCAGGGTGGAGATTTATACAATAACTCACAGAGCATATCATTGCCCGTAGCAAGCAGTAGCACCATAGAAGTCTTAAAATACTCCAAAGAAATATTATCAAGAATATATCGTTCAGGATATAAATACAAAAAGATGGGGATAATACTAAGCAAGTTAGTACCTCAGAATAGTGTTCAAACAGATTTATTCGATAAGATAGATAGGAAGAAAGATATGGGGTTAATGAAAGTGCTAGACAGTGTAAACAGTAAGATGGGTAAGGGAAAGCTAGGTTTAGCAAGTGAAATGTGCAAAACAGGAAAAGTAGAAAAAGAGAATCTCAGTCCGCAATATACAACAAAATGGAGTGAGATATTAGAAATTAACATATAAAAATAATATCTTTATCGAACAAAAAAAAGAAAAGATAATGAAAAGACTAATTTATTTAATTGTTCTAGCATTAGTTGTGATGTCGTGTGCATCCAAGAAATATGCCAAAAAAGGTCTTCAGCTAGAGAAGGCGGGAATGTATGTAGAAGCAGCAGACATGTTCTACAAGTCGTTAAAAGCAAATAGAGATAATGTAGATGCCAAGATAGGTCTAAAGAAAACTGGTCAAATTACTCTTAACAAGAAAAGTGAAAAATTTATAGAAGATTATAAAAATCACGATTTGAAAAATGCAGTATATTCTTACGAGAATCTAAAAGGGTACTACAATAAAATCAAGAATATAGGTGTTAATCTTAATTTTAATAGAGATTGGGAACAATACTATACAGAAATAAGTAACGAATATTTAAATAAACGTTACGCAGAAGCAATGGATCTATTAGATCAAGAAAAATTTTCACAATCATTAGAAATCTTTGATGAAATATATAAACTAAATAGTTCATTTAAAGATGTAAAAGAAAAAATAATAGTAGCAAAATACGAACCTATATATCGTCAAGCATGTACCGACATGAGTAACGAGAAATATAGAACAGCATATTACGAATTTGTAAAAGTATTAAAAGGGTCGAACAACAATTACAAAGATGCAGCTCAATACAAGAGAGAATCTAGAGAAAAAGCAACAATAGTAATGTCGATATATCCATTCTCATTTGCAACAATAGAGTACAATATGGGAGGATTTGGAGAAAAAGTACAAGCACAAATAGAAACATATAGAAATCCATTTATAAGCTTCAAAAATTATGCAGAAGCAAACATCAATTTAAGAAATAAATGGACAAGAGTAGCAGATATCAAGAAAGCAAGAAAAAATGGTGTATTAGCTGTATTAACAGGAGATATAACACGTTTAGATATTAGAAAAAGTAGATTGATAAGAGAAAAGAAAAAAGGGTATATCAAGACTTATAAAACAGTAATAGGAAAAGATGGTAAAAAGCATAAAAAAGCTCAATATACTAAAACATACTATTACGAATATTCAAGAAGTAAAACAGTAGAATTAGCCGTATCATATGCTTTAGTATCTACAGAATCTGGAATCACATTAGCATCTGGAGTCTTTGATAAAGCAATAACAGATAGAGTGAATTATATAACATTCGATGGAGACTATAAAAAGTTAGTACCTGGATATTGGACATCAAAATATCTTTCAACAACTAAAGATCAGATTTACGACAATAGAAGCAGTGTAAACCATCTAAGAAGTTTATATAAAGCAAGAAGACAATTAAAAGGTGATTTGAATTTAAAAGATGTATTATCACTAGAAGCTGCCAAAGTAATAGCAAATAAAGTAAACAATTACAATCCTGAACGATGAGATATTTAGCAAGTCTAATATTAATACTATCCTTATTTTCTTGTAAAACTGGAGAACAGATAGTAGATACAAGTAAATTTCCACAATGGTTACAAGAGCGACCAAACGACAGCGACTACTATATAGGAATAGGGAGTGCCAGAAAGATAGGTAATCCAGCAGAATATATGGAAGCAGCAAGAATAAATGCTCTTGGAGATATGTCGAAAGCAATATCTGTAAATGTAAATGCTCAAACCTCAAATGTAACATCGGAAGATGAGAGAGGATTTAGAGAGAATTTCATGGCAGATATAAAGACAAAATCGGCAGAAATATTTCAAGATGTAAAGGTAAACGATCAGTTTGATGATGGTCAGCGTTACTATGTATATTGCAGTATTTCAAAAGTAGAATTCATGCGTCAGAAAGAAGAAAGAAAAGCCAAAGCAATAGCTAAAGGGTTATCATTCTTCGAGCAAGCAGTTCAACAAGAGCAAGAGGGACATATTACAAACGCATTATCATTTTATGTAAAGACGGTAGATGCATTAGTATTCTATGCAAACGAAAGCACCAAAGCGAATACAAGCAAAGGAGAATACGATTTAATATCTGAATCTAGAAATTCATTCATAAGAATAGTTAACGAGATAAAGATACGTCCAGAATCGGATGATATTCGTTTAAAGCGAGGTTCACAATCTAAAAATAGAAAGATAAAATTCGATATACTTTACAATTCTGGATCAGTAAAGAATCTACCTGCAAAATTTAAATACACAGGAGGATACTTACCACAGAACACAGATATATCGGATTTAGAAGGACAAGTTGAGATATCGGTAAGAGTATCAAAGCGAGCAAAATCGGTAGAGAACTTAGAAGTTAAATTCGATTTGGAAGCCTTAGTTCGTAAAGCAACAACAAATATGAAAATTCGTCGTAGTTTTCATATGCCAGAAGTACCTAAATACACACAAGAAATACATATTGAAAGTCCAACAGTAAAATACACATTTACAGATGGATTAGACAATAGTGTAGCATTAATGAAAGAAGTATTAGAGGACAACGGAATAGAAGAATCTTCAAATGCAGATTTCAAAGTAAGTTTAGATATAAAAGGTAAAGTAGTAAAGAAATCTTTTGGATGTGTAGCTAAATATACTCTATATGTAAATGTTAAATCTAGAAAAGATAGAAACAGACAAAGAGAGTTCAAATACATCTTTGAAGGAGAAAATAAGAATGGACCTAAAGCATTTAAAATAGCAATGCGAAAATTGGATAATTACATGAAAGGTGTAATCCCAAGAGCAATTCTAAGAAACATCTTACAATAAGATTATGAAAAGGAGTTAGACCATTTTTCTACCTACCTTCTCCGTATCAAGTCCGTATCAAGTCCCATTTCAATGGAGCGAGATACGGACTTGATTGCTTATACAAAGGGTATATAAAAGGTAAAATAGAAATCTCTTGAAAAGAAATCTTATTAATATGAAAATGAGTCTAAAAAAGCCTAAAAAATTAAATTTCAAAAAGTGTAAAGCGAAAAAATGAACATTTGCACAAAAGAGAATAAATGTTCATAAAAAATACATATATATGAATAATATTAATATATCTTTGTAGGTAAACGAAGTATTAACAAAAAAGTTTTAAGAATTATGAAGAAAATAGCTTCTATGGCATTATGCTTTGTATCTATAATTCTATTAAGTACATCTTGTACTAAAGAAGAGGACAAAGATTTTGACCAACAATTATTATTAGGAAAGTGGCAAGAAGGAACATTGTATGAGAGATATGATGTTGGAGGTACAGGTGCAACTTGGGATACAGCTGATGATGTAAAAGAATCGGAAGCACAACCTTTTACATGGACATTAAAAAAAGATCAACTAGGTCAAGTCCATCTAATGCAAAATGGAACAAAAGTCCCAAAAACATATACAGTAACTGAATTAAGCGCAACAACACTAAGTTATAAAGATGATTTTGGCAAATCGTATACATTTAAAAAAGTAAACTAAGAATTATATGAGTGTATTAAAAAAAGTTGGAATAGTTTTCCTCTCATTGATAGTATTATTGCTATTAGTAGGGGGTATAGGGATATGGTATATATTCACACCTTCAAATCTAACATCGATAGTAAATAAACAAGCGAAGAATTATTTAACATGTACAACAACAATCAAGAAAGTAGAGCCTACCTTCTTCAGTACATATCCATTTTTTGGAGTGGAGATAAACAATTTATGCTTAAAAGAGAAATCTAAAGACGGTTCCACAAAAGCAGATACACTAGTATATACAAAAAAATGTTTAGCTTCAGTAAATGTAAAAAGTTTAATCTTTGATGGAGATATAATACTAGATCCATTTTATTTGGAAGATGGTTATGTAAACTTTAAAGTAGATAAAAACCAGAAGACGAATTTAGACATACTGAAAGTAGAAAGCACAGAATCGACAAAAGAAACAGAAAGCAGTAGTACATCTTTAGGGAATGTGAATATCTCGAATGTAGAGGTAAAGAACTTCACAGCTCACTATCTTGATGAATCTATGAAAATGAAAGCAGACATCAAGCAATTGAATGCGATACTTTCATGTATCTTAACAAAGACATCTTTAAAAGTAAATGCGAAGATGGATTTAAAAGAGCTTTACTATCAAACATTAGATTCTATGGCAATCTGTATGAGAGTTAAGAACTCAAGTTTAAAACTAACAACAGAAGAGAATGCCGACGATCATTATAAGACTCAATTGGAATTTGAAGCACCAGAGACTTTTATGTCGATGTCGGGAGATACTTTCATAAAGAAGATGGATATAAAGGCGAAACTTCCATTTAAGATTAATCTAGCAAACAGAAAAATAGACTTTGAATCTTCAGAGATAAAATTTGATAAACAGTCATTATATTTTGCAGGTAATGTGAAGATGTATAAAGACAGTAGTATAGCAACAGATATAGAATACTCTACAAATGAATGGGATATTGAAAGTTTAATAGCACTAATACCAAAAGCATATGCAGCACCATTGAAAGGCTTAACAGCTAAGGGTAAAGCAAAAAGTGATGGTAGTGTGAAAGGACTATATTCAAATAAAACATTCCCAGTAGTAAAAGCCAATCTTTACTATAAAGACGGTTATATACGTTACTTCAACTATCCAGTAGTACGCAATATCTCAACAAATCTAACAGCAATGGTAGATATGAACGAGGGTAAAGCTACTAATGTAAAGATACATTCATCATATGCAAAAGTAAGGAGAAGTACAGTAAAAGCTTCAGGAGATTTATACGATGTTATGGGAGATGCAGAATATTCTATAAAATCGAATGGAACATACTACTTGTCAGATTTTCAATCTTTTATACCTAAAGAATATCAAATAAAGGTAGGGGGTATATTAAAAGGAGATTTATCAACACGTTTCAAGCAAGCAGCTATAGATAAAGAGGCATATCATCATGTATATGTTGCAGGAAATTTAAAGACAAAGAATCTTGCAATAAGCATGAAAGACAGCATGAAGGTGAGCATACCGTCAGCCAAAATAAAGATGGAGATGCCAACACATGAGCATTTAAACAAAGATGCAAAATTAGTCGATATGCAAATCTCAATACCATATATGAATATGGAAATGTTGCCATCAATGGGAGCAGAGACTCACGATTTAAATTTAGCAATTGCGGTAAACGATATGATAAAAGGAGTATCGGCACCAAAGACTACTTGTAAATTCAAATTAGGAAAACTATCAGCAAGTGCAGATACACTTCATGTACATTCAACAGATGCAAATGGAGTATTTGCTTTCGCACCACGCAAAAAAGGTAAGAAAGAAGTATCTGATATGGCAGTAGAGATAAATAGCGATAATATAGCAGTATTAGACAAAGCTATGACGATGCTAAATATCAAAAACTTCCATACAAACACAAAACTACAATACGACGAGACTGAGAAGAATGCAATAGCACAATGGCAGCCAGAAGCGGTAATGAGTTTTTCTGATGGTAAATTCGATTTAGGAGAGAAACTAAAGGGAGAGATACCTAACACATCTTTTAAACTTACACCTGAGACATTAAACATCGAGAAAGCAAATATAAAATTAGGTAATTCAGACTTCAATCTTTCTGGAAAGTTAACTAATTTAATGAAGTATCTTGATAAGAAGGCATTATTGAAGGGAGACTTCGATTTTGTTTCTAAGAATACAGATATAACAGAGTTAATGGATTTGTGTAGTGGAATAGGAACCGAAGACACAACAAAGCTTAAAGAGGCTAAGAAAGTTGAGGTAAAAAAGGACAGTACACAAGCAGAAGCCAATCCGTTTATAGTACCTAAAGGAATGGACATTCACTTAAACACATTAATAGAACATGCGAGAGTGAACGAACATACAATAGACAATATAAAAGGAGGATTAACAGTAAAAGATGGAGCCTTAATATTAGAGCAAGTAGGTTTCACAAGTAAGGCGGCAAATATGCAGTTAACAGCAGTATACAAGTCACCTCGCAAGAACCATCTATTTGCAAGTATAGATTTTCATTTATTGAATATCAATATAGCAGAATTAATAGATTTAGTACCACAAGTAGATACCATGGTACCAATGCTTAAATCTTTTAAAGGAAGGGGAGAATTTCATTTAGCAGGAGAGACGTATATGAAGAAAGATTATTCACTTAAGAAATCTACAATACGAGGAGCTGCAGCTTTTGAAGGACAAGATTTAACCTTAATGGATAATGCTACATTCTCTCAAATAGCTAAGATGCTAATGTTCGAGAAAAAGACAAAGAACGTAGTAGATAGCCTAAATGTAGAGATGACAGTATTCAGAGATGAGGTAGATTTATATCCATTTTTAATTGTTATGGACGACTATAAAGCCGTAATAGCAGGTCGCCACAATCTAGATAATAGTTTCAATTATCATATTTCTGTAACAGAAACTCCTCTACCAGTAAGGTTGGGATTGAATGTAACAGGAACAATGGATGACCTACATTATAAATTGGCAAAATGTAAGTTCAAGCATCTTTATTCACCTAAGAAACAAGGTAAGTTAGAGAAACAAACTCTTCGCTTGAAGAAGTTGATATCTAATTCTTTGAAGAAGAATGTTAAGCCTATAAAGAAATAACATATTTTTTATATATTGGTGGGAGCCGTCTCTGGGGAGACGGCTTTTTTTTGGAGATAGTGGTTATTTTTTTTAAATTAGATTTTAGTTAAAATATTTTTTCATGTTAATAGAAAACGTACCAGAGGTATATCAAGGTTCTAAGATTTTGTCTAAAGATTTATTCCTTTACGATTTAAAAATGACAGAAGCAGTAGTAAAGTCTAAAATAGATTTAAGTATGAATATGTTTAGTTTTCTTCAAGAAGGAACAAAACAAATACATTTTTCAGAATCATCTGTTGTTGTTAATAAAAATCAATCCTTATTAATAAAAAAGGGAAATTTATTGTGGACAGAGCTAATAGATAGTGATAGTATATATTATTGTAAGTTATTTTTCTTTTCAGAATCTATGTTAAAAAGTTTCTTGAATAAATATACAGAGAAGAATTCCTCCATAAAAAAAGGCGATTTATATTTTGAGATTGAAAATGATTCATATATCTCTTTATTTTTAGATTCATTATCTAATTTAATGAATAGTAAATTAGAAGGGGAAATCAATTTGTTAAAAATTAAATTTGAAGAGATAATGTTATATCTTTTAAATAAATATGGTAAGGAATTTGAATATTATCTTAGAACCTTAATATCAAAAGAATCTTCATCATTAAAGAATGTAATAGAGAATAATATTTATTCTAATTTAAAACTTGAGGAAATAGCCTTTCTATGTAATATGAGTCTTTCTTCTTTTAAAAGAACATTTATAAAAGAGTATGGAGTTTCTCCAGGGAAATGGTTACAAGAAAAGCGACTTATGAGGGCAAAAGATTTATTAGAATGTGGTGATTTGAAAGTTTCAGACATATATTATGATTTAGGTTATGGAAATCTTTCTAATTTCAGTTCAGCATTTAAGAAGTATTTTGGAGTAAATCCTTCAGAGTATAATAAGAATAAATGATTTGGTCATATATGTTCAAAATCTAAAAGTAATGAAATTCTAAATTTGAGCTATATTCATAAATTAATGAACTTTTTTAGTAAGTTAAAAAGAGTTGATAGAGCATACTTTTGTGTTTATAAATTAATATAAAAGAATTATGGCAAAATTTATTGTTCCAAAAGAAATCTTCCATGGATTAGGAAGTTTAGAAAATGTAAAAGATTTAGAAGGTAAAAAAGCAGTAATCGTTATAGGAGGAAATTCTGTAAAGAGTAATGGTAGTTTAGAAAGGACTCAAGCATATTTATCTGAATCAGGTATTGAATCAGTGGTTTTTGGAGGTGTAGAATCAGATCCTTCAATCGAAACAGTTTTGAGAGGTGCAGAATATTTTATTCAAGAAGAGCCTGATATTATAATTGGTCTTGGAGGTTGTTCAGCTATTGATGCAGCTAAAGCAATGTGGATATATTATGAATATCCTAATTCAACATTAGAAGAATTATCAGCACCTTTTGCAGTTAAGAAGATGCGAAATAAAGCTATATTTGTTGCAATACCATCAACTAGTGGAACAGGTACAGAAGTAACAGGACTATCAGTTATTACTGATAATAAACAAGGAAGGAAGTATCCAATAGTTTCTCATGAATTAACACCAGATGTTGCAATCGTTGATGGAGATTTATGTAAATCTATGCCAGAAACAGTAACAGCAAATACCGGACTTGATGCTTTAAGTCACGGTGTGGAGGCATATGTTTCAAATATTTCAGACTGTTATAATGATGCTTTAGCAAAAGGCTCAATAGATATTATATTTCAGAATCTATTAAAATCTATAAAGGAGCCAGAGAATCTAGAAGTTCGTCAATCAATGCATAATGCTTCGTGTATGGCTGGAATGGCTTTTACAAATGTTTGGTTAGGAATAATACATTCAATGTCGCATCAGTTGGGAGGAGTATTTGGAATAGCTCATGGTTGTGCAAATGCAATTTTGATGCCAAATGTTATAAGATATAATTCAAAAGGGACTGATAAGTATAATGATCTTGCATCTTTATTAGGAAAAGATACAGCAGAAGATTTTGCTCAAGAGGTCGAGAAATTACGAAACGAAGTAGGAATAGTATCTTCAATAAAGGCAGCAGGTGTTGATGAGGAAATGTGGATTGAGAAATTGGATATTTTAGTTAGTAATGCTTTAAAAGATCCATGTACATTATTTAATCCAATAAAACCAAATGCATCGGAAATAAAAGCAATATATCAAGCCTGTTATGAAGGTATTGCTTATAAAATGCGATAAATGAAACAAGGTAAGTTAGAGAAACAAACTCTTCGCTTGAAGAAGTTGATATCTAATTCTTTGAAGAAGAATGTTAAGCCTATAAAGAAATAACATATTTTTTATATATTGGTGGGAGCCGTCTCGGGGGAGACGGCTTTTTTTGTGGGTCGATCTCACTTTTTAATATTTTCAATTAATAAATGTATATATTTACGGAAAATGTATGAAGCAAACATCATCTCTAGATAAAATATATCTCTAATAAAAGATGGTTATGCAAAACATATCTTTATAAAATAAATAAGAAGTGAAAATGTTATGAATAAGATATTAAGTTTAATTATAAAAGAAAATCATCCAGCTTATAGTTGGGCAAAACAACAATCAGATTCTGTAAATGCTATAGGTCATATAGGTACACATATTGATTGTTATACACGTACGCCAAAAGAATCAAATTACAAGATGAAAGTTGTGGTGATAGATTGTAGAGCAGGGATGCCAGATGTTAATGATTTATCAGAATATACAATTACAGACAAAGCTTTAATTTTATATACAGGGGTTTGTGATAAATATGGATATGGAACTAAAGAATATGGAAATGCAGAAACATTTCTTAGTGAAGAAGCTTTAATATTAATCTTATCTCAAAAACCAAAATTTATTTTAATAGATGGATGTGGTATTGGTAAACATGGCGAGGAGCATATAAAATTTGATAAAAAATGTGAAGAGAATGATTGTTTTGTAATTGAAAACATTTTATTGACTAAGGAAATAGTAGATAATATAAAAGAAGTTGATATATCTATAGAACTAGAATATAATTCAACTGGTAAACCTTGTAAAGTGATTTCAATAAACTAAGTATTATATGTTATTGTGTTAATGTTGAAGAATTAAATGCTTATTAGGATATTTATAAAATATTGATCTATTAAATAATTTTAGAGATATCATATAATATGAATCTAGATTTTATATAATAAAATTGAATTTCTTTACATTTGTATCTGTGGCTTTAATTATATCTTAATTTTTGAGTTTAATGAAAGCTATATGTTGTCGAAGTGTTGAAATTCTTTCTTTATATTTACATAAAGTTGAAGTCAATTTTATATTTTTATATCATGAATTTTCATTTTTAGTTCTTTGAAATCTTGTATCTTTTTGAATTGTAGTAGTTTATAAAGCTTTTTTTGTGGTTCAAAGAATTATATTTGAGAAGTCGTCGTAGCCTAGTGGTTTTTGTATCATTGGACATCGACGATATTTCTTGTTTTATTTTAGATGAATTGGACTTTTAATTGTCTGATAATGAGGTGGATTTGTTTTCTTATTTTACCTCTTTTAATTGTACCGTTTGGAATTGAAATATCGTGTTCGGCTTTATAGCAGTGAACTGATCTTTACTTTTAATTGTACCGTTTGGAATTGAAATTGCTTCTTATAATATTTTAGCATATCAGCATAAGAACTTTTAATTGTACCGTTTGGAATTGAAATTCGTAACCCATTCATATTTATTGTCTCGATCATTATCTTTTAATTGTACCGTTTGGAATTGAAATGATGGTGCATAAAGATATAGAGGTATGAAAGATAACTTTTAATTGTACCGTTTGGAATTGAAATATGCGCTTCTTAAACTCGTTGACTAAACGCCTTTTGCTTTTAATTGTACCGTTTGGAATTGAAATATATATTTAGTGTGAACGGTCCAACCATTCTTTTTATACTTTTAATTGTACCGTTTGGAATTGAAATTCTTTTTCAATCCAGGAACATTATCACCCTCTACAGGTCTTTTAATTGTACCGTTTGGAATTGAAATCGCTTAACTGTAACCTATAGTTTAATGAACCGTGAGCCACTTTTAATTGTACCGTTTGGAATTGAAATATGTATTTTACTTTCCCATCTCTACTAATAGCAAAACTTTTAATTGTACCGTTTGGAATTGAAATTACTGACTTCAAAATATTCTCCAGTCTCATAACTGCTTTTAATTGTACCGTTTGGAATTGAAATTATATGTTAATATGGTAAGTAATTCAAGATCATCTCTTTTAATTGTACCGTTTGGAATTGAAATTTGTGCATACAGTGTAATAACCTCCATTCGAGGGTAACTTTTAATTGTACCGTTTGGAATTGAAATTATTTTGAGCCACTATGGTAGCAGCAATTTGTGTACTTTTAATTGTACCGTTTGGAATTGAAATGTTTTAATTGATAAGAAGATGCACATCATATATGCACTTTTAATTGTACCGTTTGGAATTGAAATGGAGAATCAATCTCTAAAACTATTCCTGCAATATTTTCTTTTAATTGTACCGTTTGGAATTGAAATTTTCCCATCTCCTGTTTGAAGTCTCAGGAGTTAACGACTTTTAATTGTACCGTTTGGAATTGAAATAGAGATCCATTGTTTGAGAGGTTTGGTTCAGGTGAACTTTTAATTGTACCGTTTGGAATTGAAATATGCGTTCATTGCTGAAAATAAACCCTTCTGAACCCTTTTAATTGTACCGTTTGGAATTGAAATATGCTTATCATTATTTGAATGATTATAGGAAGAAACTCTTTTAATTGTACCGTTTGGAATTGAAATTTCATTGATTTAAGACAGGGAGCGTCAGGCTTTGAACTTTTAATTGTACCGTTTGGAATTGAAATTCTTTTGCAGAATTCAACATTAACGAATCCGTACTACTTTTAATTGTACCGTTTGGAATTGAAATAAGTCCGCAAAAGCATAGATATAACCGCTTGTATTCTTTTAATTGTACCGTATGGAATTGAAATCTTTGAATTGTTGCTGCCGAATCAGGATGGGATATCTTTTAATTGTACCGTATGGAATTGAAATCATCTGACTGCCTTAAAAAGTGTGCTAGCGAAGTGCTTTTAATTGTACCGTATGGAATTGAAATATCATACCCATTAATATTATTTTCAGGAATCGCGACACTTTTAATTGTACCGTATGGAATTGAAATATGCAGACGAAACAGTGTCAAATATTGAAATAGATCCTTTTAATTGTACCGTATGGAATTGAAATAATTATCCTAAAGCACAAACATCAAGTCCATTAGTCTTTTAATTGTACCGTATGGAATTGAAATTTCAGAAGCATGCGGGTGCTCCTGGACGATATAACTCTTTTAATTGTACCGTATGGAATTGAAATTAATTCTATATATCTTCTTTTGTTATATTCCCTTGTCTTTTAATTGTGACGTATGGAATTGAAATATAAAGCAAATAATCTAAATGAATTTAGATAGAAATTTTAAAATGCAACCTTAGATACTATAATTTAAAAATAGGAGTTTATAAATGCTACATACATTAGTTTTTACTTAAAAATAGTGCGTTTTATGTGACTTTTAATACATAAAACGCACTATTATTTTGATATATCTACTTTAATAGATTAGATGTAAATCTAATGATATATCGTTATTTCAATATAAAGTTTAACGCTTCTGTATATTCCATTCATAATTATTTTCCTTTAAGATATTCTTCTCTAAAAGTTTAATATCTTTTATTGAGGATCCTGTCATTTTATGAAAGTATAATTGAATTCTATCACTTACTTAATTAATCTCAAAATTAAGGTGACAATTAGTTGCTTGTCCATCAATATTTTAATTGACATATGTTCATAATACCTTACATATGGATAGTTATCGAAAAATACCCATCTAAAAATTAGTTATCAAAGCGTAAAAGCATTAAACGAATTAATGATATTCTAAATTCTATAGATAACTTTGGTGATAAAATTTTATTACTTACTTTCGCGTTTTAGGTGATAGTTTCTCAATTGTTACATACATAATGACTAATATATGTTGATATGCAATTGTTTTAATATGATCTTATATCCAATAAAAAACAAAATTAATTTTAATGAATAAGAAAATATTTTTAATTGCTTGTCTGTTTGTTATACTGGGATCTTTAAAAGCGCAGAATATAACAAATGAGAAAGAAAAGAAAATAAATGTATCAATTACTCCAAGTCTGAATATAGTAGATAAAAACTATGCTAGTGATATAGATCCAGGAATAAATTTATTGGGATTCTCGGTAAAATATAGTAGTAGAAACTTGAATAACAGATTTTATTTTTCTTATGGTTTGCTAATTGATAGAAGTTTAATAAAAGATAAAGATATTCGTTCTTTAGCCAATGATAGTGAATTCGAGTATCAGTACAATTTGTCCTATACTTATATTGCCCCTAGTCTTGAGTTTAATTATTTAATCTTAAACAAAAAGTCTCATCGTGTTGGGATATCTACTGGTTTGCTTTTCAAATATTATTTGTCTAAGAGTTTAGAACTTCATTTGTCATCTGGTGTGCAGAATTCTAGTATACATTTATCTGATATAAGTAACAATTATTTTTACAACAACCCTAGTCACATGACTTCTATTTGGTATGAATGGGAGCTAAATACAAAACTATTTTTATCTACAAGTATTTATTATAGCTATGATATGAATTTTTCTAGTTCGGTTCCTTCTTTTCAGAAGTTTGGAATCTCTTTGGGATTGACATTTGATATCTGTAAAAATCAAAAATAGAGCATAAAACTTGTTTCCTAAGTAAGAATATTCAATTTATAAATATCAAAAAAAACAAATATGAGGTCAAAATTATTAGTACTTATTTCTTTATTTACATTGTTGATTTCCTGTGATAATGAATTAATTTATCCTTCTAAACAAGGAGGTGAAGCTCCAATAAGTCCAGAGGGTATAGTTTCAAAAGATTTTGTGGTGAAGGAGATCCCTGCTGATATGATTTTAAAATACAATATGGATCCAGGTTACTACGCTAAGTACACAACAGCTTGGGGAATACCAATTGTAGGTCCTAATGAAGTAGAAGATATATATCTAAAAAATGCTGCAGAACTTGTTGTTGATATGCTTTCTGATGATAATTTAAGACCTGAAATAGCGGTAGAAGTTCGTAACTTATTATTTCAAAACATGATGAGAATTTCTATCTATCCTGATAATGGAAAGTTGACAAGTCAAGTTCCAGAATTTAAGATGTTTGATGCTGTTAGTGGATATGGAGCGGTACCAGGAGAGAACCCTGTAATGACAATGGGAGTTACTGAAGTTAAAGAGTGTGATGAGAATCTGTTCAGTGAAGATTATGGAAGAGGGAAAAGAGGAAATACTCTACCCCATGAAATTATGCACTGTATTCATGCAATGGCTGCAGATGCACTTATACCAGGTTTTACAGCCAAATTGAAAGAAGCCTATCAAAATGCACAGAGTCTAAAAATTTGGGATGCTGGTTATGCTCCTGACGGTACAAAGCTTAATAATTATATAAATGAAGATTATAAAGAGTATTTAGCTGAAGGAACAGAGGTTTGGTTTAATTGGCAACCATACCCAAATGTACAAAATGATATCTTCGCTAAACAGAAGGATTTAAAAAATAGAGATCCAAAACTTTATGAAGTTATAAGCTTGATATTTCAACCAAACGAGGATGCTATGGAGCATTTGAGTTTTGCATCTCCAAAGGTTGTTATATCAATCACTAATCTTGTTGAATTTTTTGGGTATGAATCAGAAGAATTACTTTTTGAACTATTTGGTGGTAATAAAGTTATTCGGTCGAGCAAACATTCGGTTTTTAGTCAGCCTAATTTTATTTTTCCAGATCCTAATGTGTCTTATATTAGCTATGATCAATATACATTGAAAGTAACAGTTATTCATAATAGTGGTGAAAAGTTGATTAAGGAGTATAGTTTTTCTAAAGACGAACTAAGTGCAATGAAGGGATTTCCGTCTAATATTCACTTGTCAGCAGAAAAGTTATGGGGTGAATCTAATTTATAATAACATTTAAAATAAGAGTTTTAGTAAAAACGAAACAAGATTAACAAAACGATTTAGTTCTATCTTTCAAAATCAAATAGATAGGTAGAGGAAAGTGGCAATTATTAGTTAAACAATGAGAAATAATACTAATTAATAGTTATTCATAATATCTTATATTGCAGATATATTTGCACAAACTAAAATATTAAAAATGAATAAAAAGTTAGTAATTTATCTGTGTGCAATATTGGCACTATGTTCTTGTAGCAAGAAAGATGATGATTTGAAATCGGATAATAAACCAAAAGAACCTATTATTATTGAGGCAAAATCTATTAAGTTTAGTAAGGATGTTCTTGAATTGAATCCTGGTTATAAGGAAAAATTATCTTATACAATTCTTCCAGAGAATACAACAAATAAGGATGTTGAGTGGAAGGTATCTGATCCTAAAATAGCAAGTGTATGTCCTATGGGTGGAGTATCTGCAAAGGCCATAGGGGAGTGTGTTATTAGCGTTGAAACTAGTAATGGTTTAAAGGCCGAATGTAAATTGCTTGTAAAGAAAAGGGTGATTCCTATTTCTGGTATTGCTTTTCCTGAGGGTAAACCAGTATTGGAAGTTGGAAAGGTTGAGAGAATGCCTTTGCTTTTTACTCCTGAAAATACAACTCAAAGAGAAGTTAAATTTAAGAGCTCAGATGAAAATATTCTTACTGTAGAAGATTCTGGTTTGGTGACAGGTATTGCTCCAGGTGTTGCAGAAGTTACAGTTACAACAGTTAATGGTAATTTTTCTGCAAAAGCGAAGATTGAGGTTATTGAAGTTTATCACGTTAGAAAGGTATATATTACCAAAGATTGTCTTGAATTGAAGATTGGTGAGAGTGAAACTTTAAGGGCTATTGTTACTCCACGATATGCTACTAATAAGAAGGTTATTTGGAAATCTTCAAATACTAAGGTTGCTAAAGTTGACCAAGATGGTAAAGTTGTAGCTTTAGCTAAAGGTAAAGCGGATATAATTATTACAAGTGAGGATGATAATGATAAGACTTATACTTGTGAACTTACTGTTGTTGATTAGAGTGATTAAGTTATTAAGATGTTTTGTAAATATCTTAATAATATCATAATGCATGTTATTAATTTGTATTTAATACTTTTCTAATTTACATTCGCAAGAATTTTTTAAATTAATAAGATGAAAGTATACTGTATAAGAAGACAATCTCTTTTAGTAATATCTTTATTAATATTATTCTCTCTTGTTTCATGTAAAAAGGATTCAAGTACTAATATTGATATTGTGAGTTTAGATTTTAATTTAAAGATTAGAGATATGAAAATTGGAACAACTCAAAAAGTTGAACCTATAATATATCCTAAGAATGCCACAAATAAAATTGTACATTGGAAATCTGAACACCAAGAAATAGCTAGTATAGATGAATCAGGTTTGATAACAGCTTTAAAAGAAGGATATACTAATATTATTTTGACTTCTGAAAACGGTAATGTAAAGGAAACATATAATCTAAAGGTTAGTAAACTAATAATACCAATATCTAAGATAACTCTTGATAAAAAGAATATTTCTCTTTTGAAAGGAGAGTCTATAAAATTGAATTATGAAATTTATCCAGAAAATACTACTGAAAAAGATGTTTACTGGGAATCTTATAATACAGATGTGGTATCGGTAGATAAGGATGGAAAAGTTATTGCTAATGGTGGAGGTCATACTAAAATAATGCTGATATCTAAAGATAGAAAAATAAAAGCTCTTTGTGATGTTGAAGTTAAGGTGATTCCAGAATCTTTTTATTTTGCTCCAAATAAAAAAAGACTTTATGAAGGAGAATATTTTCAGATAAGCACTTTTGTATTACCATTTTCGTGTACAGAAAAGTTAACTAATAGATGGTATTCAGCTGATGAAAAGATTGCTACTGTTGATCAAAAAGGGAAGATTCATGCTTTAATTGAAGGAGATGTTGATATTATTGGAGTATCAGACGAGTATAAATTAAGAGATACTTTCCATTTAAGTGTTTTAAAACGACATGTTGATGTTACAGGAATAATATTACCATTTGAAGCTTATTCAATGGGAGAAGGACAAACTATTAACGTAGATCCTATTATTGTACCTTATAATGCAACAAATAAAACAATACATTGGACTGTTGATAAAAAATATCATGTATATATCGATGGAAATAATATTAAAGCTTTAAAAGCTGGTGATGTAGTTCTTACTGCTCATACTTTAGAAGGAGGATTTAAAGCTAGTTTTAAATTACATATTTATGAAACATTCTAATCTATAATAAATTAAATCTTTTATCTAACTACTAATATTATTAGTTGATAATATCTCTAGTTAATATATTATAAAGAAGTAAGTCTTAATATTAATTATTTTGTTACTTTTGATATTGAAAGTATAAATATTAATGAATTTGTAAAACATGAAAAACAAGAATTACCTTTTAAATCTGTTGTTTTTAGCTACATTCCTGATCGCTTGTTCAGGTTGTTCTAAGAAGACAAATATTGATAATCAGAAGCCAGAGACAAAAACTGACATAGAGCAGGATGAAAAGAATGAACTATCTGATGATGAGATTGCTAATATACAAACATATTTTTCTGATGTCTTATCTGAAAAAAATATTACCTATACAGTGAATGATGAAATACGTTTAGATGATTTAAAAGCTGAACAGGATAAGATTTGGGAGATTTGGAAGAATGCAAATGCTTCTTTCAGTGAAAAGAAATTGATTGATTTAGCTGCTTTAGCAGATAAAAATCATGATAATTGGCCTTTACCTCAAAATTTGGAAGCTAATGTTGTGATGCCTTATTATTGGGGAAGTAAAGGTGTTAAACCTAATGATGGATATCCTTTATTTATTTACTTACATGGTTCTGGTGATAAAAATAGTGAGTGGAGTGCTGGTATCTCTTTAGCTAATCAATTTAAAGATGGTCCTTCTGCTTATTTTGTTCCTCAGATTCCTAGTATGAGAGCTTATAGATGGTGGCATAAATCTAAGCAGTTTGCTTGGGAGAAATTACTGCGTTTATCTTTTATTACTGGTGATATCGATCAGAATAAAGTGTACTTTATGGGTATATCAGAGGGTGGTTATGGAAGTCAACGTTTAGCTTCTTTCTATGCTGATTATCTTGCAGGTGCAGGTCCTATGGCAGGAGGTGAACCTTTAATTAATGCTCCTGTTGAGAATTGTAGAAATATTGCTTTTTCTTTACGTACTGGTGCAGAAGATTATGGTTTTTATCGTAATCAGTTTACTAAGACTGCTAAAGATAGATTTGATGCTTTTGAAGCTAAATATCCTGGTTCTTTTGTACATTTTATTGATATTATTCCAGGTATGGGACATGGTATTGATTATTTTCCTACTACTCCTTGGCTTAGAAAGTATAAAAGAAATCCTTATCCTAAATTCGTGAGTTGGGAGAATTTCCCTATGGATGGAAGATATAGAGATAAATTCTATAATCTTTTGGTTAAAGAGCGTTCTAATGCTGATGATAATACAAGATCGTATTATGAGATGCAAATAAATGGTAATAGCGTTTCTTTGAAAGTTAGTGAAATGACTTATACTGCAACAGAAAAAGATCAAAGATGGGGTATCGGTATGAAGTATGATAGAACTTATGTGCCTGCAAATAAAGGTAAAGTGGTAATTTATTTTAATGATAAGTTGGTAGATTTAAATAATGAGGTTTCTATTAGTGTTAATGGTCAGCTTGCTTTTAGAGGTATGCTTAAATTATCAAGAAAGAATATCGTGGAGTCGTGTGCTGCATTTTTTGATCCTGATAGACTTTATCCTGCTTCTGTTGAAGTAGATTTATCTTCTTTGAAATAGTATGGGATTTTGTTTTAAAGATTTCTATAATAGGATTTTATGATTTAACAAAGGCTGCAATTGATTTATATTGCAGCCTTTGTTTTTTTAATCTTTAATTACAGATTCTATATATTCTGCGTGAAGAAAATCTTTTATATAATTCCAATTTGGAAATTCTTTTGTATTGAAATGAAGATGTTTTCCTGTGAATCTGTCGGCTCCGTTGGCTGTCCTATCATCAATAAGAAAATCACCCATGTTTAAATGTTTGTTATGGCTTAGTATTAGTCGTTTGTGCATTTCTGGTTCCAAATATTTCTTTATCCATATTAGTTTATCGGACCATGCACTTGGGTTTTCCCATGGAGCAGTTGATAGTATGTAGATGTCGTAGTATTTCTTAAGTTCTTTTATTGTTTCTATCGCACCTTTCCATGGTTTCATTAGACTAAAGATTCCTGGGACTTCGTCTAGTCGTCCTTCGTATTCTTTTTGTGTTTTTTCATCTAGTTGATCTATTCCTGACTGAAAGTCAACTATTACTCCATCCATATCTATGTAGAGTATTTTTTTCGTTCTATTCATAATTTAGTTAATATTAGTAGTAAATAATAATTTTTTGCGTTTTGTTTTTTGCGCTGATATGGCGTCTTGTGTATTATGCTGTGAGATTTAGCATTTAGTCTTTATCTGAATTAGACTTTTTAGATTTTATGTTTGTGAATTTAATAAATGTTTTAGAGATTTCCAATAAAGTATATAGTAGAATTATAAATTTTAAGTATGTTATTATCTTTTATATATTTAACTTTGTACTTGAACTTGCAAGAATTATAAAATTATTGCTTGATGGTTTAAGACTTTATTATTAAATTGATTATTATTGGTATTTAAATCTTGAATATATTTTTATGAAGAAAATTAAAATACAGAATTTTAGATGTTATTCAGAACAAACAATAAATTTTAAAAAGGGAGTTAATTTACTAGTTGGAGATAATGCAACAGGTAAAACTTCTATTTTAAAAGCTTGTAAATATATTTTGAGTTCATTCTTTTCGGGGTTTAGTGATGAAAATACAAGTTGGTTGAATCCTAGTGTAGATGATTTTCATCAAGAAATTGTAGATGATATATTATTGCCTGAAAAATCTATAAATTTATTTTTTGATACTGATAATATTTTTGGAGAAAAATTAAAGAAAGCATCTCAAGCTAATCTTTTTGATTTTAATTTATTGGAGGGTTCTGATTCTTTTCCTTTTGTTATCGAAAAAAATAGTAAGAAAAATTCTAAACCACTAATTTCTGGTATTAAAGAATTAAAAGAAGCTTCATCTTTATTATATGATACGTTTGTAACAAGTGAAGGACAAATGATTGATTTACCTCTTTTTGCTAGTTTTTCAACAGAAGATATTCATTCTAAAAGAAAATTGGATTCTGGAAAATTTTATGAATATATTCATAAACCTTCTTTTGGATATTATGAGTGTCTTGATGGAGATGGATTTTTTAAATATTGGATTAAACGTCTGTTAGTTTTAAAAGAAAAAGATCAAGAAAATCTAGAAGTCGATATTGTTTCTAAAGCTATTATTGATGGATTAGGTGAAAATGGTTGTAATATTTTTAAAGAAATACATATTCGCCCTATTAAAAATGCTGTGTATTTTACTTTTATTGATGGTAGAGAAATAGAATCGAAATATTTATCTGATGGATATAGAAGGTTAATAAATATTGTTATTGATATTGCATTTAGAAGTGCTTTATTAAATAAGAATATTTTCGGTAGGGATGCTTCTATAAAGACTAGAGGAACAGTATTAATAGATGAAATAGATTTGCACCTGCATCCAAGTTTACAATCTTTAGTTATTAAAGGATTAAGAAACGCTTTTCCTATGATTCAATTTATTATTAGTTCACATGCTCCAATGGTAATGACTGGAGTTGAGTCAAATGATTACAATCAAGTTCTTAAATTGAGTTTTTGTGAAGAAAAGGGTTATTTCGTAAATACTATTAATACTTATGGAGTTGATATCTCTACTCTTACAAAGAATGAACTTGGAGTTGTGCCTAGAGCTATTTCTGTTGAAAAGAAATTAACTCAGTTATTTAATTATATTGATGAAGGGAAGTATAATGAAGGTAAAGACCTGCTATATGCAATGAAGCAAATATTTGAAGACAAAATTCCAGAATTATCTGAAGCTGAGACAATGTTGAACTTTTTAATTGATGATGATGATATTGATTAAAAAGAATAAAGAACCACAAGAATGGAAAAAATATAGAGAAACTGAAGGTGCAGAATATCAATCTCAACCTTATTTAAGAAAAGCATTATATGATGAGCAAGGTGGAATTTGTGCTTATTGTATGAAAAAATTGGATGATGAGAGTTCGAATAATGCTCAAAATAGAATTGAACATATAAAACCTAGATCTAAATACAAAGAATTAGAGTTAGATTATTCAAATATGGTTCTTTGTTGTGATGGACATAATGGAAATATATTTTCTTGTGATTTAGCTAAAGGTGATGAACTTATTTCTTTTACTCCTCTTGATTCAAGATTTATTGATACTATTTCATATGGAAGTAAAGATGGAGTAATACGCTCTTCAAATGAAGAATGGAATTATGAAATTAATAAAATAGTGAGATTAAATGAAGGCTATCTTTTAGATAATAGAAGAGCTGCGCTTATGGGATTTATAAAAACTATTAAGGAGAAAAACTGGAAAAGATCAAATTTAAAGAATTTGTATGATATGTATTCAAAGAAGGTGAATGGTAAGTATCAGCCATATTGTGGAATAATATTATATTTTTTAAAAAAGAAAATAAATAGATGATCAATTTATTCTCTTAACTATTCTTATCTTTTTCTTAAAAATTTATAATTTGTTTGTTCAATAGAATAATTGATATATATTTGACTTATTGAATACAATAATTCCAATTTAGAAATATGAGATTATACTCTTTGATATTGTTTTTATGTTTTACTTTAGTTTTTGTCTTTTCTGAAGAGACAAAGGCTTGCGATATGCATAAATCTAAGACTACTGAAATAGTAATTAAACAATCTAAGAGTGTATCTAATGATGTTGATATTGAAAAAAAACAATGTAATTGTGGATGTTGTTGTGCCTCTAAAAAAGGAGGGGATTGTAGAAAAAATAATTGTAATTCATCATGTAATTGTCTTCATATTGTAAAAACAGCTTTCTCTTTAATGTCTGTTTTTGATGATGAATTTATTGATAATTTTGAAGATTATCATTTCTCTTTATATGAAGAAGCTTTTTATAAGGAGATTTATCTTAATATTTGGCTTCCGCCTAAAATATAATAATTCAAATTTTAAATAATGGGAGAGGTGTGTACTATTGTATAGTACTACACTCTAAATACTGTACGTTTATGTGCATAAATTATTAATATAAAAAATGAATTATTATGAAAATTAAATATATTTTACCACTGTTGATATTATTGATTAGTTTATTGACTATTAACACTCAAGCTAGTGCTAATGAATCTTATAAGTTTACTTCTATTAAGAAGATATATGATTTATATTTTTCTTTAAAGAATGATTATGTGAATGATAATAATAAAGAATCGATAAATCATGCAAAAGAAATGCAAGCTGCAATTAAGGCTATATTATTGGTGGATTTAGATTCTAGTATAAGAAAAGAGTATAAAAAAGTAAAAAAGATTCTTGATATAAATTTAAAGAATATTCTAGAATCAAAAGATATAAAAAATCAAAGAAAAGCTTTTAAAAAGATATCTGATGGATTATATAGTTTATTAGGTGTGTACGATTATACTTCTACTGTGTATCTTCAATTTTGTCCTATGGCAAATGGAGGTAAAGGAGCTTCGTGGTTGAGTAAAGATGAGGAAATTAGAAATCCTTATTTTGGATCTCGAATGCTTAAATGTGGGAGAATAAAAGAAACTATCAAATAGAAAATAATTTATAAAAATGGTATGGTGTGTTTTTATTATAACACACTGTACTCTTTTTTTTCATAAATTTGAATGTACACCTATTAATTATATTTGTATGAGAAAATATTTAATTTATCTTGCATTTACTCTTTTAGGAGTATTTGTCGGATTCCTAATCTTTAGTAGTAACGATAATCATAAGCATATTCAAGCTTCTAGTAAAGAGGCTAAAACACAATTGTGGACATGTTCTATGCATCCACAAATAATTAAGAAAGAACCAGGAGATTGCCCTATTTGTGGAATGGATCTTGTGCCTATGAAAGATGGAAATTCAAAGTCTAATTCCAATAAATCTATTAAGTTGTCTAAGGAAGCTTTGGCTTTAGCTAATATCCAAACTAGTATGGTTGAAAGAACTGATATTAGTGAACATTTTGATTTGTTTGGTAGAATTAGAATGAATTCGAATACTAAATCTATTCAATCTGCCCATATAGCTGGGCGAATAGAAAAACTTTTTATTAATTATAAAGGGGAGTTTGTAAGTAAAGGACAACTTATTGCTCTTATTTATTCTCCAAAATTAGTAAAGGCTCAAGAGGAATTATTAACTGCTTTGCAGTTTAAAGAGACTAATCCTCAAATTTATAATTCTATTGTTAAAAAATTGAAGTTGTGGAAGATTAGTGATAAACAAATTAAGAATCTTGAAAAGAATAAAAAGATTATAGAGAATTTTAAGATTTATTCAGATGTAAGTGGAACTATTTCTAAAATTTCTGTTTCAAAGGGCGATTATGTGAAACAAGGACAATCTTTAGTGGAATTATCTGATTTATCTAAATTATGGGTTGATTTAGATGTCTTTGAGAATCAAATTTCTTTATTTAAAATTGGTCAGAAGTTGAAGATATTTGTTCCTAATATTCATAAGGAAGTAAGTGCTAAAATATTCTTTATTTCTCCTACTATAGATTATAATAAGCGCGTTTTTACTTTAAGAGCGAATTTGACTAGTTCTAAAGGAAAAATTAGAGCTGGAATGTTTGCTTCTGCTAAAATTAATATTCAGAAGACTGATAAAATTATTATTCCTGCTTCAGCTGTATTGTGGACTGGTAAGCGTTCTGTTGTTTATGTGAAATCTTCTGATGAAAATTATTCTTTAAGAGAGGTGGAGATTGGTAATAAGTATGGTGATAGATATGAGATTCTAGCAGGTTTGGAGGAAGGTGAATTTCTTGTTACTAATGGTGCGTTTACTATTGATGCAGCTTCTCAATTGAATAATAAAGCTTCTATGATGACTCATAAATCTGAGGATTCTCATTCTAGTATGCATGATCATAAGAAAATATCTAAGTCAGGGGCTAAGTCTGAATCTATGTCTATGAAGAAAGAAGATGTTTCAGTTTATGTGAAAGCTTATTTGAAGATAAAAGATGCTTTAGTGAGTGATGATTTTAAAGCTTGTAAAAAGTATTCTAAGAAATTGAAGGCACATCTTGAAGAGGTTGATTTAAAGAAGATTAAAGCGAAGAAAGGAAGATCTCTTATTAAAAAAATGATTAAAGATTTGACTTCTATATCTTCTAGTGAAAATATAAGTAGTCAAAGATCATATTTTTATTTTCTGTCTAATGATTTGATTTCATTTATTAAAATGAATAAGAGAAGTTCTACTTTGTATATTAAGTTTTGCCCTATGGCTAATAATGATAAGGGAGGATATTGGATAGGTACAGATAAGGAAATTAATAATCCTTATTTTGGTGCTTCTATGTTGAGATGTGGTGAGGTTGTTGATACTCTAAAATAATTATGCTATGGTAAATAAATTGATTAAATATCTTATTCATAATAAGTTAATAGCTGTTATTTTCCTTTTGTTTTTTCTTGCTTGGGGTGTTATTAATTCGCCCTTTGGATGGGATACAAAGGTGCTTCCTTCTTATCCTGTTGCAGTTGATGCCATTCCTGATATTGGTGAAAATCAACAAATAGTTTTTACTAAATGGGATGGTAAATCTCCTCAGGATATTGAAGATCAGATTTCATATCCTTTGACAACTAGTCTTTTAGGAATTCCAGGTATTAAGACTATTAGAAGTTCTTCCATGTTTGGATTTTCTAGTATATATATAATCTTTGAGGAAAATGTTGATTTTTATTGGAGTAGAACTAGAATACTTGAGAAATTAAATTCTTTACCTTCTGGTTTACTTCCTATAGGTGTTAAACCATCTCTTGGTCCTGATGCTACAGGGCTTGGACAGATATTTTGGTACACTCTTGAGGGGAAAGATGAAAATGGAAATACAACTGGAGGTTGGGATTTAAGTGAATTGAGGAGTGTTCAAGATTATTACGTGAAATATGCTTTGTCTTCTGCTAAAGGAGTTTCTGAAGTTGCTTCAATTGGTGGTTATGTTCAAGAATATCAAATAGATGTTGATCCTGATTTGATTAGACAGTATGGTATTAATTTGAATTCAGTTGTTAAGGCTGTAAGAGAAACAAATAAGGAGATTGGGGCTCAGACAATAGAGATTAATAAGGTTGAATATTTTGTTAGAGGTCTTGGATATATTAAATCTGTAAGTGATATAGAAAATGCTGTAGTCAGTTCTGTGAATTATACTCCTATTAAGGTTAAGGATATTGCTAAAGTGAAGCTAGGTCCTAAAGCTAGAAGAGGAATTCTTGATAAGGAGGGTGCTGAAGTTGTTGGAGGTGTTGTTGTTGCTCGTTATGGTTCTAATCCTCTTGAAGTTATTAATAATGTTAAGGAAAAGATTAAGGACCTTAGTAAAGGATTACCTTCTAAGAAATTAGATAATGGTAAGATTTCAAAGCTAGAAATAGTTCCTTTTTATGATAGAACAAATTTGATTCATGAGACTTTAGGTACTTTGGAAGAAGCTCTTTCTTTAGAAATTATTATTACGATTTTAGTTATAATAGTTATGGTGATGAATATGAAGGCTTCTTTGCTGATTTCAGGATCTTTACCTGTTGCAGTTTTAATGGTGTTTATTGCTATGAAACTCTTTGGTGTAGATGCTAATATTGTTGCTCTTTCTGGAATTGCTATTGCTATTGGTACTATGGTAGATGTTGGTATTGTCCTCGCTGAGAATATCATTAAACATATAGAAAGAAATAAGGATAAATTATTATCTATAAATACGATTGTTTATAATGCTAGTGCTGAAGTTTCAAGTGCTATTATAACGGCTGTATTGACTACTATTATAAGTTTCCTTCCAGTGTTTTCAATGGTTGGTGCAGAGGGTAAGTTGTTTAGACCTTTAGCTTTTACTAAATCGTTTGCTTTAATAGCTGCTATAATGGTAGCTTTATTTATTCTTCCTCCTATTGCTGCTTTTGTTTTTAAGAAAAGAAAGGTGCATAATAGAATTAAAGAATTTATGAATTATGCTATTATTGCTTTAGGTATAATAGGTCTATTCTTAGGATATTATATATCAATAGTGATAATAATTTTTGGAGGTTTGAGTTTATTATTACAATTGGGAAAATTAGATTTGAAATGGTATAATAGGTTGTCTATTTCTATAGCTACTATTACTGTTATTTTTATTCTTACTAGATATTGGAATCCTCTTGGGGAATCTAATAATTTATTTAAGAATCTGATTTTTGTTGCTATAATATGTTTTGGTATTTTAGGTATATTCAGTCTTTTAAAACATTATTATAATGCTATTCTAAAATGGGCTTTGAATAATAGATTGTTATTTTTATCTATCCCTCTAACACTTGTGATTTGTGGTTTCTTTATTCTTAAGAATATAGGTAAAGAGTTTATGCCTTCTCTTAATGAAGGATCTTTTTTACTTATGCCAACAACAATGACTCATGCTGGTGTTGATGCCAATAAGAAGAATTTGAAGTTCTTAGATATCGCTGTTTCAAATATTCCAGAAATAGAAACAGTAGTAGGTAAAGCTGGTAGAGTTGAATCAGCTTTAGATCCTGCTCCTTTATCTATGTATGAGAATGTGATTATCTATAAGCCTGAATATATGCTTGAGAATGGTAAGAAGTATAAATACAAGGTAAATGATGATGGTTTATTTGTTCTTAAATCTGGAGATTTAGTAGCCAATCCTAATATAACAGATAAAAAATCGAAGATTAATTTCTATGATGTTTCTAGTGAGGATTTAATTAAAGATGATGGAGGTGAATTATATAGAAATTGGAGACCTTCAATTAAATCTACAAATGATATCTGGGATGAAATTGCTGAAGTGACAAGTCTACCTGGTGTTACTGCTGCTCCTAAATTACAGCCTATAGAGACTAGATTGGTTATGTTGCAAACAGGTATGAGAGCTCCTATGGGGCTTAAGATTAAAGGTCAGAATATCAAAGAAATTGAAGATTTTGGAATTAAAATGGAATCTATTCTAAAATCTGTTGAAGGAGTGAAGAAAGAAGCTGTGTTTGCTGATCGTCTTGTTGCTAAACCTTATTTATTAATAGATATTGATAGAGATAAGATTGCAAAATATGGATTGTCAATTGAGAAGGTTCAAAATGATTTGAGTGTAGCAATAGGTGGTAAGGTGATAGGAAGGACTATTGAAGGCCGTGAAAGATATGGTATTAGAGTTAGATATCCTAGAGAGAAGAGATCAGATCCTACAGATATAAAAAATATCTATATTAGTCTTCCTAATGGAAACTCTCTTCCTTTGAGTGAACTTGCTAAGATAAAATACGAAGTTGGTCCACAAGTTATTAAAAGTGAGGATTCTTTTTTAGTGTCTTATGTGCTTTTCGATAAATTGAATTCATATGCAGAGGTAAATGTAGTAGAGAATGCTAAAAAGAAGA
This sequence comes from Marinilabiliaceae bacterium JC040, assembly GCA_022496785.1. Taxonomy (GTDB): domain Bacteria; phylum Bacteroidota; class Bacteroidia; order Bacteroidales; family Marinifilaceae; genus SNAP01. The sequence continues at coordinate 173,902 of SNAP01000002.1, read as the reverse complement.
TAGAGTCTGCTATAAATAGTGGGGAACTAGTTGTTCCTAAGGGAATTAATTATGAGTTTTCTGGAACCTATCAGAACCAGATTAGAGCAGAGAAGACTTTATCGTTAGTAGTTCCAATAGCTCTTTTGAGTATCTTTTTATTATTGTATTTCCAATTTAAGTCGGTTTCTACTTCTTTAATTGTGTTTACTGGTATTGCTGTTGCTTTTGCAGGAGGTTTTATAATGATTTGGCTGTATGGGCAAGATTGGTTTATGAACTTTTCTTTCTTTGGAGTGAATATGAGATCTTTATTCCAAATGCATACTATTAATTTAAGTGTCGCTGTTTGGGTAGGTTTTATTGCTCTTTTCGGTATTGCTACTGATGATGGTGTTCTGATGGCTACTTATTTAAGTCAGATATTTAAGAAGAATAACCCAAAGACTAAAGAGGAAATAAGAAAGAATGCTTTAGCTGCAGGAAATAAGAGAATTAAAGCTTGTTTGATGACAACAGTAACTACAATATTAGCATTATTACCAGTTTTAACATCTTCAGGTAAGGGTAGTGATATAATGATTCCTATGGCAATACCTTGTTTTGGAGGTATGTTGATTGATATTACTTCTTATTTTATTGTTCCTGTATTGTTTAGTTGGAAAAAAGAATTTGAAATTAAAAAGATAAAAAATGAAGATAAATAGAAGATATATATTTACGTTGTTATGCTTTCTTATTTTTATTGCTAATTCGTATAGTCAATCTTTAAATTCTCTTATTGATACTGCTCTTGTGAATAATCCTATTCTTAAAGCAAGTAAGATTAAGTTAGAATATATTAAAGAAAGATTAAATGAGGTAGATTATATTTCAAATACTAAGATTGCATATGGATATTTTGTTAGTAAACCTGAGACTAAAACGGGTGCACAGAATTATAAAATATCTTTGAAACAACAAATACCATGGTTTGGAACTATAGCTGCTAAAAAGAAGTATGTGAATTCCATTTCTGAAGCAGAGTATGAAGAAGTTCTTATTACTTCTAAGAAATTAGTATTAAATGTTTCTAAATCATATTATAATCTTTTCTTGATTAAGGAAACAAGGAAGTTAATAAAGGAGAATATTTCAATTCTTGATAGGTATATGAAGTTTGTAAATAAATCTATTGAGGTTGGAAATGCTTCTTTATCTGATTTATTAAAGGTTAGAATTAGAAGAAATCAGCAATTAGAACTTTATAAACTTAAGGAGAAAGATTATGAGATTGAATCTATAAATCTTAATAAGCTATTAGATAGAGATGAAAATATTAATATAGAACTTATTGATTCAGTGGGTGTTGATATTAGTAAATTATCAATTAAGAATTTTGACTTTTCTAAACATTCTGAAATTCTGAAGTTTGATAGATTATATAATTCTATAGCAAATAGTGAGTTGGTAAATAGAAAGGATAGACTACCTAAAATTGAATTTGGTTTAGATTATATAAATGTTGCTAAAACTAATATCCCTTCAGTTAAAGATGATGGTAAGGATATTTTTATGCCTATGGCTTCTATTTCAATACCAATATTTAGTAAAAAGAATAGATCTATTAGTAGACAAAATAAGATGAAGATAAGGGAGTTGGAAATGAAAAAATTAGATAGATTAAATACTCTTAAATCTTTGTTTTTATCTACCCAAAGAAAGATGTCTAAAGCTATAATAGATTATAATTTTCAGAAGAAAAATATCAATAATATACTTGATATAGAGAAACTCTTACTTAAAGAATATGAAACAGGGAAGATTGATATTAATGATATACTTGATATTAATGAGTCGCTTATAAAATTCAAAATTAAGAAGGTTCAGGCTTTAAAAAAGTATAATGAATTGGCTTTGTATATCGACTATATAATAAAGTAATTCGTCCATTATTAATTAATAAAAAACCAGCAATATTATATTGCTGGTTTTTTTGTAAAATATAATTAATCGATTATAATGCGAAATAGATTCTTATTTAAGTCCTCTACCTGCTTTATTAATTTGATTATCTGCTTTTAATGCTTTGATAGTTTTATCAAGTACTCCATTAACGAATTCACCTGATTTAGAAGTACCATAAGCTTTTGCAAGGTCGATATATTCATCTAAACTTACTTTGATAGGAATATTAGGGAATTCTAATATTTCACCAATAGCAAGAGTCATGATTTGTAAATCGATATCTGCAATACGATCTAAATCCCATGATGTAATATTTGCTTTCAATACATCAAGAATATCTTTTCTTTTGATAACAGTTTTTTGTAAAAGATTGTGTGCAAATTGTAGTTCTTCAGGATCAGGAAATACTTTCTTAAGACGAACACTAGGTACATCTTCTTTAAATTTCTTGATGTTTTTCTGAATAATACTTACAACAAATTCAGCATCATCATTCCAATAGATATTCATTTCTTCAAGGCAAGTATATAAATTCTCGCTTTTAGAAATGATTCTTTTTATTATATCAAGAACAAGTCTTTTATGATCGTTGAATGAGACTTCTTCTGCATTCATATAATCTTTGTAAAAAGAGCTGTTGATTAGTTCATCGTAGAATTTTCTAGGAGTTTCTTCAATGCTTTCAGTCCAAAGGAATACTTCTTCTTCTTTAGCAACACTTTCTTTTTTCTTTTTTCTTTTAGCAATTTCACGCTTTTTCTTCTCTTGAGTTTCAATGAATTGAACGTGATCGATGCTATTCTCTATAAGAGCAAAGATAGGATTGTCAATAAAACGAGTGTTAGGATTTTTTTCCTTTTCTGTAGGATGATTTTTCTTTTTCCCTAGTTCTATACGGTAGGCTGCATGATTCTTGATTTCTACTACTAGCTGAAAAATAGTGTGGAATAAATCGTTACTATTATTTAAGCTTTCTGTTAATTCGTTGTCTAGGCTTTGTAGGCTTTGACTGTCTTGTTTTGTGTACGCGTACAATAGTTGTAGTACTTTGATACGTAGTAAACTTCTTGCAATCATTTTTAGAACTTTTTATTATTTATTAGATCGCAAAGATAAATATTTTTCTTAAATCACTTATTACTTTTTGAGGAAATAATGATATTAATGCAATTTAGAGTATCTTTGATATGTGAAATGATATTTATTTAATATTCATAAAGTATGAGAAAAAAGAATTACATATTGTTTTTGTTGCTTTTTTGTGCTGTTTCTTCTTTTGCACAAGAGTTTAATGCTAGTGTCTCTGTTACGTATAATAAGATACAAAGTACAAATAATGAACTCTTTAATAATATGAGAAGGGATATTTATGAGTTTATGAATAATACAAGATGGACAAATAATGTTTATACAATACAAGAAAAGATTAGATGTTCGTTTTCTTTTACTTTGGAAAGTCAGATTGGTGCTGATGAATTTAAAGGGAATTTACAGATTCAATTGAATAGGCCAGTCTTTAATTCTTCATACCAAACTACAGTGTTAAATATCTTTGATAAGGATATTAGATTTAGATATGCAGAATTTGAATCTTTAAAATATAAAGAGAATTCTACTAATTCGAATTTGGTTTCTTTACTTGCTTATTATGCTAATATAATCTTAGGTTATACTTATGATACTTTTTCTCTTAATGGTGGAGGAGTCTATTTTAGTAGGGCTGAGGCTATTGTGGCTATGTGTCAGAATAATATAGAGGTAGGTTGGAAATCTTTTGAGGGTAGAAGAAATAGATATTGGTTGATAGAAAATATCCAAGATGCTACTTCTGTAGGGGTTAGAAGGTGTTTGTATATGTACCATAGACAAGGACTAGATATGATGGAAAAAGATATTGTAACGGCAAGATCTTCTGTATTAGATGCTTTAGAGCTTTTAAGAAAATCTTATAGAGAACGTTCCAATAGTATGTTTATTCAACTTTTCTTTGATGCAAAATCAGAAGAAATATTAAATATCTTTTCAGAGGCTTATAGAGAGGAGAAGACTAGAGTTTACAATGTTGTAGCTGAAGTTGACCCTACTCATAACTCAAAGTATAAAGTATTAATAAAGAATTAGTAATATCAAAACAATAATAAAAGTATGATCGTTAACTTATTGATTGAAAATTATGCCTTAATTGATAGGTCAAATATAGAGTTTAATTCAGGATTTTCTGTTATTACAGGTGAGACAGGAGCTGGTAAATCTATTATGTTGGGAGCTTTAGGTTTGGTTCTAGGAAATAGAGCTGATGTAGGTGTATTAAGAGATAAATCAAGAAAATGTATTGTTGAATTATCATGCGATATTGAGAGGTATTCACTACAAGATATTTTTGAAGAGCACGATTTAGATTATGATGATAATTGTGTTATAAGAAGAGAGATTTCTCCAAAAGGAAAATCTAGGGCTTTTGTTAATGATACGCCAGTAAATCTTAAGGTTCTTAAGTTTATAACTTCAAGTTTAATAGATATACATTCTCAAAATCAGACTCAAATATTAATGGATAAGAATTATCAGTTGAGTATTGTAGATTCTTATGCGAATATAGATTTATTGAAGTATAAAAACGAGTATTCGCTATATAGAAATATGAAGTATGAGTATGATAATCTGAAGGATAAAGCAAAACAAGAATCAGCTGATGCAGATTATTATCAATTTCAATTTAATAAATTGGTAGAGGCCGATTTGGATGGTTTAGATTTAGAAAATTTGGAAGAGGAGCAAAATGTTTTATTGCATTCAGAGGAAATTGGAAATGCCTTATCTAAAAGTTTTAGTATGGTTGATGGAGATGAAATGTCTGCAATTTCAATTTTGAAAGAGGTCAATACTTCATTATCTAAAGTTTCTGCATATTCGAAAGATGTAGAGGAAAATAGTTCGAGGCTTAATAGTGTGATAATTGAATTGCAGGATATTGCTAATGAGTTTGAAATACTATCTAATAATATTGAATTTGATCCTTCACGTTTAGAATTTATAAATTCTAGAATTGATTCTATTTATTCACTTTTTCAAAAGCATTCTGTAGGTAGTGTGCTAGAATTAATAGAATTACGAGATAGTTTAGATGAGAAACTGAATAACATCTCTAATTATGATGAACAATTAGAATTATTATTATCTAATATAGATAAGAAGGAGAAGGAATTATTAGAGATAGCAAGAGATATTTCTATGAAGAGAAAATCTGTTTTTGATGAAATGGAGAATAAGTTGATAAAGATGTTGGTGGAATTGGGAATTAAGAATGCTAATTTTAAAATAGAATTAGAAGAGATTGATTTATCAAGTACTGGTATCGATGATATTACCTTTTTGTTTTCTGCAAATAAAAATAACGAATTACATTCATTAGGGAAGGTTGCTTCTGGTGGAGAGATGTCGCGTTTGATGTTATCTTTAAAATATCTTATTTGTGCATCAAGAAATCTACCTTCTATTATTTTCGATGAAATAGATACAGGTGTTTCAGGTAATATAGCAGAAAAGATGGCTTTGATGATGAAAGATATGTCAGAGAATATGCAAGTAATAAGTATTACTCATTTACCACAAATAGCAGCTAAAGGAAAGTGGCATTATAAAGTTTTCAAGATCGATGAGGCAGATTCTACTTTTTCTAAGATAGAAATGCTTAAAGATAATGAAAGAGTTAATGAGATTGCTCAGATGCTTTCTGGAAGTGAAGTCAGTGATGCAGCATATAGTAATGCTAAACAGTTGTTAAAAATCACTTAAATCTGTTATTTTTCTTCTTATTTTAGTTCATAATCTTGAATTTTAATTTGTACAATTGTATTCTTTTTGTAGTTTTGAAATTCAAATAGATAAATGAATAAATGAGATTAAGAATTCGAAATAGTATATGTGTACTTGTCGGTTTAATACTGATAGTACATTCTGTTATTCCTCATGTTCATCAGTATGGTGTAATGATAGAGATAAGTGCTATTTCGAATTCTAATACTTCACACTCATTAGGAGATGTCTGTCATCACGATCCGACTAATTGTAATGGAAAACATTCTGTGGAAGATGGGGAATGTCCTTTGAGTAATTATCTTCTCCCTTCTATATTTAAAATGCAGAAGATTATAGTATGTGATTTATTTAATGACATATTATTAACATCTAGGGTTCTAGATTCTTTTAAATCGATACTTTCAATAAGTAAGGATATAAGAAGAAAATATGGTGATCTCTTACAGACCTATCACTATATGTTTTCATCACGTAGTATTTCTGTACGTTCTCCTTCTTTTATTTAATTCATATTTTTTGTGACATTTTGATATTGTCACGTATTTATTATTGTTGTATCTATGTCTTTATGAGGTGGATACATGAGTTATGAATTAATAATTTTTATATAAGAATGAAACGTAGTTATTATTTACTGATAGCTTTATCAGTTATTTTATCCTCTATAATGATGAGTTGTGGGGATTCGAAATCTAAAAAACAAACTAATACAGTACAAAAAGAGGAAGAGCATGAACACAATCATGGACATGATCATGATTGTACAGAGCATAACCATGAATCTCATGAGCATGAGTCTCATGAAGGGCACGATCACGATGGTCATGATCACGAATCGCATAATCATGGAGAAGAAGCACATGAAGGTCACAATCATGATTCACATGAAGGAGGTGCTCATGTGCATGATGCAAAATTAAATTTGAGTGCTTATAATGAAGATTTTGAATTATATGCTGAAATGGATCCTTTTGTGAAAGGTAATAAATCTGTTATTCTTGCTCATTTAACAAACTTGGCTGACTTTAAACCTTTAAAGAAGGGGAAAGTTGTTGCTAAGCTTTTAGTTGAAGGTAAAGAATATAAGCAAATATTAAATAGACCAAATCATCCAGGGATTTATAAATTTGTTATAGAACCTAAGAATATTGGTCATGCTAAATTAATTGTAAATGTAGAATATGATAATAAATTTTCGGAATTGGAGATTTCTCATATTCAAGTATATTCTGATGAACATACTGCACATCATGAAGCAGGGGAACATCAGATTCACACAAGTAATCCAGCTCCTTTTACAAAAGAGAAAAGTTGGATGATAGATTTTAGAACAGAACTTGTTAAGGCAGTTCCTTTTGGAAGAATAATAAAAACTGTTGCAAGAGTTTCTTCTACTCAAAAAGGAGAAAGAATAGTCTCTGCAAAATCGAGTGGTATAGTAGTATTTTCAAAGAATGACATTGTTAAAGGAATGAAAGTCAAAAGAAATCAATCTTTATTTAGAATAGAATCTAATGGTGGATTGGATGATGATTTGAATACTAAATACCAACAAGTGTTAGCAGAATATGTAGAAGCTAAAGCTGATTTTGAAAGAAAGACTAAATTGGTAAAAGATAAGATTGTTTCAGAAAGTGAGTATTTAAAATCTAAAGCTGTATTTAAGAAAATTGAAGCTACCTATAAAAACCTGAAAAAGAATTATTCTGGAAAGGGACAAAAAGTTCGTTCTTCAATGAATGGATATATCAAGCATTTAGCAGTTTCTAGTGGTCAATATGTTAAGGCTGGAGATCCTGTTATGATTATATCTGAGAATAATAGTCTTTATTTAAAAGCAGAAGTTCAAACAAGATATTATAGTGCATTAAGAAATATTGTTGGTGCTAATGTTTCTATACAGGATGGGAAAACATATTCTGTAAAAGATTTAAATGGTAAGTTAATATCTGTAGCAAATGCCGTTGAAGAAGGTAGTCCTTTATTATCAGTTTTGTATAAGATAGATAATTCTCTTGATTTGATTCCTGGTACTTATGTGAATTTATATATTAAAACTGAATCTTCAAATTTAGGAATTGTTGTGCCTAATACCGCATTAGTAGAAGAAATGGGTAGATTCTTTGTTTATATACAAAAGACTCCTGAGTTGTTTGAGAAAAGATTGGTTGAAGTAGGAAGTAATGATGGTAAATCGTCTCAGATTCTAAAAGGTATAGAAGTTGGTGAACGACTTGCTACTAAAGGAGCAGTATTAATAAAATTAACTCAGTCATCTGGAGCAGTAGATCCTCATGCTGGTCATGTACACTAAAAAGTAAGTATCATGTTAAATCATATAATTAAATTTTCTCTAAAGAATAAATTATTTGTTCTTTTAGGGGCAGTAGTATTAATTGTAGGTGGGGTATATACCTCACAAAAAATGGATGTGGATGTTTTTCCAGATCTTACAGCTCCTACAGTTGTAATTATGACTGATGCTCATGGAATGGCAACAGAAGAAGTTGAAAGGTTGGTGACTTTTCCAATAGAAACTGCTGTAAATGGAGCAACAAATGTTAGGAGAGTTAGATCGGCATCTATGCAAGGATATTCTTTTGTTTGGACAGAGTTCGAATGGGGAATGGATATTTATAAAGCTAGACAGGTTGTAAGTGAAAAATTAGCTACTATAGCAGAAAAGATTCCTTCTGATATTGTTCCAGTGATGGCACCTCAATCTTCCGTAATGGGAGAGATTCTGTTTGTTGGATTACAGGCAGATACAACTTCAATGATGAAGTTAAGAACTCTTGCGGATTGGATTGTTAAGCCTGCAATATTAGCAACAGGAGGTGTATCTCAAGTGACTATTATTGGTGGTGATTTGAAGCAATTTCAGATATTAGCAGATCCAATAAAGATGAATCAGTATGGAGTTTCAATATTTGATCTTGAGAATATAGGTAAGACTTTTAGTGATAATTCAGAAGGTGGTGTTGTTCGTGAATATGGAAATGAATATGTTGTAAGAGGAATTGCAAGGACAACAAATCTTGAGGAATTAGGTCAAACTTTAATTAAGAAGCATAACGGAAATCCTGTTGTATTATCTGATGTTGCTGAAGTTAAAGTAGGAAGTGCAGTGAAATATGGATATGGTTATAAAAATGGTAAGCCTGCTATAATTATGTCAGTTTCAAAGCAACCAAATATAAATACTCTAGAGGTAACAGAAAAGATAGAGCAAAATCTTGAATCTATAAGAAAATCGTTACCATCAGATGTTAAGATGGATACTCATATTTTCAGACAAGCAGACTTTATTGATGCTTCTGTGAATAATGTTGGAAGATCTCTTATTGAGGGTGCTATTTTTGTTATTATTATTCTGTTTTTATTCCTTGGAAGTTTTAGAACTACAGTGATATCTATTCTTGCAATTCCTTTATCATTATTAGGAACTGTTATTGTTCTTGATTTGTTAGGTATGAATATAAATACCATGACTTTGGGTGGTATGTGTATTGCGATTGGTTCTTTAGTAGATGATGCTATTATTGATGTTGAGAATGTGTATAAACGTTTGAGACAGAATCATAAATTACCTAAAGGAGAGAGAAGATCGTCTTTTGATGTTGTTTTTGAAGGTTCTAAAGAAATTAGAGCATCAATTATAAATGCAACATTCATAATAATAGTATCTTTTATTCCATTATTTTTCTTAGGAGGTATGGAAGGTAGAATGCTAAAACCTCTTGGTATTGCTTATATTATATCTCTATTTATGTCGCTTATTGTTGCAATGACAATAACACCATTATTGTGTAAAATATTCTTTTCTGATGAAAAATATCTTGATAAAAATGAAAAAGATAGTTGGATAAGTAGAAAATTATCTTCTTGGTATAAACATACTTTAGAGTGGGCTTTAACAAATAAGAAGATGATATTATTACCTGTTCTTACTTTATTTGTGATAGCTGTAATTACTTTCTTTAATATGGGTAGTAGTTTCTTACCTAAATTTAATGAAGGATCTTTAACTATTAGGGTAGTAGCAAAACCAGGAATATCTTTAGATGAGAGTAATAAATTGGGACTTTTAACAGAGAAGCTATTGATGTCTATACCTGAAGTTACAGGGACAACAAGACGAACTGGTAGAGGAGAACTAGATGAGCATTCACAATCTACAAATAGTGCCGAATTAGATGTCAATTATGAATTAAAAGATAGATCTGCAGAGAAATTTCTTCACGAAGTGAGAGAAAAACTTGTTAAGATTCCTGGAGTAGTAACAACAGTTGGTCAACCTTTGGGGCATAGAATAGATCATATGATTTCAGGTACAAGAGCAAGTATTGCTATGAAACTATTTGGAACAGATTTATCAGAGATGTTTATTTATGCCAATAAGATTAAGAGTAGTATTTCAGGAATTCCTGGTTTAGTGGATTTAGCTGTTGAACAACAAGTAGAAGTTCCTCAATTGCAAATAAGGGCAAATAGAAATATGTTAGCAAAATATGGTATTTCTATGGAGGAGTTTAATAAATTTATTGAATTAGCTTTTTCAGGTTCTAAGATTGCTGATATGTATGAAGGACAAAGAAGTTTCGATATAGTAGTTCGATTGAATAAAGATTATACTCAGAATATTGAGAGTTTAAAATCTGCTTTAATAAGTACTGATAGTGGTAAAAAGATAGCTTTATCAAAAGTTGCAGATTTTGTTTCAGCAGGAGGACCTAATAAGATTTCAAGAGAGAATGTACAACGAAAGATTGTTGTTTCTGCTAATGTTGCTGGTAGAGATTTGAATAGTGTAGTAAGAGACATTCAAAAGAAAGTTGATAGCAGTATTAAATTACCTGCAGGATATAGATTGGAATATGGAGGTCAATTTAAAAGTTCACAAGAGGCAAATAGAATTTTATCTATTACATCTATAATGGCAATATTTATAATCTTATTATTATTATATGGAGAGTTTAAGAATTTATCTTTATCAGCCATAATCTTACTGAATTTACCTTTAGCTTTAATAGGTGGTATATTTGCTGTATGGATTGATTCTGCAGTTATAAGTATTCCAGCTATAATTGGTTTTATTACTTTATTTGGTATTGCAACCCGAAATGGTATTTTATTAATTTCTAAATATCAACATTTACTTGAAGCAGGAGAGACACGTAAAGATCTTATTTTACATGGTTCTATTGATAGATTGAACCCTATAATAATGACGGCTTTAACTTCTGGTTTAGCATTGATACCGATGATCTTTAATGGAGATAAATCTGGAAATGAAATTCAGAGTCCAATGGCTGTTGTTGTGTTAGGAGGTTTAATAACATCAACATTGCTAAATATTTATGTCGTACCATTGGTGTATGATTGGTTTATAAATAGAAAAACAAAATAAGATGAAAAGAGAAATATTATTTGTTTTTATTCTTTTTATATTGAATTTATCTGTATCAGCACAAAAAAGTATTGATGATGTATTAAAAAATATAGAGAAGAATAATACAAGCTTAAAGGCTTTGAAGACTAAGCTAGAAGCAAATACATATAAAGCAAACACTGGTAAGTTCCTTTCAAATCCTACTGTTAGTGTTGGTTATAATTGGGGAGATAAAGAGATATCAGAAGAAAAGACTTCTTATGGTGTTAGTCAGGCAATTGATTTTCCTACTACGTATATGTATAGATCGAGGAAATCGGAATTAAGAGTTGAAAATGCAAAGCAAGAATATGAAATTTCTAGATTGAATGTTCTTTTGGCTTCAAAGAAAGTTTGTATAAATCTGATATATTATAATCTTCTTGATAAAGCCTATGAAGTAAGGTTAAAGAATGCATTAAGTATTGTAGATATTTATAAAAAGAAGTTTGATGTAGGTGAGATAAATAAAATTGAATATAATAAGGTTCAATTAAATTTGTCTAGAGTGGAATCGAAAGTAAGTAAAATTAAATCGGAGAAGGAAGCTTTATTGAATTTATTGAAGAAGATGAATGGTGGAATTTCTATTTCTTTTGATATAGATAGATATAAATTAGTAAAATTCATTGAAGATTTTAAGAAATGGTATTCAAAGACTAAGAATTTAAGTCCTGAATTGAAATACCTAGAAAGAAATATAGAATTATCTAAGCAAGATGTGAAATTAAAGCTTGCATTATCTTTGCCGAAATTCTCTATTGGATATACAGAAGAACATCTCTCAAAGGAAACAATGAGAGGAGTAAGTTTTGGTGTTTCTATTCCTTTATGGGAAAATAAGAATACTGTTAAAGCAGCAAGAGCTGAGGTTAAGTATGCAGATTCATATTTAAAAGATGCAGAAATGAATCACTATACTAAGTTTTATAATTTGTATGAGAAAGCAAATAAGCTTCGTGAGACTCTTAAAGGTTATAGAAAGGCAATTAAGAATTATAATAGTTTAGAACTGTTAGAAAAATCGTTGTTTGCAAAAGAGATATCTTTACTTGAATATATTGTAGAGGTTGATTATTACTATGATTCTTTGAGTCAATTATATGAAGTAGAGAAGGATTTGTATATTATAGAATCAGATTTATTTATGTATAATCTGTAGAATACTTTATAGATATTTTAATTTTAATATGGCCTTGGAAGTTGGAAACAATTTTCAGGGCCTTTTTCTTGAAAAGGTATCTGAGTTCTAAATATATATGATGCTTTTATAGCTAGTATATATAAATTCATACTACTATTGCTATTTGACAAAAGAGTATAAAAAAACGAGATTGTAATTAAACAATCTCGTTTATATATTAGTTTAAATAATTCTAAAATTATTTAGCTTGTTCTACAGCAGCTTGAGCAGCAGCTAAACGAGCGATAGGTACTCTAAATGGAGAACATGAAACATAGTTCATACCAACACTATTACAGAACTTAACAGAAGAAGGTTCACCACCATGCTCACCACAGATACCAAGTTTGATTTCTGGACGAGTAGCACGACCTTTTTCAGCACCCATTCTAACTAATTGACCAATACCTTCTTGATCAAGAATTTGGAAAGGATCGTTCTTAAGGATACCTTTTTCAATGTAGATAGGTAAGAATTTACCAGCATCATCTCTTGAGTAACCAAATCCCATTTGAGTAAGGTCATTAGTACCGAAAGAGAAGAATTCAGCAACTTCAGCAATTTCGTCAGCAGTTAAAGCAGCACGAGGAATTTCAATCATTGTACCAACAAGGTAATCAACTCTTAAACCTTTTTCTTCAAAAACTTTCTCAGCAGTAGCATCGATAATTTCTTTTTGAAGTTTAAGCTCTTTAACAGTACCGATAAGAGGAACCATAATTTCTGGTTTTGGATCAAAACCTTCGAATTTAAGCTTACAAGCAGCTTCAATGATAGCTCTAGCTTGCATTTCAGTGATTTCTGGGTAAGTATTACCTAGACGACAACCTCTGTGACCTAACATAGGGTTGAATTCGTGTAATGCAGCAACTTTAGTATGAATGATATCTTGGCTAATACCAGTTCTTTCAGACATTTCTTGTTGAGACTTGCTATCGTTAGGAGTAAACTCATGCAAAGGAGGATCTAATAAACGGATGTTAACACCTAGTCCGTCCATAGCTTTAAGGATACCGTAGAAGTCTTCTCTTTGAATAGGTAATAATTTAGCAAGAGCTTCTTTACGACCTTCAACGTTTTCAGCAAGAATCATTTCACGAATAGCCCAAATTCTATCACCTTCGAAGAACATGTGCTCTGTACGACAAAGACCAATACCTTTAGCACCGAATTTACGAGCTACAGCAGCGTCAGCTGGAGTATCAGCATTAGTTCTTACAGACATTCTAGTGAATTTCTCAGCAAGATCCATTACTTTACCGAAGTCACCATCTAAAGAAGGGTTTTCAGTTTTAACTTCACCATTGTAAACGATACCAGTAGATCCATCAAGAGAGATAGAATCACCTTCGTTGAATTCAACACCGTTAATGATAAGTTTTTTGTTAGCAACAGAAATACCAGCAGCAGAAGAAATACAACATTTACCCATACCTCTTGCAACAACAGCAGCGTGAGAAGTCATACCACCTCTTTCAGTAAGAATACCTTCAGCAGCGTACATACCTTTAAGATCTTCAGGAGAAGTTTCTCTTCTTACAAGGATAACTTTTTCACCTTTCTCAGCCCACTCTTCAGCAGTAGTAGCAGTGAAAACGATTCTACCTGTAGCAGCACCTGGAGAAGCAGGCATACCTTTAGTTAATAATTCAGCTTTAGAAAGAGCTTCTTTATCAAAAACAGGGTGAAGTAATTCATCAAGTTTGTTAGCTTCAAGACGTAATAAAGCAGTCTTTTCGTCAATCATACCTTCTTTAAGCATATCAACTGCCATTTTAACCATAGCAGAACCTGTACGCTTACCATTACGAGTTTGTAACATCCATAATTTACCATCTTGGATAGTAAATTCCATATCTTGCATGTCACAGTAATGATCTTCAAGTTTTTGTTGAACTTCGTGAAGTTGAGAGTAGATTTCTGGCATAGCTTCTTCTAATGAAGCAAATTTAGAACTTCTTTCTTCTTCAGAAACACCACCTCTTTTAGCCCATTGTTTAGAACCTCTAACAGTAATTTGTTGTGGAGTACGAACACCAGCAACAACGTCTTCACCTTGAGCATTGATAAGGTACTCACCATTGAAGAAATCATCTCCATTAGCAGCATCACGAGAGAAACAAACTCCTGTAGCAGAAGTATCACCCATGTTACCATATACCATAGCTTGAACATTAACAGCAGTACCCCATTCGAAAGGAATTTGTTCCATTCTTCTGTAAAGGATAGCTCTTTCAGTGTTCCAAGAATCAAATACAGCGCAGATAGCACCCCATAATTGATCCCAAGGGTTAGTAGGGAAATCAACACCAGCGTGAGATTTAACTACAGCTTTGAATTCTTCAACAATAGTTTTTAAATCTTCAACAGTATATTCTGCATCTGATTTATATCCTTTTGCTTGTTTAACTTTATCAAGTACAGCCTCGAAAGGGTTAGTTTCATGCTCATCAGCTTCAACACCCATAACTACATCACCATACATTTGGATGAAACGACGGTATGAGTCATAAGCAAATTTCTCATTACCTGATTTCTCAGCAACGATTTTTACAGTCTCATCATTCATACCTAAGTTAAGTACAGTATCCATCATACCAGGCATAGAAACTCTAGCTCCAGAACGAACAGAAAGTAAAAGAGGGAATGAACCGTCTGTAGAATTAAATTTAGCATTCATTGCTTTCTCAGTCTCTTTGATACCTTCTTCAACTTTGCTTTTGATTAATTCGATTACTTTGTCTTTACCTTGTTTGTTGTATTCTGTACAAACTTCAGTTGTAATAGTAAAACCTGCAGGAACAGGAACACCAATAAGGTTCATTTCAGCAAGGTTTGCACCTTTACCTCCAAGAAGGTTTTTCATGTCAGCTTTTCCTTCAGCCTTACCATCTCCAAATGTGTAAACGTACTTTGTACTCATAAAATAAGATTTTTAGTTTGCGCTCACCTTATAAGAGAGTGAGCTAAAATATTTGTTATAATCTATAATATCGTGATAGTCAATAGTTTTTGTTCTAATTTTGTTTTTTAATATCCGAAATGCAAATATATAGATTTTATTTTTTCTAGTATACAATTAAACGGCAAAAATGCTTAATAATTGCACAAAAAAAACATTTGCCGCTAAGCAAACGTTTTCGTTAATATTATTTTCTTCTTTTTGCTTTTCTTTTAGCTTTTTCTTTCTTGAGTTTATTCAGAAAATCTTCATTTTCTTCAATCATATTTAATACGGATTGTTGATTCTCTTCAGAGAAATCAATTGTTGCTTGATAATCTGATTTACTAAGAGTGATTTTATTAATAGGTTTAGTGATATATTTTTCAATATTTATTAATAGAGGTTTTTCATCTGTAGAACAAAAGGCAACAGCTGTACCTTTAAGTTTCCCTCTACCAGTACGTCCAATTCTATGTACATAATTCTCAGGATCTTCTGGTAAGTCGTAGTTAACAACAAAATCTACGTGTGGGATATCTATACCTCTTGCAGTTACATCTGTAGCTATAAGTACTTTAACTTCACCTTTTGTAAATTTATTAAGAGCAAAGAATCTGTCTTTTTGTTCTTTATCTCCATGAATAGTAAGAGCTTCTATATCAACTCTTCCCATGGCTTTACATACTCTTTCAGCTCTAACTTTAGTTCTAACGAATACAAGAATTTTTTTATCTTCATTTTCATTAATTAGTCTTTCCAAGAAAAAACGTTTATCATCCATTTCTATATAAGATACGAAGTGACTAATGTTTTTAGAGATAGGATCTTTAGGAGAAATCTGAATTCTTATGGCATCACTAACAAGAGAATATGCTAATTTTTTAATTCTTTTATTAATTGTAGCAGAGAAGAATAATGTTTGTCTTCTTTTAGGTAGATGTCTAATAAGGTCTGTGATATCTTTATAAAAGCCAAGATCTAACATTAAATCGGCTTCATCTAATATAAGAGTATTAATTCTATGAAGATCTAGGTATCCTTGACTAACTAAATCGAAAACTCTACCAGGAGTAGCCACAAGTACATCACTACCTTCGTAAATAGTGTCGATTTGTTTATCTTGTTCAACACCACCATGAATACATATAGTTCTAACACTAGTATTTTCTTCTACACTATTAAAGACCTTTGTGATTTGTATTGCAAGTTCTCTAGTTGGAACCATAACGATAGCTTGTATACCATCTTTTCTAGATGTTTTAATCTTTCTTTTATGTATGCTATCTACAATAGGAATTACGAAAGCGGCAGTTTTACCTGTACCAGTTTGAGCAATAGCCAAGACGTCTTCACCTTTTAAAATAGGAGATATAGATTTGTATTGTATATCTGTTGGACGTTTTAATCCCATTCTATCTAAGTTCTCTTTTATTTCTTTTGAAAATCTATAATCGTCAAATTTCATTCTAGTGTTGTTTTTTTAGTAAATGTTGTGGCTACAAATGTAATTATAAAATTTTTAATCTATTTGTTTTAATCTAAACGAAAGTGAGAGATATGAAAATAGTGTTCAAAAAGTGAAGAAGTCTATACAATAATACATGAGTATTAATAAAAATATATAGAATCTGACTATCGATATACAAAAGGCAGCCTTATGTGTATATACATATAACTATTAGTTGGGATATTATATTCAAAAGGTCGTTTGTGCTTATTTGTTTTATGTTTAAGAAGATATTAATTCTTAGTTTTGCATTCCAGAAATAAGTCGTATATTTAAATAAAGTAATTGAAATTAAAGAAGTTATGAAGAAATCAATTATAGTATTACTATTAAGTGTTATTACATTTTTTTCGTATGCAGAAGGTTATCAAGTAAATCTTCAGAGTGTAAGACAAACAGGAATGGGACATACAGGAGTCTCTTTAGGATTAGGTGTAGAAAGTATGCACTTTAATCCAGCAGGATTAATCTTTATGAAAGGAAGAATGCAATTTTCAGGAGGATTCTCAGCAATCTTTTCAAAGAACAAATATTCACAAGGTAATTTGAGTTGGAATACTAATAACCCTGTTGGAACGCCATTTTATATGTATGCAGGATTTAAGGTTAATGATAATTTAGCTTTAGGTTTAAGTGTTACAACGCCTTATGGAAGTTCTTTAAATTGGGGTAAGAATTGGTATGGAGCACATTTAGTTCAAGATATTAAATTACAATCGTTTTTCTATCAACCAACAGTATCTTATAAGATATCAGATAACTTAAGTGTTGGTGGAGGATTAATGATTTCTTATGGGAAATTTGATTTGAATAAAGGTTTAATTGAAAGAGGTGGAGGAATGTATAAGCCTGCTTTAAATGGAGCTTTTGGAAATAAATATGATGATGTAGTACCTGCATCAGTAAATTTGAATGGTAGTGCAAAAGTAGCTTTTGGATATAATTTAGGTGTATTATATAAAGTGAATGAGAAATTTACTTTAGGATTGAATTATAGATCAGAAATGAAGATGAAAGTAGAAGGAGGAAAAGCTAATCTTTCTTATGTGTCGGATGAAATTAAAGCAGTATTTTCAGGAAAGATGCCTCCACTAGATAAAGGAGAATTTTCATCTGAATTGCCTTTACCAGCAAATACAACTTTAGGTTTATCTTATAAGGCAACAGATAGATTACTTATTGCTGCAGAGGTGCAATTAGTAGAATGGAGTGCTTATAAAGAATTGAAATTTGATTTTAGTCCTGCAGCTTTACCAGATGTAGTAAGTAAAAAGAATTATAAGAATTCATTAGCATATAGATTAGGTTTTGAATATAAAACAACAGAAAGATTAGATTTGAGAGCTGGAATTTATTATGATGAATCTCCTGTTCAAACAGATCTATATAATCCTGAAACTCCAGGAATGGATAAATTAGGTATTTCTTTTGGAGCTTCATTTAGTCCTATTAAAAATTTAACAGTTGACTTTGCTTTACTATACATACATGGTATGAAAGTTAAAGGTTCAACTCCAGATCCTAATCCAGTAGTACCAAATAGAAGTTTTGGTGGAACATATACATCTCAAGGAGTAATACCAAGTATTGGTCTGACTTATACATTGTAGTTTATGTTTTAAATTAATGGAGTTTCAGTTTAAAGGCTGAAATTCTAAGATAGTTTTGTTAATATAGAAAGAGTAATAATGTAATTTAAACGATAATTATTATTCAAAAAGTAAATAAGGAATCATTTTATGATTCCTTATTTTGTGTTAAAAGGGTATTGAATGATATAAAAAGTTTAAAGATTTTTTATTTTTGTTTACACAAAAGTATTTGAAATACTAAAAAAGAGAATTATGAAGAGAGTAGTTATAGGTTTATCAGGAGGAGTAGATTCTAGTGTTGCAGCGTATAGATTGTTAGAGGAAGGCTATGAAGTTATAGGTCTATTTATGCAAAATTGGCATGATGCAGACGTAACATTGCAGGGAGATTGTGCATATGAAGAAGATAGGATAATGGCAGAATTGGTAGCTAGAAAATTGAAGATACCTTTTCATATTGTTGATTTGAGTGAAGTATATATGAAACGTGTTGTAGATTATATGTTTTCTGAATATGAGAAAGGTAGAACGCCAAATCCAGATGTACTTTGTAATAGAGAAATAAAGTTTGATGCATTTTTAGAAGAAGCTTTAAAATTGGGTGCTGATTATGTAGCAACAGGGCACTATTGTAAAAAAGATACAATCGTAAAGGATGGTAAAGAAATATATAAATTAATAGCTGGAGATGATGCAAATAAAGATCAGAGTTATTTTTTGTGTCAGTTATCTCAAGAACAGTTAAAGAAAGCTCTTTTCCCAATTGGAGATATGCAAAAACCAGAGGTAAGAGAAATAGCATCAAAATTGGAATTGGCAACAGCCAAAAGGAAAGATTCTCAAGGTATATGTTTTGTTGGTAAAGTAGATTTACCTGTTTTTCTTCAACAAAAATTAGAAGCAAAAGAAGGAAACGTAATAAAGATAAATAAAGATTTTAAAAAATATTCTAGGTATACAAAATCTGATGATCTTCAAGTTTTAAGTAAGGCAATAAAATATCACCCATTAGATGGAGAAATTATAGGGAAACATAATGGAGCTCATTTTTATACAATTGGTCAAAGGAAGGGATTGAATATAGGAGGTTTTGAGAAACCTTTATTTATAATATCTATAGATGTAGAAAGAAATATTGTATATGTAGGAGAGGGAGATGATCATTTAGGTTTATATAGACCAGCTCTGTTTATAAGTAATTCGGATATACATTGGCTTCGTCCTGATATGGAAATAGGAATTGGAGAAGAGATGGATGTTATGGCCAGAATAAGATATAGACAACCTTTGCAGAAAGCTTTGATTATAAGGAAGGAAGAAGGGATGTATATAAGGTTTGCAGAAATGCAGAGAGGAATTACTCCTGGGCAATTTGCAGCTTGGTATATAGGTTCAGATCTTATAGGATCAGGAACAATAATGTGATTTTAGTTTAAATAAATATAAATGCGTATAGTCTACTATACGCATTTATATTTATAAAAAGGAGTAATTAATGTTAATAATATCGCCTTTTTTATATTTTTGTGCAGAAATAGATACTTATAATAATCTTTTTAATGGATATTATAATACAATAATGATATGATAACTATCAATACAATAGAAGAAATTGTTTTTGGAAATAAAGAATTTTCAATTACTAATTCTCAACGAGAAGAGGTGATTAAGAGTTATGAATTTTTAAAAGAATTTTCAGAAAAGAAAGTCATTTATGGAATAAATACAGGTTTTGGTCCTATGGCTCAATACCGAATAAATGATGAGGATTTAATAGATTTACAGTATAATATAATACGTAGTCATTCAGTTGGTGCAGGTAAAGCTTTAGAAGATAAGTATGTGAAAGCCGCAATGATAGCTCGTGTAGGTACTCAGTTGTGTGCAAAATCTGGTGTACATATAGATTTAGTAGAATTACTAGTTAAATTTATTAATAAGGATATAGTACCTTATATACCTGAGCATGGAAGTGTAGGAGCTAGTGGAGATTTAGTACAATTGGCACATATAGCATTAACACTGATAGGTGAGGGAAAAGTAATGTATAAAGGAAAGTGGAGATCTTCAGGAGAACTTTTAAAAGATTTAAATATAAAACCACTTGACATATACATAAGAGAGGGGCTTTCTGTAACAAATGGAACTTCTGTAATGACAGGGATTTCATCTATTAATATAATTCACTCAAAACGTTTATTAGATTGGTCTATATTAGCTTCAGTTTTAATGAATGAAATAGCATCATCTTATGATGATTTTATGTCGGAGACATTAAATGAGGCAAGGAATCAGGATGGTCAGAAGTTTATAGCTGAGAGATTGAGAGAAATATCTAAAGATAGTTCTTGTATGTCAGATAGACAATCTGATTTATATAAGCAAGAGAGAGGAGAGGCTATTTTTGAAAAGAAAGTACAACCTTATTATTCTCTTCGTTGTGTTCCTCAGATATTAGGTCCGATATATGAAACTATAGAGAATGCAGTACGAGTAGTTGAAAATGAATTAAATTCTGCAAGTGATAATCCAATAGTTGACTATAAAACGGAGAATGTATACCATGGAGGTAATTTTCATGGAGATTATATTTCTTTTGAGATGGATAAACTAAAGATAGGGATAACAAAATTGGTTATGTTATTAGAAAGACAAATTAATTATCTTTATCATGATAGAATAAATGGGATACTTCCTCCATTTTTAAACAAGGGAGTTTTAGGTTTGAATTATGGAATGCAAGCAGCACAGTTTACTGCAACTTCTACAACTGCAGAATGTCAAACATTATCTAATCCTATGTATGTTCACAGTATTCCTAACAATAATGATAATCAAGATATAGTAAGTATGGGTACTAATAGTGCATTATTAACTAAGAAGGTTATAGAAAATGCATATCAAGTTATGTCAATCCATTTTATGTCTTTAGTTCAAGCAGTTGATTGTTTAGGAATTTCAGATAAATTATCTTCAAAGACAAAATATGTTTATGATGAAATCAGATCAATATTTCCTGATTTTATAGAGGATAATCCTATGTATGAGCAAATTCAAGAAGTAAGTAATTATTTAGAAAACAATAGATTATTATAATATATGAAATATGCATTAGTAACAGGTGGATCAAGAGGTATAGGAAAAGCTATTTGTTTAGAATTGGCTAGAGAAGGTTTTTATGTAATAGTAAATTATCATACAAATACTGAAGCAGCAGAAGACACATTAAAGACTCTTAAAGCAGAGGGAGGAAAAGGAGAATTACTTAGTTTTGATGTTTCTAGTAGTGAAGAAATAGAATCTGCATTAGAGAAATGGCAATCAGAACATACAGATATATATATATCAGTATTGGTAAATAATGCTGGGATAACAAATGACAGTTTAATGATTTTTATGCAAGATCATCAATGGCATAATGTTGTAGATACAAGTCTTAATGCATTCTTTTATATTACAAGACGATTATTAAAAGATATGTTGACAAATAGATATGGAAGAATTATTAATATAGCTTCTGTTTCAGGATTAAAAGGAACTCCAGGACAAGTTAATTATTCAGCAGCAAAAGGAGGATTAATAGCAGCATCAAAATCTTTATCTCAGGAAGTAGCGCAAAGAAAAGTAACTGTTAATGTTGTAGCTCCAGGATTTATAAGTACAGATATGACAAAGGATATAGATGAAAAACAATTCAAGGATATAATACCTATGAAGAGATTTGGGAAGCCAGAGGAGGTTGCATCATTAGTAGGATATTTAGCATCTTCAAAATCATCTTATATAACAGGAGAAGTAATATCAGTTAATGGAGGAATATATTCATAATTAAAGTATATGGAAAAGAGAGTAGTAATAACAGGAATAGGATGTTATTCATGTATAGGTGAAGATGTTCAGAAAGTATTAGAATCTTTACAATTAGGTAAATCAGGAATAGTTAATGATTTAGAACGTAAAGAATATGGATATCAATCTACTTTAACAGGATATGTAAAGAAACCTAAGCTAAAAGGTCTATTAGATAGAAGATTACGAGTGGGAATGGCGGAGCAAGTGGAGTATGCATATTTGGCATCTAAAGAAGCTTTTGATATGGCCTTAGTAGGTGAAGAGTATCTATCTGAAAATGAAGTAGGGATATTATATGGAAACGATTCATCTGCAAAAGCAGTAATTGAATCTGATAAAATAGTAGAAGAAAAAAGGGATACAACATTATTGGGTTCTGGAGCAATCTTTCAATCAATGAATTCAACTGCTAATATGAATCTTTCAACAGTCTTTAAACTTAAAGGTATAAATATGACTATAAGTGCAGCTTGTGCTAGTAGTTCACATGCTATAGGTTTGGGGTATATGTTTATAAAAAGTGGAATGCAGGACATGATACTATGTGGAGGTTGTCAAGAAACCAACTATTATTCAATGGCAAGTTTTGATGGTTTAAATGCTTTTTCTAAAAGAATGGATGATCCAACAAAAGCGTCAAGACCTTTCGATAAAGATAGAGATGGTTTAGTTCCTAGTGGAGGTGCAGCAAGTATTGTTATAGAAGAATATGAGCATGCAGTAAAGCGAGGTGCAAATATAATAGCAGAGATTGTTGGTTACGGATTTTCTTCAAATGGGGAACATATTTCAAAGGCATCAAGCGATGGTTCGTATAGGGCAATGTTAAAGGCTTTAGAAGATGCTGAGATTGATGCTTCTAGTATAGATTATATAAATGCTCATGCAACGTCGACAGTGCAGGGAGATAAAAATGAAGCTGAAGCAATTAAAAGGATAATAGGAAAAAATAATCCATACGTAAGTTCTACAAAGTCTATGACAGGTCATGAATGTTGGATGGCGGGAGCAAGTGAGATAGTTTATACATGCTTGATGATGCAGAACAATTTTATAGCACCAAATATAAATTTTGAAGAAGGAGATGAAAGTTCAAAAGGATTAAATATTACAAATGTAAAAGTAGATAAGGAGTTAAACTATTGTTTATCAAATTCATTTGGTTTTGGAGGAACTAATAGTGCCTTGATTTTAAAGAAATTATAAAACAAAAACAATATAAAGATGAAAAGACAAGAAATAGAAGAAAAAGTAAAAGATTTTTTAATTGAAGAAATAGAAATTGATGAAGATTTAATCAAGAACGAAGCTAGTTTACAGAAAGATCTTGGTATAGATAGTCTTGATTTTGTTGATATCGTAGTATTAGTTGAACGTAATTTTGGTTTTAAAATTAAACCAGAGGAAATGGCAGGTGTAGATACTCTTGAGAAATTCTATGATTATATAGAAAAGAAGATAAATAATTAATGCAAGAAAAAGAAAGAGGTTGGCAAGGAAAGACCGGAGGAGGTAATTTTGGTCAGAAGTTTCTAATATCTTTATTTAAATATGTAGATATCAGATTTGGCTATTTTTTAGTTTATATGGTTGTTCCTTTTTACATAATATTAGGAATAAAACGTTCCAAATGGACGTATATATATTTTAGAAAAAGGTTAAATTATGGTGTAATAAAATCTTTATTATCAGTATATAAGAATTATTGTTTATTTGGGCAGATGATGCTCGATCGTTTTTTATTGTATACAAACTCTTTTGATAAGGTTAAATGTGACATAATAGGTCATGAGCATATCTTGAAGAGATTATCGTGCAAAAATGGATTTATGTCTGTAAGTTCACACGTTGGTAATTTTGAGATTAGTGGTTATTTGAATAGTCAAGATCTTAAAAGAATTAATGTAGTTGTTTATGGAGGAGAATCTGAAACGATAATGTCTAATAGACGTAAGGTTCTAAATAAGAATAATATAGATTTAATATCAGTAGATAATAAAATGTCGCATATCTTTAGAATTAATGAGGTTATTAATAATGGAGAGATTTTATATTTATCAGGAGATAGAAATGCAGGTTTAGGTAAAATAGAGGATAGAATGTTTTTAGGGAAAAAGACAAAATTTCCAATAGGAGCTTATAAGATTGCTTTGAGATATGGATTAGATATTCTAGCAATGCATGTTGTTAAAACTAGTTGGAATAAATATAAGATATATGTAAATCCAATATATATAAAAGAAGAAGATACATTAGAAGAACCAGAATCTAGGAAAATAGATAGAATGTTGGACAATTATATAAATGAGTTAGAAGGCATTTTATCTAAATATCCTTTGCAATGGTTTAATTTTTATAATTTTTGGAATGATTAAAAAGATAGGATTTATTTCTGCTAACAATTATAAAGAACCGTATTTAGTATATCCTATCGGAATGTCTTATTTAATAACATATTTAAAGACAAAATTTAGAGATATTGATATAGAATGTTTTGATTTTAATCTTGGAGATTATAATGATTATGAATCTTTTATTAGTACTAATAATTTTGATTGTTTATGTATTTCATTAAGAAATCTAGATGATGTAAATATATTTGAGAAGAATAGTTTTCTTCTCCATTATAAGAAAATAATAAGTATTAGTAGAAATCTTTTAGATATACCCATTATAGTAGGAGGGCCAGCTTTTTCTGTACATCCTAAATATATGTTTAAAGAATTATTACCAGATTATGGAATAGTTGGAGAAGGAGAGATTAGTTTATATCAATTGTTAGATTGTATTAGTAAAGAAAATCTTGATGGTATAAAAAGAATTGAGGGGGTAGTATATGATTTAGGTGGAGAGATTATTATAAATGAAAGAAGTGTTTTTGTTGAATCACCTAAACTTAAGATAGATTCTTCATTGGCAAACTTCTATTTTGAGCATAGTGGAATGATTGGCCTACAAACTAAAAGAGGTTGTCCCAATTCATGCATTTATTGTAGTTATCCAAATGTTGATGGTAAGATTGTAAGGACTTTAGATCCAAAAATTGTAGTAGAAAACATAAAGGAAATAAAAGATAAAGAAAATGTTGACTACTTATTTTTTACAGATTCAGTATTTAATATTTGTAAAGATTATAATGAAGAATTAGCTCGTAGAATAATAGAGCAAAATGTAAAAGTAAATTGGGGAGCATACTTTTCGCCTAAGAATCTGTCAAAGAAAGAGTTGAAATTATATAAAGATGCTGGGCTTACTCATATAGAATTTGGGTCAGAATCTTTCTCTGATATAACTTTAGAGGCATATAGTAAGGGGTTTAGATTTAGTGATATTTTAACTCAAAGTAGAAATGCTTCAGATTTAGGAATATTTTATGCACATTTTCTGATACTTGCTGGTTATGGAGAAACAGAAGAATCTTTAAATGAGACAATAAATAATTCTAAATTATTGGGAACAACAGTTTGTTTTCCTTTTGTAGGAATGAGAATCTATCCAAATACTAAATTATGTGATATTGCTCTTTCAGAAGGAATAATTAATTGTGAGAAAGATTTATTATCTCCGAAATATTATATATCTCCAGATGTTAAGCTAGAAGGTATAGAAGACAGGGCAAAAGCTTCTGGACAGAAATGGGTGTTTCCTAATGATAAAACTAGTCCTATAATGGATAAACTAAGGAAACGAAAGTACAAAGGTCCTTTATGGGAATTTTTAAGGTATTAAAAAGATGGATGTAAGAAAAATAGATGTAAAGGAGCTTCTTCCTCAAGTCTCACCGTTTGTAATGGTTGATAGAATTGAGCACTTTACAGAAAGTGAAATAGAGAGCTCTTTTCTAGTGAAAGAAGAGAATATATTTATTGAAGGGGATTATCTATCAATAGGAGGTATAGTAGAAAATATGGCTCAAACTTGTGCTTTACGTTTGGGTTATTTGAGTAAGTATATTAATAAGAGAGATATCGATTTAGGTTTTATCGGAGCTGTAAATAATTGTAAAATAGAGAAATATCCAGTAATAGGTGATGTATTAAAGACTTGTGTCACAGTAAAGGAAGAAATCTTTAATATAAAATTAATAAATTCAGAGATATACGTAAATAATGAATTGTTGGTATCAACTGAAATGAAAATAGCAATACCCAATTCATTCAATTAAATAGATATAAATGAAAAGGAAAGATCTTATAGTAGAAAAAGAGATTGAAATACGTTTTAGTGAAGTTGATTCTATGAATATAGTTTGGCACGGTTCATATATGCAATATTTTGAAGATGCTCGTGAAGAATTTGGGAGAAAATATAAATTGGGATATCAGGATATATACAATAATGGTTTTTATGCTCCTTTGGTTGATATTTCATTTCAGTATAAGCAGCCTATCTTCTATGGAGAGAAAGTAAAAGTCATTATAAAATATGTATATAAAGAATCTTCAAAGATAGTTTTTGAGTATATCATTAAAGATAGTGAAGGAAATATAAGAACTACAGGAATATCTACACAAGTTTTTCTAGACATGGATTATAAATTGTTGTGGTATAAACCTGAGTATTATACAGATTGGCAAAATAAGACATTAGTATATGATTAAGATTATAGGAGATGGGATAATTTCTTCTTTAGGTATAAGTACAGAAGAAAATTTCCAACATATATTAGATGGTAAATCTGGATTGAGATTAATTGACGATGAGTCAAGTAGTTTAGATCCGTATTATTCATCTTTGGTAGAGAAAGATAATTTATCTTCTATTGTAGAAAATATAGATAAGTATACGAAATTGGAGGCAATGTCAATAGCTTCTATACTTAATGCTGTAGAAGATAAAGGTATCGATTTAGGATCAAAAGATACTATATTTATATTCTCATCTACAAAGGGAAATATTGATTTGTTAAATAACAATAATTCAAAAGATTTAAGGATACGATTGTGGAAGACAGCAGAAATTATATCTAAATATTTTCATAATGAGAATGAACCTATGGTAGTTTCTAATGCTTGTATCTCTGGAGTGTCAGCTCAAATTTTAGCTAGTAGATTGTTAAAAAGTAGAAAATATAAAAGAGCTGTTGTTGTAGGAGCCGATTTGGTATCAAAATTTACAGTTTCAGGTTTCCAATCTTTTCATTCTTTAGCTGATAAAGAATGTCAACCATTTGATAAAAATCGAGTAGGTTTAAATATAGGTGAAGCAGCAGCTTGTATAATCTTGCAATACGAGGATGAAAAATCTTTAAATAATGATGACATTATTTTTTTAGACGGAATAATGAAGAATGATGCAAATCATATATCAGGTCCTTCAAGAACTGGAGAGGGAAGTTATAGGTGTTTAAATCATTTATTAAAAAATACGAATACTGAAAAGATAGCATTTATAAATGCACATGGAACAGCAACAAATTATAATGATGAGATGGAGTCTATAGCTCTTGAAAGAGCTGGTTTCTCAGATGTTCCTGTAAATAGTATGAAGGCTTATTTTGGTCATACTTTAGGAGCTGCAGGTGTTTTAGAATCTATAATAAGTGCAAGAGCTTTAAAAGAAGGACTTATTTTACCTACAAAAGGGTATGTAGAAAAGGGAGTATCAGGAAATATAAGAATATCAGATAGGTTATTAAAAACAAATAAGAATTTTGCTATAAAATTGATATCAGGTTTTGGAGGTTGTAATGCAGCATTATTATTTAAGAAAATATGAAACAGGAAAGTAAAATAATCTCGTATACATATATTGATGCTGAAAGAAATATAGTCGTAATTAATGGCGAGAAAGTATTTGAGACTGAAAATCTTGATATAAAAGATTTTCTAACGAAAGTGTATAAAACTCTTTGTGATTCTTATCCTAAGTTTTATAAAATGGATATTCATTGTAAGTTAGGATATCTTTTATCTGAATTATTGTTAGAATCAAGTGGTAATAGACAAAAAGGAATTGAAGATAGAGCTATTGCAGTTGTTAATAGTAGTTCTTCTTTATGTTCAGATATAAAGCATCAAGCTTCAATAGAGGATAATGGAAATTATTTTCCAAGTCCTGCAAATTTTGTATACACACTTTCGAATATTGTTACAGGAGAAATAGCAATTAGGAACAAATATTATGGAGAAACAATTTCATATATACATTCATCATATGATTCTAAATATCTAAAAGAAATTTTTGATTTAAGTATGGTAGATGAATGTAATAATTCTATCTTATTATCTTGGATAGAAAGTATTGATACCACTGCAGAAGGAATAATGTTTTTGATTTCAAAAGAAGAAGGAAAAGAAGGAGTAAATGTTTCTGAAAAGGAATTAGATAATATATGGCAAAAATTAAAAAATAATAAATAGACATGGAAAAGTTAATAAATGATTTAAAGGAACAGATAATTGAAGCATTGAGTCTTGAAGATTATTCTGTAGAGGAAATAAATGCAGACGAACCTTTATTTGGAGAAGGATTAGGTCTTGATTCTATTGATGCTTTAGAATTAATTGTTCTTTTGGAGAAAAATTATGGTATAAAATTAAATGATCCTGAGAAAGGTAAGGAGATATTTAAATCTATACGTGTTTTAGCGGAATATATAAATGCAAATAGAGCATTCTAATAATAATGAATCAACAAGTATATATAACAGGAATGGGCATTGTTTCTTCTATAGGATTTAATAAAGAAGAAACAAAAGCCTCATTGCTAAAAGAAAAGACTGGAATTGAAAAGGTGGCCTATCTGTCTACTATAGATGAAAATTTATTAGTAGGAGAAGTAAAGCAATCAGATGAAGCTATTGCTAAGTCTTTAAAAATAAATACAGAATCTCAATTAGTTGATCGAGCTTCTTTATTAGGAATTAAAGCAGTTAAAGAGGCTTTAGATGAGGCAGATATAAGAGATGAGGCAGATATTGTTTTTGTTTCAGGAACAACAGTAGGAGGGATGAGTACAACAGAGAAGAATTATTCTAATTATCTATCTTCTGATGATTTAAATAAATCGATAATGACTCATACTTGTGGTTCTTCTTCTGAAATGATAGTAGATTATTTTAATTCGTTTTCTGAGATTTATACTGTATCAACAGCATGTTCATCTGCAGCGAATGCAATAATATTAGGAACAAGGTTAATAGAGCAAGGTAAAGCAGATATCGTTGTTGCTGGAGGTTGTGAAAGTTTAACTAAATTCCATATTAATGGTTTTAAATCTTTAATGATACAAAGTAATGAACTATGTAGACCATTTGATAAGGAAAGAAAAGGTTTAAATTTGGGTGAAGGAGCAGGGTATATTGTATTAGAGTCTGATAAGAGTTTAAAGAGTAGGAAAGTAAAACCTTTATGCCGAGTTTCAGGTTGGGGTAATGCATGTGATGCTTACCATCAGACAGCAATGTCAGAGGATGGTAATGGTCCTTATGCTGCTATGAAAGAAGCTCTAGATAAAGCTAAATTATCAGAAAAAGACATTGACTATATAAATTTACATGGAACAGGAACTCCTAATAATGATTTATCAGAAGGGATAGCAATAAAAAGGTTGTTTTCTAATTCAGAATTATTAGTCTCTTCAACTAAATCGTATACAGGACATACTACGAGTGCTTCTGGAGGTATAGAATCTGTAATATCTATAATGTCTTTAATTAATGGTTTTTTACCAGCAAACTTAGGTTTTAATTCAGTAATAGAGGAACATAATATTGAACCAATTAAGAATAGTTTTAAAACAGTAAATTTAAAGCATGTAATGTGTAATTCATTCGGATTTGGAGGTAATGATTCTTCATTAATTTTTTCATTAATATAGAATATGAATAAAAAAGTATACATAAATTCTTTCAAGCAAATTTCTTCTCAGGAACCATTAATCGATAGTTGGTCTTCTGAACCTTATACATATAATGGAGGATTTGTTAGATCAATAGATCCGGAATATAAGAAATACTTGCCTATATCAAAAATAAGAAGATTAGGTAAGATATTGAGAAGGGCATTATTAATATCAAAGGAACTAGTGGGAGAAGATTCAAACGATATCGATGGTATTTTATTTGGTACAGGTTTAGGTTGCGTTGCAAGTACAGATAAAATATTATCAGATATGTCAGTTAATGGAGAATCAGTTTCTCATCCAACAGATTTTATGTTATCTACTCATAATACAATAGCTTCTACAGTAGCAATACATTTGGGAATTAAGGGCTATAATTCAACATATTCTGATAATGGTATTTCTTTTGAGAATGCTTTGATTGATGCTTTATTACTTTTTGAAAAAGGAGAATGTGAGAATTTATTAGTGGGAGCATTTGATGAATTAACAAACGATTTCTATACATTGGTATCTAAGAGTAATGTTTTAGGAGATATTTCTACATATTATTCTGAACATTCTGTTGGTCTAAATTTATCAAGTTTAAAGACAGAGGAATCAAAACTTGAATTGAATGGTGTAAAAACTCTTTATAAACCAAGTAAAGATAAACTATTCCGTTCTTTTGAGAACTTATTAAAGGATAGTGGATGTTCATTTGATGATATAGATGCTGTGATTTTTGGTTATAATGGCGATTCTAAACAAGATGATGAATATACTAAGATAGGTTTGGAACTTTTTCCTAACACATCTATTCTTCATTATAAACATATCTTTGGAGAAGGATTCTCTGCTTCTGCTATGGGTATTTATGTAGGTGTCTTTTGTCTTTCAAATAATATAGTTCCAGATATCTTATATAAAAAGAGATACAATAAAGTTTTAAATCCAAAGCATTTAGTTGTTTTCAATATATTTAATAACAAGAATTATTCATTAACACTACTTTCTTCATGTATCGATTAATTATATTCTCAATTATTCAATGTCTGTTTTTTACTTTTGGGCAAGTTTTCCTAAAGTTATTTATTCAGAAAGCACCAAAGTTTGATTTCTCTTGGAGATATTTTAAAATGATATTAATGAATATTAATCTATTATTATCAGGTATCTGTATGTTGGTAGGAGTATCTATATGGCTTTACGTGTTAAAGAATTTTGAATTTTCTAAAGCATATCCAATGACTAGTTTAAGTTTTGTGTTTGGAGCAATAGCTGGGATATATATTTTTAATGAAACTGTTGGAATGACCCAATGGGCAGGTATTCTTTTAATAGTTATTGGAACATTTTTAATTCTAAAATAATCATAATATGAAAGCTAAGATAATATTGGCAATTATTCTTTTATTTTTTATTTCTACAAAAGGATATTCGCAGAAATATCAAAAGGTATCCTTAAAAGAGAAGAATGAAATAATTAAATCAATAAAAGCTATTTCAGATAATCAAAAATCAATGGTTTGCGATTTTGTACAAGAAAAATCAATATCATTACTAAATGATTCATTTATATCTAATGGGAGATTATATTATAAATTCCCTAATAAATTAAAATGGTCTTACGTAAAACCTTATGTGTATGATTTTATAATTAATTCAGATAAAGTTTTTATGCATACCGAGAATTCTAATCAAACTTTTGATATAAATTCAAATCAATTATTTCAAGAAATAAGTAAGATGATGATTTCAAATATTGATGGATCTTTTGTGAAAAATAATGAAATGTTTGAGATATCTTTTTATAAAAATAAGAATGAATGGTTGCTAATTCTTAATCCCAAGACTAAATCGATGCAACAATTCTTTAAAAAGATAAAAGTTGTTTTTAACAAAGCTAATGCAGAAATTAAGCATATAACATTGGTAGAAAAGACTGGAGATTCAACCAATATTTTATTGAAAAATAAAAAAATAAATATAGATATTAATGAAGAAGTTTTCAATATTAAGAAATAGTATTCTTATAATAATTATAGCATTCTTGAGTATGAGTTGCAGTTTATCAAGAAAAACTGCAAAAAATATACAGAATGAACTACAGAATGAAAAGATTCAAAGGTATCGAACTATAATAAAAAAAGATAATCTAAAATTAACTGGAATATTATTAATCAAGAAAAAAGAGAATATTCTTATAGGTAGTTTGATTAATGAATTTGGTTTAAGAGTCTTTAATTTCACTTTAAAGAAATCTAAAGCGCATATAACAACAAGTATAAGTCAATTGGATAAATGGTATATAAAGAGATCTATGGGGAAATATTTATATAAGATATTAATTCAAGATAATAAAGAAAATCATAAAGAAATGATTTATACTAAGAAAGGAATTACTATAAAACTAAAAAAGATATAGATATGATTTGTAATTATTTGAAGGATTTATATTCAATTAAAGATTTAAATCAATTAGAAGGAAGTGTTGAATATAAAGTACTTATAAATCCAAGTCATGAGGTATATAAATTACACTTTCCAGATCACCCTGTTACTCCTGGAGCTTGTATACTTGAGATATTAAAAGATTTATCTGAAAAATTTCTAAAGAAGAATCTAAGGGTAGAAACAATAAAAAATATAAAATATCTTGATGCAATAATTCCAAATGACGATTTATTATTATCTATAAATCTTAAGATTAAGAAACAAGATCAAGAGCAAGTGCATGTATTATCATCAATTGCAGAAGGATCTAAAATATTAGTAAAATCATCTTTAATATATACTATAATATAAGGACTTATGAAAAAGCAAGATATATGTATCATAATCCCTGTATATAATAGTGGTTCATTAATATATGATGTAATAAAAGATTTTAAAAAATATATTGATACTATAATCGTTATAAATGATGGATCCACAGATGATACAGAAGAATATATAAATAAATTCTCTGATGAAATAGAATATTTCTCTTATTCTGATAATAGAGGTAAGGGATATGCTTTGAAATATGGTTTTACTGTAGCTTATAGTTTAGGTTATAAATATGCAGTAACTGTTGATGCAGATGGACAACATTTAGGTAAAGATTTACCTAAAATTATAAATGCTATAGTAGAAAATTCAAATTCGATAATAGTAGGTGTTAGAGATTTAGGTATCGATAAGATGCCAGGCAAAAGTACTTTTGCTAATAAGTTTTCTAACTTCTGGTTTACTGTAGAAACAGGATTAGTATTACAAGATACTCAAACTGGTTATAGAGCTTATAATCTCGAAAAAGTAATTAAAATGAGTATATGGACTAGTAGATATGAGGCTGAATTAGAACTTCTAATTACTTGTGCATGGAGAAATGTAAAAATCGTAGAAGTACCTATAGATGTTTATTATCCAGAACCAGAGGATAGAGTGAGCCATTTTAGACCTCTTAAAGATTTTACACGAATAAGTATTTTAAATACTTGTTTTGTTTTTCTAGCAATTTTCTATGGCTATCCTTCACGATTTATAAGAAAAATATTTACTAATGAATAAGTATATACTAGCAATCTATCTATATTTAAAGAAGAAGAAAAAATTATCTATAAGTATTCTTTTTGTTCTTCTTTTTATGATGACAATTTCTTCTTTGAAATTATCTTTTAATGAAGATATATCTGCATTTTTACCATCAACTAAGAGGACTCAAAAGATTTCTAAGGTCTTCTCTAAAATTAGTAGTTCTAATAATATTTTTGTATTCTTTAAAAGTAAGGATTCTACAAATAGAGTAAATAATATTACATCATCTATAGATAAGTTTGAGAATAGATTAAAGAAGAGTGATGTCTATAAAGATTTTGTCTATTCGTGTTTTAAGATAGAAAATAAACAGCAAAAGATATTAGAGTATCTTTCATTTAATTCTCCCTATTATTTAAGTAATAACGATTACCAAAGAATAGATTCATTAATGCAAGATAAAGATTATATATCTAAGCAAATGGATTTAAATCGTAAACTATTAATGTTACCGATTAGTAGTGTTATATCTCAAACCATAATTTATGATCCTCTACATTTATATACTGATATTTATAAAGATTTAAACTCTGTAAAAGTCCCTGATTTATTTGTAATTAAAAATGGATATCTTTTTACATCAGATGGTAGTAAAGGACTTGTTATCTTAAAAAGTGACAATTCTATTAGTGAATCAAAATCTAATAATAGAATAATTAATGAATTAAAAGGTATAATTAATAATCTTGAGCTAGATAATGATGAAGTGAGTATGCATCTGTTCGGAGGTCCTGTAATAGCAGTAAATAATGCTAACCAAATTAAAAGTGACTCAATTATTGCATCTATAATATCAATAGTGCTTATTCTTTTCCTATTACTATATTTTATAGGAGATATTAGAAATATCTTATTGATGTTTTCATCTTTAATATTTGGATTATTATTTGCTCTTTCTGTTTGTTATATTGTATTTGGAGAAATATCTATGATTGTTGTAGGTATAGGTTCTATCTTTATCGGAATTGCAATAAATTATTCATTACATTTTATATTACATCTCAAACATAATAATAATGTGTTTGAAACCTTAAAGGATTTATCATTTCCTTTAATTGTAGGTAATTTAACTACAGTAGGAGCTTTTATAAGTTTAATGTTTCTATCATCTTCATCTATGAAATCTTTAGGTTTGTATGCATCTATGCTTCTTGTTGGTACAATATTATATACAATCTTTATTATACCTCTTTTGGTGAAAATTAAGCCGCAAGCTATATTTGATAAACCAGAATGTGAGACTAAATACGCTAAATATAATTTTAAGAAGTTATTACTTATTTTTATAATCTTAGGAAGTCCATTTATGATGTATTTTAGTCAATTTACTTCTTTTGATAGGGATATTCACAAGATAAATTATTTGACTGAAGAGCAGAAGGCTGATTTTAATTTATTACAAAATGCTTTTAATACAGATAAGAATTCAGAAACAATATTTGTTGTTGCTTCTGGAAATAATATTGAAGAAGCAGCTAAGATTCAAGATATCTTAAATGTAAAACTAAATAGTTTGTGTTGTGATTCTACAATAGTGAAATGTGGGGGAGTTGGTAGATATTTACCTTCTGAATCAAAGCAAAAAGAAAGAATAGTTTTATGGAATAAATTAAGAGATAAATTAAATAATAAACTTCCTTTATTAAAGAGAGTGGCTGTAGAACATGGATTTTCAGAGAAATTATTTACAAATTTTGAACGTCAATTAAATACAGATTATTCAACAAAAAGCTTTAAAGAGATAGATTCTTCTTTAATGGAAATTATAAATCCTTATATATGTTCCGATGATGAGTTTCATATTATTAATATGATATCTGTTCCCAAAGATAAACTTAAAAAGATAAGTAGTGAATTGAATGAAATTCAAGGAGTCTTGGCTTTTGATAATTCGGATGTATCTAATAAAATGGTTGAAATGTTATTAAACAATTTTAATTATGTACTTTGGATGTGTGGATTTATTGTCTTTATGTTTCTAACAATATCTTTTGGTTCTATTGAAATAAGTATTATAGCATTTACTCCTTTACTTATAGGTTGGATATGGATATTAGGAATTATGCATTTCTGTGGTTTAAGTTTCAATATAATAAATGTGATATTAGCAACGTTTATCTTTGGTCAAGGAGATGACTATACTATATTTGTTACTGAAGGTGCAATTCATGAATATACCTATAGAAAGAAGGTCTTAAAATCTTATAGAAAAAGTGTTGTTATTTCTTCGATAATAATGTTTATAGGAGTCGGATCTCTAATAATATCAAAACATCCAGCTTTAGAATCTTTAGCTTCTTTAACTATGATTGGTATGTCTGTTGTTGTTATAATGTCATTCCTTATACCTCCTTTTCTTTTTAATCTTTTAGTAAAAAGAGGTGAAGAATATAGGGAGAAGCCTATAACTATTTTAAGAATAATTAGAGCAATTAGAGTTGGACTAATAATTATAACAGCTACTTCAATTACAAATATATACATGAAGATATATTCTTTCTTTATTAGAGAAAATACTAGAAGGAAAGATTTAGCTCATAAGATATTATATCGTTTTGCATGTTTCTCTGTTCGTAATATACCTGGAGTGAAATATAAACTGCTTGGAAAAAAGGATACTCTAGATTTTTCAATTCCTAAAATCTATATTGCAAATCATCAGTGTCATTTCGATTTAATGTGTGTATTGATGTTAAGTCCAAAAATAGTTATTGTTACAAACGATTGGGTTTGGAATAATTCATTCTATGGAAAACTTGTAAGAACAGCAGATTTCTTTCCTGTATCTTCTGGAATAGCTAATAATCTTGATAAGTTTAAAGAATATGTAGAAGATGGTTATTCTGTTCTAATTTTCCCAGAAGGAACACGTTCACCTAAAGGTGATATTTTAAGATTTCATAAGGGTGCTTTTTATCTTTCTGAAGAACTGAACATTCCTATTGTTCCTTTATTAATTCATGGTGCAAATGAAATATTACCTAAGAATGAATTAATATTAAATGAAGGTATAATGAGAATGTATGTTGGTGAAATTATAAATAGGGATGAGGATTTCTTTTCTCATGATCTTAGAAAGCAGGCTAAAGAGATGCGTAATCGTTATATAAATTGGATAAATGAGATTAATGAAGAAGTTCACGATCTCGATTATTATCTTAAATATATTAAGACTCAACTTAAATATAAGGATATTATAAGAGAGAGAAATATTTATAGATTAAGAAAAAAACTAGATGTTCTTGAATTAAATATTGAAAATCAAACTAATAACGATAGAGTATATATTGAAGATATACAATTTGGTATTTTTGCTTATTTATATGCATTAAGAAATAAAGATTCATTAGTCTATTGTAATAATAACGATAAAGATGTAGAATCAATAATTTCTAATTTTTCTATTGTACCTAACAATTTAATTTTTGTAGATATAAAGCCTGATAATATACATATTTCATATAATATTTTAAAGTCTGGTGAAATTCAAAAAAAGATTCATGGATAATAAAAAGCATGTACTTATAATTGGAGGAGGACTAAGTGGTCTATTGAATGCCTGTATTTTGTTAAAAAACGGCTTTAAGGTGTCACTTCTTGAAAAACATTTTCAAATTGGAGGGTGTCTACAGACATTTACAAGAAAAGGTAAACGTTTTGATACTGGAATGCATTATTTTGGTTCTATAAATAAGGGAGAGGTATTATATAAGATTTTTAAATATGTCGATATAATTGATGAAATCAACTTGTTTAAAATCGATTATGATATTATTAATTATAAAAATCGATCATACAAATTAATGTGCGATAGAGATGCCTTTATAAATAAACTTGCTAAAGATTTTCCAAATGATATAGATTCAATTAATAAGTATGTTGATAAAATATATGAGGTTTCTAGTTCTTCTTCAATGTTTAATTTAACAATCCCCAAAGAAGACTCATACTTAAAAGAAGAATTCATTGAAACAAGTGTTTATAATTATCTATCCACATTTGTTAAGAATAACGATCTTAAAAATGTCCTATGTGGTTTATTACCTTTATATGCAGGCGAGAAAGAAATTACACCTTTTTATCTTAACGCATATCTCCACAGATCATATTTAGATGGAAGCTATAGAATAATAGGAGGAAGTGCTACTTTAGCTAATGCATTAGTAAATGAAATTAAGAGTATGGGAGGACAGGTTATTTTAAATGCAAATGTAAACCATATTCATATAAAAGATAAATTTGCCATAGGAGTAGATTATAATTCAAATCAATATTTATCTGCTGATTATATAATATCTACCATTCATCCTAAAAGATTATTTGAAATAACAGATTCTTCTGCTTTTAGAAAGATCTATAAAACTAGATTAAAGAATATTCCAGATACTATATCAAGTTTCACAATTTACCTTTCTTTTAAATCAAATAGAGTAGATTATATGCCTTATAATTATTATCACTATTATGGAGATGAAATTTGGGGTGGTGAGAATTATACTAAAGAGAATTGGCCAAGAAATTTTCTTTATATGCATATGAGTGATTATAAAGAACAGAGATATGCTAATAGTGGTGTTGTTATTTGCTATATGAATTTTGAAGATGTTAAGGAATGGAGTGGAACAAGCATAGGTAGAAGAGGTAAATCTTATGAAGAATATAAAAAAGAGAAAGCAGAAAAAGTAATTAATTTAATAGATAAAGAATTTGCTGGTTTTAAAGATTCAATAGAAGATTATTATACTTCTAGTCCATTGACCTATAGAGATTATACAGGTAGTGAGAATGGATCTTTATACGGTATGCATAGAGATTGTAGGAGAAATCTTGAGACAACAATTACTCCACAAACAAAAATAAAGAATTTATATCTTTCAGGTCAGAACATTAGTATGCATGGTATGTTAGGAGTGTCAATTGGAGCTCTCATTACATGTTCTAATCTTGTGGAAATAGATGATGTCTTAGATCAAATAAATAAAGAATGAAAAAAATTATAGTTATAGGAGGAGGAATTAGTGGATTATTTACTGCTTTAATTCTTTCTAAGTATGGATATAAACTTACTGTTCTAGAGGCAAATAGGCAAATAGGAGGAGGTTTACATACTTTTAAAAGAGGTAATACTGAATTCGAAACTGGAATACATATAATTGGAGGGTTTCAGAAGGGGCAGCCTATGTATAAATTGTGTTCGTATCTTGGAATAATGGATAAACTTCATATTAAAGAATCTTTTGGTAATACATCAGATACTTTTCATATAGGAGGAGATAATAAACAATATCATTTAGGTGCTGGCAAGGAAGCTTTTACAAATAGTCTTATTGAATATTTCCCTAATTCAAAAGAAGAAATTCTTAATTATATAAACGATTTGTATGAGATATGTGACAATATTCCTTTATATAGTTTAAAGTTTAGAGCAATAAATTATATGAGTGAAGATATGTTAATACCTATAAATAAGTTTATTGAATCACGTATAAGCGATAAGAAATTGCAGAATGTACTGGTATGGAATAACCCTTTATATGCTGGTGTAAAGAATGAGACTCCAATATATATTCATGCTCTTGTTTCTAAAATGTTTATTGAAGGTTCTTCTAAATTTATAAATGGAAGTCAACAATTAGCAGATGCTTTGGTAAATGAAATAGAGAAATTAGGAGGAAATGTACTTACAAAAGCTAAAGTAAATAAGATATGTGTAGAAGATAAAGCTATAAAATCTTTAAGTACAGAAGATGGTAAAGATTATGAGGCTGATTATTTTATATCTTCAATATCTCCAAAGCTTCTTCTTAATTTATTACCTAAAGAAAAATTAAAAGGTATGTTCTGGAAGAGAATATCAAAGATGAAGGATACATATTCTGCTTTTTCTATTTTTATAGATTTAAAACCAAACACATTCGAGTATATAAATAATGCTTATTACTATCAAGATAATTATGAAGATACTTGGAATCATGGTGATTATGATATTAAGGAATGGCCTAAGGGGTATTTATTAGTGAATCCACCAGTAGAGAATCAAGGTAAATATGCTCATAAAATTATAATTAATGCAGTAATGAATTATAGTGATGTTGAGAAATGGGAAGATAGCCAAACAGGGAGAAGAAGTGAAGAATATGAAATCTTTAAACAAGAATGTACTAATAAATTATTGGATAAAGTAGAAATTGCTTTTCCTGAAATAAGAAATTGTATTAATAAAATATATGCTTCAACACCTTTAACTATCAAAGATTATCTTAATAATAATAGAGGGGCACTATATGGAGTTCAGAAAGATGGAAATCATATGGAAGATTCGTATCTAACACCAAAAACAAAATATACAAATCTTTTCTTAACAGGACAAAATATTAATTTACATGGTATTCTTGGAGCTCCTATAACATCTTTAATAACATGTTCTGAGTTTGTAGATTTAGAAGAATTGTTATCTAATATAAATAAGTAAAAATGAATAGATATCCCGAAATAGAGTTTGATACAAAAGAAAATATAAAATTGTATCAAGAAAAAGAATTGAGGAAAGCTTTGAAATATTTAATAAACAATTCTGCTTTCTATCAGAAGATGTTTAGAAATAATAATATTAATTTATCAGAGATAAATACTATAGAAGATTTGCAAAAGATACCTTTTACAGAGAAAAAAGATCTTCAATTATATAACGATGATTTTTTATGTGTACCCAAAAATAAAATCATTGATTATATCACAACTTCTGGAACTTTAGGAGATCCTGTAACTTTTGCAATGACAGATAAGGATCTGGATAGACTAGCTTATAATGAGAAAATATCTTTTTTATGTACTGGAACTAATTCAGATAATATTGTTCAGCTGATGACAACACTAGATAAAAGATTTATGGCTGGTTTAGCCTATTTTCTTGGTCTTAGAGAATTAGGGGCTGGTGTTATTAGAGTTGGAAATG
This sequence comes from Marinilabiliaceae bacterium JC040, assembly GCA_022496785.1. Taxonomy (GTDB): domain Bacteria; phylum Bacteroidota; class Bacteroidia; order Bacteroidales; family Marinifilaceae; genus SNAP01. Next base: position 133,287 of record SNAP01000002.1, on the reverse strand, counting down.
GTATTCCAGAATTACAATGGGATACTATTAAGAGAATAAATCCAGATACTATAATGTGCGTTCCTTCTTTTATTTTGAAGATTATTGATTATGCTGAGAAAAACAATATAGATTACAAGAGTAGTTCTATAAAAAAGATTGTTTGTATAGGGGAAAGTCTAAGAGAACAAGATTTTTCTTTTAATCTTCTCTCTCAAAAAATAAAAGAGAAATGGGATGTTGAATTATATAGTACTTATGCCTCTACAGAGATGGCTACAACATTTGCAGAATGTGAATATGGCTGTGGGGGACATCATCATCCTGAATTAATTATTTGTGAGTTTATAAAAGAAGATGGAACATCTGCAAAAGAAGGGGAAGTAGGAGAATTAGTCATAACAAGTCTAGGTGTTGAAGGTATGCCTCTATTAAGATTTAAAACAGGCGATCTTGTATCTTATTATTCTGAACCATGCAAATGTGGAAGGAATACCATTAGAGTTTCTCCTGTTGTAGGAAGATTAAACCAAATGATTAAATATAAAGGTACTACACTATATCCTCCTGCAATTTATGATGTTTTAGATAATACTCCATATGTAGAGAATTATGTGATATTTGTACGAACAAATTCAAGTGGAATGGATGATGTAATTGTGAAAATAGGTAGTAGAAATCAAGATTATAAGCATATTAAAGATTTAAAAGATCGATTTAGAGCTCATATAAGAGTGGCTCCTTCTATTGAATTTGAATCTATTGAAAAAATACATTCTATTAATTTCCCTCAAACAAGTAGAAAGCCAGTAAAATTTATCGATGAAAGATAGTTTGAAAACAGTAATTGGTATATATCTTTTAATTTGAATATATACCAATTATTGATTTATAATTTTGTTGAGAATTCTATATTATTTTATTTGAATTTTACCATTAATAACCTCAATTATATTCTCATCTTTCAATTCTCTTAAGACTCTATTTAAAGATGGTCTAGCAACTGCAAATCTATCAGCCAGTTCCTTCTGATTAGGATGATCTTGATGATTCTTTAAATAGTATATAAGTCTTTCTTTTAGATTCTTTAAAGCAAAATCTCTTACTTTCTCTGTTAATAGAACACATTTATTAGATAAATCATTTAAGAAATTTGACATTAAAGTTTCATTCTGATTCATCATAAGAGAGAATTTATTTTTTGGTATACTTATTATCTCACATTCACTTAAAGTTTCAATTGTAACAGGTATTCTATTATTTGTTGCAAAAAGAAAAGCTGGAGCTAATATTTCAATTCCTTCAAATTCTTCTATAATTATTTGCTTACCTTCACTATTTGTCATAGTTCCTTTTAACTTACCATCACAAAGAATTAGTAGCTTATTACAAATATCTCCTTCGAATATAACAAAATCTTTTGAAGGATATTTTGTTATCTTTCCACCTTCATTTAATAGTCTAAGTATTTCATCTTTATCTATTTCATTAAATAATGATGAATCTTGTAATTTGTCTATATATCTTTCCACAAATAAAAATAATATTAGTATTCATATAAATTTCTATTTGTAAATCTAACCATTATTTATGAATTTATCGTATCTTGAGTAACATATGTTACAATTGTGCTGAAGTAACCTACATATCTTTGTATTGAGAAAAACAATTACTAACCAATAAAACTATATAATATGTTTTGTTTTCAATGTCAAGAAGCAGCCAAAGGTGAAGGTTGTACAGTAAAAGGGGTTTGTGGAAAAACAGACCAAGTGGCTTCAATGTTAGATTTACTTTTATTCACAGTAAAAGGAATTTCTGTAGTATCTACTGCTATTCGTAAAGCAAATAAATCTATACCTAATGAATCAGAATCAAATATATTTGTTCTAGATGGTTTGTTTGCTAGTATCACTAATGCAAATTTTGATGAAGAGGCTATCGTTAAAAAGATAGATGAGGGCTTCAAATTAAGAGATGAATTAGTTTCATATGCAAAAACGGAATCTATAGATTTACCTAATATCGATCTAGTAAATTGGAAAGTTAATAAGAGTGATTACGATAGTAAATCAAGAACTATTGGTGTTTTAAGTGAATTTAATGAAGATGTTAGATCTTTAAAAGAATTAACAATTTATGGTCTTAAAGGACTTGCTGCATACTTAATGCATGCAATAAATCTAGGTTATGACGATATTGCTATTCATACATTTATTCAAGAGGCATTTTATAAAATGTATGCTTTAGAATTAAATGCAGATGAATTAACAGCATTAGTTATTGAAACAGGAAATCAAGGTGTAGCAGGTATGGCTTTACTAGATAAAGCAAATACTGAGAAATATGGACATCCTGAAATAACAGAAGTAAATATTGGAACAAGAACAAATCCTGGTATCTTAATCAGTGGACACGATCTTAAAGATATGGAAGAACTTCTTGAACAAACTGTTGGAACAGGTGTTGATATTTATACGCATGGTGAAATGTTACCTGCTAATTATTATCCTGCATTTAAGAAATACGATCATTTTGTTGGTAATTATGGAAATTCATGGTGGAAGCAAAAAGAAGAATTTGAAACTTTTAATGGACCTATTTTGTTTACAACAAACTGTATAGTTCCTCCAACAAAGAATGCTAATTATACAGATAAGATATTTACTACAGGTTCTTCAGGATATCCAGGATGTAAGCATATTGTAGCTGATGCAGATGGAAAGAAAGATTTCTCTGAAGTGATAGAATTAGCTAAAAAGTGTAAAGCTCCAATAGAAATAGAAAAGGGATCTATTATCGGTGGTTTTGCTCATAATCAAGTATTCCAATTGGCAGATAAAGTTGTAGAAGCTGTTAAATCTGGTGCCATTAAGCAATTTGTTGTTATGGGTGGTTGTGATGGAAGAATGAAATCTCGTACATACTATACTGATTTTGCTGAAGCGCTTCCAAAAGATATGGTTATTTTAACTGCAGGATGTGCAAAATATCGCTACAATAAATTAAATTTAGGTGATATAAATGGTATACCTAGAGTTCTTGATGCTGGACAATGTAATGATAGTTATTCATTAGCTGTTATTGCTTTGAAATTAAAAGAAGTGTTTGAATTAAATGATATTAATGACTTACCTATAACATACAATATTGCTTGGTATGAACAAAAGGCTGTAATTGTATTATTAGCTCTTCTAGCTTTAGGTGTTAAGAATATTCATATAGGTCCAACATTACCAGCTTTCCTTTCTCCTAATGTTGCAAAAGTATTAATTGATACTTTTAATTTAGGAACTATATCTACAGTAGAGGAAGACATAGTAAAAATGTTCGAATAGTAGTATAGCTATTTCATGTGAAAACAGGTGATATTTTAACAAGTATCACCTGTTTTTTATATGTATATAGGTGTAATTAACTGTATATTTATAAGTTTAGGTTTTTTTTAACAAGTCTGTTTTTTATGCTGATTATCAGTTATTTAATCGTTAAAAAGTGAGAGTAAAATTAAACTTTCTTTGCACTTTTTTAATAAGTATTTACATTTTTAATCTAAAAGATTACATTTGTATAGATTTACTAAATAATAAATAAAACAAAATGTTAGGAAAAAAACTGATGCTATTTGGCTTATTGGGACTATTTGTTCTAGCCTCTTGTAGCAAAAAAGACGATGAAAAAAAAGTATTAGAATCAATTAAGCTTTCAGCGCCTGCTGATAAAGCTATGATTGAAAAGAAAACTGTTAATTTGGAATGGACTGAAAGTTCAGACAAAACAGCAAAGTATGATCTATATTTGGGTGAAAAATCAGAATTAGTAGCTGGTGATATCAAAGCTAAAGATCTACCAAAAGCAACAACATCTTTTACTGTTGATAATCTTGTAGTAGGTAAAACTTATTTTTGGAAAGTTGTTGTTAAAAATGCTGATAATTTAGTTGCAGAATCAGCTGTACAATCTTTCTCAGTAAAAAATCATTTACCAACAAATCCAGTTCTTACTTTACCAGCTAAAGATGCTAAATTAGTAGAAAAGACAGTTACAATGAAATGGAACGCTTCTACAGATGTTGACGGAGATGCAATCACTTACGATTTATACTTTTCTGAAACTGAAGCTTTAGGAGATGCTATTCAAACTGGTTTAACTAAAACTAATTTCTCAAAAGCAAACTTAAAAGATAATACTAAGTATTATTGGAAAGTAGTTGCTAAAGATGTAAATGGTGGTGTTGCTGAAAGTGAAGTATTTTCTTTCACTACTGAACATACTCCAGTAATTACTTTAACTGCTCCTGCAGATGAGTATAAAGGTGACATGCCAGAAAAATTAACATGGACTGTTGAAGCTGGTTTTACTTACAAAGTATTTTTAGGTAGAAATGAGCGTTTTGCTCCTAGTGATGAAGTTGCTTCAAGATTAACAAAAGGTGAATATGTAATCAAATCTCTTCAAGCTAATGCTAAGTATTATTGGCAAATTGTTGCTGTAAATGCAGCTGATAAAGAATTTAGAAGTGCTAAATACTCTTTTACTTATGAAAAAGCGATTACAGGTCCTGTAGAAGGAACTTGGACTGATACTCGTGATGGTCATGTTTATAAAACTGTAACATTTAAAGGAACAACTTGGTTAGCAGAGAATTTTGCTTTTATTCCAGATTCTAGAGCTAATGATGCTTATTTAATACCAGGAGAGAATACTACAAAAGATGGTAAAGCAAATCCTGCTTATGCTAATGTGGCTGAAAATGCTAATTATAAGCAATATGGATTGTTATATAAAGTTTCTTTATTAGACGAAGATGTTATTCCTAAAGGATGGCATATAGCAACAGATGAAGAATGGAATACTTTAGAAGAATCTTTAGGTATGAATCCTTCAGATAAAGAACTGTTTAGCTATAGAGGATCTCATGCAACAGCTCTTAAGAAACCAGGTGCAGGTTGGGGACAAGAATGTACTAATACTTCAAAAATGAATGTAATTCCAGCTGGTTATGGTAAACCTGACTATGCTTCATGGCCTCCTAAATGTAAGGTAGATTCTTTTGAAGGAGCTGCATATTTCTGGACATCTTCAAAAAAAAGTGTTAAATATATATATAGAAAGATAGCTAATGATGATTCTAAAACTGGTGTTTATAGAGGAACTCAATCTATCTCTTATTTAATGTCTATTAGACTTGTAAAAGACGCAGAATAACTAATTTATATAATAACAAATAGAGCAAAATCATAATCGCAATGAATAAAATATTAATGATTGTAGCATCTGTACTACTTTTTATATCATGTAGTAAAGATGACGCTGTAAAAGTTGAAGCGCAATCAATACAAATATCTAAGACAAGTCTTGAATTAATGGTCGGTAGTAAGGAAACCCTTACTGCCACTGTTAATCCAAAAAATGTTACTAATAAAACTTTTAAATGGGTTTCTTCAGATGAAAAGATTCTTTCTGTAAATGCTAAAGGTGAAGTAACTGCTTTAGCTGTAGGTAAAGCTGATGTTACTGTTTCTACTGCAAATGGTGTTACATCTACATGTAGAATTAATGTAGTATCTGAAAATGCTTATAAATCTAAAGAATTACAAAAAACTTTGGCTAGTTCAGAATTTGGATGGCAATTTAAATCTGAAATAGATAATGGTATTGGAGAATATAGATTATTAGAATTGAAATTTTCTGATAGTGCTGTAGTTACTGTTCGTTCTGAAAGTACAAAATTGAATGAAGGTACTTACAAAATCAAATTAGATGAAGATAAAATCGTTATTGAATTATCTACTAATGCTGGTTTTGTTGAACCAAGAATTATCTTAGATCCAAAAGAAGTTGCAGGTCCTGTTGTTCCAATGGATCTTGTTGTTAAAACAATTGAAAAAGATAAAATTACTTTAACTTTTACTCAATCTGGATTGACTAGATCTATTGAACTAACAAAATTGACTAAAGAAATAGATTTTTCTAAGCAAAATGCTATTAGAGCTAAAATGGGAACTATAAGATCTAAAATGCTTAAAGATTTTATATTGAAAAATCCTAATTGTAAACCTTATCTTACTCTTTGTATTACTAAAGGGATAGGGGATGCAAGTGTTGAAAAACCAGTAAAAGCTGGATTCTTTTATAGCTCTATGACTGCTACTGCTGATATTGCTTATTCATATAAAAACACCTATGCTAAACAATGTGGTATGCTTGTTTTCACTGAAAAAGGTTTTGTTTCAGGTATAAGTATGCAATTCGGTTCTAAATTTATTTCTAAATTTAAATACAACGAAACAAAAGATCGTTTTGAAGTAGACGAAGATGGTATAGAAGGTCATTTCGAAATCTTTGCTTTACCTCAATATGAAGTAAAAGGTGTTGTTGATGAATTTATGAATGATTATTCTTTATGGATGAGAAATTTCTTCCCAGAAGAATTATTAAATATTAAGAAAAGAGTTTCAAACTCTTCTTTCGTTGATGAAACGAAACTAAAAGTTATTGATACTTATATTGTTACTAAGTATAATAGAAGAGAACCAATTATCGGTGATGATGGTGAATGGGCTGTTGATGAGCAAACTAAGAAATACGATTACCAAGAAACTGAATTATTAGGTGATGGTATGTTATTCTGTTTTGAATCTTATTATCAATTCTTCTACTATTTTGTTCCTTTTAAAGTGATTAAAATAGGTGAAGATAGAGTGAGATTCGAAAGAAATGGTGAGACTCAATGTAATACAAGAAATAAAGCTCACGCTCCAATTATGAAAAATGCATATGATAACAATAAAGTTATGAATGATTTTATTGATCAAATATGTAATAAAGAAGGATTCCTTTTAGTAAAATCTAAGGAAAAGAATTCATTTGATTTTGATTTTCGATTTATAAATCATCCTGATAGATGGTTTATTGCTAGAAATCAATAATATTTTCTTATTAGTTAGTTTATTTTACGAGAAGTTACCTTTATGGTAACTTCTCTTTTTATATATATTGATATTAATATGTTGTAGTACAGAAATCTTTAGGATTAACTGGAATCTTTATTAGAAAAGTATTCTTTTTCTTATTTTCTAAATTAGATTGTCTCAACCAAGGATTAAAATTCTTTAATGTTTTATATGACACCTTGTGTTTATGTGCAAAATTAGCTAATGTGTCTATCGGTGTTGATACTTTAATATATTTTGTTTTAATAATAGGATATTTTTTCTTTATATAGAATCCATATTTTTTAGGATTATTTAGAATAACTTTCAATGCTACAATTCTAAATAAATATCTTCCTGTTTCATTATTCCAAAGCATATCGTAATAATACGAGTTCTTTTGTCTTTTTATTTGATTAAGCACATTTCTTTTACCACTATTATATGCTGCACTAACAAGAGACCAACTTTTAAGATCTTTGTATAGCTTATTTAAGAACTTACAAGCTGCTTCTGTCGATTTCTCTATATTATATCTTTCATCAACAAACTTATTAATTATAAGCCCATTTTCCTTACCTGTTGATCTTAAGAATTGCCATAAGCCAACTGCTCCAGCTGGAGACATTATTGTAGGTATTAACCCACTTTCAGCAACTGCTAGATATTTGAAATCGTCAGGAATATTGTTCTTTTTTAAGATAGGTTCAATAATTTTAAAATATCGATCTTTCTTTTTTAGTAATTGAATTGTTTGAGAATGAAAGAAATTATTAACTATTAATTCTCTTTCTAATTGTTCTCTAATGTCAATTCTGTGAATTGGAACGATTTCTCCTGCAAAAGATAGTTTCTTTGGTATGTAGAAATTATCAGCTTTAATTTTAATAACTCCTTGATCTTCTTTTTCAGAAGATAAGCCTGTTAGTAAGATAAAAGCTCCTAGTATGAAAAATACTAGGAGCGAAATTTTAAGATTTTTATTCATTATTAGTAGTTTATGTTATTTTAGAAGTTAAATCCAACAGAAAACATAAAGTTGTTGTGTTTTATTTTCTGTTTCAACATTGCACTCGTGATAGTTGTATTTCCATCGCTAAAGTTATATAACGTATAATTGTCGTTATAGTATGAATGTACATATGCAAAGTTAAAAAAGAAATTTTGATGTCTAAAGCCTAAACCTGTAGAAAATAAATTAGTATTATTCTTAGAGTTGATAGCGTCAGAGTCTGGATCTATTGGATTTTGTTTAAATGCATATCCAAGTCTAGCACTTAACATGCTATTAATTCTAATTTCTGATCCAATTCTCCAATTTATTGTTGTATTGTAGAAGGTTTTAACTTCTTGATTTAATGAATAATACTCATCTTTATTCTCATCTATTGAGAAAAACCCACTACCATAATCTACTAATTCAAGATCAGTACTTATAATAGCTCTTTGTCCAAAAACATATGCAGCACTTAAATTATATCTAGCAGGAGTATTTATTTCATATGAATACTCATTTAATGGAGATTTTGCTGTATACGATTTTTTCCCATCAACATTTGTCTTAAAATTAGATGTTGCACTTGAATAATATTCTTCATCTGTGTCTAATTTAGTTCCTGTTTGAACTGACGCTCCTAATCTTAAATTTTGAGTAGCTTTAAATATTATTCCTAATTTAGCATTTATACCATAACCTTTTTGACGAAGATGTTCAACATATGTGTAATTATCCAGATTAGATTTAGTATCAGCAAGAGTCTGTTCATTATAAACACTTCTTCTTTGATAATCGATTCTGTTTACAGAAATATTTAATCCCAAATTCCATCTTTGATCTATATTTACTCCTACAGCAAAATTATACTCTCCTTGATAACCTGATTCTTGAATGTTTTGGTATTGATTAACACTTTCATCTTTATTAAGAACTGTACCATATTCATTTGCATGTAAAGGGTCCATATTCATTAATCTAGTATCATAGAATAACTTATCTGAGAATTGATATAGTTTATCAGGAGCAATACCATTAGATGAAAAAGCAGACCAATCTAAAAGAGAATTAGCAGATTTGTTTACTTGTCCTGTATATTCTCTATTATAGTTATTGATAGTCTGATAACCAAAACCAAGAACAACTCTTACTTGGTCACCACTATAATTAGGAATAGCATAAACTATACCAAAATTACCAAGCATATACTCATTTGTTCTATTTGTTATATTATAATTATTTCCAGACAAATTGTTTGTTTTAAAATCTGTGAAGATATTAGAGTATGAACTTGAAAATGATATTTCACTATGTCTATAAATAGCTAAACCTGCTGGATTTATTCTTAGAGCATCAAAATTACCTCCTAAAGCGCCAAAAGCACCAGCCATACCTGCTGAACGAGCTGTTGACATATAATTCTGTTGACTGTATCTAAGTAAATCTTCAGCTTTCTGTCCAAAACTTGAGAGACTGAATATCAATAGTATGCTAAGTATATATATTTTTTTCATAATTCTATATGTTTAAGGGGGTTAACGTCTTCTAATACGAGTAGATGTTCTTTTTGTTGATGAGCTAGAACTTGAAGAACTTGATGATCTATTATACGAGCTATTAGTGCTTCTTACTCTTGATGTATTATATCTCGATCTTGAATAAGAATTTTTAGAAGAATTGTAGTTAATAGTTCTTCTAGTATAATTTTTTGTTACACTTCTATTAGTTCTTGCATATGTCGATCTTCTAACATTTCTTCCTGATGATAAACTTGAAAATCTTCTATTATATCTAGAATTATATTGTGTATAATTACGAGAAGATCTTCCATATCTATAACCTCTTTCTCTAATTAATTTATTTCTTCTTGAATTGTAGTTTCCATAATAGTAACCATTATTATATCCACTATAATATCCGTAATAATATGAATTAGGGTAAAAACCAGTATAATAACCATAAGGATCGTAACCATATCCATAGTCATAACGGTAATAAGGATCGTCCCAGAAAGAATTAAAGAAGAAAGAACCACCAAAATAAGTGTTATAAGCATATCTTCTATTCCATGCATACATAGAATTGTATTGATAATCAAAAGCATCAAAATCGTATCTATAGTTATTCCATCTATTATATTGACGATAACCAGGATAATTAGAATACTGAAGACTTGAATACATATTTATGTTTAAAGATGAAGGGAACCACCAGTATTTATTATCTCTAGTAAATACATTCCATTCATTACTAAAAGATAGATTTTGAGCTATTTCAGAACCATTACCAAAATATCCAAAACCATTAGGATACTGCTCAATAATTCTTTGTGCTCTTTCAAGATCTGCATCAGAACCATTGAAACCATTAATCCAATACCCATTATTTATAACTTCTATAATAGTGTCTGTAAGGCCAGATGAATTTTTTCTAATATCAATATTAGAAATTCTAATGTCTTTCAATTCACTATTAGTGATATCTGGATATTTAGAACGATTTTTTGAAATCTCTTTTTGAGCTAACTGCTTATAAGTTAATGTATCTTTAGATTCATTATTATTATAAATAGCTATTTTATCTTCTATTTCCTGAACAGATAAAGGTTTCTTCTCAGGACTATAGTATAAATCATCTTCATATACATTCGATATAGCAAGTTCTTTCATGCTACACGATGCAAGAATGAAGAGTGGTATTAAAAGAAGTAATAATTTATTTTTCATCTTGTTTATATTTTATGGTTATAAATTTTTACTAGAAAATATGCAAAGATTGTGCCATAATGTATTTGTTTGTCTTTTTTATTTAATAAAAATGGGTGTATATTTTGTATTCAGTAAATAATACTAACTTTGTGCGACTTTTATAGTAAAAATTTGAATTACATATAATAAAAAATGGCGAAGAAATTTTTAACTTCAAGAGAAGAAAATTATTCACAATGGTATAATGAACTTGTTGTACAAGCTGGTTTAGCTGAGCAATCAGCAGTAAGAGGTTGTATGATAATAAAACCATATGGATATGCAATCTGGGAAAAAATGCAACAACAGTTGGATAAGATGTTTAAGGAAACAGGTCACGAAAATGCTTATTTCCCCCTATTAATCCCGAAATCATTTCTATGTAAAGAAGCAGAACATGTTGAAGGTTTTGCAAAAGAATGTGCTGTAGTTACTCACTATAGATTGAAAAACGCAGAAGATGGAAGTGGTATTATTGTTGATCCAGATGCAAAACTTGAAGAAGAATTTGTGATTCGACCAACCTCAGAAACTATCATTTGGAATACTTATAAAAATTGGATACAATCTTATAGAGATCTTCCAATTCTTTGTAACCAATGGGCAAATGTAATGCGTTGGGAAATGCGTACTAGAATGTTCCTTCGTACAGCTGAATTCTTATGGCAAGAAGGTCATACTGCTCACGCTACAAAACAAGAGGCTATTGAAGAGGCAGATAAAATGGTAAATATCTATGCAGATTTTGCTCAACAATGGATGGGAGTTCCTGTTATTATGGGATCTAAATCTGATAATGAGAGATTTGCTGGAGCTTTAGAAACTTTCACTATCGAAGCTATGATGCAAGATGGTAAAGCTCTTCAATCTGGAACTTCTCACTTCTTAGGTCAGAACTTTGCAAAAGCTTTCGATGTTAAGTTTGCTAATAAAGAAGGTAAAGAGGAATATGTATGGGCTACATCATGGGGTGTATCTACAAGACTTATGGGTGCATTAATCATGGCGCATTCAGATGATAAAGGATTAGTACTTCCTCCAAAATTAGCTCCTATTCAAGTTGCAATAGTACCTATATTCAAAGGACAAGAGCAATTAGATACAATATCAGAAAAAGTAAATGTTCTTGTTGATAAATTAAGAGCTAAAGGTATTAGTGTTAAATTCGATAATAGAGATAATCAAAAACCAGGATTCAAATTTGCTGAATACGAAATGAAGGGTGTACCTGTTCGTTTAGCAATAGGAGCAAGAGATATTGAAAATGGAACTATTGAAGTTGCACGTAGAGATACTCTAAGCAAAGAGACTATGAATTTTGAAGGAATAGAAGATTATCTAGAAAAACTATTAGTTGAAATCCAAGATAATATATTCGAGAAAGCTTTAAAATTCAGAGAAGAGCATATTTATAAGGTTGATTCTTACGACGAATTTAAACGTTTAATAAAAGAACAACCAGGATTCTATTTATGTCATTGGGATGGAACAGTAGAGACTGAATTGAAAATTAAAGAAGATACAAAAGCTACTATAAGATGTATACCTTTCGATTCTCCTGAAGAAGAAGGTGTATGTATGGTTACTGGAAAACCTTCACACAAAAGAGTTTTAATGTCGTTAGCTTACTAGTATTCATAATAATTTAATTTTTTATTTTGTATCTTTATGATACAGAACGAAAAACCCTAATTATTATGAAAAAAAAAGAAATTAAAGATTTAATAGTTGAATCATTAAAAGATATCTCTTTATTAAGATTAAAAGTATACGATAATACGAAAGAAGCTTTTGAGATGCTAAAACAAGTATTGCAAGATATTGTTGAAGAATACAATCAGGAAGCTTTGAAATTATCAGAAGATAAAAGATTACAATTAACCTACAAGGAGAGAGGCTCTAATATCGTTTCTCTCCAAGTGGCTTCTGAATTACTCGTATTCAATTTTCATTCTAATATTTTTCAATTTAATAGAGAACATGAAATCTGGAATAATCCTTATGTAAGAATAAGTCCAGCAAATGCATTCTCAGGAATGATAACTATTTACAATTTCTTAGCAGATTCATTTAGATATAATCGATTACAAGATTTAGGTTATATGGTAGGAAGAATCTTTGTTAACAGACAAAATCATTTTATCGTAGAAGGTAAACGTCAAATAGGTTTTAAGCAGAGAGAATTTGGTAAGGCAGAATTAAAACCTGAATGTTTAAAGTTAGTGGTAGAACGTTCAATAAATTATGCATTAAATTTTGATCTTTTAGTACCACCTTACGATGATATAAAAATTGTATCCGTAGCTCAAATGCAAGAAACGGAACAAAGCGTTAGAGTTAGAACAGGTAAACGTTTAGGGTTTAGGTTTAATTCTGATGATGTATAAAAAGACATATTACAACTAAATATTTTTATGAAAAAAGTTCAAGATAGATTTCTAGAGTATGTAAAATACGATACTGAATCTGATGAGAATACTGGTCTTACACCTAGTACTCCAGGACAAATGGAATTTGCTAAAATTCTTGTTGAAGAATTAAAGCAAATAGGTTTATCTGATGTAAGCCTTGATGATAATGGTTATGTTATGGCATTCTTACCTGCTAATACTTCTAAAGTTGTATCTACTGTAGGGTTTATTTCTCATATGGATACAAGTCCCGATTTATCAGGTAAAAATGTTAATCCTAGAATAGTGGAAAACTATAAAGGAGACGATATAACACTTAATCACGACCAAAAGATAGTTCTTAGAACAGATGAGAATCCTGAAATTCTAAACTATATTGGTAACGATATTATTGTTACTGATGGTACTAGTCTTCTTGGTGCTGACGATAAAGCAGGAATTGCTGAGATTGTAACAGCAATGGAATATCTGATTAATAATCCTGAAATAGAACACGGAAATATTAGTTTGTGTTTCACTCCTGATGAAGAAATAGGTCAAGGAGCAGATCATTTCGATGTTAAGAAATTTAATGCTGATTTTGCTTTTACTGTTGACGGTGGTGAAATTGGTGAATTACAATACGAAAACTTTAATGCTGCTGCCCTTAAATTGACTTTTAATGGTAGAAATGTACATCCAGGTTCTGCTAAAGGAAAGATGATTAATTCTATGCATATTGCTACTGAATTTATGACTAGTCTTCCTGCTAGAGATGTCCCTGAAAAGACTTCTGGATACGATGGTTTCTTTCATTTAATGGAGATTAAAGGATCGGTTGAAAAAACTGAACTTATTTATATCATTAGAGACTTTGATAAAGATAAATTCGAATGGCGTAAAAATATTGTAGAAAATATTGTTCGTGAATTGACTAAAAAATATTCTCAAAATATTGAAATAGAGATGCATGATCAATACTATAATATGTGTGAGAAAATAGAACCTGTAAATTATATCATAGATCTAGCTCAAAATGCTATGAGAGACTCAGATGTGAAATCAAAAGTAATTCCTATTAGAGGAGGAACTGATGGTGCTAGATTATCATTTATGGGACTTCCAACTCCTAATTTATTTACTGGTGGTCATAATTTCCATGGTAGATATGAATACATTCCAATTCACTCTATGGAGAAATCTGTTGATGTGATTGTGAATATTGTCAAAAGATTGATAAAATAAAATATATCGTGATTCGTAAAGAGTACGTATTTAATATTAATGAAAAAGCAACTTTTATTAAAAAATTACTTCTTTGGAGTAGTTCTTTTGAAAGAAGTTGCTTTTTGCATTCAAATGCTTATAATTCAGATAATCATAAACATTTATATCCCGACTATAATCTACTTATAGGTATTGGTTGTGCTGATGAATTAATAGTCAAATATGGAGAAGAAAATCCATTTGAACAATTAAAGAAATTTCATTTATCTTATAAGGATTATATATTCGGTTTTCTGACTTACGATTTAAAAAATGAAATTGAAGATTTAGATTCTAATAATATTGATAATCTAGAATTTCCATACCTTCATTTTTTTGTACCTCAATATGTCTTTGTCCAAACTAAAGATGAATATAAACTTCTTTATAGAGATGAAACAATAAATCCTGAAGATTTAATTAAAGAAATAAATTCTGTAGATATATCAGAAAATTCTAAATTAAATAAGATTGATTTTACGCCTAGAATGGATAAATCAGAATACTTAAAGCGTTTTAATGAAATTCAAAGGCATTTAAAAAGAGGAGATATATACGAAATGAATTTCTGTCAAGAATTTTATACTGAAAATCTTGATATTAATCCATACAATGTATTTTTGGCTCTAAACAACGAATCTCCTGTCCCTTTTGGTGGATTCTATAAACTAGGGGATAAATACTTAATGTGTGCAAGTCCAGAAAGATTTCTAAAGAAAAAAAATAATCAAATTATTTCTCAACCTATAAAAGGTACTGTTGAAAGAGGTGAAAATCTTGAAGAAGATAATAAAATAGTAGAATCTTTTAGAAAAGATGATAAAGAGAGAGCAGAGAATATAATGATTGTAGATTTAGTAAGAAACGATCTATCTAGAACAGCACAAAAAGCAAGTGTAAAAGTCAAAGAACTATGTGGCGTGTATGCATATCCTCAGGTTCATCAAATGATATCGACTGTTGTTTCTGAGAAAAGGGACGATATAGATATTGTTGATGTAATAGAAACATGTTGGCCTATGGGGTCTATGACGGGTGCTCCTAAAATCTCATCAATGCAAATAATCGAGAATTTAGAACTATCTCGAAGAGGTCTTTATTCAGGAAGTATAGGCTATATAAGTCCAGATAAAGATTTCGATTTTAATGTTGTTATCAGAAGTCTATTATATAACGAAAGTAAAAAATATCTTTCATGTACATTTGGTGGAGCTATAACACTGAAATCTGAAGGAGAAAAAGAATATGAAGAATGTCTATTAAAAGCAAAGGCAATTAAGAAGATATTTTCCTAATTGCCCTTAATATTTTAATGTAAAAGAAGCATTTCTCTATATTTTGGTAACGACCACATAGAATCATCAACTTCAAGTTCCAGTTTATCTATATGATAACGGATAGACTCTAAGAAAGGTAATACGTATTTATTATAACTTATTGCCTTGTCAAGGTAAGAATCTAATTTATTAGCATTCTTTCTTGCTTGAATCATCTCTGTAGTTTGACTTCTTATCTCATTTATATGTGTAGAAATATCTTTTAATATTTTCAATTGAGTTTGAGAATATTCTTGGAAATTCTCATCCTTAAAAATAGAATTTATTCCTTTAATATTTTCTATCAAGATATTCTGATATTTTATAGCTGTTGGTATAATATGATTAATCGCTATATCTCCCAATACCCTTGATTCAATTTGTAATTTCTTTACAAATTCTTCATTTAAGATTTCATTTCTAGCATAAAGTTCTTTCTCAGAGAAAATATTAAATTCTTTAAATAAAGATTTAGATTCCTCACTAGTATATGCATCAAAAGCATCAGTAATAGAATTTATTATTTTTAATCCTCTTTCTTTCGCTTCTTTATGCCATTCAGAACTATAACCATTACCCTCAAAACGAATATCCTTAGTCTCTTTTATATATTTCTTTAATGTTTGGAATATTGCTTCGTCTTTTTTAATCCCATTACTAATAAGTAAATCAACATTCTCTTTAAATAATTTTAATTGTTGAGCAACTGCAGTATTTATTACTGTTGTTGGAGCAGAAGCATTACAAGAAGATCCTGGAGCTCTAAATTCAAATCTATTACCTGTAAAAGCAAAAGGAGAAGTCCTATTTCTATCTGTATTATCAGGCATAATCTCTGGGATTTTACCAACAATATTCAATTTCAAGTCTGTCTTTTCATCTGGAGTCATCTTTGTCTCGCTAATACTATTCTCTAAAGAATCAAGAACATTGGAAAGAGTATTACCAAGAAATACAGATAAAATTGCAGGAGGTGCTTCTTGTCCTCCTAATCTTAAAGAATTAGAAAGAGATTCAATACTCGACATAAGTAAATATCCATGTTTCAAAGCAGCTTTTATAGTACAAACAAAGAAAGTAAGAAATTGAAGATTATTTCTAGGAGTCTTACCTGGAGATAAAAGATTCTTACCAGTATTTGTCATTAACGACCAATTGCAATGTTTTCCAGAACCATTAATTCCTGCGAAAGGTTTTTCATGGAATAGAATTTTCAAATTATGTTGTTTTGCAATCTTTTTCATTAAAGACATTAAAAGCTGGTTGTGATCTATAGCAAGATTCGCTTCTTCAAAAGTTGGAGCACATTCAAATTGGTGTGGTGCAACCTCATTATGTCTAGTCTTTAAAGGAATACCCAATTTATAAGCTTCAGTCTCAAAATCTTTCATAAAAGCAGCAATCTTTATTGGAATAGATCCAAAATAATGATCTTCTAGCTGTTGATCTTTAGCTGGAGTGTGTCCCATTAAAGTTCTTCCTGTCTGTATCAAATCGGGTCTTGCATAAAATAAGGCACTATCAATAACAAAATACTCTTGTTCAAGTCCAAGACTAACACTTACATTTCTAACATTCTTATCAAAAAGTTGACATATTTCAACTGCAGTCTCATTAATGGCTTCTTGAGATTTCAGTAAAGAAGTTTTATAATCAAGGGCCTCACCAGTATAAGAAACAAAAACAGTAGGAATACACAATGTCTCATCAATAATAAATGCAGGCGATGAAGGATCCCATGCTGTATATCCTCTGGCTTCGAATGTATTTCTTAGCCCTCCACTTGGAAAACTTGAAGCATCTGGTTCTTGCTGAATTAATAAATCACCACTAAAATTTTCGAAAGTATTTCTGTCCTTGTCAATTTCAATAAAAGCATCATGTTTCTCAGCTGTACTTCCATTTAACGGCTGAAACCAGTGAGTATAGTGAGTTGCACCTTTCTCAATGGCCCAGTTTTTCATACCTATAGCAATTTGATTGGCATGCTTTCTTTCAAGTTTTTCACCTCCATCAATAGCTTGAATAAGAATTTCAAATGCTTCTTTTGAAAGATATTGTCGCATTGCTATTCTATTGAAAACATTACTTGCAAAGTATTCAGAAATATTAGTTTCTTCAATATGATCTCTTTTTGCGTGATGTTTTAGGCAATTGCTTATTGCGCTAAATCGTAAATTTTGATAATTCTCCATGAGTAATCCCTGTAATTTTTACTATTAAGTCCCAAAAGTATAAAAATAAATTTAATACCCCTATAAAAAGAGGGGGTGTTCAAATAAAAAGCACAAAATAATAAAAATAGAGATTTTCTTGTATCGTAAAAATAAATTAGTTTCTTTTGCAACTAAATACATTTAAAGTGTATAATTGAAAAATAAACAATATGAAGAACGATTTAGCAGAAGAGAAAATAGGGAAATTAATATTGAGATATTCTATACCCGCAATATTAGGTCAATTAGCATTTGCACTATATAATATAGTAGACAGAATGTTTATTGGTCAAGAACTAGGGTCATTAGCAATATCAGCAGTGAGTATAACACTACCAATCTTTACAATAATAATATCAATGGGGATGTTAATAGGAATAGGATCGGCTAGTTTAGTATCACTATCATTAGGAGAAGGAGATAAAGAAACAGCAGAGAAGATATTAGGAAATGCAGCATTTATATATAATGTATTGAATATTCTTATAATGTTTGTAGGATATACGTTTATGGACGAAATATTATATGCTATAGGGGCAACACCAGCTTTAATACCAATAGCTTCAGAATATATGAGAATAATATACTTCTTCATATTATTCCAATTCTTTGCAATGGGGGTAAATGGGTTAATACGTGCAGAAGGTCAACCAAAATATGCAATGAGGGTAATGCTTGTAAGTGCATTTATGAATATAATATTAGATTACTTTTTTGTAATCATTTTTAAATGGGGAGTAACAGGAGCAGCTTTAGCAACTAAGCTTTCAACATTCACGGCAGCATGTATGACATTCTATTATTTCACAAAATCACCTAAAAGATTATTGACATTGCGTCTTAAATATATGATGCCATCTTTACCAATAATAAAAAGAATATTTAAAATTGGATTTCCAGCTTTCATTCTTCAAATAGGAGTGAGTATGGCAGCAATAGTAGCAAACATACAATTAAAGAAATATGGAGGAGAAATTGCAATTGGAGCAATGGGAGTAATCAATTCTATATATATGTCTGTAATGTTTATCAATATAGGAATCAGTCAAGGAGTACAACCTATAATAGGTTTTAACTATGGTTATAAATCTTACGATAGAGTAAAAGAAGTACTTAAGAAATCTCTTATAGCATCAACAATATTATCTTTTATAGTATTCCTTATAGTAGTCTTTAATCCAGATAGCCTAGTCGCATTATTTTCCGATGGAGATACAGAATTTATGGAAATTACTCGTAAAGGGATGTTATTATTTTCTATAGGAATGACATTTTTAGGTTTTAATGTAATTGGTTCTGGTTATTTTCAATCTGTAGGTAAGCCAATGGAATCTGGAATACTATTCTTTTTAAAGCAAATAGTCTTTTATTTAGGAGGTATATTAATACTACCAATATTCTTCGATCTAGATGGAATATTTATGGCAGGAGGATTTGCAGATGTATTATTATTTATTATAATATTGCTATTTCTATCATTAGAAATGAAGAAATTAACAAATATGATTGTTGCAGCGAAAGTAGAAAAAAATTAATATAATAGATAAATATATAATCATGAGTGAAAGGTGTGAACATGGGAGATTGTTTGGATCGGTATCTAAACAAATGAGATTAAGTATAAGTAGAAAATTACGAGATAATAATCTTCCTATAAACGAGATACAAGCATTTATACTATTAGATATAAAAGTAAATCCAGGAACCTGTTTAAGGGATATAGGAAAACGTCTCTTATTTGATAAGCCAACAATAACAAAGTGTTTTAAGAAATTATTAAGCCTATCTTATATAAAGAGTGTACAAGATTCTGAGGATAAAAGGAAATATAGAATATATCATACTGAAGAATCAGAGAAAATAATAGAAGAACTAAAAGAAATTTCAATAGAAGTTAGAGAAATTTCATATCGTGGTTTAAGTGATCAAGAAGTAGAACAAGTAAACTCATTGATGAGAAGAATAAATAACAATCTAATAGAGAATAATAGATAGTAATAATTATCTTTGTGGCGTTGTTAGGGGTGCCTTCTTAGGCTGAGATAACACCCTTGAACCTGATATATTTAATAATAGCGTAGGGAAACAAAAATAAACCATAAGTAAATAGACCAAGGATTTTTATTCTTGTTTTTCTACGTTTTAACGCTACGAAAGATGGGAAAATCAAACTTTGACGAATATGCATCAGCTTACGATGCATGGTTTATGGAAAACAAAAATCTTCTATACTCAGAAGTAAAATTAGTTGCACATTTCTTAAAGAACCCAGGAGAGGTAATTTCTATGGGTTGTGGAAGTGGTCTTTTCGAGACTATACTTCGTAAAGAATTCGATATCAATATTCAAAATGGAATTGAGCCTTCAGAAGGTATGGCATCAATAGCTCGTAAAAGAGGAATAAATGTCGATATTGCAACAGCAGAAGAATATGAATTAGGAGAAGAAAAATACGATACAATATTATTTAATGGAACTCCTAGTTATATAACAGACCTTCAACGAGCATTCGATAAATCGTATAAAGCCCTTCGTCCAGGAGGAAAGATTATAGTTATTGATGTACCAAAAGAGAGTTCATATGCTATAATGTATAATCTTGCAAAAGCAGTAGACACATGGGATCATTCACTACTAGAAGGAGTAGCACCTCGCGATCCATATCCAATAGAATTAGTAAGAGTAGCAAATTGGAGAACTACTCAAGAAAAGATTAATATGCTTGAAAAGTCAAATTTCACTAATTTAGAATTTGCACAAACACTAACAAAGCATCCATTATACTCAAATACAGTATTAGAAGAACCAGTAGAAGGGTATGATTGTGGAGATTATGTAGCTATTTGTGCACAAAAGAAATAGCCCTATGATAGACTCAAAAATCATTATTGAAAATCTTAAAAAGATTAGAGAAAATTCACCATTAGTGCATAATATCACTAATTATGTAGTGATGAACAATACAGCAAATGCTCTTTTATCAATAGGGGCATCACCTGTAATGGCTCATGCAAAAGAAGAAGTAGAAGATATGGTATCTATAGCTTCTTCATTAGTAATTAATATGGGTACACTATCAAGTAAATGGGTAGAATCTATGCTAATAGCAGGAGATAAAGCTAATAGTATGGGTAAACCTATTGTTTTCGATCCTGTTGGCGTTGGTGCAAGTGCCTATAGAACAGAAACAGCAATCAATATAATTGATAAATGTTCTCCTTCTGTAATACGTGGAAATGCTTCTGAAATTATTGCTTTAAATTCTCAAGCTAAGACTAAAACTAAAGGGGTTGATAGTACTGATAGTTCAGATTCAGCTCTTGAATCAGCTAAATCATTAGCATTAAATACATCTTCTGTAGTTGTTATAAGTGGAGAAACAGATTATATTACCGATGGTAAGAAAGTAGTTGCTATAGAAAATGGATCATCAATGATGCCAAAAGTTACAGGAATGGGTTGTACATCAACAGCAATTGTTGGAGCTTTCTTAGGTGTTTCAGCTAATATCTTAGAAGCAGCATCTTCTGCAATGGCAGTAATGGGTATTTCTGGAGAAATAGCAAGTGAACTATCTAAAGGTCCTGGAAGCTTACAAATGAATTTTCTAGATACAATATACAATTTAGAAGGTAGTGATATAGAAAAAAGATTAAAAATTAGAAATGAAGGATTTTGATTTAAGTTTATATCTCGTAACTGATAGACGATTAGCTGGTTCTCAATCTCTTGAAGCAATTGTTGAAGAAGCAGTTAAAGGAGGTGTAACATTAGTTCAGCTAAGAGAAAAAGATTGCTCAACAGAGGAATTCTACAGTATAGCATGTTCTATGAAAGAATTGCTATCTAAGCACAATATTCCATTAATAATTAATGATAGACTAGATATAGCTCTAGCCTGTGATGCTGATGGAATACATATTGGTCAATCCGATTTACCATATGAAGTAGTAAGAAAAATCATAGGTAAAGATAAAATAGTAGGACTTTCTGTAGAAACTATAGAACAAGCAAAAGAGGCTAACGATTTAGATGTAGATTATATAGGTCTATCACCTGTGTTTTCAACAAATACAAAAACAGATATAAACACTCCATTAGGTCTTGAAGGTATAAAAGAAATATCATCATTTACAAAACATAAATCAGTTGCTATTGGTGGTATCTCTAAAGAAAATACTAAAGATATAATCCAAAATGGTGCTGATGGTATTTCTGTAATATCTGCAATAATCGGTAAAGCTGATCCTAAAAAAGAATCTAAGGAATTAATAGAAATAATTAAAGATGCAAGAAAAGAATTACGATAAAGTATTGATAATAGCAGGAAGTGATTCAGGTGGTGGAGCAGGAATACAAGCTGATATAAAAACTATTTCTGCATGTGAATGTTACGCTACAAATGCTATTACAGCGATTACAATACAAAATACATTAGGTGTTACAGGAATTCATGCTATACCAGATAATGTAATATACGAAGAGATTAAAGTTGTACTTGAAGATATAGGTACAAATGCTGTTAAAATAGGGATGTTACATTCTTCAAATACTATTAAAATGGTTGATAAAGCTCTTGATCTTTTTAATATTAAGAATATTGTACTCGATCCTGTAATGGTAGCAACTTCAGGAGATGTTCTACTTCAAGAAGAAGCTATCTCTACATTAAAGACAGTTTTAATACCTAAAGTAAGAGTTATTACTCCTAATATACCAGAAGCCGAAATCTTATTAGGTAAGAAAATAGACTCTCAAGAACAATTACCTGAATTTGCAAAGGAACTATCTTTGGGTGGTAAAGTTTCTGTATTCCTTAAAGCAGGACATCTAAGTGATGATGAACTTATTGATGTATTTTATAATGCTGAAACAGACGAGACATTAGAATTCAAATCTCAACGATTAGATACTAATAATACTCACGGAACAGGTTGTACTCTTTCATCAGCCTTTGCTTCATTTTTAGCAAAAGGAAAATCTCTTAACGAGGCAGCAAAATTGGCTAAGCAATATATCAATGATGCTATTGTTAGTGGTAAAGATTATAAATTAGGAGAAGGACATGGCCCTGTAAAACATTTCTATAACTTGTGGAAAAATAGCTAATGGAAGCAGTAGGAGAATTTACAAAAGAAATGTGGACAGAGGTAGAAGATGTGTATAAGCAAATTCTAGAATGTGAATTTACTCAAGCACTAGCAAAGGGTAATTTATCAGAGAAAGCTTTTAAACACTATCTTGCTCAAGATGTATTATACATGAAAGAGGATGCTGAATGTTTAATGCGTATGAGTAAACGTTCAAACGTTCCAGAAGAAAAAGATTTCTTTTACAAGATGTCTACAGATTGTGTAGAAATAGAAGAAATATTACATAACGATTTTATGAAATATTTCGATATTACTCCTGCTAAAAGACTATCTCCTGCTTTTAAAGAATATTGCGATTTTCTAGATGTAAACACTAAAAAGGAAGAATATTTCTTGGGGGTAGCAGCACTATTGCCTTGTTTTTGGCTATATGGAAAGGTAGGTATATGGGTACTAAATCACCATAATGAGAATAATAAATACAAGAAATTTATAGATACTTATTCTGGTGATGATTATATCAATTATACTAGAACTTTTATTCAAATAATGGAGAATCAAGCTAAAAATCTTGATTCTATATCTAAGAAAAAGATATTTTCAGTCTTTAGAAAATCGTGTATTCACGAGCTTAAAGTCTTTGAAGAATCAACTAATCTGTAAAGATTATAATCAAGAAAAGGGATATCAATTTTGATATCCCTTTTTTCTTTATATGAAATTTTTTCTTCCTTTTGTTTGTATTTATACGAACAATCTATATATTTGCAATGTGTTCGTATTATTACGAACTTAAATAAAGCTATTATAGCAAAAAAAGATAATAAAGATTTAATAGAATTAAATAATTAACTAAAAAGGAAAAAGAAAATGGAAATCAAGATTTTAGGTTCAGGATGTGCAAAATGTAAAAGTTTATACGAGATAACAAAACAAGCAGTAGAGGCTTTAGGTATAGAAGCTAATCTAGTGAAAGAAGAAGATATGATGAAAATTATTTCTTATAATGTAATGAGAACTCCAGCAATAGTTATAGACGAAAAAGTAGTTTCACAAGGTAAAGAGCATACAGTAGAGAGTGCTAAAAAGCTAATTCAATCTTTATTGTAATACATCTATATAATCATAATAGATATGATACAGAAACTCGCAGATTGGATAGTGTTCTCTCTATTTGGAATAGATGCTACTAGTCATTTAGGAAAAGCATTGAATTTCTTTCTATACGATACTACAAAGATATTGATACTATTATTCTTTATAAGTATAATAATGGGAATAATAAATGCATATTTTCCAATAGAAAGACTAAGAAACTACCTTCTATCAAAAAAGATGTATGGTTTAGACTATCTTCTTGCATCAATATTTGGAGCTATCACACCATTTTGTAGTTGTTCATCAATCCCTTTATTTATAGGTTTTGTAAAGGGAGGAATTCCTTTAGGGGTAACTTTTGCATACCTAATAACATCACCTCTAGTGAATGAAGTTGCTGTTGCAATGTTTATAGGATCTTTTGGATTAAAAATAACTGCAATATATGTTGCTAGTGGTATACTATTAGGAGTGGTAGGAGGTTTTATTTTAGGAAAAATGAATTTACGTCCTCTTTTAAGTGATTGGGTAAAACAAATACAGATAGATCAGAATGCTGAGACTCAACAATTCGAAGCAGAAAATACAAGCTTTTTAGAAAGATTACCATCAATAGTAAATGATGCCTGGAAGATAGTTAAAGGGGTTATTATTTATGTAATTATTGGTATTGCAATAGGAGCTGTAATGCACGGTTATGTACCAGAGGGATTCTTCCAAGAATATTTGGCTGCTAATAAATGGTATGCAGTACCTGCTGCAGTAATTCTAGCAGTACCTATGTATGCGAATGCAGCAGCAATAGTTCCTGTAATAGATGTGTTCGTAGCAAAAGGAATACCATTGGGAACAGCTATAGCATTTATGATGGCAGTGGTAGGTCTATCTTTACCAGAGGCAACGCTTTTGAAAAAGGTAATGACTCTTAAACTAATAGGAATCTTCTTTGGAGTAATAACCCTATTTATAATAATATCAGGAATATTTTTTAATATAATACTATAAATACAATGAGAAAAATTTTAAATCTAATACTAATTGCAAGTGTTTTACTAACAGTATCATGTTCTAATGCACCTAAAGAAAAGACTTCGGATGTAAAAAAAGCTAAAGAAGTGGTTGATAATAAGTTATCAGATAATACAGTGAATATATTATATTTCTTTGGAAAGAGAAGATGTCATACTTGTGTTGCTATTGAAAATCAAATAAAAGATATTTTTGCATTATATAAAGAAAATACAAAAGTAAAATTGAAACTTATAGATACTTCTGTAGAAGCTAATAAATCGGTAGTTGAAAGATATAAAGTTGCTTTCTCAACTCTACTTATTGTAAGAGTTCAGGATGGAGTAGAACATGTTAGTAATCAAACAAGTTTTGCATTCACAAAGGCAGCATCTAATCCAAATTTGTTTAAAACAAAAATAAAATCAATAATCGATTCAGGTCTTAAAAGTATCAATACGAAATAATGGAATTCCTAAATAGCATATTAGACAACAGTCAATTACCTATATTGACAGCCTTTATACTAGGTTTACTTACAGCTTTAAGTCCATGTCCTTTAGCAACCAATATTACAGCAATAGGATATATAAGTAAAGACTTAGACAATAAGCATATCTCTTTTATAAGAGGTTTAGTCTACACCTTAGGAAGAGTGATATCATATTCTGTATTAGGTATTATTATTATATACCTAATAAAAGCAGGAGAAAGTGTTTTTAATATACAATCAATCCTAAATAAGTATAGCGAAGTTTTACTAGGTCCATTTTTATTAATAATGGGAATATTAATGCTTATAGGACATAAATTAAAAATACCATTTTTTAATTTAAATTTTAATGTAACAGGTAGAAAGAAAGATCTATGGGGGGCTCTATTCATTGGAATAATATTTGCATTAGCCTTTTGCCCTACCAGCGGTGTTTTCTATTTCGGTATGTTGATGCCCCTTTCGGCAAGTGTCAACGAAGGATATTTCCTACCTGTTATCTTCGCTATCGCAACAGGTCTGCCAGTGATAATAGTATCATGGATATTATCTTATAGTATCTCTAATATTAGTAAATTCTATAAAAAGATGAATATAATTGAGAAATATCTTAAAATGGTAGTATCTATACTGTTTATAATAGTTGGAATTTACTACATATATGAATTTCTACTTTAATTGAATATTTTATCAATAAAATATAGGGAGGTGTTACAAACATCTCCCTTTTGTTTTATATTTTTGTTTAATAAGGTAAAAAGAGATAATATGAAGATATTGCATACTGCCGATTGGCATTTAGGGAAGAAATTAGAAACATTCTCACGATTTAGTGAGCAACAAGAACTAATGATAGAGATATGTGATATTGCAGAAAAAGAAAATGTAGATGCTGTTCTAATAGCAGGAGATATATTTGATACTGTAAATCCACCAATAGAATCAATAGAATTGTTTTATAAAAGTGTAAAACAATTATCTAATAATGGTAAAAGAGCTGTTATTGCAATAGCGGGCAATCATGATTCTCCAGACAGACTTGAATCGCCCGATGTGTTAGCCAGGGAATGTGGTATTATCTTTAGTGGCTATCCTAATGGATTACAAAGAGAGTTTTCATTATCAACAGGACTAGGAATAACAAAAGTAGATAATGGTTTTATAGAACTTTCACTTCCAAATGTTGAAGAGAGGTTAAGAATTTTACTTACCCCTTATGCTAATGAATCGAGGTTGAGAACATATTTAGGTTGTACCAATTCAGATGAGGAATTAAGAACACATCTTCAAGAATCATGGAAAGATCTAGCTGATAAATATTGCGACGATAAAGGAGTGAATATACTTTTAAGTCATTTATTTATGGTAGGAGAAGGAGAAAAGGCAGAAGAAGAGGGAGATGATGAAAAACCGATACTTCATGTTGGTGGTCTACAAGCAATATATTATACAAATGTACCTAAGCAAATTCAATACACTGCCTTAGGTCATTTACATAGGAATCAAGAAAGGACAATAGAAGATAGAAAATTTGTATATGCTGGTAGTCCTCTTTCATATAGTTTTGGAGAGGTAAACCAAGATAAATATGTGATGATTCTAGATGTAGAAGGAGGTAAGAAAGCTGAGAGTAAAAGAATAAAACTTACTAAAGGTAAACGTCTATTGCGATATAGAGCTAAGAGTGTGAATGATGCATTAAAATGGTTAGAAGAGAATCAGAATACACTTGTAGAAGTAGTGATTGAAAGTGATACATTTATTAGTGCAGATGATAGAAAACTATTATATTCTAGTCACGATGGTATAGTAAGTATAATTCCAGATATAAAGAATAAAGAAGATTATCTTAATAAAAAGACAGTGAATGTCGACCTTACAAAGAATATGGATGATTTATTTGAAGAATATTTTGAACACATTCATAAGCAGAAGCCTAATGATAGAATTATTGAAGTATTTAAAGAAGTGATGGGAGGAGATAAATGAAACCAATAAAATTAGTAATAGAGGGACTTTATTCATATCAAGAGAGACAGGAGATAGACTTTGAGAAACTATTGGCAAATCACATATTTGGAGTATTCGGTCATGTAGGAAGTGGAAAATCTTCAATCCTAGAGGCAATAACATATGCTCTTTATGGTGAGATAGATAAAATGAATAAGCGTGAGGAACGTCTATACAATATGATGAATCTTAAAAGCAATACAATGCTAATAGATTTCACATTAGAGATAGATGGAATAAGGTATAAATCGGAGACTAAGGCAAGGAGAAATTCTAAAAAATTCCACGATGTTAAACTTCTAGGACGACAGTTGTATAAGGAAGAAGGTGGAGAATATATACCAATTAATCAAGCTGATTTTGTAGATGCAATAGGACTATCATACGAGAATTTTAAAAGAACCATAATAATTCCTCAGGGAAAATTTAAAGAATTCTTAGAACTTAAAGAGACAGATAGAGTTCAGATGCTTAAAGAAATTTTCAATTTAGAGAAATTCGATTTAGCTAATAAAGTAAAACCTCTTTACGATGAATGTAGTGAGAATATTCATATACTAGAAGGTAAGATTGATGTATTAGGTAATATATCAAAAGAAGAACTTAAGGAAAAGAAGGTAAAGAATAATCAATTACAAATAAAAGTAAAGAATGTAAACGATAATCTTCTAAAGAGTGAAAAGGAAGAAAAATTGTATGCAGAAATTCAGAATCTTTTTAAAAGACAGAAAGAATTTATAAAGACATATGAAAGCTTAAAAAGAGAAGAAAAGACTTATGCCGAAAAGAAAGATATATTAGAAAGATTTGAGAATTGTGACAAAATATTTAGAAGCGATTATATAGAATATACCAGATTAGATAAATCTATAAAAGACAAGACTAATGAATCTAAAATAAGCAGTTTAGAGATTAAAAATCTAAATAAAGACTTAGAAGAAAGAAAGCAAATATTTATTCAAATAGAAAAGGACTTTAAAAATAATGAGAAAAGGAATCTCGATTTAGAAGATTTAAGAATCATAAAAGAAATAATAGAATTAAATAAAGAAAATGTTAGTCTAAGTGAGAATCTAAAGAAATTAGAAGAAGAACTATCTATTATTGATAAGAAGAATATTATAGCAGAAGATTTTATAGCAGAAAAGACAAAGCTTATAGAAAATCTAAAATCTAATACTCCTGATATCTTAATACTAAATAAGGTAAAGGATTGGTATTCTAATTATGAATCTATAATAAAGGAACAATCTTTAAGTGAAAAAAATAAAAACAATATCATAAAAAATAAAGAGAACGATTTAAAGAATTCTTTACAAGATATTCAAAGTATTATAAATAAACTTAAAGAAGAAATAAAAGACGCAGAGGGAGATAGAGAGCTTGAATATAGCCGTTCGACAGCAGAATTAAATACAAATTTTGAGAATCTATTAATAGAAATAGAGCAAACAGATTATAGTCTACTGAATGGTGGAGAAGAGAATAGAGAAAATCTAAAAACTAAAATAGAAGAATCATTAAATAGTATAAGGAATATCTCAAAATTGTTAAATGAAATTGAGAATAAATATAAAGTAGAGAAAAAATTAGAAGATTATGCCGAAGACTTAAAGAATGGAGAAGCATGTCCTTTATGTGGTTCTAAGGATCATCCCAAAATTATGGATGTTCAGGAAATCAGTAATTATATTGAATCTTGTGAAATCTTAAATACTAAATGTAAATACTCTCAAGATGCTATTTTTGAGATTAAGAATACTGCAAATGGAATAATATCTTTACTAAATAGAAACGATAAAGAACTTCAAAAAGAAGATCATGAACTAAAAGATATTGCATCAAGAATTGAAAAACATAAATCCAATTTTCAATGGTCGGAATATTCTAATAAAAAAAAGCTAGAACTTGCACTTAAGAAATACGAAGAAGAGAGGGGTAAAATAAATAAAGAAGAAAAGACATTACAGGCAGCTAGAGAGAAATATCAGAAGCTTCAGAAAGAGAAAAAAGAAAAGGATGAGGCACGATCTAAGGGTAAGGAAGTTGTAGATAAAAATACTAGTCAGCTATCTACCTTAAAACAAATTCTTAAGAATCTTAAAATAGAAGATTATGAGAAAAAGTCAATAGAAGAGATAGATAGAGAGGGTAAGGATTTAAATAAAAAGATAGAAAAGACTACAGAAGAATATAATAGATACACTAAGGAAATACAGAAAACAGAATCTGAGATTATAAAAATATCTTCTCGTTTATCATTACTAGAACAACAAATAAAAGAAGAAGAGAAATCATATAATAGAGTAAAAGAAGATATAGAAGAAAAAATATCTAAATCGAATTTCAATACTCTATCAGAGGTTAAAGAAGAGCTAAATAAGAAAATAGATGCAAAGGGAATAAAAGAATCTATTGAGAAATACAATAACGATTGTTTAAAAGTAAAGACATCTCTAGAAGAAATAGAAAAACTATTAGACAATAGAGAATACGATGAGGAGAAGCATAAAGAATTACAGACGGAAATCAAGGAGAAACAGAAAGAAAGAGACATTTTAAATACTTCTATTGGTAGTTTAAGCAAAGAGATAGAAGAGGAAGAAAAAAGTTTAAAACAACAAGAAGACTATCTCAAAGAAAAGAAAAAATTAGAATTGAGATTAGAAGATCTGAAAGTCTTAAGATCCTTATTCAAACAACAAGGCTTTGTAAAATATGTATCTACTGTATATCTACAGAATTTATGTAATGCAGCAAATTCAAGATTTCATTTACTAACAGGTCAGAAACTAAGTCTAGAACTTAATGACAAGAATGATTTTATAATCAGGGATTTCATAAATGGTGGGAAAACTCGATCGGTGAAGACTCTCTCTGGAGGACAATCTTTTCAAGTCTCTTTATCCTTAGCGCTAGCACTAACAGATAGTATTCACAAATATATGAATACAAAGCAAAACTTCTTTTTCCTAGATGAGGGTTTTGGATCTTTAGACAAAGAAGCACTATCAGTAGTATTCGACACTTTAAAATCTTTACAAAAAGAAAATAGGATAATAGGGATAATCTCGCATGTTGAAGAATTACAGCAAGAACTTAGTGTTTATATAAATGTAGAAAACGATGAGGAAAGAGGTAGTCTAATATCGTACAGTTGGGAATAATATAAATATACAGGCATAAATTCCAGTAAGAATAAAAACAAATGTATCTTTGCACGGACAAAAGATATGTTGAGATGATAAAATTTATAAAAACATATACTCTTCCAATAGCAATAATTATTGGGGGAGTATTCTACAAATTGTTTTTACCATTGGGGTTTTTAATGCCCTATCTAATATTTATAGTCCTATTATTAGGATTTTGTAAAGTATCTGTAAAAGATTTACATTTATCAAAGACCCATATAATCTTACTTTTAATACAAATAATAGGAAGTATAAGCCTATACTATCTTTTATTACCATTGGGAAAGATAATAGCAGAGGGTATAATGATATGTGTGATGTGTCCTACAGCTGCAGCATCAACAGTCTTAACTCAAAAGTTAAACGGAGATTCAAGTAGTGTTTCCTCATATCTTTTATTATCGAATTTAGCAGTATCGCTTGTAGTACCTCTGTTTTTTCCACATATAGCAGAATCTACATCAAATTTAGGATTCTGGACCGCATGCTTAAGTATTCTTTCAAAGATATTCCCTTTATTGATATTGCCATTTATAATAGCAGAATTTTCACGTTATAGAATGAAAAAGCTTCATTCTTTCTTGTTAAAATACAATTCTAGTGCTTTTTATTTATGGGCTCTAAATCTCTCTATTTTAACAGCAATAACAACTTATAGTCTATTAAATGAACCTGCTAGTAAGTATTTAGAATTCGAGTTAGGAATAGGTGCTTTTATAGTATGTGTAATTCAATTCCTGCTTGGTAAGTACGTAGGAAAACCATCAAAAGATAATATAGCTTTAGGTCAAAGTCTAGGTCAAAAAAACACTATTCTTGCAATTTGGGTTACTCAATTATACCTAAATCCACTTGCTGCCCTAGCTCCTGGAACTTATGTAATTTGGCAAAATGTTTTTAATGCTTGGCAAATAACAAGAAAGGAAAAAGGTAAACGTCCTACTTTTTTAGATTAGTAATAAATTCTTAAGATATTAACATATTGTTGAGGTAATTATATCTCGATTGTATATTGCTGTGTCTGTATTTTTCTGAAGATAGATGTGTTTTGGAGGTACCTTCTCCGTATCAAGTCCGTATTAAGTCCCACTTGTAACGAGGAAATTACGGTAGAAGTATAGTATCAATTCAGTATAGGTTTAACAATAATTTTGGGTATTGGGAGATGTTTGGATGAAGGTGATGAGGATTTGTAGTTATATAGAACAAAAAATAATATTAGATTTATTCTATTATATCAATATTAATAAAAGAAAATGAATATATTATTTCTATTTAGTGATTTATATAAATATTTGTGTTATATCTGGTAACCTAAGTACGGTTAAAATACATATTACTATTGCTTTAGTTATTAAAGTTTGTTCAAACAATTATAGAATTCTTTTTATTGTTATTCATATACTTCTTAAACAAATTAAAGAAGCAAAATGTGAAAAATTATTAAGACAATTAGAATATAATTTGATAAGTATGATTTAGTTGTATGTGATGAATTTAGATACATTGTTTTTTGAGAAAAGAAATGCTGAATTATTATTTAATCATTTATATCTTAGAGCTTGTACTAAATATACAATTACTACTAATTTCATCTTAAAATAGATGAAATAATATTTTAAGACTACTGAATTATAGTTGTTATATTAATTTATAAGGCTTGCATTATTAATATGAATGGTGAATCTTAATAAACAAAAGTTATCATTAATCCTATTAATATAATAGCAGGAAGTGTTGTGAAATTATTTAAGTTTTTCTAAAATTTTTATAGATAACTTTGGTTGTAAGATTTTATACCTTATTTTTGTAAAAGTTATGATATCTCTTCAATTGCTACATACAAAAGACTATATTTGACAATAATCAGATATATGTTAGAAGAAAGTGGGGGAGGGATATAAACAATATAAATACATAATACAATGAAAGTATTTGATAAAAAGTTTGATTATAGCGTATATACTATTATTAAATAAAATATAAAGAAATAATATAATTTTGAATATTAGGTGAAGATTTTTAGCTTAGCTACAATAATCACTTAATATAAGAAATGATATAGGTTCAGATTATGGAGACTAAAAATAAATTTACAAGGGATAATTTAAAAGGTAATTTCTTAAAACAGATCATTTTTAGAATAGATTATTCTGGAGTTGTTGATATATTACCAATAGTTAAAGATTTTATGAGAAAGTATGGAGAACGTGTTGGTATCTATTCAAAAACGTTTCATAATAAAGTTGATTTAGATATGAGAAGTTTAGAAGATATAAGCGAAACTTTATCTGTACCAGTAAGAGTACTTGAAAAGGAGGTCGTTCATAGATTTACTGATTCTAAAAATGAAGCCAGTGAGACTATATTTGATATTAGTACTTATTATACTTCATTTACAATAAATTGTAAAAGATATAATTCAATTACTGATTACAAGAATCTTTTCAATGATTATATTGCTTTTATGTTTTCCTCAAATAATTCTTTTGAAATTAAAAGAATAGGACTAAGAAAGATTAGTGAGAAAGTTGTACAGGATTATACTGAACTTTTTAAAATTTTTGAACAAAATATGTTTTGTAATTCTGATGATATTAATTCTAATTTTGACTCAAATAATATTAATAATTTAAGTGTTATATCTCCAAAAAAGAGTGATGAAATAATTAATTACAATAGAAGAATACTAAAAGGCTTTATTACTAAAAAAGATGGAAAAAGGGAAGTTGCATATCAAGCAGTTTTAGATATGGATTGTTTTTTAAAAGATGAGTTTTTAAATAGTGTAAATGAGCAAAAAAAAGCCTCAGATACTATATCTAGAATGAATAGTATTCTATTTGATATTTATAAAATGAGCGTTACATATGAATATTTAGAAACTTTAAAGGTTAAATAAGTATGAATGAATTTGAAAGTAACTTTAACATATCTATAGTATCGAAATCTATTCCTAATGAAGACTTTTCATTAAAAGAATTTAAAGAAGGTTTCACAGCTAATTATGAAGTTTATGATTTAAAAAATAAAGAAATTAAATTTAAAGAATCTTGTTTTAAAAGTGAAGAAATAGAAGAAGGTTTTATTTCAAATGAAAAATTAAATATTAATTATGGCGATAATGTCATATCAAGAAGTCGTAGAATTAATAGAAATAGACTAAACAAGTGAGAAAAAAAAAACTTGAACCTGAAATTGTTTATGATTTAAAAGAGTTAATATTAAAAGTATTTATTATAGGTTATAGCACCAAAGGAGAAAGTATTGTTGTATTTGTATGTAATAAATTAGAAGATAACGTAGTATTGTTTTCTGCTGTTATTGACTGTTTCGAATTAGGTGATATAAATAAAACAATAGAGATTTTAAAGGATAACTCTATAGCAGAATTAAATTTATTTTGTTGGACTCATCCCGATGAAGATCATACTTTAGGGATTTTAAATGTTCTTAATGATTTTTGTTCAAATAATACAAAAATTCTTCTTCCAGAAGGGGTTACAGGTTCACCTAAAGATGTATTATCATATGATACTTATCAGAAGTCAATTTTTGCTAAGATAAACGAAAATAATACAAAAAGATTATACAATGTTAAATCTGTTTCTGTTGGGGATTTTAGGAATATAGAATATAAAAAAATTATAAAAGATTCGAAGGCTGAGATCGTTATAGAAGTATTTTCTTATACTCCCAATAGTTCAATAATAAGAAGAAGGATCGAAGAGAATAAATGTGTTGTGAAAAATGACTATTCAATTGCTCTATTGTTTGATGTTGGAGATATTTCATTATTCTTTAGTGGGGATATAGAAGATCAAACAATTGGACAAATGAGTGAAGAGGGATTTGAAGAAAAGATAGATTTATTAAAAACTCCACATCATACGTCAGATTCTTCAGGTAAATTGCTAGATATATTAGATAAAGGTATTATAGATACTTGTACTACAACATATAAGCAGAATGGTTTACCTAAAGATATAATAGTAAAAAAGTATATGAGCTTATCAAATAATTTTTATAGCACTGGTTATAAAACAGCTCATCATACTTGTAATTATGGAATAATAAAATATGAATATAATATTATCTCTAAAAGCCGTGAATGCAGTGTAGAAGGTCATGCTGAAAAATTGTAGTTTTTATAGATGATTTATCTTAAATTTCAATATAAAAAATTACTGATATTTAAAATTTGTGAGTCCACGAATAAACTGGTTTTTCGTATAATTATCTGAGAATCTTTATAATTTAATATTGATCTTTTTAGAATAAGAATTATTATTGCAGATCTATTATTATTCTAGTTAGTTAGATCGATGTAAACTAATAGAAAATGAAATAAATATATTTTACTTCTAGCAGAGAGTTGCCGAACATGATTATAATTGGATTTATATAAAAGAAGTTATTAATTATTCAATAGTGAGCTGAAGAAGTTACCAAAATATAAAGATATAAATTATAGATAGTTTCAGAGAAGCACCAGGTATGCTGTCTGTAGCTGATACTATAATTGATAAGAGAATGCCAAAAAGTGATATATTTATTGGTGATTTAACATTTGTTAATCATATATCTAAATTTTAGTGTTTTATTAATAAATTGATGAAAGTTAATTATCAATATAGTGTAAATAATAATGTTGTTATGAATATGGTGCAGCTAGAAAAGATCTTGATGATGGTTCAATAATAACAGTTTTAAATAAGGGTTGATCACCTTTAGATACAGATAAAGAGAGATCATTTGATTTTAGACATATATTTATAAATGCTTCAGATTTTAGTTATGACAGTTCAAAACGTAAACAAATAAAACTGACTCAAGGGATACAAGCTCAGATTGATAAGTATTTATTAGACAATGAGCATAAACGTAGTTAAGATTTAGGCAAATAAATTCTAAAATCAATAGATATTCATGAATTACTAGAATCATCAGGCATCGATATATATTATAGTACAGTAAGTCATTATGTGAACAAGAAACAGCAACAATCCAAGGAAGCTTTTATAAAACAATATCATGAACCAAGTTTCTCTTGTGAATTTGACTGAGACGAAGTAAAGCTTTACATAAAAGGTAAACTAAGAAAACAAAATAGTTTGTTTTTTATTAGGTTAATAATTTTGAGTTTTATATTTAGTATTCAATTTAATAGTAATGCTCAAAATTATAAGAAGTTTAATGAATTATTAAGTAAATTCAAATTAGTAGAATGACCTTATGACTTTTCTTATTTAGATGGAGATAAAGGTAAAGAAATTACTAAGGAAGAATATAATACTTTCTTAAATCCAGATCAAGAGAAATGAAAATATGGTGAAGATTATGTTTTTCGAGCTGAATCTAGAATAAATTTTAAAGATTTTATTGGTCTAATTTTTAAATTTGATTATGATCCAGCTAATTATGGTGAAGAAAAGGCTGAAAGGAAATTATATATATATGATAAAAATGGACATATAAAATCGTCCTTAGTTATAAATGGATTATATATGCAAGAAGGTCGAGAAATATATATTAATTTTAAATTTAAGAATAATTTAGAAATAGAAATAACGACAGAGAACTACATTTATAAAAAAGAAAAATCATCAATACATTCAAATTTATATAAAATCAATCCTGATATTGGTCAGATAGTAGAAATAGTTCAGCATTAAATTGGAAATGTAAATCACTAAAATTAGTTGAGATTCAAAAGTATATACTATATAAAAACTTGGATTTATTCTCTGTTAAAAAGAATCTATCCAATAGAGATAATTATATTGAAATAAATAATATAAGTAAAAATCAATATATCTATAAACTATGAAAATATTTGAGATGAAAAGGATATTGTAATTCCTTTTGATTGTATTGCTATTTATTTTCAGAATAGATTATGTAATGTTCTTTCATCTTTAATTAATTGCATATATAAAGAATTAAATATAATTTAGTCAAATAAACAATTGCTATAATTATGACAATACATTAAAATGATGTAAGAATTAATGTAATGTTATTGTTTATTGACTATTATGATGATATCTAAATTCGAATAAGAAATGTAATTATGGATAGAGTATATAAAATAATTATTGGTTTAAGCCTATTAAGTCTTTTCTCATGTGGAAATAGTACAAAATCTACAAAAGAGCAATCTTTACAAGATTCTAAAAAGAATAGTGAGTATGTTAAAATTAAAGATGGAGTTTTACATTTTGATTTGAATAAAGCTAAAGATCATCCAAAAACAATAAAACTATCTGAAATTTGTGATTCATTAATTTATGTTCCTCTTGAAACAAAAAAAGGATGCTTACTAACTACAGGTATGCATAAAATTGTAAAAGATGGAGATGATCTCTTTATTCATTATAGTCATAGTTTATATCATTTCAATATGAAAGGTAAGCTTGTCTGCCAAATAGGAAAAACAGGTAGAGGACCAGGAGAATATTTATGTGGAGGTTTTTGTGTTAGTAAAAAGAATAAAAGAATATATGCTTTATCAATTTATAGACACAGAATACTTGAATTTGATTATAGTGGAAAACTGATAAGTGACAAAGTGAAAATTAATGATTATCCATGTAATATCATATACGATGATCTTACAGATAATATGATTAGTTCTCATGATTATGAATTATCAACTAGAGGATCTATAGATTCTGTAAAATATTATCTTTATAAGATAAGAAACTTAAAAGGCTATATTACTTATACTCATAAAAGTAATATATTTCCTAAAAAAGATCTCAAAAAACCACAAACGAGCCTTTGTTATACTGGAACCTATATACATAGGTATAAATCTTCTTTTAGATTTCAGGAAATATCTAACGATACAATATATAGAATAAATAACTCTAAATTAAAACCTTTATATATTCTAAATAATAAACTATTTAAAAAAGGAGTTAATTATGAAGATATAGAAACATGTTTTAAGAACAGAGGTTGGAATGGTAAAAATTTCTTGTATAACAGAATAATAGGAGAATCAGATAGATTTATTATGTTTGGTAGTACTGGTGAATTGTTCTTATATGATAAAAAAGAAAATATTTTTTCTTGCTTTTCTAATAATAAAAATGGTGATAATGAATTTTTGAATGATTTAGATCCAATTATATCTGGAGCCCCAGATATAAAAAATAACTATTTTCTTTATACAATCTCTGCAAATGAATTTATATCCAATTACGAAAATTATAAAGAAAGATTAAATAATAAGGTTATAAATTCTTATACTAAACGTCTAGATCAAATATATAATTCTATTTCTGAGGATAGTAATCCTATATTAATTTTTGCTCGTTTGAAGAAATAAGATATTAATAGAGTATTATATTAAAAAAAAAATATTTACCCTGAATGTGTTTATTGAAAATTTATCAATAAAAAGATTGTGTTTTTACTAATGAAAATGTCAATAAGTTTAAAATCAAGAGAATGAAGAATAATGATAGAATTATGAATGAAGTATATAAAATAATTATAGGTTTAATCCTATTAAGTCTTTTCTCATGTGGAAATAGTACAAAATCTACTAAAGAGCAATCTTTACAAGATTCTAATAAGAATAGTGAGTATGTTAAAAGTAAAGATGGAGTTTTACATTTTGATTTAAATAAAGCTAAAGATGATCCTAAAACAATAAAACTATCTGAAGTTTGTGATTCATTAATTTATGTTCCTCTTGAAACGAAGAAAGGATGCTTACTAAATAGAGGTATTCATAAAATTGTAAAAGATGGGGAGGATCTTTTTATTCATTATAGTCATAGTTTGTATCATTTCAATATGAAAGGTAAACTTATCTGTCAAATAGGGAAAACAGGTAGAGGGCCAGGAGAATATGTATGTGGAGGTTTTTGTGTTAGTAAAAAGAATAAAAGAATATATGCTTTATCAATTTATAGACGTAGAATACTTGAATTTGATTATAATGGAAAACTTATAAATGATAAAGTGAGGATTAATGATTATCCAAATGATTTTATGTATGATGATCTTACAGATAATATAATTAGTTCTCATGATTATGAATTATCAACAAATGGATCTATTGATTCTGTAAAATATGATCTATACAAAATAAGAAATTTAAAATGCGAGATTCTATACACTCATAAAAGTAAAACTTTTCCTAAGAAAGATCTTAAAAAAAGAAAATATGGTTTCGGAATAAATGGAGCAAATATACATAGATATAATTCATCTCTATATATTCAAGAACTATCAAATGACACAATATATAGAATAGAAAATTCTAAACTAACACCTCAATATATTCTAAATAATAAATTGTATAAAAATGAGATGAATTATGAGAATTATATGAATGTATGTAAACATAAAAAAGATAATTCATACCGTAAAAAATTATTCTACAATAAAATAATTGGAGAATCAGAGAGATTCATATTATTTGGTACTTTAGAGTACTTTCTATACGATAAAAAAGAGAATTCATTTTCATGTATTATAAATAATAATAATGGAAGATATGAATTTCTTAATGATTTAGATCAGGAAGTATTAAGTACTCCAGAATTTATTGTTAATAATAAATTCATGGTTTATACTGTTACAGCAAGTACTTTTATGGCTAGATATGACTACTATAAAGAAAATACAAATGATAAGAGTAGTAATTCTTTTAAGAAACGTGTAGGTCAGATATATAATTCTATTTCAGATGAGTCTAATCCTGTGTTGATTTTTGCTCGATTGAAAAAATAATATTTTAATAGAGTATTAAAGAAGATTGTGTTTTTACTAATAAATACTTAAGGATTTTTAATA
Organism: Marinilabiliaceae bacterium JC040; assembly: GCA_022496785.1. Classification (GTDB taxonomy): domain Bacteria; phylum Bacteroidota; class Bacteroidia; order Bacteroidales; family Marinifilaceae; genus SNAP01. The sequence goes on along the minus strand of SNAP01000002.1, from coordinate 93,734 downwards.
GTTATTAAAATATATTATCTTTATAATCTTAATAATAATGCTACAAATTTACTCTATGAATATAGATCTTGAAATAAAAAAAATAATAAAAAATAGTATAATATTTGTTTTTAGTGTATTATTATGTATTATTCTTTATAAGAGTATTTCTATTATAATGTTTCCAAATATAAAGTTTGCTATTATTCCTGTTCTTTTCGGATATCTACTTTTCATATATACTTTTTTTAGGAAGTACGACAGTTTTTATTGGAGAGAAGGTGTAGCTGCTTATTTTTATTTTGCTTTTCTCATATCAATTTCTGTAATTCTAAGATTATATAAAATACAAACTAACGATACAAATATTATTATTATTAGTACGGTAGCATGTCTGCCGTTAGTGTATATTTTTAAATTAAAATTAGTACCATTAATTTATTTGTTCATTATTTTATTAAGTGTTAATCCTTTTGATTTATTAACATCTGTTTATCTGAATACTGGTGTAGTTAAAATTATTGCATTAATTACTTTTGTTCCATACTATTATTATATATATATAAATAAAACTAATGGAGTTATTTTAAATATATATAATCAATTCATCCCATTTTATATATTTCTTATACCATTTTCTTTAATTGACGCATCTTGCCCTGATATTCTTCTCTTAATTATTTCAATTTCAATTTATTCTCTTTGTTTATATCTAGGAGATTATATATATACTAAAAAGCAAAATCTTTTATTGAATCAATATAGTAAAGTTGGCTATTTTGGTTTATTATTAATTTATTTTGTTTCCACAGATTCTTCTTTTGTAGATTCTTTTTACGTTCCTAGATTAAATTTATATGAATTAATTAGATTACCAGATTTCTATTGTACTATAATATTTTCTCTTTCCTTTATTTTTATATTTATAAAAGAATTAATTAATAAAAAAATACAAGATATTAATTTGATACATTTTATCTCAATTTTATATATGATTTTAATGTTAACAAATATTAGTTCATATTTATTTAGTTTATGTGTAAATTTAATGATTCTAGCTTTTTCTCTTATAAAAGTAATTAATGGTTTTATAAAGAATAAATCAATAGAAATGAATTTTGGATTAATATTATTTATTCTTTTACTCTTACAATATTTATTATATTTAGATATTAATTCTTATCTACTTATCTTATCGTGTATAATTGTATTCTTTGTTTTTATAGGTTTAAATGTTTTAAATAAGCATAAAAATAACATGCATGAATAAAAAAAAATTACTATTGATAGTATTTATTTTTACTATTATAATTCAAATTAGTATTCCTATGAAATTAATTCTTCATAGAAAGAAAATAATTGATGAAGGTACTGTTTTTAAATTTGAATTTGTTCTCTATAGAGGGTATTATGTGTATGATCCTAAGGCTATTAGGTTGCATTTTAATAATAAATTTAAAATTAATGAAAGATGGAGGTATAATGAAATCGGATACGTGTGTATAAAAAAGAATAAAGATGGTTATGCTAAGATATTTTCTTTATCTAAGAGTAAGCCAAGTGAAACTAAAAATTATGTGAGAATTCTGATTTCAAAATATGATTCGAAGAAGCATATTGCATATGTTTCATTTCCTTTTAATAAATTTTATATGAATGCATCTTCACTTTTGAAAGTAAGAAAGGTTTGTGAAAATATGAATATTAAAAATCGGAAAATGTATGCTTTGGTTTCTATAAAAAATGGAGAAGGAGTCCTTAAAGATATTATTATAGATGGAAAATCTGCTATAGATCTAATAGGAGAACAATCTTGTTCATAGATATAATTCATCTCTATATATTCAAGAACTATCGAATGATACAATATATAGAATAGAAAATTTATTTAAAAAGCTTAAAAGTCAGGATTATGGGAAAGATATGAAGCTAATTTTATTTCAGTTTTATATAAATCCACATCCTATTGAGTTAGAGAATATTAAAGAGGTTGAGAGTTATAGAAAAAAAGAATGCTTAATTGGTTTGTCAGTGATTATTAATAATGATAACTTTTTCAATAAAACAGAGTCCGAAAGATATGAGTTTTTAAAAATAACTATTTTACATAGATTGGATTTATTGGAAAATGTTGTTTTTAAAAAGAAACTTGATACAAAAATTGAATTATTGAGGTTTAATGTACTGAAATTATTTAAATAGAAAATAAAGGACTGTTTCATTAATTATAAACATTCGTTAAAGAATTTAATAATGATATAATAAGACGAAAACAGATAAATAGCAATTATAAAAACAAAAAAATTAGCGATATAGTTATAAAAGAATAGTCGATGATGTAGGAGAGAATCATAGTAGAAATGCAAAAGTTAATAGATAATGGGAATGTATACAATAATATTTGATTATAAAGGAGGAACATATGTCTCTCAACTTTATGCAAAAGATGAATATCTGGCATGCTTGAAGTGGGCACAAGATTTGGATACAAAGGAAATTGAATATATTGGAGAAAGGCTAAAGAAAAAGTTATTGTCAGAGTTATCTGATGAGGATAATAGGCCTCTTTTATTGAAAGGGATGCTCAATGTATGGTTTACTATGATAGCTTTAAATGGAAATGCTTTTATTCATATAATAAAAACTTATTTATAAAATATTTTATATTATTCAAGCCTGTGGCTTGTGACGATAGATAAAACAAATAAAAAATGAAGAATTTACTAGTGATATTTATACTAATAATAGCAGTTAGTTGCGTTACTCCTAGACAAAAATGTTATAATTATTTAAGGAAATATAAATACAAATGGGATAATTTAGAAAAAGTTTTAAATCATTATTCTATAGATCTAGATAGTTTAAAGGAATTTTATTTGATACAAACTAGTTCAAAGTATCGTGTACATTATGGTTGTTTTTATATTAATGATAAGAAATATAGTTTTAGTAGAGAATATGGAGAAACTTATATAGATTATGAAGATTTTAATTATCACAAATTATTTTTCAAATCATTAAAAAGTGGAAAAATGGATACTCTAATTAAGTTGAGCCAGACCTTCGAACATCAGTTATTTGGAGGTGAATTTGTTATTAGTTTATTAAGTTATAAGAATAATAAATTTAAATATTATGAATTACATGATTTCGTTGTAGAAGCTGATACTTTAGATATGGATCTTATAAATAGTGTTAAGAAGAGTGAGAATAAATAATTTGATTTAAAAACTAAATATTTACACCTCTATATGTTATTGCATATAGAGGTGTTTTTTATATCTCTTTTGCTTAAAATGTATTAGAAAGATTAAATCAAGTCTGTTAGTTTTTATTATCTGTATTAGATAAAGGAGATTATGAGTATTCTTATGATTCCAATGAAAATGTGATATAAGATAAAAATAAGTATATTAGTAAAATAGAATTTATTAAATTTACCTAAGGAGATACTAATACAGAATCATCGAATTCGTTATATGTATAGTTCAGGAAGAGAGAAATTACAGAATATCTTACTAAGTAAGACTTTGACTTATAGCAATGGTTTTGTTTATGAAAATGGTTCACTCTCTTATATCTTGATAAATGTAGGTCGTTATGTTATTAATGGTTCATCAGGTAAATATGAATATAATTTGTGTGTCCATTTAGGTAATGTACGGGCTGTAGTAGATGATTTAGGAGAATTACTTCAGCAGAATGATTATTATCTATTTGGAGGAGTGATGTTTAACTTTGGTGGTTCAGATAATAAGTATTTAATTGATTCAGGGTTGATTAATCCAGATGGATCTTAAAATAGAATTAATATGTATAAAGTTAAAATATTTTTAATGACTGTCGCTGTGTCATTTATTATGTTCGGATGTCTATCTGAAAAAACTAGGTTGTCGGAGGAAATAAAGAATATGAATCCATATCAGGTTGATCAGAAATTAACTTTTATTTCAAGTCTAGGTGTTGTAAATACCTTAGAAATTAAAAATATAAAAGATGGTCAATTTCCAGATGGAATGGGAGCTTTTTTGAACGAGCGATTATTTGTTAGTGCTTTTCGTGAATCTAAAACAATTAGTGGTGGTACTGAAGAAAGGATATTGACTGTACTAGCTAGTACTGATAAATATGAAGAGAAGATAGACTTTAGCCTTTCTCTTAGAGATACATATTTACAGATGGATTTTGTTATGTTTTCTGATTATCAAAATCGCCCTATGATTAATCTTATAACTGATTTTTTTGAATATGATGATATTGTGCTTTTTAAGAATTATCCAGATCGGAAAAAAACAGATGATGAGATTGTTGAATTCTACTGGAGTAAATCATTTGGCTATGTTAGATTAATACAAAATAATGGAGTTGTATGGGACTTAAAGAGTGTTGAATAGATTCCTCAACTGCCGCAAGTCTTCAATACTTGCGGCGAGTAAGCTAAAATTGAAAACGGAATTTAACCCACTTGCATTAAAATGAGATTGGGTTATAACCAACAATGGTCGTAAAGAATAATTTAATACGATGAACTATGAGTAAAGTAACCCTTATACTGAAATGTATTTTTGTTGTATACAATGAAGTTGTACAACGGTAAATTATTTTTGGAGAATTTAATAAATAAAACTATGATAATTGCTAGAACAGGTCTTGTATTAACTATTGTATCTTTTATTGCGTTATGTATAAATGTAATATGTTTTTATATCTCTCTATTTGTGTATTTTTTTAATATTGAGAGTAAGATTTTTCATCCTGTTATTGGTGTGTGTATTCCTATTGTTTTATATATAAATATGGGTATTACTATGTATGCATGTGATTATAAAGAAAATATTGAGTTTTATTATAGACAAGCAAAAAATAAGAATATTAATATAGCAGTATATGCAAGTATGGGTTTTATTAATCCCTTGTTTCTTTATATACATACCAAATCATTTAATTTTTTTAATCAAGAACTGGGAATTTTAAGATGTTTTCCTATTATTAATATTTTTATGTATTTGAAATTAATAAGAAAATATAAACTATTAATTCCTTTTAGAAAAAAAATAATAGTTCAATATTTTAAGGGAATGTTAATTATAAACTTAATAAGAAAGGAAATAATATGATAAAAATTTATATAATATTAGCATCTTCTTTGCTATTGTTTTTCAGTTGTAGCATTACAAATGAAAAAAAAGAATTCTATGATTCAGGAACGTTAAAAGCATTATATTTTGTAGATGATAGTGGTCTAAAAGAAGGAAAAGCTCAGATGTTTTATTCTGATGGAAGTTTAAAATTTGAAGGAAATTTTAAAAATAATTTAATTCATGGAAAGGCAATTATCTACGATGAAAGAGGTGAAATTAAAGAAATAGCTAATTATCACAAAGGAAAGTTAAATGGAATTGTTGAAAAGTATTATTCTGGTAAAAAATTGAAAGTTAGAATGTATTATTCAAATGATAAGATAAATGGAGTAGCGTATTCTTATTATGAATCAGGAGTTCTAAATATTAAAGAGCATTATTTAAATGGGATACTTGACGGTTTATCGACACACTATTACGAAGATGGTAGGATTTATGCTGAAGTAAATTATAAAAGAGGGCTTAAAAATGGAGCATATAGATTATACAATAAAAATGGAACGATTCTAGAGAAAGGGAATTACTTAGAAAACAAACTACATGGAAAGATTGAATTATTTAATGAGAATGGTAATTTAGTTACTAAAGGTTTTTTTTCAAAAGGAATTAGAGATGGAATCTGGGAAACAACTAACAAAGAAGGTAAAAAGAAAATTATCAAATATGAAAAAGGAGAAATAAAAAAATCGGATATTATGAGTTTATAATTATTATATATTAATCCCTAAATAAAATTACTATTTAGGGATTAATATATGATTAGAAATCTAATTTATTGCCGTATGACCAACAGTTAACAAATAAAAAATCATAAGATATGAAGAACTTACTAATGATACTTATATTAATAATAGCAGTTAGTTGCGTTACACCTAGGCAAAAATGTTATAGTTATGGCTAGAATTATAATATTGGTATGTTTAATCATATCTGGTGTAAGTACCAGAGCACAAGAAAAGATTTTAAAATCTGAGACTATAGGTCGAGTATTTCTTATAAATGAAATGAGTCCAATGGAAAAATAGAGTTGGATTCTATTAATAATATATTTAAAAGATCATTGAAGATGTATCTATATAAGGATAAAAATATACGAAAAGATGAATCCTGTTTAAAAATCTTTTCCATCTTATATGATAATGGAGAATCGCTTTACACTGATAGCACAGAGGAAAGACTCTATACAATAATGTTGAACTTATGAATACTATTAAGAAATAATTTAAATCTCTTACTATTAATGTCAAACAATTTGAATTGCAATATTTAAGTAAGGGAAAAAAGTGGTTATCTAATGTAAATTGATTAATCATAAGTGGAATAAAATCAGAACAAAAGAAGGATAAGTAATGAAAAAGTTTTTTAATTCAAAATTAACATGTTTCTTTTTAGGCTTTACTATGGGGTTATTTGCATTGGTTATATATATCTACAATGTAAAACATATTAGTGATAATGATTATTATAGGCTTAAAAATGATTATTATATTGATGATATAGGTTCATTAAAAACAGGTACATTATTACAATTAGATGAAGTTATGTCTGAGGGATTTACTAGGTATATTCTTTATTTAAACATAAGTGATGGAGAGATACTTGAGAAGTATAAAACTAAGGAAAAGCATATGATTATTCCTTATTGGTTGATTATTAAAGATACAACAAGTAGCGAATAAGAACTTAAACTTCAGATTTCTTTGAGGTTAAGGAAATATTCCATTTATTGGTCAGTTTACAAGAAATATATCAGAAATTGAACGGAAAAATTAATCATCAAAATCTAGTGAAAGTTTCTCAAGTATATACAGTTGTGTTTTTTCAAAAATAAAATCTAGGAAATGGATGTAATTATAGATTTGGAATCAATTTATTTAGATTGCAATAACACAGTTAAACTATCATCAAATGAAGAATTTGTTAAGGTTATAAGATTTGCAGTTAAAGACTTTTCTCCGTTTTTAAAAAAAGGGAGTTATGATTTATTTGTAGAAGTGAATTATTCTATTGGTAATTTTGAAACTAAACTCTCAAATGTTTTAGAGATTGATTTGTTGTCTAAGAAATATCACTTTCAATATTGATAAATATTTGTAGAAGTAATATGATTTATTAAATTTACTATGTAAATGATTATAGAGAATTTGAGAATTAATAGTTATGAAAAAATCAGTATTTGTTTTAATTTTATTAGTGTTAGTATCATTAATATTATTTCTTTATCCAAGTAAAGAGGAAATAATTTTGCATTATGATGATGGACATATTAAAGCTAGGGGGACCATTGTAGATGGTTTAAAACATGGAGATGCAACTTTATATTATGAAAATGGTAAGATAAAGGAAAGTGGTAATTGGTGTGTGGGAAAGCAGGAAGGTATTTGGAAATTTTATGACAATAAAGGAAATTTGTTAAAGCAAATAAATTTTAAAAATAATCTTCAGGATGGAAAATCTTTATTCTATTACAATAATGGAGTACTCCAAGAAGAATCTTTCTGGATAAAAGGAAAGTTAAATGGAATATCAAGAAGTTATTATCCAAATTCAAATTTAAAAGAGCAATTTTCATGGGAGAAAGGTAAAAAGATTGATTCTTCTTTTATTTATTATGAAAATGGAATTTTACAGCAAAAAGGAAAGTGGATTAATGGTGTTCAAGATGGGAAGTTTATAACCTTTTATAAAAATGGAGATACATTACAAGTTGGTTTATATCATGAAGGTAGAAAAAATGGGATCTTTAAATCTTTTTACAAAAGAGGTCGCATAATGAGGATAGAAAAGTTTGTTGAAGATAGTCAGAATGGAATATCAATTCATTATTTTGAAAATGGAAATATAGAACAAAAAGGTATATTTAAAAATAATGCTCCTATTGGTAATTGGAAATTTTATACCCAAGATGGTAGGCTAAAATTAAGTAAAACTTTTAAATAGAAACAAATATATTTAAAACTAATACTAAGGAGAATTGAAAATAATGGGGAAACAAGATGAATTTTAATTATAGATGATTATGCGAGGTGTATTTCTATTTGGAATTTTAATATTTTTACAAAGTTTGAGTGTTTTTGCACAAAAGAATGTACTTAATTTAGAATTAAAGGATAATACTTACTTTATTGATAGTACCAGGTATACTGTTGTTTCAGTTGATATAATCAATTGTAATAAAGAAAATTTAATTCTATGGTTGGATAAGTTGGATGTTTCTGAATTAAGTGTGGAACAAAAACTTAGGCGCTATTTCTTTAAGACAAGAGGAGATTTTTCTTTTGCTCAATTAATTTATGATAATTTGGAACATAACTTGCCACCTATAATATTTACAAGTTTTGTAAAAAAGTTGAAGCCTCAAACGAAATTTTCAATTAATATTTTAACAAAGTCTTTTAAAGGAAAAGAAAGAATTAGGCTGTATTTCAATAAGCATTTGGTCTATTTAAAAGAGAGTGTGTTAAATAAATATTTGGAAGTAAATATGTTGGAAGATTATTTTTTTAAAGAAGAATCAATTTTCTTTTTAGATGAGTATATATATTAACGATATTAGTTTGTTTCCTATGAAAAAAATATGACTCTCTTGTTTTGAATAAGAATTTTAGTACTAATAAACTTAATTGATGTAAGAGATATTTAAGTTCAGACATTATTATATAGAGTTTATGTTTCTTAAATTGTTTAAGATGTATTTATACCCTAATTTTGTATATAAAAATTATACTTAAGTTGGGTAAATAAATATATGAAAAAGATTACTATTTATAGACACTGGATTCTTATTCTAGTTGGCGCTATATCACTATCTGCACTTTTAATTATTCTATTGAATTTTGCAGATTCGCAAAGAAAATTTTCATTAGCTATCTTCTTAGGCAATATGTTAGTGTCTGTTCCATATACGATGCTAATTACAATTGCAGATTATAAGATGGTTATGTATATTAATAATTCAAGATGGTTCGCATCTAGACTTGTTACACGAATAATATTTGAAGCTTTTATTCTAATATTACTAGCTATACTATTTGTGATTATTGGAAGTTTGCCTTTTAGATTTTATGATCTGGGAAGTATTCATAAGTTTGTTAATTCTGCAGATTTTTATACCTCTGCACTATTGACTATACTACTGAATGTATTTATAGTAACAATTCTTGAATATCTTATTCAAATAAAAAAGAATGATTCTCTTCAAAAAGAGAATTTGCATATGCAATATCTACAATTGAAAAGCCAGATTAATCCGCATTTCTTATTTAATAGTCTTAATGTTCTTACTTCTTTAATAAATAAAGATTCACAAAAAGCAGTAAATTACATACAAAAATTTTCTAAAGTATATCGTTATGTACTATCTCAAGATACTAAGGATCTAGTTTATGTAATTGATGAAGTAGAGTTTATTAATACTTATATTGAGGTATTAAGAATTAGATATGGTGATGCACTTCGTTGCAAAATAGAGATTGATGAAAACGATTTAGATCTACAAATTCCACCTATGTCTCTTCAACTTCTAATTGAGAATGCTGTAAAACATAACTCAATAAGAGTAGATAATCCTCTTACGATAACAATTTGTAGTCAGGGAGAGTATTTATTAGTTTCTAATAATATGATTGCTCGTACTAGGGTTGAAGAAAGTACTGGAATTGGTCTTGAAAATCTACAACAGAAGTATAATATTATTTCTAAACAAAATATCGAAATAGAGAATAATAATTTACAATTTAATGTGAAATTACCATTGCTATGAAAGTCTTAATAGTAGAAGATGAGCAATTAGCTCAGGAAGAATTAGTTCGTTTAATCTCAAAAAATTTTCCACAAATGATTATTGTTGAGATTATTGATAGTGTAAAAAAGAGTGTAGATTGGCTTTTAAATAATAGTGCAGATCTGATATTTATGGATATTCACCTTTCTGATGGAATAAGTTTCGATATCTTTAATTCTTTAGAAGTTAGAATTCCAATAATATTTATTACTGCTTATGAAAGATATGCTATTCAAGCTTTTGAAGTTAATGGTGTAGGTTATCTTTTAAAACCTATTGACGAACAGAAATTAATTTCTGCTGTTGATCGTTTTGAGAAAAATAAACAGTTTACGAATTATAATATGTCTGAATTGCTTAATCAATTACGTAATCCAGGTAATGTTTATAAAAGCCGTATCGCTATTAAATTAGGAGATAAATTAAGTTTCGTTAATATTGTAGATGTCGCATATTTTTATGTTGAAGATAGACTTACTTTTCTTATGCAGAAAAATGGAAAAAGACATATTGTAGATTATAAAATTGAAACTTTGGAATCTATGCTTGATCCTATGAATTTCTTTAGACTTACAAGAGGATGTATTGCTTCAATTTCTTCTATTGATAAGGTCTCAAAGTATTTTAATAGCAGATTAAAGGTTATTCTAAATCCTATGTTTGAGAAAGAGGTGCTTATAAGTAGAATAAAAGTTCAAGAGTTTGTGAATTGGCTTGATGGTCAGTCTTAGTTTATTGATTCTTTTAAATTCATACTTGTGTTTGTGAAGTTCAGTCATACGGTTCGTCAATATGCCCAAATTTGATTTCTTTAGTGAATTGTATAGTATACTTTTGGGTGTAAATAAATAACAATAATTATAAATTAATTAAGATGAAAAACGTATTTTTTGGTGTTTTGATGATTTTCTGTTCAGTGTTATCACTAAGTGCACAGACTAATAATAATGAACGTAGTTTCCAATTAGGATTTGTAAGTCCTTTAGGAACAAATGGACTACAATCTCATTTAATTACTAATAAATTCTCTATTAATATTTTAGGTGGTTATAGTGCAGGAAATAGAATTTTAGAGCTGGGATCTTTATATAATGTGAATATCAATTCAACTAAAGGTGTACAATTTGCTGGTGTTCTTAATTATACTGGAAAAAGTATGAAATCTACACAATTTGCTGGTGTTATTAATATAGTTAAAAGTGGTGAGTCTTCGTTTCAAGGAGCTGGGATTGCTAATTTTTCTCAAAAAATTAAAGGAGTTCAGGAGGCTGGACTTATAAATGTTGCAAGTGAAACTAAAGGAGTACAGATAGCAGGTGCTGTAAATGTTGCTAATAAAGTTAAAGGAGTGCAGGTTGCAGGTGTGGTTAATATTGCTGATAAAGTTGATGGTGTTCAATTTGGATTAATTAATATTGCTAATTCTTATGAAAGAGGTGCTCCAATTGGCTTAGTGAATATTGTAAAAGAGAATGGTAAGCACGAGATAGAAGTTGGCTTTTCGGATGCTATTAATAGTTATGTAAGTTTTAAATTAGGAACTGATCGTTTTTATACAATATTTTCTGGAGGAGCTAATTATATATATGATGAATTGGATTATGCTGCAGGTTTAGGTTTTGGTACAAATATTCATTTAAAGAAAGGTTGGGAAAATCAAATTGAGATTATGGGGTATCAACTTACTGAAAATGGTAAATTTGAAGGAGATCTAAATATGTTAACTCAAGTGAAATATTCTTTTTCTAAAGTTATAGCAAAATATCTAAAAGTATTTGCTGGTCCTGTTTTAAATATTACTGTTTCAGATTATGTGAATCCTAGTACAAAAGAAATTGGTTGTTCTCTTTCTCCATGGTCAATATGGTCAAACAATAGTGGAAGTACAAAAGTTAATGTATGGATTGGTTTTAGTGCTGGTATTAGATTTTAAATTTAATTGAAGAATTTGTTATAAAGAGCAATGATTATTAAGAATCATTGCTCTTTTTTTATTTATCTGTTATCTAAGAGGGTATATCATCTAAATTTAACTTCATTTTGACAAATAATTTATTTTTATGTAAAAATATTTATGAAACAGTTCATAATAATGTTTATAATTATTAATTTTACAAAGTCAATACTTGAAAATTATTATGAATGTATCAGAATTATTAAAACACTCGAACCTTAAGCCTAAATTTGCAGAAAAAATTAAACCTAGCTATAAAGATCAAAATATAAACTCAAGTGAACTTACAAATTCTAATTGTTTAATCTTGCTATTTGGAATTCTTGTTTTTATGTTAGTCATTTTGGGTATGAAAACTATTATTTCTCACTATTGGGATAGTTTATCAAAATTATCAAGATTTATAATTGCTTTTATTCCTTTTTTTATTGCACAAACATTGTGTGGATATGCTATATTTAGAAAAAAAGATAATGTTATATGGAGAGAATGTGTTGGTGTTTTCATATTTTTAGCTTTTGGATCAGCAATTTTAATGATTTCGAGAATATATAATTTCTATAATGATTTAGGTGATTCTGTAATTTTGTGTGCTTTTGCAATTCTACCTTTTGTATATATTTTAAAATCATCTGTTACCTCGTTAATCTATTTATTACTCATTATACCTATATTTTTTTATTCATCTAGTTTACCAGTTTTATCTTCACTCTCTAATGAATTAAATTTTAGTCTATTTCTACTTGCAATTCTTCCTTACTATTATTACTTATATAGAAATAAATCAGATAATATTTTTCTTTTAATTTTTAATTGGGTAGTTCCAATTTATTTGGTATTTTTTACTTTTCTATTAATGAATAGTGATTCACGTATATACATCATATCGTCTTTATCTTTATATTCTATTTTTACTTATATTGGAGATACTCCTTATTTTAAAAATAATAGTATTGCTTATAATTCATATAAGATAATTGGAGGTGTTAATATACTGATTTTTGCATGTTTTTTATCTTTTCAAAATGTTCTAGATAGTGTATTTATTGAGAAATTAAAATCTTCTGAATCGATCTTATTTTCTGAATTATTTTTCACGATTTTATTTTCTTCTATTTTCTTGATTTTGTTATTTAGAGAATTTCTTATGAAGAAAATACAGAATATTAATTGTTTGTATTATTTGTCCTTGGCTATTATTTGTTTTATTCTATTTGGATTGAGTAATTCTATTTTATTAGTGTGTATAAATGTAGTACTATTTATCTATTCAATAATTAAAGTTATAGATGGATTTATAAAAAATAATATTCTAAGAATGAATCTGGGTTTAACTATTGTTGCTGTTTTAGCATCATTTAGATTGATAGATTATGATATTGAATTTAATATAAAGGGATTATGTTTTGTTGGACTTGGATTGATAGTCCTAGGTGCTAATTATTATTTAATTGAAGAAATCAGATATAATGAATAAAAAAATATTAATAAGGTTTTCTTTCGTGTTTGCTGTTTTATTTCAATTATTACTCTTATTTTCATTTATATATGATAAAGAAGATATTATTAATAATGGTTCTGAATTTAAATTTATGATTACTAAATTTAAACCTTCTAATTTAGACGGTAGAAATTACATTTGTTTAAATTTAAAAGAAGAATTTATATCTGATGAAAAAATTCAGATATTTGATAATCTTTTTGTGAGTATAAAAAAAAATAGTGATGGTTTTGCTAGTATTACTTCAATATCAAAAGAAAGACCTGTAGATACTAGTGATTATGTAAAAGCTATATCGTTTCATAGTAGATATGGTACAACTAATTATATGCTACCTTTCAATATATTTTATTTTAAAGAAGTATATGCCGATGAAATTAAGAATATTTATAAAAAAAGCATAAAAGATTCTAGTAAAAAAGTATATGCTCTGGTATCTATAAAAAATGGTAAAGGACTTGTAAAGGACGTTTTTATTGATGATGTTTCAATTATGGATATGATAGAAAAGTAGTTATTCAGTTGTGTTATATAAATAAGTTAAATATTAAAACTATAGTTATTACATACTAAAGATTAGAAAATTATTATGAATGTATCAGAATTATTAAAGTATGATAAAATTAAGCCTAAAGATGTCAAAACAAGTAAGTCTACCTTTAAGGATGAAAAAATAAATACAAAAGAATTTAAGAAATTTAATAGTTTGATGTTAATTTTTAGTCTACTTGGAACAATATTAATAGGTTCAGGATTGATAACTATTAGTTCTATTAATTTGGATAGATTTTCAAAAATGTTACAGCTAATTATTGCTTTTATTCCATTAATAATAGCATATGTTTTGTGTGCTTATACATTGTTTATAAAAAATGATAGTATTATTTGGAAAGAAAGTGTTGGTGTTTTTATTTTCTTTGCTTTTGGATATCTAATCTCTCTAATCTCTAATTTATATCATCTTTCTTATGATTTTAGTAATATATCTATTTTATGTGCTATTGCTAGTTTACCATTTGTGTATATTTTAAAATCATTAGCAGCGTCTTTAATTTATTTGTTTATTGTATCATTTCCTTTTGATTATTCTAATTTATTTATTTTATCTTCATTTAGAAATGAAATAATTTATAGTGTATTATTGCTTGCTATTTTGCCTAATTACTATCTTTTATGTAAGAAAAGAACTAATGATGTATTTTTAAAAATACATCATTGGGTAATTACATTTGCTTTGGTATTTTTTGCCATCTTAATGTTTAGTAACAGCTCATTTATGTTTATTATTTTAAATTTATCTTTATATTCTATATTTACATATATAGGAGATTCTTCTTATTTTAAAAGTAATAAGATTTTTAATAATTCATATAAGATAATTGGGTGTATAAATACTCTAATTGTCGTATTTATGTTCACTTGTAAAGACTCAGTAGAAAAGCTTAATATTTACGATTTTAAGTTTTCAGAATTAATTTCACGATCTGATTTTTATTATACAATATTATTTTTTTCAATTTTTATCTTTTTATTTATTAGAGAATTTATAAAGAAAAAGATTCAGGATATTAATTTGTTACATTATTTATCTTTAGCTGTAATTTGTCTTATATTGATAGAATTAAGTAGTAATATTTTTATCGTATGTACAAATATTTTAATATTAGCGTATTCACTAATTAAAATTAGGGATGGATTTATAAAAAATAATATTACAAAAATGAATTTTGGGCTAATTTGTATTCTCATTTTAATATTAGTATGTCTATTAGATTATGATATTGATCCTATAATTAAGGGAATAACTTTCTTAAGTTTTGGATTGATAACTTTAGTTACTAATTATTTTATAATAAAAAAGATCAGATATAATGAATAAGAAAATAATATTATCGTTTACTTTTATATTTGCTGTTATATATCAATTAATAGTTATTTTTCCGATTATATATAATGAAGAAGATATTTTAAATAATGGTTCTGAATTTAAATTCAGAATTAGAAATTCTCGACTACCAGTATTATGTGGTAAAAATTATATTAGTTTAGATCTGAAAACGAAAATTAAATCATATGAAAAATTTTATATGATTGATAATATTTTTGTGTGTGTAAAACAAAACTCAGATGGTTTTGCTCATGTTTCTTCAATATCAAAAGATAAACCTATAGAGTTAAAGGATTATGTTGATGTTAAATATGTTAGATCAGATTATAAATCGCATATAGTTTCTTTTATGCTACCCTTCAATAGGTTTTATTTTAAAGAAGTATATGCAGATGAAATTAAGAATATTTATAAAAAAAGCATAAAAGATTCTAGTAAAAAAGTATATGCTCTGGTATCTATAAAAAATGGGAAAGGACTTGTAAAGGACGTTTTTATTGATGATGTTTCAATTATGGATATGATAGAAAAGTAGTATAATGTTAAATAGTTTTAATATTAAAGTTATATAACAAAAAATATTTTGTATTCTGCTTGTTGTAATGTATGTTTGACATATAAATAATGGCTAAATATAAAATAATAAATAAATGTGTAATTTTAGAAAAAAAATCAATCTTAGTTTTTTAACAATCATTTTATCCTCAATAGTATTAACTCTACTGAGTAGTTGTGGTTCAAAGAATACAAATAATGGTAAAATTCAGTATGATGTAAATATTGATGAATGTACTCTTATTAGTGATTCTTCAATGTTTAATATGAAGGTCAAGATTAAGTTGAATGAAGAAAAATTAAAACTTGATACTTTAAAATTTAATTTTGGAAAGATTCCTAATATAACAATTAGAAATCTTAAAATTCAATCTAGTAATGGTAAGAAAATTAGTTATTCTGTTATAAGTGATAGTATACAAGGAGATAGTAAGCTTTATGTTTCAACTAAAGGTTTAACTCATGATAATAATTCATTACTTTTTTCATATGGTCTTAATATTTGTTTCGGAGCTAGTTTAGATAAAAATAATTCAAGTTATTTACTTAGATCCGTTATAGAAGGATATATTCCTATATTTGTAGAAGATCCTACAGTTATATTTAATTCTACTTTAAAGGAAACACTAAATAAGAATTATGGACTTTATTCTAGTCTTATTCATAAATGTAAAGGTGGATGTTTAATTTCTAATGATAATATAATTCCTGTATCTAAAGTAGATTATATATTTACAAAAGATAAGTATTTTAAGATATTTTCTAAAAAAATTAATCAATTGGATATTCATTTTTATTCATTAAGTAAAATGAGTGATGAAAGAGCTGATCTTTTATGTACTCTTTTAGGAGATTGTATAAAATATTTTTCTGACAATATATATCCATTCCCTTATAAAAAATATACTCTTCTTGAGACAAATTGGAGTGGCAATACATCTATAGGTAATGCATCGTTGGTGTTTTCATCAAGTTTAGAAAGTTTTGTTCCATTTCATGAATTAATTCACACCTGGGTTGGGCATATTGTTAAACCTGATTATAATTCTACTAAAAGGTTTTTGTTTTCTGAATCTTTAAATGAATATCTTACTATGCAATTTATGCGTAGGGTAAAAGGGAAGAAGTTATATGATCAGGAAATACAAAGATATATGAAACTATATAAGAAATCAATAAGTAAGAATCATGATAAATCTATTTTAGATGTAAAAGAATACAAGTTTTCAACTCATAGTATTATAATGTATAAGGAAGTTTACCTATTGGATAAATTAGCTAGAAAAGTGGGATATGATACTTTGAATAATTGTATATATAGTTTCTTGAGATCTAAAGTTAATAAAGTAGCTCATACTAAAGAATTTCTAGATTATTTAGAAAAGAATATAGGTGAGGAAGCTACTAAGTATAGAAAAATGATTTAATGTATAAGATTAATTATTAACCAAAAAATATTATTATGAAGAATTTTTGTTTGTTAAAGATTGCATCACTAATTGCTGTAATTGGAATAGTTTGGGGATATGTTGTAATTACTCAACTTATAGGATGGGATATGATTGAGAATATGGTAGAAATTCATTTACCTTTTACTGTATTTTCATTAGCAGTTTTATATATTTTAGTTAAAATTAAATTTGGTTTTAAATTGAATAAATAAAAAGATTTAATCTTGGATATAAAATAAGGGGGAGTCTTTTTAGATTCCCCCTTAAAAACGATATATTTAATCAGATTACATTAAACTGATTGTTACAGTTAAACCTGCCATTACAACTGATACCATAGTCATTAATTTAATAAGTATATTTAATGAAGGACCAGATGTGTCTTTGAAAGGGTCTCCTACAGTATCTCCTGTTACAGCTGCTGCATGAGAATCACTTCCTTTTCCACCATAATTACCTTTTTCTATGAATTTCTTAGCATTATCCCAAGCTCCTCCTGAGTTGTTCATAAATACTGCTAAAGTGAATCCAGATGTTAATCCTCCTGCTAATAATCCAATTACTCCAGCAACTCCCATTGTAACACCAACAAGTACTGGTACAATTATTGCAACTAAGGATGGTAATAACATCTCTTTTTGTGCTCCTTTAGTAGAGATTTCAACGCATTTTGCATATTCAGGTACTGCTTTCCCTTGTAATATTCCAGGAATCTCACGGAATTGACGTCTAACTTCTTCTACCATTTTTGATGCTGCTCGTCCCACTGCTTTCATTGTCATTGCAGAGAATAAGAATGCCATCATTGCTCCTAAGAATAAACCTCCTAAGAATAATGGATTGAATAGTGATAGATCGTATGCTGATGCTATATCTTTTACAGAGGCTGTTGATATTTTTAAAGCTTTAATTCCTTCTTCTACTGCTGGCATTACATCTTGGTAGAAAACATATTTACCATGACTTACGAAACCTTCACCTTCATTTGCAATTCTTCCAAACCATAGTCTTACTTCTTCCATATATGCTGAAATTAAAGCCATAGCTGTAAGTGCTGCAGAACCAATAGCAAAACCTTTTCCTGTTGCTGCTGTTGTATTTCCTAGCATATCTAATGCATCAGTTCTTTCCCTTACTACTGAATCTAGTTCTGCCATTTCTGCGTTTCCTCCTGCATTATCTGCTATAGGTCCAAATGCATCTGTTGCTAAAGTGATTCCTAATGTTGATAACATTCCTACTGCTGCAAATCCTATTCCATATACTCCCATTCCAAAGTGTTGATTACCTCCAGCTGCTAAGAAAGAACCAATAATTCCTAAAACGATAGTTACTACTGGTATCCATGTTGAATGCATTCCGACTGCAATACCTTCTATGATAGTTGTAGCGTGACCTTGTTGAGTTTGTTCTGCAATACCTTTTGTTGGTTTATATTCGTCGGATGTGTAATATTCTGTAGCTTGACCAATTATTACTCCTGCAGCTAGTCCTATTACTACTGCTCCAAATACTCCCCATGTAATCCATCCAAAGTATGCTAAAGCGACTAAAGCTATTAATATTAATAATGATGAACCAAATGTTCCAACAAATAAAGCTTTTAATAGATTCTTTTGTGTTGCTCCTTCTTTTGTTCTTACTAAGAAGATACCTATTATAGATAGTATAATTCCTATTGCTGCTACTAGCATTGGTGCAATTACTGCTTTTTCTGTACTTATCCCTAAAGAAGATGTACATACTGCTGGTAGTGCTGCTCCTAAGGCTGCTGTTGCTAGAATTGAACCTGCATATGATTCATACAAATCGGCTCCCATTCCTGCTACGTCTCCTACATTATCTCCAACATTATCTGCAATTGTTGCTGGATTTCTTGGGTCATCTTCAGGTATTCCAGCTTCTACTTTTCCGACTAAATCGGCTCCAACATCTGCTGCTTTTGTATAGATTCCTCCTCCAACACGTGCAAATAGAGCTTGTGTTGATGCTCCCATTCCAAATGTTAACATGGTTGTTGTGATTTCTATAAGTTTTTGAGATGCTGTTGTGTTTGAATGTACAAAGTCAAGTCCTAGAAAACTAAGGCCATTTGCCATATGTTCTGGAGTGAAGATTACTTTATCTAAAAATAGATACCATATTATGATGTCTAATAGAGCAAATCCTACTACTACTAAACCCATTACAGCTCCTGAACGAAATGCTATTTGTAATCCTTTATTTAATGATTTTGAAGCTCCATGTGCTGTTCTAGCAGATGCAAATGTAGCTGTTTTCATTCCTAAGAATCCACAAAGTCCAGAGAAAAATCCTCCTGTTAGGAATGCTATTGGTACAAATGGATTTTGTACTTTTAAATATGCCATTATAGCTAGTAGTATGAATAATACAGCAAATACTTTTGCTACTACGTTATATTGACGTTTTAGATATGCCATAGCTCCATCTCTTACGTATTGAGCAATTTCTATCATTCTTGGCGTACCTTCTGAGTTTTTCATTAATGATTTAAAGAAAAACCAAGCAAATCCTAGTGCAAGTAATGATGCTACTGGGATAAAAATTAGAATGTAATTCATCGTTATTAATAATTTGGTTTATAATTTCTGATACGTAAAAATACGTATTTTAGACCCTTCTACAAAGGGAAAGCTTAATAAATGTTAATAATTATCTTGTTTTTATTCCCTTTAATATGATTTTTAAGTTAGAAGTAATTTATATCTTTGTTTTATGGATGTAAAGGATATTGATTTAAAACTTAAAAGTATTGTTGGTGATTCTAATAAAAAGTACCTATTGGCTATAAGCGGAGGTGCTGATTCTGTAGCTTTACTTGATGTTTGTGCTTCTTTAGGATATGATTTTATTATTGCACATTGTAATTTTAATTTAAGAGGTGAAGAGTCTTTAAGAGATGAAATGTATGTTAGAGATTTAGCTAAAAAGTATAAAAAACCTATTTATGTAGTTTCTTTTGATACTATAAATTATTCTGAAGTTAATAATTGTTCTATTGAAATGGCTGCTAGAGATTTAAGATATAATTGGTTTAATGAACTTTTGATAGAACATAAGTGTGAGTATATTTTGGTAGCTCACCATATGGGGGATGTTGTGGAAACTGCTTTAATAAATCTTATAAGAGGTACTGGTATTAAGGGGCTTAAAGGAATCTCTCAAATAAATGATAAAGTTGTTAGACCTCTTCTTGATTATTCTAAAGATGATATTTTAAAGTACCTAAAGAGTAGAAATATTGATTTCTGTGATGACTCTTCGAATTTTGAAACTGATTATACTCGAAATAAAATAAGACTTAATATTATACCAGAGTTTGAAAAAATTAACCCTTCTTTCAAAAGGACTATGTATGAAAATACAAAAAGATTTAGTGAAATAGAGGTTCTTTTTAACGAAAGAGTACAGGAGGTTCTTAATGATATTACATCTTATAGTGCTGATAGAATTTTGATTTCTATTGAAAAATTAAAAAACACGAATGCCAAAAACACTGTTCTTTATGAATTGTTAAAAAGATACGGCTTTAATAATCTTTTAGTTGACGAAATAATTAGTTCTTTAGATAGTTTGTCTGGTAAGTATTTCGATTCTAAATCTCATAGATTAGTAAAGGATAGAGATTCTTTAATACTTTATAAATTATCTGATTTATCTAATAAGGAGTACATATTTGATTCAAGTATTGATATTCCGGTTAATATAAGCGTTAAATTATTTAAAGCTGATGATTATTCTATTAAAAGAGATAAAAATATTGCTTGTTTCGATGCAGAGAAAGTGACAATGCCTTTAAAGTTGAGAAAATGGAAACAAGGAGATTATTTTTTTCCTTTTGGTATGAAGGGTAGAAAAAAGAAGTTGAGTGATTTTTTTGCTGATAATAAATTTAGTTTAAAAGATAAGGAAGATTGTTGGCTTGTGTGTTCAGGGGATAGAATAATATGGATTGTTGGATATAGAGGTGATGATAATTCTAAAATTACTAATTCTACAAGAAATGTTCTTGAACTTAAATTTAATATTTAGTTTTTTCTTCAAATTATTATTGTAGTATTTAACGTTTTTTGATTTTATCTTAAAGTAATGTTAAACTTTCTTTGTTAAAATTTTCTTAATTAGTCTTTATTTTATACTTTTGATCGAAGAAATCTAAAGGAAATGGCTAGTTGTTCAATTATTATACTCAAATTATATAAAAATTCTTATATCGGCTTATTCGAATGTTGGATATGTTAGTGTAAAGAATTGTTTATAGTTTTAAAAAGTTTAATAATGACAAGTAGAATTACAAAATATTGATATGAAGAAAATAATAATATTACTTTCCGTAGTTTTAATTTCAATAGCTACATTTTTTTATATAAAAGAGCCTAATAAATCTAATATTGATTTATTTAGTGAGCTTAAAGATATCCCAGGTGTTGTTTCTGTTAAGAAAATGGAAGTGAAACCTTATAAGAATTATTATGAAATTTATTTTAAACAAGCGATAGATCATAATGATCTTTCTAAAGGTTTCTTTAAGCAAAGAGTCCTTTTAGGTCATATAGATCTTAATAAACCTATGATTGTTGAAATTCAAGGTTATAATATTTGGACTTCACGACAAGGAGAATTGAGTAGATTGCTAAATGCTAATCAACTAACTATAGAGCATAGATTTTTTAAGGATTCTAAACCTAAAGGTGGTCTTATTCCTTGGAAGGATCTTACAATTAAAAATGCTGCTTACGATCAACACGTTATAATTCAGGCTATAAAGAAAATCTATTCTAAAAGTAAATGGATTACTACAGGTATTTCTAAAGGAGGTCAAACAACAATCATTCATAGATATTATTATCCAAATGATGTTGATGCTTCTGTACCTTATGTGGCTCCTCTAAATCTTTCAAGAGTAGATCCTCGTATACAGAAATTTCTTGATACTGTAGGTTCTAAAGAGGAGAGAAAGGCTATTTATGATTTTCAAATTCTTTGTTTTGAGAATATTAGTAAGATGTTACCTATGATGAAGGAGTATTGTAAGAAAAATAATTACTCTTTTAATGATGTAGGATCTAATAAAAGAGCTTTAGAATTATCAATTTTAGAGTATCCTTTTGCTTACTGGCAATGGGGAAATGTTAAAATGAATGATATACCAAAGGATAAGAAAGATATAAAAGCAATTTTTATGCATTTAGTAAAAAATGGTGATCCTGGATTCTTTGAAGATTCTAAAATTGAATTTCAACGTCCATATTTTTGGGCTGCAATGATTGAAATGGGTATCTATGATTATAAAATTGCTCCTTTTAAAAAGTATTTAAAAGACGAAAAGGATATATGTTTTGAGCATACTCTTCCTAAGGGATTTGAGAATGTTAAATTTGATGGTAGTGAGATGAAGAAGATTTATAATTGGATTCAAACAGATGCAGAGAAGATGTTGTTTATTGTTGGAGGATTAGATACTTGGGGTTCTACAAGTGTTGTTCTAAATGGAAATAACAAATGTGCTAAATATGTTTTAGCTAATGGGCATCACGGTACTAGAATATCTAGTTTTAATGAAAAAGATAGAAAAGAAATAATGAAAAAAATTAACGAATGGATTAAATGATCGAAAGATCTCCATGTTAATGAATTGCATTTTGTTTTATAATTATTTTAATTTTTGAATTAGTATTAAGTAGTGAAAGATAACGTAAGTTTGATTTCACTACTTTTTTTTGATTGCTTATTTATATATCTTTGAAAAATAACAAAATGTAGATAGATGGTGAAAAAAATATTATTATTTCTTAGTCTTTTTGTATTAATTTATAATGTAAATGCTCAAGAATTACTTCCTAAAAGTGGTGGGACGATTTATAAAAAGACTTATTATACTATTTCGTATAATGAGAAAAATGAACAGGCAAATTGGGTATATTATTATCTTAGTCCTAAGATGATAAAAGGAAAGGCTAAACGTTCTAATAGATTTAAAGCTGATAAAATGATTTCAACAAATTCAGCTTCTTTAAAAGATTACAAAGCAAGTGGATATGATAGAGGACATTTGTGTCCTGCTGCAGCTATGCGACTTAATGGAGTTTCAATGAAAGAGAGTTTTTTAATGTCTAATATGTCACCACAAAAACCTGGATTTAATAGAGGATTGTGGAAACGTCTTGAAGCACAAGTAAGAAAATGGGTTTTGAAAAATGGAAATTTATATGTTGTTTCTGGACCTATTTTTAAAGATTGTTTAGGTAGTATTGGTGATAATAAAGTTACAATTCCTGGATATTACTATAAGGTTATTTATTCAAAAAAGAATTCTAAAATGATCGCTTTTGTGATGCCAAATAAGAAAATTAAAGGTCCATTAAGTAAATATGTTGTTAGTGTTAATGATGTTGAGAAACTTACAGGAATAGATTTCTTTTATGTTTTAGAAGATAATAAGGAAGAAAGATTAGAATCTCAAGTATTAGTGAATAAATGGATTTGGAAATGAAAAACAAAATAAAACATTCAGGTTTAAACGAGTCTCAAGTTCTTGAAAATAGAAAGAAATATGGAGACAATACTTTAACTCCACCACCCAAAGTGTCTTTATGGAGTTTGTATATTGAGAAATTTGAAGATCCTATTGTTAGAGTACTTTTAGTTGCTTCTTTTTTATCTTTAATTATTTCTTTTATACATTGGGAATTTGCTGAAACTATAGGTATTATTTTAGCTATAATTCTTTCAACAAGTATTGGTTTTTGGTTTGAAGTTGATGCAAATAGAAGATTTGATATCTTGAATAAGATTTCTGATGATGTATTAATTAAGGTTATTAGAGATTCAAATGTTTGTGAGATTCCTAAAAAGGATATAGTTGTTGGTGATATTGTTATTTTAGAAATAGGTGATGAAATTGTAGCTGATGGAATATTACTAGAATCTTATTCCCTTCAAGTTGATGAATCGTGTTTAACAGGTGAGTTAATTTGTGATAAATCTGTTGAAAATATAAATACAGGTGCAACATATCCTTCTAATGAGGTTTTAAGAGGAACTAAAGTTATGAATGGACATGCTGTAATGGAAGTTTCTAGAATAGGTGATGATACTGAATATGGTAAATTAGCTAATAGTGCTTCAAGTATTAGTTCTGAGAAAACACCTTTAAATAAACAGTTGGATAAACTTGCTAAATTAATTGGAGTGGTTGGTTCTGTATTAGCTTTACTAACTTTTTTAGTCTTGTTTTTTAAGGATATAGCTAATTCTTCTTTTGGGCTTTCTAGTATACAATTAGGTAGTGTTTTTATTGTTTTATTATTCATTTCAATTGCTAGTGTAAGAGTTTGGTTGCCTATTATTTACGATGGGATGGATCTTTTAAAGAATAAAGATTATAATAGAGAATATTTTTCAAGTATTCCTTATTATAAATATATATTCACAGGGCTTTCGGTTTCAATTATTATTTTATTTATTGGTTTTTGCTTTAATATTAATCCTTTAGATATTGAGAATTGGTTCTCTATGATTCTTGCTGAACACATGTTGCATTATTTTATGATTGCAGTGACTTTAATTGTTGTTGCTGTACCTGAAGGTTTGCCAATGAGTGTTGCTATAAGTCTCGCTTTAAGTATGAGAAAGATGCTTAAAAAAAATAATCTTGTAAGAAAAATGCATGCTTGTGAGACAATGGGAGCTGTTAATGTTGTGTGTACTGATAAAACTGGAACTCTTACTGAGAATAAAATGAAGGTTAATGCATCTTATTTTATAGGGATAAATAATACCCATTTAGATGATTCAGATTTATCTGTATTGGTAAAAGAAAATATTTCCATTAATTCTACAGCAAATCTTAATTATGAAGATAAAGAGAATCCTACTACTGTTGGGAATCCTACTGAGGGTGCTTTATTACATTGGTTATATGATAGTGGTTATAATTATATAGATTTAAGAAATTCATTAGAGATTATTGACCAATTACCTTTTTCTACTGAAAATAAGTATATGGCAACTCTTGTTTATTCTTCTGTATATAAAAAGAGAATCTTATATGTAAAAGGTGCTCCTGAAATTCTTATAGGTTTTGCTGAGAATTGTAAAGATTCTAGATTTGATTATATACATGAATCTAAATTAATTAAAGCTAAGTTAAAATCTTATCAGCAGCAAGCAATGCGAACTTTAGCTTTTGCTTATGCTTTTGTAGATGAAAATGTTGAAGTGTTTGAAGATAATAAATTATCGAATATTGATTTGATTTTATCTGGAATAGTTGCTATTTCTGATCCTTTAAGAGGAGATGTTAAAGATGCTATTAATATTTGTGCTAATGCTGGTATTGATGTTAAGATTGTTACCGGTGACACAAAAGATACGGCTTTAGAGATTTCTAAACAAATTGGTCTAGTAAGTGAGAGTAATATATCAGAATCGATAATTTCAGGTGATGATTTTAGAAATCTTTCAGATGAACAAGCTAAAGATGTAATTTGTGAGTTAAAGGTTATGTGTAGAGCTAAACCTTCAGATAAGAAAAGGTTGGTAGAATTGTTACAATCCAAAGATCTAATAGTTTCTGTTACGGGAGATGGCACTAATGATGCACCAGCTCTTAATGCAGCAAATGTGGGATTATCTATGGGATCTGGAACAGCTGTAGCTAAAGAAGCTTCAGATATTACTTTGATTGATGATGCATTTAGCAGTATTGTTACAGCAATAATGTGGGGACGTTCAATTTATCACAATATTCAAAGATTTTTACTTTTTCAATTGACAATTAATTTTGTAGCTCTTTCTATAGTGTTTATTGGTGCTATAATTGGTCATGATGTACCTCTTACAATAACTCAAATGTTGTGGGTTAATCTTATTATGGATACTTTTACTGCAGCAGCTTTAGCATCTTTACCTGTAGACAAAGCAGTGATGAATGAGCAACCAAGGGATAATAATAGATTTATTGTGACGAAGAAAATGAAGAATAATATATTAGCTTTTGGAGCATTCTTTATTATATCACTATTCTCTATGATGATTTTATGGACTCGGAGTGGAGATTTCTCAGTTTACGATTTAACTCGATTTTTTACTGTTTTTGTTATGCTTCAATTTTGGAATATGTTTAATGCAAAAGTTTTTCTTACTAATAGATCTGCTTTTACTAATATTCATAAGGAATTTGGATTTACAATAGTTGTTTTATTAATATTATTAGGACAATTTCTTATTGTAAGTTTTGGTGGGGAAGTATTTAGAACTGTTCCTTTATCTTTAAAAGATTGGTTATTGATTATTGCAAGTACTTCTATTATTTTATGGATTCCTGAATTATATAGATTGATACAAAGAAATAAATAATATAGATATGAAATTTTATAAATTGGCAAATTTTTTATGTGCAATACTTTTAGTTGTTTCTGCATCATTAGTGGTTGTAGGTGGTATATATTTCCTTAATTTGCTTACAACAAATCCATTGATAATATTAATGTCAATGGTTTTATTACTTGTAGCTCTAGCTATTGCAGGATCGTATGTTTATGTGCTTTTTAGTGTACCTTCTAAGCTCTTAGAGCGTTTTGATTTGATAAAAAACAATGTAGCCTTACAAAAATATAAGTCTATAAACGAATATGAAAAAGCAGTAGGAGAGTTTATTCTAGATTTTTTTACGTTACCAGGTCTACATGTAAATAATATTTCTATTAAAATTGAATCAGGAGAAGGATATTCAACTAATAAAGAATTAGATGAATTAAATTTCTCTTCTAAAAATGAGATTTCAATATTGAAGTACAATAAAAAATCTTATATGTTTGTTCCTATCGCTATTTCTAATACAAAGATTGGATCATTAAGAATGGAAATATCTGTACTATCAATATTTCTTTTTAAACAGATTATTAATGATTTTGAGAATTATTACCTTGATGATATGACTCAAATACAATTGCTTCTTTTAGAATCTAGAAAAAAGAATTAAAATAATATAATTCTTTTCTCAGGTGAAAGATACATAGAATCTTTTGGAGTGATATTAAAAGCATTATACCAACCTTGTATAAAAGGAAGTGGACCAAGAACTCTAAATCTTCTTAATGCATGAGAGTTATCTCTTGTGCATTTTACTTGTTCTTTTACTCTAATGTTTTCAGCCCAAATTCTAGCATATGATATAAAGAATTCTTGTTCTGGAGTAAAATCTCCTTTTTGTTTAGGATGTCCATTTATTTTCCATACCATATTTACAGCTTTCCAAGCAAGAGAAAGTCCATGTATGTCTGCAATGTTTTGATTTAATGTCTGTTGTCCATTAACATGTAAATCATCAATAACACAAAAGTTGTTATAGTGTTCTTCTATTTTATGAGCAAATTTATTGAAGTATTCTATTTCTTCTTTTCCCCACCAATTGAATTGTTTTCCTTCTTTATTAAATAGTTTACTTTCCCTATCAAAAGCATGAGAGAATTCATGTGCTATGATTGTCCCTATTGCTCCATAATTTGCAGCATCACTCCCGTCAAGATAGAAGAATGGGGCTTGAAGTATTGCAGCTGGAAAGACTATTTCGTTTCTAATTTGATTATAATAAGCATTTACAATTTGTGATGCTTTGGTCCATGTCTTTTTATTAAATTTATTACCAAGGCTTTTTATATTTTTTGCTTTTATAAATTTCTTAATAGTCAATATATTTTCAAGGAATGAACTATCTGCACTAAGTTTAATTTTAGAATAATCTTTCCATTCATCAGGATATCCAATTTTAACGTCAATAGTTCTTAATTTCTCTAGTGCTCGCTTTTTAGTTATATCTGACATCCAAGCTGAAATAACTATTTGTCTTCTATATGCTTCTTTTATATTAGCAACTAGTTCTTGTAGTTGAATTTTAGCTCTAGCAGGGAAGTGTTTTTTTACATATAATCTAGCTACATCTTCTCCTAGGTAAAGACTAACAAGAGATGTTATATATTTCCATCGAGGTTGTATCTTTTTGTTTCCAGATAGTCGTTTTCTATAAAATAGAAAATCTTCCTTAGCTAATTCTTCGCTTAAATAAATAACATTAATATTTATAATTTTCCATCTTAAAAAATCTTTCCAAGATTCAAGATTACCTTTTTCTAGTAGAAGATTTAAATCTTTAAAATATGTTGGCTGTCCTACAATAATATCTCCTTTATATTTGAAGTTAATTGTTTTAAAAAGTTTATCAACATTAAAGTTAGATAGTAAAACTTTAAAATCTCCTTGTGATGTTGGGTTATATGTTATATATGGATCGGCCTGACTGGTAATACTTAAAGTTGATTCTGCTAACTTTGTTTCTATACTCATAACTCTACATGCTTTTTGCTCTGCAATTTTATCAGTATATCCAAATAAGGTAAACATCTTCTTGATATGATTTACGTAATCGTATCTAATATCAACTATTTTTTCTTCATCTGATATATAATATTCTTTTCCAGGTAATCCTAAACCTTTAGCTTTAAAGTAAGGAGTGATAGTTTCAGTATTTATAAAATCGGTTTTTCCGTTTATAGAAAATAGGACATCAATAGAATTATTAAATAATTTAATTATCGCATCATCGATATCATCTTTACTATTTATTTTATCTACTATTTTAAGATAGGGAATAAGAGGAGAAACTCCTTCTGAGTCTAATCTTTCAAGGTCCATACCAGAATTATATAATGTAGAAATACGTTGTTCTGGTTTTTTATGATGATAAGTCCTATCAACAATATCTTCAATTAACACTTTTATATCCTTTTTGGCCTTTTCTGTTACAATTTCAAAAGATCCATATCTACTTTTATCTTCAGGAATAGCATTGTTTAATAGCCAATTACCATTAGCATATTTGTAAAAATCATCACCTGGATTCACAGTTAAATCCATAGTGTTTTTAGTAAAGTCAGGTACTGTTTTATTATTATTTCTACCATTACATGATGTAAGGATAATAAATAAGAATGCTATGTATAAGTAATATTGATTTTGCATAAATCTTATAATTTCTTCATTGTAATCCCTAAAATACTACAGAATAGTTATAGACCGTTAAATTCTGTTGGTTTTAACAAATTCTTAAGAAATGATGTGTAATTTTAACAAATATTAAATACTCCTCAAAACTTTAAAATATTATATTCGTTGTCTTTGCTGTTATAAACTAGTAGTTTATTTAAAAGATTATCACCGTAATTACATATTATTTTAACTAGTTCGTTGGCAGCCATTAAACCGATAATTCCAGGAAGAATACCTATTACACCATTTGCTTTTTCTTTAATAAGATTATCTTCTTTTGGAAATAAATTAGTAAAAGAAAAATCATTTTTATAATCAAAAATAGCAATTTGTCCTTTATAATCGCTTATAGATGTGTATATGTATGTTGTTTTCTTTTTCTTACATATATCATCTATTAGATATCTTGTTTGAAAATTATCACAAGCATCTAGTATGTAATCATATTTTTCAATAATACCTTCAGCATTTGATTTATTTAATCTTCCTTTAATTGCTGTAAACTTTACATTAGGATTAAGAGTTTTAAGTTTGTTTAATGCAATTTCTACTTTTGGTTTTCCTATTTCATTTGTATTAAATAGAATTTGTCTTTGAAGATTGGATAGAGAAACTACATCGTCATCTATGAAAGTAATTTCTCCTATTCCTGCTGCTGATAAATATAATGATATAGGACAGCCTAATCCTCCCATACCAACTATTAAGATCTTTGCTTTTGATAGTGCTATTTGGCCTGTTTCAGTAATGTCATCTAGAATTATTTGTCTATTATACCTTTCTTTATAATCTTTATTCATGCCTTTCTTGATTTAAAAATACTACACGTATCTAATTTACGTGTAGTATTTAATATATGTGAAGATTTATTATTAATGATTATTCTTGCATTGCAGAATCCCAATCTTTCCATACTACTTCGTAGCCTTGGTTTTTAATCATTTCTACAACTTCTTCAGGACTTCTACTATCATTTATTGCAAATTGTTCTAATTCATGATTTGGGTGAGCATATCCTCCTGGCTCAGTACATGATCCTGCACTATATGATGTAGGTCCTAATTTTAATATATTATCTCTATATTCTTGACTTTCTCTTGTGGATATAGAAATATCTACTTCTGGATCTAATATTCGATATGCACATATTAATTGAAGAAGTTCCTTATCATTTATAATACTATTTGGTTGAAAACCACTTTCTGAAGGTCGTAAACGTGGTAGGGCTATCGTAAATTTTGTTTTCCAATAGGTTCTCTCTAAATATTTTAAATGAAGAGCTGTATATACAGAGTCTGTTCTCCAATCTTCTAGACCTAATAAACAACCTAATCCCATTTTATGTATGTTTGCTTGACCGATTCTGTCACCAGTTTCAAGTCTATATCTATAATCAGATTTTCGTCCTTTCAAGTGATATTTTGGATATGTTTTTTCATTATATGTCTCTTGATAAACGCAAACATAATTTAATCCTACTTTTTGAAGACGTGCGTATTCTTCTGCGTCTAAAGGTTGAACTTCAAGGGCTATTTGAGAAAATTTATCTTGTAGATAATTTATTACTTCTTCATAATATTCTACTCCAGCGTGTACTTTAGCTTCGCCAGCAACTAAAAGGATATGTTTATATCCTAGTTTTTTGATAGCCTCGCATTCTTCTTTTACTTCTTTAATGCTTAATTTTTTTCGTTGAATATTATTTTTACAATTAAATCCACAATAAATACAAACATTTGAACAGTAGTTAGAAAGATATAGTGGTAAAAATAGTTGCATTGTTTTACCAAAACGTTGTTCTGTAAGAATTTTACTCCTTTGAGCCATCTGTTCTAAATATCCTTTACCAGCAGGAGATATTAAAGCTTTAAAATCTTCAATATTAATATGTTCTTTTGAAAGAGCATTTTCTACATCTTTTGATGTTTTATTAGAAATATCATTTCCTATTTCATCCCAAGAATATTTCTGAATTTCGTTATAAAATGTTTTCATGATTCTAATCTAAAAAAGAAGTTAGTGGACTTGTTGCATTAGCAGAATCGTTTATGCCACCTAATTTTGCTTCATAGGCCATTCTTCCTGCTCTTACGGCTAATTTAAATGCTTCTGCCATTTGAATTGGATTATCAGCAACTGCTATTGCTGTGTTTACAAGTACTGCATCTGCACCCATTTCCATTGCTTCTGCTGCTTGAGAAGGAGTACCAATTCCTGCATCAACAACAACAGGTAAATTAGATTGTTCTATTATTATTCTAAGAAGTTCTTTTGTTTTTAATCCTTTATTTGTTCCTATAGGGGCTCCAAGAGGCATAACAGTAGAAGCTCCTGCATTTTCTAGATGTTTACATAAAACAGGATCCGCTTGAATATATGGTAGTACAATAAATCCTAATTTTGCCAATTCTTCTGTTGCTTTTAGTGTCTCTATTGGATCAGGAAGAAGATATTTAGGATCAGGATGAATTTCTAGTTTGATCCAATTTGTATTTAGGGCTTCTCTTGCCATTTGTGCTAAAAATACTGCTTCTTTGGCATTTCGTACTCCCGATGTATTGGGTAATAATTGTAGGTGAGGTGCTTTTAAATGTGCTAGCATATCATCATTTGGATTATCTATTTCAATACGTTTTAATGCAGTTGTTACTAGTTCACATTCTGAAGCTAATACAGCTTTCCCCATTTCTTCGTTTGAACTAAATTTCCCAGTTCCAGTGAAAAGTCTTGAATTAAATTCATGACCTGCGATAATTAATTTTTCCATTTTTAATGATTTATAGCGTTGTTTATTTGTTCTATATCTTTATGTAAATTATTACTTCTAATTAATAATGATGAAAGAGCTATTCCATATACTCCTGTGTTAATTATTTGTGATATATCGTTTATTTCTATTCCACCTATGCCAATTATTGGTATATTTATATTGTTTTCTTTCATTTGTTTAAGTATATTTTTATACCCACTCAAACTAATAATAGGGCTAAGATTCTTCTTTGTAGATGTGAATTTGTAAGGGCCTAAACCAATATAATCGACTCCTTGTTCATTTCTTCTTATAATTTGTTCGTATGTATTACACGTTCCTCCAATAATAGTATCTTCTCCAAGAATTCTTCTTGCATCTATTGGATTACAATCTTCTAATCCTAGGTGAATGCCATCAGCTTTAATAATTCTTGCTATTTCAACGTCATCATTAATTATTAATTTTACATTATTTTTCGAGCATATTTCTTTAAGATTTCTTGCTATAGGAAGTTTCTTCTCAAAGCTGGTATCTTTCATCCTAAATTGAATCCATTTAATACCATTTTCTATCATAGCATTTGTCTGCTTGTAAATATCTTGTTCACTTGCAGAATGAGTTATGAATTGTATCTTTTCTATTATCTTCATAAACAGTTTACTATTTCTTTTATTATTTTGAAATTCTCTATTTCATGATTCTTTTTCCATATATGTCCTAAAAGAGCTATTCCATATAGATTAAGTTTTTTTATACTTTCTATATTAATGTTTTGTATTCCCCCAAGTGCAACCAATTTATTGATATATGAATTGTTTTTAAGTTTTTCGATACTAATATTTGATTTGTAATTTTCCTTTGAAATACTATCAAATACTGGACTTATGAACATGTATCTTGTTTTATCTTTAAATAGAAGGACTTCATCAAATGAATGCGTAGAGACAGAGACTTTAGAAGTTGTATTTATATATTTATTTATATAATTTTTACTGTCTTTTGTGAGATGTATTCCATTTAAATCATAGATATTGTTTAGGTATAAATCGTAGTGGGAATGTATTACAATTCTATTATGGTATTCTATGTTTATCATATCCAATAGATAACACATCGCTTCTTTAGAGTATAACGGTTTACGTAGATGTAGTATGTCTAAACCATTCTTAAATAAATCATTTATTATTGAAGCTTCATTAGGATATCTATTAGGATATGATATAACAATTATTTTCATTATTCTTCTGCTTCAAGTTTGTCTTTTAGTAATTTAGATGCACGCATTGAGCAAAAATTCTTTCCACACATAGAACAAAAATGTGCTTTTTTATGACCTTCACTTGGTAAAGTTTCATCATGAAATTTAAGAGCTTTTTCTGAATCCAATGCTATATTGAATTGATCTTTCCATCTAAATTCATATCTAGCTTTACTCATAGCCCAATCTCTGAAATATGCTCCTGGATGTCCCTTGGCTAAATCAGCTGCATGAGCTGCAAGTTTATATGTAATCACACCTTCTTTTACATCTTCTTTTTCTGGTAATCCTAAATGTTCTTTAGGAGTAACATAGCATAGCATTGCTGTACCGTACCAACCAATCATTGCTGCGCCAATAGCTGAGGTTATGTGATCGTAACCTGGTGCTATATCAGTAGTAATAGGACCTAATGTATAAAAAGGAGCTTCATGACATAATTCTAATTGAAGATCCATGTTTTCTTTTATTTTATGCATTGGTACATGACCAGGACCTTCAATGATTGTTTGTACATTATATTTCCATGCTATTTTAGTTAATTCTCCTAAAGTTTCTAATTCAGCAAATTGAGCTTTATCATTTGCATCTGCTATTGATCCAGGACGTAGTGCATCTCCTAAAGAAATAGCTACATCGTATTGAGATAAGATTTTACAGATATCTTCAAAATGTTCATAAAGAAAACTTTCTCTTTTAAATGTAGTACACCAGTGAGCTAATATCGATCCTCCACGAGAGACGATTCCTGTAACTCTTTTTAGTGTTAATGGAATATGGTGCCATCTTAATCCAGCATGAATTGTAAAGTAATCTACACCTTGTTCACACTGTTCAATAAGAGTATCTCTAAATAATTCCCAAGTAAGTTTTTCAACATCTCCTTTAACTTTTTCTAATGCTTGATACATTGGAACAGTACCTACTGGAACAGGAGAATTTCTTATTATCCATTCTCTAGTTTCATGAATATTCCTTCCTGTAGATAAATCCATTATTGTATCTGCTCCCCATCTAAAAGCCCAGACTGCTTTTTCAACTTCTTCAGATATAGTTGATTTTACAGGAGAATTACCAATGTTTGCATTAATTTTAACAAGAAAATTTCGTCCTATAATCATAGGTTCACTTTCCGGATGATTTATGTTAGCAGGTATTATTGCTCTTCCTTTTGCAACTTCATCTCGAACAAATTCTGCACTTATTTTTTCTGGTATATTAGCTCCACAAGAATCTCCTTGGTGTTTAAAATAATCACTTTTGATTTTATCAATTTCTTGATTTTCTCTTATAGCAATATATTCCATTTCAGGAGTTATTATTCCTGCCTTGGCATATGCCATTTGAGTTATTTCTTTTCCTTCTTTTGCTCTTCTAGGTTTAGTTCTAATGTGTTCAAAACGTAGTTCATCTAGGTTTTTATCATCTAAACGTTTTTGTCCGTAAGAAGAGCTTAGATTTTCTAATTCAATAGTATTATTTCTTTCAGATATCCATTCTTCTCGTAACTTTGGAAGTCCAAGATTTAAATCTACTTTGTAATTTGTATCAGTGTATGGTCCTGAAGTATCATATACAATAACATCTTCATTATGAAATATCTTACCATTATCATCAATAGTATCTGACATTTCAATTTTGCGCATAGGAACTTTTAATTTTCCATTTGCTGATTCAATATATATTTTCTCTGATCCAGGTAAAGGACCTGTTGAAAGTTGAAAGTTGTTGATTTTCATAATTTTACATCTTAATATTTCTTAAAAAATTAGACAAAACATGTCCATTATCTATCGTGTTTGATAGATGTATTTAATATTATTTATAATTATATTGATTAGTTTTTAGATTCTCATCCGCCGTGACTAGCTCTAATTATCATTATATTATCATTCTCTTTTAATAAATGTAATGCCCATTTATTTTTAGGTATAATATTTTGATTTACAGCTATTGCTAGTCCAGAATTAGATATTCTTTCTTCTTTTATAAGTTCATCAATATTCATTGATTCGCAGATGTCTTTTTCTTTTTGATTGATTATTACTTTCATTGAAATGATTTAAAAAATTAAACATTCAAATCAGTTAGGGAAAATATATTATATTTTAATACAGTATAGCCTACGCCAGCATTATCTGGATCAGGTTATGGGTATAATCTCAGCCTGTAATATTAAGGCACCCCTAATTGATTGTTACAATTAATAACGAAATTTTGTATTTCCTACAAATCTTCAACGCAAAAGTAATAAAAAAACGGTATAAGAGAAATAAATTAAGAGTATAAAGAGAAGATAATCGAATTTAGATATATTAAAACTAAATGGAGTTATAAATTTAACAATTAATCCCTAAATGTTGGTATTTTGTTTTTTTTAACACAAAAAAGATTGTTAAAATGTAAAATAGTGTTTATTATTGCTGTTGATAATAAAATAATGTTAACTTCAATTTACATTAACAATGAACAAACTTAACAATCTGGTCAAGATAAAATTCTCGACCTTACTTGTATCCTTATGTCTTTTATTTAGTGGAATAATTTCCATAAATAGAGCTGGGGCTACTGAATTGAAAAATGATTCTTCTTTTGAGAATCAAAGTATTAATAATAGAATTTTTACTGTAAGAGGTTCTGTTTCTGATGGTAATAAAAATCCTCTCCCAGGGGTTAGTGTATCGATAAAGGGTACTACTAGAGGTACTTATACAAATATTGATGGGAAATTTGCCATTAATGTTAAGCAATCTGATATCTTAATATTTTCTTTAATTGGGTTTAAGGATAAATCAATTAAAGTAGGTAGGCGTTACAATCTTAAGATTGTTTTAGAAGAAAATAGAGAACAATTAGATGAAGTAGTTGTTACCGGGTTTCAAACAATTGCTAAAGAAAGAGCTACTGGTTCATATAATTTAGTAAAGACAAGAGATCTTGAAAAGCCTGCTATAGATTTGAGTTCTAAATTAGTAACTTCTATTTCTGGTATACAAGCTACTGTTAATGATGATGGTAAAGCAGAATTCACTATTAGAGGGAAAACGAGTTTAAATGCTAACGCACAACCATTGGTAGTTGTAGATGGTTTTCCTATTGAGGGGGATTTTAACTCATTAAATCCGAATACCGTTAAAAGTGTTACTATATTGAAGGATGCAGCAGCAGCTTCAATTTGGGGAGCAAGGGCTGCTAATGGAGTTATAGTTGTAACAACTCATGAACCAATGAAAGCGTCTCCTATAAAAGTCTCTCTTAATATGTTTACAAGAGTAAAAGAAAGAATTGATTTAGATTATTCTAATCCAATAGCTTCTTCTGCAGAACAATTGCAATATGAACAAATGGCTTATGGAAAGTGGGGAGGAGTCTTACCTGCAGGAGGTTTTGGTGATGCAACAAAGAAATATACAAAAGGCTTAATAGCTCTTTGGAAGTATGATAAAGGGATGATTAGTGAAAGTCAAAAGGATGCGATAAGAAACCAATTATCTATTATTGACTATAAAGATGATGTATATAAGTATCTATTACAAAATCCGATATATCAGCAGTATAATTTATCTTTATCTGGAGCTACTGATAAAATGGGGGCTGTTGTAAATCTTTTCTTTGATAAGAATGATAGTCATTATATTGGAACAGATTCTAAGAAATATCAAATAGATTCAAAAATAAGGTATGAATTAGCTCCATGGTTGGATCTAAGAATATCCTCAATGCTCCAGTATAATAAAAGTACAAATAATGGTGTAAGTTCTGGTGATATTACAAATTTATCTCCTTACGAGAATTTAGTTAATGCAGATGGATCTTATACGTCTATTGTAAAAGATTACTTTTTACCTGTTTTCAATCAAGTACCTTTGGAGCAATTCCCATATAGAGATTGGTCTTATAATCCTCTAAGGGAAATGAGAAATCGAGATATTACTTCGACAAGATTAAATGCTCGTATAAATGCAGGTTTAACATTTAAAATCCTTAAAGGTTTAACTTATAATACCAATATTCAGTATGAGATATTTTCAACAAAAAACAGAAATCTATATCATGAAGATAGCTATGAAGTTAGAAATTCTGTAAATGGATATACAGATTGGGATAGAACAACAGGTAATGTATTAACAACTCATGTTGCTAAGGGAGATATATTATCAGAATCATCAAATGAAAATATCAATTATACATTTAGAAATACAGTCAGATTTAATAGACTAATAGGAAAAAAGCATCGTTTAAATGCTACTGCTGGTTTTGATATCTCTCAATTCTTATATAAAGGAAAAAGTAACCCTAGAATCTATGGTTATAATGATGAAACTCTTTCAAAAGGATATTATCCAAATGGTATTGGAGGAGCTGGAAATTTGAGATTAAGAGATTGGAGAGGTAATAGTACTAGTATTGGTGTATTGGATTCATATTCATATCGAGTAGATAAATTTATATCAATGTATGGAGTAGGAGCTTATACTTATAATGATAAGTATTCTCTTTCTGCATCTATTAGAACTGATGCATCTAACTTAATTACAGATGATCCTTCTTTTAGATATGCACCATTTTGGTCTGTAGGAGCTAGTTGGAATCTTACAAATGAGAAGTTTATGAAAGGAATAGATTTTGTGAATTTCCTAAAAGTATACTCTTCATATGGATATAGTGGAAATATTGACAAATCTACAGGTTTTAGACCTTTAATTTCGTTAAGTTCATCTCCAGATATATATTCAGAAGAAAATTCGGCACGTATAAATTCATATGGAAATCCAACTTTAAGATGGGAGAAAACAGGAACTATTAATTTAGGTGTAAATTATTCTTTATTTAAATCAAAACTTTTTGGAAAGATTGAAATCTATAGAAAACACGGTGAGGATTTAATTGCTAATATTTCTATGCCTTCAGTTAATGGAACAACTAGTCAAAAATTTAATAATGCTGAAATTTTAAATCAAGGTATTGAAATAGAAGTTGGTTATAGAACTAAAATTCTGAATACAATTGGTTGGGAAACCAATCTTGCATATTCTTACAATAAAAATGAAGTATTAAAACTATTTGTAACTAATTATTCTGGAGGAGCTTTAGTAAATGGTTACTATATGGAAGGTAAAGATGCAAGTACAATTTGGGCATATGAATATGCTGGAGTTCATGATAATCAACCTACAATAAAAGGACCTAATGGAACATTCCAACCTTTTGGGAAATTACTTCCTAGTACAGTAGATGGAAGAACATATTGTAAGGAAATGGGAGTAAGAGTTGCTCCTCACACTATGGCTTTTACAAACAATTTCTCATATAAAGATTTAAATTTATCTTTTATAGTTACTGGGAAATTTGGACATGTGTTTAGAAAACAATCTTTTAATTATCCTACTATCTGGTGGTCTAAGCTAAGAGTTAATAATTCTGTTAAAGATGCAATAAACAGTGATGGTTCTGTAATTCCACCTCTACCTCTTTCTGATAACGAACCAAAATTTTACCTATGGGATAGATATTATAATAATTTATCATATTTATGGGAAGATGCATCTCATTTAAGATTTCAAGAAATTGCTCTTTCATATAATATTCATGGGGCAAATGTAAAAGCTCTAGGAATTTCAAATATTCGTCTTTCTTTCCAAGTAAATAATTTAGGAGTTTTAGCTTTTAATAAAGAAGGAATAGACCCAGAATTTGCTATGGGTAATTTTGGTAAACCGACAAGAGCTTACACTTTTGGAATAAAATTAGATTTTTAAAATAAATAGTTATGAAAAGTATTTTTAAAAAAATATATATTGGGATTTTCTTTATGTCTTTATTGTTAACATCTTGTGATGAATATTTAGACGATATGCCCTCTAAAACTAGTAGTGTTCAAATTAGTACAATTGAGCATTTAGATGGATTACTAGCATCTTATAGAAGTTTTTATAAAGAGCCTAATAATGCTGCAATTTATGGATCGGATGACTACGGTATACCTATGGATCTTTATAATGCAAGACCTTCAACTTTTTATCAAAAAGGATTAATGTGGTATTTGTGGGATGTAAATAATTTGGTACTAGAAAATAGTGATTATTTTTTTAGTGGAGCTTATTCAAAGATATTTACAGCAAATACGATATTAGAATATGTAGATAAGGTAAAAGGATCTGCTGAAGATAAAGCAAGATTAAAAGCAGAAGCTCATTTTATTAGAGCATATGAGAATTGGAATCTTGTTAATACATATTGTTTGCCTTATGCAAGTAAATTTTATGGAGAATTCGGTTTACCTAGGAAAACTTCTACAAGTTATGAAGAGCCAATGGTAAGAATGAGTTTAAAAGCTACATACGATTTCATAGAAGAAGATTTGCAAGAAGCTCTAAAAAGTAAAGACAATACTGTAGATAGAATGTGGAGAGGGAATGCTTACGCTATTAAAGCTTTTATGGCACGATACCTTTTATTTAAAGGAGATTATAATAATGCCTTAAAATATGCAAATGAAGTTTTAGCTGTTAAGTCAGATTTAGTTGATTATAATACAGAGATGCACTATGGAAAAGATCTTGATTATACAATAAATGGTAATAAAGTAAGTTTAAAAATGCCTTATACACATGATGAACAAATGGATATGATAGATATTATGGCTTGGAAAGAATTTATATATTTGCGAGTAATGGATCATGGATCATGGTGGTATGTACCTAGTAAAGAACTTCTAGATCTTTATGATCATACTAATGATTTAAGATATAAATATCATATAGTCGAAGATTATTCCTATGATAGATCGATACAAAATTATTCTTATCCAGGTTATGTGTTCTTTTATAAAGATAGAATTCCTTCTGGTATGACAACAGCAAATCTAATACTTATAAAAGCTGAGTGCCTTGCTCGTACAGGAAAAATTCAAGAAGCTATGAATGCTGTAAATATATTAAGAGCAAAAAGAATGCTTCCTGGTTCTCATGTTAATTTATCTGCAACAACAAAAGATGAGGCTATTTTAAAAGTTTTAGCTGAAAGAAGAAGAGAGATGCCTTTTTCTATAAGATGGTTTGATATTCGTAGATTTAATTACAATAAAACAAGTATTGATGATGTAGTTCTTAAAAGAAAATTTTATAGTTATAATTCTACTACAATATTAAATAATGGAGCTCTTAAAGAATATACTTTACCTGAGAAGCGTTATGCTGCACCTTTAACAGATAAGGATATATTCTTAAGTAATGATCAATTAAAGCAAAACAAATACTAATATGAGAAATATTTTTATAATTATAATAATTAGTTTATATAGTATAACTAATCTAAGTGCTCAAGTTAAATTCTCTATTAAAGGGAAGATTAAAGGAATATCAAGTAAAACTGGGACATATAGTATTCCAGATGATTCTGCAAAATATGGACGTAAAAGAGTAAGTTTTGATATAAATAATGAAAAGTTGAATTATAAAGGAGAACTGAAAGAAACTCAAGTTCTAAGAATTTTTTTCAATAATAATAAATTAAATAAAAGTTTAAAATCAGGTGGTTTTATTCCAACTAAAGTTAATTCCCTGTGGGTTGTAGTTAGTCCAAATGCAAAGATATCAGTAAAAGGTAATGCTAATGATTATATTAATGCATATCCAACAGGAGATAAAGAAAATCTTATATTGGCGAATTTAACTTCTAGTATTTTCCCAATTGAAAATGAAGCTGTTAATTTATATGTCAAGACATTAGAAAATAAAGCAGATTCTAATGTTAAGATGTGGAAGAAAAAAATGAATTCACTATATTCTAAAATTAGTGAAATGAAAATGAAATTCTTAAGTAAAAATGCAAATTCTGTAGCTGGGCTTTGGTTAATGGATGATATGGTTATAAGAAGACAAATTTCTATTGAGAAAGTAGCATCTCTTTTTAAAACAATTAGTAAGAAATATAAGAATTTATCTTATTATAAGAATTTAGAATCACGAATTTCTGGATATTATGCAACTCAAATTGGCAAAATAGTTCCAAATATTATTTCTTCAGATACAAATGATGGTTCTACTTTTAATCTAAAATCATTAAGGGGTAAATATGTCCTTTTAGATTTCTGGGGTACATGGTGTGGTCCTTGTGTAAGTGGAATGGCAGATATGAAAGCTTTTAGAGATAAGCATAAAGATGTATTTCAGATAGTCGGAATTGCAAATGATTCTAATATTAAAGGATGGAAGAATTTAATTATTAATAAAAAATTAAATTGGCCTCATTTCCGATCTATAAAGAATAAAAATGATTTAGTTGCTAAATTTAATATACAGGGTTATCCAACTAAAATATTAATAGATCCAAATGGAAAGATCTTAATGAGAAGTGTTGGTGAAAATTCTGGATTTTACGATAAACTAGAGGAAGTTATAACTAAGTAGTATTTCATTCTTTGGTAGAAATAGGTGTATTTTGATTTATTTCTATTCTATAGGTCTACATATATTTATATATGTAGACCTTTTAATTTATTTATACCCTTCATTAAATTTTAATACAATTCATTGGTTATAGGGTAATCATTCTACTATGATGTTACATTATAATAAGTATCTAGATAAATCAAAGATAAAAACACTTTCATTATATACTAATGTTATATTCAATAACTAAGCTATAGAGTTTATTGATAATAGAAAATATTGCTATATAAACCTTTACATTTAGGTAAAATTGTCAGAAATTTGTATGAGTAACATAATTTAAATAAGAAAATATTTCTAAATTTAATAAAAGATAAATATGAAACGTTTAAAGAAGATGCTATTTGTAGTTATATCTACAATTTTTATTTGTAGTTGTTCAGGTGATAAAGATGTATTAAATGCAGAAAATGCAAATGATGATTTGTTTATGGTTGGACTAAAACCAATAATTCATTCTAGTTCAACTAAAATACTAACCAAATCTGATAAAATCATTAAACAATATTATATAGTAAAAATCCTAAAAGATAAAGAGAACTATGCATATTGTATATCTGATGATTTAGAGAATCTAAGATTTAAAGCAAGGAAAGATGATAATATTACAGTATACATTTCGTTTATAGAAGATTTTGCAAAAAATCATAGAATTTGTAATGATAATACTATTAACCTAAGGTATGATAGATTTGAAACTTTTGGTCCTTATTGTATGTCAGATTATACTGTTTCTATTCCTCTAAATGTTGTCCAATATTCAACAGAAGAAAGTTTTCCATATATTGATGCAGATGTTATGAGAATGGAAGATAGTGATAATTGTTTTTTTGAAATGAAAAGATATTATGGACTTGCAAATGTTACCATTGTGGATGAAAATACAACAGTACCTATTGATATATATCTATGGGGATTTGGTCTTTCTGCTGAAATATTAAACCTTGATGAGGGAGAAGTTGAGGTTGAGATTATTAATGAAAAGATTGGCATGAAAGATTATTCGTATAAATTTGTACTTACTCCTAAAAATAAAGAAACTACTAAATTCCTTTCTATGGATGGACTTCATGAAATTACAAAAGATAAAGAATATGCTAATGATTATAGGGTAAAAATAATATGGAAACGCGAAAATAGAGAGGATATTGAAGTTTGTAATGAAGTTTATAGTTTTAAAAGAATGTATCTAAAACAGTTTAAAGTGAATCTTATAAAAGATTATAATAGCGGATTTACTTTTAAATTTGAAAGTAAGGATTATAAGGGTGAAGATGTTGTGAATATCAATTAATTGAATAAATATTGTGGACTTGATTAGGGGTGTATTTGATGCACCTCTTTTCTTTTGTATAGTTTAAGTACAACATAAAGATTTAAAATAAAGAAAACACTTCCTGTAATGATTAATGATGTATTAAGGTTTATATTATCAGTTATATAACCAAATATAGGAGCCATTATTGCAAAGATTATTCTAATAATAAAATTCCTAATTGATAGTATTGTCGCTCTAATTTCAGATTTAGTGTGTTTATTTATAAAATCTTTAAATATTGGTGTTACTACACCTCTTACAA
The DNA here is from genome assembly GCA_022496785.1 of Marinilabiliaceae bacterium JC040. Classification (GTDB taxonomy): domain Bacteria; phylum Bacteroidota; class Bacteroidia; order Bacteroidales; family Marinifilaceae; genus SNAP01. Next base: position 50,370 of record SNAP01000002.1, on the reverse strand, counting down.
GGTAAAATACAACAAGAGTAATTAAATTTATAATAGATATATGTATTCCACATATTATATAAGAGATACCTATTATACTGATACCTATAATTGTAGTTGTTTTTTCACCAAGACTTTCATATATCTTGTATGCTTTCATTGAACTTATACCTACTGATAAATTTAAAACTGTCCATATAATTCCAAAATATTCTACATCTAAATTAATCTCTTTTAAATAAATTTGAACAAACCATGCCATACTTAAAGTTGCACATCCTGTAATAGAAGAAAGTAGTATATATAATCTTAAAATTTTATTCTTTTGTATATGTTTTTGTAATACATTAAAGATATTTTTATAACTAGTTTTAGCGACATGAATACATTTTTTAGGCTCTTGTAGCATTATTGCAGATGGAATACCTATAAAAGCAATGCCAGATTGAATTATAAATGGTAATTTATAACTATATGCTGCAATAATACCACTTAATATACCTGCAATAGCTTCAGAAAAATTACCTAAAGAAGTTAATTTTCCTTCATGTTTTAAGTAGGTATCTTCTTGCTTAATCGACTTAAGACTATCATATAATAAAGCCGAATCAGCACCAGATATTAATGAATGTCCTAATCCTAAAGTAATTTCAGCCATTAAGAAAGTTAGAAAATGATTAGTAATACTGTATATTGCAAATCCTATAAAGGCTAAAATACCACCTATTAATAATGTCTTTCGACGTCCCCAAATATCAGCTAAGTAACCTGATGGAATTTCCATAATTACTATTGCTATGGAATATATACTTTTAAGAAGCATAATATCTGTAATACTTAATCCACTTTTTTGATAGAATGGAATTAAAATAGGCATTACTAAGGTAAACCATTTTGAAAATTTAATAAGATACAGGTATTTAATATTACTTTTCATGCAAGCAAAGATAATAATCTAATTATGTATTTATAAGAATGTCAAAATATTTTAGTCTAATATTCTTCTATAAGAAAGCTTGAAATAATTGTTTAACTTTATCATTAGTTCTATTTTTGCATTAATAATTAAATAACGAGTATTATATATGTTTTTAAAACGATTATACCAGCCTCTTGAAAGAGCTATTACAGAAAGTCATCTAGAAGAACCTATTAGTAAGCAAAAAGATAATATTTCAGCTATAAAAAGTGGGAGAGATGTAGTCTATATTGATAAAGAAGAACAAGGAAAATCTACAGCTATTGCAATATCAGTAATAAATAAATTGAAAGAGGAATTTGAAGATGTTCCTAGAGCAATGATTATTGTACCAGATAAAGAAGAAGGGGAAAAATTAGAAGAATGTTTTTCTATTTACGGAAAATATACATCGCTGAGAGTGCATACTGCTTATGAAACTCGTTTAATAGAGGACCAAAGAGATGAAATATATTTCGGGACAGATATTCTTATAGGAACTGTGAAACAAATAAACAAATTATATGCTATTTCTGGTATAAATATTACTGGTGTTAAAATATTTATAATTGATAATTCAGATAAAGTAATTACTGATGCTAATCAGTCTGAAGTTGAAAGAATATGTGAATCTCTTCCTAAATGTCAAAAGATCCTTGTTGGAACAAAAATTAATAGTAGGGTAGAAAGGATTATTGACCAGCATATGCTAATTTATTAATTAATTCTTTAATAGAAAGAACAGTATTTAATGTAAATACTGTTCTTTTTTTATAAAGTATAAAGTAAGACTAGAATATTTTGGTTCTGAAATGACATGTAGGAGTAGCTCCTTGTTTAGAAAAATATTCTTGATGATAATCTTCAGCTTTATAATAGACGTCTGCTTTTGTTAGTATAGTAGCAACTTCAAATCCTTTATTTATTAGAAGATCTATTATTTTAGTAGCTTCTTTTTGTTGTTCATCAGTAGTATAGAAGATTTCTGATCGATATTGCTCTCCAATATCTGGACCTTGACGATCAATTTGTGTACAATCATGTATTTCAAAAAACAATTTAATTAGTGTTTCAGATTTTGTTTTTGATGTGTCGTATACAACTTTTACGACTTCAGCATGCCCTGTATTTCCATTGCATACATCTTTATATGAAGGATTAATAGATTTTCCTCCAATAAAACCAACACTAGTTTCAATTACACCTAATTCTTTTTGAAAATAGTATTCAACACCCCAGAAACAACCTCCTCCAAAATAGATAATTTCTTTATTCATTTTATTCGTTTATTTTAAATAAATTTTATTTAACATTAATTGTGGTTTTTTCTTTAGAAAATTAGTAATTAATATTTAAAATTGCAGCAAATTTTATAAAAATGAAACAATTTAAAGGATTTATTACTGTTATAGTATCTGCAATTCTATTTGGTTTGATGCCAACTTTTGCAAAATATTCGTATTCAGAGGGCGTAAATGTGATATCTCTTCTATTTTATAGATATCTCTTTGCTTTTAGTTTAATAGGCTTATATGTCTTTATTAAGAGAATTAATTTAAAAATTACAGCTAAGCAATTTTTATCAATTGGTCTTGCCTCTGTGGTTGGAACAGTCTTTACAACCTATAGTTTGTTTATTTCCTATGAATATATATCTACAGGGCTTGCAAGTTCTCTTCATTTTGTATATCCAGTTATAACATGTATACTAGCTTGTATTGTTTATAAAGAAAAGATGACACAAGTTAAATTTCTAGCTTTATTACTTTCTGTATTGGGAATAGGTCTTTTAAGTATAACATCTAGTGTTGATATTAATTATACAGGTATTTTTTGGGCTTTAATATCAGGTCTATTTTATGCTATATATATAATTACAATAGCAAATGATAATCTTAAAAAAATTAATCCCTATTCTTTACTCTTTTATGTGTTCTTAATTACTACACTTCTTTTCTTACTTATTGGTGGATCTACAAATCAATTAAATTTTAGCATTTCCTCAAGTGCTATCTTTTACATTTGTAATTTAGGATTATTAGCAACTTTTGTGGCAGTATTACTATTTTTTGAAGGAATGAAAGAAATCGGTCCTAGTAATGCCTCTATATTATCAACTTTTGAACCTTTAACAGGTGTTCTTATGGGCTTATGTTTATTTAATGAAGATTTTTCAATAAAAATGATGATAGGATCTATTCTTGTTTTAGCTTCTGTATGTATGATTGGGAAGGAAAAGACATTGACTAGAAAATTTTTCTCTAAAAAAAGATGATATTAAATATCTAGATATTAATAGTATAGGAAAATCATGAAAAAAAGATTGAAAAAAAACGCTAAAAGACTTGCAATATAAAGGAAAATGCACCATCTTTGCATCGCATTAGAGAGATATGGTCTAGTAGCTCAGTTGGATTAGAGCAACGGCCTTCTAAGCCGTAGGTCCCAGGTTCGAGCCCTGGCTAGATCACTACTTCTTTTTAATGTTAAAATAATGTGCAACTGAAAGGTTGTGTGTGAAAACTAGGATTGGTCTAGTAGCTCAGTTGGATTAGAGCAACGGCCTTCTAAGCCGTAGGTCCCAGGTTCGAGCCCTGGCTAGATCACAATTTTAGAAGTTTCATAGAAATTTCTAGATTCACAATTATTTTAAATAAGGTTCGGTCTAGTAGCTCAGTTGGATTAGAGCAACGGCCTTCTAAGCCGTAGGTCCCAGGTTCGAGCCCTGGCTAGATCACCAACTTTAGAAGTCTCACAATTTATTGTGAGACTTTTTTTTGATATACTATCTAATAATAAAGTATAATCTAAATCTACTTGTATATATTAATCCCTATTATAAACCTACTTTCATAACTAGTTTAATTTTCTATCTTTATTTCATTATTAGACATGGTAAGAATATCTTTTTTTTTAATCAAGCATAATATAATATGAAAATACAAGAAATCTTTAAAAATAATCAAAATTGGATTGATAGGAAACTAAATGAAAATGCTAGATTTTTTGAGAATCTCTCAAAAGATCAAAACCCAGATATATTATATATTGGTTGTTCCGATAGTAGAGTATCTGCTGAAGAACTTATGGGGTTATCTCCTGGAGATGTCTTCGTTCATAGAAATATTGCAAATATGGTTTCTAATATAGATTTAAGTGTAATGTCTGTTATTGATTATGCTGTGATATATCTAAAAGTAAAGCATATTGTTGTATGTGGCCATTACGATTGTGGGGGAGTTAAGGCTGCTATGAAATCAGAAGATATGGGAATTCTAAATCCATGGCTTAGAAATATTAGAGACGTCTATAGATTGCATAAGAAGGAATTGAATTTAATTCATGATCAAAACTTAAAACATAAACGATTAGTTGAATTAAACGTACAAGAACAGTGTTTAAATGTACTTAAGACAGCAGAAGTGCAAAAAGCTGTAAGAGAAGATGGGCTCAGAATACATGGATGGGTTTTTGATATTGAATCTGGTAAGTTATTAGATCTAAATATTAATTTTAAAAAAGATTTAGAAAATATAATGGAGATTTATCATCTTGATTAAGCTCAATTTGTAATTTATTTCATTTATTAAATTATACTAATTACATTCTTTTATAAATAGTGTATACGTATAATATCAAAAAAAATAAGTGATTCTATATTTATAGAATCACTTATTTTAATAATATATATCAATTACGATTATTTCATATTTGATCTTTTTCTATCTGTTTCGTTCAATAGAATTTTTCTAATTCTCATTGATTCTGGAGTAACTTCTACATATTCATCTTGTTGAATATATTCTAAAGCTTCTTCTAGTGAGAATACTATTGGAGGAACAATTCTTACCTTCTCGTCGTTACCAGAAGAACGAACGTTTGATTGTTTCTTAGCTTTAGTAACATTTATTACAATATCACCTTGTCTTGAATTTTCTCCAATAACTTGACCTTGGTATACTTCCTCTCCTGGAGTGATAAAGAATTTACCTCTATCTTGAAGTTTGTCAATTGAATATGCGAAAGAAGTACCATTCTCCATCGCAATTAGAGAACCGTTAATTCTGCCTTCAATTTCACCTTTGTATGGTTCGTATCCTTTAAAGATATGAGAAATTACAGCCTCTCCTGCAGTTGCAGTTAAAAGGTTATTTCTTAATCCAATAATACCTCTTGATGGAATAGAGAAAACAAGATTAGTTCTATCTCCCTTTTGTTCCATGCTTTCCATTTCTCCTTTACGTTTTGTAACGTATTCTATTGCTTTACCAGCACACTCATCAGGAAGGTCAATATATAATGTTTCAACAGGTTCACATCTTACACCATCTATCGTTTTATATAAAACTTGAGGTTGACCAACTTGCAATTCGTATCCTTCTCTTCTCATTGTTTCAATAAGAACTGACAAGTGAAGTACACCTCTACCATAAACCATGAATTTCTCTGTAGAATCGCCTTGTTTTACTCTTAAAGCAAGATTTTTTTCTAATTCAAGATCTAATCTTTCTTTAATGTGACGAGATGTTACAAATTTACCCTCTTTACCAAAGAAAGGAGAGTCGTTAATTGTAAATAACATACTCATTGTTGGTTCATCTATTTTTATAACAGAAAGTGGTTCTGGGTTTTCAAAATCACAAATAGTATCACCAATTTCAAAACCATCAACACCTACAATAGCACAAATATCTCCTGATTTTACAGATTCTACTCTAACTCTTTTTAGTCCTTCGTATACGTAAAGTTCTTTAATTTTAGATTTTACAATACTACCATCTCTTTTTGATAAAGAAATATTCATGTTTTCAGTAAGAGTACCTCTGTGTACTTTTCCAATACAAATTCTTCCTACATATGAAGAATAATCTAAAGAAGTAATTCTTAATTGTGGAGTTCCTTCTATTACATTTGGAGCAGGTATAAAATCAATTATAGCATCTAGTGCTGCAGATATATCTGTTGTTGGTTTTTCCCAATCTGTAGACATCCAGTTGTTTTTAGCTGATCCATAGATTGTTGGGAAATCTAATTGCTCTTCTGTTGCATCAAGATTACACATTAAATCGAAAACTTGTTCTTGTACTAAATCTGGTGTACAGTTTTCTTTGTCAACCTTATTCACAACAACAACAGGTTTTAGACCCATTCCTAATGCTTTTTGAAGTACAAATCGTGTCTGAGGCATTGTTCCTTCAAATGCATCTACCAACAATAGTACACCATCACACATATTTAATACTCTTTCTACCTCTCCACCGAAATCACTGTGACCTGGAGTGTCAATTATATTAATTTTAACTCCTTTATATTCAACAGCTACGTTCTTAGATAGAATTGTAATACCACGTTCACGCTCTAAGTCGTTGTTATCCATGATTAAATCACCAGGATTTTCATTCTTTCTGAATACGTTACAATGCATTATCATCTTATCTACCAAAGTTGTCTTACCATGGTCAACGTGAGCGATTATCGCAATATTTCTTAACTCTTTCATCAAATTTATTGTGTTTATCTATTTAATTTGGGCACAAAAGTATTAAAAAAAATCCATTTATATTGTACTTTCGTTTTTTTTCAATTGCGCTTTGTTAATTAATTCATATCTTTACGGGCTAATATATAGTAATTAAAATATAAGTATGCAGGAAAAGATTTTAATTTTAGACTTTGGATCGCAATATACTCAACTAATCGCTCGTCGTGTTAGAGAGTTAAATGTTTATTGTGAAATCCACCCTTTTAACAAGTATCCTGATATTGATGAGTCTGTTAAAGGTGTTATTCTTTCTGGTAGCCCATTCTCTGTTAGAGATGAAAAAGCTCCAAGAATAGATCTTTCAGAAATCAAAGGTAAACTTCCTCTTTTAGGTGTTTGCTACGGAGCTCAATATCTTGCTCATTTCTTCGGAGGAGAGGTTAAGGCTGCTAATAAAAGAGAATATGGAAGAGCTAATTTAGCTTTTGTAGATAATTCATGTCCTCTTTTCAGTAATATTAGTTCACATTCTCAGGTGTGGATGTCTCATGGTGATACTATTGAGCATCTTCCTGAAAGCTATAAAATTATAGCCAGTACTAATGATGTTGAAAATGCGGCATATCACATTGAAGGAGAAGAAACTTACGCTATCCAGTTCCATCCAGAAGTTTACCATTCAACTGAAGGTTTAGAATTACTTAAAAACTATGTAGTTGGAATCTGTGGATGTAAACAAGATTGGACTCCAGCTTCTTTTGTAGAAACTACAGTTTCTGAATTACAAGCAAAAATAGGTGACGATAAGGTTATATTAGGTTTATCTGGTGGTGTTGATTCTACTGTTGCAGCAATGTTGCTTCACAAGGCTATTGGTAAGAATCTTTATTGTATCTTCGTTGATAATGGACTTTTAAGAAAGAATGAGTTCACTAGCGTACTTGAAAATTATAAAGAATTAGGACTTAATGTAATAGGTGTAAATGCTGGTCCTTTATTTTTAGATAGATTAGCAGGAGAGAAAGATCCTGAAACTAAACGTAAGATTATTGGAAATACATTTGTTGATGTTTTTGATGAAGAATCTAAAAAAATAGATGGAGCTAGTTGGTTAGCTCAAGGTACAATATATCCTGATGTTATTGAATCTTCTTCTGTTAATGGTCCTTCTCAAACTATTAAATCTCATCATAATGTAGGTGGATTACCTGATTATATGAAACTTCAAGTTGTAGAACCACTAAGATTATTATTTAAAGACGAAGTTAGACGTGTCGGTTTAAGTATGGGATTGGATCCTAAATTTATAAAGAGACATCCTTTTCCAGGTCCTGGTTTAGCTATTAGAATTTTAGGTGATATTACTCCTGATAAGGTTAGAATCCTTCAAGAAGCTGATGATATTTATATTTCTTCTTTAATAGAAGATAATTTGTACGATGAAGTATGGCAAGCTGGTACAATCTTGCTTCCTGTTCAATCTGTTGGTGTTATGGGTGATGAAAGAACATATGAAAATTGTGTTGCTTTAAGAGCTGTTTCTTCTACTGACGGAATGACTGCAGACTGGTCTCATCTTCCATATGAATTCCTTGCTAAAGTCTCTAATAAGATAATTAATAATGTTAAAGGTATTAATAGAGTTGTTTACGATGTAAGTTCTAAACCACCTGCAACTATCGAGTGGGAATAATAATCCCTATATGATATGAAAGTTATTACAAACTTTTAACACACACCCCAAATGTTTTTATTATAGCATTTGGGGTGTTTTATTTATTGAAATTGTGAGATTTAAGACTTGTTGATATTTATTTTCTTGGATATAGATATTAACCAAATAATTCTAATCTATTAGAGTCTAATTTTATAAAAATAAAGAGTAATATAGAAAAGCTTAGTAGGGAAGAACCTCCATAACTAAAGAAAGGTAGAGGAATTCCTATAACAGGTGCTAATCCAATAGTCATACCTATATTAATGGCTAAATGAAAGATAAATATACTTGCTACACCATAACCATATATACGACTAAAACGGGAGCGTTGCCTTTCTGCTAAGAAAATTAATCTTAGAATTAAAGTCAAGAATATTGAAATAACAACAAATGATCCTCCAAAACCCCATTCTTCTCCTATTGTACAAAAAATGAAATCAGTACTTTGTTCAGGAACAAAATCATATTTAGTTTGAGTACCTTTTAAAAATCCCTTTCCTGTTAAGCCACCAGATCCTATTGCTATTTTTGATTGATTCACATTATAACCTTTTCCATATGGATCAGATTCAATACCAAGCATTATTTTAATTCTTTGAGATTGATGTTTTTCTAGTACATTTTCGAATATATAATGTACCGATGAATTAAAACCAATAGCACCAGAAATAATTACTATAGATATTAATGCATATTTAATTCTCTTTTTAAAAGAATATATTAGGGCAAAAGGAAGAAAAAATAAAGCTGAATAAAGCAATATCTTATAATCAGATTTATCTATATCAAAAAGGTAAAAACATAATTTTGTAAGGCTGAATATAATAGAAATAAAAATGATAGAAAAAAAACACTCTTTCTTATTCTTATTTACGATATAGTATCCTAAAACCCCTCCTAATAAAATAATACTAAGAGTTATTAAAGAAGATGTTATTAGAGTCAGAATAAAAATAGCTACTGCTATAAACATTAAACCCAAAATAATTCCAGGTAGTCCTTGACGGTAAAATACTAACACAAAACTAGTATACACTAGGGCCGATCCTGTGTCATTTTGTAATATAATTAATGCTGCTGGAGTAAAACAAATAATACCTAAAAGAATTAAGTTCTTAAAAGTCATCATTTTAAAATTAAATCTACTCATAAATTTAGCCATAGCTAAACAGGTGGCAAATTTAGCAAACTCAGCAGGTTGGAATTTTATAAAACCTAACTGAAACCACGATCTTGCTCCATTAACCTCTTTACCAAGAAAGAGGACGGAAACTAGAACTAGCATCATGAGCCCATAAATAAAATAAGATCCTAATGAATAGACTTTGCTGTCTATAAGTAATATAGCTGCAATAAATCCAAACGTAATAAATATCCACATCAATTGTTTTCCATATTTTTGAGAGATATCAATTATGCTATTGTATTCATCATTATATACGGCTGCGTAAATATTTAGCCAACCCATAAATACGAGTGCTAAATATAATAAGATACTTATATAATCTAAATTTTTAAATATATTTATTGCCTTTCTTTGCATCTATTTTATTCTTTTTCAGTAATTAAATCAGCCTCAACCATTCTTTTCTCTAATCCTTTCTTGCTTTTTGAAATATTACCTTTTAAATATTTCTCAATTAATAAACCAGCAATAGGAGCAGCATATCTCGATCCCCATACTCCATTCTCTACATAAATAATTAATGCAATCTTAGGGTTATCTTTAGGAGCAAAAGCTAAGAATACCGAGTGATCTGCACCATGAGGATTTTGAACTGTGCCTGTTTTTCCACATATATCAATATCTTTAGTATATGCTAATCTTCCAGTACCTTTAGGCTTGTTAACAGCCATTTCCATTCCTTCAATTACAGGTTTAAAATATTCTTTTGAAATATTAACCTTGTGAAGATTAACATATGAAGAATCTATTGTATTATTTGAAATTTCTTTTACAATATGTGGAGTTTTATAATATCCTCTATTAGCAATACTTGCTCCCATATTTGCCATTTGTAGAGGAGTAATTAATATGTCACCTTGTCCAATAGAAAGAGAAATAATATTTAAAGCTTTCCATCTTTGAGTTCTATATTTTTTATCCCAATATTTAACATTAGGAATAAATCCAGATCTCTCGTAAGGAATATCTACTCCTAATTTCGAATCAAAACCAAACGACTTAATATATTGTCTCCAAACTTTATAAGCTTCTCTAGGTCTTTTATATTTTTCTTGTTCAAGAATTCTTCTAAATGTATAGCAATAATAGGCATTACATGATTGTTGTATTGAATGTTTTAAATCTAAAGGAGAAGAGTGAACATGACATTTAAGTCTAAAATTACCAACTTGATAACCTCCATGACATGGAAATTCAGTATTTTCATTTATAACACCTTCTTCTAATGCAATAAGAGCTTGTGGTAATTTAAATATCGATCCTGGAGGATATGTTGCCATCATGGCTCTGTCAAAAAGAGGCTTATTTTTATCTTTTCTATAAATCCTGTAATACTTATTTCTTAAATTTCCAACAAATAGATTAGGATCGTAACTAGGGGCAGAAACTTTAGCTAAAATCTCACCAGTACTAGGTTCTATAGCTACAACACTTCCTCTCTTGTTTTGCATTAACTTTTCTGCATACATTTGAAGATCAATATCTATAGTCAATTTAATATTACTTCCTATTACAGGATGTATATCATAAGCTCCATTCTTATATTTCCCTTTAATACGATTATGAACATCCACTAGGTTAATCGTTCTACCTTTTACTCCTCTTAAGTACTTCTCATAGGTGTATTCCACTCCACTTTTCCCAATATAATCACCCATTGTATAATAGGAATTCTTTTTTATTTCTCTATTATTTACCTCTGCTATATAACCTAAAACATGAGCTGCACTATTATATTGATACTTTCTTAAGGTACGTGTTTGAACAAAGAAACCTTGAAATTTATGCATTTTTTCTTGCAAAATGGCATATGTTTCGTAGTTGATTTGTGGCATAAAGATAGATGGTCTGTATTGAGAATATCTCTTACATTTTTTTAATTTCTTATTAAAAGTGAGAGTATCTATATCCAAAATTTTGCAAAAATCCTTAATATCAATGTTTTTTACTCTTCGAGGAATAACCATTAAATCGTAAGTAGCTTGATTCGATACAAGTAATTTTCCATTTCTATCATATATTAAACCTCTAGCAGGATAATTTGTAATAATTCGTTGAGAATTATTTTCTGCAGATACTTTATATTTATCTTCAATCACTTGTATATAAAATAATCTACTTAAAAGTAAAATACCAACAAGAATTATTAAAATACCAATAGTAAATTTTCTTTGTTCAAACTGTTTCATTGTTTATAGATTGAAGATTATCTTTTATGTTTAAATCCAATAAGATAGTATAGAATAATACAAATACTAGATAGAACAGAATTAAGTAAAATCTTAGTAATTGTAATATGAAATGAATTAAATGAAAACACTTCTAATAAGAAAAAAGAGAAATGATGAACAAAAGTTCCTAAAAAGATATAGAGAATAAACATTAGAAATCCCATTAACCTGATAGAAGGGTATGATCCATCCTCAAAACTATCTTTAGTATAGGCAAGATTAATAAGATTTGGTCTTACATAAGCTAAAAGAGTTGTAGCTGCTGCATGTAAACCATAAGTATCACTAAAGATATCAACAATTAAACCAAATAAAAAACCAATAAATATTAAACTTGTTTTATTTATTTTAAACGGTAAAACAAGAATAATCAGTATATAAATATACGGATTAATCAACGGGTTTACTTGAATATTATTAATTATCAGTACTTGTAAAAGTATGATTATAATTGTATGTATTAAATATCTGTGAATACTAATCATTTGTTGTTTCGTTTTCTAGAGTTTTAATTTCTTCTTTATTAAGATTCTCTACAATATATACAGTCTTTAATTGTTTAAAATCAACTATCAATTTTACGTTTATGTCTAGAAAATTGTCTCCATCTTGATGTTGAAAATTTGATATAGTTCCTATTTTAATTTCTTTAGGGAAAATAGACGAATATCCACTTGTTACAATAGTATCTCCAATATTAACTTTAGCGTGGAAGGGGATCTCTTTTAGAACAGCCTCTCTATACGATTTATTATTCCATGATAATGAACCAAAGAAATTATTCCTTTTAATCTTAGCTGAAATACTGAAAGTTGGATTTATTATAGGAAGAACAGTCGAAAAGTGAGATCTAACGTTAATCACTAAACCTACAATACCATCATGTGAAAGAACAGCCATTTCTGGTTTGATACCATCTTTTGAACCTTTATCAATAGTGATATAATTCTTTGTTCTATTAACAGAAATATTTATCACATTAGCCGATCTATATTTAAAACTACGGTGAGAAAGACTAGTATCTACTATATTCGTTTTAAAAAGAAGAAGTTTATTTTTTAAACGTGTATTTTCTTCAAGTAATAGTTTATTAGTTGATTTTAAATCTAAGAAATTAGATACATTAGTTTTAAAATCATATAATACACCTGATACATAATTAGATGAAGAAAGAAAACTTGAACGATGAATATTATTATTCTGAATTAAAAGATATAAGCATATTAATTCTAGAATGATAAAAATAATGAAACGCTGTAGGCGGAATAAAATCTTAATTAGATCGTTCATATATTATAGGGCTAAAAAAAGTCTATTATTGAAATAATTGGATACTACAATAATAGACTTATGATATTTAAATGATTATTCTATTTTTGTAAGAATGAAAATTTATCTACATTTTTAAGAGCAATACCAGTTCCTCTTGCAACGGCTCTTAATGGGTCTTCTGCGATATGGAAAGGTATATTTATCTTGTCACTTAATCTTTTATCAAGTCCTCTCAGTAAAGCACCACCTCCAGCTAAATAGATTCCTCTATTTACAATATCTGCATATAATTCTGGTGGAGTGTCTTCAAGAGCACTTAATACTGCAACTTCTATTTTTGAAATAGATTTCTCTAAACAATGGGCAATTTCTTGATAAGAAACAGGAACTTCTATAGGTAATGCTGTCATCTGATTAGGTCCTTGAACTCTGAAATCAACAGGAGGTTCATCTAATTCTGATAATGCCGATCCTACTTTGATTTTTATCTCTTCAGCAGTCTTTTCACCGATCTTAACATTATGTTGATGGCGCATATATTCTTGTATATCCGATGTTAATTCATCACCTGCAATTCTTATCGATTTGTTAGCAACAATTCCTCCTAAAGAAATAACTGCAATTTCAGTAGTACCACCACCTATATCAACAATCATATTTCCTTCTGGAGCTTCAACATCAATACCAATACCTAAAGCAGCAGCCATTGGTTCATAAATAAGATATACATCTCTACCGTTAGCATGTTCAGAAGAGTCACGCACAGCACGCATTTCAACTTCAGTACTTCCGGAAGGAATACATACAACCATTTTCAATGAAGGGGAGAAGAGTCTAGGTTTATTATCAATCATTTTAATCATACCACGAATCATTTGTTCCGCAGCATTAAAATCAGCAATAACTCCATCTTGCAAAGGACGAATGGTTTTTATGTTTTCGTGTGTTTTCCCTTGCATTTGTTTAGCTTTCTCTCCAATAGCAATAACCTTGTCAGTTTTTTTATCAATTGCAACTATCGATGGCTCGTTTACAACAATTTTATCATTATGAATAATAATAGTATTTGCTGTTCCAAGATCAATGGCAATTTCTTGAGTCATAAAAGAAAATAGTCCCATGTTTACTCTCTTGTTGTAGATTAATGTTTAAAATGTCTCATTCCTGTAAGAACCATAGCCATACCGTGTTTATTGGCAGCATCTATAGATTCTTGATCTCTAATAGAACCTCCAGGATGGATGATGGCAGTAATACCAGCTTTATGAGCAGCTTCAACACAATCAGCAAATGGGAAGAAAGCATCAGAAGCTAAAACACTTCCTTCAATCATATCTCCTCCTTGTTTAATTGCATTTTCTAAAGCCCAAATACGGCTTACCTGACCAGGACCAATACCTGTGGTTGTCTTGTCTTTTGCAATAGCAATACCATTCGATTTAGCGTGTTTAACAGTCTTCCATGCGAAGATTAAATCTTCCATCTCCTTATCAGACGCTTTTCTTTCTGTTACACATTTAAGTTCGCTATCAAATAGTTTATTATCAATATCTTGAACTAATAATCCTCCAAGTACAGATTTGCATTTTGGTGATTTATATTGGTTAAAAGATATGTTTTCTAGTTTTAGAAGTCTAACATTCTTTTTCTTAGAAAGAATTTCTAGAGCTTCTTCTGTAAAATCTGGAGCTACAATTACTTCCAAAAAGATTTTACTCATTTCTGTTGCTGTATCAGCTTCTATTGTTCTATTTGCAGCTACAATACCACCATAAATAGAAACAGGATCTGCTTTATATGCTTTTTTAAATGCAGTACATAAGTCATCTGCACTAGCAATACCACAAGGGTTAGCATGTTTTGATGCAACAATAGTAGGTTCTGTAAATTCTTTAATAGCTTCTAAAGCACCATCAGTATCTCCAATATTATTGTATGATAATTCTTTACCATGAAGCTGAACTGCATTAATCAAACTACCTTCTGTATCTTGAATACGTGCATAAAAATTAGCTTTTTGGTGAGGATTTTCTCCATATCTTAACACTTGCTTTTTCTCAAAAGTCATTGTTAATGTGTCAGGAGAACTTATACCAACTTTATTAGAAAAATAGTCAGCTATTAAAGCATCATAATGAGCTGTATGAATAAATACTTTTGCTGCTAAATATTCCTTAGTAGCTTCTGATGTATCATTCGATTCTTTTAACTCGTTAATAACTAAATCATAATCTTTAGGATCTGTTATTACATTCACGAATTTATAATTCTTTGCTGCAGCTCTAAGCATTGTAGGTCCACCTATGTCAATGTTTTCAACGATTTCCTCGTGACTTACACCTTCAGTAAGAATTGTTTGTTTGAAAGGATATAAATTACAAACAACTAGATCAATTGGTTCAACATCAAGTTCTTTCATTTGATCTTGGTGCTTCTCATTATCTCTGATTGCTAGGATTCCTCCTTCAACTTTTGGATGGAGTGTTTTAACTCTTCCGTCAAAACATTCAGGAAAATTTGTATACTCAGAAATTTCTGTAACAGCTATTCCTGAATCTTTAAGTTTGTGGTATGTCCCTCCAGTAGATATAATTCCCCAACCTAATTTTGTAAGTTGTTCTGCGAATTCTATAATACCTTCTTTGTCGAAGACACTAATTAAAGCTTTTTTCATCTTTAAATTTGTTGTTTGTTTGATTAATTATAATGTTTGATATTTTGTAAAGTTGAACTCTACTCACGCAAAGGTAGTAATTACAAATAAAAATTCCACCATTAAATCGTATATAAAAATGAAAAAAAACAAACTTTTTTATAGAAGTATAATATCCTTATCCTAAGTGCAAATAAATTGTTAATTGTATATGTTTAAATATCCATTAGTAAGAATTTGAGTATTATAGAATTGTAGGGGAAGAAATCCTTTTTTTATGCATTCTCCAGATAGAATATTATACTTATTCCCACAATCAGGGCATATAAAAAATAGTGAACCTTTTTTATATTCTATAGTTTTAGAAAAGTCTCCTTTGTGATTAGGGCAAGTGGCATCAAATGCAATATAAGATGTTCCATTTAAAACTATGAAAAGACCGTGTTCTCTATATCCCATTTTTCTATTGTATTTATCTTCTAATATATATACAGGGCATGAGCTAAGGTGCAAGTTTGAATATGATGGATTGTTACGATTAATAAAGTACGAAAACCTATAATAGGGAAGGGATGAATTAGTCTTTTCTTCCTCTTTTGAACAGGAACTGAAAGAAAAGCATATAATCGCTAAAAAAATGTATATTTGTTTTATACTCATTAGTTGAAAATCTTATATTTGCAGTGCAACACTATAGCAAATATACAGATAATAATGTATCTAAGAAATAACTATTGTTAACTTTGCATAAGTGGTAAAAAATTATACCTTTGTGTAAGCGGATGGGATTCTAAACAAAATAGGATTCTTTCCTTTTTTTTTAATCAATACTTAAATATTAGAAAATAATTAAAATTAAATATTATGAATAAAGTTTCGTATGTAACACAGGAGGGACTTGATAAGCTTAAAGATGAATTAGAACATCTTCAAAGCGTTGAAAGACCTAGAATTTCTAAAGCTATTGGAGAAGCAATAGACAAAGGAGATATCTCTGAAAATGCTGAGTACGATGCGGCTAAAGATGCTCAAGGACTTCTAGAGGCTAGAATCGCTCAACTTCAAGGGACTATAGCATCATGTAGAGTAATTGATGAATCTCAAATTGACACTTCAAAAGTTCAAATTTTGAATAAAGTGACAATTAAAAATGTCAAAACTGGAGCAACAATGACATATACAATGGTTTCAGATAGTGAAGCTAATTTAAAAGAAGGTAAATTATCAATTAATACTCCAATTGCAAAAGCATTAATGGGTAAAGTTGTTGGTGATATTGTTGAAGCTACTATACCTGCTGGTGTTGTGAGTTTTGAGATTATAGATATTGCAATATAATTAAAGAAATAAATCATGGCTAGTATTTTTACTAAAATTATTAATGGAGACATTCCTGCTCACAAAATTTTAGAAGATGATAATTTTATCGCCTTCTTAGATGCATTTCCTGTACAAAAAGGACATACTTTAATAGTACCTAAGCAGGAAATTGATAATATATTTGATGTCTCTGATGATAGATTATCTGAAATGGTTGTCTTTGCAAAAAAAGTTGCAAAATCTATTGAAAAATCTTTTTCTTGCAGAAAAGTTGGTGTAACGGTTATTGGTTTAGAGGTACCTCATGCTCATATACATCTTATACCAATTAATGAAGAAAAAGATATGAATTTTTCTAATCCAAAATTAAAATTGGAAGCAGAAGAAATGAAAGAAATTGCTAATACTATTATTAGTAATTTATAAAATATTGAGTTTATACGCTTAATTTCTAATAGTATAACTATTGCAGAATATGTAATAGTTATACTATTTTTTTATGCCTTTTTATCTCTATAAAATGTTTCCAATACTGAGGTTAAGCGTTGAATATCAATAATTTTATATTATATTTGTAATTGTTGTAAATTTTAAAAAAATCTATACAAACTAAACATTATTAATGTATGAATAAAATTAGAACATTGTTGGTTCTTTGTGCAATGTGTATAGCCACAATTTCTGCTGCACAAAGTAAGAGTGGTAAGTCCAATTCTGTAGAACATGGACCATATGAGTATAATAGTTTCTTAGACAACTTATTTTTTAGTGCTAGAGGTGGATTTAATATCTATCATGGAACTGATGATTCAGAAGCTGCATTTGGCGATAGAGCGGGAATGAGTCTTAATTTTGAATTAGGAAAGTGGTTTACACCTGTAAATGGAGTAAGATTTCAGATATCTTTGAATAATAAGAAAGGGATAACTTTTCAATCTGGTCCTAATCCTCCAATGTCTTATGGTGCTTATGGTGAGCATATCGATAATTCTTACTATAAAGAAAAATGGTCTATTACAAATTTTCATTTAGATTATCTTTTTGATTTTACTAATTTATTTTTTGGATATGATAAATCTAGAATTTGGAATAGTTCTGCATTTTTAGGATGTGGTATGGTTTTAGGTATGTATGAAGGAGGTAGTATCTCAACAAATGAATATCAATTATCATATGGTCCTATATTTGGATTAATATCATCTGTTAAAATATTTAAAGACTTATCTGCTTCTTTAGAAATCAATCATCTTGTAGTCGATTGTAATTTCGATGGCCAAGGAGATGGTAGTAAATATGAATCAATGTCAACCTTTTCTGTTGGTTTAACATACAATCTTGGATTCTTAGGAAGAACAGATTTTACTTCTCATAAAGGTGGTAAATCTTATAAGAAACCTCGTAAATCTAATAATACTGCTAATAATTCTAAGATAACAGATCTTGAAAAAGCTAAAAAAGTTCTTAAACAAAGAAATGATGCTTTAAGAAGACAAAATGCAGATCTTATAAAAGCTCAAAAACAATTATCAAGAGATAATACAAACATGAAGAATCAGATGAAAGAATATCTTGAAATTCATGAAGCTACTCCTGTTGTATTGTTTTTCCCAATGAGTCGTGCTACATTAGATATGAAAGAATTAACTAATCTTGATTTCTATGTTAGACACGCTATTGCTTTAGATAAAAATAAAGTATTTACTATTATAGGTTCAGCAGATAAAGCTACTGGTAGAAAAGATTATAATAAAAAACTATCAGAAAAAAGAGTTGAATATATCAAGAATATCTTAGTGAAAAAATACAAAATTCCAGCAAATAGATTTGTATTTAAAGCAGTAGGAGATACTGATAATAGATTCCCTAAACCTCTATTAAATAGAGCTGTTATTATTGAATAATAGAATAAAACATCATATAAAGCTTAGTATTCTATAATGCTAAGCTTTTTTTATAAAAAATACTTAAATGAGAGAATTAAAAAATCCATACGCAGAAAACGAAAATTACAATTGTTTCGGTTGTTCTCCATATAATAAAATAGGACTTAAATTAAGATTCTTTGAAGATGGTGAATGGATAAAAACAGAATATCAACCAAAAGAAGATTATGCTGGTTATTACAATATTCTACATGGAGGAATTCAAGCATTAATTTTAGATGAAATAGCTTGTTGGAGTATTTATATACAAGCAGAAACAGCTGGAGTAACTGTTGGCTTGAATACAAAATATAGAAGAGCTGTAAATATTGACAATGGGCCTATTATAGCAAGATCTAAGATTGTATCTAAAAGAAAAAATCTAGTAACAGTGCATGCCGAAATATTGAATCCTGATGGAAAAATAGCTTCAGAGGCTGAAGCTACATATATGATTTTTCCAGAAAAAGAAGCCATTGAGAAATTTCAATGGCCTGGTAAAGATGCTTTTTATTAATAAATAATTAATATTCAAAAGTACTTCCACCAACAAACTCTCTTAGTATTGATGTTGGTGGAATTTCTTTTTCTTCAATACTTCTAAAATATGAAAAGAATTTCAATAATCGTTCTGCTTTTGAATACTCTCTATCATTTTTATAAACTCCGTTAAGAATTTTCTCAGCTTGATTTTTTAATACACCTAATTCATATGGTAGAGCAGAATTAAACATTATATCGGCTTCCTCTTGATATGGAATTATATGTTTTATCTCACCATCTAATACACTACCCCAGCGTTGTATTGTTTCCACTGCAGAATAATGGCGATATTTATAATCTCTAACCATTCGTCTAATTAATCTATTATCTGTAGAAGAAATTAAGTTATGATCATCTATTGAAATAGAAGTCATGGCAGATATAAATATTTTAAACAGAGCTTTTTTAGGTAAGTGGTGTGTTAACATAGGATTCAAACCATGAATCCCTTCAATTATAATAATGTTTTTTCTATCTATTTCTAAGCTTTCGCCAGTATATTTACGTTTACCTTCTTCAAAATCAAATTTCCCTATTTGGATCGATTTTCCTTCTATCAAATCGTTAATATCTTTTGTGAATTGTTTAATATTTAGAGCCTTTATAGATTCAAAATCAAATTCTCCATTTTCATCTCGTGGACTTAATTCTCTATCAACAAAATAATCATCTAAAGATAAATTTATAGGTTTTAATCCTATAACTTGTAATTGAATTGCTAAACGTTTACTAAAAGTGGTTTTTCCAGAAGACGAAGGTCCTGCTATTAGAATAACTTTTGTTCTATTTCTACGTTTATACACTCTATCAGCTATTTGTGCTATTTTCTTCTCTTGTTGAGCTTCACTTATCTTAATTATATCTCCAATAGTATTATTATCCACATGTTTATTTAAATCGCTGATATTAGATATCCCAAGAATACGTCCCCAGCGTCTATATTCTGTGTGTATTCTGAATTTTTTTTCTTGAGGACTATAAGGAGGTATTACATTAGGAGTCTTTCTTTCAGGTAAACGTAAAAGAACTCCTTGATGAAATTTATATAATTGAAAATTATTTAACGATTTAGTTGAATAGGCAAGAACTCCATAAAAATAATCAACATCATCTTCTATTCTATAAACTGAAGTATATGGCTGTTTTCTTGATATTAATAGTTCATTCTTTGCACATAATCCTTTAGCAGCAAATAATTGTAATGCTGTTGCTGTTTCTACAGTATCTCTGTAAATTCTCAAATCCTGATCAACATATTTTTTCATCTCTTTTTCTATATTAGAGATATCATTCTCATTTAGAATTATATGTTTGTTTTTGAATTTACAATATAGGCCATCACATATATGTTGTACTATTCTAAATCGTTCGTTAGGATACAATTTCCCTATTGCTTTACACAAGATAAAACATAAAGAACGAGTATAAACACTATAGCCATCAATACCTGTCATGTCAATAAATTTAACACGTTTGGGTTGCATTAATTCATAGCTAAGATCCTGTAGTTTATTATTTACTCTCGCTGCTAGAACGTGATTCTTTAATTTGGGTTTTATAATATCATAAACTTCCTTTAGGTTTGTGCCTAAAGGAAATTGATAATATTTATTGTTGTTTTCACAATATATTTCTAAACTATGTGTCATTCCTATTTGTTTTAAGGTTACACATAAAGATAAAAAAATATTGTATTAATTACCACCTATAAGTTCCTTTTTTAGGAATGGTGCTGTTATAGATTCTTTATTATTTACGATTTCTTCTGGACTTCCTTCACAAACAATTCTTCCACCTCCGTTTCCTCCTTCAGGTCCTATGTCTATAATATGATCTGCCATTTTAATAACATCAAGATTGTGCTCTATTATAATAACAGAATTACCTTTGTCAACAAGCATATTTATAACCTTCATAAGTACTCGTATGTCTTCGAAATGCAGACCAGTAGTAGGTTCATCTAATATATAAAGAGTCGATCCTGTATCTTTTTTAGCTAATTCTGTTGCTAATTTAACTCTTTGAGCTTCTCCTCCAGAAAGAGTTGTTGAAGCCTGACCCAATGTTATATATCCAAGTCCAACTTTCTGAAGAATCAATAATTTCTTATAAATCTTAGGAATAGCATCGAAGAATTCAACTGCTTGATTTATTGTCATATCAAGAACATCATTTATTGACTGACCTTTATATTTTATTTCAAGAGTTTCTTTATTATATCTTTTCCCATTACATTCTTTACATTTTACGTATACGTCTGGAAGAAAATTCATTTCTATTGTCTGAACACCTGCTCCTTTACAAGTTTCACATCTTCCTCCTTTAACATTAAAAGAAAAACGTCCTGGTTTAAAACCTCTTATTTTTGCTTCTGGTGAAAGACTATATAATTGTCTAATCTCTCCAAAGAGCCCAGTATATGTAGCTGGATTCGATCGTGGTGTTCTTCCTATTGGAGATTGATTAATTTCAACAACTTTATCTATATTCTCTATACCATCAATACTCTTATACTTTAATGGTTCTTTAAGAGAATTATAAAAATATGCCGATAAAATAGGATATAATGTTCCATTAATTAATGTAGACTTACCTGAGCCACTAACTCCAGTAACACATACAAGTTTTCCAAGAGGAAATTCTACATCTATATTTTTTAAATTATTTCCACAACAACCTTTCAAGCTTATTGTTTTACCATTACCTTTTCTTCTTGTTGTTGGTACGCTTATTTCTTTCTTACCTTTTAAATAATCGATAGTTAATGAAGATTGTTCTATAAATTCTTTATAAGTACCATATGCAGAAACTTCACCACCATGCTTACCAGCTTTAGGTCCTATATCTACAATATAGTCGGCAGCTTCAATCATATCTTTATCGTGTTCAACAACAATAACAGTATTTCCCTTATCTCTTAAATGCTTTAACGAACCAATTAATTTTTCATTATCTCTTTGATGTAAACCTATAGATGGTTCATCTAAAATATATAAAACATTTACAAGTTGGGAGCCTATTTGAGATGCTAAACGAATTCGTTGAGATTCTCCACCTGAAAGACTAGCAGAAGGTCTATTTAAAGATAAATAATTAAGTCCAATATTAGTTAGAAACCCTAATCTAGTTTTAATTTCTTTAATAACCTCCGAGGCTATTAATATTTGTTTATCAGAAAAAGTATCTTCAATATTTTCAATCCATTCACGAAATTCTAGTAAATTCATACTAGCAACTTCTCCAATATTTTTACCAGCAATTTTAAACCATAGAGACTCTTTTTTTAGTCTATATCCATTACATTCAGGACATGTTGTTCTTGAAATATATTGCTCAGCCCATCTTCTCTCTTTTATTGAAATTGTTTCTTCGTATTGAAGATTTATATATTTTAAAATACCTTCAAAATTATTGAAATATTGAACTCCTGTATCATAAACCGTATTTTTTATAAATAAAGGTTCTGTTGTTCCATATAAGATATCATCAATAGCTTTTTGGGGAATGTCTTTTATAGGTGTTTTTAAAGTGCAATTATATTTACTACAAATACTATCTATTTGTTCAAATATGATGTTCTTTGAATATGATCCTAAAGGTTCTATACCTCCTTTATAAATACTTAAAGAATCATTTGGAATAATTTTGTCAATATCAATATTATTAATACTCCCTAAACCTTTACATCTTGGACATGCTCCATGTGGAGAATTGAAAGAAAAAGAATGTGGTGCTGGTTCTTGATAAGAAATACCTGTATCAGGACACATTAAAGCTCGTGAAAAATATTGAAAATCTTCACTTTCTTTTTCCATAATCATGCAAAGACCATTTGCTCTATCCATAGCGGTCTCAATTGATTCTTTAAGTCTTTTTGATATAGAATCTTTAACTTTTAATTTATCTATTACAATTTCTATATCATGACTTTTATATCTATCAACAATCATATTGGGACGTAAATCTTCAATCTTCCCATCAATCCTTACATAAAGAAATCCTTTATTCCTTATCTTTTGGAATAATTCTTTATAATGACCTTTTCGTCCTTTGATAAGAGGAGCTAAGACTAAAATATTCTTATCTAGATATTTGTTAAAAATTACATCAATAATCTGAGCATCAGTATATTGAATCATCTGTTTTCCCGATTCATAAGAATAAGCATTTGAAGCTCTAGCATATAGAAGACGTAAGAAATCATATATTTCTGTTACTGTTCCTACTGTCGATCGAGGATTTTTATTTGTAGTTTTTTGTTCTATTGAAATAACAGGGGATAGTCCTGTTATTTTATCAACATCAGGTCTCTCCATATTACCTATGAATTGTCGAGCATATGTAGAGAATGTTTCTAAATATCTTCTTTGTCCTTCAGCATGAATAGTGTCAAAAGCTAAAGAAGATTTTCCTGATCCACTTAAACCTGTAATTACGCTTAATTTTCTATGAGGAATAGAGATATCAATATTCTTTAAATTGTGGACTCTAGCTCCATAAACATTGATTGCTTTATTTTGATTTATTAGAAATTCCTCAGGTTTCATACATTTATTTGTTTGAAATTAATTTACAAATATAGTTAGAAAAACATAAATATTAAATCAAAAGGCAATCATCATATTTAAAAGCTGAAAAAAATCTCTATTTAGTATTAATAAAATATTGATATTCCTTTGTCTTTTCCTTTTAAAATATTATCATTGTATAACAAACTTAATAAAATGTATTATGGAATATTGGGAAATATTATTAATCGCAGGAGTTGTATTACTAGTGGCTGAAATAGCAGTACCAGGTTTTATACTTGGAGCTATAGGTATATCATTATGTTTTACAGGCTTATGTGCATTATTTGGTCTAGGTCCAATTCCATTACTAATTATCTTTTCAATAACCCTATTGATAAGTTTCTTACTATTACGTCCTTTTGTAAAAAAGTACCTATATAGAAAGAACGAAATGAAAACAAATAGTGATGCCTTTACAGGTAGAACAGCTAAAGTTACTAAACGCATAGAAGGAAACACATCTATAGGAAGTGTTAAACTAGATGGCGTTGAATGGCAAGCTAAGGCATCTGATGAAACCGTAATAGAGGTTGGAGAAGATGTTGTAATAGAAAGGACAGAAAGTATTATATTAATCGTAAATAAAAAATAATCATGGGTGGAATTATCGTATTAGGAATAGTTGCCATTTTATTCATTGCAATAGTAATGAGTGGTGTAAAGATTGTAAGACAATCTGAAGTAATAATAGTTGAGCGTTTAGGAAAGTATCATAAAACGTTAAACTCTGGTATCAATATTATATGGCCAATCATCGATAGACCAAGAAATATTATGTGGCGTTATATTCAAGAAGGATATGATGGAGTAAAATACATTAACTTTAAAGAGAAATCAAGAATAGACTTAAGAGAAACAGTTTATGATTTCCCAAAACAAAATGTAATTACAAAGGATAATGTTAATGTACAAATCAATGCATTATTGTATTTCCAAATTATGGATCCAATTAAGTCGATGTATGAGATTGAAAATCTACCTGATGCAATTGAAAAATTAACACAAACAACATTAAGAAATGTTATTGGTGAACTTGAATTAGATGAATCATTAAGTTCTCGTGATACTATAAACACAAAATTGAGAACTATTCTTGATGATGCTACAAATAAGTGGGGTGTTAAAGTAAATCGTGTTGAATTACAAGATATTAATCCTCCAGAAGATATTAAAGCTGCAATGGAGAAACAAATGCGTGCTGAGCGTGATAGACGTGCATCTGTACTTGAGGCAGAAGGTCAGAAAAAAGCAAAAGTACTTGAAGCAGAAGGTTATAAAGCATCACAAATTCTTGAAGCAGAAGGTCTTAAAGAAAGTAAGATTAGAACAGCAGAAGGTGAAAGAGATGCAGATATAGCAAGAGCTCAAGGTGAGGCTAAGGCTAGAATTACTAAGGCAGAAGCAGAGGCTGAAGCTATTAGATTAATCAATGAAGCAGTGAAAGAAGAAGGCGATCCTATTAACTATTTAATTGCTAATAAGTATATTGATACATTGAAAGAAATGGTATCTGGTAAAGATAATAAGACTGTTTACCTTCCATATGAAGCTTCAAATGTATTAGGTTCTTTAGGTGGAATTAAAGATTTATTTGGACCTAAATAGAAAATAAAGATCTATACTACTTGTGGAAAAATAGAAAAAGATTAAAAAAAGTTTGTCTTTAAGAAAAAATTTCTACATTTGCGAGTATAAGATAAGAACAACTTCAGGGCAGGGTGTAATTCCCTACCGGCGGTAAAAGTCCGCGACTCTTCTTAATTGAAGACTGATATGGTGCAATTCCATTACCGACAGTTAAAGTCTGGATGATAGAAGTTGATATGAACAATTTGATATTAATAATATTAAACATGTTATAGAACTAACAGCCCTGAATAGTTTATGCTATTCAGGGCTGTTTTATTTTTTTAATAAACATGAAAAAGCAAGATAAAACAATGGATTACACAGTAAAAGATGTAGAATTTATGCGTCAAGCAATGAATCTTGCTGCTAGAGGAAAAGGAGGAGTAAATCCTAATCCTTTAGTGGGAGCAATAATAGTTAAGAACGATCAAATTGTAGCTCAGGGATGGCATAAACACTATGGCGAAAGTCATGCAGAGGTAAATGCTTTTAAAGATGCTGATGAAAACAATATTGATGTAAAAGGGGCGACAATGTATGTTACATTAGAGCCGTGTTCTCACTATGGTAAAACTCCACCATGTGCTGTTGCAATTATAGAAAGAAAAATCTCAAGAGTTGTTATTGGACAAATGGATCCTAATCCTATAGTAGGAGGAAGAGGAATAGCAATGTTAAAAGATGCTGGAATAGAAGTTGTTTGTGGGGTATTAGAAGATGAATTAAAATATCAAAATAGAATATTTTTAAACTATGTTCAGCATAAAACTCCTTGGGTGATAATGAAAACAGCATCTACATTAGATGGTAAAATTTCTACATACTCAGGAGATTCAAGATGGGTAACAGATGAACCCGCTAGAAAGTATGTACATGAATTGAGAAATGAACTTCAAGCTATAATGGTTGGTGTTGATACCGTTATATATGATAATCCAGAATTAACTTGCAGAATAGATTGTGAGGGAAGACGAAATCCAATTAGAATTGTTGTTGATTCTACTTGTAGAATACCATTAGATTCTAAAATATTAGATACTAGTGAAGCAAGAACAATAATAGCAACAACAAATAAAGCCAATCAAGAAAATATTGAACTATTAAAGCAAAAAGGGGTAGAAGTAATACTTACTAAACACTCTGATGGTAAAGTTTCTCTTGGCGATTTAATGCAAAGATTAGGATATTTAGGAATAGATGGCGTTTTATTAGAAGGAGGGGGAACATTAAACTTTTCTGCTCTCGAAGAGGGAGTAGTTGATGAAGTGATGTCTTTCGTCGCACCTAAAATCATTGGAGGTAATGGATCTATGACATCAGTTGCAGGTAAAGGTATAAACTTGATGAAAGATGCAATAAATCTATCTGAAATTAAAGTAGAAACAATAGGAAACGATATATTAATTCGTGGTCTAATAATTAAATAAACATGTTTACAGGTATAGTAGAAGAAATAGGAACAATAAAATCTATTCAGAAGGGTAAACGTTCATCCACGCTTCAGATTAATGCTGCAATAGTATTGTCAGACGTAAAAATAGGAGATAGTATTGCTGTAAATGGAGTATGTTTAACTGTAACAAGTTTTGGTGGAGGTATCTTCTCTGCAGATGTTATGCCAGAGACAATGGACAAATCTAACTTAGGATTTTTAAGTGTAGGTTCTAAAGTTAATTTAGAAAGAGCCTTAAGACTAGGAGATAGATTAGGAGGTCATATGGTTAGTGGTCATATTGATGGACTGGGAAATATTGTAAATAAAGAAACAGACGATAATGCCATCTGGATAAGTATAGAATGTTCTAAATCTCTTTTGAAATATATAATTAATAAGGGATCAATAGGAATAGACGGTGTTAGTTTAACAGTTGCATATGTTGATGATAAGAAATTCAAGGTATCTATAATACCTCATACACAAGATGAAACAACTTTATGTAGCAAAAAAATAGGTACAAAAGTCAATTTAGAGAACGATATAACAGCTAAATATATAGAGAAATTTATAAATCATACGGAAGAAGAAGATTCTAATTCAAAGAAATCAGATCTTTCTATGGATATGTTAAGAGAAAATGGATTTCTATAATTGTTTATCACAATTATAGATGTAAAATATACAATAATTATTAATAGATATTATAAAATGAAATTTAATACAATTGAAGAAGCTATTGAAGATATCAAAGCTGGTAAAATGATTGTTATTGTCGATGACGAAGACAGAGAGAATGAGGGGGATTTAGTTATTGCCGCAGATAAAATCACACCTGAAGCAATAAATTTTATGGCTCATCATGCAGGAGGTTTAATATGTATGCCAATTATTAAACAACGATTAGACGAACTAGAAATAGAAATGATGGTTCGTAATAATACTGATAGAAAAGAGACTGCATTTACTGTATCTATTGATGCTGCAGAATGTACTACAGGTATATCTGCTTTTGAAAGAGCTGCAACAATTAAGAAAGTATTAGACAAAGATGCTAAGCCAGCTGATTTCACTCGTCCAGGACATATTTTCCCTTTATTAGCAAGACCAAATGGTGTATTAGTTCGTGCAGGACATACAGAAGCTAGTGTCGATTTAGCTCGTATGGCTGGATTATATCCTGCTGCAGCAATATGTGAAATTATGAATGAGGATGGAACAATGGCTAGAGTTCCTCAACTAATGGAGTATGTTAAAAAGCATGATCTTAAAATTATAACTATTGCTGACTTAATAGAATACCGTCGTCATACAGAAAAGATGGTAGAGAAAGTTACAGAAGCAGAAATGCCTACAAAATACGGAACGTTTAGAATTCATGGATTTATAAATAAGATAACACAGGAACATCATGTTGCTATTGTTAAAGGAGATGTAAATACAGATGAACCAGTTCTTTGTAGAGTACATTCTGAATGTTTAACAGGTGATGCTTTTGGATCGTTAAGATGTGATTGTGGTGATCAATTAGCTGAAGCTTTAAGAAGAATTGAAAAAGAAGGTAGAGGAGTTGTTCTATATATGCGTCAAGAAGGTAGAGGAATAGGACTTATTAATAAATTGAAAGCATATAATCTTCAAGATGGTGGAATGGATACTGTAGAAGCAAATATAGCTTTAGGTTTCAAAGCCGACTTAAGAGATTATGGAGTAGGTGCAGAGATTCTTGCTTCTTTAGGAATTAAAAATCTACGTTTAATGACTAATAATCCAATGAAAGTAAAAGGATTAAGTGGTTATGGTATAAAAGTTGTAGGTAGAGAACAAATTGAAATGACGTGTAACGAAAAGAATGAATTCTATATGTACACAAAATTCAAGAAAATGGGACATATCCTACATGTGAGAGAAAAAGAAGAAGTAGAAAAAATGGTTGATGAACAAGAAAATCAAAAATAAAAATTTAATATTATGCAAGTAATTGAAGGTAAAGTTATAGGTAAAGGCCTTAAGATAGGAATAGTTGCTGCTCGTTTTAATGAATTTATTACATCTAAATTATTAGGTGGTGCTCTTGATGCTATCGAACGTCATGGTGAAGATTGCGAAGCAACTGTAACATGGGTTCCTGGTGCTTTTGAAATGCCATTAATAGCTAAAAAGATGGCTAAATCAGGAAAATATGATGCTGTTATCCTTTTAGGGGCTGTTATTAAAGGTTCTACATCTCATTACGATTTTGTATGTAGTGAAGTTTCTAAAGGTTGTGCTCAAGTAGGTTTAGATACTGAAGTTCCAACTATCTTTGGTGTTTTAACTACTGATACAATTGAACAAGCTATTGAAAGAGCTGGAACAAAAGCTGGTAATAAAGGTTTCGATTCTGGTGTTACTGCTATTGAAATGGCTAATTTGATGAAACAATTATAATAAGAAGTTTTATTCTTTAATATATAATAAGCTGTCTCTAAAAATTAAGAGACAGCTTATTTTGTTTAAAACTAAGTATTAATTTTTATCACAAGATACTTGACCTTTATTTTTGAATTCTTTAGTGGTAATACCATAATATTTTTTAAAAGATTTAGCAAGATGACTATTATCTGTAAAATTAAGTTGCCATGCAATTTCTTTTAAACTTAGATCAGTATGCAGAATCTTTGATTCAACTATTTTTAATTTCGATTTTAGAATATATTCAGCTAAGCTTATTCCTGCATGTTTTTTAAAATATTCTGAAAAGTAATTTTGTGATATACCAAAAAGATTTGAAAGGTTATCTATTTGTAATTTTTCTTTACTCACTAGATGAGTGTTAATATAGCGTAAAAGATTTCCAAATCTATTATGAATTTTATTTGCATTAGAAACATATTTATTTTCTACACTTCTTGCTAGAATATTTAAAATAGATACAATTGTTCCAGAAATTATTGAATTTGAGTAGTGATCATTAGATATATATTCTTGATAAATAAATTTGATATTATTTATAATAAATTGTCTATCCTTGTTAGATGATATAATATCTCCTGGCATTTTATTGTAATTTGCTAATATGTATGTTATTTTGTCAAACCAAGAACTATAATTTGTAGTCTCTTTATTTTGTAAAAAATAGTGATCTGTGAAACGAATGAAATAAAATCTAGTTGGATTTAATATCTTGAAAGAATGACAATCTAGAGGAGGTAGAAAAAAAACATCCCCTTCATGGTATTTAAATTCATGTTGATTAATACATTGAAATCCTGATCCTTTATCTATGTAGGCTATTTCGAAAAAATTATTAGTATATGGTCTTTTTTCCCAAAAATCCATTTCTTCAATATGAATCTCAAAAATATTTTCTATTGATACTTTATTCATGGTATATATATTAGTTTTTAAGAGTGAATTTATAATTAAATTCGCGAAAGTATCTATTATTTTCTTGAAAATTAATATATAAACCAACAAGTGTACAATTAAATCCATTATATATACAATGTTTATTTGTTGAAATATAGATAGTTTTGTATTATTATTAATCTTATAAATTATAACTCTTATAAATATATTATTATGAAGGTAAAATTATTAATTACATTAATTTTAGTAGTTTTTATAACATTTAAATCAGAAGGACAAAAGGAAGCTGAGATTGTTTTCTCATCAAAAACTGTTCGTGCTGGTAATATTGCTATTAGTAATTCAGGTAGAATGTTTATTTCAATCAATCCATTAGTTGGCTCAGAAATTAAGATTTTAGAAATAGGAAAAGATGGTTCTTCAAAACCATATCCGAATAAGAGATATTCAAAAGGGAAGAACTCTATAATAAGTGCAAGTATTGGAATTAGAATAGATAGTAGAGATAATCTTTGGATATTAGATATGAAATTAATGCAATTTGTTGTGTGGAATATCAATGACGAGAAACTTGTCAAGATTATTAAACTACCTAAAAATGTTTTAAAACCAGCTAGTTTCTTACAAGATTTTGTTATCGATGAAAAACATAATCGTATAATTATTGCTGATATGACTCAAGGAGATTTGGTTAGCGATCCATCACCTGCATTTATAGTCTTAAACATCAACAATAATAAAGCTATTAGAATGGCGGAGAAACATAAATCTATGATGCCAGATTTCAAAGGAGGATTTGCACTTAATCCAATAGCAATTGATCCAAAAAATAAATGGATATATTTTGGAGCTCTGCATGGTAGAAAATTATATAGGGTTGCTACAAAAGATTTTATAAGTGATGAAGCTTTAAGTAAAGGTATTAAAGAATATTCAATAAAATCATATTGCGATGGAATAGCTACAGATAATTTTGGAAATGTATATGTAACTAATGTGGAAAATCATGTACTTTCCGTGACCAATAATAAAATAGGTCTTAGAACTATTGCAACATTACCTATAGGACAAACTTGGCCAGATGGTTTATATATAAAAAATGGTTATTTATATAGTACTGTTGATCAATTAAATAGACTTCCTGCTTTAAATAAAGGATTAGATGATAGTAAATCTCCTTATATAATTGTAAGAACAAAAATTAATATAAATAATAAGTAATAATTTAATAAAGATTTTATATGGATGCGTTAAAAATGATAAAAGATCGCCGTAGTGTAAGAAAATATAAAAATGAAAAAGTTCCTCGTGAATTAATGAAGGAAATTATAGATCTAGCTAAATGGGCTCCATCATGGGGTAATTTCCAGATAGCACGATATACTTTAGTTGATGATGAAAATGTTATTTCTAAATTAACGACTGATGGAGTAAAAGGTTTTGCATATAATACAAAAACTCTTGAAAATGCAAAAGGAGTTGCAGTACTAAGTTTTGTAAAAGGGAAAAGTGGTAAACTAGATAAAGATGAATATGCTACAAATAAAAATAATATTTGGGAAGTTTTTGATGCTGGAATAGCTTGTCAGACTTTTTGTTTATCTGCTTATGCAAAAGGAGTTGGAACATGTGTATTTGGTGTAATTGATGATGAAGCAATCTCAGAGATATGTAATATTCCTAAAGACGAAACTGTTGCTGCACTAATTGTTTATGGTTTTGAAGATGGTATTCATTTAAAGCCAACAACAAGAAAAGACATTAATGAAATTTGTCGTTTCATATAATTCAAACAAATAATAGATGTTGCTTAACTTTATCTAAGCAACATCTATTTTGTTTAATTAACTATAGTTTATTATGTCTAAATAGCTGTATTGTGATTTGCATATAAATTCTACTATTGTTGTCTTGATATAAATGAAGAAAAATCTTTATCTTCAAATATTGGAGGATTAGAATTCTTTATTTTATAATCTTTTCCAATAATATATGCTTTAGGAAGTCCTCTAACCCCATAGTATTTGGCATAGTTTGTATTCATGTTTTTTGAATTGTAAAGATGAATAATATTTGGTTTATTAAGATTATTATTCTTAATAAAATTTCTCCATGATTTTTTATTATTATCGAAGGAAACAAATAAAAAGACAATATCTTTTTTGTGTTTAAGTTTATTATATTTCTTTTTGAACTCTTTTATTCCTTTAACACAAGCGCCGCACCAAGTAGCCCAGTTATCTACATAAACTGTTTTATTTTTTAATGATTTTATAGAGAACCTATTATTAAGTGGAACTAAATCATTAAGGTATTTAGGATCACTACCTATTTTTTTACCTAAACTAACTTCAGCTTTTATGTTTTTTAAATAGTTAAAAGAAGGTTTATCTAACCCATATGATTTAACTTTTTCTAATAAATCTTGTTTTTCTTTGTTTGAAATATCAGGAATTATATTAGAAGCAATTATTGTAATGAAATCATTTGCTACATCTATATTCTTAATGTTATCTTTTATAAATTTAAGATTCTTTGCTGAAATCGTAAATTTTTTATTATATTTTCTAAAATATTTTACTTGAATATATTCAAAAACAATATTTACGTTTTTATAGTATCTTAAGAATTGAGAGTTATTTATATCAAGATTATCTATTGAATCATATAATTTATCATTGTAAGTTCTAATATTATATTTACCTGCTAGATAGATTCTAAGTTCTGCTATTTTCCCATCAATTATAGATTTTAATAGATTATATTCTTTATTATTAAGGTTATGTTTTTTAAGCTCGCTTACTAAAGATGTAGCTATAGAATTTAATTTATTGTTGATAGAAATGAGATTTAGACCTTTAAAAGATATTTTATTTATTTGTTTATTAATTTTTTGAAATAATGGGTTTATCTTGTCATTTTTAGAAAAACTAATACTATCATTTGAAATAATAATATCCATATTGGTAGAACCATATGAAAAAAATTGATAAAACTGTTTTTTAGTATTTATATAATTTAGTACAAATTTCTTTTGAGTATTTGTATCTATATGTATTGAATTTTCAGTTTTAATTCTCTTAGTTTCAACAAAATTTGTAGATAAACTGTTGAATTTAGTTAAAGTATAATTTGAGATATCTGGTGTTTTGATTTTAGTTATACCAATTTCGTTATTTACTTTTGTAGTACAGGAATAAGCAATAATCATAATTGTTAATCCTACTAATGTTTTGTATTTCATATTGTATGTATTTAAATTAGAGACCAAAGTAAGGTATTGATTTCTTATTTAAATGTTAAAATTTATATAAATAGCTGTTAAACAAATATATCTCAGGAGAATATATACTAAAAAGAGGTAATTCTTTTAAATTAAGAATTACCTCAGCTTATTTTTTATACTTAAATAAAGTAATATAGTAGATTATTATTATCTAGATTATACTATAATCTTATAAATTTAATCTTTTACATATCTTATTGCAACTGCTGATTTATTATAAAGATATGCAGCATCTATCGTATTACTATAATTACTAAATGCTCTATACATATATTTATCTTCTATAGTATTATAACATCCGATATATCCACCAAAGTCACTAAATGATGAAAATTTTATAGATCCTGATTCTAAGATATTTAATTTAAAAGTATTTTTACCTCGAAAATCTGTAGATTTAAATTTATCAGCACATTGACCTCTGTCTCTACCAATTCTATTCAAATCTTCTTCATTCATTCCTGCTTCTTTCTCTAATTCTTTCCAATCTTCATTTGTTGCTAAATGCCAGCCCTCAGGACAATATTCAATAGCTGCTTTATAATTATATAAAGCTCCATATTTTTTGTAATTTTCACTAGCTTTAGCTTCATCAAGATCTTCTCCATCATATTGTAAAACATAAACTCTTGCTTCATCATTAGATAGATCTTTCTCTTTATTCACTTTAGGCAGATATGCATAATTTTCTGCTAACCATGTTTTACCATTTATTGTTACAGTCTTATAATCTCTACCTTTAATATTAACACTACCTTCTGTTACAACAGTTTCTCCTTTTACATTTATAGAACAAGTAGCAGTGAAATTTCCATCTTCACTTGTTACAGTAATTTCAGCATTACCAATTGCTTTAGCTGTAAGTTCAATCGACATATCAGGATATATTGCTTTTTTGAAACTAATAATACTTTCATCACTAGATTTCCATATAAGATTTTTATTAGAAGCTGTTTCTGGTAGGATAGAGGCTGTTAATATTTTAGTATCACCAGTTTGTAAATTCATATTTGTATTACTTAAAGAAATAGAGCTTACACTAATAGCTCCATCAACAACAGTAACTTTAATATCATCAGTGAATCCACCATCAACACTTGTAGCTGTTATTGTTGCAACACCTGCAGAAATACCTTTTATTGTTCCATCCTCAACACTTGCTACTTCTGGTTTATCAGAAGACCATTTTACAGATTTATTAGTCACGCCAAAAGGTTTAACACTTGCATAAATGTTTTTTGAATCACCAATAGATAAAGTGAAATCTTCCTCATAAATAACTATACTTGTTGCGTGAGTAACACCATCTACAACTTCAACAGTACATGTGTTTTTCTTTTCTCCGTCTACACTAGTTAAGGTAATAGTAGTTTTCCCAACTTTAATTGCTTTTACAAGACCTTTTTCATCAATACTTGCAATTTCTGGATTACTAGAAGTCCATTTTACTTCCTTATTATCAGCATCAGAAGGATTTATGCTATATGTAATTTGTTTAGTCTCATTTAGTGGAACTTTATACGTAATCTCGTCAATACTTACCGAATATACATGTTTAATTTTCTTTTTAACAACTAAATTACAAGTTGCAGTTTTAGCTCCATCTAAAGTTGTTACTGTAATAATACATTCTCCAATTCCTTTAGCATAAATTGTTCCATCTGAAACAACTGTAGCAATATTTTCATTACTAGAAGTCCATTTTAATTTCTTATTACTTGCATCCTCTGGAAGAATAGTAGCAATTAGTTGAGTGTTTTCATTTTCTATTAATTCTAATTTTGTTTTATCCAGACTAACAGAACTAACACTTACTTCTTTTGCTTTTACATTTACACTACAAGTTGAAGTTTTATTTCCATCTTCAGAACTAACAGTAATTGTCGCTTTTCCTGCTGCAATAGCAGTCACTTTACCATCTACAACACTAGCTACTTTAGTATTGTCAGAAGTCCATTTTACTTTTTTATTAGTAGCACTACTAGGAAGAACTTTAGGTACTAAAGTAAAAGTACCACTAATCTCTAAATCTAGATTGTATTTATTTAGATAGACACCAGAAACATTCACAATTGGAGCACTTACGCTAACTTTACAAGTTGCAATTTTGTTACCATCTTTAGTGCTAGCTGTAATATTTGTTTCTCCAGCTTTAATACCACTTATTTCTCCATCTTTAACACTTGCAATTTTATCATCTGCACTTGTCCAAATAACAGTCTTATCACTTGCATTTTCAGGAAGTACTGTAGCTGTTAAAATTGTTTTACTACCTTCTTCTAAAGAAACTGAAGTTTTATTTAGACTTATCGATTTTACATTAATAATTACAATCTTAGTCTTAACACTTACTTTACAAGTGGCAACTTTCTTACCATCTTTAGTAGTCGCACTAATATTTGCAGTCCCAACTTTTATACCAGTAATTTCACCATCTTTTACGCTAGCAACTTTCTCATCACTACTAGCCCATATAACAGTCTTATCACTTGCATTTTCAGGAAGTATATTAGCTGTAAGACTTTCTTTACCACCTTCAATAATTTCTAATTCCTTTTTATTTAGAGTGATAGAACTAACTGCTATAATCTTAGTCTTGACACTTACTTTACAAGTGGCAACTTTCTTACCATCTTTAGTAGTCGCACTAATATTTGCAGTTCCAACTTTTATACCAGTAATTTCACCATCTTTTACGTTAGCAACTTTCTCATCACTACTAGCCCATATAACAGTCTTATCACTTGCATTTTCAGGAAGTATACTAGCTGTAAGACTTTCTTTACCACCTTCAATAATTTCTAATTCCTTTTTGTTTAAAGAGATAGATGTAACTGCTATTGTTTTTGCTTTTATAACAATTTTACATGCAGCAACTTTACTACCATCCTTTGTTGTAACAGTAATAATAGCTTCTCCAACTTTAATAGCTGTAATTTCTCCATCTTTAACACTAGCAATCTTCTCATCGCTACTAGTCCAAGCAATTGTTTTATCACTTGCATCTTTAGGAAGTATTGTGGCTACAAGTTTAGTTTTACTACCTTCAACCATTTCTATTTCTTTCTTGTCAAGAGAAACAGAACTAACCTTAATTACCTTCTTAGTAACATGTACCAAACATTTAGCTGTAATATCTCTATCTTCAGCTACAGCACTAATTGTTGCATCTCCTGGTTTATGTGCCTGTATTAAACCATCTTTTACTGTAACAATCTCTTCATTAGTAGTGTGCCAATCTATATGCTTATTTGTTGCAGATTCTGGTACAATGTGTGATTTTAATGAAATAGAAGAGCCTTCTTCAATAGATAATTCTTGTTTGTCTAATTCGACCTTGGCGACATGAACTGTTTTGTCGTCATCGTCCTTACATGAAAATACTCCTATTAACAATAGAAGTATAAACATGCTTAATTTCAGTTTTTTCATAATGTTGATTATTCTTTTTAAGTTGTTTAACAAGCCTAAAATTAGTTAATTTATATTAATTAGACTAAAGAATAAATCAAATATTATGAAATATACATAAATTTTAACATATTATGAATATTTATTGCAAAATATATTAAAAGGTGCATATTTATTAATAAAATAGGATATTTGTTTGAATATAATGTAAAAAATAAAAGGGAATTCAATAAAGAATCCCCTTAAGTATATGTAAAACAATTAGTTAATGAATTTACTTCTTTATAGTAAAGATAAATTCAAGTCCACCTTCGTTGGCATTTTTTACGTTAATATCACCTCCATGGAAAATGACAGCATTTTTAACAATAGATAAACCTAGGCCTGTTCCTCCTTTTTCTCTTGTTCTTCCTGTATCAACTCTATAGAATCTTTCGAACAATCTATTAAGATGTTCTTCATCAACTCCGTTTCCATTGTCTTTAAAAGAAAAGTAATGGAAGTTATCGTCCTCATGATATTTTTTAATGTTAATATTTATATCACCATCTACATATTTAATACTATTGTCTATTAAATTTTTAAACAAAAGATATAGTAAGGTAGGGTTACCTTCTATTTCAAGGTCTTCTGGTATATTAACTTCCGATTCTATTCTTGCATCTGTAGGAGCACTAGTTATGCCATCTTGTATTGCTTTGTCAACAATATTCTTAAGATTAACATGTATAAGCTCAAGGCTAGTACTTGAATCTTCCATTTTAGAGATAAGACTAATATCATTAATTAATTCGCTTAATCGCATAATTTGTTTAAACGATTTATCAATAAACGACTGTTTAGTTTCTTCTGGTAAATTCTCTGTTTCTATAATAGTTTCAAGATAACCTCTAATAGAAGTGACAGGAGTTCTTAATTCATGAGCTATATTAGAACTCATTTCTTGTTTAAGAATTCTATTTTTTTCTATTTCAGAAATATCTCTTAAAGCAATCTCAAAACTTTTATCTTCGAATATAATAGCATTAAGCATGAATATTCTACCGTTACTTCTCAATGTAGATTGGAAACGTGGAACTTCAACAGGAATATTATATGTTCGAGTATTCTCTTCAATAAATGTATTAAGATCCTTAAAAATATCGTGAGAGAATATTTTTTCAGCATCTACAGTAACGGTATCCATAAGAACATTCATATATTGAATGAATCTAGAATTTGCAAACAAACTTGATTTATTCTCGTCAAATATAGCAAGACCATTTAAAGAGTATTTAAAATGTTGATTCATTTTATCTCTTTCCATTTCAAGTTGCTGACTTGTAATATGAAGGGAATTATAAAGACTGATAATTCTATTACTAATTACCCCAAGTTCATTATTTGGGAATTGAATATTCTCTTTTATATCGTATGTCTTATTGTCAACTCTAATTGCAAAATCTTTTAATCGAGAAAGAGATTTTCCTAGTTTGTCTGAAATATATACTAAAGTAAGGGTAGCTACAATAAATACCAATAAAAGGAAATACAAGAATAAATTATTAGCTTTTAAAAGATTTTTAATTGTCATATCGTAAGGTAGGGCAACTCTAATATAAAAATCACCATAGTATTTACAATAATAGTAGAAATCTTTTTTCATAGAAGTAGAATATCTAATATCTGCTCCGTAATCTTTTTGTAAAGAAATCATTACCTCAGGTCGTCTAAGGTGATTTTCCATACTTTCAGAATTTCCATATTCATTATCGTACAAAACTCTACCTCTAACATCAATAACTGTAAGTCGAAGATTCTTTACGGGTAGATGATTTATAAGATTGTTAATCTTAGAATCTACAATTTTGCCTCCACAGTCTTCAGTGATAACACTACTGATTAGATGATTATAAATATCTAAATCGGATTCTAGTTTATCAATTTTAAAAGTCTTTTCTCTATCGTATTGAAAGCCTAATACACTGATAGTGAATATAGAAAAAAGTATAAAGAAATATACAAATAGCTTCTGTTTGTATGCAAAATATTTTTTCATGGTTTTAATTATTTATTGCAAAGCAATATCCGTATCCTGATTTATTACGAATATACTTGCCATATTCATTAATTTTTTTTCTCAATCGAGTAATATGAACATCAACAGTTCTTGAAGATACATAAGTGTTATCGTCCCATACGTGAGCAATAATATCATCTCTAGAATAGATTTTCTCTTCGTGAGAAATTAATAGAGAAAGAATTTCATATTCTGTTTTAGTTAGTCCTATTAGCTCACCATCAATATGAACAGTCTTTTTATTAGCATCTAATTCTAGATCTTTCACCTTTAAAACATCTAATTTACTTTCACCGCCTAAAGATTTACGTTTTAAAACAGCATTCACTCTAGCTCCAACTTCTTTAATAGAGAAAGGTTTATATATATAATCGTCAGCTCCAATATTAAAACCAGTAAGTAAGTCGTTTTCAGTGTCTTTAGCAGTTAAAAAGATAATAGGAATATCATTATTCAATTCATGTCTTATTTTGTCTGCTAATTGAAAGCCAGACATACCGCCCATCATCACATCAAGCAGTATAAGATGATAATCATCAAGAGATTCGTTAAGAACATCTTCTGCTGAATTAAGGGTTTTTACTGTAATATTTTCTGATTGGAGATTAAATTTAAGAATCTCACAAATATCTTCTTCATCATCAACGATTAGAACGTTATATTTACTCATACTAGTGTTTAATTAGTTTGTATGTCTGATGTCTTCTCCTTGCATCATGTATATACTTGCTTCGGCAATATTGGTAGCATTATCTGCAATACGTTCAATATTCATGTTAATATAATTGAAACTCAACAAGTTTGTTAATTCTTCTTTGCTACTATAAGCTTCATTATGCTTGAACTCGCTAAGAAGATTATTAATCTTCTCATTTAAGTTATCAATTACATCATCATCATTAAGAACTTTTTCTGCCAAATCCATATCACAACATATAAAAGAGGACATTGAATTTCTTACCATTAAGGTAGCAAATTTTAACATATCAACAAACAATGTTTTAATCTTTTCTCCTATAATCTTCTTGTTAGTAGACTCTAAACTTTCTATAATATTTATACACAAATCTCCTATTCTTTCTAGGTTGGTAGTGATTCTTAAACTAGCCATTAGTTGTCTTAATTCTCCAGCAAGAGGATTGTAGAGAACAATACAATTAACAATCTTATCGTATATTAGTTTTTCGTAATCATCAATTTTACTTTCATTGCTTAATAATTCGTTAACAGTCTCGCTATCAGAATTATTTACATTTGAAAGATAATCGTCAATAAGGTTCATTTGTTGAAAGATAATTTCTGAAACCATATTCACATCATTGGTAATATTCTCAAATTCTTTATTTTTTGCATTCATAAAAATCGATTTTATATAATTATGATTTAATATTTTTATTCTATTTAGATAAATCAACCAAATTTACCTGTAAGATATTGTTCTGTTCGTTTATCATTAGGGTTAGTGAACATCTTCTTAGTAAGATCGTATTCTATTAAATCTCCTAAATACATAAACATTGAATATTCCGAAATTCTTGCTGCTTGCGACATATTGTGGGTAACAATAACAATAGTAAATTTATCCTTTAACTTCATAAGTAGTTCTTCAATCTTAGAAGTAGATATAGGATCGAGAGCAGAAGTTGGTTCATCTAAAAGAAGAATATCTGGTTTCATAGCTATTGAGCGAGCAATACATAAACGTTGTTGTTGACCACCAGAAAGAGCTGTTCTTTTTTTATGAAGAGTATCTTTCACTTCTTCCCACAATCCAACATCTTCAAGAACCTCTTGAACAATTCTATCCTTTTCTTCTTTCTTCAATTTAATACCATTAAGACTATATCCAGCAAGAACATTCTCGTAGATACTCATAGAAGGGAAAGGGTTTGGTCGTTGAAATACCATACCTATCTTTTGACGAACTTCCATTGCATTAATCTTAAAGATATTTTGATCTTTCATTAAAATATTACCTGTTACTTTTATCTCAGGATATAATTCATGCATTCTATTAATGGCTCTAAGTAGAGTACTTTTACCACAACCAGAAGGTCCCATAATTGCAGTAATAGTATTCTTATAAATATCAGCATTAATACCTTTAACAGCATATTTATCTTTAGTGTAAGCGATGCTAAGATCTTCAATATGCAACGCTATATTGTTATTATTTATTGTATTGCCCATCTTTTAGAAATTTGTTTAGCAGAAATATTAAAAATTAGAACTAGAAGCATTAAAAACAGTGACGAACTCCAAATCATATTTATAAGATAAGGATCGTTATAAAACTCCCATATTAATAGAGGAATAGCACTTGTCGGTTTTGTTATATCAAGATTAATAACTTGAGATCCTAAAGCCGTTAAAATTAATGGTGCTGTTTCTCCAATAACTCTTGAAATAGAAAGTAAAATTCCTGTGAATAATCCACTCATAGCAGAAGGAAGAATAACTCTTAATATTGTTTTTCTATACGAAGTCCCTAAAGCTAGAGAAGCTTCTTTCAAAGAAGCAGGAATCATTTTAATACTCTCTTCTGTTGAACGAATAACAAGAGGTAACATCATAATAGATAAAGCAACACTTCCAGCAAAACCAGAATATCCATCAGTAATTTTAATAACAATCCATGCATAAGCAATAATACCATATACAATAGAGGGAATACCTGCTAAGAGGTCGGTAGAAAAACTGACTAAAGTAGAAAACTTTTTATTAGAATTTTCTGCTAAATAAATACCAACAAACACCCCTAAAGGAATAGCCATTAAGCTAGCAATACCAACAATTTGTAGAGTTCCAACAATACCATTAGCAATACCACCTTTAACAGGATTACCAGTACTTTTAGCAAGCATAGAATCTAAAGTAGTAGGAGCTACTTCTGTGAAAAATGATATATTTAATTGATTAAAACCTTTTGCAACTAATTCAAATATAATAGAAGCTAGTGGAGTTATTGCAATAATAGTGATTAAGAACATAAGATAAAGGAAAGCTTTATCCTTATATCTTCTATATTTCATTTTATTCATCATACTTTTAATTTCTTCATAATTAATCTACCAATAGTATTAATCACCACAGTAATAAAGAACAGTAATAGTCCAATAGCAATTAACGAACTTAACTTGATACCGTCAGCTTCACCAAATTGGTTAGCAATAACGCTGGCCATAGTATTACCAGAAGAGAAAAGCGAGGTAGGTATAAGATTTACATTCCCAATTAACATAGTCACAGCCATAGTTTCACCTAAGGCACGTCCCATAGCAAGGATGTAAGAGGCAATAATTCCAGAACTTGCAGAAGGAAAAATTACTTTTTGAATGACTTCTAATTTAGTAGAACCCATAGCAAAGGCAGCTTCCTTTAAATCATTAGGTACCATCTTAATAAATTCACTACTCAGAGAAGTAGCATAAGGAATAATCATGATAGTAAGAATGATGCTTGCAGTAAAAATACCAAATCCTTGTTGACTTAAACCTAAATCAACAATAATAGGTCTTAGAGTATAGAATCCCCATAGTCCATAAACTATAGAAGGTACACCAGCAAGCATATCAACAATGTCGCTGATGATGCTTGCCACTTTAGTACCTTTAAAATAATAACCAGTGAAAATAGCAATTGGGAAAGATAGAGGAATGCACAATAGTAAAGCTAGAGTAGATGTAATTAATGTACCTGCAA
This sequence comes from Marinilabiliaceae bacterium JC040, assembly GCA_022496785.1. Classification (GTDB taxonomy): domain Bacteria; phylum Bacteroidota; class Bacteroidia; order Bacteroidales; family Marinifilaceae; genus SNAP01. The sequence continues at coordinate 7,663 of SNAP01000002.1, read as the reverse complement.
TAAAAGGGAGAGCACCGTAATGTTCATTATTAGGATTTGGATTCCAATCTGAAGAAGTAATAAAACCTAAACCATATTCTTCGAAAGTAGGAAGAGCTCCCTTAGCAAGCGTATAAATAATACCTCCCATTATTAGTAGAACTAGAGCGCATGTCGCTATCAAACTAATTTTGAATAATCTATCTTTCATTCCAATTTATTAATAATTATTTAATAACAGACTTTCCGTCGTAAGTAACTTGTTTTAAGATGTTCTTAGCATATTCTCTTGCTGTATTTGGAAGAGGAGCATAATGAACTTTACTAGTCATTGATTGAGCTTTATCATCAAGCATCCAGTTAAGCATTTTCACAAGAGTTTTAGCTCTAGCTAGAGAACGGCTTTTATATGATTGCTCTTTGTAAAGAATAATCCAAGTGAAACATGCAATAGGATAAGCATCTACAGCTTCAGAATCTGTAAGCATAACTCTTGTATCTTCAGGAATCTTAGCAGAAGCAGCTTTAGAAATACTCTCAAGACTTGCTTTAATATATCTTCCAGATTTATTTTGAAGAGCTGCAACAGGAATATTTAAAGAGAAAGCATATTCAGAACCAATATAACCAATAGATCCTTTAGTTTGAGCAATAGTACCAGCAACACCAGGATTTCCTTTAGCAGCTATACCTGTAGGCCATTGTAACGATTTTGCAAAACCAATTTTATTAGACCATTCAGAACTTATTTTAGAAAGATAGTTAGAGAAAACGTAAGTAGTACCAGAACCATCTGAACGATATACAACAGTTATGTCCATATTAGGTAAACTAGCATTTGGATTAATTTTCTTGATTCTTGAATCATTCCATTTTTTTATCTTTCCTAAAAAAATATCAGCAAGAACTTCTTGGCTTAATTTAAGATCTTTAACACCATTAACATTGAAAGCTACAACAACAGCTCCCATACAAGTAGGGATGTGTACTATAGGCATAGGCATTTTTGCCATTTTCTTATCAGAAAGATAAGCATCTGTTGCACCGAAATCAACAATTCTATTAGTTAAACTTCTGATACCTCCACCAGAACCGATTCCACCATAAGTAACTAATTCATTACCAGCTTTTGTATATGTTTTGAAAGCAAGATTATAGAAAGGAAGAGGGAAAGTAGCTCCAGCTCCAGTAAGACTAACAGTCTCTTTACTAGCTTTTTTACTTTTAGGATTAGTATTTCCACAAGATACTATAGCAAAAGCTAAGATAGTGATTGCAGATATTATAAATAATTTTCTCATTTTTTTATATTATTAAAATAGATAATTAATAGATTAGAATTTAATTTGAACACTTAGGTAAGCCATTGAAATATTGTCGGCACCGTCAGCTTTAGGGTTGAATAATTGAATGTTAGGAGAGATTGTAACATATTTCACTGGGTTAAATTCAAGACCAGCAATAATAGTGTTTCCATCCATTTTAGTATTCCAATCATCTTTAGAAGAAAGACCGTCGAAACGACCGAAAACATTAAGTTTTTTACTGATATTCACTGTAGAGTAAATAGAAAAACCATTCATATTTTTCTTATCAGCGAATTTATAGTTGCTAAGCATATTGTATTCAGCTCCTATAGAGAATATATCATGTTTATAACCAGCGAATAGAGCTACAGTGTTTTGATTTTCTAAATCAGGACCGATATTATCATCTTTTTGATACATATCAGCATAAGCTCTGAAAGTAAAATCACTCATTTTGTAAGTAAGACCAACACCGTATCTATAGCTATTGTCTTGTTGAAGTTTCTTATAACCTTCACCATTGGTAATATTTGCATCTACTGATAGACCTTTAGCTAGTTTATAAGAGGCAGAAATACCCATATCTGCACTAGTGTTAAATTTGTTTTGATCTTGGAAAGACTTAAATAAGTATCTATTACCCCAGAATTTTTCTTGAACTTTAAAACCAGTAGTTCCGATAAGACCGAAATTGATAGAAAGATTATCTTTCTTAAAGTTAACAAGAGCATTTTTCACATAAGCAGTTCTTTCTAGTTTTGAACCATTACTAGGATTCCCCATATCTAATACAACTTTTGTAGAGAAAAGATCAGAGATTTTGTAGCTATATCCTAAATAGGCTCTTTGCAATTCAAAACCTTGATTAGCATTAGACTGATTAAGCTGAAAGTGGTAGTTACTAAATATTTTACCAGTAACTTTTCCTTTAGGTGCTTCTTGTGCTAATAAGCTTAATGATAATGTTGCTACTGAAAGCACTGTTAGAATAATTTTTTTCATTTTTCGTTTTTTATAATGATTAATTAAATTTTACACTGCAATGATAGACTAAACATATTACGGAAGTATTTAGCTGTTGTTAAGAAATTGTTACAATTACATTTTTCTGAAGATATAGGTGTTTTCGAGGTACCCTCTCCGTATCAAGTCCGTATTAAGTCCCACTTGTAACGAGGAAATTACGGTATATGTATAGTATCAATTCAGTATATGTTTAACAATAATTTTCACTTAATGGCTGAATTAAATTTATGACAATTTTTTGTTGGTGGGTAGGGGGTGGAAATTTTGTTGTTTGATAGATGTTAAAAAATATTAAATAATATTTGTTGAACTAGACTTAAAATAATAGATTTGTCAATGATATATTGTATTATATGATATGTTTGGAATATTAAAAAGACTGTAATTATGAAATTCCATATAGTTTTGAAAATATTGACTATAATGCTTATAATATATTTGTAGAAAATGATAGAATAGTATTTGCTTTTATATCAAAAGAAAAAGTACAAGTTGATGTTTTACATTATTGATGTAAAATAAATCTTTATGTATATATTTAAATTTAATAATCTGTAATGAAGTATATTTTTCTCTTTTTTATTTTTTTTATATGTTTTGAAGTGCATTCCCAGATTAAAGTTTCTCATAAAATAGAAATTATAGATGCACAAGGTCAAGAATATATTGATGTTAAGCTGATATATGAAAATGATAATTCAAAAAAATATTCTATATGGATAAATACTTGGAGAATTATCTTTGTTACAAATGAAAATCAGCAAATATTTGGTTTCCCATATATATCTAATTTAGTAAATTTCTTATTTATTACTCCTGAAATCTATAATTTTGATAATTATCTAAATTCACAAGCAGAATTCCATGATGTAGGAGATATCTACACTAATAGAATAAAAATATTAGAACCAAAGGAGAAATTTATTATCCATATATTAATAAGAGATAAAAGGGTGATTACCTTTCTAAAAAATAATAAATATAAAATTTCGTATATGTACGGAGTTTGTCCTTATAAAAATATATCAAGTATTATAAGTGTAGATGAAAAGAATTTCTATCAATCTAGTGATTTATTATTGGCAAATATTCCAATATTAGAAAATAAATTGGGGTATAATTCTAGAGCTACATTTTTTTATTTTATGAATGATAAAAAAATGAAAATATCTACAATTAATTTTAATAATCTATTTGAAAAAAGATTTTACAATTTTAAGATATCAAATTGTAGTTTTAGAAACACTTTACTTAAAATGTATTAGAAAGGTTTAGTCTGTTAGTTTTTATTATCTGTATGAGCTAAAGTAGGTTATGACAATTCTTATAATTCAAATGGAAATATATAGTTTGATAAAAATAAGTATATTGGTAAAATAGAATTCATTAAATTTACTTGAAGGTAAAAGTATGCAGAATTAGATGAAGCAATTGCATTGGCAAAACAGGATGCTAGCAAAATAATGCTTTTACAAACAATTGCAAGGGTGCAGTTGAAAAAGGAACTTGAGTTTATTTAAAATCTGTTTTAAGTCCATCTCCGAATGAAAGAGGTAGAAAATTAAGAAGAATAAGAAAATAACACAGAAAAAAACAACAAAAAAGTTAAACAGGCAGAGGAAAAGAGTTGAAATACTTAAGTCGAATAACAAAACATCAAATAATAACTATTAATAATATTTTTATGAAATCATTTGTACATATAACAATAGCTCTACTTTTTGTCGGGTTTAATGCTTGTAATTATGCTCAAGCAATTAAAAAGGAGACTATAAAAACATTTAACTCACGTAAAAGATTTATGACAGAATTAGGTTTTGTTGGTGTAATTCATAGAAAGAATATTTGTGAAGATTGCAATATCAATTTCAATAGATATTCATTAAAAATTAAATTAATCGAATTAGGTGACAAACCTGAATTTGGTGAATCGCAATATCCACCATACTATTCTTTTGAAAAAGACAGTATTTTAAATATTTCTGTAAATGAGACGTTATACAACAATGTTGAAGTTATGGATACTATTAAGAAAAAATCTAAATTTCTTACTATTAATATTAAACTAACTGAATTGCAATATCTAAGTAGTGAAAAAAAAGAGTGGTTATCTAATGTAGATTGATTTACAGCAAGTGAAAGAATACTAGAAGAGAATATATGGAGGATAAATAATCAAGAAGATATTAATTTTAAAATGGGTGTTTTAATTTTTAATCTTTATTTTGGACATATTAGTATTTAATCTTTATATATAATTAATGAATGTATTAGATTTAGTGGTAATCAAGTGTTTTTGAAATGTATTTATCTTATGGGACTAAATCTTCAGGAGTAGGAAATTTACCATTTACTAGTCAATATACAACTGATTATAGATAATAAGGCAGTTAGAAAGAACAGGGACAAATGAGCTTGGCAATTCTGCAACATTAGGTCATTCAGCCACAGGAAAAGAAAAAGGTAATTTAATTCATCAAACAAGGTAATAGAATGTAGGTAAGAAGATAACAGCGACTTAAATTCTTGAAATTGAAAAAGCTTATGAAGATAAAAAAGTTAACAAATAAATCATGGCCTTTTAAAGTGATGCAAATATCTATTGTGTTTTTAGTTATGGCTTGTTGTGTAAATATACGCCAAAATATTAATAGTACTTTTGAAATTGATTTTCAGGATTTTTTTAAAAGGGATACTGTATCTATTAAAGTTGGAGGACAGTTAGTTTTAAAAAATAAGATCATAAATAGTGATTTTTCTACAGGGCTGACAGATCTAAGTTTAAAAGTCTATATTAAAGAAAACTACGTCATTGTGGAAATTGAGGATAATAAAATTCGTATTAATGATATAGCGATTCCTTTTACTTTAGATATTTATTTGAATGGAAATTTAAATAGATATTCACTTGATGAGAACAAAGGTAAATATATTGGTTTTAATAAAAACTCAAAGACAACCTTTGAGTTTTATCAACAAGATGAACCCTTTGAGTATGATTAAAATAACCATAGTTTAAACAACACTACATGGTATATCGATAAAAGCATTTAAGAAGAATTTCTATTTAATAGAAGATTGGAGAGTTTCAAAAAGGAAATTTGGCTTGAAATCAAAAGATTTTAATAATGAAGATACTGGTTTATATTGCTAAATATATGAAGGACTGAAAAAAGTAAAAAAGAAATGAAAAAAATAAGAATACTACTAATGATATTTTCAATTTGTTTAACTTCTTGTATCAATAGAGAAAAGATAGTTGATAAATCAAAATTACTAGCAAGAGATTATAGATTATATCAAAAGACACCAGCTTGGGAGTTTGCAAAAGCAGTAGAAGATTCAAATATAGATTTAATGGATAAGATACTATCTAAGGAACCTTATTTAATAGATTATCGTGAACCTCAATATGGAGGAACCTTATTAATGTTGACGGTATTGAGTCAGAATTACAAATCTTTTAAATATTTAATAAATAAAGGAGCTAATATTCATTTGTATCATAAACGTTCAGGAAATTCAGCAATTTTATTTGCATGTAAATTTAGCAGAAAAATAAAATTCTTAGAATACTTAGTAGAACATGGAGCTAAAATAAATGATGTCCAACAATATGATTCACCAATAGTTCGTACACCTTTAATGGTAGCTTGTATGTATGAGCGTTTCGATATAGTAAAATATTTAGTCGAGAAGGGTGTAGATGTAAATTATTTGAATCCTTATAGAGAATCTGCCTTTAGCGAAGCATATCTCTCATCTTTTAAATCTAGTTATAAAATAGTTTTGTACTTAATTGATCATGGTGCAGATTATACTAAACCCATAGTTTATTTAGAAGATAAAAATCGTTATGTGTATATATTGGAAAGTTTAAGAAAAAGATTAGAACCTCTTAATTCTAGAGCCTACAAAGAAAAGATGGAAATAGTATCATTTTTAAAAACCAAAGGTTTAGATTATGCATCCGAGCCAATACCATCTTATATTCAAAAAGAGATAAAGAAAGAATATCCAAATACTTGGAAAGAGTATATGGAGAAATACTAGATTGATTTTTTATATTGAAATTTAGTATTACATTGATAAAACAAATAAAAAATCATAAGAAATGAAGAATTTACTAGTGATATTTATACTAATAATAGCAGTTAGTTGCGTTACTCCTAGACAAAAATGTTATAATTATTTAAGGAAATATAAATACAAATGGGATAATTTAGAAAAAGTCTTAGATCATTATTCTATAAATCTAGATAGTTTAAAGGAATTTTACTTAATACATACGAGTTCAGAGTATCTAGGACATTATGGTTGCTTTTATGTTAATGATAATAAATATAGTTTCTATAGTAAATATGGAGAAACTTCTATAGATTATGGAGAAGTTAAGTATCACAAATTATTTTTCAAATCATTAAAAAGTGGAAAAATGGATACTTTAGTGAAGTTAAGTCATACTTTGGATCACAGAGTAATTGGTGGTGATTACACTATAACTTTTGTAAGTTATAAAAATAACAAATTTAAATATTATGAATTACCTAAATTTGAAGTAGAAGCTGATACAGTAGATATTGATCTTATAAATAGTGTTAAGAAGAGTGAGAATAAATAATTTGATTTAAAAACTAAATATTTTAGAAGTACATGCAAGCACAGGGGCTATAATCCCCCGTAAAGGAAATAAATAAATGAAAAAATTAGAAGCAGAAAAGGTTAAGGAAATTTTAAGTCCTTTTAAGAACTTTTATGAAGTACTAGAGTATGAAATATCTCCTCTAAAATTGGGATACAGAACATTAGCGGTTGGTACTTTTGATCATTGGTTAAGTTATGAAGAATATGATGAGAAATTAGATATGTTTGATAACCAAGATATAAAAGATCTTGAAAATAGAGCTAAGCTATTATCTAGTTTCCCTGAAATTTACCTGTATGAATCAGATAGAGATGATGATTATAGAGATGTTTTATATGAAATGGAGAATTCATATAATTATATTTTATCAGCTCTTAAGAAACAATATATTTTAGATTTCATAAGTGTAAATCCTTACATGATTATTAGTATTACTCCAGATTTGACAGATATGTACTTTGTACCTAACTCTAGAGATTTTGAAGATTTAATACAAAAAGTAAAGGAGAATGATTTGAAATGTTTTGAGGATAATTTATAATACAAGATTATTACAGAGAAATGTTTTAAATCAATATTACTAGATATGAGGATGAAGATGGAAATGAATTATTAACTACAAATGATGGTAGTGATGATGTCGTTAAAGTTACTGGAGAAAAGATTAAAGATTTTAAACGATTTGGTGAAATATATCAAGAAAATT
>SNAP01000001.1 GCA_022496785.1 Marinilabiliaceae bacterium JC040 | reverse complement strand
AAACGAACGGTATTTAGAGGTGGAGAGTTTTTAGAAATCTTTATTAGACATCATTTTACCTATCACAACTAAAACTTATGATGTTGATCTAATTTAGCTCCACATTTCCCAGCTTTAAAAGAATTACTTGGTGTATATTCACAATTAGAGTATCTTGGGTCATCCTTTATAACTTCTAAAACATCTATCTTTCTATCAGGATATTCTTGCAATAAAATTTGCTTTTGCCTATTAACTACATTTTCTTGCTCTTGAGAAGCACTAAACACTTGCCAATTAACCTCAAGATCTCCTCCATCACTAGTAACTCTATATATCTTATCTTTATTTTTACAATACTTCAAACATAAACTTAAACAGTTTATGTGATCATTTATATTATGATTTTCTACAATATCTGATAAGAATTCTTTTGACATTATATTCTTTTCACTAGAAATAAGAAAGCTACAAAAACTATCATAGAAACAACCCATATATTCATCAATATTCTCAGGCGTTACTCTTATTACTGCTGCAATAATTGAATAGTTATTTGGGTAATCAAATTCATACTGCAAATAGTCGTTAGGCTTCAAATTCTTAGGTATAATACCTTTATATGACCTTATTCTATTTTTCTGTAATTGTCTACCATCGTATGTAAAGAGGTAAACTGGAAGTTTATTCGATAAAACATATTCACGAATATATTTATTAAACCTATCAAACAATGTTTCTAATAGACTATTATCTCCGTATGTTCCTTGAAAACATGTTTCAATCACATTTATATTTCTCAGTTTCTCTAGATCTTCATCTCTTGAATTCTTAATATCAAAACTATCTCTAGATATCCAACTATTAAAATATCTAGATGTATTTGCTAGATCTTTGTAAACATTTATTTCTGGCATTAATTTCTCGCTCATTTTTTATAATTATGATGTTGTTTTAATTTATATCTTACTGCATTTATTTCAATTTTACCCGCATTAAAATACTGTTCTTAAGAGCCTGCAGGTGAATTAGCAGAACCTTTTGCCATTATACAAATATTTATAATCTGAATCTCTAAATACAAAATGTTCTACCTACAGATAAGAGTATCTTTTATATTTCAAAATATCTAATTATTATTTTTAATTATATAAGATTGATTTAAAATGATTCTTAAATCATAATTTAATACTACGAATTCATGTTTAATTGTATATATTATCAGATCATTTATTATCTTCAAAACATTTTAAATCATTTGCTTTTACCTTTTGTATTAAATCTTCAAAATCTTTAGAGTTAGGTACAAAGTACATATCTGTTAAATCTGGAGTAATACTAATAATCATATAAGGATTGACGCTTATAAAATCTAAAATATATTGTTTCTTAAGAGCTGATAAAATGTAATTATATGAATTTTCCATCTCATATAAAAGATCTCTATAATCATCATCTTTATCTGTTTCATACAGATAAACTTCTGGGAAACTAGATAATAGTTTAGCTCTATTTTCAAGATCTTTTATATCTTGGTTATCAAACATATCTAATTTCTCATCATATTCTTCATAACTTAACCAATGATCAAAAGTTCCAACTGCTAATGTTCTGTATCCCAATTTTAGAGGAGATATTTCATACTCTAATACTTCATCAAAGTTCTTAAAAGGACTTAAAATTTCCTTAACCTTTTCTGCTTCTAATTTTTTCATTTATTCATAAAATTGAGAAAGTTATTCACTAAAATAAATAGTAAGACTTTAAATAATATTTACCATCCTAAATACTAATTGTATTTATGCAGTTTCTTTTAGAAATGTATCTTAATTCGCCTTTTTATTAAAACGTAAAGGATGTACAGAACTATAAATATGAGATTGACACTCACATATATAATTATCAATAAATCAGCGATTCCAAAATTAAACATAAATATAACATAAGGAATATTCAATAAGAACATTAAAATCCACCATTTTATATTTTTTTTACTAAACACTTTTTTACCAGCTTTGAACCATAAACGAAAAATATGAAAATTAACAATACAACTTAGAAAAACATAACCAAAAAATATTGTTGATAATCCATTAACTGATGGACTTGAAAACACAACTAATATTAAAAGAATTCCTATTATTATATAGTCTAGACATAATCCTAATATTTCTCTTATCTTATTCATTTTAAAATGTTTCTTATTTAATTCTTAATAAAAGTAAGTAAGATTGCTTTCGTTTTTTTCTTTGTAAGCTAGAACGTTATCACTTTATTTTCTTATAGTAATGATCTGTATCCAAATATAAGTCTATTCTTGGCTCACCAAAATACCTACGACTAAAATATAGAAACATACCCATATTTCCACTACCATCTGAAACATTAAAATCTATCGATGTTCCGCGATGCGTTGTTTCTAACTCATATGTACCTTTCCCCCAGTATTTATTATGGAAAGTTCCATCTTTATTTATGTATAAAGTATCTGCAACATCTGGCACACCTGGAATACATATATCACCTTGGTAATTATAATTCACATAAACTCCAACAATCATATCTCTTGTAAAATATTTGTGATAAATATTACAAAGAACCCAAAACAATAAAAAACATATAAATATTTTTCTTTTTCTCTTAGTCATTTAATAATATTTATTTCTAATACTTATGATGTTGATCTAATTTAGCTCCACATTTCCCAGCTTTAAAAGAATTACTTGGTGTATATTCACAATTAGGGTATCTTGGGTCATCCTTTATAACTTCTAAAACATCTATCTTTCTATCAGGATATTCTTGCGATAAAATTTGCTTTTGCCTATTAACTACATTTTCTTGCTCTTGAGAAGCACAAAAAACTTGCCAATTAACCTCAAGATCCCCTCCATCACCAGTAACTCTAAATATCTTATCTTTATTCTTACAATACTTCAAACATAAACTTAAGAAATTAATATGACCACGTATATCATGATTCTCTACAATATCTGATAAGAACTCTTTTGACAATATATTCTTTTCACTAGAAATAAGAAAGCCAAAATCACCATCATAGAAATAACCTAAATATTCATCAATATTCTCTGGAGTGACTCTTATTGCTGCTGCAATAATTGAATAGTTATTTGGGTAATCAAATTCATACTGAAAATAGTCATTAGGATTCAAACTCTTAGGGACAATACCTTTATATGACCTTATTCTATTTTTCTGCAATTGCCAACCATCATATTTAAAAAGATACACTGGAAGTTCATTCGATAAAACATATTCACGTATATATTTAGTAAACCTATCAAATAATGTTTCTAATAGATTATTATCTCCGTATGTTCCTTGAAAACATGTTTCAATCACATTTATTCCTTTCAATTTTTCTAATATTTCAGGTCTTGAATTCTCTATATCAAAACTACCATAAATAGTCCAGCTATTATAGTACCTAGATGTGTCTACTAGATCTTTGTAAACATTTATTTCTGGCATTAATTTCTCGCTCATTATTATATAATCGCTTCAGATTCATATATCAATATATTACTTGAAAATATGCTTCAATAATATTTAAGATATAAAAATATATTTTGACATAAATATAGATATTTATCTTCATTTTTAGATTCTAAATAACAATATTTATTTTCTTTGATTATTGGAAAAGTATTATTCTTTCATCTTATGAATTTATATATAATAGTAGATATTGAACAATTTACAAATGAAAAGAGACTATTTAACTGAAATATAAAACAGTCTCTTTAAATAAAATATTCAATTTATTTGAGTTTATTTTTTACTATATAATATCCAGATATATATGCGATCTTATTATTCTCTTTATTAATAATTATTTTACATCTCATCCCAACCTTAAAAGGATCAGTGTTTTTAACATATATAGCTCTAATATATTCTTCTTCATTAATTTCATAGGATACTTTAACTTTATTTAAAGTAGAAGATTTGTATATTGATATTATCTTTCCTGAGCCTTCAATATATGAATTAATATCAAATATTACAGGTTTTGTTATATCAACCATAGAAATTTCTGGATCTTTCTTTGAATATATTAAAACATAATACTCTCCAATTTCAAATAAGGGATCATTGTTTTCATAGCACTTATATTTTTTACTTTTTACTTTATACGTAAAAACATTACCTTGTAATTTAACATACCATGTCCCTGTTACTTCACAAATTGTATTCTTTGGATATTTCTCTAAGTGTTCTTTAACCAAATCACTCATATTGTTATAATAACGAATAACTAAAAAAATCAATGAGAATAAAACTACAATACCAATATATACAATTTTCTTTTCTAAGGGATTTAGATTATCTTTTTGTATGAATTTTCTTTTTTTCTTCATAAATAAAATTGAGAAACTTATTCACTAAAATAAATAGTAAGATTTTAAATAATGTTTAACCCTCTAAAAACTAATTGTATTTAGAGGGTGGGTAGTAATATTTATTAATATCTAGATATGCCTAGTAGATATTTGTAAACATTAATTTCTCTTTCATTATTATATAATCGCATTAGATTCATATATCAATATATAACTTGAAAACATGCTTCAATCATATTTAAGATATAAAGATATATTTTGACATAAATATAGATATTAATCTTCATTTTTAGATTCTAAATAACAATATTTATTTTCTTTAGTTTCTGTAAGATAGATTTTTTTCCATCTTAAACATTAATAAAATAATACAACTAATAATGTATTTGAGTTTATTCATTTTATTTCTAAAAATATATAAAAGGATTGCAAATTAACACAAGATTTATAGTTAAACAGCTCCTCAATCAATACTGTACTTCTGCCGTATTTTCCTCGTCACAAATGCAAGTTAATACGGACTTGATACGGAGAGGGTACGTCCAAAACACATATATCTTCAGAAAAAAAGAGTCCAGTGCAATACTGGACTCTTTCTATATCTATAATTTATATGTTCACTAAATTGTGATACCTTTTTTATTTTAGTACGATCTTTTACTATTACCTTCCATATAGTTTATAAAAGAAGTATTTACCACTTTATTACCTCCTGGTGTTGGATAGTCTCCTGTGAAATACCAGTCTCCTAAGTTCTCTGGACATGCTCTATGAAGATCTTCTACAGATTGATATACAACCTCTACTTCTGAATTAATTCCATCAGATGTTATCATTTCAGATATCTTTAATGAAATCTCTTCTTCTGTAAATGGTGCATATACTCCTTTAACGCAATTTACAATCTCCTCTTTTGGTAGATTCTCTTGCTCTTTACATTGCTTATATACTGTGTCTAGTATATGAGTCATATTTCTTTCTTTCAATAACTCTACAGCTGCATTAAAGGCTATAAATTCTCCCATTCTTGTCATATCAATTCCATAACAGTCTGGGTATCTAATTTGAGGTGCCGACGATACAACTACAATTTTCTTAGGCTTCAATCTATCTAAAATACGTATAATCGATTTCTTTAGAGTTGTTCCTCTTACTATTGAATCGTCTATAATTACTAAATTGTCATCCTCTTTTACTGTTCCATATGTAACATCATATACGTGAGCTACTATATCGTCTCTACCTGTATCATCAGTAATGAAGGTTCTTAATTTAGCATCTTTTATAGCTATTTTTTCTACTCTAGGTCTGAAAGAAAGCAATTGATCAACTAATTCGTCTGTCCATTCAGATTTAGTTGTCTTTATCATCTCTTTTTGCTTCTGACCCATATACTCAGTTACACCTTCTATCATTCCATAAAAAGCTGTTTCTGCTGTATTTGGTATAAAAGAATAAACAGCATTTCTTAATTCTCCATTTATTGCTTTTACTATCTTAGGTGTTAAGTATTTACCTAATTCTTTTCTCTCTTTGTATATCTCTTCGTCTGACCCTCTTGAGAAATAGATTCTTTCAAATGAACATGATTTCCTTTTTTGTGGTACTCTCACTATTTCTTCTGAAACTTCTCCATTTCTTCTCACTATCAATGCGTGACCAGGCTTTATTTCTTTTATTGTGTCTGCTGTTACGTTTATTGCTGTTCGTATTACAGATCTTTCTGATGCCGCTATTACTACTTCATCATCTTGATAGTAATAAGCTGGACGTATTCCCCAAGGATCCCTTGTTATAAAAGCATCTCCGTGTCCTACTGTTCCTAATACTGCATATCCACCATCCCAATCGCTAGATGAGTTTGCTAAGATGTTTTGTACATCTAAATTCTCTTCTATTAGTGGAGTGATCTCTGCATTTGTTTTACCTTCGTTTTTAAATTTTCTATAAAGATTCTGATTCTCTTCATCTAGAAAATATCCAACTTTCTCTAATATGGTTACTGTATCTGAGTAATCTTTAGGATGTTGTCCTTTCTCACATAAACTATTAAATAGTTCATCTACATTTGTAAGATTAAAGTTTCCTGCTAATGCTAAATTTCTACTTTTCCAGTTGTTCTCTCTCATTACAGGATGTACGTAATCGATACTGTTTCTTCCAAATGTACCATAACGTAAGTGTCCTATATATAATTCTCCTACAAATGGGGTATTGCTTTTAGACCAATCTAAATCGCTGTAATCGTTTGGATTTTCTTGCTCTACTTTTGTGAAACCAGAATAGATATGATTAAAACAATCTTGAATTGGATTGTCTCCATTCGATCTTACCCTGTCTAGATATTTCTTACCAGGCTGTTGATTGAATTTTAAACTTACAATTCCTGCTCCATCTTGACCTCTATTCCTTTGTTTCTCCATCAATATATACAATTTCTGAAGTCCCCATAGGTGTGTACCATACTTCTGTTTATAGTACTCTAAAGGTTTAAGTAATCTTATGAATGCAATTCCACATTCATGTTTTAAAGCGTCACTCATTGATTTTATTTATTAGTGTTGTGATTAATTTCTTCGTTCATTAGTGCAGCATTTGCAACACTGTCTTGTTTTATTTCTTGCAATGTTTTTATCTTTATCTCTGCAAATGAGATGAAACATTTTACTGTATAACTGTTTGGATAGTATTTCTTTATCCTCTGTAAGTCGTATTCTGCTTCTACTTTATCATGATAGTTTCCTACTCTGATTTTAAATTCAGGATCGTAGTAATTTAAATAAACTTTTAAAGATGGATATCTGTACATAAAGTTTACTTTAAAACGTTGAGCATCTTCTACACTTGTATCTATTGAGCTTTCTGAATATATCTGTATTCTATATCCTGTAAATCCACTATTTTGAGATTTATTCTTTTTATATAATGCCAATAATTCGTCTATTCTAGCATCCTGCTTTACCGACATATTACCTTTTAAAAATAAACTAGAACTATCACTTAATACTTTAGATTTAACCTCTACTATACTATCACGTACTGTTTGTGATTGTGAATTAAAACCAAATTGACTTAACAATAAAATCACTATTACTAATCGTTGCATTGCTTTTCTGTTCATTTCTATATAATTTATCTTCATACTTAGGTGCTAAAATAATAAAATAATCTATTACATAACAAAAACAGAGGATATCCTTAACGGATATCCTCTATTTTAAACTTATTTCTTGTATGTTACTATTCAAAAAGTTTGTTGAACTCTTCTACTGTAACTTCTTTGTCTTCTAGCTTGATTGCTTCTTTCACGTGGTTGATGATCTTCATCTCAACTGCTTTCTCCTCAATTCCTTTTCTTTCTTTCTCATTTGTCATGATTTGTTTTGCAAATCCTTCTAAATGCTCGTCTGGAATGTTAGCAATACCGTATTGTCTCATTTGCATTCTTGCAAAATCTTTTGCTGTTTCCATGATATCTTCTTCTTCAACTTTAAGATCGTTATCTTCTATGATTTGTGATCTTATTAATTGCCATTTGATATCGTCTGAATAGTTAGGATATTCTTTCTCTATTTGCTCAGCTGTAACATTGTTATCTCTGTTTGAAGCTAATATCCATCTCTTAAGGAATGCATCTGGTAATGTTAGATTACATTTCTTAACGAATTTATCTTTTACATCGATAGCAAATTTGTAGTTTGAATCGTTCAATAATTGATCTTCTAATTCAGATACAATTTTTGCTTTGAATTCTTCTTCTGTTTTTACTTCACCATCTTTGTAAACTTTCTCGAATAATTCTTCGTTCATTTCTGCTGGATAAAATCTATTTATCTCTGCAATTTCGAATTTGAAATTTCCTGATACTAATTCAGCTTCTTCTTTTGTTATTCCTAACATTGCTGCAAAATCAGATTCATTTGGATATGCTTTCTTAGGTTCGAATACTATTGCATCACCTATTTTAGCTCCTTCAAATTTCTTTAATGAATCTTCATCTTTCATATATTCTAATGAAATTGCTGTATTATCATTAGATATTCCTTCTGATACTACTTCACCATTCTCGTCTACTTGAGTCATGGCTCCTTTTAGCATTTCATTGTTTTTCTCTACTGAAGTTACAACTTCGTTAGATCCATACATACGTGTAATTTGATCTACTCTGTTGTTTATCATTTCTTCTGAAGCTTGTATCTTGTAGAAATTTAATTTATCTCTTTTAGACATCTTAACTTCAAATTCTGGAGATATTGCTATATCGTAAGCAAAAGTAAAATCTTCATCGTTTTCAAAATCGATTGATTCTTGCTCTTCTTTTGGTAATGGCTCTCCTAGAACTTTAATTTTATTATCAAAAATGAATTTGTGTAGCTCTTCTGAAATAATCTTGTTTATTTCTTCAACTAACACACCAGTATAGTACATCTTTTTGATCATTCCCATAGGAACTTTACCAGGACGGAAACCATCAATCTTCGCTTTCTTTCTGTAGTTTTTTAAAGCATCAATTACTTTCTGCTCGTAATCGCTCTTAACAATATCTAGCTTAAGAACTGCATTCAACTCGTCTACATCGGTTTTTGTAATATTCATCTCTGTTAATTTATTAAATGGTACAATACCTTAATTTCCAAATTTTCTGTTATACAAAAAAATGACCGCCTCAGCTATGCTCGGACGGTCATTCTATATTCGCTAATTGGTGCGGATGAAGGGAATCGAACCCATACGTCTTGCGACACTAGATCCTAAGTCTAGCGCGTCTACCAATTTCGCCACATCCGCTCTGTTTCTTTTTGACGTTGCAAATATAGGACGGTTTTATTTTCTCTCCAAACTTTTTTGGACTTTTTTTTGAAAAAAATTACTTCTTTTTTCTCAACTCAAAGTTCTTACCTAGGTAAACTCTCCGAACGTCAGGATCTTGCGCCAATTCTTCTGCAGTTCCCGATTTTAATATAGATCCTTCAAAAAGTAGATATGCCCTGTCTGTAATTGATAAAGTTTCTTGAACATTGTGGTCTGTGATTAATATTCCTATGTTTTTTTCTTTCAATTTACATACTATTGTTTGAATATCTTCTACCGCAATTGGGTCTACTCCTGCAAATGGTTCATCTAATAATACGAATTTCGGATTAATTGCTAGGGCTCTTGCTATCTCTGTTCGTCTTCTCTCTCCTCCCGACAATTGAATTCCTTTACTCTTTCTTATCTTCTGAAGTCCAAATTCACTTATCATCTCTTCTAATCGCTCTTTCTGATATTCTTTAGAGAAGTTTGTCATTTCTAATACTGCTTTTATATTATCTTCTATAGATAATGTTCTAAAAACAGATGCTTCTTGAGCTAAATAACCTACTCCTAATTGAGCTCTTTTGTATACTGGTAGGTCTGTTATCTCTTTTGTGTCTAAAAAGATTTTACCTCCATTAGGAGTTATTAGTCCTACTGTCATATAAAAAGATGTTGTTTTTCCAGCACCATTAGGCCCTAATAGTCCAACAATCTCTCCCTGCTCTACTTCAAAAGAGACTCCTTTTACTACAGTCCTACTTTTGTATTTCTTTATTATATTTTCTGCTCTTAACTTCATAATTATACAACTCCTTCTTTTAATATATCATGTAAGTGGATCATTCCTATATATCTATTAGCATCGTCAACAACTACCAATTGAGTGATACTGTTAGCTTCCATTTCTTGAAAAGCTCTAAACGCTAATTCTCCTTTTTGTATCGTTTTAGGCCCTACACACATTATATCTTTGGCTCTTAATAGTGAAAAATCACTGTTCTTTTGCATCATTCTTCTTAAATCGCCATCTGTGATTATACCTTCTAAAAGATTATCTTTATTAACAACTGCTACGGCTCCCATTCTTCCTTCAGAAATAGCTATTATTAAATCTTCTATACTTGTATCTGAAAATACTTTTGGTGGATTCTCTCCTTGGTATACATCGTCTACTCTTGTATATAATCTCTTTCCTAATGAACCTCCTGGATGGTATTTTGCAAAATCTCTACTTGAGAAATGTCGCATTTGTATTAAACAAACTGCTAGTGCATCTCCCATTACTAATTGAGCTGTTGTACTGTTTGTTGGTGCTAAATTGTTAGGACATGCCTCTCTATCTACTTTTGCCTTTAATATATAGTCGGAATGTATTCCTAAATATGAGTCGGTATTAGATACCATACCTACTACTTTATTTCCCATATTCTTTATAAGAGGTAAAAGTACTTTTATTTCTGGTGTGTTTCCACTTTTCGAAATACATAGAATAATATCATTGGTTTGTATATTCCCCAAGTCGCCATGTACAGCATCAGCAGCATGCATAAATATAGCTGGCGTTCCTGTTGAATTCATAGTTGCCACTATTTTATTAGCTATATTCGCACTCTTTCCTATTCCTGTTACAATTAATCTGCCCTCTGACTTATACAACATTTCTACTACTGCAACAAAATCATCATCTATATAGCTTGCCATCTTCTCTATAGCTTTAGCTTCTTCCAATATAGTAGATTTAGCTAAGCCTTTTATATCTACTTTCTTTGTATCAGTCATATCAATACCAATATTAATTTTTACTCTTTTATGCCATAAAAGTAATTAAAAAAACTTATACCAATTTATTACTTACTTGGATTTATTAAGTCTTTTAACTAAATTTAATTCTATTGAATTATGACTTTGTGTCTTAAAATGGTAATTATTTACACTATTTGGCAATTTCTCTTAATGAATATTTTAGATTTCCATTTCAAAGATATAACTTCACTTATAATTTAGGAATTACATTATTATGATACAAAAAGATTTAATATTAAAAAATTTGAAAGATTACTTTGGATTTAGTCAGTTCAAAGGAAATCAATTGGATATTATTGAGAATCTCATGAGTGGGCACGATACTTTTGTACTTATGCCAACTGGTGGCGGAAAATCTTTGTGCTATCAACTTCCTGCGATTACTCTTGAAGGGACTGCTATTGTTATTTCTCCTCTTATTGCATTAATGAAAAATCAGGTTGATGCAATTAGAGCGTTTAATCAAGATGACAGTATTGCTCACTTCTTGAATTCATCATTAACTAAATCTGAAACTACTAGGGTTAAACAAGATGTTACTAACGGAAAAACGAAATTACTATACGTTGCTCCAGAATCTCTTACTAAAGAAAGTAATATCGAATTTCTTAAATCAATTAAAATTTCTTTCTATGCTGTGGACGAAGCTCATTGTATCTCTGAGTGGGGACACGATTTCCGTCCTGAATATAGAAGAATCAAGCCTATTGTTGAAGTGATTGGTAAAGCTCCTATTATTGCTCTTACTGCAACTGCAACTCCAAAAGTTCAACACGATATTCAAAAGAACCTTGGAATGCTTGATGCCACTCTGTATAAATCTTCTTTCAACAGAAGTAATTTATACTACGAAGTGAAACCCAAAATTAATACTAATAAAGAAATTATAAAGTTCATTAAAGAACGTCCAGGTAAATCAGGTATTATTTATTGCTTAAGTCGTAAGAAAGTTGAAGAGTTAGCATCTATTCTTCAAGTTAATGGCATTAATGCAATGGCCTACCATGCTGGTATGGATGCTCACACTAGATCTAAAAATCAAGATATGTTCTTGATGGAAGATGTAGATGTTATTGTGGCTACCATTGCTTTTGGTATGGGTATTGACAAACCTGATGTACGTTTTGTTATTCACTACGATATACCTAAAAGTCTTGAAGGTTACTACCAAGAAACTGGCCGTGCTGGTAGAGATGGAGGTGAAGGACATTGCTTAACTTTCTATAGCTATAAGGATATTCAGAAACTTGAGAAGTTTATGCAAGGTAAGCCTGTTGCTGAACAAGAAATTGGTAAACAACTTCTTCTTGAAACGGTTTCGTATGCCGAGACTTCTTTATGTAGAAGAACGGTTCTTCTTCACTATTTTGGTGAGAATTACAATACTGAAAATTGTGGACATTGCGATAATTGTCTTCACCCTAAGAAGGAATTTGAAGGTCAATCTTTTCTATTAACAGCCTTAAATCTTATTCTTACTACTAAAGAGAAATTTAAAACAGACCATTTAGTTGATGTGCTTACAGGTAAGTCGTCTGCTCAGGTTAAATCGTATAAACACGATACTATTAAAGAATTTGGTATTGGTAAGGAAAAGGATGAGCATTTCTGGAATATGATTTTCAGAAGAGCACTTATAAAGGGATATATTAGAAAAGATATTGAGCAATATGGTATTATTAAAATTACTCAGGCGGGTAAAGATTTTATTAATAATCCTGAAACTTTCTTAATTACTGATGATCACAATTTTGAAGAATGTGACGATATTGAGATTTCTAATTCTAAGACTGCTGTTTTAGATGAGACTTTATTTAAGCTTTTAAAGAATCAAAGAAAAAAGATTTCAAAAAGTTTAAATATACCTCCTTTCGTTATCTTCCAAGATCCTTCTTTAGAGGATATGTCGTCTAATTACCCTACTACTATTGAAGAATTAGCAGAAATGCAAGGTGTGGGTAAAGGTAAGGCTAAAAGATTTGGTAAAGATTTTATAGATCTTATTAATAAATACGTGGAAGAGAACGATATTGAGAAACCTAAAGATTTTGTTCTTAAGACTATTGCTAATAAATCTAAGTTTAAGGTTCAGATTATTCAACATATCGATCTTAAAATGAATCTTAAAGATTTAGCTCTTTCTCTTGGAATGGATGATGGTAGACTTGTTAAGGAAATGGAAGCTATTGTGTTTTCAGGTACTAAACTTGATGTTCACTACCATATAGATAATGTTCTGGACGAAGAACAGCAAGATGAAATTTACGATTATTTCCAAGAAGCAGATTCAGATAATATTTCTGAAGCTTATGAAGAATTTGAAGGTGATTATTCTGAAGAAGAATTAAGATTACTGAGATTGCAATTTCATTCTGATTATGGAAACTAAAATATTTATAAGATGCGCCATTATTAATATTCTTTAGTAATGGCGTTTATTTTATGTAGTGGGACAAGGTTCAAAATCTTTTGTAGAATCTATCATCAATCTATATGTGATATGAGTTTTATACTTTTCTGCTCCTATATACTCCATCATATGCATCATTCTAGGATTAAAATCTCCTATCCAATTCATCTCTAATTCATTATAAGGAAAGTTCTTGTTTAAACCTTTTTTGCAGAAACTATAGATTAATGCAGCATCTACTCCCCTTGATTGAAATTCTGGTATCACACCAAATATCTGTCCTAAGGCTTTCTTTGTTGGGTATATCTTCTTATATATCTGATATTTAATTTTTGATATTAAATTAAATTTTCCTCCTAATCTTTTTATAATATTATTTAAATCTGGTATCATTATAAAGAAACCTATAGGTTGATCGTTATAATATGCAAAATACATTAATTGAGGATCGAGTATAGCACTCAATTGTGCATACAACATTTCACCATCTCTTTTACCTATTGCCTCTACCCCAGGAATGTCTCCTACCCAAGCTTTATTGTATATATCTACAAAATCGTTGATTACATTTTCTTTGGGAATTTCAGAATACATCTTTACTGTATAAGATGGATTTTTAAGCAGTCTTTCTGCTTTCCAAACTATAAGCTTGTTTAAATTAGATTCTAAAAAGAATGTTCTGTATGTGTATTGCTTAAAATATGTTTTAAATCCATATCTCTCAAAGAATCCTCTATAATAGAAATGATTATATGGCATCCCAAAATTTGGGGTATAGTCTCCATCAACTAATAATCCCCAGTTTTCGTTTCTAGGACCAAAATTTATAGGTCCATCTAGGGCTTCCATCTTTCTATCTTTTAACCATTGCTTTGCAGCATTGAATAATACTTCTGCCGCTTGATAATTATCTATACATTCAAAAAATCCTATACCTCCAACTTTTATTCCTGTACTATTGCATGTACTGTAATCGATAAAAGCTGCTATTCTTCCAATGGTTTCACCTTTTTCATCTTTTAGTAAATAGCGTATTGCTTCTCCATTTTCAAAAAGATGATTCTTACTTCTGTCAAATATATTCTCTATATGTTCATCTAAAGGACGAACCCATTTTTTAGATTCCTTATATAGTCTAACAGGCAGTAATAAGAATTCTTTTACGTCTTCCGATGTTATTATTTCATATATAGAATATTTACTCATGTCACTTTTTCCTATTTAAAAGAGGTAAGGCTATCATTGCTAATACCCCTACTAGAACTATCATTAAATTCATTGATGAATGTGCTAAAAATGCAAAGGCTCTTGATAATGTGCTTATATTATCTACATTAGGTAGATATATCATTAAACTTGATATTACTACAAAATGCCATGCTCCTATTCCTCCTTGTATTGGCAATACCATCCCTATTGTAGATAGAGCAAAAACAGCTAAACCAACCAATGGTGATAGATGAGATGTAAAATCGAATGCAAAGAACACAACATATAACATTAGGTAGTATAGTACCCATATGGCTAATGTGTGTAAAATAAATGGAAGTTTATTGTCTAATCTTTTTAAAGATTTGAATCCATCTGATATATCTTTTAAGATATGTGATATCTTTTTGTAGAACTTTAATTGTTTAATTTTCTTTCTGAAAATGTATAACATTGATACTACAAACACAAAAATTGCTATTGTGTACCAAGCTGATAAGAAACTGTATATTGCATCTTTTATTTCGGGATTCTTGTTTAGTAATTCTACTACTATATGGAACTGACTTACTACTACAATTAGTAATAGTATTAAGAACATTAACATATCAATTGCTCTTTCTAGAACGACTGTTCCTAATACTTTTGGGAAAGATTTCCCCTCATATTTACTGATAATTCCACATCTTGTAAATTCACCCATTCTAGGCAAAGCTAAATTTGCAAAATATCCTATCATAACTGCTAGAAAAGCATTCTTAAAACTTACATGTCCATCTGTTCTCTCTAATAATATATTCCAACGTATTGTTCTACTGATATGACTTAATAAACCTAAAAATAAACTAAAAACTACCCACCAATAATTTACCTCTGTCTTTAAAATCAATTTTAATTTCTCAATATCTTGTCCCCTGTATACAAGAAAAAATAATAATAAGGATATGCACAGAAATATCGAGAATTTTGTAATCGTTTTAAGCGTCTTCACAAGTTTTTCGTTTTTACATTAATAATTATAATAAAGATATCTATATTTTTTCTTTTCTTTGCCGTGTGTAAGAGTAAAATATAGACCGAATTTTCGGTAAATATACTCAATCTTTTATGTATCTTTAAAAATAAATACATTTTTTCGTATGGGTAAAGTAACAGCTAAAAAAAGTTTAGGGCAACATTTTCTTAAGGATTTAAATATTGCTAAAAATATTTGTGATAGTCTTATTGAAGGTGATTTCTCTGATGTTCTTGAAATTGGTCCTGGAATGGGTGTTCTCACTCAATATCTTCTTCCAAGAACAGATATAAAACTTACGGCTCTTGATATTGACATTGAATCGATTGATTTCTTGCACGATAAGTACCCACAGTATGTTGACCAAATTCAATATGGAGATTTCTTGAAATTGGATATTGATTCTATTTTTGAAAACAATTTCGCAATTATTGGAAACTTCCCTTATAATATTTCATCTCAGATTTTCTTTAGAGTTTTAGATTATAAAGATAGAGTGCCTGAAGTTGTGTGTATGATTCAAAAAGAAGTTGCTGAAAGATTGGCTGCTAATCATGGAAATAAGACTTACGGTATTTTATCTGTACTTCTACAAACATTCTATAAAATAGAATACATTCAAACTGTTAATGAAAATGTTTTTGATCCCCCGCCCAAAGTAAAATCGGCTGTGATTAGATTGACTAGAAATGATAGAAAAGAACTTGACATTAGTTTTAAATTCTTTAAAAATGTCGTGAAAACAGGTTTCAATCAAAGAAGAAAAACTCTAAGAAATTCTTTAAAACCTATTCTTCTCCAGAATAAAATAGATCACGAATATCTATCCATGAGACCAGAACAACTAAGCGTGGAACAGTTTATTGAACTGGCTAAAATGATTAAAAATGTATTAGAAACTTAAAAATTTAAGCTATGCAGTTTGAATTAAATAAAGAATTTCTTGAAACTCTAAGAGTTTATATAGACGATAAAAATAAAGTAGAAGCAAAAAATCTTCTTACTAAACTGCATCCAGCAGATATTGCTGAAATTGTTGAAGAATTCGATAAGGATGAAGCTATCTTTATCTTTCAACAATTAGAACATGATATTGCAGCAGATACATTAGCAGAACTTGATGATGAAGAAAGAGATATGCTTATTAAAGCTCTTCCTTTCAAAACTATTGCCACTAAGTTCATTATGCATATGGATTCTGATGATGCTGCCGATATTATTGGTCGTTTTTCTGATGATGAACAACTAAAAATCCTGTCTTTTGTCCACGATATTGAACAAGCTAGCGACATTGTTGATCTTCTTAATTATGATGAAGATTCTGCCGGTGGTTTAATGGGCAAGGAGATGGTGATTGTTAATGAAAATTGGACTGTACTGACTTGCCTTAGAGAATTAAGTAGACAGGCTGAAGATATTGATGAGATTTACTATGTGTATGTTGTTGATGATGATAAGAAGTTAAAAGGTACTCTTTCGCTGAAAAGAATGATTCTGAGTCCTACTTCTGCTAAAATTAGCAATATTTATAATCCTGATGTTATTTCTGTTACAGTTGATGAAGAAGGTGGGAATGTTGCATCTATTATGGACAAATACGACCTTGTTGCTATGCCTGTAACAGATTCTATTGGACGTATTGTTGGACGTATTACTATTGATGATATTGTTGATGTGATTAAGGAAGAGGCTGAAAAAGATTATCAATTAGCTTCTGGTATCTCTCAAGATGTTGATATGTCGGATAATATATTTGTTCAGACTAAAGCTCGACTTCCTTGGCTTATTATTGGATTGATAGGAGGTATACTTGATGCTTTTATTATTTCAGGACATGAAGCTGATATTCAAATTTTCCCTATGATGGCATTTTTTATTCCTTTAATTACTGCAATGGGAGGAAATGTGGGTATTCAATCTTCTGCAATTGTTGTACAATCTATTGCAAATAATTCTATAGGATATGAAAGTACTTTTAAAAAGATTATTAAAGAGTTAGGTAGATCGGTTATTATAGCTTCTATTTGCTCGATAGTTCTTTTAATATTTAGTGTTATTTTCTTTAATTCATTCGCTTTAACATTATCTTCTATTATTGCTCTTTTCTTTGTAATAATTTTCGCTTCTGTTTTTGGTACTTTAATACCTTTAGGACTTGAGAAGCTAAAGATAAATCCAGCTCTTGCAACTGGACCTTTTATTACTATGAGTAATGATATTATTGGTTTGTTTATTTATCTTTCTGTAGGAAGAATCATTTTCTCTATCTTGTAGAATTGTGAATGTACAAACGAAATTAATGTTGTATTTGTAGGAAAAATTCTCTTTTATATAATATAAAATTATGTATATGCAAAGGTAATTAACCTGGGATTTGTAAGAAAAATCATCTTTTATATAATATAAAACTATGTATATGCAAAGATAATTAACCTGGGATTTGTAAGAAGAATTATCTTCTATATTATAATAGCAAATTGGTTGTCTAAAAATAATAGACAACCAATTTATGTTTTCAACTTATTATATTAGACTTTCTATGTCTATTCTTCGAGAATCTTTAAAATTCTTCTTTTATCTATACTTAAGTGATTTTTTAATTCTTCGATATTCTCAAATTTTCTTTCGCCTCTTATTCTTTCTACGAAATATAAACGAACAGTCTCTCCATATATTTCTTTGTTAAAATCAAAAATGTTGACTTCTATACTCAAACTAGAATTTTTAGAAACTGTTGGGCGTAAACCTATATTTAACATCCCCTTGTATCTTTTTCCTTCTATATCGATATATACAGCATAAACCCCTGTTGTAGGTATTAATTTATTGTCGTTTAATATTTCTAGATTGGCTGTCGGAAATCCTAATGTTCTACCTAACTGACATCCCTCTACAACTTTCCCCTCTATAGTATAATTGTAATTTAAATATATGGATGCTGTTTTAACATCTCCTATTTTTAGAGCATTTCTAATTTTTGTAGAAGATATGTTTATGTGGTTTATATCGAATGCTGATTCTTTAACTATAGTAAAATTGTTTTTCTTTGCCATCTCGTTTAAAGAATCGAAATCTCCCTCCCTATCTTTTCCAAAATGATGATCGTAACCTACCACAAGGTGTTTCATTCCTAACTCACCTATCAATATGTCTTTTACAAATTCTTCGTACGAAAGATTGGCAAATTCTTTAGTGAAAGGATAAAAAATGATATTGTCTACCCCTGCTTTTTCTAAAAGAGAAATCTTTTCCTCCATAGTATTTAGCAATTTCATTTGAGGCTCATTTGGATATAATACCTGACGAGGATGCGGATAGAATGTGAAAATCACACTTTCACCTCCCACCTCTTTAGTTATTTGATTTAATCTATCAAGTACCTTTAAATGTCCTAAATGAACTCCATCAAAACTGCCTAAAGTCACTACAGGATTATTTATTTTACAATTTTTAATATCTCTAAATACTTTCATATGAGAATTTTGTTATTTCTTCTTATATTGCAAAGATAAAAAAATACATAGAACCGAAATAAAACACAGAAATTATTATTAAATTTCGAAAGATTTATCAATAATTAAACAAGGAAACATGAAAAAACTCTTATTAGCATTAATTTCAATTACTTTTTTATACTCTTGTAATAACTCAAATGTAAGTTTTGAAGGTAAAATAACTGACGGTAAAGACTTAACAATTTATTTGAACAAAATTAATGCTGATGGTCAGATATTCGTGGACTCTACTAAAACTAATAAAAAAGGTTCTTTTAAATTGAAAGCAAAAATTGAAGATGCTCAACTTTTTAATATCAAATTTTCTAATGGTACTACAATAAATACTATTGCTCTACCTGATGAAAAAATAAAATTTAAAGGATCAGCTAATAATTTTGCTTACGACTATACAGTATCTGGAAGTAATGAAGCTAAAAAGGCTAAAGTTCTTACAAAACAATTAATTGAAACTAAAAGAAGTATTATAGCTATCCAAGATGCATTTAAAAATGAATCACGTTCGGAGAAAGCTTTAATAGAGGAATACAAGAAAGTTATTAACAAACAAAGACAGTTCTCGAAAGAATTTATTGTGAACAACTTATCTTCTCTAGCAGCTTATATGGCTTTATATCAAAAGATAGATGAGAATACTTACACTTTAAACAAAGCCCAAGATATTAATTTTATTAGAGCTATTGCAACAAGTTATACTAGATTGTACCCTGAATGGCAATATACTAAAGCTATTTTAGCAAATCTTAAAATGGTTAGTAATGCACTTAACCAACAAAGAATACGAAAAGCTATACAGAATGCTCCTAACGATTTACCAACTATTAAATTGAAGAATATTAAGAATGAGACTAAACAGTTATCTGATTTTAAGGGTAAATTTATAATTCTTGACTTTGCTAATATTACTTCTAAATATGCAAAAGAGATTAATAATCAATACAAAAAGATCTATACTAAATACAGAAATAAAAATCTTAAGATTTATCAAGTAGCTCTTGACCAAGATAAAGAGGCTCTTGATGGTCATATCAATTACTATAAATACCCTTGGACTATAGTTTGGGAACCTAATAGTATTATGGGACTTTCTGCAAAATATTGGAATATTAAGAAATTGCCTGCAAACTATTTAATAAATAAGAATTACGAAATTGTAGGTAAGAATCTTTTTGGTAGAGATCTTGATGAGAAATTAGAAGAACTTATCAAATAAAATGAGAATATATTTTGCTTCGGACCTTCATTTAGGGGCTTCTGCCCTTAATAATAACAGAGAAAGAGAGTTATTCTTTATTAAGTGGCTAGACAGTGTAAAAAAAGATGCTGACCAAATTTTCTTAATGGGCGATGTTTTTGATTTCTGGTTTGAATATAAACATGCCGTTCCTAAGGGATTTGTTCGATTCTTAGGTAAAATAGCTGAGATTTCTGATTCTGGAATTCCTATTCACCTTTTCACTGGTAATCACGACTTTTGGATTTTTGATTATCTTTCTAAAGAGTGTGGAGTGATTATTCATAGAGATACTGAAACTTTAATTCTTAACGGAAAGAAATTTTTCCTTGGACATGGAGATGGTTTAGGTGCTGCTGATAGGTCGTATAAACTTCTTAGAAAAATCTTCAATAACAGATTTATTCAAAAATGCTTTAGCTGGATTCACCCTGATTTAGGAATTGGTTTCGCTAGAAAATGGTCTTCACATTCAAGACTTAAAAATGGAAATATTGAGGCAGATGATTTTAGGGGTGAAGATGGAGAACATCTAATTATTTTTTCTAAAGAGATTCTTAATAAAGAGCATTTCGATTTCTTCATTTTTGGACATAGACATATCCCTAGTGATATTAAAATCTCTGAGAATTCTAGATATATAAATCTAGGTGATTGGATTTCTCACTTTACTTATGCTGTTTTTGATGGTGAAGATATCGAATTAAAAGTTTTTGAGAAATAATATTAATTTCCCCATGAATCTCTATCCAGACTTCTATATTGAATAGCCTCTGAGATATGTTCAAACTTAATGGCTTTTTCCCCTGATAAATCGGCTATTGTTCGTGCTACTTTTAATATTCTGTTGTAAGCTCGGGCTGATAATCCTGTTTTTTCCATTGCTTGTTCTAGTATTTTCTTTGAGGCATTGTCTATTTTACAATATTTATGCATCATAGAACTTGTCATTTGAGAATTAGAATATATTCCTTCTATTCCTCTGAATCTTTGACTTTGAATGTTTCTAGCATTTATAACACGTTTTCTTACCTCTGAACTTGTTTCTGATTTCATTTCACTAGAAATTTCATTGAAACTTAAAGGTACAACTTCTATGTGAAGATCTATTCTATCTAGCAATGGTCCTGATATCTTTGAAAGATATTTCTTAACTGCTCCTGGAGGACATACACATTCTTTATCTGGATGATTATAATATCCACATGGACATGGATTCATTGATGCTATAAGCATTATATTTGAAGGATATGTTAATACCATCTTTGCTCTTGCTATACATATTTCGCCATCTTCAAGAGGCTGACGCATAACTTCTAATGCCGATCTTTTGAATTCTGGAAGTTCATCTAGAAATAAAACTCCATTGTGAGCTAAAGATATTTCTCCTGGACGAGGATAGGCCCCTCCTCCTATTAATGCAGTATCGGAAATGGTGTGGTGAGGTGCTCTAAATGGCCTTTGCTTTATTAGACCTACCCCTTTATTCATATTTCCAACAATTGAATGTATTTTACTGGTTTCCAAAGATTCATTCATACTAAGTGGAGGCATTATTCCTGGTAATCGTTTTGCTAGCATAGTTTTTCCTGATCCTGGAGGTCCTATCATTATTGCATTGTGTCCACCTGCTGCTGCAATTTCTAAAGCTCGCTTTACATTTTCTTGACCTTTTACATCAGCAAAGTCGTAATCTAATATTGAATCTTCTTTATAATTGTTAAAGTCTAATGTTGGAACAGGTGTGAATTCTCGACTGCCTGATAAGAATTCTATTACTTCTTTCAAATTATTCATACCGTAAACATCTAAACCTTCTATAACTGATGCTTCTTGTATGTTATCTTTAGGAACTATCACTCCTTTAAATCCAGATTCTAGAGCAGAAATACATATTGGTAAGACTCCTCTTATGGGCAATAAGCTTCCATCTAAAGACAGTTCTCCCATCATTAGGTAATTTCCTAGATTATCTGTTGGAATGTCTTCATTTGCAGCTAAAATGCCTATAGCGATAGGTAGATCGTATGCAGCACCTTCTTTCTTTATATCTGCTGGTGCCATATTTACAATTATATGCCTTCCTGGTATCTTGTATCCATATACTCGTAAAGCTGAATCTATTCTCTCTTGACTTTCTTTTACAGAACTATCAGGAAGTCCTACTATTACAAATTTAATTCCTTGAAATATATTTACCTCAACTGTTACTATTAGTGCTTCTATACCTTTTAATGCACTAGCATATGTTTTGACTAGCATAATATTTAATTTTATACATACAAATATACAAAAAGCAAGTCTAATCGACTTGCTTTTATGTATCATTTTAGTATATAAGATTGTATTCTTATGCCATACCTAATCCTTTTTCTATTAGCTCAACTAAAATATGAATTACCTTAATATGAATCTCTTGTATTCTGTCTGAATACTTATTCCAAGGTACATTAATATCTATATCGCTTAATGTTGCAAGAATTCCTCCATCTTTTCCTGTCATACTTACAACAAACATACCTTTTGATTTGGCCTCTTTAACTGCATTTATAACGTTTGAAGAGTTGCCAGAAGTACTTATTGCAAATAGAATGTCTCCATTGTTTCCATGACCTTCTACATATTTTGAAAAAATATAATCGAAACCATAATCATTACCAACACAAGTTATGTGAGATGGATCGTTTATTGATATAGCTGGTATAGATTTTCTATCATGTCTAAAACGACCAGTTAGTTCTTCACAAAAATGAGTAGCATCACATAAAGATCCTCCATTACCACAAGCAATAATTTTACCACCTGCTTTTATAGATTTAACCATCTTTTCTCCTGCCGCTTCTATACTCTCGATATTCTTTTTATTTTTAATAAAACTACTAAGAACATTGAAGGCATCATTCAAACTATTTTCAACTATACTCATTTTCTTCTATATTAAAATTTTAATAATAAGAACTATTCAAAAAATCTACTGAAGAATCCTTTCTCTTTTTTATCTGGCTTTGGTGAACAAGATTCAGAATCTCTTAATTTTTCTAAGATTTTCTTCTCGTCTTTAGTTAATGATTTTGGTATCCATACATTTATCTTAACTAATAAATCTCCTTTTCCATATCCATTTACATCAGGTATACCTTTAGATCTTAAACGTAAAATCTTTCCTGGCTGTGTTCCTGCTTCTATTTTAACTTTTACTTTTCCATCAACAGTTGGTATTTCTGCTGTTGATCCTAAAGCTGCATCTGGAAATGAAATATACAAATTATATAATAAATCGTTACCATCTCTTACTAATTCTGGATGTTCTATCTCGAATATCTGAACTAATAAATCTCCATTTACTCCTCCTCTTCTAGCTGCATTACCTTTACCTGAAACAGATAACTGCATGCCCTCTTCAACACCTGCTGGTATTTGAATTGTAATAACTTCTTCTTTAAGTTCTACTCCTTCTCCTCCACACTGAGTACATTTCTCAGTTATAATTTTTCCTTCTCCATTACATTCTGGACAAACCGATTGAGTTTGCATTTGTCCTAGGATAGTGTTTTGAACTCTTGTAATATGTCCAGTTCCGTTACATCTAGTACATGTCTTTTTAGAAGATCCGTCTTTAGCTCCAGAACCTCCACATGTAGAACATGATACATATTTCTTAACCTTAATCTTCTTCTCTACTCCTTCACAAACTTCCTTAAGTGTTAATTTTACTTTTACTCTTAGGTTTGAGCCTTTATTTGTTCTTCGGCTTGAACGACCTCCGCCGCCACCAAAACCACCGAAACCTCCAAAGCCACCACCAAAGATATCGCCAAAATGAGAGAATATATCATCCATATTCATTCCGCCGCCTCCAAAGCCGCCTTGATTTCCCATTCCTGCATGACCAAATTGATCATAACGACTTTTCTTATCTGGATTACTTAAGACTTCGTACGCTTCTGCCGCTTCTTTAAATTTCTCTTCTGCTTCTTTGTCATCAGGATTTTTATCAGGATGATATTGAATAGCTTTTTTTCTATAAGCTTTCTTTATTTCTGCTGCAGTTGCTCCTTTTTCTACTCCTAGAACTTCGTAATAATCTCTCTTTGCCATTTGTAATATTATTTATTATTCTCCTACTACGACTTTTGCGTATCTTATCACTTTCTCATTCATTTTATAACCTCTCTCTACACAATCAATTATTTTTCCTTTCATATCTTCTGTAGGTGCTGGCATTTTTGTTATAGCTTCGTGTAAATCTATATCAAAATCTTTATTCTCAGTTTCGATAACTTCAAGACCATTGCTTTTTAAGAAATCAGAGAATTTTGAATATATTAAATTTATACCCTCTATTACTGGCTCAACTTCTGTTGCAGTATCCATTGCTTTCATCGCTCTCTCGAAATTATCCATAACTGGCAAGATATCTAAAAAAACTTTCTCACTAGCTGTTTTGATTAAATCCATACGTTCTTTCAAAGTTCTCTTTCTATAATTATCGAAGTCTGCAGAAAGACGCATATATTTATCATTTGTCTCTTGTAGTTTCTTTCCTAATTCTTCTACCTGTTCCTGTGCTAATTCAAGCTCTGTCTTTGGTTCTTCCTCTTTTTCTTCAACATTTTCTACATCTTCTTGAGTTTCCTCCTTATTGATATCTGCATCGTTAAGCTCAGATGTTTCATTTATTGTCTCTTCTATATCTTCTTTTTTTGTATCCTTAGACATTGTATATCGTTTTATATTATTATCTATTTTATATATGTCACTTGTCCTTGCAATTTCCTTGCCAATAACTAGTTTATAGACATTATGGCACAAATATATAATTTTTACTTTCCACTAATGTAATTTAAAGACAAAATTTCACTCTATTTTGATATCGGGATATATCTTTTATTCACTTGATTTTTATATCTTTACTGTATGAAGAAATTATCTGATAACTCTCTAGATTTTATAAGCGAACAACCTAGAGAAAAACTAATTAAAAAAGGAAGTAATGCTCTGAATAATTCTGAACTTCTAGCTATCTTATTGAGAAGTGGTACTAAAAACGAATCTGTACATCAACTTGCTAAACACATAATGAATGATTGTCAAAATAGCTTCAATAAGCTTTCAAATTTAAGTACAGACGAATTAATTAATAAATATAAAGGAGTTGGCGCTGCAAAAGCTACAACCATTCAAGCTGTTAACGAAATTATTAAAAGAAGTATATCCGAAAATCTTAATACTAATTCACAAATAACATCATGTGAAGATGCATTTCAATATTTTCTACCATATTTGAAAAATATTGAACATGAGGAATTTTGGATTCTATATTTAAATAGAGCCAATAAAGTAATTGCTACAGAAAAGATAAGCCAGGGAGGGTTTTCTGGCACAGTTACAGATATTAGAATAATTTTAAGAATAGGATTAGAAAAACGAGCAAGTGCATTTATTGCAGCACATAATCATCCTTCAGGAAATTTAAAACCTAGCACTGATGATATTAAAACAACAGAAAGAATATCTCAAGCAGGAAATATTATGAATATATCATTACTAGATCATTTAATAATATCTGGGAATAATTATTATAGCTTTGCCGAACACAATTATATATAAAAAAAAGGTACACTTAATAGTGTACCTTACAATATATTTTCAAGACTTTCTTTTATAAGCTATTCACGTGTAATGAAACACTTGACTTAAGATTTGAACATTTATTCTTATGAATTATGTTCTTTTTAGCTAGTTTGTCTAACATAGCTACTACCTTAGGCAACATTTCTAATGCAGCCTCTTTTTCTGAAGTAGCACGTAACTTTCTAACAGCGTTTCTAGCTGTTTTAGCATAGTATTTATTGTGCAATCTTCTTGCCTCAGTCTGTCTAATTCTCTTTTTTGCTGATTGATGATTTGCCATCTCTATATAATTAAAATATTCAACTTTTTTATGTAGTCCGTAGGGGAATCGAACCCCTGTTACCAGGATGAAAACCTGGCGTCCTAACCCCTAGACGAACGGACCAACAAAACTTTATTTCTCGACAAAGATAGTCTTTTTTTTATATATTCAAAATTCTAAATTTTTAATATTCAAAATTTCTAATTTATAACCAGAACTCTATCTTTGCTCTGTAGTCCGTAGGGGAATCGAACCCCTGTTACCAGGATGAAAACCTGGCGTCCTAACCCCTAGACGAACGGACCGTTATTTCTGTTTTGCGAGTGCAAATATATGTACTTATTTTTTCACTTCCAAACTTTCGATACAAAAATAATAAAAAAATTTAATCTTTCTCTATCTAATCCAAACTTATAAATAAAAAAATTAACTTTGCATTCAGTATTAACAGACTAGATCTCAATAAGAAAAGATGAAAAAAGACACTCTTATAAATGTAATAACAAATGAAATTGACGAAATAAAAAAAATTTGTCATGATATCAATAATAATGATCTTGAAGATTATTTAGTAGAATTAGCTATTGATAAAACTAATACCTTGAGAAAGGAATTATACCTTCTTCAAAAAGCAATAAAACATCCTAATCTTGAAAATCAAAACAAAAATCAAACAATATCTTTTAAAGAAAACATATCTAAGCAGGAAGAAGTTCCTTCAAATGTAAATTTTAAATCAGAAAAAAATAATATTGTACCTGAAACAATTAAAATAGAAACAGAAGAAATTCCAACTATTAAAGAAGAAATTTCCGCAACTATTGTTGAAGAAAAACCTAAAGAAATAATATTTGAAGAAAAATCTATAGTAAAAGAAGAGATAAAAAATACTAAAGAAATTAAAGATATTAATTCTCAAATTAAAATAAACAATCCTACAAAGCAGAATAATTTTAATAACAATCAAGAAACTATAGTTCCAAATATAGGTATCAATGATAAATTTTTATTCATTAGGGAATTATTTAATGGAGACAATACCGATTATAAATCTACTATTAACAAGATTGTAAATAATCCTATTTCTAAAAATGAGATATGTAAAAATAGAAAATGGAATTTAGAAGATGAAACTGTTGATTTATTCTTTAAACTTTTAAATATTGAATAATGGCAAAACTATTCCTTGT
Organism: Marinilabiliaceae bacterium JC040; assembly: GCA_022496785.1. Lineage (GTDB taxonomy): Bacteria > Bacteroidota > Bacteroidia > Bacteroidales > Marinifilaceae > SNAP01. The sequence continues at coordinate 506,722 of SNAP01000001.1, read as the reverse complement.
ACCAACACCAATAGGTAATCTTGAAGATATTACTTTAAGAGCAATTAGAATACTAAAAGAAGTAGATTTAATACTTGCAGAAGATACTAGAACATCAGGTAAACTTTTAAAGCATTATGAAATAAGTAAACCTCTTTGGGCTCATCATAAATTTAATGAACACAAAACTGTTGATAAAATAAAAGAGCAAATAGATTCTGGCAGTAATGTTGCTTTAATTAGCGATGCAGGAACTCCTGCTATTTCTGATCCTGGATTCTTATTAGTGAAAACATGCGTTGAAGCAGGTATTGATGTTGAATGCTTACCAGGAGCAACTGCTTTTGTTCCTGCATTAGTTAATTCTGGATTACCATGTGACAAATTCTGTTTTGAAGGTTTTCTTCCTGTTAAAAAAGGAAGACAAACTAGACTTAAAGAATTAGCTGAAGAGACAAGAAGTTTAATTATATACGAATCACCATATAGACTTATTAAAACTCTTGAACAACTTGCTTTAGTATGTGGAAACGAACGAAAAGCTTCAGTAAGTAGAGAAATTTCAAAATTACATGAAGAGAATGCTAGAGGCTCTCTTAATGAATTAATTGAACATTTTAAAGCTAAAACTGTTAAAGGTGAAATTGTAATCATCCTCTCTGGAAAGGAATAAAAGGACAGTTTATAATATACTTTCAATAAAAATGAAAAAGCATCTCAAAATTGAGATGCTTTTTCATGTAATATATTCAATTTTATTTATTGTGTTGAATTTTAGTAATCTTAGTTGGATGATAGAATCCATAAGTTCTAGATGCAAAATCCTGTTGTTCAGGAGATAATACTAAATCTCCATCTCTATGTGTTATTGATTTTACAGATATTACATGATAAATATCATCAACAGAAGCATCCGTATCAAGAGTAAATGCATATTTTGTAAGCAAATCTTGCCATCCAAATTCGTATAAATAAGATCCTTTATCAGCTTGATAAGTTAATTCAGAAGAAGGTATTGTATAAGATTTATCAACACTTCCTACTAAAGCTCCTTTTTTAAATGTTGTTACTGTAAGAGTCATTTCAATTCCCGTTGGTAACAAAGGTGCACCTATAAACACTTTAGTTTTTCCATAATTTGCTATTTCTTGATCAAACTCCGCTTGAAAATCTTTACCTGTTTCCCAGCAAGAAAATACATCTTTATTTTTATCTGCTAAAATTGGATCACCAGGTATAGGATCTGGAATAATAACTTCAATTTCCCCTGCTATCTTAATAAGGATCTCTGCAATAGTTTTTGTTTTAAAATCAGCAGTTAACGAAGTTGCTATAACATTTTCAGATTCATGATTTGCAAATTCAGAAACTCTAATAACATAATAATCTCCTTTTACAGCTCCATCAAATTTATAAGTTAACTTATTAGTAGCGGTTGCTTGAGCTACAAAATTAGCTTCTGTTAGATTTGTAAAGGTACCTCCAGTATAAGTAAAAGCACTTTCATCAGCTCCTGTAACTTTAACTACTTCCCAGAAATATCTATTATCATTTCCATCTAATGTATTTAATATTTGCTTTAAAGTTTTTGTTACATGTTTTTCAACTTCGTAATCATAAGAAGCTCCAATTCTTACAAGTTGTAATTTTTCATATACTCCAGGAGCTGTACCATTCCAGTCTACTCCCTCCGTTAATGTCGTTTGTGCTGTCGAGCTTAGTATAAACGAAACAAACACAAATAAAAATCCTATTATTCTTTTCATATTTAGTAGTTTTAAGTTATTTATTAATTATTGCGATTAATTTTGGTTACTGTCGTCTTTCTGTATATTCCATAAGTAAAGATTTTATCAGTTAATGAAATATCAACATCAGCACCATATTTATCAACAACTTTATATATCTCAAAGGTGAAATAATAATCACTTGCATTAGTTGTTTCATCTAATTCACTACCAAAATCTCTTGCATAATCAATAACACACGAGTATCTTGGGTATTCACCATTCTTTAATTTTACTGTAAATTCCTTTTCCAAAGGAACAACAGCTAAAGAAGTATAGACTTTATATTTAAATGTTACAATATATGAATCAGAGGCATCATGTTTCGAATAATAATCATCTGCCCACAAAATTCCATTCCCTGCTTCTTTATTTGTTAACTTAAGAGGTATTTCTATTTCTCTTTTATTTGGCAAAGATGCTTTACTATTTATAATGTCATATTGTTTCATCTCTGCAGGAACAAATCCTGCACTCAGTGGCGTTCTTTCCACTTTCACATTATATTTATTTGTAAAACTACATCCTTCAATACTAGTTTCTGTCATTGTTAGTATATATTCTCCTAATTTATTCCAGGAAATTAACAATGTATTTAATAAACGATCATCAACCTTGCTTGGATCGACACCACCAATATAATCTAAATTCCCTCCATCTGAAATTACATATTTGTTAGCATCCTTACTAAAAGGAATTAAAACATCTGAAGTATTAAATAATTGCCATTTATACACATTTTCAGTAACAGAATTATCAACAGAAACAGTACGTGTAGAACCAACAACAACATGAAGTTGTTGTGCACGAGCCACTAACACTACTGATAGTAGTAACACAAATAGAAATATTCTTTTATATGTTGTTGTTAATTCCATTTATACTGTATTTAGTTTTATCTTAGATTTCTTTAATTCTATATGAGATTCTAGTCTAGACTAATAGTTTTCTTACTAGGCAATCTGTGAATATTCAATGTCAAACTTGTTTTAAGCAATTTTTTAAAAGGAGCATTATACCCATCTACTGCATCTAATAACTCAAGTGCAATAAGATAATCTCCACTAGCAGAATCAATTCCTTCAGGTTTAATTATTCTTTTAAAAATGATATAAACATCATCTTGATCTTTAGAAATAGACACTTTTATTCCTGCAGTTGTTCCTAAAGAAGTATCATCACCAACTGGTGGTACAGGAGAAGTCTCATCTTCATTTACTGCAACAATATCAAATTCTGGATCTGCACTTATAGTAGCTGTTTTCCATGCATTAACTCCTGTTTTATATCTAAAAGTAAATTTCCACGATCCTCTTCCAGGAGCATCTTTAAATACACCACCAGATTTTGTTACCTTAAACTTAACTACGTTCAAGTATTTTAGATTATCTACTGTTTCTCCCTCATTAGCAACTGAACATTCATTAATATTATCTATATCACCAACATCAGTAGGTCTATTAACTCCATTTATACCAACGTACGATAAATTTAAATCAAAAGTATTTGCTTCAACAGTAACTATCACATAATTTGAGTTATATGAATCGTCAGAACAATCTGTTGTTGTATATTCTTTTGCTTTTACAACAAAAGCACCTGTTACATCAAGCCATTTAATATATATCAGTTTTCTATCTACTGTTGGAGTAGATAAATCAGTAATCTCATTAGTTAAAGCTTCATCAGAATACACTTTATAGTGAGTGTTTAATGTAGCTGGAGTAGTCTCATCACTTCCAATAAAAACTTTCCATTCTACTTTATTCCCGACAGTAGCAGGAAATTCGTATTTATGAACAGAATTAGTAGTCACATTTTGTGATACTTTATTATAATCTTTAATATCTGCTTTCACAGAAAGACTAAAGCTTAAAAGCGATATAATCAATATTGTAGAAAGAATTTGTCTCATAAGTTCAAATTTTAATAATTATAAATTAGTCTGTTGTAAGTTGAGTTTGAGCTGGTAATGGATTTATTGTTACTACATTTTGATGAACAAAACCAGCATCTTTATCCTCTGCTAACATTTCTGTACCATAACCATCTTTCGCAGAAACAATCTCAACAGTTATTTTATAAGGTGTTGTTCCAGGTAAAACTACTCTATTAAAAGTAAATGTTATAGTTGAACCTTGAGCAGCAGAACCATCTAGTTCTGGATCTGATTCTGGAGTAGTTAAACTTGTAGCTTTTGTTGTAACCCAAGCTCCATCATCACCAACTTTATATCTAATAACAGCAGTCCAATTTGCTTTTGCTCCAGTACCATAAGTTCCATTTGAGGCTGTAAGCGTAAATAATAAAGTTTGGTTAAATTTATCTCGTTCAGTAGCACCACCATCGTTATAGTCTGCACAATCCCCAGGATCATCAGTTCCAATATTTGTACTACCTATTTCGTGTCCATTAAGAGTTGGAACCATATTCACGTTAAATTGATTCTGATTTATAGTAACAGCAATACTTTTAACATTTAAAGTTTCATCCGAACAATTAGAAGAACTAAAAATACGAGTTTTTACTGTTGCAGCCGTAGATGTTGCACCTGTTAACCATCTTAGATAGATAACCTTTACATTATTTGTCGTTTGATTTATATCAGTATAAGTAAGTGGAGTTCCAGTCCCATCCTGATTGCTATAGATGGTATAATCAGTACCTTCTACTGCACCTTCTATTATCCACTGTACAGTGTATCCTTTACTCAAATCCACATCCGATTCATATTTATGTATCGAACCTTTAGTCACAGGCTGTGTAGATTGTGCATTAGATGAAAATCCTAAAAACACAATACTAATTATTGCCAATAATTTTAATAACTTTTTCATATATATTTCCCCCTATTTTTATTCGTAAGACATTGTGTGATTAGCTGGTAATCTATGGATAGTCACTATTTTAGAATGAATATGACTTGCATCTGGATCTAAAACTGGTGATTTAAATTTATCATTAGCGCTAACAATAGCAAATTCAATAATATAATCAGTACTTACACTATTATCTACTTTTCTTTTAAATGGTAATTCAATAAATAAGCTTCCTGAAACTGTTTGTTCTAAACTAGCAGGGTCTGCTTCTGGTGAAGTTAAGGTAGCAGAACTTTCTATCCAAGCACCATTATTAATTCTATATTTTAATTTCACAAACCAATCTCCAACAGCTCCACCTGTTTTTGTTATTTTAACAGAAATATCTTGTAGAAATAAGTCAGTAATATCATATTTTGCACAAGCTGTCTCAACATCATTTCCATTAATTTGTACTGACATATTAAGTTTAAAGTCATTTGCTTCAACAGTACAATTCATAACATATGTATTTAAATCTTCATCAGAACAATTAGCTGGATCTGCAGCGTACACTCTTGATTTAATTTGGAAATTTCCAAGTTTAATAAACTTTACATAAATAAAATCAATAGCATTATTTGCATTCGAATAATCAGCCTCTGCAAAAGTAATTGTACAAGCAGCATCTTTATACACTTCATATCCATCCACAGGACCTACTATATTCCAAGCAACATAAGGCATACCTTTTTTATCTACAGTAAACTTATGAACTGAATTCAATTTCGGATTAGTAGGAATATTTACCGTAGTAGGATAAGTCTGAGCCGTTAAATTACTCACAAATATTCCGATTATTAAAAATGATATTAAGACAAATCTTTTCATAATTAGATCTTTTTTAGGTTAGTATTTAGTCTGCTGTAATTACAGGCGTTTCTGGTAATTTATGAATTGTAAATGTTTTATTATATTTTGGATCTGTAGATGTTAAGGTCTTTTTATTACCATATCCATCAGTTATGCTTGTTAATCTAATTTTAAAAACATAATCAGTATCTGAAGGAGCTGCAGCCCCAACGTAATCTACAGTTCTTTTAAATGTTAATGTTATTTTTCCTGTTTTGTTAGCTGAGATAGAAGAAAGTTCAGGATTCTCTTCAGGACTAGTAGCAGCCGTTGTTATCCAAGTTGTTCCTCCATCAATACTATATTCATACTCAAGAGTCCATTCGTCATTTACACCAACATCTGTACCAAAACCTCCATTTTCTTGCTCTAATTCAAAAGAAAATGTTTGTAATTTATTTGCATTAAACACAGCACAAGATTCAGAATTCAATGCTGTAAAATTCACTATATCAAAACTATTGGCTACAACTTTAACAAAGAATTCAGCAGAAATTCTAGAACATCCATCATTTGTTATTTCTGTTAAAGTTATTTTATAATCTCCGATTCCTGTAAATTTTACATATACAACTGTTCCTGAAGTCGCTCCTGACGTATCAGAACCATAATTACTTACAAAAACTGTTGTTCCCGTAGCTGATGTTGCTGTCCAATTAAGAGCTTGTGTATAAGAGTGATTTACAGCAGTAAATTTTCTAACAGAACCATCATTAACTAGTAAAGGATCTGCCGAGGTTCCTGTTCCTTGAGCAAAAGATAATGTGCTCATTAAAACAAGTACCAACAAGGGAAATAATTTCTTAAATGTTTTCATAGTGTCCGATTTTAAAATTTATATTTCGTTAGTACTCTAATCGTGAGTTATTATTTGATCTTCTGGAAGTCTTTTTATCGTAGCTGTTACTACAGGTAAAGGCGATGTTATAGTTGGTAATCCATATTTATCTACTACGCTTACAAGTTCTAAACGAATCGTATATGGAGTATTTAATATTTCATTTGCTTTACTTACCTTTCTTTTAAATTGAATTACTTGATTTCTAGCACTTCCATCAATTTTAATTACAAAACTATTATTTCCATCTTCACCAATTGGATTAGATTCACCTGTCTCTAAAATAATATTTGGACTTGCCTTTGTATGAAGCCCTTTAGCATCAGTATATTTAAATTCAACATAGCAATAACCATCTGCTGAATAATTCTGAAAAGTTATATCATTCATAGACAAAGTGAATTCAAATACTTGAATATCATTTGAATTATCAACAGAACAAGAATTAGTTTGGTTGTATACAGAAACCGTTAAATTATTTCTTCTAATTTTTATTTGAGTTTCTTTAACCTTACCCTCACAACCATCTTGAGATATTGCTGTTGAGATTATATTATCTAGAGTTTTCTCTGTATCACTACCCTTATCACATTTTATCCATATCGGTACACCTGTATCTAAAATTATATCATTCGAGCTTGACAATACTAATTGGTTTGTACATGCTTCATTAGAAAATAGACTAATATTATTTAATATATTATTAGAAAAGCTCCATTTCACCCTAGGATTCAATGTCATATTATTAGTACTACTTGTTATTTTATGAACTGATCCAAATTTATACTCAACCTTAGCAAGATCTCCTGTTATAGACGGAGTGATATCGTAATTAAGATTTAAATTATTAGGTTCTAAACTTAAAACTATACTTTCATCAGAATTAGAAGAATCTAACTGACCTACAGTTTGATATCTATCCAACAATAAATAACTTGGATTTATCACGTCTCTACCCGAAGTAGAAACATTTGCAGGAATAGGTATATCAATATCAGAAGTAATCTTATAATACTTATACAATACTCCTCCAACAGTTTCACTTCCTGTACTTATACTTGAATTATTAGTTAATTGAAATTCCCAAGAAGAAGAACCTAAAGCAAAAACAAATTTCATATCTGGAATTCCTCTAAAAACGAATATCTTAATATTTGAAAGTTTTGCAATAGTTTGTCCTGAACTAACACATATCTTAGGACTATCATATTTGACAAAATATTTGTATTTCCTATCTGAATTATCAGAATCTCTAAATAAACGGATATTAGAATAAGCCACAGGATCCGAATCAATCCTTGGAGCCTCTCCTTTTACATATGCTTTCAAATTAAGATTAGCCAATTGATATGAACCTCCATCCGCTGCATTTCCACTTTTCCATGTAATAGAAGCGTCTCTTCTCCAATTAATTTTAAGTTTATGTCTTGTTTGACCTGAACCAGCGCTTTCTACAGTAGGTGTTAAATCGAACTGACTTGTTATTTCACTACCATTTTCAGCAAATATTTTCCATATTATATCTCCGATATCATTTTTATTTCTAGAACTAGCGATATCTGTATAATAATCAGAAATACCTCCTTGCATCACTTGATGTCCTTGGATATTATTAGCTATAATAGGCTCATTCGAATTATAACCTGAATATGAATATTGGTAATCATCTCTTTGCGCACTAATACTAGGGCTAGAATTTGGTATTGCTAACTCGTGATAAATTTCACCAGTTGGTGATTCCTTCACTATAACATTTACGTAAAACATTGAGTAAATATCTGAAGAACATTGTGATGTATTAATACTTGGAAGATACTGTTCTTGTCTATAAACAAGATATCTTACACCTTCTGTTGTTGACCAAGTAACATTGATAACAACATTGGTTGCAGATTGATCCTTTACTTTATACAAAGTTCCAGGAAGTGTAGGGACTGTAAAACTAGCTAGTTCAAGGCCAGATGAACTTATAGAGCCCTCTCCATCTTGAATAAAGATTCTTACATAGGCTTCACCTAAACCTCCAGTTTGAACTGGAATATTATATGAATAAGAAGCTCCTCCATTTACATCCTGTGGAGTAGCTAAACTTCCTTTCCCTGTAGGTTTTATTGCATTATTAATTTCTCCTGTTTGCAACGTTTGTCCAACAGAGAAATAAGCAGAAAATAACAACAATAATATAGTAAGTATCTTTTTCATCAGCTAACGAGTCTAATTTCACAATAAATTAAGAATAAAATAGATATGAATCCAATTTTTCTTTGACAAAATGACATTTTTTATTGATAAAAGTCCATTTTTTAAAAAATTTTATAAATTTCTAATTTGAAAATTCAGGACATGGAATAGCTCCTCTTTTTATATTTTGTTTCTTCAAAAATCTATATTTTCTTATTTGTTCAATAGGATTTTTATAACCGGTTCTATATGTCACAGAAATCTCAAATCCTCCTCTTCTTCTATATGTCATATCATTTATAGGAACATCATAAGAAGCAATAAATTTAAATTTATTAAATTCTAGTCCTACTACAGGTATAATTTCGACAACTGATCTATACCATAAACCTAAAATCAAACTTTTTGATCTATGTATATTAAAAGGTTTAGAAATATTTACTCCTCCCATTAAATAAGATTCCCCCTCTTGCATATCTAAAATCAAAGAAGGTTCAAATTTTAATTGTCTTTCTGCTACCCAAAACCCAGAATCCAGATATAGACTATATTTAGTTGCTAAATTATTAGTTAATTTATAAAAAGATTCCGAAGGTTGATTTATATGAGAAGCACTAAAACCTGCTGCAAATGTATTTCCATTAAAATAATAGGTTAATTTAGTACCTAATGATATATCAATATAAAACATTGATGATGAACCTGTAAGTTCTCCAACCACACCTTTTTCAAACCTACTATCCACCCATTCCTGGGCAAAATTCAAATTATTATAATCAACCGATTTATTTATTATCTGAGTTGTTATACCTCCACTCAGCAACAAATCATCTCCTCTTGATATTAATTTATGGAAACCCAAAGATAAAGCTCCATATCTACTATTAATACCATCACCAGCAATATCATTTAGTAAAGAGACACCAAAACCAAACCAAGCACGTTGAATTAATTTAGTTGGAATTTTTACATCTCCGTATAAATATTGTGCAGAAAAAGGCACAGAAGCTGTACTCCATTGATTTCTAACGCTTAAACCACTTCTCAGATCATAATTTGAATCTCCAGTATTTGCAGGATTCAAATAAAGAGGCATTGCATAATATTGAGAATTATGTACCTCTTGAGCATGCACTTTATAAATTAATGCATTTAGTAGTAGAAATAAAAAAATGATAATCTTCTTTATCATAGTCTGCGTATTTATATTTTTATACAGATAACGGTGAGTAATTTATATCTTACTCACCTTTATCTAATTATTTTATCTTAATAACGATACACTACCTTTTTTCTTCAAGATTTCTCCATTATCAAAATTAACTGTTAAGAAATATACATAACCATCAATTCTCTGGTCATCTCCATTGTATTTTCCATTCCATCCACTATTAAAAGCGTCATCTGCATTAAGTGCTTCGTATACTAATACTCCATTTCTATCGAATATTTGAAGTTTCACACTTTCAATACCTTGCTGGTTTCCTACTAATGTTAATTTCTCTCCTTTAGAAGGTCTAAATCCTGTTGGCATTCCAACATTATACCATCTAATTACATTTATTGAAGCTTCAACTGAACAAAACTTATCACTTGCTTTAACTGTGAAAATTCCAGCTTTATCAATCTTAGATAAATCAATCTTACTATCAGTTTCTGAAGGTAATTTTACATTTAAGTTTGTTCCTTCTTGCTTTACAGACCATTCGTATGTATAACCTCTATCATTATCCCAATCTGCATTATTACCGATAACAATTTCTGCTTCTTTCTTATATTGTGCTTCTTCTTCTACTTCTAGGAAAGGAAGTTCTTTAACTTCAGTTAAATCTTTAGTCTCATAAAAAGATACAGATGTTCCTGCTACAGTAACTTTAACTTTATATATACCTACCTCGTTTGCTAGATATGTTTTATTTGTTGCTCCAGAAATCTCAGCATCATCTTTAAACCACTGGTATGATACACCATTTACTGAACTTGCTGAATTAATCTCTACAGAAAGTAATGTTGATTGAGTCTCACATAACCAATCTTTACCATCAATTGATAAATCCATTTTAATTTTTGAAGCTAATATTCTATTTTCTAATTCTTCTTTACATCCATCAACGTCTGCTACAACTGTTAATTTATATAATCCCTCTTCTTCTGGAATTACTATATCACATACATTTCTAGTTGAGTTATCTATTTTTTCAAAAATCACATTTCCAAAATTATCAACTAATGTCCATGTATATTTTGCATCTGGTATATTTGCAACTGTAAACGATTTAGTTTCACCACATTTAAGTGATACATCATAAACATTTCCTGATGCTAATACTGAAGGTGCTAAAAAACTTGTTAGCGACAGTATCAAGGCTAGTATTATATTTTTGAAGTTTTTCATAGTAGTGTGTGTTATCGTTTGTAAATAAACTTTTTATCGATCTCTACACTACAAATAAACAATCAAAAACGACAGTTTACAAGAAAGTTTTGGTAAACGGACTTATACCATTGATGAAAACACCTCGACTATGACTAACAGCCTTTTTCCTTCCATTAAATTAACAGTAAGTTACATAAAAAAGGGTTACTGAACTACCAATAACCTTTTTTTCTTGATGAATATTATTTTAGAATGTAATCTTACCAAGTTTAACTGCAGGAACAACTACAATACTTTGTGTATATATTTCTAAATTATTCATACTTGTTAAAGATGAATCCATAAACGTGATACTCTTTATCTTTAACTTATAAATAACATCAGTACTTGTTTCATTAACAAACAGATTGTCAATATCCTTAGCAACATCAACAACAGGACTAGCAGTTTCTAATTCTATATCATTAGTTGCAATAATATCTCCTTTATGATTTTCTATTTCATACTGAATTCTAAAAGTACCAACAAAACCAATAACATTAAATGTAAAATTTATTGGAGTATGACTGTTTGCTTTAGAATAAGAACAAACACCTATATTGTTTTCTGCTAAGATATCTAATTGAGGTTCAGATATTATTTCTATTTCTTGTTCTTGAATATTAGAAGGACAAACATCAGCAACATTTCTAATAGAATAAACTTGCAATTTAAATTTATCTCCAGCTTTAAATCCATTTGCTGAACTATAAATCATTTCAAGAACCCCTTTCACTCCTTCATTTCCAGTAGTATATCTTTTACCCATTTTATCAATCGTCCATACAAAAGTATATCCACTGGCATCTAAATCAGATACTGAAGATTGAAGAAGTACACTATACTCTATCTTAGAACCTAATGCAACTTTCTGAACATTACTAACCTGAGCAACAAGTAATTGCGAAAATAAGATTAACATTAATAGTATTGTAGATATTTTTCTCATAAACAATTCTTTTTATGAATATGTAATTGTATACCTTTAAATATACTTCTACTTCTCGAATACAAATAAACAACCAATTAGTCTGGAATACAAGAAAGATTTGGTAAACTGACTGTAAATGTTGATTAATGTACTTTATTATAGAGCATTATACTCCTCTAATACATAAAGACTCCTAATAAAATTACAAAAAAGGTTCAAATATATCAATCCCATAAACTAGCTATTATTTATATATGATTTGAAATTTGTAATAATATCATATTTTTGTATCTATGAATAATATCAAATGCATCTTTTTCGATTTAGACAATACTATATGGGATTTCAGTAGAAGTAGTGAGATTGCTTTAGAAGAAGTCTTTACAATGTATGGTTTAATTTCCGAGTTTAAAAATTATTTGATCTTTAAAAAGATATACTCATTTCACAACACTAGACTGTGGAATAAATACTACAACACAAATATTAGTAGAGAAGATTTATTAATAGATAGATTTAAATTCACTTTAAAGGAAAGAGGAATTAATGATATAGATTTTGCTATTGATATCAACAATTCATACATGGATCTGTGTTATCAACATACAAAATTATTTAAGGGAGTTATTAACAATCTTAATAAGTTTAACCAAAAAGGCATTGTTTGTTCAGCAATTTCTAATGGTTTTGATGATGTACAGAATAAAAAACTACTAAAATGTAATATTAGAGAACAGTTTACTAACATTTATTGTTCAGAAAGTATAGGTATTTGTAAGCCACATAAAGAGATTTTTAATTTTGCATGTAAAAAAGAAGGTTACAAAGAAGAAAACTGTCTAATGGTAGGGGATAATTTTGAGATAGATATAAAAGGAGCTCTAAAAGCTGGACTTCACGCTTCATGGTTCTGTCTTCCTAACAATAAAATACCTCAAAACATTATAGATTTTAAGACAGAACATCAATCTACTAATTCAAATAATTCTCTAGAGATTATAAACTCATTTTATGATATTAAACTATAATAGGGCTCTATATTTAAAATAAAGCCCTATTTTATTGTTTTAAACACTTATTAGGATAGTGTCTTGTTTTATTTAGAAAACTTCTTTCCTATAAAGATTGCAGAATCTCCCAATTCCTCTTCAATTCTTAATAATTGATTATATTTTGCCATTCTATCAGATCTACTTAAAGAACCTGTCTTAATCTGACCTGAATTTGTAGCTACTGCAATATCGGCAATAGTAGAATCTTCAGTCTCTCCTGAACGGTGAGATGTAACAGATGTATATCCAGCTCTATGAGCCATCTCAATAGCATTCAAAGTCTCTGTTAAAGTTCCAATTTGGTTTACCTTAATCAGAATAGAATTTGCAGATTTTTCTTTAATTCCTCTACATAAATATTCTACATTAGTTACAAACAAATCATCACCAACAATCTGACATCTATCACCTATAGCAGCAGTAAGCATTTTCCATCCTTCCCAATCATCCTCACTCATTCCATCTTCAATAGAATCAATAGGATATTTACTTATAAGTTCTTTTAAATACCCTACTTGTTGCTCTCTATTTCTTTTAGCACCCTTTTCACCTTCGAAAATAGAATAATCATATATTCCATCTTTATAAAATTCAGAAGAAGCAACATCTACACCAATCATAATATCTTCACCTGGTTTATATCCAGCCTCCGATATTGCCTTCATAATTGATTCTATAGCATCCTCTGTTCCATCAAGATTTGGGGCAAAACCACCTTCATCTCCAACTGCAGTACTCAATCCTCTAGCTTTTAAAACATTCTTTAAAGAATGAAATACTTCTGTTCCCATTCTTAAAGCTTCACTAAAACAAGATGCACCTACTGGACGAATCATAAATTCTTGAAATGCTACCGGAGCATCAGAATGCGAACCTCCATTAATTATATTCATCATAGGCACAGGCAATGTTCTTGCATTTACACCTCCAATATATCTATATAAAGGTAAGCCCAAAGCTTCAGCTGCAGCCCTTGCACAAGCAAGAGATACACCTAAAATAGCATTAGCTCCTAAATTACTTTTATTCTTTGTTCCGTCCAATTCAAGTAACAATTTATCAATCTTTACTTGTTCACATGCATCTTCACCTATCAATTCTGGTGCTATAATCTCGTTAACATTTGCAACAGCTCTAAGTACTCCTTTACCGCCGTATATAGATTTATCTTCATCTCTCAGTTCTATTGCTTCATTCTCTCCTGTTGATGCTCCAGATGGAACTGCTGCACGTCCTATTATTCCTGAATCTAAATGGACTTCTACCTCAACTGTTGGATTGCCTCTTGAATCCAAAATTTGTCTTCCATGAACTCCTACTATGTATGTCATATCTTTATTATTTATATATTATTTGTTAAAATCCTATACAAGTTACAAAATAAAATATTCATAGTGGTATGAGAAATAAAAAATCATAAGAAATAGTGATACAAAAAAAGGCGAGAATTTACATTCTCACCTTTCTTTATTTTGTCGACTTTAGTCGTATTTAATTGCTTACGCTTCTTTTGAAGTTTCTTCAACTGGTGCTTCTACTTGAGCTTCAGAAGATTTTTTTCTTCTTCTACGAGTAGATTTCTTAGCTGGAGCTTGCTCAGTTACGTATGTTTCGTTATAATCAACGAATTCTACCATACACATTTCAGCATTATCTCCTAGTCTGTTTCCAGTTTTAAGGATACGTAAATATCCACCTGGACGGTTCATTACTTTTACAGATATTTCTCTGAAAAGTTCTGTTACAGCCTCTTTTTGCTTTAAGTAACTAAATACTGTACGTCTTGAATGAGTTGTATCATTTTTCGACTTAGTTACAAGTGGCTCAAGGTACATTTTAAGTGCTTTTGCTTTAGCAGTAGTTGTCTCTATTCTTTTATGTTCGATTAAAGAGCAAGCCATATTTGCTAACATAGCTTTTCTATGAGCACTTTTTCTTCCTAAATGATTAAATTTCTTTCTGTGTCTCATCTTCTTATTCCTTGTCTAATTTATATTTTGAAATATCCATTCCAAAAGTAAGATTGTTGGCATCCAATAGAGCTTCTAACTCAGTTAAAGATTTCTTACCAAAGTTTCTAAATTTCAATAAATCATTTTTATTGAATTCACATAACTTACCAAGAGTTTCAACATCAGCTGCTTTTAAGCAGTTTAATGCTCTTACAGATAAGTCCATGTCCACTAACTTAGTTTTAAGTAGTTGACGCATGTGAAGAACTTCTTCATCAAACTCCTCATTACCAAATTTATCCTCATTATCAAGAGTAATCTTTTCGTCAGAGAATAACATAAAATGGTGAATCAAAATCTTAGCAGATTCTTTTAGTGCATCTTTTGGATGAATTGATCCGTCAGTCTTAATTTCGATTAATAGTTTCTCGTAGTCAGTTTTCTGCTCTACTCTATAGTTTTCAACAGAATACTTTACATTCTTAATTGGAGTGTAGATAGAATCGATTGGAATTAGACCAATTTCTGAATCTACTGGCATATTTTCTGTTGATGGCACATATCCTCTACCCTTATTTACATATAACTCTATCTTTAGAGTTGTAGAAGGATCCATTGTACATATCTCTAGTTCTGGATTTAGAATCTCGAATCCAGTTAAAGAAGATGTAATGTCACCAGCAGTAAATGATCCCTGACCAGAAATCTCCAAAGAGATTTTTTCCGACTCTACTTCTTCAACTTTTTGCTTAAATCTAACCTGTTTTAATTTTAAGATGATTTCTGTTACATCCTCCATTACACCAGGAATTGTAGCGAATTCATGATCTACACCTTCGATCTTAATCGCAGTGATTGCAAATCCTTCTAATGAAGATAATAGTATACGTCTAAGAGCGTTACCTATTGTAACTCCATAACCTGGCTCCAAAGGTCTGAACTCAAAATGTCCTACCTTGCTATCAGAGTCAAGCATTATGACTTTGTCTGGTTTCTGGAATGCTAATATTGCCATATAAATTTTATTTATTACTTAGAGTAAAGTTCTACGATTAACTGTTCTTTGATATTTTCAGGAATTTCACTTCTTTCAGGAACATTAAGAAATTTTCCACTCATTGAAGCCTGATCCCACTCTAACCAAGATGATTGAGTATATCGTTGTGTGCTTAATGCACTGTTTATCACTTCTAATGATTTAGATTTTTCACGCACAGCAATTATATCACCTGGACGTACGTGTAAAGATGGAATGTTACAGTGAACACCATTTACAGTAATGTGCTTGTGACTTACTAATTGTCTTGCTCCAGCTCTTGAAGCTGCTAATCCTAATCTAAATACTACATTGTCAAGTCTACATTCTAGTAATTGAAGTAATACCTCACCAGTAATACCTTTACTACTTGCAGCTTTTGAGAATAATCTACGGAATTGTTTTTCTAATACTCCGTAAGTATATTTTGCTTTTTGCTTTTCTAGCAATTGTGTACCATATTCAGATACTTTCTTTCTTCGACGAGAATTTCCGTGCTGACCTGGTAAGTAATTCTTACGCTCAAATGCTTTATCAGGTCCGTAGATAGCCTCTCCGAATTTTCTTGCTATTCTTGATTTTGGTCCAGTATATCTAGCCATTTCTTTTTTCTTTTAATTTCGTAAAACGCTTTTTTTTAAATACATTGAATGCGTTGATTCCTATTTAAAACTATAAAGAGTAATTATACTCTACGTTTTTTAGGAGGACGACATCCATTATGTGGTAGTGGTGTAACATCTACAATCTCTGATACTTCAATTCCAGAAGCATGAAGAGATCTGATTGCTGACTCACGTCCATTTCCTGGACCTTTTACGAATACTTTAACCTTTCTTAATCCAAGGTCATAAGCTACTTTTGCGCAATCCTCTGCTGCTGTTTGAGCTGCATAAGGAGTGTTTTTCTTAGATCCTCTAAAACCCATCTTACCTGCTGACGACCAAGATATTACTTGACCACTATTGTTTGTCAACGAGATAATGATGTTGTTGAAAGAAGAACTAATATGTGCTTGTCCAACAGGCTCTACTTTTACTACCCGTTTTCTATTTGAAGTTGATTTCTTTGCCATAACTTAAATCTCAATTATTTACCTACTTCTTTTTATTTGCAACAGTTTTCTTCTTCCCTTTTCTTGTTCTAGCATTGTTCTTAGTATGCTGACCTCTCACAGGAAGACCATTACGGTGACGAATTCCTCTATAACATCCAATATCCATTAATCGCTTAATGTTCATTTGAACGATACTTCTTAATTCACCTTCTACTTTCATTTGACCACCATTGATAAGCTCTCTAACAGTTGTTAATTGCTCATCTGACCAGTCTTTTACTTTTACATCATAATCGATGCCAGCCTCTTTTAAGATGTCTCTGGCACTGCTTCTACCTATACCGTAAATATAAGTAAGTGCGATTTCTCCTCTTTTATTTGAGGGTAAATCAACTCCAACGATTCTAGCCATAAATTTAAACTATTTAATTTTCGTTACTTAATTTATCCTTTCTACCTAACGAAGGGATTAACCTTGACGTTGTTTATACCTAGGATTCTTTTTGTTTATAACGTAAAGACGTCCTTTACGTCTGACAATTTTACAATCGGCAGTACGCTTTTTAACAGATGCTCTTACCTTCATTTTTTCTAAATATTAATTCTTGTATCTAAATGTTATTCTTCCTTTTGTTAGATCATAAGGAGACATCTCTACTTTTACTTTATCTCCAGGTAAGATCTTAATATAATGCATACGCATTTTACCTGAAATATGAGCTGTCAATATATGACCATTTTCTAATTCTACTCGAAACATCGCATTCGACAATGCCTCAATTATTACACCATCTTGTTCTATTGAAGGTTGCTTTGCCATCTTTTATTTATTTTTTAGTACTTCTTCAACAAATTTAAAACTTGATAATATGTCGGCATCACCCTTGCCTACGGCTATTGTATGCTCAAAATGTGCTGAAGGTTTATTATCTCTAGTACATATTGTCCAACCATCTGCTAGTTGTACAACATTTCGTTTTCCTAGATTTATCATTGGTTCTATAGCTATAACCATTCCTGATTTTAACTTCGGACCATGTCCTCGTCTTCCATAATTAGGTACTTGAGGATCTTCATGCAAGTCTCTACCTACTCCATGACCAACAAGTTCACGAACAACAGTATATCCTGCAGACTCAGCATGCTCTTGAACAGCATAACCTATATCTCCAATTCGCTTGCCTTCTACGGCTTGCTCTATACCTTTGTATAGACTTTCTTTTGTAACATCCAATAATCTCTGTACTTCAGGATCTATCTCACCAACTGCAAATGTATAACAACTATCTCCATGATACTTGTTTTTATATACACCACAATCAATACTTACTACATCTCCTTCTTCAAGAGCGTAGTTAGATGGAATTCCATGTACCACTTGTTCGTTAACTGATATACACACAGAATTTGGGAAACCTCCGTAACCCAAAAATCCTGGTACTCCTCCATTATCTCTAATGAATTCATCCGCCAACTTATCTAGTTGAAGGGTGGTAACTCCTGGTGCTATAACCTTGGCTAACTCACCCAATGTTTTGCCTACAAGCATGTTACTTTCACGAAGTAACTCTATCTCTTCCGATGTTTTTAAATAAATCATTCTGCAAAGAAAACAATTTTTTTTTAATATGCAGCAGGTCCGCCTGGAGTTTTACCTTTAATTCTTCCAGATTTCATTAATCCGTCGTAATGACTCATTAATAAATGCGACTCAATTTGTTGCAATGTATCCAATACTACACCTACTAAAATAAGTAAAGATGTACCACCGTAAAAATGTGCAAATTGATTATTTACTCCTGCTATCATAGCAAATGCTGGTAATATAGCTACAATTCCTAAGAATATAGAACCTGGCAATGTTATTCTCGACATAACTGCATCAAGAAAATCTCTAGTCTTTTTACCTGGTTTAACACCTGGTATAAAACCACCATTTTTCTTCATGTCTTCTGCCATTTGAGTTGGATTAACTGTAATAGCAGTATAGATGTATGTAAATAAAACAATCATCAAAAAGAATATGAAATTATACCAAAATCCTTGGTAGTTCGACAATGCTGCCATAATTCCAGTCATTTCTTCTGATGATGCAAAGTTCATAAATGCCATAGGAACAAACATAATTGCTTGCGCAAAGATGATTGGCATTACCCCAGCTGCATTAATTTTTAAAGGTATATATTGTCTTACACCTCCGTATTGTTTATTACCTACTATTCGCTTAGCGTACTGTACTGGCACTTTACGAGTACCTTGTACTAATAAAATTGTACCTGCGAATACTAAGAATAAAATAATTAGCTCTAAGATCAAGGCCATGAAACCACCACCTGATCCAGTACTTACTTTAGAAGAAATTTCAGCGAAGAACGAGAAAGGAAGTCTTGCGATAATACCAATCATAATGATGATTGAAATACCATTACCAATACCTTTATCAGTAATTCTTTCACCTAACCACATAACAAACATTGAACCTGCTGTTAAAATAGCTATAGATGAAAATGTGAAATAAAAACCAGTTAGTACGAAAGCTTGCTCTGGTAATTGAACATGAAGATTTGTTAAATAAGCGTAACCTTGTAAAATAAGTATAACAACAGTTAAGTATCTAGTGATTTGGTTTATCTTTCTATGACCACTCTCGCCTTCGCGTTGTAGTTTTTGAAAGTATGGTACCGCCATCCCTAACAATTGAATAACAATTGAAGCAGAGATATAGGGCATAATTCCCAATGCAAAGATAGATGCTTTGGAGAATGCACCTCCAGAAAACATATCTAACAAACCTAATAGTCCATCTTTTGTCTGATGTTCTAAACCTTGTAATTGCGCTGGGTCTACACCTGGCAATACGATCTCAATTCCAAATCTGTAAACCAATACCAAACCTAAAGTCAAGAGAATTCTCTCTTTTAGGTCCTTTATTGTCCAGATGTTTTTTAATGTGTCGACTAATTTCATAAGATATTATCGTTTATTTGTAATCCATTAATAGTTGCCTTCCAAAAATAATAAATATTTATGGAAAACAACTATAAAATGAATTGTAAATATCATCAAAATTACAAGATTACAACTTTACCTTGTGCCTCTTCGATCGCTTTTTTAGCTGATGCTGAAAAACCATGAGCAGAAACTTCTAATTTTGCACTTAATTTTCCATCACCTAAAATCTTGATTAAAGATTTTTTTGATGCAAGACCAGCATTAACTAATGTTTCTGGAGTGATAACTTCAAGATTATCTCTTTCAGCTAACGCTTGTAACATTCCTACGTTAATAGCCTTGTATTCTTTTCTATTAATATTTTTAAAACCGAACTTAGGTACTCGTCTTTGAAGTGGCATTTGACCTCCCTCAAAACCGATCTTCTTAGAATATCCAGATCTAGACTTCGCACCTTTGTGTCCTCTAGTTGAAGTACCTCCAAAACCAGAACCTTGTCCTCTACCAATACGTTTGTCGTGGTGAGTTGAGCCAGTAGCTGGTTGTAAGTTATTTAAATCCATATCTTATTGTTTAAATAATTAAACTACTTTACTTCCTCAGTAGATACTAAATGCTTAACAACTTCCACCATACCTAAAATTTGAGGTGTAGCTTCGTGCTCTACTGTTTGATGCATCTTGCGTAATCCTAAAGCTGCAATAGTCTTCTTTTGATTAGCAGAACATCTAATTTTACTTTTTACCTGAGTAATTTTAATCTTAGCCATCTTTCTCTGTCTTATCCGTTAAACACTTTGTCAAGACTAACACCACGATGTGCAGCTACTGTATATGCGTCACGTAATTCTGTTAACGCTTTAATTGTAGCTTTTACAAGGTTATGTGGGTTAGATGAACCTTTTGATTTTGCAAGTACGTCTGTTACACCTACACTCTCTAGGACTGCACGCATCGCACCACCTGCAACAACTCCGGTACCTTCAGAAGCTGGTTTAATAAATACCTCAGCACCACCGAAACGAGCTAATTGCTCATGAGGGATAGTTCCTTTTAAAATTGGTACTTGAACTAAATTCTTCTTAGCTGCATCAACTCCTTTAGAAATTGCAGTAGTTACTTCGTTTGCTTTACCAAGTCCCCAACCTACAATACCATTTTCGTCACCTACAACTACTATAGCAGAAAAACTAAATGTTCTACCACCTTTAGTTACCTTTGTTACTCTATTAATTGCAACTAATCTATCTTTTAAGTCTAAATCAGTTGTATTCTTAACTTTTCTTACTTCTGCCATAGCTTTTAAAATTTAAGTCCTGCCTCACGTGCAGATTCTGCTAACGCTTTCACACGACCGTGATATAAATAACCATTTCTATCAAATACTACAGCTTCTATGCCAGCTGCTTTTGCTTTTTCAGCAATTGCTTTTCCAACACATTGAGCTTGCTCAGTCTTAGTTACTTTTTTACCTTCTAACTCTTTGCAAAGTGAAGATGCAGAAACTAATGTTTTTCCAGCTACGTCATCAATTACCTGTACAGAAATTTGTCTGTTAGATCTATACACACTTAAACGTGGTCTTTCTGCTGTACCAGATACTATTTTACGTACCCTTCTCTTTATTCTTATTCGTCTGTCTAATTTAGATAAAGCCATATTAAATCAATTTATCGATTACGAATTTGCAGATTTACCAGCTTTTCTTCTAAGCTGCTCTCCAACAAACTTAATACCTTTACCTTTATATGGTTCAGGTTTTCTGAATGATCTGATCTTAGCTGCTACTTGACCAATTAACTGCTTATCACAACTAGTTAAAGTAATGATAGGGTTAGCTCTTTTGTCTGTAACTGCCTCTACTTTTACTTCTTTAGGAAGTTCAAAATAGATTGGGTGTGAATAACCAAGTATTAATTCAAGGATTTGTCCTTGATTAGTAGCTCTATATCCAACACCAACTAATTCTTGTTTTATTTCGTAGCCTTCTGAAACTCCGATAACCATATTGTTAATCAATGAACGATATAAACCGTGCATAGATTTGTGAGGTTTAGAGTCTGATGGACGAGTTAAAACAACTTGTCCTTCTTCAACTGCTACTTTAATTGATGAATCTATCTCTTGCGATAATTCTCCTTTTGGTCCTTTAACTGCTACAACATTGTCAGCTGAAACTGTTACATTAACACCAGCAGGTATCGCTATTGGTAATTTTCCAATTCGTGACATAATTTTTTCCTCCTAGATTAATAAATGTAACACAATACTTCACCACCAACATTTCTTTGTCTAGCTTCTTTATCAGTCATTAAACCTAAAGAAGTTGAGATAATAGCAACACCAAGTCCGTTTAATACACGTGGCATAGTTTCAACGTCAGTATATTGACGTAAACCTGGTTTACTTACTCTCTTAAGATGTTTGATTGCTGATGCTCCTGTCTTATGGTTGTATTTAAGAGCAATCTTAATTACACCTTGATAGTTAGTATCTTCAAACTTATAGTTTAAAATGTATCCTTTTTCTTTAAGGATCTTAGTCATCTCTCTTTTGATGTTAGAGCCTGGAATCTCTACTACCTTATGCCCAGCTTGAATAGCGTTTCTCAAGCGTGTTAGGTAATCTGCTATTGGATCTGTCATTTCCTAATTCTTTTTAATGTTACCAACTTGCTTTCTTAACTCCTGGGATAAGACCATCAGAAGCCATTTCTCTAAAACATATTCTACTGATACCAAATTGTCTCATGTAACCTCTTGGTCTACCAGTTAGTTTACATCTATTGTGTAATCTAACTGGAGATGAGTTACGAGGCAATTTAGCTAAGCCAGCGAAATCGCCTTCTGCTTTTAGCTTTGCTCGTTTAGCAGCGTACTTTTCTACCAATTTTGCACGCTTAACTTCACGGGCCTTCATTGATTCTTTTGCCATCTTTTACTCTTTTTTATTTTTTAAACGGTATTCCAAAATGTTTAAGAAGAGCGAAACCTTCTTCATCTGTTTCAGCTGAAGTCACAAATGTGATATTCATACCCATAATTTTATGTACTTCATCAAGTACAATCTCTGGGAATATGATTTGCTCTTCTAAACCTAATGTGTAGTTTCCTCTACCATCAAGTTTAGAGCTTACTCCTTTAAAGTCACGAATACGTGGTAAAGAAGCTGCAATTAATCTCTCAAGGAAGTCATACATATTTGTCTTACGCAAAGTAACTGTAGAACCAATTACCATTCCTTTACGTAATTTGAAATTTGATACGTCTTTAGTTGATTTACACTGAACAGCTTTTTGTCCAGAGATTCTTGTCAACTCATTAAGAGAGAATTCAGCAATCTTTTTATCAGCAATAGCTTGACCGATACCTTGATTAATAACGATTTTCTCTAATCTAGGCACTTGCATTGAAGATTTATAACCGAACTCAGTCATTAAAGCTGGTACTATTTCTTCAAGATACTTAGTCTTATATGTAGGTATATAGCTCATTATTTAATCTCCTCTCCTGATTTCTTTGAGTATCTTACTAAATTATTGTTCTCATCACGCTTACGACCTATTCTTGTTGCTTCACCCGACTTTGGATCAACCAAGTTCAAGTTTGAGATATGTATAGGAGCTTCAGTCTCCACAATACCTCCTTGAGGGTTAGCTGCATTTGGTTTTGTATGCTTTTTCACAAGATTAAGGCCTTTAACGATAGCTCTATCTTTTGCAGCAAGAATCTCAATAACTTCACCAGTTTTTGATTTATCTTTTCCACAATTAACGATAACCTTATCGCCTTTCTTTATGTGCATTTTTTTCATCTCGTTGTAATTTTAAATATTACAATACCTCTGGAGCCAGAGATACAATTTTTGTAAAGTTTTCACGTACCTCTCTAGCTACAGGGCCAAAGATACGTGTACCACGCATTTCACCTGTACCGTTTAATAGTACACATGCATTATCGTCAAAACGGATATAAGAACCGTCTGGACGTCTGATCTCCTTTTTAGTACGTACAATAACTGCTTTAGTAACTGTACCTTTTTTCATTTCACTGCCAGGCAATGCACTTTTGACAGAAACTACGATTTTGTCTCCTATAGAAGCATATCTTTTACGAGTACCTCCTAAAACACGAATACATAGCACCTCTTTAGCGCCACTATTGTCTGCAACAGCCAGTCTACTTTCTTGTTGTATCATATTACTTAGCTCTTTCTAGGATTTCGACTAATCTCCAGCGTTTATTTTTACTCAATGGACGAGTCTCCATTATCTTAACTGTATCTCCGATGTTACAATCATTTGTCTCATCATGAGCAGCGTATTTCTTTGTTTTCTTAACAAATTTACCATAAATAGGGTGCTTCTCTTTGTAGTGGACAGCAACAGTAACTGTTTTTTCCATCTTGTCACTAACAACAACACCAATACGCTCTTTTCTTAAATTTCTTTTGTTTTCCATGGATCTACTACTTTTCAGTTAATTGTCTCTGACGCAATAGAGTTAACATTCTTGAGATATCTCTTCTTAAAGCTCTTATTGCCATAGGGTTTTCCATTGGAGAAACCGTATGATTCATTTTCATACGAGTTAAATCTGCTTTTGCAGTCTCAACTCTCTCAATTAACTCATTAGTGGTTAACTCTTTAATTTCCGAAGTTTTCATAAATTACATGTTTGAATTTTCAACATAATCACGTCTTACCACAAACTTTGTTGTAACTGGAAGCTTCTGAGCAGCCAAACGTAAAGCTTCTTTAGCTACTTCGTAAGGTACACCCTCTGCTTCAAAAAGTATACGTCCTGGTGTTACTGGTGCAACAAAGCCCTCTGGAGAACCCTTACCTTTACCCATACGTACCTCTGCAGGCTTCTTAGTAATAGGTTTATCTGGGAAAACTCTAATCCAGATTTGACCTTGTCTTTGCATATATCTAGTAACTGCCACACGAGCAGCCTCTATTTGACGTCCTGTTATCCATTTTGTTTCAAGCGCCTTTATTCCGAAAGATCCGAAAGCTAATTGGTTTCCGCGTTGCGCGTTACCTTTCATTCTTCCTTTTTGTGATCTTCTAAACTTTGTTCTCTTTGGTTGTAACATTGTTCTTAAGTTTAATTTTTAAAGACTACTTTTTTCTTCTTCTAGAACCGCGTTTTGAACCTCCTCTTTTCTCTTCTTTGAAATTAGGCGCTAAATCGCGTTTTCCATAAACCTCACCTTTACAAATCCATACTTTAACACCCAACTGTCCGTAGATAGTTAATGCTTCAGTATGACAGTAGTCAATGTCTGCTCTTAATGTATGAAGAGGAGTTCTTCCTTCTTTCATCATTTCAGATCTAGCCATTTCTGCTCCATTCAAACGTCCTGATACTTGGATTTTGATACCCTCAGCACCCATTCTCATAGTAGAAGCGATAGCCATTTTAACAGCTCTACGATAAGCAACACGACCTTCAATTTGTCTAGCAATATTCTTAGCAACGATTACTGCATCTAATTCTGGACGTTTAATTTCAAATATATTAATTTGAACTTCCTTATCTGTAATTTTCTTTAACTCTTCCTTAAGTTTATCAACTTCAGAACCACCTTTTCCAATGATGATACCTGGACGTGATGTACTAATTGTTATAGTAATTAGTTTTAAAGTTCTTTCGATGATAATTCTTGATACACTTGCCTTAGCTAAACGTACGTTAAGATACTTTCTGATTTTATAGTCTTCTACAAGCTTATCACCGTAATCATTACCTCCAAACCAGTTAGAATCCCAACCTCTGACGATTCCTAATCTGTTTCCTATAGGATTTACCTTTTGTCCCATATGCTTATGCTTTTGTATTATTATCTTCGATAGATGAACTACCTAAGGTTAATGTTACATGATTTGATCTTTTACGGATTCTATGCGCTCTACCTTGTGGAGCTGGTCTTAATCTTTTTAAGACACGCGCTGAATCAACATACACCTCTTTGATGAATAAACCATTGTCTTCCATTCTAGCTCCCTCGTTTTTCACTTGCCAGTTAGCTATTGCTGAAAGCAATAATTTTTCCATATAATTTGATGCTGCTTGTGGACTAAATCTTAAAACGTCCAAAGCTTTAGTAGCCTCCATTCCTCGTACCATATCAGCTATTAGCCTCATTTTTCGAGGAGAAGTAGGACAATTACACAATCTAGCGAAAGCTATTTGCTTTTTATCCTCTTTATATTTATCTGCTTTTATTTTTTTTCTTGCACCCATTTTACTATTTCTTTACTATAGTTGTATAACTAAGTGTCACCTTATTTCTTTTTCTTTTTATCGGCGTGACCTCTAAATGTACGTGTTGGTGCAAATTCACCTAACTTATGTCCCACCATATTTTCTGTAACATAAACAGGAATGAATTTATTACCATTGTGTACAGCAATAGTGTGACCTACAAAATCTGGCGATATCATTGAACTTCTTGCCCATGTTTTAATAACACTTTTCTTAGGGCTTTCATTCATAGCCGATACCTTTTTGTCCAAATTGAAGTCAATAAAAGGGCCTTTTTTTAATGAACGACTCATACTTTAACTATTAAGTTATTTTTTCCTTCTTTCTACAATGTACTTATTAGACGCTTTCTTAGGCGCACGTGTCTTATAACCTTTAGCTAAGACACCAGTTCTAGATCTTGGGTGACCTCCTGAGTTTTTACCCTCACCACCACCCATAGGGTGATCTACTGGGTTCATAACAACACCACGTACTCTAGGTCTTCTACCTTTCCATCTTGAACGACCTGCTTTACCATCTCTAGCTAACGCGTGGTCTGAATTAGATACAGTACCAATTGTAGCTTTACATGTTGCAAGAATCATTCTTACCTCACCAGAAGGTAACTTAATGTATGCGTACTTACCATCTCTTGACACTAATTGAGCATAAGCACCAGCAGAACGAGCGATAACACCACCTTGTTCTGGACGTAACTCAATATTATGTACTATAGTTCCCAATGGGATGTTAGCAAGAGGAAGAGCGTTACCAATTTCAGGAGCTACTTCTGCTCCACTCATAACAACTTGGTTAACTTCTAGTCCGTTAGGAGCAAGAATATAACGCTTAGCACCATCAGCATAAACAAGTAATGCGATTAATGCAGTACGATTTGGATCGTACTCGATAGTTGTTACTCGTGCAGGCACATTATCTTTCTCTCTTTTGAAGTCGATAAGTCTATATCTCTTCTTATGACCACCACCTATATATCTCATTGTCATCTTACCAGTGTTATTTCTACCACCAGTTTTTGATAATGGTCTCAACAATGATTTCTCAGGTTTGTCTGTAGTCAACTGATCTAACACATTTCTTACTACGTGTCTTTGACCAGGAGTTACAGGTTTTAATTTCTTTACAGCCATTTTAATTAAATATTGCTAAAAAAATCAATACTATCACCATCTTGTAGTGTTACAATCGCTTTCTTATATGAATTAGTTCTACCGTTTACCATACCAGCTTTAGTATATCTCGACTTAGCAGTACCTTGGTAGTTCATAGTGTTAACTGCTAAAACAGTAACATCATACATTTCTTCGATTGCTTTCTTTATCTCTAACTTGTTAGCATCTTTCGAAACAACAAAACCAAAACGATTTAATTTCTCGCCAAGCTCAGTCATTTTCTCAGTTACTATAGGCTTCAAAACTATTTCCATCTTTCAAAAATTAATTTAGTTTGAACATTTCATCTAAACCTTGAACAGAAGTTTCGAAGAACATAACTGAACTTGCTTTCATAATTGCATAAGTAGATAAATCTTTAACTTCTACAACATCAACATTCTTAAGGTTTCTTGATGATAATACAACGTTCTCGTTAGCCTCGTTTAAAACTATCAATACTCTTCTTTCTTCAACTTTCATGTTGTTAAAGATTTCAACTATTTGTTTAGTCTTTGGAGCTTCTAAATTAAAGTCCTCAACAATAGAAATTTTGTTGTTAGATGCTTTAATTGCTAACGCTGATTTTCTTGCTAATTGCTTAAGTTTTTTGTTTAATTTGAAACCGTAGTTTCTTGGTCTTGGTCCGAATACACGACCTCCTCCTCTAAACACTGGAGATTTGATACTACCACTTCTTGCAGTACCAGTTCCTTTTTGTTTCTTAAGTTTAGCAGTACTTCCTGAAATTTCGCCTCTCTCTTTAGACTTGTGAGTACCTTGACGTTGGTTAGCCAAGTATTGTTTCACATCTAGATAGATTGCATGCTCGTTTGGCTCTACTCCGAATATAGCCTCGTTAAGCGCTACTTTTCTACCTGTTTCTTGTCCGGCAATATTATATACACTTAATTCCATTATTTCTCTATAATTAAGTATGAACCTTTAGCTCCTGGAACAGAACCTTTAACTAATAATAAATTGTTCTCAGGTATTACTTTAAGTACTTGTAAGTTTTGAACAGTAGCAGTCTTGTTACCAGTCTGACCTGCCATTCTCATACCTTTGAATACTCTAGATGGTGTAGAACAAGCACCGATAGAACCTGGGGCTCTTAATCTGTTATGTTGTCCGTGTGTTGCTTGACCAACTCCACCGAATCCATGACGTTTTACAACACCTTGGAAACCTTTACCTTTAGAGATACCTGTTACATCAACGAATAGAGCATCGTTAAATAGCTCTACATTGATTTCAGAACCTAATTCTAATTCTTGCTCGAAATCAGAAAATTCAACTAATTTCTTTTTAGGAGCAATACCTGCCTTTTTGAAGTGACCTTGAAGAGGCATAGTAGTACGCTTTTCTTTTTTGTCAGCATACCCTAATTGAACCGCTTCATATCCGTCATTCTCAATCGTTTTGATTTGAGAAACGTAACATGGTCCAGCTTCAATAACAGTGCATGGACAGCTTTTTCCCTCGGCACTGAATACGGAAGTCATTCCGATTTTTTTTCCAATTAAACCTGGCATTTTCTTTTCTTTAATTTGTTAAATTACTAACGCGACATCTTTAATTCGCCGCCTATCAAACTTTGATTTCTACTTCAACACCACTTGGCAATTCCAACTTCATAAGAGCATCGATTGTATTAGCTGAAGAGCTATAAATATCGATTAATCTTTTAAAAGAAGATAACTGAAACTGCTCTCTACTTTTCTTATTAACGAAAGTAGAACGGTTTACAGTGAAGATTCTTTTATTTGTTGGTAGTGGAATTGGACCACTTACAACTGCACCAGTAGCCTTTACTGTCTTAACAATCTTCTCAGCTGAATTATCAACCAAGTTGTGATCGTAAGATTTAAGTTTGATTCTAATCTTTTGGCTCATGATAAAATACTTATTATTATATTAATTCTACTCTTCCGTTCGCTTTCTCTATAACCTCTTTTGCAATACCTTTAGGAACTTCGCTATATCTTTCGAATTCCATAGAAGATGTTGCACGACCTGATGATAGAGTTCTTAAAACTGTAACATATCCAAATTGTTCAGATAGTGGTACAAATGCAGTGATGACACGTGCCCCTGCTCTTGAATCCATATTTTCTACCTGTCCTCTTCTTCTATTAAGGTCACCAATAATATCACCCATAAATTCTTCTGGAGTAACGACTTCCAGTTTCATAATAGGCTCAAGCAATACTGGGTTTGCCTTAGCACAAGAAGCTTTGAATCCCATCTTAGCAGCCATCTCGAAAGATAACTGATCAGAATCCACTGGGTGGAAAGATCCATCGAATAATACAACTTTAATAGAATCTACACCGTATCCTGCTAACACACCGTTATCCAATGCGGCTTCGAATCCTTTTTGAACAGAAGGAATGAATTCTTTAGGAATATTTCCTCCTTTAATCTCATCAACAAATTGAAGTCCAGTACCTTCGAAATCTTCATCAACAGGTCCAATACGGAACTGAATGTCAGCGAATTTACCACGACCACCAGATTGTTTCTTAAATACTTCTCTATGAGTAACTTCCTGAGTAATGGCCTCTTTATAAGTTACCATTGGAGCACCTTGGTTACATTCAACCTTGAACTCTCTTCTCATTCTGTCAACGATAATATCTAAGTGAAGCTCACCCATACCACCGATAACTGTTTGACCTGAATCCTCGTCAGTATGAACTGTAAATGTTGGATCTTCTTCAGCTAATTTACCTAAAGCAACACCCATCTTTTCAGTATCTTTTTGAGTTAGAGGCTCAACAGCAACTTTAATCACTGGATCTGGGAATGTCATTGACTCAAGTTGTACGTGTCTTTTAACGTCACATAAAGTATCACCTGTTCTAATGTCTTTAAAACCAACACAAGCACAGATATCACCTGCTTCAATAACTTCTTTTGGTTGTTGTTTATTAGAATGCATTTGGAATAAACGAGAGATTCTCTCTTTTTTACCAGTTCTTGCATTATAAACATACGAACCTGCTTCGATTTTACCAGAATAAACTCTAGTAAAACATAAACGTCCTACGAATGGGTCTGTTGCGATTTTAAATGCTAATGCTACTAATGGCTCTTCTGCATCTGGTTTCACCATAATAGTAGTTGATTCATCATTTGGCTCATGACCTTCGATATCATCTAAGTCAAGAGGTGATGGCAAGTAATCGATCATTGCATCTAAAAGAGTTTGAACACCCTTGTTTTTAAATGCAGAACCACACATAATAGGAATGATTTCTATATCGATAGTAGCTTTACGTATAGCTACTTTTAATTCTTCTTCAGTAATTGCGTCTGGATCTTCGAAAAATTTCTCCATTAAAGCCTCGTCGCTTACAGCAGCAGCTTCAATCATTTTTTCTCTCCACTCTTGAGCTTCAGCCACCATATTCTCAGGAATATCATGGTATTCATAAGTTGAACCTAAAGTACTATCATCTGTCCAAACAACAGCTTTCATTTTCAATAGGTCAATTACACCCTCAAAAGTATCCTCTGCACCAATAGGAAGTTGCAATGGAACTGGGTTAGCACCCAATTTTTCTTTAACTTCACGAACAGCTTTATAAAAGTCAGCTCCAGAACGGTCCATTTTATTAACGAATCCCATTCTTGGAACATTATATTTGTCAGCTTGTCTCCACACAGTCTCAGATTGAGCTTCAACACCACCAACAGCACAGAATAATGCAACAGCACCGTCTAATACTTTCAATGAACGTTCTACCTCAACAGTAAAGTCAACGTGTCCTGGAGTATCAATAATGTTCATTTTATATTTATGATCATTTCTATTCCAGAAACAAGTAGTAGCGGCAGAAGTAATAGTAATACCTCTTTCTTGCTCTTGCTCCATCCAGTCCATTGTAGCTGAACCGTCGTGAGTTTCACCAATTTTATGATTTACTCCTGTATAAAAAAGTATTCTCTCAGTAGTAGTAGTTTTTCCGGCATCGATATGAGCCATGATACCTACGTTACGAGTTAAATGTAAATCTCTTTTTGCCATTTCTGTACTCTCCTATTAAAATCTGAAATGAGCGAAAGCTCTATTAGCTTCAGCCATTTTGTGAGTATCTTCTTTTTTCTTGAATGCTCCACCTTCTTCTTTAAAAGCAGCCATAATCTCAGCAGATAATTTTTCTGCCATAGAACGACCTGATCTTTTACGAGAATAAAGAATCAAATTCTTAATAGCGATAGACATTTTTCTTGATGGTCTAATTTCCATAGGAACTTGGAATGTAGCACCACCAACTCTTCTAGATTTAACCTCTACAGAAGGAGTGATGTTTTCTAACGCTTTTTTCCATATTTCTAATGGGCTCTTTTCTTCTTTCTTAGCTAACTTTTCGTCAACAATCTCCAATGCATCATAGAAGATTTTGAAAGCAAGAGTCTTTTTACCATCGACCATTAGGTCGTTAACGAATCTTGTTACTAATTGATCCCCAAATTTTGGATCTGGAAGCAAGATTCTCTTTTTTGGTTTTGATTTTCTCATCTTGTCTTTTTGTTTACGAGCTATTCGTTATTAGCTGCCAAATTTTTTAAGTCTTCAACAATCTCACGATTATTTACTCAACCACTTGAAACAGCACATAAACTTAAACTCCAGTTAATTACTCAACTCTGTACTAAATTCCTAATTATTTTTTCTTAGGTCTCTTAGTACCATACTTAGAACGTCTTTGAGTACGTCCATCAACTCCTGAAGAATCTAAAGCTCCTCTCACTAAGTGATATCTTACACCTGGTAGGTCTTTTACTCTACCACCACGAATAAGAACAATTGAGTGTTCTTGCAAGTTATGACCTTCTCCTGGTATATAAGCATTAACTTCTTTACCATTTGTAAGTCTTACCCTTGCTACCTTTCTCATAGCCGAGTTAGGTTTCTTTGGTGTAGTAGTGTAAACACGTACACAAACACCTCTTCTTTGAGGACAAGCATCTAATGCTGGAGATTTACTTTTCTCCACTTTATTAGTTCTTCCTTTCCTTACTAACTGTTGAATAGTAGGCATACAATTACTTTTTAATTAATTACAATTACATAATTTTCGGCTTGCAAATATATGATTTATAATTCACAAACAAACATTTTTTTACTTTTTTTTCGATTAAATATGCTAATTGTCAGATGCTTTCGAATTTTTCCGAGAATAAATTCTTTAATAATTCATATTTTTAAAAATTATCAATTTTTGAATCAACATAAGTCTCAAAAAGGGTAGTTAATTTACAAAATTTCCTCAAACTAAACAAACTAACAAAATATTTAAGCCGTACCAAATAGTATGATTGTCCATCCTTTGTCCATGGTTTGTCCATGGTTTTTACAATCTAGGATGGAGAAAGGATGGACAAAGGATGTATAATAGATGAATAAAAATCGAAGATTGTACATCTATAAATCAGATTGTAGGGAGAAGACTCATATAATAAAAGATGAATGGCATAGCAAGTGCAGTAGAAAGAAATAATAGAGATTGAAGATTAACAGAATGCTCACGAATAATTTCGCAAATAAAATCTACTATTATAATAAGGAAAGAACTAAAACAAAAAAAAGAAATAAAAGCAAGAGGAATATAATCATGTAGAGACATATAAGTATAAGTCCTAAAGATTGTAGCAAAAAAAAGAATCAAAGCAGCGATAAAAAATTCTCTTGCATAACAGAACGATCTAGTAATAATCAAATTCTCATACTCTCCTACGAGCAACCATTTATTTTTTAAAGATAGTTTCATACAAATATTTTGAATTATACCTAAATAAATATAAATATACAATAAAATACTGAGAAAGAACAAGTTAGAGAGAAAGAAGAAAATATATGAAAATAAAACAGACATATATATATGAATAAATGATTTTGACATATATATTTGAATACTACAATAGAGTAATATACAACCAATTAAGTAAGCTAACAATAAGAGAGTAAATTATTTAGATTGGTTTCATATTAGTAGTGATATTACGAATTCTTATAATAATTAGTAACTTTATACCGCAAAAATGTTTAGGATTAATATAAAATCCCGTTATATTATTTATAATTCATAATCTAATAAGCTATGGCAAAAGTTAGAGGATCTATCGTCGTAGACGTAGAAAAATGTAAAGGATGTGAACTTTGCGCAGTAGCATGTCCGAAAGATGTAATTCAGTTGGCACATGAAGTTAATGGTAAAGGATACCACTATGCTTCAATGGCAAAACCTGAAGATTGTATTGGCTGTGCAAGTTGTGCTTTAGTTTGCCCAGACAGTTGTATAACTGTGTATAGAGCTAAGGCTTAATTTATTAAATTAACACTTCAAATTTATAAAGAAATGGCAGAAGTAAGATTAATGAAAGGAAATGAGGTTATAGCCGAAGCTGCTATTCGTTGCGGATGTGACGGATATTTCGGATATCCTATTACCCCTCAATCCGAAGTAATGGAAACTCTTATGATTCGTAAACCATGGGAAGAAACTGGAATGGTTGTTTTACAAGCAGAAAGTGAAGTTGCTTCTATCAATATGGTATACGGAGGAGCTTCTTGTGGTAAAAAAGTAATGACATCATCATCATCACCAGGTGTCAGCCTTATGCAAGAAGGAATCACATACCTAGCAGGTGCTGAAATTCCAGCTCTTGTAGTAAACGTAGTAAGAGGAGGACCAGGTTTAGGAACAATTCAACCTGCACAATCTGATTATTATCAAACATGTAAAGGTGGAGGTCATGGAGATTACCGTTTAATCGTATTGGCACCAGCATCAGTACAAGAAATGAATGACTTTGTTGATCTATCTTTTGAATTAGCGTTCAAATATAGAAACCCAGCAATGATACTTTCTGATGGTGTTATCGGTCAAATGATGGAAAAGGTAACTTTATCACCATATAAAGCTAGATGGACAGACGAAGAAATTGAAGAGATTTCAGGTTCATGGGCAACAACAGGTAAGAAAGCAAACAGAAGCAAAAATGTATCTACATCATTAGAATTAGATTCAGATAAGCAAGAAGAATTCAATCTTCACTTAGGAAGAAAATACAAAGCAATGGAAGAAAATGAAGTACGTTACGAGAAAATCTCTTGTGATGATGCTGAATATATGTTTGTTGCTTACGGTTCTTCAGCTCGTATCTGTCAAAAAGCTATTGAGATATGTAGAGAAAGAGGAATTAAAGCTGGATTATTACGTCCAATCACACTTTATCCATTCCCAACAAAACAAATTAAAGAGATGGTACCTCAATTAAAAGGAGTACTTTCTGTTGAATTAAGTATGGGTCAAATGGTAGACGATGTACGTCTTGCAGTAAACGGAGCAATTCCAGTTGAGCATTACGGACACGTTGGTGGAATTATTCACAGCCCTGAAGAAATAGCAGATGCTCTTGAAACATTAATTATAAAGGCTTAATCCCATGACTGAAGAATTAAAAGATATACAAAAAGAGGAGAATATTGTATACAAAAAATCTTCTCTTCTTACAGACAATGTAATGCACTACTGTCCTGGATGTACTCACGGGGTAGTTCATAAATTGGTAGCTGAAGTTATAGAAGAAATGGGCATTCAAGGAGATACAATTGGAGTATCACCAGTAGGATGTTCAGTATTAGCTTATAACTATATTGATATTGACTGGCAAGAAGCTGCACACGGTAGAGCACCAGCTTTAGCAACAGCAGTAAGCCGTCTTCACCCAGAGAAATATGTATTTACATATCAAGGTGACGGTGACTTAGCATCAATAGGTTGTGCAGAAATCATGCATGCATGTAACCGTGGAGAGAACATAGTAGTAATCTTCATCAACAATGCAATCTATGGTATGACAGGTGGTCAAATGGCACCAACAACAATGATTGGACAAGTTACAGCAACAACTCCTTATGGTAGAGATGTTAAGTTGAATGGTTACAATATGAAAATCACTGAACTAATAGCTCAACTTCCAGGAACTTGTTATGTAACAAGAGAATCAGCACACACTCCAGCATCTGTACGTAAGACTAAGAAAGCAATCAGAAAAGCTTTTGAGAATGCTGGTCAAAACAAAGGTACTTCTTTCGTAGAAGTCGTTGGTACTTGTAGTTCAGGTTGGAAATTAACACCAGAAAAGGCTAACGAATGGATGGTTGACAATTCTTTCAAAGAGTACCCACTAGGTACAATGAAAGACGAATAGTCAATCTGAAGAAGTTATTATTAAATATCATATAAAACAAAAGATATGACAGAAGAAATAATTATTGCTGGTTTCGGTGGTCAAGGTGTTCTTTCTATGGGAAAAATTCTTGCTTACTCAGGAATTATGCAAGACAAGGAAGTAGCATGGATGCCTTCATACGGTCCAGAAATGCGTGGTGGTACTGCTAACGTAACTGTAATTATTAGTGATGAGAGAATTAGTTCTCCTATCTTACAGAAATTTGATACAGCAATAGTACTTAACCAACAATCTTTAGACAAATTTGAAGAACAAATCAAAGTAGGTGGTACTTTAGTATACGATCCAAACGGAATCACAAAAGAACCAACTAGAAAAGATATCAATATCTACAAGATTGAAGGTAACGCTTTAGCTACTGAATTAGGTAATGCTAAAACTTTCAACATGATAATTTTAGGAGCTTTCATGAAAGTTAAACCTATCTTATCATTAGAAGACGTAGAAAAAGGTTTAGGAAAATCTTTACCAGAACGTCACCACAAATTAATACCTATGAACATGAAAGCTGTTCAATGTGGTATGGATAACATTAAAGTTGTTCAAGAATTATAATATACCAATTATAATATATATAAGAGACTTTTCATTCTGAAGAGTCTCTTTTTTTGTACCTATATTCCCTATAATGAGGTACAAAATTGTGTCTTTTAAAAAAAATTAGAAAAATTTTTATTTTTTTTCAAAATGGTAAACCACTAATAAACAAGGGCATTCTAGATTGTTTAACAGTACCATTTCATAAACAGTACTTGTATTTTTACACTACTTTGTTTTGCATAGTACTAAAATTTACATACATTTGTAATGCAACATTAATACTAAACGGTATGGAAAAAAAGAAATTAAACATTGTACCGCAGATGCGAAAGGGTATACTTGAATACTGCATTCTGTTAATACTGAGCAAAAGGGACGCCTACGCTTCAGAGATAATATCAGAATTGAAAGAATCGAAAATGATAGTAGTAGAAGGTACTCTTTATCCTCTTCTTACAAGACTCAAAAATGGAGATTACTTGACATACAGATGGGAAGAGTCGCTACAAGGTCCACCAAGAAAGTACTACACACTTAGCGAGGCTGGACGAGAATTCCTAACAGAGCTAGGCACAGCATGGGATGAATTAAGTAATGCAGTTGAAAAACTTAAAAATTTGTAATCATGAAAGAAACAATAAACATAAACATATCTGGATTTAACTATAGTATCGACAGAGATGCATATAAAATCTTAAGCACTTATCTTGATAAGCTAGAAGCTTATTACGGAGATAACGAAGAAACTCAAGACATAATAAACGACATCGAGCAAAGAATATCAGAATTGTTTAATGATCGTTTACAAGGTGGAAACTCTGTTATTACAGAACAATTAGTAAATGAAGTAATTGAAATAATAGGAAAACCTGAAGAGATTTTCGAAGAAACTGAAGAAGATGAAAGCATTAATAAGAAAACACGAAAGAAATATCGTAAGTTATACAGGGATAGCGATAATGCTATTATCGCTGGGGTTATTTCTGGTTTGGCAGCTTATTTTAATTTGCCCGTACTACCTATTAGACTTTTAATAGTATTATTAACAATCTTTGGAGTTGGATCTCCAATCTTAATATACATTGTTTGTGCTATAATAATACCCAAAGCAGTAACAACAGCAGAGAAACTAGAACAAAGAGGAGAAAATGTTACAGCTAGGAATATTGAAAGAAAAGTAAAAGAAGAGTACAAGAATATAAAAGAGAATTTTAAAAATCACTCTCCTGGAATGAGTACAAATTACAATCATATTTGGGAAAGATTACACAAAATATTACTTAAAATTCTTAAAGTATTTCAATATATAATTGGAGGACTTCTCTTATTTGTATCCCTAGTGTCAATAGTAAGTATAGTTACAACAGGAATCGTAACAAGTGGTATCTTTAGTAATGCATTTACTGTTGGATCTGAATATTTTGGAACCTTCTCATATATATTAGTCATTCTTGCATTAGCTTTTGTATGTCTTATACCCCTATTATTACTTGCTTTCTTAGCTATGAAATTACTATTCACTTTTAAGAGTAAAAATTCTGCAATAGTAGTTACAGCAATAGCATGCTGGATAGTTGGAATTTCAATCTTATCGACAATAGCAATTAGAACAAATTTCAAAGAAGATAAGAATAATATGAGTTATAGCATAAGTAAAACTATTGAAGCAAAAACTGATAATAAAATTAAGACATTAACAATAGATAGAATTCCTACTAAGACCTCTATTAATAGCATAGACATATTCGATAAACATATCTATTATAGTAAAACAAATAAGAAATTCGAAAGATATGGAAAAGCAAGAATAAAATTTAAGCTATCAAAAGAAAATAAGATTAAGATAGTTGTAACAAAAGAAGCTTGGCACGAAAGTGAAATTACAGCTAAAGAAGATGTAGAAAGTATGAATTATAAATACGAACTACAAGATTCAACTTTAAATCTAGGAAAATATTTCAAGATTAAAGATTCAAAGAATTTGGGTAATAAGTATATTACAGTTGTAGTATATATTCCAGAAAACACAAGAATTAAATTAACCGAGAATATGCATAGAGCAAGAATAATATCTACATCAAATTTTGAAGATTATTGGTCTAATAGTGAAAGAGTATGGAAAATGGATGCTAACGGAGAGTTAGATGACGAAAATTACGATAGTGAATTTTAATTAGATATTTCATGGTGAAACATTGATTTCTCCAAACTGTGCTGAATTGGGGATGTAGTAAAATACATCCTCATTCTTTTTATATAAGACTAATAATTTTTGAATCTTTTTTTACTTGTTGATTTTTAAAATCGACAGAACTTATATATAGAATATCTATTTGCTTCTCTCCTACTATTGAGAATAAATTATCAAGACTTTGATTCGAATCTTTCATTCTAATAAATTCTTCTTTATTCAGTTCTCCAACAATTATCAAACCAGAATAAAATTCAAGAGAATGTATTTCTTTGAATTTACCTTGAGTATCAATTATTCTGATTTGATTATCATCACTAATTTCAACAATAGCATATTTTAAAAGACCTGTTTTTTTAGAATACACATAATTAGAAGAATATCTTTTCATAATATTTGATTATTCTGCTCTTTTTCTTTGACCAAAATCTTCAGGATCCGCCTCTCTACGTTTCAAGGCTTCTCTCCTATTTGCTTTCATCATATCTATTTTCTTTTCATCCAAAAGTTTTAACTTTTCGAATCTAGAAAACTTAACCTTAGGCATTGACTTTATTTCTGAGAAAGATTTCTTAATAATCTTAGAATCAACAAAAGTATTAATAAAAAGTATATCCGAAATTTCGTAATCTCTACCTTTTATCTTTTTAAAATTAGTACAATCAAGGATTGTAAGAGATATTGATTTACATTTAGTATTTAAAACTGTATCGGAGAATGCATATCGGTAATTAATATATGAATTTTTCAACAACAATCTTTTTTTATGCAAGACCTTAGAGTCTTTATCAAGATATTCTATTAGAACAGAATTTTTTATACCCCTATCTCTTTTACCTAATTTAAAATTCATTGAAAAGCAATAAGCACCTTTATCAACAAACTTAATAGACTTTTTAATAGAGTTTAAAGAATCTTTAGAAAAAGAAAATTGATTCTTTCCTTTCCATAAATTTGTAGTATCTCTTTTTTTATACTTTTTCAGTATATCATTAATATGATTATTTCTTTTCTTTATACTATCAATAACAGAGCTATATACTTTATTATACTCTTGTATATTATTAGAATAATATTTCAAATTTGCCACAAAAATATTTGTATCTATTTTATACTTATCCAAAATCTTCTTATAAGCAGATATTTCTTCTCTACTAGATCTATAGTCTGTAAGTAATACTTTCTTAACTCCATCAATTGTATGTATGTCAACAAGCATATTAACAAATGTTTTTTGATCGATAGGAGGCTTAGTACTATTTGTACAAGAGAATACAAAAGCTAGTAAAAGGATATATATAAGTTTTTTCATAATAATAAAATGATTTTTGGCAAAGATAATAGAAAAGATAAAATGCTAACGATTTATTGAACGTATCAACATAGCAGGAGAAATAAAATCTTGCAAATGTTGATTCTTTGAATCAAATATATTGTATTTATCTCCTCTCCATGCAACTTCTCCTTTATCAATAAAAGTAACGTTATCACCAATGTTAATAACTGAGTTCATATCATGAGTATTAATAATAGTAGTAATTTGATATTCTTTAGTAATCTCAGAAATCAAATTATCTATTAAAAGAGCTGTAGTAGGATCTAATCCAGAATTTGGTTCATCACAAAATAGAAAAGAAGGATTAAGAGCAATAGCTCTAGCGATAGCCACTCTTTTATTCATTCCTCCACTAATTTCAGAAGGATATAAATTGTCTGCTCCAACAAGATTCACTCTATCAAGACAGAATTGGGCACGTTTTAATTTTTCCTTATTAGACATTTGAGAAAACATATCCATAGGGAACATTATATTTTCAAGCACTGTTTTAGAATCAAAAAGAGCACCACCTTGGAAAAGCATACCAATATCCTTTCTTAGATTTTTAAGTTTCTTAGAATCTAAATTAGTAATATCAGTATCTCCATAAAAAACACTTCCAGAATCCAGTGGATATAAAGCAACAATAGATTTAAGAAGAACAGTCTTACCC
This sequence comes from Marinilabiliaceae bacterium JC040, assembly GCA_022496785.1. Classification (GTDB taxonomy): domain Bacteria; phylum Bacteroidota; class Bacteroidia; order Bacteroidales; family Marinifilaceae; genus SNAP01. The sequence goes on along the minus strand of SNAP01000001.1, from coordinate 466,416 downwards.
GAACCACTTTTACCAATAATTAAGTTTGTCTTTCCTTTTTCAAAATCTATTGACACATCTTTTAAAACATGATTACTACCAAAAGATTTGTTTGCACCAACAACATTTATCATCTAATTAAGAATTAATTGAGTTAATATTAGATTCATAATAAGTATAGCAACACTACTATTTACAACTGCTTTGGTACTTGCTTTTCCAACATTTAAAGCACCACCAGAAACATTATATCCATAGAAAGCAGCAATAGAAGTAATAATAAATCCAAAAAACACTGTTTTAATCATTGAATATGCAATATAGTATAGATGCACGTGAAATTGTAGCCCCTCAATAAAACTAGTTACAGAAATTAGCCCACCTAAAGAGCCAGCCATAATACCACCTATTACGCCAATAAATACACTAAAAACATATAGAATAGGATTAAATACCATTGCAGCAATAATTTTAGGAAGAGCAAGATATGAAGCAGAATTGACACCCATTATTTCTAAAGCATCTATCTGTTCAGATATTCTCATACTACCAATTTCAGAAGCTATATTGGAACCTATTTTACCTGCTAAAATAAGACTTACAATAGTAGAAGAAAATTCCAAAATCATAGATTCTCTTACTAGGTATCCTATTAAGTATAGAGGAACAAGTCGAGCTTTCATATTATAAGCTGTTTGTATTGTAATTACAGCTCCTATAAAAAGCGAAATAATTATTACAATAGGTATAGAATTAATACCCAATTTTATAAGTTCTTCTTTAAATTCTTTAAAGAGTATTCTCTTCCTCTCAGGCTTATTGAAAACCTTAGCAAGAAAGACAGAATAATTTCCTATTTCTGAAAAAAATGTCATCAATTTAGATTTTAATGAATATTAAGAATAATCATTATATATTTACGAGAAATAAAGATAATAATAAAAAACACAACTAGAAATGAAAAACAACTGTAATAGTAGATATGCAGTAATAATGGCTGGTGGTGTAGGGTCTCGCTTATGGCCCTTAAGTAAACCCGAGACACCAAAACAATTTATTGACATAAGAGGAAATGGTAAAAGTCTTCTTCAAGAAACATACGAACGTTTAAAAGATATATGCCCAAAAGAGAATATATATATAGTTACTTCAGATAATTTAGTTAAAGAGGTTTCAGAACAATTAGATTCGATACCTAATTCGAATATTCTTGGAGAACCTTGCAGAAGGAATACAGCGGCCTGTATAGCATATGCTTCTTATAAAATATATAAAAGAGACAAGAGTGCAAATATTATAATATGTCCTGCAGATCATTATATAGGAGATTTAGAAATATTCAATAAAAATATTGAAGATGGATTTAGATATGTAGAAAACAATAATAAAATTGTTTGTTTAGGAATAGAAGCTAATAGTCCAAAAACAGAATATGGTTATATAAAAAGAGGAGAATCGATAAAAGAAGAATTCTATAAAGTTGAACAATTTACAGAAAAGCCAAATATTGAAAAAGCAATAAGATTTTTAGAAGATGGAAATTACCTTTGGAACTCAGGTATCTTTATGTGGAATATTGAAACTTTTATAAAAGAACTCGACAATCATCTTCCAAAACTTAATAATGCATTTTATAAGTCGCTTAGCAAATTGGACAGCTGTGAAGAGAAAAGTACAATAGAGAAAATATATTCAGAAATAGATTCTATTTCTATAGATTATGGACTGATAGAAAAAACAAAGAATATCTCAACATTGAAAGTAAATTTTAAGTGGAGTGATTTAGGAAGTTGGGAATCTATAGGTCAAATTCAAAAACAAGATAAAGACGGCAATTCTTATAATATTACAAATAGTACAAATCTTATAGATTGTGATAACTGTATAGTAAATATTGAAGAAGGAATAAAAGTCTCCGCTAAAGATTTAGATGGATATTTAATAAGTATGAGAGAAGGAAATATTCTTATATGCAAGAAAGACGATAATGATGCTATAAAGAAATTTTCTGAGAATTAGATATAAGAAAAAAGAGTCACTCAAACGAATGACTCTTTTTTTGTACCCGGGGCGGGACTTGAACCCGCACGGCATTGCTGCCACTGGATTTTAAGTCCAGCGTGTCTACCAATTCCACCACCTGGGCATCTTTGGAGCGAAAGACGAGGCTCGAACTCGCGACCCTAACCTTGGCAAGGTTATGCTCTACCAACTGAGCTACTTTCGCAATTGCTGTGCAAAGATACGATGATTTTTATAAAAACAAAAAAATATGCAAAAAAAAAGAGAGAATTATAAAAATAATTCTCTCTTGCTGTACCCGGGGCGGGACTTGAACCCGCACGGCATTGCTGCCACTGGATTTTAAGTCCAGCGTGTCTACCAATTCCACCACCTGGGCATCTTGGAGCGAAAGACGAGGCTCGAACTCGCGACCCTAACCTTGGCAAGGTTATGCTCTACCAACTGAGCTACTTTCGCATTAGCACTGCAAATATAGATTCTTTTTTTTTATCTACAATAGTTAAAAGAGAAAAAAATGAGAAAAAAATAAGAGCAAATAGCTATTTCATTGAACAAAAGGACTTTAATTAAAAAGAAATATTTACTAAAAATCCAGCATGACTAGAAATATTCATAACATCACCCGATTCGAAGATGAAATATTGACCTTTTATACCAATAAGTTTACCTTTTATAGATTTATTTTTCTTTAATTTCTGAGTTTGCAATATATGTTCTGGGTAAATAGATACAGGAAAATTTAGATATTTAGTCTTAAATTCATCAGTAAGGAAATTCTTAAGAACAGGATGGATTTTACTAAAAGCAATATTTCTCTGTTCTTCAAGATTAATATCTTCGTTAGAAGAAGAAAGCATTTTTTTCCATTTAGTTTTATCGCTAAAGAATTTCTTAAGATATACCTCTATACAACCAGCAATATGCCTGTTGGGAGCTTCAGCAATAATTATAGCACTATCAGCACCTTGATTTATCCATCTACTAGGAATATTAGCTTCACGCGTAACTCCGACCTTCACTTCCCCTGTGTTGGCAAGATATACAAAGTGTTTTTTCAAAGATACTTCTTTAGCCCAGTTCATATCTCTAGAGATTCCTAAATGAGCCATATCTAATTCTGGTTTAAAAATATTCTCATCTGTTTCTGGACTATTTTTATAACAAGAATAACAATAACCACTCATATAAACTTGTTTAACTTTCTTGTGGCATTTACAACAATAAATTTCATCAAGAAAATCAATAGTAATATTCTTCCCTATCCAATCGTTAGGAGAAACAATCTCACCACCAAGATCGAGAGAATAATTAATAGAACTGTCCGTTTCAACAGCTCTCATTTTATTTAATATACCTTTATACATTCTTACACGTTTAATCATTTATGAAAATAATAGGTAAAAGTACCTTAAAATCGTATAAGTACAAACCCTATATTTAACAAGTTAATATTGATTTTTTATTATATTTGTAAATTAGAAAATATTATAAATATGGAACAGAGAAAAAAGAAAAGATTTAATGCATCGTATATTGCTTCTACAATAAGTATAAGTTTTGTGTTATTCCTTTTCGGAGCTATGGTTTTTCTAATACTAAATGCAAGAGAAATCTCAAGATATGTTAGTGAGAATATAGGTTTTTCCATAGTTATAAAGGATAATGTAAAGCCAGTAGATGTAAAATATTTTCAAAAGACATTAAAGACAAAGAAATATGTAAAAGAATCGAAATACATCAACAAAAAAGAAGCAGCTCAAGATTTCAGAAAAGAGGTAGGAGTAGATTTTGTTGAATTTCTTGGTTACAATCCCCTACTTCCGTCAATAGATTTAAAGATAGATTCAAAATTTATAGATATAAAGAGTTTAAAAAAGATAGAAAAGGAGATTAGGAAATCTTCAATAGTACACGATGTCTATTATCAGAAATCATTAGTTTCTACAGTAAATCGTAATGTAAAAAAGATTAGTTTCATATTGATAGGAATAGGTTTTTTAATGTTATTAATATCTTTCACATTAATTAGAAACACTCTTCATTTAGTAATATATTCAAAAAGATTTATAATTAACACAATGCAATTAGTGGGAGCTAAAAACAGTTTTATTCGTCTACCATTCCTAGTAAATAGCATATGGCAGGGTATAATATCTGCACTATTTGCAATAATAATATTAATAATCTGCATATATTTCACATACGAACAATTCTCAGTAATAAAGAGCTTATTAAATATAGATATATTAGCAATTATGTCTGTATCCATTTTAGTTATGGGTATAATCTTAAGTTATATATCAACACTACTTTCAGTAAATAAGTTTTTAAACAAAGACATAAACGAATTATATTCATAATATTGAAAAAAAAGTATGAACAAGAATAATAAACCAAAGACAGAGGAAAGTTTGGACAATAATTTTCCACTAACAATAAAGAACTACAAACTTATAGTAATAGGTTTTGCGATAATAATACTAGGTTTTTTATTAATGCTTGGTGGAGGTTCAGCTAATGAACATGAATTTAGTAAAGATGTATATTCTTTTAGACGAATAACATTAGCACCTATAGTTGTTCTAATAGGTTTTATTTTTGAGATTTATGCAATAATGGCAAAAACAAAAGAGAAATAATGGATTATATTGAAGCATTAATCTTAGGGATAATACAAGGTTTAACAGAGTTTTTACCTGTAAGTAGTAGTGGACATTTAGAAATAGGAAAAGCTCTTTTAGGAGTTGAAGTAAAAGACAATTTAATATTTACGATTGTTGTACACGGAGCAACAGTTTTAAGTACAATTGTAGTATTTTGGAAATACATAACAGATTTATTTAAGGGATTATTCAAATTTAAATATAATTCTGAAACAGAATATATTTTTAAGATTGCTATATCAATGATACCTGTTGGTATAGTTGGAGTTTTCTTTAAAGATGATGTTGAAAACTTGTTTAAAACAGATAATATGATGTTGTTGGTAGGTGTATGTTTACTTATTACATCAGTTTTATTGGGTTTTACATATTACGCAAAACAAAGAAATAAAAGTATTTCGTATAAGGATGCACTTATAATAGGAATAGCACAAGCATGTGCAATATTACCTGGTATATCAAGATCGGGATCGACTATTGCAACAGGACTTTTATTAGGAAATAAAAAAACAGAAGTCGCTAAATTCTCTTTTTTAATGGTACTGGTTCCGATACTAGGAGAAAATCTATTAAATATTCTTAAAGGGATTAGTTCATCAAGTGCAAGTGTTACAAATGAAGGAATTGGAACAGGAGTACTAATAGTAGGATTTATAGCAGCATTTATTTCAGGCCTAGCAGCTTGTAAATGGATGATAAAACTGGTTGAAAGAGGGAAATTAATATATTTTGCAATTTACTGTTTATTAGTAGGAATTATAGCAATAATAGCATAGGATGATAGAATTTTTTGAAGAAGAAGGAGATTATAAAGCAGGAGCTTTAATATGCATAGATAAAGCTTTAGAGTGGACATCTTTTGATGTAGTAAAGAAAGTGAAATATGGCATACAAAAGAAATACGATTTAAAGAAATTAAAAGTAGGACATGCAGGGACTCTCGATCCATTAGCAAGTGGTCTTGTTATAATATGCACAGGAAAAGCTACAAAGAAGATAGATAATTATATGGGACAAACTAAGGAATATACATGTACCATAGAATTAGGGGCAACAACACCATCTTTTGATAGAGAAACAGAAATTGATGAACGATTTGAATACGAACATATTGATATAGCATTAATAGAAAAAGCTTTAAAATCGTTTATTGGAGAAATAGATCAGATTCCTCCACATTATTCAGCCGTTAAAATAAACGGAGTTAGAGCTTATAAAAAAGCAAGAGATAATGAAGAATTTGAAATAAAATCTAGAAAAATCACAGTCCACGAAATAGAAATTCTGAAATTTGAGAAACCATATTTAGAATTACGCATAGTATGTGGAAAGGGTACATATATTCGATCATTAGCTAGAGATATAGGAGAAGCTCTTCAAAGTGGAGGTTATTTAACTGAACTTAGAAGAACAAGAATTGGAGATTACAAAACAGATAATTCGCACACAATTGAAAGTTTTCTTGCTGATTTATAGTCTTTTTACTATCTTGCGAAGTTAAAACAGAGATTACAAACAAATAAATTATATACCGTACAATGAAGTTATCTGAATTTAAATTTGAGTTACCAGCGGAATTAATAGCCTCATACCCTGCACAAAACAGAGATGAATCTAGACTCTTAGTATTACACAAAGATACAGGAGATATAGAGCATAAAACTTTTAAAGATGTATTAGACTATTTTAATGAAGAAGATACTTTTGTATTTAATAACACAAAAGTTTTTCCAGCACGTTTATACGGAAATAAAGAAAAAACAGGAGCTCAAATAGAAGTATTTCTATTAAGAGAACTAAATAGAGAGCAGAAACTATGGGATGTTCTTGTAGATCCAGCTAGAAAGATTCGTATAGGGAATAAATTATATTTTGGAGAAGACGACTCTTTAGTAGCGGAAGTAATAGATAATACAACATCACGAGGACGAACATTAAGATTTTTATACGATGGTCCGTATGATGAATTCAAGGAACTTCTTTTTAAATTGGGACAGACTCCACTACCTAAGACAATAATAAGAAGAGATGTAGAGCCAGAAGATGCAGAAAGATATCAAACACTTTTAGCCAAAAAAGAAGGAGCAGTAGCAGCTCCAACTGCTGGTTTACATTTCAGTAGAGAACTTCTTAAAAGAATGGAGATTAAAGGAATAGATGTAGCCGAGATAACTTTACATGTAGGATTAGGTAATTTCAGAAGAGTAGATGTAGAAGATCTTGTTAAACACAAAATGGATTCTGAACAAATTGAAATAGATACAGAAGCAGTAAAAAGAATTAATTCTGCTAAAGACAATAAAAAGAAGATTTGTGCAGTAGGAACTACAGTTGTAAGAACTCTTGAAAGTTCTGTTACAACTTTAGGAAGACTAACAGAATTTGAAGGTTGGACAAATAAATTTATTACACCACCTTATAGTTTCTCAATTCCAGATGCAATGATTTCTAATTTTCATGTTCCATATTCAACACTACTTATGATGGTAGCTGCATTTGGAGGATATGACAATGTAATGAATGCATACAATGTAGCAGTAAAAGAAGGATATAGATTTGGAACTTATGGTGATGCCATGTTAATTATCTAATCTTCTAAACGATATAAAACAAAAAAGCTGTAATAAATTATTACAGCTTTTTTATTGGAATAATTTTATAGATTATTCAATAAGATTTCTTGGACATTCAGCTAACCAATAATGTATATTCTCACACACGATAGATGCTCTTTTCTTAAAAGCTTCTTTAGTAGCATAAGCGATATGAGGAAGCATTATTAAATTAGGAGCTTTTAATAATATATTATCTTCTTTTAGAGGAGGCTCACAATCGTATACATCTGTAGCTGCACCAGCTATTTTACCAGAATTTAAAGCATCAAAAAGATCTTGAGAGTTAACAACTGGACCACGAGCTGTATTAATAAGTATCGCAGATTCTTTCATTAATTCGAACTCTTCTTTACCAATTATATTTCTAGATTCTTCTGTCAATGGTGTATGAAGACTAATAATATCAGATTGCTTAAGTAATTCTTCTTTAGAAGTAAATTTAACTCCATGTATATTTTTAGGATTTCTGTTATAAGCAAGCACTTTACAATTAAAAGCTTGACAAATTTGGGCTACCCTAGTACCTATTTTACCACAACCAATAATACCTATAGTTTTACCTGATAATTCAGTACCTAGAAAACCTTTCATATCTCCCCCATTTCTAGTAATAGCATCAGCTTTAACAGTATTTCTATACACAGAAAGAATCATATTAATTGTAAGCTCAGCAACAGAATCGTTAGAGAAACCAGCAGCATTACAAACAACAATATCATGTTCACGGCAGTAATCCATATCAATATGGTCTACACCTGTAAAGGCAACAGAAATCATTTTTAAATTAGTACATTTCTCAAGCACATTACGAGAAATTTTAATATTACTAACAATCATGATATCAGTATCTTTAGCTCTTTCTATAAGAGTCTCTTCATCCTCCTTCCTATCCTTATAAATAACTATTTCGTTACCAGAAGTTTCATACTTTTCTTTAATTTCATCCAATTCATTAGATGAGAGGCCTATGGGCTCAACAAAGGTTACTTTCATGTTAAAAGAACTCATTAGCGTTTCATTTAAAATTTGCATTTGACTATTCATTGTGAACCAATATAGTAAAATTGATCCATTTGACGAATTAATTTACATCTTAATTGATAGATTGCTATCTTTGTATAGACGAACAAAAAAAATCTGAACATTGGAAATACAAGAACTAATAAGAGTAATTGAAAATAATCCTAAGCTTAAAAATTTTAATAAAAAAATAAGACAAGGATTAGAGAAGAGAAATAAGATTGAAGGAATACAAGATTCTTATCTTCCATTCTTGGTAGATAAGTCATATAGAAATTCTAAAGGTTCCAATGTTATAATCTTCAATGAAAAAGAGATTTCAGCATACTGTTATGATGATTTAATAAATATATACGGGAAAGAAAATATCTTATTTTTTCCAGCATCATATTCATATAAGAGAGAAAATCTTGTTCAAGATACAACAGATGTAGTTCTTAGAACAGAAGTCTTAGATAAAATCCGAGACAGAAAGAATTCATATATAGTAGTTACATATATAGATGCACTTTTAGAAAAGGTAGTAAGTAGAGATGGTATAAATTCTAAAACCATTAGAATAAAAGTAGAAGAAGAGATTTTAAGTGAAAGCTTAGTAGAAGAATTATATTTATATGGGTTTGAGAAAGTAGATTTTGTATTTGAACCAGGACAATTTTCTGTTAGAGGTAGCATCATTGATATATTTTCTTTTGCATATGACAGACCAATAAGATTAGATTTTTTTGACATAAACGTAGAATCTATAAGATTCTTCGAAGTTGAAACTCAATTATCTCAAGAAGAAATCTCAGAGATAACAATAATTCCAAATATTCAAGAGAATAAAGACGAGAAGAAGATTAACTTCTTTGAATATATTGATTCAGAGACAATTCTGTGGTTTAAGGATAAAAGAGATTGTAAAAATCAAATAAATAAAACCCTTACAAAATATAGAGATTCTGCAAACTTTAACACGATTGAGGATGATATAAATAATGAGAATCTATTAAAAGAATCATTAAAATTCACAACACTACAATATGGTTTATGTGAAAAAATAGAATATGATACAATCTTTAGTTTTAATATAAAATCGCAAGTTAGTATAAATAAGAATTTTGATTTTCTAGCCGATTGTTTAAATAAAAATAGTGACAATCTAGGAATCAATATTATAATGTCTCAGAATGAGATGCAAATAGATAGAATCCATTCTATTTATAAAGAAAAAAACAAAAGGGTAGATTTTGAATCTGTTAATACAGTAATTCATTCGGGATTTATAGATGAAGATCTTTCTTTATCTATATATGTTGACCATCAATTATTTGAAAGATATCATAAATATAAACTTAGAAATGCAAGATTAAAGAAGTCGCGCGATGGTATAATAATAAAAGATTTAAATTCTCTTGCTGTTGGAGATTATGTGGTGCATATCGACCATGGAGTTGGAGTTTTTATGGGACTACAAAAAATAGATGTAAATGGGAATATACAGGAAACAATAAGATTAAAATATCGGAATAATGATGTTTTATTTGTTAGTATACATTCATTACATAAAATCTCTAAATACAAGGGTAAAGATGCCATAGAACCAAAAATAAATAAGTTAGGTGGTACAACGTGGAACAAACTAACCACAAAGACTAAAAAGAAAGTAAAAGATATTGCTAGGGAATTGATAAGTCTTTACGCTAAAAGAAAAGCAGAGAAAGCATATTCATTTTCTGAAGATTCATATCTACAAGAAGAGCTAGAAGCATCTTTTATTTATGAAGACACACCAGATCAACAAAAAGCAACAGTAGATATTAAAAGAGATATGGAGAGTTCTTCTGCCATGGACAGATTAGTATGTGGCGATGTTGGATTTGGAAAGACTGAATTAGCAATAAGGGCTGCATTTAAGGCTGTAAATGATAGTAAGCAAGTTGCAGTTTTGGTACCTACCACAGTATTAGCTTTTCAACATTGGAGAACATTTTCTAAACGTCTTGAAGAGATGCCTTGCAGAGTTGAATATATATCAAGGATGCGTAAACCTTCTGACAATAAGAAAATATTAAAGGATTTAGAATTAGGGTTAGTAGATATTATTATTGGTACTCATAAATTAGTAGGAAAGAATATAAAATTCAAAGATTTAGGCTTGCTAATAGTAGACGAAGAACAGAAATTTGGAGTAGCTGTAAAAGAGAAACTTAAAAACATCAAATTAAATGTAGATAGCTTAACATTAACAGCAACCCCTATTCCTAGAACTCTTCAATTTTCCTTAATGGGAGCTAGAGATTTATCTATAATGCGAACTCCTCCTCCTAATAGATATCCAATAGAAACTGAATTACATACCTTCGATAAAGATTTAATAAGAGAAGTTATTGTAAACGAAATATCTAGAAATGGACAAGTATTTTTTGTACATAATAGAGTTCAAAACATCTATGAAATTGAAATATTAATACAAAAATTAGTACCAGGAGTAAGGACGGTTGTAGGACATGGTCAGATGGATGGCCTTGAATTAGAGAAAGTATTATTAGGCTTTATGAGAGGGGATTATGATGTATTAGTTTCTACAACAATAATTGAAGCAGGATTAGATGTTCCAAATGCGAATACAATGATAATAAATCAAGCAAACACATATGGATTATCTGATTTACATCAACTTAGAGGAAGAGTTGGACGTTCAAATAAAAAAGCCTATTGTTACTTGTTAGCTCCACCAATTGATAGTTTAAACGATGAAGCAGCAAGAAGATTAAGAGCTATTGAGAATTTTTCTGATTTAGGAAGTGGATTCAATATTGCAATGCAAGATTTAGATATTAGAGGAGCTGGAAATTTATTAGGAGGAGAGCAATCTGGTTTTATAAACGACATAGGTTATGAAGCTTATCAAAAGATATTAAAAGAAACTCTTCAAGAATTAAAAGAGACAGAATTTAAGGATTTATTTTACGAAGAAGGTAAAGTTAAAGATGATATAGTATTTGTAACAGATTGCCAAATTGAGACAGATAAGCAGGTATTGATACCAGATGAATATGTAGAAAACATCTCAGAGAGAATACGTTTATACAAAGAATTAGATAGTATAGAAGATCTTGAAACATTAAAGATTTTTAGAGAAAAAATGATTGACAGATTTGGTGTACCACCAAAGAATGTTGAAAATCTATTTGTACTTGTAAGAGTAAGATGGCTTGCAATGAAATTAGGTATAGATAAGATAATATTAAAAAATTATAAACTAGTATTCTTCTTTATAGCAGATCAAGATTCGGCATTTTATGATTCAGATATCTTTAGAAAAATCTTAACTTACGTACAGAACAATTCTGATAAATGCGAAATGAGTGAAAGAGTTAATCGTTTAAGGTTAATTTTCAAAGATGTAAAAGCAATAAGGATAATTGAAGAAATATTAATCTCTATTAATGCATAGGAAAATGAAGAACTTAACAGTTGACATAGGAAATACATTAGCAAAATACGCGATTTTTGAAAATGAAAGTTTAGTTTCTAAGGGTAGTTTTGATAAAGATATAAGCGAAGGCATAAATATTCTTTTAGAAAAAAATAAGGATATTGAGAATTGTATAATCTCTGCAGTTGGAAAGATAAATGTTGAAGAAATAGAAAAATTTTCAAATTATTTTAAAACATTTATAATTGCAGATTATAAAACAAAGATTCCTTGCATAAATAGATACAAAACTCCAGAAACTTTAGGTTTTGATAGAATAGCTGCCTGTATAGGAGCATTTTTCCTATCTAATAGGAAAAACTGTCTTGTAATAGATTCAGGGACAGCCCTTACATTTGATATTATTAACTCGGAAAGTGAGTATTTAGGGGGACTTATATCACCTGGAATTGAAATGAGATTTAAAGCATTAAACAAATTTACAAACAGTCTTCCACTATGTACTAAGAAGGATAAAATACCTTTTTATGGACAGAGTACAGAAGAATCTATAGTCGGTGGAGTTACTCAAGGTATTATTAATGAAATAGATGCATATATATTCTCAATTAAGGAAAAATATGCTGATTTAAAGGTGTTTTTAACAGGTGGAGATGCATTTTTTTTTGATAAAAGATTAAAAAATAGCATATTTGTACAACCGAATTTAATTTATTACGGCTTAAATCAAATATTAATATATAACGCAAAGAATGAATAAATTTAAATATTGTGGGTTAGTATTGTTACTTTTTGTGGGTGTTGAGGTCTTTGCACAGAACAATACATCATCATATTTTTCTAGGTATGGATTAGGTGATATTGAAATTACAGGTAAAGGTAGAGTTGCAGCAATGGGAGGAGCAGGAATTGCTTTAGGATCAAAATACAGTTTAAATCTCTTAAATCCAGCATCCTATGGAAGCCTTGACAGTATGTCGTTTATATTTGAAGGTGGATTAAAAGCATTAGCTACACGATTTGAAACCTCTAATGGAAAGAATGAAGTTAGCACAATAAATTTTGATTATCTTACAATTGCATTTCCAGTAACACGTTGGTGGAGATCATCATTGGGTCTAACACCATACTCAAGTATAGGATATAAATTAGACTCAGAAATAACAAAAGAAGATAAAGATGGTAACTTTCTATTTAAGTTAAAATCTAAATTAGACGGGAAAGGAGGACTTTCAAAAGCATATTATTCAAACTCTTTTGTACTTTTTAAAGATTTATATTTAGGAGCAAATGTTTCGTACCTATTTGGAACAATAGAAAGGAGTAAAAAAGAAACATTTTTAAAACAGGATGGAAGTATCGATAAGTCTTTTATTCCAACTTCCAAAAATGAAAAATATAAAATACATGACATTCTTTTCGATTTTGGATTCCAATATAACAAAAGAATATCTGAAGATTATAAATTTTCTTTGGGAGGAATATATACACCAAAGACACATTTAAACAATTCTTATACAAATATAGCTGGTGTTGTAAATGAATCGAAAGACAATTTAAACATATACATTCCAGAAAAGATTGGTACTGGTCTAAGTTTTGAATACAAAGACAATTTAATAATCAATTTTGATTATATAATAGAAAAATGGAAAGGAATTGATTTACTAGAAACGACTAGTTCATATAAATATCAAGACAGTAAAACAATTGCTATGGGTATTGAATATATACCAAATAGAAGATCAAGGAACTATCTTGGTGCTATAGCATATAGAGCTGGATTTCATTACACTGACTCATATATGATGATTAAACACGATAACAATTATAATTCTCTAAAAGATATGGGAATTAGTTTCGGATTTGGTTTTCCTTTAAAACAATCATCTACATTCATAAATGTAGCATTTGAATTAGGACAAAGAGGTAATATAAGTGATACTCAAATGAAAGAGACATATGGCAAAGTTTCTTTATCATTTTCATTATTCTCTAGATGGTTCTACAAACAAAAATATAAATAGTGTAAAATATATATGAATATGAAAAAACATTTATTAACATTATTAGTAGCAATTTTTGCTATTAGTACTCTTACAAACGCACAAACGTTAGACTCCAAATTTGGAGTTGATAGTATTAAGACATTAAAAAATGCATCTATATACTATCAATTAGTAAAACAAAAGAGATATGAAGAAGCTCTTGAATCATGGAGATATGTTTTTAAGTATGCTCCAAAATTTCAAAGAAGTGTATATAGTAATGGTGTAAAAATCATGAGATATATGGCTAAAAAGGATAAGAAGTATGTAGATACTCTTATGGCTGTATACGATCAAAGAATTAAATACTTCGGAAACAGTAGAAAATATCCAACAGCATGGATTAAAGGAAGACAAGGAAGTGATTTATACAAATTCAAAAAGAATGAAGTAGAAAGTCTTAAAAAAGCATATTCTTTACTAATGGAATCGGTAGAGGGTATGAAAAATAGAACTACAGGAAGTGTATTAAATACAGCAATGAATGCTTCTCTAAAAATGTTCTCAAAGAAACAATTAGAAAGAGAGATTGTATTGAAGAACTATTCAACTTTTATGGGTATTTGCGATTATCAAATCAAAAATAGACCTAAATCGGTAAAAACAATGACTATTGTTAAAAATAATATTGAAACATTATTTTTAGATTCAGGAGTTGCAGACTGTAATCTTCTTAGCAAAATGCTAGCTAAAAAATATGATAAAGTTAGCAACAATATGGATGAATTAAGAGATATGATTTCTATTTTGAAAAGAATGGAATGTACTGATTCTGAAATCTACGGAAAAATTGCTGAACAAATGTATAAACTTGAGCCTTCAGCAAAATCAGCTTATAATTTATCTATATTATTTAGAAAAAGAGAAGAATACAAAAAAACTGAGAAATATATAGTAGAAGCAATTTCTAAGACAGAAGTTAAAGAAGATAAAGCAGATTACTTATTGACTTTAGCAACATTAAAATTTGTAAACAAAGAACTTAGATTAAGTAAGAAGTATTGTTTAGAAGCTTTAGCAATTAATCCAAAATTAGGAAGAGCACATATGTTGATTGGTCAAGCTTATATTCAATATAGAGAGAAATATTCAAAAGATAAATTTGAACAACATACAATATTCTGGATTGCAGTAGACAGATTTAGAATGGCTAAAAAAGTAGATCCAAGTCTTGCTGAAGAAGCTAATAGAGCAATAAAAAAATACTCACAATATTATCCAGACAAAGGAGATGCTTTCTTTAAAAACATTCTTCCAGATCAAAAATATAAATTTAAAGGATGGATTAACGAGACAACAATAACACGTTTTTCTAAATAATATAGAATTGAAAACAAATATATTAATATTAAAAAGCATTGTTGTCGTTTTCACGACGGCAATGCTTTTCTCTTGCTCAAACGATATTAAAGAAGTTGAAAAATATATTGATATCAAAGACAATGTGAACATGTATGGAAAGGATATAAAATTAGTATATTCAGACTCATTAATAGTTCGTTATAAGTTAAATGCAAAAGAATATCTAGAACAAATAAATGATAAAAAGATAGAAAGAGTATTCCCTAAAGGAGTCTTTATTCGTATATTTGATAATAAAGGAGATTTTTCCGCAAGCATAAAAGCCGATATTGCAAAGTATAATCCTACAACCAAAGTTTGGAAATTAAGTAATAATGTTACAATAATTACTTCAGATGGAGATACAATAAAAACAGAAGAGATGTTTTGGGATCATAAGAATTCAAAGATATATGGTGAAAAATATGTGAGAATAACCCATAAAGATGGCAATTACATTGAAGGAAATGATGGGTTCTTTGCTAATGAAAGCAATTTAGAAAATGCTGAAATACTAGGAGAAATAAAAGGAAAATTTGAAATATAAATAAATGGATAGCAACTATCTCATCTTATCAATTATCGCTATGTTATTAGCTTCTGCATTCTTTTCTGGAATGGAGATAGCTTTTGTGTCATCAAATAAACTTAAAATTGAACTAGATATACAACAGAATAATCTTATCTCTAAGATTATAAATTTATATTCACAAAACCCTGCATTATATATAACTACTATGCTTATAGGTAATAATATAGCATTAGTAGTTTATGGTATATGTATGACACAATTATTGAATCCCTTAATAAGGATGAGTACTAATAGTGAAATATTCATTTTACTTACAAACACTGTAATCTCAACAATAATAATACTTTTAACAGCTGAATTTTTACCAAAAGTAATTTTTAGAATTCAACCTAATTTAATACTGAAGATATTTTCTTTACCAGTATTCTTTTTTTACATTATATTTTATCCAATATCACGTATATCTCTAATTATTTCAAATCTTTTTATATCAGTAGTATTAGGAAAGAAAATTGACAATAAAAACAATAAACATGTTTTTGGAAAGATAGATTTAAATAATCTGATTCAGGAACATGTAGATGAAGATAATAAACAAGAAGAAGATAGCGAAATAAAGTTTTTTATTAATGCTCTTGATTTTTCAAATGTGAAAATTAGAGATTGTATGATACCTCGAACTGAAATAACAGCTGTAGAACTTGAAACTCCCATATCAGAGATTCTTCAACTATTCACAGAATCGGGATACTCTAGGATATTAGTTTATAAAGAAAGTATCGACAATGTAATTGGCTACGTCCACTCCGCTCTTCTATTTAGAGGTCCGAAAAATATCTCAGATTGTATGACTGATATAATTGTAGTTCCAGAAACAATGGGGGCACAAAAATTATTAAAGTTATTCACATCTAAACATAAAAGCATAGCTTTAGTAATAGATGAATTTGGAGGTACTTCTGGAATGATAACTATAGAAGATATCATGGAAGAGATTTTTGGAGAGATTGAAGATGAGCACGATAACGTAAATCTTATTGAGAAAAAAATTAGCGATACAGAATATCTTTTATCAGGAAGACAAGAAATAGAATATATAAATGAGAAATTCTCATTAAAGATTCCTGAATCGGAAGAATATGAAACTTTAGCTGGTTGGATATTGTTTAATTACCACAACCTACCCCTTGAAAATCAAGAAATAAAAATTGATAAATACAGGATCAAAATAAAAAAAATACTAAATGCGCGTATAGATTTAGTATTTTTAAATATTTATGAGTAATTTTAACATACATTAATACCGTTAACATTTTCGGTTAATGTATATGACTAATTATATCTAGATAATATGAGCCGATATAGATTAATATTAATTCTAATATTTACTTTGTGTTTAAGTTTTTCAATGAAAGCTCAACAAGAAACACAATTTAGTACACATATGGGCTTCAGTGTATTAGATAATCCAGCATGTATTTCTCTTGATAATAAATACTACGTAGAGGGTAAAATCAAGAATCAATGGTCAGGAATTTCAGAATCTCCAGAGATATACTTGTTTGACTTTGAGGCACCTATTAATTTTTTAGGCAAAAAACATGGTATAGGTATTACGTTTATATCAAACAAGATGGGTACACAAATTAATAATAAGTATACAAGAGTTGGCGTTTCTTATGCATACAAAACTATTTTTTCTGGATGGAAAATGAACCTAGGATTAAGATTTGATTATATTAGTAGTGAGTTAAATGGAAGTTTTGATTTTACTAATTTAAATTGGAATGATCCTAAAGATATTTTTAATACAGGGAAAGATAATTTAACACCTATTAACAGTTCAAATGGTTGTGTAGATGTTAGTTGTGGGGTTTATTTTAAGAAAAAAGATCTTGAATTTGGATTCACGATAAGTAATATTTTAAACACCAAACTTACAAGTATTAGAACAATAAGTGATAACAAAAAAGAAAATATAAAATTTAATAGAAAATATAAAGCTATATTTAGATACAATTTAAAACTGCAAGAAAATTTAGAATTCATTCCTTTTATGTTAACAATGACAGATTTTGATTATACATCAGTCAATATAGGAGGAATAACAAAAATTCAGAAACATCTATTTTTAGGAATAGGATATAGATATGATGATTCAATCTTTGCATCTATAGGATATGAATTCAAAAATGGAATAAAAGTTGGATATGCTTATGACTATGGAATATCAAGTTTAAGTAGAGATTCTAACGGAAGCCATGAATTAATGCTTGCATACAGTTTTAAAATAAAGACAAAGAGATCAAAATATAGTAGCGTGAGATTCATTTAATAGATAAACATATGGGAAGACTTAAAAACACTAGTTTAGCTGTATTAGTTTTGTTTCTACTATCAAGTTGTGGTAGTTTTTTCAATCAAGGAGAACTAATCGGAACTCGTTCTGGAGGTAAATTTAAAGAAAAACACCCCTATGGAATGGTAAGTATTCCAGCAGGAAGTTATGCAGTAGGTTTGAATAATCAAGATTTCTTGAATTCAAATGTAACACAAAAGAGAGTAATTTCTTTAAGTTCATTTTGGATGGATGAAACAGAAATCACAAATGATGAATATCGTCAATTTGTGTATTGGGTTAGAGATTCTATCATACGTCAAAAATTATCTGAACAATTTCCTGAATTTTTATTAACAGATAAAGAAGGTAATCCAGTAGAACCAAGACGATTGAATTGGAAAGAAAAAATAGACTACGATAACGAAGAACAATTAAGTGCCATAGAGACACTAAACTATAAAGGTTTAGATGTTCTAGAAGGTGCAAAAGATTTCGATGTAAGAAAATTAAATTATACTTGGACTGTAATTGACTATAAAACAGCAGTTAAGTTTTCTCGTTCATATGACTATGATGAAGGAAAATATAAAGGTCAAATTAGAAATGAAAAAGGAGAACTTGTTGACATAAAAGGACGTTCTTCTCTAGTAAAAGTAAGAAGAGATTATATTTACCCTGACACATTATGTTGGAAAAGAGATTTCACATACTCATACAATGAACCATATGCAAAATCATATTTTAATCACCCTGGTTATGATAATTATCCTGTTGTAGGAGTATCTTGGAGACAAGCGAGAGCCTTTTGCGATTGGAGAACAAAATTATATAATAGATATGAGTCTAGCATGAGTAAAGTGTTAGAATGGAGATTACCAACAGAATTTGAGTGGGAGTATGCAGCAAGAGGTGGTCTAAAAAATGGAATTTATCCATGGGGTGGTCCATATTTAAGAAATAAATTAGGATGTTTCTTAGCAAACTTCAAACCATTAAGAGGTAATTATGTAGGAGATGGATCGTTAAGAACAATCAAAGTAGGATCATACGAAGCAAATGGATTTGGATTATATGATATGGCTGGAAATGTTTCAGAATGGACATCAACAGCTTATAATGAAGGTAGTTATGATTTTATTCATGATATGAATCCAGATTATAAATATGAAGCAAGAGATGATGATCCACCAGTATTAAAAAGAAAAGTAATACGTGGAGGTTCTTGGAAAGACATAGGAATATATCTTGAATGTGGAACTCGAACATACGAGTATCAAGATACAACAAAATCTTATGTAGGATTTAGATGTGTTAGAAGTAAGGTTAATGATTAATTAATAAAAACTATTATCGTGAGTATTTTTACAAAGTTAGCAAAATCAAAAAAGTACCAATCGTTTATGACTTTTGTGTACGGATGGGGAGCTACAGCCGTAATTTTAGGTGCCCTATTTAAAATCATGCACTTTCCAGGTGCGCCAATTATCTTAACAGCAGGTATGCTTGTTGAGGCGGCAATTTTCTTTTTATCGGTATTTGATCCACCGATAGAACATTACAATTGGGCAAAAGTTTTCCCAGAATTAGTTGAAGGTGGAGAGCCAAGTGCTGCACCAGCCAAAATGGGAGGAAATGCAAGTTTTAATCTTGATGTTATAGATGAAGATGTTAAAAACCAAATTAAAGATGGTTTAACAAAATTAGCAAAATCAGTAGAGGACGTAAAAGATATTACAGAATCGACAGTAGCAGCTCAGAAATATAAAGAAATGATTGTTGCTAGTACAACATCAATGGGAGAATTCTCAAAGAATACAAGTGAATTAAATTCAGCTATCACTTCTTTATCAAGTTCTGTTAAGACATCATCTGACGGTTTTTCAAAAGTTGGTGAATCTGTAAACAAATATCAAGAGAACACTAATGAATTAAACACAAAACTAAGTTCATTAAATACATTATTTGATCTTCAGATAAAACATTCTCAAGAAGTATCTAAATCGACAGAAAATGTAAGTAAATCGATGAATAATATTTCAGAAAACTTATCATCTGTTGTAGTGTCAAGTAAAGACTGTAAAGAGAGTGCTGTACAACTTGGTAAAAACATATCAGATTTAAACAATTTATATGGAAGCATGCTAAGTGTTTTTAACAATCAAAAATAATTTAAGGTATGAGTTCAGCGAATTGTCCGGAAACTCCACGGCAGAAAATGGTTGGAATGATGTATCTCGTTCTAACAGCAATGCTTGCCTTAAATGTTTCTAGTGATGTATTAAATGCATTCACAAAAGTTCAAAATGGTTTATCGCATACAATAAATAATTTTGAAAAAAAGAATGATAAAGTATATGCAGATTTTGACAAACAGTATACTTTAAATAAGAATAAAGTCAGAAAATGGAGAGATAAAGCTTATCTTGTAAAACAAAAAGCAGACGAACTTTACAAACATATTGAAGACCTTAAGTGGGAAATGGTTCGTAAAGCTGATGGAGATAAAGCAGATGTAGATAATGTTCTTTCAAAAGACAATCTTGATATTGGTGGTGAAGTAATGATTACTTTCGGAAAAGGAAAGAAATTAAGAAAAAAAATTGCTGATTATAGAGAGTTCTTAAAATCTTTCTTAGACAAAAAGGAAAGTGTTTTAAGAAAAGGATTGGACATGAACTTAAATACTGATAATCCAAAGACTGAACCTGGTGAAAGAAAAACATGGGAATCTGAGAATTTTGAAATGATACCATTAGTAGGAGTAGTAACACTTTTGACTAAAATGCAATCAGATGTAAGAAATGCAGAATCAGATCTTATTTCATATTTGTATAAAAACATTGATGAAGGATCATTTAGATTCAACAGTATCAGTGCTCATGTATTACCTGAATCTAGATATATAATAAAAGGTGGAACTTATAAAGCTAAAGTATTTTTAGCTGCTACAGATACTACACAATTACCTGTACTTGAAGTTCACGGTAGAACAATATCAGATAGAGATAATGATGCTAGTGTTTATAAAGTAAATTGTAATAAAGCTGGTGTATATAAATGGAAGGGTATCTTAAAATACAAATCACCATCTGGAGAGGTTAAGAATTATTCTGTAGAAGATCATTATATTGTAGCAGAACCAAATGTTGTTGTTTCTCCACTAAAGATGAATGTATTTTATCTTGGAGTAGATAACCCTGTTAGTGTTTCAGTACCAGGATTAGCTACAGAAAACTTAAAAATTGGAATTATTAACGGTAAAATGATCAAAAGAGGTCATAATTATATTGTTAGACCAATTAGTTCTACTAGATCTTGTGATATAAGTGTAAGCTCTAAAATAGGAGGAAAAGTAAAACATCTTCAGACACTTAAATTTAGAGTTAAAACAGTTCCAAATCCTATTGCAGCTATTAGTAAAAAATCTGGAGGAGCAATTTCTAAAGGATTATTACAAGCTTCTTGGGGAGTATCAGCAATATTAAAAGATTTCGATTTTAATATGAAGTTTAATGTTACTGGTTTTACTTTATACACAATTGGTTCAGGAGGATATGTAAAAGAAGCTAGATCAAATTCAGCAAGATTTACACAAGAACAGAAAAACATCATAAAAAGATGTAAAAGAGGACAAAGATTAATTATTGATGATATAAAAGCAAAAGGTCCAGATAAACGTTTACGTAAACTACAATCTTTAACATTTAAGATTCAATAGTAATTAACAAGAATATTTTAAATTAATAGGTATGAGAAAATTAATTATTTCAGTGACATTTCTACTTATCGCCTTAAGTGGTTATTCTCAAACTACAAATAGTGTATTAACAACTATGTTTGGGAAGAAAAAGACTGTTGTAGACAGAAAACCTATTCCATATCAAACAGTTAGAGAAGCAGATGTCATTTGGGCAAAGCTTCTATGGAGAGAAGTCAATCTTGAAGAGAAATATAACCAACGTATGTATTTTCCTACAACACCACAAGATGGTATATACAGCTTAATAGATGTTTTTCTAAAAGGAATTAAGGAAGGTAAGATAGTAGCTTTTGACACTGACGATGATGAATTTAAAGTACCTATGACATATGAAACTGTTCAAAAACGCCTAGGTCAGAGAGTTGATACTGTAGAAGTTGAACAAGAAGATGGAAGTACCAAAAAAGTTATTAACAATACAGATATGAGAACTAATGAAGTTAAACGATATCTAGTAAAAGAAATTTGGTATTTTGACAAACAATCATCAACAATGCAAAAACGTATTATTGGTATTTGCCCAGTTAGAGTTTATAAAAAAGAAGGTATTGATCAAACAATGCAACAAAAATGCTTTTGGGTAAACTATGATGAATGTCGTGATTTTCTAGTTAAACATGAAGTGTACAATAGTAGAAATGATGCTTTAAGAATTACATATGATGATTTATTTATAAAAAGACAATTTAATTCTATTATAAAGAAAGAATCAAATGTATATGACAATAGAGGAATTAATACATATGCAACAGGTGTTGACACAATGATTGAATCAGAAAGAATAACTAGAGAAATATTTAATTGGGAACAAGATTTATGGATATACTAGTTATTAACAGAATATAAAAAAAGCCGACTTTGTTTTACAAAGTCGGCTTTTTAAATTTATAAAGTAATTATTTTATCTGCATTATCTTGTAAACTGATAATATCAACCATACTACCAGGAGTTCCACATTCTATTTGATCAAGTAAATCAAAGTGCTTTAAACAAGTAGTACAACAAATCAATTTAACTCCTTTAGCTTCTATTTCTTTAAGAAAATCTAGAACCTCAGAATCTTTAGTTACTAGCTTTACAGCTGAATTAAAAAACACAATAATCTTAGGCAAGTTATTATCGTTAAGACGAATCTTAAAATAGTTATACATTAATGAACGTCCTAAGACTTCATCTCCATCACCCATATATTCTTTTGTTAGTTGTAGCAATGTATTTTTAAGCATAATTATTTAATATTAATATATTCTACATCTGAATCAACTCTCTCTCTTATTGAACCAATACAATTTAGATCTGAATATCCATTTTCTGAAGCACATTCTAGAAATTGAGAAACAAATTGATCTTCAACAACAACTAAAAGGCCACCACTTGTTTGAGGATCGCATAACAACAATTTAATATTTTCATCAATCTCACCTATCTTATGGCCATAAGAATCCCAGTTTCTAAAAGTTCCACCAGGAATAGAACCTTTCTCTATATAATCCTCAACTCCATCAAACTTGGGAATTGCATCGTAATCGATAGTAGCATTTACATTTGAACCTTCACAAATTTCTAGAAGATGACCTAATAATCCAAAACCTGTAACGTCAGTCATTGATTTCACATATGGTAATTCACCAAAAATCTGCCCCACTTTATTTAAAGAGCACATTAAATCTACAACTTCAGTATTTTTTGAATGCTCTATAAATTTCTTTTTCTCTGCAGTAGTCATAACACCAATTCCAAGAGGTTTAGTAAGAAATAATTTACAACCAGGAATAGCAGTATTATTTTGCTTTACTCTAGATGTTTTTACAATGCCGTTAACAGCTAAACCAAATACTGGATCAGCAATATTAATTGAATGTCCTCCAGCTAACTGAATTCCAGCATTTGCACAGACCTCTCTAGCTCCTTCTATTACTCTTTTAGCAATTTCTCCTGAAAGTTTCTCTAAGGGCCACGCAAGGATTGCTAGAGCCATTATAGGTTTACCTCCCATAGCATATATATCACTAATTGCATTTGTAGCAGCAATTCTTCCAAAATCATAAGGGTCATCAACAATAGGTGTGAAAAAATCCGTTGTACTAACAACAGCTTGTCCATTACCTAAGTCATAAACAGCAGCATCATCTTTTGAATCATTCCCTACTAACAAATTTATATCTGGCTTATATTCACAGTCAGAATGTAAAATTTTCTCTAATTCTTTTGGGGCAATTTTACACCCACATCCAGCACCAGGGCTAAATTGAGTTAATTTCATTTCTTCCATAATATATCTAATTTATGTATCTATTTTTTTCTTATAACAGACAAACCATGCCTTAAAGGAATTATTATATTCTCAACTCTCTCATCCTCTTGAATGTAATTATTGAAATCAACAATTGCCTTTGTTTGCTTATCTTTTTTTGCAATCTCTTCTATAACTTTTCCATCCCATAAAACGTCATCTACGAGAATAATACCTCCAGGATTAAGATTATCAATTACAGCTTTATAGTAATCTAGATATTCTCTCTTATCTGCATCTATAAAAACTAAATCCCATTTTTCTTTTAATTTTGGGATAATATCTAAAGCAGGGCCAATAATAGCTTCAATAGATGAATCTAATTCAGCCTTTTTAATATATTTATTAGAAAAGTCAGCTAATTCATCATTAACATCAATTGTGAATAATTTCCCTCCCCTTACTAATCCCTTCGCTAAACAAATAGCTGAATAACCAGTAAAAGTTCCAATTTCAAGAATTCGATTTGGAGCTTTAATTTTTGATAATAATGTTAACAATTTTCCTTGTAAATGCCCTGAAAGCATTCTAGGAGCCATTATCTTAAGATTAGTTTCTCTTCTAAGATTTTTTAAAACTTCATCCTCTTCACTTGTATGATTAAGAATATAATCGTCAATTTCTTTATTAATTTCTAACATAGTTTAATTGTATATTAAAGATGATGTTTGTTCTAGATTAAAAACATCATTAGCTATATTAATAAGATTTGAAGAACTTATTGAATCTATTATCTTATGAATATCATTTAAAGTCTCGACCTTATCATATAGAAGTACACTTTTAGCCATAGAAAGCATTTGATTTTCATTATTTTCTGCAGCAATTGCCATTTGACCTAAAAGCTGAAATTTTGCTGCCCTAAGCTGTAAAACTCCTAATTTCTTCTGCTTAATCTTAAGAATTTCTCTTTCGCAAATAGAAATGCATCTTGATACATCGTTTTTATCACAACCAAAATAAATACTAAACAAACCTGTATCTGAATATGTAGAATAATTTGCCTCAACATTATAAGCAAGACCATATTTCTCTCTCATATTTAAATTTAGTCTAGAATTCAAACCTGGACCTCCTAAGATATTCGTTAACATACCTAAATAGACTCTACTATAATCCATAGCAGAAAATGCTATATTTCCCATTATACAATGAGCTTGGTATGTATTTCTTTCAACAACATTCTTAGTTGGAGAATATAATCCTGGTTTACTTCTTTTAAAATTTCTATAATTAGCTGGTACCTTATCAAAATATTTTTGAATAATATATTTCAATTTTTTAAAAGATATATCACCTACAGAACTTATAACCATTTGATCGGTATTATAAGCTCTCGACATAAATTTTAGGATTTCTTCCTTTGAAAAGGCAAGAACATTTTCAGGAGATCCAAGAATATTCCTTCCTATAGGAGAACCATTATAAACTTGATCTTCAAAATCATCAAAAATTAATTCAGAAGGAGAATCTTGATAAGAATTAATTTCATCTATTACAATTTCTTTTTCTTTTTTAAGTTCTTTATCTGGAAAAGTTGAATTAAAAACGATATCGGAAATTAGCTCTAAAGATCTATCGTAATATTGATTTAAAAATGTCGCATAAACACAAGTATCTTCTTTAGTAGTATACGCATTTAGATCCCCCCCAACATTCTCCAGTCTAGAAAGAACATGAAAAGATTTTCTTTTTGTTGTACCTTTAAAAATTACATGCTCAATAAAATGAGCCATTCCCCACTCTTCATCTAATTCATCTCTAGAACCTGTATTAATCATTAAACCGCAGTGTGCTACAATTCCTTTAATACGTCTATGAACTATTCTAATTCCATTATCTAAAGTAAAAAACTCATATTTTTCTTCCATAATAATATATCAACTTAAATAGTTTTATTTCAGGGTCAAAGGTAAATAAGATATCTAGGTAAAAGAAAAAAAAAGTATTTTTTTAGAAAAAGGTTTTGATTCTTAAAAAAAAAACCTACTTTTGTACCGTAATCAAATGATGGTGCCATAGCTCAGTTGGTAGAGCAAAGGACTGAAAATCCTTGTGTCCCTGGTTCGATTCCAGGTGGCACCACCAAAAAAGCCTCAAGTTAACTTGAGGCTTTTTTTTATTCTTCGATTTTTTCAAAATCTTCTTTTCCAACTCCACATAAAGGACATACCCAATCATCTGGAATATCTTCGAAAGCTGTTCCAGGTTCTATACCTGAGTCTGGATCTCCTATTTTAGGATCATATACATAATCGCAAACTACACATAAATATTTCATAATAACAGATTTAAATTAATAATAGTCAATTTAAAAAAAAAGGCAACACTAAACAATAATATCTAATTATTTATTAATCTGCAGATTATAAATATTACAAATGTAACAAAGGTTACATATTACAAGACTTATCCTACATATATTTGCAGTATAAATACAAACAAAACACCTAAATATAACTATAATGAAAAGAGAAATAATTAAGATTGATGAAGAGAAATGTAATGGTTGTGGGAATTGTATACCAAATTGTCATGAAGGAGCTCTTCAAATTGTAGATGGAAAAGCAAGGTTAATAAGTGATTTAATGTGTGATGGATTAGGAGCATGTATAGGACATTGTCCAATGGATGCGATTAAACTTGAAGAAAGAGAAGCAGAACCTTACGATGAAGTTATTGTAATTAAAGAAATGATACAAAAAGGTAAAAATACTGTAATTGCACATTTAAAACATCTAAAGGATCATAATGAGCATACTTTTATAAAACAAGCAATGGAATTTCTTACTGAAAAGAAAGAAAAACTTCCCTTTGATTTAAATGAAATAGTAATTAATGTATTTGAGAATAATAGTAATAATTCACAAAATACTAATTCTTGTGGAGGGGGATGTCCAGGAAGCAAATCTATTGAATTAAAACCTATATTTAACAAATCTGTAAATACAAATACTCAATCTGAATTACGTCAATGGCCAGTTCAAATGCATTTAATTAATCCAAATGCGTCATACTATAAAAATTCAGATATATTAATTGCAGCAGACTGTACTGCATATTCAATGGGAGATTTCCATACTAAATTATTAAAAGGGAAATCACTAGCAATAGCATGTCCCAAATTAGATAGAGGACAAGATGTATATGAGGATAAGATAGTAAAATTAATAAATGAATCAACAGTAAACACAATAACAGTAGCAATAATGGAAGTTCCATGTTGTGGTGGATTAATTCGCTTGGTACAAAATGCTGTCAGAAAAGCTAAAAGAAAAGTGCCAGTAAAATTTATAAGAATAAGTGTTGAAGGTAAAATATTAAACGAAGAATGGATTTAAAGATGATAAATATATTCTCTTAATCTAAGCTCTCAAATAATATTAATAAAAGATCAAACAAAAAATAAACTAGCTAAAAAGCATAATAATAGAAGAAAAAATTTCTCAATAAAAAAAAGTCAATCTTTACAGATTGACTTTTTAACAATATCATCGTTTAATAATTATTCAACAACAACATTAACAGCTATAAGACCCTTAGGACCTTCAGAAACTTCAAATTCTACTCTATCATCAGCGTCAAGAGAACGAGCACCTGCTGTTAAACCAGATCTATGCACAAAAAGATCTTTTCCTTCTTCAGTAAGAATAAAACCATATCCTTTTTCTGCATCATACCATTTTACAGTACCTTTCATTTTTCTTAAATTTATTGTATTAGTAATTTCTTTTTCTATCAAACGATTTTCTTTGAGGTTTAGGTTTAGACTCATTAACCTTCATAGTTCTTCCGCTTAATTCAGCTCCTTCTAAATCCTCAATAGCTTTAGTAGCTGCTTCATCAGACATCTCTACAAAACCAAAACCTTTGCTTCTACCAGTTTCACGATCAACAATTACTTTTGCTGACATAACTTCACCGTATTCTTCGAATACATCTTTTAAATCTTCATCATTAATACCATAATGTAGATTACCTACGTAAATGTTCATTTCTTAAAATTATTTGTTTACAACATGTCAATAATCATACTTGAAACTATGCAAAGGTCGACCAAAAATTATCTAAATTGAGTGAATTTTTACGAAACGATTTATC
This sequence comes from Marinilabiliaceae bacterium JC040, assembly GCA_022496785.1. Lineage (GTDB taxonomy): Bacteria > Bacteroidota > Bacteroidia > Bacteroidales > Marinifilaceae > SNAP01. The sequence continues at coordinate 438,273 of SNAP01000001.1, read as the reverse complement.
GTAATAATCGGTGAGTTCTTCTTATATGAAACGAATTGTATGTTACTTAATGTTCTTATTCTAGTGTATAACTATGTTTATACTACAGTCTAAATATACGACTTAATATAATAGCATACAACCCTAGTATAATAAAAAAAGAAACTTTTTAGAAAGAATTAATATATGGCTGATGTAAAATATCTAGAAATAGAGGATTTTAATCCCTATCATGCTAATAGATACAAAGAAAAGTAAATTCTTAGAATAATAGATATTCATTAATCTACCATGAAATCAAATTATCAAATATATAGATATCTACAATCCATCCTAATAAAATAACAGGTCAGAAAGAATCTTTTTACTAATAGAACTTATTCCATAATATTTGTACTAAGAATCATAATATTAGAAAAATATTAGAAAGAACATTCATATTACTGTAATCATAATGTAACAAAAAATAGAAATCATGAGAAACTTCATTATTATAATCTTAATGCATTTAGTTTTAACAAGTTTTGGACAGAATATTAATGGCAAAGTTCTTGATACAAAAAACAAAGCAATACCAGGAGTAAATGTATATATATCTGGTTCATATTCAGGGGCTATGACAAATATTAACGGAATCTTTAACTTTAAAACAAAGAAAGAAGGTATTCAAATCTTAATAATAACCTGTATAGGGTATAAAGAAAAGCAAATAAAATGCTCAGTTAAAGAAATGAATAATCTTGAAATTATTTTAGAAGAGAAAATAAACACTTTAAATACAGTTACAATAACAGCAGGTTCTTTTTCTGCTGGAGATAAATCTAAAACAACAGCATTAAATTCACTCGATGTAGTTACAACTGCTGGTGCAGCAGCTAATTTAGTAGTTGCTTTTCAGAAACTACCAGGAACAACAATTAACCCAGAAAGTTGTAAATTATTTATACGAGGAGGTAATAGCTACGAATCACAAACTTTTATAGACGGATTAAGAGTATTTAAACCATACAGCTCTTCACCAAATAATATTCCATCAAGAAGTAGATATTCTGCAATGTTATTCAAAGGAATGAATCTAAGCACTGGTGGTTATTCAGCAGAATATGGACAAGCTTTATCTGGAATATTACTCCTTAATACAAACGATGTAGAAGAAGAAACAAAAACAGATATAAGCATTATGACAGTAGGATTAGGACTTGGACAAACAATAAAAGGTAAAAACAATTCTCTTACATTCAATAGTTCGTATACTAATTTAAGACCATATTTAAAATTAATCCCTAGCAGATATAAATGGAGTGATCCGTATGAATCTCTAGGAGGAGAGGCAGTATATCGACATAAAACTAAAAAAGGTATATTTAAACTATACACAGGTGTCTCAACAAGTAGTTTCAAATTATTCCAAGAAGATATAAACTATAAACAACCTATTAATTATAGCACTAAAGAAGAAGATATTTACACTAATACAACATACAAAGGTGAAATTGGAAACAAGTTAATACTCTACACAGGAATGGGTTTTTCAAACAATCATAAAACTTCAGCAATTACAAATACAATCAAACAACAAATAAAAGAATTTGAAAGAAACTATCATTTAAAGATTACCTTAAAGAAAATAATAGATGAAAATTTCAAAATACATTTTGGTTCAGAATATTTTATAGAAAAATCAAATCAAACTCTTTCTTCAAATAAATACTCAAAAGCATTATCAAAAGAAATAAAAGAACAAATGGGAAGTATCTTTTTAGAAAGTGAAATAAGATTCTTTAATAATACAGCATTTAGAATTGGCATAAGAGGAGAACAATTAAAAAATAATAAATCATACCTATCACCTCGAATTGGATTAGCGCAGAAAATTGGAGAAACAAATCAGATATCATTTGCATACGGCACATTCAATCAAAAGCACCAAAAAAGATATCAATTTATTAACAATAAATTAGCTAATGAAAAAAGTCATCAATATATCTTTAATTTCCAACATAATAGTAGAGGAAGAATATTAAGAACAGAAGTCTATTATAAAAGATACTCTAATTTAATAAAGTATAGAGATATTAACGATGAGACATCATATACAAACAAAGGTAAAGGTTATTCAAAAGGAATTGATATACTATGGAAAGATTCAAAAAGTATAAGAAATCTTGATTACATGATTTCATATTCATTTATAGATGCAAAAAGAAATTACAAATATTATCCATATGAGGTGAATGTACCATTTACAGCAAAACACAACTTATCAATTAGCTGTAGATACTGGATATCCTCTCTTAAAACTCTTATTAGTACAAGTTACTCCTTCAATTCAGGGAGACCCTACCACAATCCAAATAAGAAAACATTTATGAATGAAACTTCAAATGCCTATAACGATTTAAGCCTTAGTTTTTCGTATTTAATTTCACAGCAAACCATTTTATATCTTTCAATTAATAACCTACTAGGATTCAATAATATCTATTCATACAAATATGCAAATAACAGAAACGATATTGGTATATATGAAAGACAAAATATAAGACCTTCTCAAAAAAGATTTATAATGCTAGGACTATTTATAACCTTAAGCAAAAACAAAAAATTAAATCAACTAGATACACTATAATACGGCTCGTCATAAAGAATCAACAAGTCAGTAATTTAATATTGAATTATTACCAATAAGATACTAAATTAGCATATATAAATTTAAAATTAAGATTATGAAAAAGATACTCGTATTAATATTCTTCACAATTTTCTATCTAAATTCAAATGCACAGATAGAAAAGAAGTCAATAACAATAAAAGTTACAAACATAAAAAGTAACAAAGGAATATTGATGGTAGCAATATATTCATGCAAGAAAGATTTTCTTAAAAAACCATATTTAAAATCAATAGGGAAAATAAAGAATAAAAAATCTACTATAATATTCAAAGATATAGAACCAGGAACTTATGCAATCTCCATAATTCATGATATCAATTCAAACAAAAAACTTGATTTTAACTTCCTAGGTATACCAAAAGAACCAACTGCTGCTTCAAATAATGCAAAAGGAACATTTGGACCTCCATCATTTAAAGATGCTAAATTTAAAATAGGAAAAGAAAATATTACACAAACTATTAAATTCTAGAAATATGAAGAATATAAAAATTACAATAATATTAATTCTTGGAATTATTTCCTTGAATGCAAAAGCTCAGAACACTTATCAACAAACTATGGGTTCTGGAATGCAAGAATGGTCTAAAGGTAATAATATAAAAGCAATTGCAATATTTGAGAGAGTTAGTCAAGTCGAAAAAAAGGAATGGATACCTCCCTATTATGTTGCCTTAGTAAATATATTCGATTCTTTCTCTTGTAAAAGTCAAACTCTAATTAATCAAAAGATTATAAAGGCTGAAAAATATATATCAATATCAAAACAAAGAAATGCAAATCGAGCAGAAATAAAGTGTGCTGAAGGATTAATTAATACATTAAAGATAATACAAAATCCTATGGAGAATGGTAAAAAATATTCCAAATCTATAATAAACTCATATACTGAAGCTCTAGAATTAGAACCTAAAAACCCTAGAGCTTTATATCTTCTTTCTCAATTTCAAATAAACACAGCATCATTTACAGGAGCAAAAACTGATAAATTCTATAAACAATTGGAAAAAGCAATTGATTTATTTAATAAATTTAAATCAAAAGAAGCTTTCTACCCAAATTGGGGAAAACAGCAAGCTGTACAAGTATTAAAAAATAGAGATAATGCTAAGAAAGATAAATAAAAAATCACTCATAATGCCTACAATACTTACTATTATCTTTTCAATAGTAAGTTCCGTAGTCTTTTGTCCACAAATAAATTTAATAAACATCTTTTTATGCACACTAGTTTCAGCAATTTATTGTTTTGGTTTTGGATTAGGCAGTAAAATATTAGCAGATATTCTAGACTCTAAATTCGATTGGCTAGAACAAACAAATCTAAGACTTATAGTTGGGTTTATAGCAAATACAATTTTCTTACTTATAGTAGTAATTGGTGTAGATATATTTATTATTAAAGTTTTAAACAAAGGAGATATTTCATTACTTCTTTCTGCTAATAGAATCTGGAAAAATTTCATAATATTTACAGTAGCAGCAGCTATATCAACAATCTTTCATGCAAAATCATTTATGATTCACTGGAAAAACTCAATTATAAAACAAAAGGAACTTGAAAAAGAAAATATTTCATCTCAATATTCAGCACTAAAAAGCCAAACGGATCCTCATTTTTTCTTTAATAGTTTAAATACTCTTTCATCATTAATAGAAGAAGAACCTAAAACTGCAGAAAAATTTGTACAAGAACTAGCAAGTATATATAGATATATTCTAGAACAAAAAGATCAAGAAATAAGCTTAATTAGCGAAGAAATAACATTTATAAAAAGATATCTATTTCTACAAAAAATACGTTTTGAGAATGGAATATCTTTTAATATTGAACTTACAGAAGATGTAAAAAATAAATATACTATAAGTTTAGCCCTACAAATTATATTTGAGAATATATTCAAACACAATATTATTTCAGAAGATAAACCCATCACAATTGAGATTAAGAATACAGAAGAGTACCTTATTATCACAAATAATATAAACCCAAAATTAAATAAAGAAATCTCAAATAAAATAGGAGTAAATAATATTATATCTAGATACCAATTCTTTACAGATAAGAAAATAATAATAGAAAAAAATACAAATTATAGTATTCACCTTCCTCTTTTAAGTAAATAAACATGATAAAAGTCGTAATAATTGAAGATGAAAAAATTGCAGCAAGAAGATTAGAACGTCTTCTTACTAAATATGAAATAACAATAATAGAGAAATTAACATCTGTTGAAAACTCTATAAAATGGTTTCTAACAAATGAACACCCCGACCTAATTTTTCTTGATATACAACTTAGTGATGGACTAAGCTTTGAAATCTTTGAGAATATTAATATTGAGTCTCAAATAATATTTACTACAGCCTTTGATGAATATGCAATAAAAGCCTTCAAATTAAATAGTATCGATTATCTTTTAAAACCAATAAATGAAGAAGAATTAGCTATAGCAATCAAAAAATATAGAAAATTCAATATAAAAAACACTTCACCTATAGACAATAATCAGCTAAATAAAATTAAAGAATTACTATACAAACCTCAAGAAAAATATAAAGAACGATTTGTAATAAAAATTGGAGCTCATATAAAGACAATTTCAATCTCAGATATAGAATGTTTCTATAGTGAGAATAAAGCAACCTATGTACTTACAAATGACAATAAAAACTACTTAATTGATTACTCTTTAGAACAATTAGAGACCATAATATCTCCAAAAACATTTCATCGGGTAAACAGACAGTTTATTATTAACATAAACTCAATAAAAGATATTATATCCTATTCAAATAGTCGATTACAAATAACTCTTTCTCATTATAATAATCATGAAATTATTGTAAGTAGAGAAAGAGTTAAGGACTTTAAATTATGGCTAGAAGAATAAATCTTAATCTCCATCAAGAATTCTTCCTAAACCTCCAAGAATAGAACCTTCTCCCTTAGAAGAACCACCAGTTGATGGAGCATGAGAAATTATTCTATCAGCTAAACGCGAGAAAGGTAAAGATTGAAGATAAACTTCTCCATAACCTGAAAGACTAGCAAGAAACAGTCCTTCTCCTCCAAAGAATTGAGTTTTTAGCCCTCCAGCTCTTTTAATATCGTAATCAATTTGTCCAGTAAAACCCACTATACAACCAGTATCAATAAGTATAGTTTCACCTTTCAATTCTTTTTTAACAATAGTACCTCCAGCATGTAAAAACACTTTACCATCTCCTCTTAATTTTTGAAGAATAAAACCTTCGCCACCAAAGAAACCAGCACCAATTCGTTTATTAAATGTAACAGTCACCTCAGTACCTAATGCTCCACAAAGAAAAGCATCTTTTTGACACGTAATTTCGCCACCAATCTGAGAAAGATCAACAGGTAGAATCTTACCAGGATACGGAGCACCAAAAGCAATTTTCTTTTTACCTAACCCAATATTAGTAAAATGTGTCATAAAAAGAGACTCTTGAGTTAGCAAACGTTTACCAACACTTTTCATTTTACTAAAGAAACCCTTATCCATACTTGATCCATCCCCCATTTTCGCTTCGAAAGAAATACCTGAATCCATCCAGTTCATAGCACCAGCCTCCGCAATAACAGTTTCTCTAGGATCTAACTCCACTTCAACTACTTGTAAATCATCCCCAATAATTTCATAATCTATTTCATGTGATCTCATCTTATATACAATTATATTAAACAAATATCTTACTTTATAAATATAATAAAAGGAATTATCATTACTAGTTAAAAGAAAGTGAAATATTAATGAAATAAAAAGGATATTCTCTATTAAGAAATTATTAATATCTTAGCTATCAAAAGATACAAATATGAAAAAGATAATCGCATTAATAATAGTATGTATAAGCTTTGGAGTAAAAGCCCAGGTAACAGAATTTGAAAAATACATGCAACAATCTCAAAAAGAGTACACAACTTATAAAGAGAAAGAGAAAAAAGACTTTGAGAAATATAGAGCAAAGATGAATGCTGAATTTGCTTCTTATCTAAAGAAGACTTGGGAACGCTTCTCTTCAAAAAAGGAAAAAAAGAACTTTACAAAACCAAAACCTAAGAATCCAATCTTTAAAAAAAACAACATAACAAGAGATATTCCTAGAGAATTACAAACAATTCCAAATATCATAAAAGATAAAATATCTACAAAACCAATAGCAATAAGGGATATTAAGCCAATAGAAATAAAAGATTATTCTAGTATAAAAAGATTTAAAATTAATTTTTATGGTACTCCAATAAAAGTAAATATAGCAAATAATTATAGAGTAAAATTCTTTGGAACATCGGAAAAAGAGATATCTAGAACATGGAAAAAAATAACAAATAAAGAAACAGATATACTAGTTTCATCTTGTATGGAAATTAGAAAAGAATTATCTCTATGCGATTGGGCATATGTTGAATTATGTGGTAAAATTGCTAAGATTATTTCAAATAATAACAAGAATAAAGAAGTATTCATACAAGCTTATCTATTAACTCAGTCAAGTTTTGACATGAGACTTGCAAAGACAAGAGATAATAAATTATGCCTTTTACTACCTTCTAACAATAAGATATATAATTATACATACATAAATCTCGACAATAGAAGATATTACATGATAAATGGCAAATCTTCATCAAACGGATATTATACATATAAAAAAGGAATGGCTTATGGAAAACACCTTTGCGATATGTCAATAGAAAAACCAATGCTTCTAAAAGGAGAAAAATTACCTACAAAAGATATTATTAGTGATAAAAACATAGAAATTAAAGTAAATAGCAATTCCAGCCTTATAAACTTCTATAAGAACTACCCTACTTGTCATTGGGAAGTATATAGACATAGTAAAGTTACTAAAGATATCTCAAAGGCACTAGATAAATACATCAAGCCAAAATTAGAATCTCTATCAAAAGAAGAGAAATTATCTACATTATTAAAATTCATCCAAAAGGGCTTTAAATATAAGACTGATGGTGAACAATTTGGTAGAGAGAAACCTTTCTTTGTTGAAGAAACTTTCTTTTACCCTTATTGTGATTGTGAAGATAGAGCAATTCTTTTTGCTCATTTAGTTGAGAAATACTGTAATCTAGAAGTACTACTAGTACACTATCCAGGACATCTATGCACTGCTGTAAAGATTGATAATATATCTGGAGATTATTTAGTATACAATAATGATAAATATTTAATTTGTGATCCCACATATTTAGGTGCTCCTATAGGTAAATGCATGCCTAACTATGTAAATTTAAAAGCTAGTATTAGTAAATAATATTTATTTTTGTTTATTAATAAAATTATATATACATTTATTGAGTATTAAACTCTAAAATTAAATGAAATGAAAAAAATTTTATTAATCCTTTCATTATGCATAATTACATCTTTTGCATTTGGAAGCAATCCAAGTAGGTCGCAAATTAAAACGAACTTACATTCAAACAACATTTACACTGATGTAAATTATATCATACACCATGCATATTACAGTGCAGAACATGATATACATTATTTTAATGATTTCTCCAGCTACTTAGACATAGAGAGATTTCATCTTTACAAAAAACACTATGAAAAAAGAAGAAAAGAGTTAGGACTTCCACTAGATCCATATATTCCTATTGTGAACAATCCATCAGGAGGTGGTAGTGGAACAGGCGGAGGAGGTGAACCTGTAGCTGAAGATCCAGATACAAATCATAAAACACCAGCAGAATAAAAAAATAAGCCGTAACAGAATTTCTGTTACGGCTTATTCATTTTTAATATCTAAAATAAATATCATTTGATACTCTCAAATAATCTATTTCAATTCTATATTCCTATAAACAGGCAGAACTCCATCATACTTAATTCTGTAAAAACCAGTATCCTCTTTAATTAGATTATACCAACGCCCTGTTATTCCATTCCAATTAGAAAGAAATATCTCTCTTGATGTTTTTATATAATTTCTATCTATGTTCGTAGATTCCGTAAATAAATAGATTTTTCTTCTTTTATTCTTCTTAAGATAAAAAGCCTCAAATTTATAATCCTTATCAGTATCATATGCTAATAATATTAGACCAGGTAGACCCTTCAATTTCCAAGGACCAGAAGTATATTTCAATTCAGGTGCAAACCAAACTGTAAATTCTCTTCCATAAATTTCTCCAACCGCTTTTTCACAATTATAACCACAAATCATTTTAGACTGACCTTCAATAATTTTCCAATTAATTTTTGAATGTTTTTCTTGATAAATAAATTGGAAATTACCTACATAATCGATAATTGTTTCATATTCATAAGTCGGATAATGAGTGAAAACTGTTGCTCTATTTAAAGGTTTCTCTACACTTGTATCTTTATCTGATTTTAAATTAAAGAATTTATTAAAAGCTCTTCCCTTATCATTAATTAATCTTAAAGAATCATATAAGGCTGAATATTTAGAATAATATTTAGTAATATTTTTTCCTATATCTAAATAAACTGTATCCTTCATGAAAGTATTCTTTATACTATCATTTTTAAATGTCATTAAATACTTGCAATGAAAAACTGATTTATCTAGTTTTTTCATTTTTTGGGAATAAGAGTTTGCATTAATTCCAATAAGTAGAATTAATGTTCCTAATAGTTGCATACGTTTCATATTAATACGTGTTTTTGAGTTTAGTACGATCAATTAACACAAATTTAAGATATCTTAAGATAACAAGCAAATTGCTTTAGGATAAGTTTATAATAACTTTAGGATATTATTATGTATATCCAAATATTCTTATTTACTATTAAACAATTATTTATAATAAAGAACCATGCTAGATTACAACATAAATAGATATATATCATCACTCTACTAAAAACCATGTATATATTTATGTTTATATATAAATCTTTAACAATAGAATTTGAAACTATGAATATTTATAATAATTTTAAGACAATTGAAAAGATTACAATTTTTTATAATGTACAAACTCAAAATATATAATAACATGGAAGAAATAAGAAATCTTGAAAATGTAAGTTTTGATAAAATCTTTAAAGCTTTCTCTGAAGCATTTAATACATATGAGGTTCAAATAAATGAAGATGAATTTAGAAATATGTTAACACGTAGATCCTATTCTCCAAAACATTCTTTTGCAATATTCATTAACAAGCAAATAGTTTCATTTATTCTAAATGGAATTGGAGAATACAATAATATAAAAACAGCTTACGATACAGGCACTGGTACTATCTCAGAATATAGAGGACGTAGATACACTAAAAAACTATTTGAATACTCTTTACTCCATTTAAAAAAAGACAATATTCAACAATATCTATTAGAAGTACTTAAACACAACACAAAAGCACTTAATATATATAAAAATCTTGGATTAAAAATTAATAGAGAATTTGCATATTTTATTAAAGAAATAGATGAAATAAATATATCGGAAAAAAATAAATTAGATGAATATTCAATAAAAGAGATTGAATATTCAATAATCCAAGAAGAATTTAATAAATCTGACATGCTACATTCATGGCAAAATAACCATCAAGCAATTTCAAGAAATCTAAAAGACTTCATATTCTTGGAATTAAAATCAAAAGATACCCACATTGGATATTCTATACTTGAACCTAAAACTGGAGATATCTCACAATTATATATAAAAAAAGAATATCGCAGATTAGGCTTAGGTTCTAAGCTATTAAAAGCAACGATACAACAAAACAATTATCCTTCAATTAAAGTTATAAATATTGATACTAGATCAGTAGATATAATTGAATTTCTAAATGCAAATCATATACAAGAGAGTGGTAAGCAATACGAAATGCTAATGGCATTATAAAGAAATCCTCCCTAAATATTTAAGATATCTGGGGAGGATAATTATCAAATAGAAACTAAATAGTCTAGTTCATCACACTATTTTCTTTAATCCATTTATAAATAATATTAGCAGTTGCAATCCTCTTATTAGAAAAAGAATGATCACAGGCATTCACAACAATTATCTTATCTTTATTTTTTACATGCACTGATTTAAGAAAAGATGATTTCTCACTAGCATTCTGAAACAAATGAAGATTTGAAGTTTTTAGTTTCTCAATAAATCTCAAAGAGAACTTACTATTATTCATAATCTCGTCCATAAATTCTTTTCCATTAGGAATATTTATACCATAAACTTTCTCCAACCAATTAGCATACGACTTTTTCATCTTATCAGTCTTTTTATTCAATGCAGTATATGCATTCCAAGGAGATATTGAAATAACACCTTTAACATCCTCACATTTATTAGCTGTAAGAAAAGCAACATCAGCCCCCATACTAAATCCACACAAAAAGACATTCTTCATATCAATATTATAAGAATCTGAATTTAATTTTAAGTTATTAAGTAAAGCTTCAGTATCATTAATACTATTCTTAAGATTAAATACTCCTTTATTACCCCAAGAACCTGTATAAGAAAAATACACACAATTATACCCACCTCTTCTTAAAGCCTGACCAATATCAGTATTCTTTTCAAAACCAGGCATTCCGTGAAGGAAAACAATTGTAGGTTTTTTTGTTCTACCCGAAGCCATTAGAATTCTACTGTATAAACGAACTCCGTTAGATTCAAAAAGCATAAGTTTAGTTTTAGGTCTATACGTCCATTGCTCGCTTAAATCGGTATAAAGGAAATCTTCATCTTTAGGTTCTTCATTAGTAGCCATAAAACTACAAGCTGAGAATAATAGTATTATTAAGAAGACTACACCAAGAGATATTTTTTTCATATTAAAATATTTTATAATGATAATTTCATAGATTAAAGAAATTAATTAACTCTTAAGAAATCATTAATATTATTTTCACCTATATCTTCACCTGGAAAATCAGTATTAAAATCTAAACGTAACCATAAAGCACCATCTCTAGATTTAGAATAATCGAGCTTACGACCATTTATATCATTCACAAAGAGATCTTCAATAATAAGCTTTCTAATAAGTTTATATTCAGAAAAATCAGATAGATAGACTTCTACTCCATAACCACCAGATAATGTATATACAATTCTTGAAGTACTACCAATAGATTTGATACAACTAGCAAGAAATATTGAATAATTGAGATCATTCCCTCCCATAAGTCTATAGGATTCACTCGGAATCAAGATATTAGAAGCTTTAGGAATATACTTATTATATTTCCACTTTCCTTTTATTTGTTTATAAATTGAAAACACCTGTATCAATTTTAATATTTTGGCATTCAAACGATATTCATCTTGCTCATTCTCAAAATATAATTTTGCAGAACGTAAAGCAAAATCTTCAACTATATTATCATTAGTAAGTACAGCTTTATTAATATCAGAACGAAGTGGCATAGGTATATTTTCTTTTAAAATATTACTAGTACTTTCTTCAGAAGAATTAACAGAAGGCATCTTTTCATAAAATCCATTTAAAAGATATTTATAATCCTCACAAATATCTTCAAGGCTATAAATATTAGTATACGAGGTAGTTATTATTCCACCAATACAAAGAACAGATAATATAAAACTAATTAGTTTATAACTCCTAAAAAGATACATAAGTAAATAAATAAGCAACACCAACAAGCCCAAACTATAGTACCATTTAATCCAAAAATTTGGAAATATATAAGTAACAATAAGCATAAATATAGGAACTGCAATGATAAAAGAAACTAAAAATAAAAAACCTCTAGTAAGTAGAATATAATTTCTACTAATACTAGAGATCTTTTTTCCATTAAACCTTAATCGTTTCCCACAATTAGGACATATTATATTTTTCTTCTCCCCCAAAATAAAATTTATATCGGAAGAACATTTAGGGCATTTTTCAATTATTTTGTCATCCATAGCTATTATAAGAATTTGTATGTGCTACGAATATATAAAACAATATATTAAAATCTATCAAAATAGATAATTAAATTCGCATTTATGCTAATGAAAGAGAAACAAATCTATCTTTCTCGTCATAGGTAAAAGTTAATTCATCCCCTTCATTTAGATTCTTATATAATTCTTCTTTAACCTGATACTTTTTATTATCAGCAATAATAAAATAATGAGGTATCTCACGCATTTTAGGTCCAAACAATTTGGGAAATAAATCCCCTAATATAGGAATATACATAGCTCCACTTCCTGGTTCATAACCAGGTTCAATAATTTTCTTTTCTATTTTTCTTTTTATGTCTTTATTCATTTTTAAAATATTTGATTAGTATTACTGATTATAAATATAATTCTAAATATATTTAGAATCAAACTATTTTATAGACATAATTCCAATAACAGGATTACTATCTATTTCTAACGCAGAAAAAACTTTAGCCAATTGATTTGAAATTTCACTTTTGTGTTCAACTATTTCCTCTGGGTCTACAAGAGTAAGTAATTCATTATTATAATCACTTAATGGTTTATGAGAAATTCCTTCAATAATAATACCATCAAATTTTCTATCTGATATATTATTTGGATTTATCAATTCTCCTGTCTTTTTATCTAAAATAAGAGTTAAAATATTATTACCAACTAAACCATTTTGAACCATAAGTAAATCTATATTCTTAAAATCCATAAATTGTTTAAGTCGATACTTACTTGCCCAATTTTTAGCTCTAGCAAAAGAAAAATCAACTTGATCAAATGCATATTTTCCAAAATTCAAATCAAGAAAATTATTTCTTTCTAATTTAGAATTCAGCTTATATAGTCTATTAGAAAATTCTTCTTTATAATATGTATTATTATTCTTAGTATATATGGAATTAAAAAATGGAATATCTCCTTTTTGCCTGATAACACTTGCTTTTATTGTTTTCAATAATTCACCTTTAATATTATATATACATATTAAATCTTCAAGATCCTTTGAAGGTCTTCCTATTGGCTTAATATAGTACAATCTATCACTATCATCAACAGAAACTACTTGCAGACTAGAATCATTAATTCTCGATTTTCTTATAAAATCTCCATTAAACTTAAAGACAAGAAACTCATTCATAGAGGCAATAATAATTTCTTTCTTTGCATTATTAATAGTAAAATCTGTAATAGATATATATTCATTAGGGCCTTTACCTTTATTTCCAACTTTCTTGACGAATTTCCCATTCGAATTGAAAACAAATAGATTATCAGAAAAATCAGCTACAAAAATATAATTTTTACTCTTAAGCACTTTCTTGATATCACCAATAATACATTCTGATTTTGTCTCTAATGGTACATACTTAATATTAGAAACATATTTGTGAATATCAAGAGAAACTGGATTATTAATCGCTTTTGCTACATCTATAACTTTTTTCTCATTATTACTCGTACAACTACATATTCCTATCAAAAGAAGTAATGTAAAAAGATAATTTTTCATAATTAAATAATTTTCAATGGTTTTGCATCAGAAAATTATAATAATAATATGATATATCAAAGAAAAAAATAAAATAAATCATAACATATACACAATTTATCTAGATGAGATACAAGAAACAATATCATATGAATCATCAATAATCTCTGAAGGATAGCCATATTGCTTAAGTATCTTAATGGCATTTCTAGATTGTGGAGGTCCTTTCTTTATCAAATAATCGAAAGAAAGTAAATTATCAACTACTTTCTCACCAAAATTATATATATCATAATCTTTTACTAGAAATTCACATAACTCAAGATCATGAGTAGTAGCTACAACAATATTATTATTCGTAAGATAAGAAAGTACTGCTTTAGCACAAGCAATTCTCTCAACAGTATTTGTTCCCTTATATAGTTCATCTAATAGAATCAAAGAATGAGTATCTTTTTGAGAATTATTAATGATATTTTTTATTCTAAGAACTTCCTCTAAATAGTAAGATTTCTCAGAAAGTACACTATCACTTACTCTAATAGTAGAATACAAATTAAAACGACCAATAGAAAACGATTTTGCAAAACATGTATTAATAGAAAATGCAGTTATTGCATTAATTCCAATCGCCCTAATGAAGGTTGTTTTACCAGCCATATTAGAACCAGTAATTAGAACTGATTTATTAAAGATATTAATATTATTTGGAATACAATTTTCAACTAAAGGATGTACCATTTCAACCGCTTTCAAAGAAAGAGAATCATCAACAATATTAGGTATACAACAAGATGATAATTGTTCCCTAAGAGTTAAGACAGAAGAAGTTGAATCAACTCTACCTACAAAATCGAAAACTAATTTAATATTTTCAATATTTTTCTCTATATCTTTAAGAATTCTATTAAATATTAATGGTTCAATAGCTAGAATAATTTTAACAAATTCAAAAATAAACCAAATAATAATTTGTAAATCAGCTTGAAATTTAGATTGTATTCTAATGAGAAACGATCTTTTATTTATATTATTAATACTAGATAAAGCTTCTTCAATATTCTCATTATTTATATTAAGACCTTTCTTTGAAAGATTTCTTGCAACATTCTCAAGAAATATTAATTGAGTAAAAATTTCAGAGTACATAAGAATATTTGACTTATTCTTGTAATGCAACCACATATTAAACATAAAAATAGGTAATAATACAAGGAAAAAATGTGGAATAAAAAAAACCGAAGAAATAAGTAAGATATTAATCAAAGGAAATATTTTAAGATATTTCTCAAATCTTATATAAGGAATATCTATACTCTTAAACAAACGGCAGATATAATATGCCTCGTGAGATTTCAATTTAGATAAATTCTTTTTAATGTTAGAATGTATATTCTTTGATTTAATCAAATCTATTAATTTCTCCTGATATTCAAAATTTGAATTATTACAATCAGCAGTTCTCAATTTAGCATATAGATATTGTTGACCTATTTTAGAAGAAGTATTATCACATACAGTAAATAAATCATCAAAATCTAAATCATTACAAGTCTCATCTGAAAGAAAATGAGTAAAGATAGATTTATCTATCCCTTCATAATACTCTTTTATATAACCCAAACTATAATCATCCATTATAAATATCTTAAGAATTAGATTCTAAAAATATTAATAAATAATAGGATTTTTAGTACAATTAAAATAAAAAAAGACTGTTAAACATTTTCAAATAGAAATCAAAATAACAAAATTACGAACTATGAAACGCAATAATGATATATAAACTATTTATTATAATGATATAAAATATCTTAATCTAATATGAAATACAATAACAGTCTTACACTACTCATCTAAATTATAAAAACTAAATTCTCAAATAATTACTTTAATTCTTGAATTTTATACTGTGTATTACCTGGGGTCATCCTTCCAACAGACATAATCACCCAATCCACCTGACCTCTGAACATCTCTCCAACAGATTGATTTATAAAACTTAGAACAATATCATGCTTTGGAGCAACTAAATCAAGATGCAAATCTTTGAAATCAACAATACACTCTTTTCGATTATTCATTTGCAAATAAAAATGGTTACCATCTGAAGGAGTAATACCATTTCCAGTAAAATCTTCATATCTAAAATACAAAATATTCCATGAATCCAATACTGGCTTTAAATTTCCTGACAGTTTGAGATTTGTCCCGTTTGCACAAACAGAAACACCTTCACTACTAATATAAAATTCAAGAAATCGATTAATAATACCAAAAGTCAATAATGGCTGAACATTAAGTTTGTCCCTTGATATTTTAAATTTAATAGCACCTGAAAAATATTTTCTTTGGTGAAGACCTATATACTTACCAACTGCCATATCATAGAGACGAACAGATAGATCGTAAAGATCCTTATCATCATGAGATCTCACATACGATTTTAAATCTAAATAACCATCTTTATAAACAGATTTATCTAAATTCCAATTTCCACTATGCCTTTTAATAGCATTATTCCCATTTTTATCAAAATCCCAAAAACCAATAAGAGCACCATAATCTATGTTCTTATCAGATGGCAAAGGCTGCACAACCTTTGCATTCCCGATAAGCGATGCTTCTATTGTTTCTTTCTGTTTCTTTAATGGTTTAGGTGTATTCTTAGTACATGATAGTAAAAATACAGAAAGCACTAAAAAACAAAATAATCTTCTCATAAATATCAATTGTATTAATTCTCAAATAGGAATAATATAGCTCCTACTTTAAACTGTGCGCAATATTATTATGAAAAGGGTTATTAATTATAAAATATAAATATACAGAGTCTTAACTCTATACAATATAGATACAACAAAAACATAACAAGAATACATATATATCAATAAATCAGAATATTATCAAAATCGCAAATGAATTCAAAAAATACAATAGACAAACTATTAAAAAGTATTTAAATAATAATATAAATCTACTCCAGATTCAACATCCATTTTCTTTTTAAGTCGCGATTTTGCAACATATACAGATTTTTGATCTATACTTAGAAAATTAGCAATATCAAGATTAGAGAAATCCAATCTTATAAGAGTACAAAGTTTTCTTTCAGATAGAGAAAGATTAGTATGTTTCTTATCAAGATTACGATAGAAATTGGAATAAACAGATGTAAAAAGCATCTCAAAATCTTCCCATTTAGAAAGAGAATTAGAAGAATGCGAAAGCCTTTTAATGATCTCATTTAAACGCTCAAGTCCTACTTTTTGTAGTTTCTCTTCACTTGCAAACTTCTTCAAATCACTGAGTAAATCATTAAGCACGTTATCTACACAAGAAGACTTAATAGCCTTAGTTAGTACTTCTTTATTATTTTTCTGAAGAGTATTTACCTCCGATTTTTTTAATTTAAAACGGTAGTACAAATAAAAAATAGCAAGAACGATCATTATAATCAATAAAAATCCAGCAAAAAGAAAAAACATTAAATATCTCTTTTCTTCCTTTTCTGCATCTAAATTTGCCTTTTCTATCTTAATCTTACAAAGATATTTCTGTTCAGCACGATTCACTTGTTTAACTACATCAATACTATAAATGCTATCTCTTAACAAAGCATATTCATCAGTTAAAAGATAAGCCTCTTTATATTTCTTCACCCCCGCACATGCCTTAATCAATTCACGTAAATATTCAACCTTTAAGTAAGGAGGTTTATTATTATAATTTTTTCTCAATGGTATTAAGATCTTCATTGCACTAGAAAACAAAGATCTTCTATTAAACATCTGAGATAAAGATATTGAAGAATGAAAAACACCAATAGAATCATTCATTTTCATTGCAATAGATAGACTATTAGTCAAATGTTCTTCAGCTTGCTTATATTTTTTCATTGAAGAATACAATACTCCAATATTATTATGAATTGCAGAAAGAGATTGCAAACCTAAGGTATTCATCTTATCCGACTCAGGTAAAAAAGCAAAAGCACTTAAAGCCTGTAAATAGTATTTCTCTGCTAAACTATAATTCCCAATATTATAGTTATACACATCTGCAATACAATTATATATATTATGAATTTGTCCTAATTTATTTAACATTTTATATGCTCTTAAAGATTTCTTAAAAGAAGAAACCGCCTTAGCGTTAAAACGTAAAGAAGAATAAACTATACCTAAATTAAAATATACATCAGCAACAATCAAGGAATCTGGTTTCAAATCAAGAACCTTCATAAAAGAATTAACCGCCTCATTAGGACAATCATTCCATCTACTAATCTTAGCTTTTAGGAGTAAAGAAGATAATCTTGCTTTTTCACTTTTATCTATTTTCCATATAGAATCTAATTTAGATTGATAAGAAGATGCAATCTCTTTAGAGAAAATCATCGATTTTAAGCCAATTGAATTACATAAATCAATCTTAGTATTTAAATCTGTCTCTTTATTAAACTTAGATATTAAAGAATCAATTTCTAAATTCTGAGCTTTTATTGATAAAGGATTCAATAAAATATAAAGTAATAAACTAAAAGTACTAATCTTAGCTAGATATAACATAATCGTATATATTAGAACAACATAAAGTTAAAATCTACGTTGTTAAATTCTTAATCGTTTTCCAGTTCTTAAAATTAAGAAAAAAACATTACGACTTAATTAATTTCCAGAGATCACATATAATAATCTATTTTTCAAAGTAGATAACTATATAACAATCTAATAATGAACAAGATTTGTCTAGCAATCTCTTATTTCGTACATTTACGAACAAATAAGTAAAAGAATAAAAACTAACAAATGGGAAAAGAAATGAAAATATTAATCTTATGCACAGGTAATAGCTGTAGAAGCCAAATGGCTCATGGATTCTTACAATCTTTAAATTCAAAATTACAAGTATACTCAGCAGGCACAGAAGCTTCTGGGAAATTGAATGAAAAGGCAGTAAAAGCAATGCAAGAAATAAAAATTGACATTAGTAAACACACTTCAGATTCAGTAGAAAAATATATAAAAGAAGAGTGGGATTACGTTATAACTGTCTGTGGAGGAGCAAATGAAGTTTGTCCAACATTTATTGGTAAAGTAAAACATCGTCTACATATGGGATACGACGATCCTTCAGATGCAAAAGGAAGTGAAGAATATATATGGAAAGAATTTCAACGTGTACGTACTGAAATTACAAAAGGATTTGAAAACTTTTACAAAAAAGAAATAAAACCAAACTTATAATATCATGGGAACACAAAAAAGACAAATTGGTTTTTTTGAAAGATATCTTACAATCTGGGTAGGAGTTTGCATTACAATAGGTATAGCAATAGGATATATACCAGAAGATAGAATACAGATTCTAAGTAGTATGGAAATATATAACGTTAATATCCCAGTTGCAATATTAGTATGGTTAATGATATACCCTATGATGCTTCAAGTTGATTTTTCAAGTATTAAAAATATAGGTAAAAATCCAAAGGGTTTAATTCTAACTCTAATAATTAATTGGCTTATAAAACCTTTCACAATGGCTCTTTTTGCTTGGATATTTTTCTCTAAACTATATGCTGCATTTATTAGTCCAGAACTAGCAGGAGAATATATAGCAGGAGCAATACTACTAGGAGCAGCACCATGTACGGCAATGGTTTTTGTATGGAGTTATCTAACTAATGGTGATCCTAATTATACATTAGTACAAGTTTCAGTAAACGATTTATTAATATTAGTAGCATTTATTCCTATAGTGGGACTTCTTCTTGGAATAACAGATATTAATATTCCATACGACACTCTAATATCAAGTATAGTTGTTTTTGTTGTAGTTCCTCTAAGTGCAGGTTATATAAGCCATAAACTCTTAGTAAAGAAAAAAGGAGAAGAATGGTTTAAAAACATATTTCTTCCTCAATTTAAACCTGTTTCTATAATAGCTCTATTACTTACGCTAGTACTACTATTTGCTTTTCAAGGAAATACAATAGTAAATAATCCACTAATAATTATATTAGTTGCTATACCTCTAATACTTCAAACTTATTTTATATTCTTCATAGCATGGTTTGGAGGTAAAAAATTAAAACTACCTCATAATATAGCATGTCCTGCTGCTATGATAGGAGCTAGTAACTTCTTTGAATTAGCAGTTGCAGTTGCTATTGCTTTGTTTGGACTTCAATCACCTGCAGCTATGGTAACTGTAGTTGGTGTCTTGGTAGAAGTGCCAGTAATGTTATCACTTGTTAAACTAGCTAATAAATGGAAGTATTAAAGATATAAACCTATTTATTTATCAGTCAAATAAGAATAAAGATTATCCTCAACAGGAGTACTCAAATTAAAATCAATTCTAACAACGGGGATTTTCTTATTCTTTTTATCATCGAAAATAAAAGAATCTTTAATACTATCTTCAACTGGTGTAACTTCTCCCATATAGTAAAATTCTTGACCTTCGTCATTACTCTTCTTAATAAAAAGAGGAATTCTCAATCCTTCTTTATAATTTCTAATAGCTAATATTTCTGGACTCTTAAGAGTTCTATTATTTTTAGACATCCAACTAAACAAGGAGTTATTAACAAAAGAATCTTCATACTTAGTGGTACTTGCAATATCCTCCTCTTTGTCATAGTTCACAAAAATCGCAAGATCTTTCTTATTAGAATTCATCATATATCCACCAACGTTTAAAGCAACAGGATTTTCTTTCCAATTTAAAATTCTAAAAACATCTTTTCTTGAATACTTATTGTAAAGAATAAAACCTTCATTATAAATTGAATTAGTAAATTTTCTATCAAAAGTGGAAATTGAATATTTAATATTATCCAATAAAAAAGATTTAAAAACAGGATTCTTTAAAGAAGATCTAAGACTATCATCTATATAAATATAATTTCCTGAAACAGTAACAATACTTAAATTATTAGCTCTACCTGAACTTATATACTTCCTATCCGGTCCTTTTTCTCTAATAAAATCAAAATTCAAATTGATAATACAAGAATCAATAATTTCATCGTTCAAAACAAAAGAATATCTCTCAAAAACTTTCTTTTTAAATTTATCAACATTCACTTTTCCATATGTTAATAAATCTTCTATAATTAAGCATTCCTCAACTCGTTTAGCATTATTAATTTCTATTGAGAAAAGCTCTAGAATTTTAATATCACTAGCACTAATTTTAGACTTAAAAGATTTCTCTTGGCTCGCAACAAAATTAAAATAAGACTTAGAATAACTAATATATAAATACGGATCTCTAGAACCATAATCAATAAAATCCATCATCATAGGAATTCTTCCCAACTTATATTTAAGCATAGAATAATCATTCACCAGATCCTTCTTATTTTTCATATTAGCACCATCGATAGCCTTAAAAATTTGTTCTTTACTAATTCTATCGAAGTTAATAGTAGAATCTCCTGGTATATATGTATTAGCACCACTCATAAGATTTCTAAGCTTATCTTTATTAAATGATGTGTCACCAAAAAGAGCAACAGGAATAAGGAAATTATTATTATAATTGCCTATAAAATCTATAACAGTTAAATACTCTTTATTTTCTATTTTTCTCAAACCCCTTCCAAGTTGCTGAACAAAAACAACAGCAGATTCTGTAGGTCTCAAGAGAATAATCTGATTTACTTTTGGAATATCAATACCCTCATTAAAAATATCTACTGAAAAAATATAATCTAATTTCTCGTTAATATCATCAGATTCTAAACGCTGAATAGCAAGCTCTCTCTCATGTTCATTATTATCACCAGCTAGAGCTACAGTTTTATAATTCCTCTCATTAAATCTTTTTGATAAATCTCTAGCATCTTCAACATTAGAACAAAAAACAAGACCTCTCACTTCACCATCATCACATCCATAGAAGTCTGCTTTTTCAATAATTCTATTAACTCTTTCATTACGATTTATAAGATTAAAATTAGAACTATCAGTCAATAAATCACCATTAACAGAAACATCTGAAATTCCAAAATAGTGAAAAGGGCACAACATATTCTCTTCCAAAGCAGAATGTAAACGAATCTCATAAGCAATATTATGATCAAATAATTTAAATATATCTAAACCGTCCATTCTTTCTGGAGTGGCTGTCATACCTAAAAGAAAATCAGGATTAAAATAATCAAATACACGTTGATACGATGGAGCTGCTGCTCTGTGAGTCTCATCAATCACAATATAATCGAAATCATTAGATTTAAATAATTCTAAATATTTTGGTTTAGATATTGTTTGAACAGTAGAAAATAAAAAATCAGAATAAAAATCTTTATTCTTTCCAGAAAATATACCAACAGATTTAGATTCTCCAAAAATAGCCTTAAACGTTCTCATAGCAGCTTTGGCTATATTCAATCTATGAACAACAAAAAGAACTCTTTTGGGATTCACATTTTTAATATCAAATGCAGATAAGAAAGTTTTGCCAGTACCTGTTGCCGAAATAAGTAAAGCCTTTTTTTTATTATTTTTACGCAAACTAATAAGATTTCTCAAAGCTTCTTCCTGCATTCTATTAGGCTTAATCGTATCACTAAGCTTAAAAAGTTCTGGAGTTTTTGCTTTAATATATTTTTGTTGTAAATATATCTGATTATATCTATCAATATAATCTCTATCTACAAGACAAGCATTTTCAAAAGAAGAAGAAAATTCATGAATAGCTCTTTCAACAATATGACTATCGAATCTGGCAGATACTTTTAAATTCCATTCTTTATTAGAACATAAAGCACTAGCTGTAAGATTACTACTACCTACTACTAAATTATAATGATCCTTTTTTTTAAATAAATACCCTTTAGAATGGAAACTATTATTAACATCAATTCTAACTTCCAAATTATTAAAAGCAATCAACTTTCTTAGAGCCTCAGGTTGAGTAAAATTCAGATACTGAGAAACCAAAATTTTACCTTTTATTCCCCTCAATTCTAATTCTTTCAAACTTTCCTTAAGAGTAGAGAGTCCAGAATGAGTAATAAAAGCAACAGAAAACCAAAATTCAGAACATGAACTCAGTTCATTATTTATAGTTGTTAATACTTTCGTTCCAGTAAGTTTATCATTAACAAGAAATTGAGGTCTATAAGAATAATCCGAACGAATAGAACTATCAATAAATCCAGTTTCAAGGCTTTGTCTAAAAATAGAAGAAAAATCACTCATGGAACTCACTTATTAACTTATCAACAATAGGTAAATCTGCGCCTGCCCAATCTAAACTAGATAATTCATCTTTTAAAAGCCATTTATAGTCTATATGTTCATTTAAGCTTAACGTTTTATCTTCAGCACTACATAAGAAAGAATGCATTGTCAAATGAAAATCAGGATATTCATGATAAACAGATAAGAACTCCTTATTAACTGTTATATTAATAGATAATTCTTCCTTTATCTCTCTTATGATAGCCTCTTCATTAGACTCTCCTTTTTCAACTTTACCACCAGGAAATTCAAACTTTTTTGAAATATAATCGTATTTATTAAAATTTCTCTGAGTACATAAAATCTTTCCATTCTTAATAATAATTGCAGCTACAACCTCTATATGCTTCATTTTTCATTTTGTTTATATGCTCTACGAATTAAATAAATAATAGAACATAAAACAATTTTTTTAAAAACAAAACTAAATCAATGCACTCAAATCTCCCTCTTCATACCTATTATTACCTTCAATACTTTTCTTATACTTCCAACATTTAATAGCATCTTTTAGACTCTTACCTTTATTCTCTTTAAAGAAATCACGTATATAAGTATTATACTCAAACTGAGAATCAATAACACTATTACCTTTATTCCTTTTCTTGTTGTCCTGTATCCTATACCATTCATCAACAATATCAGAATACTTCTTGCCAACATTAGCCTTAATAAATCTTTGCAGAGGAACGCAAAAGGTAAATTTACTTCCAATTATAGATTTAAAAAATTCCCTCTTAAACTCTGAATAGCGAAAATTCTCTTCAACTATAGTATTTAGAGATAGATTCTTTTTATCAATCTTACCATTTTTTATGTTAATAAATCTAAGTCTTTCTCCAGTGTTTAAAAAATGTATTATACGATTATTTAAATCAGCTTTAGAACCTGCCGAAGACATAGAATTATCTTTGCAGAAATCAACTAACTCCTTTTTTAAATAATAGAACTTCTTAAAAGTTTCAGAATCTAATCCTTTAGAAAGGCATGGACGATTTTTCATAAAATACCTTGATTTATGAAAATATATGAATAAGAAAAGTAATAATCATAATCGTTCCTAAGAAATATCTAATTAATACATTTTTCTTACTTTTCAATTCCGACTTATAAAAAAATAAAAGCCCTACTATATAACCATAACAAGGAGCATAACATTGCCAAAGAAATTTATTTGTAATTAGAAAATATATTAATAACAATGCAGTTATAGAAAGAAACATATAAAAAAGAACCATATACTGAGTTCTCATATTTTTTAAAATAATATTATTCATATTCCTAAGTTTTTAATCATATTATATCTATAATCCCAAATTATAATTATTCTTTTAATTTTCCAAGCAAACTAAATCTATAATTATATTTAAATGTCAAGTAAATGACTCCTAATAGTTGACTTTCACCTCTATAAATGACTATAATCAAAGCTCTTAAGTCAAATGATAAATAAAATCAAGAATTATTTCTTTTCAAGAAAATATTTCTTTCTACCAAATTCAGCAGAAAAATTTTTAACCTCATATTTCTTATTAGAATTCAATACAATATCAAAATCTCCAAAATATACTTTATCAAAATTTGCTTTAAAATCTTTAGAATCACTATGAGGAACAGCTAAATAAAACAATTTATCTTCAAGTTTTAATTCAAAAGTTTCTTTTTTAATATTATAAGTTTTAAGAATAAAATTCTTAGAAATAAATTTCTTATAAAGCTCCTTATGCATAGTAGATAGCTCTTTTCTCAATATCTTTAATTTATATCTTCTATTCTCTGGAGACACCCTATAAGCATATTCATTTTTAGTCTCGAATTTCCTTTTTCTAAGCCATAACCTAAATTGCAATTTAATCTCATCCTCTAAATATTTATTACTTAGCATAGAAGTAAGTATTTCTTTTGCATCCGTATTACCTTGCTTTGCTGATTTATTATAGCAATAAAATGCTGATTCTAAATCTCTTGCAACTCCTCTACCCAATTCATATAGTATACCAAGTGATAATAAAGCATGAGATTCTCCCTGTAATGCCGATCTTCTATACCAATAAAAAGCTCTTCTAAAATTCTTTTTAACTCCTATTCCTTCCTTATAGCATAATCCTAAATTACATTGAGCAACAGCATTTCCTCGCACTGCCCGATATTTACATTCTTTAAACTTCTGCTCATCTGTTTGCCCTTTACATAAAAAAGAAAAACAGCAGAACAAAGCAATTATAAAAATTCTCATATTACATCAATATTAACCCTAATAACATTATATATTTTTAGGATTACAAAAATAAATTATAATTACCCACAATCAAACTTTCACACAGTTGGTTTATAAAATATTTTTATACTTTTACTTTTCAAAATTCAAAAAACAAGAATGCAAACATTAAAAGACTTAACCTATATCATAAACAAAGAAAGTAAAACTGCTACCTACAAATTTGCTCTTATACGTTCTGTAATTGAGAGCATTCATAAATACGATCATTACTGTACTGATGTAAAAGAAGAAAACACAAAACAACTTCCAATAGGTCTATTAGTCATCTTCTGGATAAAATACTACTATCCCATACTAGCTTACAAAAAGCAAATTCCACAAATTACAGGTAATAAAAACAGCTTATCATTTCAAAAACATTTAATACCAATAATCTCTCACTACGAAGAAAGTCTAGGTTTCCCTGAATTTTATAAAGATCTTCAGAATAATAAAATACCAGATACACTAAAAGAAGATGTAATAAAATTAATTAGAGATATAAACACAACTATTATAAATAATCCTATGAAATACATAGGTAGTGCAATTGGCAAAAAAGGAGAAATCTTCAAATATCAGAATGATAGAAAGACAACGAGTCTTAAGAAAGATTTATCAATAATAAATATAGTAGAATCTTGTGGAACATACACTATTCCAAAATCATACTATTCTGCATTCACACTATTAGGATCTTATATAAATGGAGATAATGCCCTATTATTTCAATGGATAGATTTCTCATACCGACAACAAATCAATAAGAATATAAGCAAGAGTGAAATATACCAAGTACTCCAAACAAAAGATGAATACTCTAGAGATACAAAAGATATAAAAAAAATATACACTGATCTTAAAAGAAAAGAAGAACTTAAATGTGCATGGTCAAATAAAACAATAAAAGATGATATGCATATAGATCATATAATCCCTTATTCTCTTTGGGGTAATAACGATTTCTGGAATCTTTTACCTACAAAACAAAAATACAATTCAAGCAAAACAGATAAAATACCTTCACCTAATTTATTATTATTAAGAAAAAAAATCATCATTGACTACTGGTCTAAGGTATTTAATATAGCACCTAACAGATTTACAAACGAAGCTATTATTGCTCTTTGTAGAAATCACAATCCTAACAATGACAAATTTTTAGATTTATGCTTTTTAAGTCTTAAAAATAAATGTCAATTCTTAATTGATACTCAAGGATATGTGGGTTGGGAACCTTAATATATTAAGATGATTATATATTCTTCTAATCTAAAATTTTAATGTTTTGTTTACAAATTGAATCTCCTCTTAATATAGATTTTTCTAGATTAACTATTACTTTTTTATCAAATAATCTTTCAAATAACTTTTTAGAGTACCCAATAGTACAATTGCATAAAAATGAATTATTCACTCCTTTTTTCACTAAAGGACAAGTACAATTTTCAAATATTAAAACTATAGTATTATCTATTTTTGTAAAATTATCAGAATTATAATATTCCTCTTTAAAGTCATTAAATAAAGTATCTATATTTGCTTCAGAAACATTTATATTTCTTACTTCACAAACCCCTTTATACAAATCAGACATTTCGCAACAAGCTTTTCCACAATTATTTAATATTTCAATACCTGTTCCTTCTTTAAGTTTTGA
The DNA here is from genome assembly GCA_022496785.1 of Marinilabiliaceae bacterium JC040. Taxonomy (GTDB): domain Bacteria; phylum Bacteroidota; class Bacteroidia; order Bacteroidales; family Marinifilaceae; genus SNAP01. Next base: position 411,017 of record SNAP01000001.1, on the reverse strand, counting down.
GAGCTCTACCAAATTATTATTTATCCATTTGCTTACACGAATATCATTATCCATTTCTTATAAATCTTAGATTTTATCAAATTACTAAATCTATACGTTTTAAATATTTATATTAAAACATAATTACAAGAATCAAAAGTAACAAACTAAAATAATTTAATGACAAAGAACATTTATTAATTTTATCGATAAATATACTGTTGTGAAGTAAAATAAAGAATATCTGTTGACATACTTAATAAAAAAGAATCATAACAGAAGGGCATACATAAAGATAAAAGCAAAGAAAGTAATAAATACATAAATTGCTCCATTTAAATTTCTAACTACAAGAACATCTTCTACTATTAGATTTTCTAAGTTCATTTGGACTAAAACCAAATTTCCTCCTGAAAGCTGTTGTAAAATGAGATGCATAACTGTATCCACAATCAAATCCGATTTCAGATATAGATTTTTTTGTATCAAAAATAAGCCTATAAGCTTTATGCATTTTAAATTCAAATAAACATTCAAAGATAGTTTGATTAAAAATTTCTTTAAAACCTTTTTTTAGCTTATCTCTGTTTAATCCAACCATTTTTGATAAATCATAAATACTTGGAGGATTTTCATAATTATCTAGAATAATACTTTTAGCTTCATAAATTTTATCTACATCTGTTGAAGATTTACATACTTCAACCACTTTCTGATTCAGGTTTTCAATTTCATGTAGTTGCAATATAATTAATTCATTAATTTTAGATTCTATATACATAGAATAATAATCACCCATTAAATAAGCATTATTTATTTGGTTCAAAACTTGAAAAATTTCACTACTAATTGGTAAATCACAATTACTCCATCTAGTAAAATCATGTTTTAAATGAGATTCATATATCACTTTTAAAACCTCAGGATATTGTTCTATTAATCTTTCTAAATAATTGTCTTCCAAAGAAACTAATAAAGAATGATTTTCTTGATTTTGATTAAAATAAAAACTGCTAGATCTCCCTTCTTCTAACGACCAAATATTATGACTATTTCTTTCTAATGTGAATCTATTTCCATAATCTGCACATATTATTTGTCCTAAATTAAAAAACATAATAAATGAATCTTGCTTAATTCCGACACTGTCATAAGCTATAGTAGGATTATAAAACTTAGATTTTGATTCAATAATATTAATACCATTGAAACTATTCGTTTTTAACAATACTCTGCCAATCTCTTGCTTTTCAAAAAAAGTAGAATTTTGAGAAGAAATGCCATTACTATTAAAAACTAATTCATGGTCAAATTCACCACATTTCATTCCTTTCTCATAATATTTACATCTCATATTTCATTATATCTTATATAAAACTTCCTTAGATTAAATTCTTTCTTCTTTAGATTAAATTCTAATCTACTATAACTATCTAATTTTGCCTAAAATAAATAGTCCTACAAAAATGCTCTTTAATAAAACAAGATACAATCGCATAAAATCATGAATTCACAGCAAACAATTCTAATATCATATAAAAGTTCATTATTATGGAAAAATTAAAAAATAGTTTACTACTAACTATTGTTGTAATGTTTGTTTCTACGCTAGTTTGCGCACAAAACAATATCGAAAAAGCATCAATAAAAAAAGATACTATTAAAATGTTTATGGAATTAAACGAAATAACTGTAACCCCTCAGAAAAAAGAAGAGAAACTACAAGAAATACCAATTTCTATTTCTGTTTTTAATGACAAATATTTTGATATAAAACAAATAGAATCAGTAATAGAAATGGGGAGACATATTCCCAATACTATATTCTTTCAAGAAGGTCATCCATCTTTAGTTTCTCCATCTATTAGAGGAATTCGTTCATCAGGAACTTCTCTACGAGTTTCAGCAGGAATGTTCGTTAATGGTGTACCTCTCCTTTCTTCTGCAGGATATGAAGACGATTTACTAAACATCCAACGCGTTGAAGTTCTACGTGGACCTCAAGGAACTTTATATGGAAAAGGAGCACAGGCTGGAGTAATCAATATAATAAGCAAAGAGCCAGGGAATAGCATGTATGGAAAAGCATCAATTCAAGTTGGACAAGATAATAAACGAAAAATTACATTTGGATTTAATACTCCTATAATAAAGAATAAACTATATTTTTCTTTAAGTGGTAATTATTTTCATAAAGATGGTGTGGTAAAACATGCTAAAACAGGAAATACTGTCGACGATAGAGAACATTGGTCTGGAAGAAGTCAAATTCGATGGACTCCAACAAATAAAATTGAAATTTCACTAATTAATACAATTAGAAGAGATAATAATGGAGGTGTAAGTGGAAATTTAACAGCTTATGGTGCAAAGACATGGATGCTTAAAAAACCAAAAGATTACGTAGTTAACTCAAATATAAAATCTCATGAAGATCCAAAAACGAATTCACAATCACTTAAAATATCCTACGATATTTCTAATTCTATTTCTTTAACATCTATCGCAACTCGTTGGAAATATAAAGACACAGCTGTAGAAGATTGGGATTTTTCAGAAAAATCTATTTTTGAAATCAATAAGAGCAATGAATATGAAAGATATTCAGAAGAACTTCGTTTAGAATACAATAAAAAGCGTTTGAAAGCTTTAATGGGGATCTATTTTGACATAGAAAATAATAGAATTGATTATATAACGTCATCTATCTTACCTATAGCTGGACATACTAAACGTGATATTGAGGGTAAAACCTATGCAATATTTGCAAATGCAGATTATTCATTAATAGATAAACTACATATAATTGCAGGAATTCGATATGAAAAGGAAACTGCAGATTTCAATGATAAAATCATTAAAATAAAAACAAATGAAAACTGGTATGCTTTTTCTCCTAAAATAGCTTTAAACTATAAATTTTCTTCTCATATAATGTCATATATCAGCGCAGCACAAGGCTATCGTTCTGGTGGATTTAATTGGGGAGCTACAGATCCTAAATATTATAGTTACGCCCCAGAAAAACTATGGTCATACGAAACAGGAATAAAAACAACATGGTTACAAAAGAGACTTTTCTTTAATGCATCCCTTTTCTACATGAACATAAACGATATGCAAGTTGAAGAAAATATAAATCCAATGTTATTTTATACCACCAATGCAGCAAAAGCAACTTCAAAAGGAGTAGAAATTGAAATTAGTTATAATATAACTAAAGGATTATTTCTAGATGGAGGATTTGGTTACAATGATATAAAATTTGACTCCTTTACTGATAGTCAAGGAAATTATAAAAATAATACACCACAATTCGCTCCTAAATACACTTTTAATTTAGGTCTAAACTATCTAAATAAATCAGGTTTATTTATAGGATTAAATACATCAGGGAATGGAAAAATGTACTTTGATAAATCTAATAAATTTGCTCGTTCTCCATATGAAATAATAAATCTAAAAACAGGATATGAATTCAAAAACTTTAAAGTATATGTTTATGCAAACAATATTTCAAACAGAAGATATGATTCAAATGGCTACCTAAATGGATTTTATACCTTTTACAGCAATCCTAGAGAAATAGGTATACATTTAATATATAAATTTTATAAAAAATAGCATAATATGAATAAACATCCATTAATAGAAGCTCTAGAATCTTCAGGTGCAGTAGCAGAACCTGCATTCAAAGAAGCAATAAATTCGTTACATTTGAAAAATAATGCAAAAGTCCTTGATGTAGCTTGTGGAATAGGAACTCAAGCAAAATTATTTATAGAAAGATATCCTCAAATTCATATTACAGGAATAGATATTGTTGATGAGTGTATACAATACGCCAAAAAACTCAACAACTCATATATTGAGAAAGACTCATGTATCTTTGAAAAGAAAGATATGAATAATCTAAAATTTGCTGATAATACTTTTGATTTAGTTTGGTGCTGTAATGGTCTATGGCCAGGTTCACCTGAAAATGGTTGTCCAGCAGAAGAACCATACAAAATATTAGAAGATATGGTAAGAATAACAAAACCTGGAGGACAAATCGCTATATTATTCTTTTCTTCTCAACATCTTTTACAAGGATATTCAAAATTAGAAGCAGAATTAACTAATACAAATGCTGCTCTCGGTCCTACAGATACAAAAAAATCTGAATTACATTTTATGAAAACTCCTCTTTGGCTTAAAAATTCAGGACTTGCAAATATAAAAGCTAAAACATTTGCAGTTGATATTCAAGCTCCTATGAGTGAAATACAAAAAGCTGGAGCACATTTTTTAATGTATCATTTATATGCTCAAGCAGAATATGAAATTCCAAAAAATAGATGGGAAGTCTTTAAAAAGATTACAGATATTAATTCGAAAAAGTATATCCTTAATCAAGAAGAATACTCAGGATTTTTTACATATACGATGTACACAGGTATTAAAAATAAATAAGAATAAAGGTTAAATATCTACAGTATTAGCATATATCATTAAATTAATACTGTAGATATAATAAAATGAACTCATATGAAAAAAAATTCTCTCTATAAATAAAACCGAAACCTAAAAAGGACTTAATTAATATTCTTCAACGGTGTAGTCTCTATCATTGGATTATCAACATTTCATAAAATAAAGAAATTCAAATAACATATGCTATACGTTTCAAATCTTCAAATAAAAAAGATTTCAATAATTTATCTTCATTAGAAATAGAAAGATGTTGATACCAAAAAGTCGAATCATCACTCATTCTACTTATCTTTTTCTCTATTTTATATAAAACAAATATATGATATTTTTCAAATGTCAAGTAAACGAGGTCAAATACTTGACATTTGTATTTTCATAATCAACACATAACGTCAGTATTACATTCATTATAAGAGATTTAATAAAAACCTATTTTATAATTATAAAAATATAATCTGCAAAAATTCACAGATTAACCAAATAACAGATAAAACAACTTGTAAAATCTACAAACATCAATTACCTTAATTTCTCATTACTATGCCAAATCTTACCAAAAGCATATAAACAACTTGAAACATAGCAAATGGCTAAAAAAAAACACTAGGAAACGTACAACATTAATATAAAATCATTCAGAATAACATCTTACAATAGCTTATATAAAAAACTAAAATCTGATGTCAAAACAGGATCATACATGGATATTTATTACTTCAAAGTATTCCGTTCATTTATTTATACAACATTTATCACATAGATTATGAAGCACAAAAAATAGAGAGTAAATCGTATTGTAAAAGGGAGCGTCTAGCAGGTACACTATTCTTATCATTCATTATCTATCAATATATCGCTAAAATACTGAACCCAAACTATTCTACAATAAAAAGATACAAGAATCTTAAAACGAACTAAAGCTTTATAATGTTCTACTATCTCTACCAATATGCTTATACATTGTTGACAAATTATTTTTATTAAAATGGCAAATCATCTTCAGGTGAAGTTTCAGTAATATTTAATGTTACAAAATCCTCATTCCAATCAGAACGTCTAATAAACTTTAACTTTTCTTCGGAATCAAATATTTCTTTATTTACCCTAAGTATATATTTTTTGCGATTTACTTCACGTATCCAATTATATTCAGGTTCAGACTCCTCAAAAGGAAAATCTCTAGAATCATCATATTTAAAACTTCTAGCTTTTAATAATTCATTTAAATCCTCGAAACCCTCAACATAGAAATTATAAGGGATATCTAATTCATTTTTTAACCTTTCGACTAAAGGATGATTAATTGTCAAAATCCTATTAATCTCTTCAGTTTGATCATTATTTTCATCACTTAAAAAATTCACCAGCTTATTTAGAGTCTGTGCTGTTTTTTCAAGTCCTCTAATTAAACTCACTTCCTTAATCCTTGTCTGTTCTTCAAGAAACCTTTGAAATAGTCCTGCAAACTGTTCTTTTAAATACTTAGTTATATCTGAGGCCGTTTCAAATCCTTGAATAATATTATTAGTATTTAGTCCTTTTATTTCTTCAATAAATTCGTAAATCCTTTTATCATCAACATATCTATATTTAGATTCGTTGTTTTTATTCAATAGATATGTCTCATACTCTGATAAAACGTTCTTTTCTATGAAAATATAGATTTGTTTTCCTTCATTTAATGCAGTCTTTAATTCTAACTGCGATATTGAACTATTTGACCCTTTAGATTCACTACCAAATCGACCACCAATTATAGAAACTAAAATATCCACACCTTTAATCTCTTTATAACAATACTCCTCAAGAGCATCTTCTTTACCATATGGAATATCTCCTTCTTCATTTCTGACAGGTTCATATCCTAATTGTTCTAGAAAAAGGTCTATGTTAGCTCGAACTTGTCTTAAATCATAAAATGTAGAACTAATAAAAATTCTAGGTTTTGCCATCTTTAATTTTATTTGTTTTCCTTTTCTTTAAATTTGCTGCCAACAGCACGAATATGCATAGTAAAGAATTTATGAACTCTTCACAATCAAAACACTCGACTGTTTATAAAATGCTTTATAGCTCAAATTACCAAAATCGCTGTGAATTACGTCTATTTATTGTTATTCAATTTTATTCTTGTTATTATGATTATTTTTATTCAATTCTTCAGCAAATAATTTCCCTTGATTTGTAGTTGTCCAAAGAGTTTTTCCATTTTTATCAGTAAATGACTTCACAAATCCTTGATTAAATAATACTTTAAGTATTGATTCAACTACCGTTAATGAGTAATTTAATTCTTTTGCAATCCCTTTTACCGTTCTTAATTTATATTTACCTAAGAATGACAAAAAAACATTGTTTACTTGGTATTCGATATCATCATCTGCAAATTTCATATTCTCTTTGAACTTACTCAAATCAAGTTCCGTAGTTGTCACTAATTCTTCATCAAATTCAGATTCAGCAGAAACTAGTAAATCTAATTTTTCTTCATTCTGTTTTGAACTAGTCATTGCTACTTTAATCCTTTTATTCGCTTTTTCCAAGTCTTTAAGAACTCTTTCTCCAACAGTACTAATAAACCTATCAGAAAAATATCCAGCTATATAACAAAATCCAGCAAAAACAAAGTAATTGATATAATTATAGCCTTCTGAATATTCAATTAAGCTACTGGAAAGCATATTTAAAAATAAGGGAACTAGTATCGCAGCACCAATACCTCTTAAAATATATTTAATAAATTCATATATATTATTAATCAAGCCTTTGTAGAAATAATCCAAGTAATTTGTTAGTCCTGCTATCGCTCCAACAAGAACAATAATCAGGATCAGTATATAAATATGATTCATATTATCAATAGTTATTTTTATTTTATTTATTACACAATATACAGTTTCTCAGTTCTAATATTTAACGTATTTATGTTAAATCGTTACGTATATCATTTCGTATAAGGAAAACAAATATAATAGTAGTAATTTCTTACTATATAATTGCTATCCTTTAAAAACCATATAACAAATCAACACCTTCTCTCCCTATTGTCATTTTATTAAAGAAAGCTTAAATAAGCAAAATTACTAAAATAAAACAAAATTTTATTACAATTTTTCGAAATAAAATAAGAGATAAAATATCCAAGATCTATTATAAAAATAAACATTAGGCTTATCTTTTATCAATAATCATCAATTTATCAGAAATTAGCATTAATTCTTAATCGTATTAATATAACTGTGCTTATATTATATGTTAATCATGAGAGAGTTGATTAATTATATTGCTGATACAATTCCTACTCTAGTAATTAGTCAGATTTTATTAGTAGCTAAGCGTTATTCTAACTTTCATTCAAAAATCATTAGTTAGCTAGACTCTGTGATTAGTATTATTAGGGGAATACTTTCTTTTTCTCATTCACTCACCTGCAACAGAAGGATCATAAAATATTCTTGTGGAATAATACATATGTAACATTGTTATTATATAATTTGAAGATAGAATAGCAATATTCAGTCTCATTTAGATTTTATTTTATCTAAAGATTTATTTGACTATTTCAAAATAATGAATGTAAAAATTACGAAAACATCAGTAGATGTATTTTTAGAATAAGTAAATATTAGTATCTCAGTTTATGAAGAAGTAAAACTGATCTCTAGAAGTTTCTTTCAAAGTACTGGTATTCAAGATTTTCCAATAAGAAAACATTCAGTCTTTATTCATATCAAACGTAGACTTTTGAAAGTTTATTAATTAAAGATAAAGTAAGTAAATATCGAAATAATACTGGTCAAGGATCTTGCATTGCTAGAAATTTTGCTTCTTTTTAAAAGAACTATCTCTATACACATTCAGCAAATAGTAATATCGAAGAATGTTTATGTTACATAAATGATAATATATGTGAAATATAATATAAAGAATTCTTAAGTGGTTTTAACAAATGGGAACAAAAATCTTATTCAAAAGAATATATGTTATTCCATGAAAATATTTGTAGATATTTAAATCTAGATGAAACCTCTCTATCCAATGAAGAGCTTTATATAAAACTATCCAATAAATCAGGAAAATGAAGAAAGGATTTTTTAGTTGTTATCATAAAAGGATTTAGTGCTATGCAAAGAGGGTGAAGTAAGGTATCGTTTTTTCTATTTAGAGTCGGTAAAATTTATACTTAGAAATATTTCCCACACAAGAATATTATATGATCCTATACTCATTAAGATCTTCTAATCCCTCAATTCAAATATTCAGTCTATATGGAATTCTTTATAGATTTATGAATACAAATCATATTCTTGACAGGATACATAACATTCTGTAATACAGTTAATACCTAATAAATATTAGACTCCTAATTCTTAGAAAGTCATATTCTGATCACTAGCAACTATTTAAACTAAAGATAGAAAATCAGCACATAAGCTTATCAAAACATTATCACTTAGATAATAATAATATAAACCTTTATACAAATACAGAACTACATTTATACATAATATTTTAATTAACTTAAAAGAATATATATGAAAAAAAATCTAATGCTTGTATTTGTAGTTATCCTGTTATCAACTATGTTAATCGAAGGTAACAATACATACAGAATCACAAAATGTCAAAAATGCAAAATTGAAAATAGAACATCTATTTCAAAAATGTTAAATAAAAATCGAATTCATCATATTGCAAAGATTATTTATACATCTAAATCTGAAATTAGAGATCAGAATGAAATAGTAAATAGTAATGAGATATTTAAAGAAGATCGCCTAAAAATCATAAAGGAAGATCTAAAGAAAGCTTTAATTAAGCTATTAAAAAAAATTATAAAAAGAACGATATTGCTCTTATTTAAATTTTTAAAAAGAAAATATAAAATTAACATTAAAAAAAACATCAAAAATCAATTATTAAAAATGATACTAAAATGTTTAGATAATTATTTTATTGAAGATGAACAATAATTACGTTACAAAATACTATTCCATCAAATGGCCATCAAATAAGGGAACTCAATAGCTATAAGCCTTTCAGAAGTTTCACACATATAAATTCTATATCTCATCAAATAAAATTACACTTCAAATAACATTTTAATAATTAACAATGAATACTAAACAAATGAGCCCTATTTAACTAGATAATTTATACCTACACAAAAAAACACCTACAGAGTGGAAGCCTCCATAAGTGTTTATCTTTTAATTGTGGTCCCACATGGGCTTGAACCATGGACCCCCTGATTATGAGTCAGGTGCTCTAACCAGCTGAGCTATAGGACCGACACTAATTTGTGTATTATTAACTAAGCTCTGGTTATCATTGCTTAGCGAGTGCAATATTAGGGCTTTTGTTTTGTTTTTGCAAATATTTCTACAAAAAAATTATTCATTTTTTATTTATACTTTCGTATTAGCATCATAAACTAAATAAATTATAAACACTTATGAAGATTGAACTTTTGGTAATTGGGAAAACTGATAGTAAAATTATTAAAGACGGTTTCGAAATATATAATAAACGACTTACTCACTATATCCCTTTCAGTATGAATGTGATACCTGACATCAAGAATGTTAAGAATATGAGTGAAGATCAACAAAAAACTAAGGAAGGAGAGGAAATCCTTAAGCGTTGTGAGAACAGTGACATACTTGTTATTCTCGATGAAAACGGTAAACAATTTTCTTCAAAAGAATTTTCTAACTTTATAGTACAAAAAAGTATTACTGGCATTAAAAAATTAATATTCGTTATTGGTGGTCCTTATGGATTCTCTCAAGACGTTTATGCTAGGGCTAATTCTAAAATCTCTCTATCTAAAATGACTTTCTCTCACCAGATGGTCAGAATGATTTTTGCTGAACAGCTTTATAGAGCTATGACTATTATTAAAGGAGAACCTTATCATCATGAATAAACGATTTCTATTTGTTGCTTTCTTTCTGTTAATAACTTCACATTGTCTTCTTTTCTTTGTTAATAAGAGGACAGAGAAGATTCCTACGGATAAACAAATAGTCAATTATTTCCAGAAAAATATTAATCTTAAGATTAAGAATATCAAGAAGGAGGGAGTGCAACACTCCGACTTCTTCTTCATTTTTAACAACGATAGCCTTATTTCTTGGAATAAAGGACTAGCCGTTAATAACAACCTGCTTTCTACTCTAAGAAATAAAGCTTTCACTAAGATAGGGAATAAACTATTCATCATTGTTAATAATAAGATTTCTCCCAAAGAAGAATATGCTTTAATCAAAATAGGAGAGAGGTATAACTCTAACAATAAACATCTTAAGAATTCTCTAGAGAAGAGTTTCAATAAATATCCAAATGTTCTTATTAAGAATGTTAATAATATCAAGGATTCTAATATTGTTTTTGATGATAATAAAACACCTTTATTCACAATTGACTGTTCAAATCTCAAACCTCAATACACAAATTCTTTTTTCTATCTGTTTTTTATACAGTTTATCTTCCTATGGCTAGTATCTTATAGGTTTACTAACAATGTTAATACTAAATGTGGGAGATGGGGATGTCACAATTTTTTCTTTATTGTAATAATACTCGCTCTTTCACGTTTAATGTGGCAATATGAGATGAACTTAGATTTTCTAACAAACTATATGAATCTAAAATCAAATATAGATATTAGTATTTTTACAGATTTTATTTTCAATTCCATTTTCTTCTCTTTTTCTATTTTCTGCCTTTCTTCTTTGTCTAAAGATTTTTGTAAATGTAACAATCTAAGAAAATCGTTCTTTGCTATACTATGCATAGCTTTTATTGCATTTACTTTTAATTTCACTGCTAAGTCTATTGAAGATATTATTAATAATTCTGACTTCATTTTTAATTTCTCTTCTTCTTTAGATTTTAGTATTTTAAATATTACAGTCTTTTTTAGCCTAGCTCTTTTAATATTCGCTTCAGTTATAGGCTTTGTTTCATGCATTAAGATTTTCTGCTTCTATAAGCAAAAAAATGCTAGCTATCTTTCTTCTGCTATTATCATTCTTATGCTTCTGATTGCGTCTTTTGCTATAACTACTTTCATCAAGTCTGTTTCTAAAAAGAAGATCTTTAAAATTGAACAAACAAATATATTTATCAAATTACTGTCAGCAGATAATTCTAAACCTCTTTTTTTCACTAAGGATGATAAAAATATACTATTTAACAATCTAGATAAACTTTCAGATTTTATTTCTAATTATAAAGAGGAGGATCTTATTAATGCTAATAACGATTTCTATTCTAATACTACAAGCGAAGAAATTATTGATTTCTGTAATAATGATTTATCTCATTCCTACGATGTAAATCTTACCATTTGTAATGTAGACGATAATATCGCTATAGATGGAGCCCGTAATGAATCTAAATGCTTTGAATTCTTCGATAAACTTTCTGAAAGAGAATCACTACTTTCTTATAAGGAGTTTCAGATATTTACAGATAATCTACTTATCAATTATATACTTGGCTCTTTCAAGTTTGGAGATTATCGCATTTACATAGAATTGTTTCCTAAGCTTAGAGCAGAGGGTAGTGGATATCCTGAATTACTATCTTCTAATATGTCTAATCTTTCTTCTAAATTCTTTTCATGGGCTGTATATAAGAAGAACAATCTAATAGTATCTTCTGGTAAATATCTTTTCCCATCTAGAATAAATAAGAATGCTACAAATTTAAAAGTTAATGGTTACAATATTATTGATGGGAAAAAAGATGATTATTCATACTTTGTTGTTGCCAAGAATTCTATTCTACCTAATAAACTTACAAATATTTCTTACCTATTTTTAATGCTTATGTTTCTCTTTGCATGTAAATATCTTTATGATGTTTCTCGAAATAAAAAGCATAAATCTTATTCTCTGAATGTTAGTATTAGAAAGAATATTGTTATCAGTCTACTTCTGCTTTTTCTTCTTGTTGAATCTAGTATAGTCATTTTCACTATTTCTAATTATAAGGGAAGACAAAATGAAAGAATTTCAAGCATTTTAAAGACTCTTACTGCTAGATTAGAATCTCAAGCACTAAATCTAAATGAACTTAGTAATATCTCTGATATTATGCATTCCGATATAAATATTTTCAATTATAAGGGAAGATTAGTGGCAACTTCAAGACCGCAAATCTTTGAATCACAAATTGCTAATAATCTTATTGATCATGCTCTACTTAGGAGAATTAGAAAAAATGATGCTAAGGTTGTACTTAGAAACGAAAGTATTGCAGATATGAAATATCTTTCTGCCTATGTGAATATATATAACGAGGATTTAAATTCTAACCTTATCTTAAATATTCCTTATTTCGATGAAAGAAAAAACCTAAGAAACGATATTGTTGATATTATTATCACTGGACTCGATTTATATCTCCTTATCTCTTTAATTGCTGTAATTCTAGCATATTTCTTAGCTCAAAAGATTATTAAACCACTTAATAATATTAACGAGCATATTAAAAGAATGGAGATTATGAAACGCTTAGAACCCATCATATACGATAAAAATGATGAACTAGGTATTCTTGTTAAGGAGTTTAATAATATGCTTGTGAAGATTGAAGAAGATGCCATAAAACTTTCAGAAAGCGAAAGAGAGTCTGCATGGAGAGAAATGGCTAAACAAATTGCTCATGAAATTAAGAATCCACTTACTCCTATGAAATTAAAGATTCAACATTTATTCTTGACTAGAGATTTTGAAGCTGATAGATGGCAAGATAATTTTGAAAAAACATGTAATCTCCTGCTCGAACAAATCGACCAACTTTCTCTTATAGCTAACTCTTTTTCAAACTTTGCTAATATTAATAGAGGGGAAAGGGAAGATGTTGATTTAATAGTTTTGTTAAACTATATAAAAAGCCTTTATAGTGGTAGCAATATAGATATCAACATAAACACAGATTTAAATTCCGCTTTTGTATCTTGTTCTAAGAAGAATATACAACAAGCTTTTATCAATATCATTAAAAATGGTATTGAAGCTATGAGAATGAAAGATAATAAAATTATAAACATTAACCTTCGCTATTATAACTCATACATTATTATAAGTTTCCAAGATTTTGGTAATGGTATAGATGATAAAGTAAAAGAGCACGTCTTTGAACCTCATTTTACCACTAAAACATCAGGAACTGGTCTCGGTTTAGCAATCACTAAATCTATTATTAATAACCATAGAGGTAGTATTAGTTTCATCTCTAAAGAGAATCAAGGAACAACGTTTTATGTTAAAATACCAAGTCTAGATTAATAGTCCAAATTTAAAAGGGCTTGTCTTTTTTGAACAATATTCAAAACTTAGACAAGCCCTTTTTTATTTTTTGTAACCTCTATTTATTCTTGAATTTCTCCCTCTTCAGAATATTCTTGATATAAGAAATCATTATATGGGAATCTTGCTGCATGCATCTGGAATACCATATCATAAAGTATACTTTTCAGCTCCTCAAAATTTGTCTTCTCTTTTGCAGATATAAATACAGATTTTACATCTTCTTTATTCAACCACGTATTCTTGAAATATTCAAGATCGTAATTCTCCCTTTTCATAGGAGTTAAATCGTCTTCTTCTTTTTGTACATACTTGAATGCATCAATTTTATTAAAGACCATTAAAGTAGGCTTTTCACCTTCTACAATTGATGATAAAGTCTCGTTTACAACTGCTATTTGCTCTTCAAAATTAGGATGTGATACATCTACCACATGAACTATTATATCGGCTTCTCTAACTTCGTCTAATGTCGATTTAAACGATTCTACAAGATGGTGAGGTAATTTTCTAATAAACCCTACTGTATCTGTTAATAAGAATGGTATGTTTCTTACAACCACCTTCCTTACAGTTGTATCAAGTGTAGCAAATAGTTTATTTTCTGCAAAGACTTCAGATTTTGCTAGTATATTCATACTTGTAGATTTTCCTACATTAGTATATCCTACTAGTGCTACTCTTACTAACTTACCTCTATTACGTCTCTGTGTACTCATTTGTTTATCTATCCTAGCTAATTGATGCTTAAGTCTAGATATCTTATCTCTAATTACACGTCTATCTGTTTCTATCTCTGTCTCTCCTGGTCCTCTTAGTCCAATACCTCCTTTTTGTCTCTCTAAGTGAGTCCATAAACCTGCTAATCGTGGTAATAAATATTGATATTGCGCCAATTCCACCTGAGTCTTTGCATGGGCTGTTTGAGCCCTCTTAGCAAAGATATCCAGTATCAGATTAGTTCTGTCTAAGACCTTCACCTGTAATTCTCTCTCCACATTTCTCAATTGCGATGGCGATAATTCATCATCAAAGACTACCATGTCAATCGAATTATCATCAACATATTGCTTTATTTCTATAAGCTTACCCGACCCTACAAATGTTCTAGGATTTGGCTTTTCTATACTCTGTGTAAATCTTCCTACAGTTTCGGCTCCCGCTGTATCTACTAAAAATGATAACTCATCAAGATACTCGTTCAACTGAGCTGTTGAGATTTCATCTGCCTTATCTTGTATTCCTACAAGTATAGCTTTCTCTTTGTAATTTTTAATGTCTATTAGCTTTGCCATTAAATAGATTTATATAAATAAAAAACAGGCCCCGATTAGTCAGAGCCTGTTACAAATATAATAAATTTGATATATTATTTCAACTGGAAGTTCACTGGTACAGTATATTTTACCCTTACAGGTTTATTCATCTGAACACCAGGAGACCATTTTGGCATAGCTTTCACTACTCGAATTGCCTCTTTATCCAAATATGGATCCACTGGTCTCAATACTTTTACATTAGTAATTGAACCATCTTTCTCAACAACGAATCCAATATATACTTTTCCAGAAATACCATTCTCAGCAGCAATTACAGGATATTTAATATTTTTTCCTAAATATCTGTACATAGCCTTTGGTCCACCAGGGAACGATGGCATCTTTTGTACTTTCACATATATTTGCTCTTCTTCTTCCTCTTCTATTTCGCCTATTTCTTGAACTTCAACTTCTTCATTCTGATCAGCTTCAGCATCTTCAATCTCTAACTCATCTTGTAAGTCATCATTCGAATCTGCTATGTTTAAGAAATCACTAACTTTTGGTTGTGCTACTACTACTTTTGGTTTTGGTGGCTCTTGTACTGTTACCTGCACTTGCTCTTCAACAGCTCCTGCATCAGTAGCTACATCCATTACCTCCGCTTTTTTTGTATCTGTTGACCACTCGAAAGCGCCCCAACATACAGCTAAAGCAAAAATTAGACCTAATTGTAAGAAAATTCCTTTCTTACTTTCTAAATCTGCCTTTGGTGACTTTTTAACTTCCATAAATATAAAAGATTTAATTTTTCAATTTTTTTATGCCAATAACATGTTTTTACGTCGTAAAGGTAAAAACAAAATGCAAAAAACTAGCCTATTGCAAGATTTTTTTTCGTTTCTGTAATTAGATTTTTACATTTTTTTGATTATTTTATGCATACAAACATAGAAATTGTACCTAAAAAACACAAATAAGAGGTAACTTATTGTACTTTTGCAATATGAAACAAGAAGAAAAAGAAAAAAACCTATTTAAAAGTATTAGACCTACTAAGATTATCTATCCTATCTTAATCGGTCTTGGTGTCGTGTCGTATATGCTTTACAAGGAATTCGATCCTAAAGCTTTCGATATGATTACATTTACTAAATATACAGTGATATTCCTAATTGTTGCTCTCATATGTATGATGATTCGTGATATAGGATACGTTATCAGACTTAGAATCCTCACCGATAATTATATGAGTTGGAGAAAAGCTATTAGAGTTATCCTGCTTTGGGAATTTACTTCTGCTATTACCCCATCTGCTATTGGTGGTACTAGTGTCGCTATTCTTTTTATTCATAAAGAAGGTTTGTCTATTGGAAAAAGTTCTGCTGTGGTTATGGCTACTTCTTTCCTTGATGAATTATACTTTATTATAATGTTTCCCCTTATTCTTTTAACTATTAATAGTTCTCAACTTTGGGATGTTGGTGATGTCGATTCTACTATTCGATCGTCTCTTATTAATATCTCGTGGATTGGATATTCTCTAAAATTATTATATTTGATAACCCTTTCGTATGGTTTGTTCAGAAATCCTAGAGGTCTTAAATGGCTTATTCTTAAGATTTTTAAACTACCAATACTTAGACGTTGGAAACATGGAGCAAATAAAGCAGGTTCCGATATCATTGTTAATTCTAAAGAATTAAGAGCCAAAAAATTCTCATTCTGGGTAAAAGCTTTTGGTACTACTTTCTTCTCTTGGACTGCCAGATATTGGATTGTTAATGCTAT
The DNA here is from genome assembly GCA_022496785.1 of Marinilabiliaceae bacterium JC040. Taxonomy (GTDB): domain Bacteria; phylum Bacteroidota; class Bacteroidia; order Bacteroidales; family Marinifilaceae; genus SNAP01. The sequence goes on along the minus strand of SNAP01000001.1, from coordinate 394,189 downwards.
CCTTGCTGCATTTTGGTTCTCTAATTACGCTTGGGCCGATCATATCCTAATGTTTGCTAGACAGCTTATCATGTGGATTATGATGCTTGTTGCTCCTACTCCTGGTGGTAGTGGCTTTGCGGAATATATCTTTAAAGAGTTCTTAGGAAACTTCTTGCCTGCTACTGGACTTGCAGTTGCAATGGCTGTTCTTTGGAGATTAATTACGTATTATCCTTATCTATTTGCTGGTGTATTTTTACTTCCTACTTGGATTAAAGATAAATTTAACAAGCAGACTAAAGAAGAAATTGATTAAGCTTATTATTGTGACTTAAATATTGTAATTATGGGTAAATTTTTTGATACACCTAAACCTCAACCTTTCCAAGTTAAACCTAGATATTGGGATCCTAAAAAGGAGGAAAGAGAGGAAAGAGAAAAAAGAGCTAGAGCCAAATTAGGTCTACCTGACGATGATGGATCGTATATTCCTAATATTAAAGGTCAGTTCAAAAAAAATAGAACTTCTAAATTAGCATATGCTGAAGCTCAAAGAAGAAAATCTACTGTTAGACTTTTCTTCATTTTAACTATTCTAATGCTTGCTGCATATTTTATTGTTTTTAAATACGTTGATATTTTCTAAATAAACAAAGTATTCATGTCAGATATCATTCAATTACTACCAGATTCAGTAGCTAATCAAATTAAGGCAGGTGAGGTTGTTCAACGCCCTGCTTCTGTTATTAAGGAATTAGTTGAAAATGCTATTGATGCTGGAGCTGATATTATTAGTATTAATCTTAAAGACGCTGGTAAAACTCTTATTCAAGTTATTGATAATGGGTGTGGTATGTCTGACACAGACGCCAGAATGGCTTTCGAACCTCATGCTACTTCTAAAATCTCTAAAGCTGACGATCTTTTCAATATCAACACTATGGGATTTAGAGGTGAAGCTCTAGGTTCTATTGCTGCAGTTGCTGAAGTTGAATTATGTACTAAAAAACATGATGCTGAAATAGGATCTAAAATTATTATTAGAGGGGGAGATTTCATTAAACAAGAATGTACTGCTTGCAGTGAAGGTTCTACTTTCAATGTAAAAAATCTCTTTTATAACGTACCTGCACGTAGAAAATTCTTAAAATCAGATAAGACTGAATTAAGAAAAATTATTGAGGAATTTAATAGAATTGCTCTTACTTATCCAGAGCTTAATTTTACACTTGTCAACGACGATAAAGTGGTTACTCAACTTACTAAAGCTAATCTTAAACAAAGAATTATCAATGTCTTTGGAAAAAGATTAAACAACAATCTAGTTAAAATTGAAACCACAACTAGCATTGCTTCTATATATGGATATATTGGAAATCCTGAACATGCTAAGACTAAATATGGTGAACAATTCTTCTTCGTTAATGGAAGATTTATGAAACATCCTTACTTCCATAAGGCTGTTATGAATGCTTACGACAAACTTATTACTCCAGGAAGTTTACCTTCCTATTTTATCTACTTTAAAGTAGATCCAAGTATTCTTGACGTAAATATTCACCCTACAAAAACTGAGATTAAGTTCCAAGATGAACCTGCTCTTTTCCAAATTATTAATGCCATTGTTAGAGAAACTTTCGGTAAATTCAATATTATACCTTCTATTGATTTTGATGAAGATAACACTATTGAAATTCCTACTAACGATTTCACTAATACTGATTACAAACCAACAATAAATCTAAATCCAAATTATAATCCTTTCCAATCAAATAAAAAGGTAAGTAAAAAGAAACAATACAATCCTTTCTCAGGATCGTCTTCTACTACTTATAGAAGTAGCATTTCTCCAAATGTAGACTCTTTCGAGAATATCGATGAAATGGATACTCTTAAAGCTGTTGAATCTCTTGAAGCTAATCTATTTGCAGAAGAACAAGGAGAAGGATTCTCTCAAGAAAACAATTTTGAATCTATTGAAGAGGCTAAAGCTTTTGAGAATCTTGATAAGATTCAAAGTCTCGAAGAAAATAGTACTAACATTACAGAAGAAACAGTAGAACATTCTACTTTTAAAAGTAAATTAAATTCCTCTAAAACTAATAAGCCTGAGAATCAAATTGAAAAGCTTGATAATACAACTTTTAAAAGTAAACTACACAGAAATAATACTGAACAACAAACTCAGATTTCTTCTTTTGCTAATAAGCATAAGAAATCTGGTAATAAATATCTTCAAATAAAGAAAAGATATATCGTCTCTCACGTTAAATCGGGTATGATGATTATCGATCAGAAAAGAGCTTTCGAAAGAATACAATACGAATCATTCCTAAAATCTCTTGAAAACCATAGAGGGGCTTCTCAAAGATGTTTATATCCTGAAACTATAGAATTAAACGCTCAAGATTGTAAACTAATTGAATCGATGATTCCTGCTCTAAACGATATAGGTTTCGATATTATTCCCTTCGGTAGAAACACTTATGCCATTAATGGTATACCTGCTGAATTGACTAATAACGACAGTATTCCTCTTTTAGAAAGACTTATACAATACTATCATGATACTAATAGTAATATAAGAAATCTTGTAATGGAAGATTTAGCTATATCTCTTGCAAAAGCTGCTTCTGTTAATCATATTTGTGAACTATCTACAAACGAAATATCAAATCTTATAGATTCTCTTTTTGCTAGTTCCAACCCTAATTTAACTCCTGATGGTAAATCTATTATCACTATATTAGATATCGATCACATCAAGAAACTATTATAATTATGAACGGAATAATTGAAATTGAAGGTATGGAATTCTTCGCATACCATGGTTGCTACGAAACAGAAAGAAAAGTTGGTAATAAATTCCTAGTGGATTTATACATGGAAGCTGATTGCTCTAAAGCTGCAGAATCTGATGATATAAACGACTCGGTGAACTATCAAAAAGCGTATGAACTAGTACAAGAAGAAGTGATGAAAACCTCTCATCTACTTGAAAATGTTTGCAAAAGGATACTTGACTCTCTATATAACAATATGGAAGGCATTAAAAGTGCAAAAGTAAAAGTTAGAAAACTTAACCCACCAATGGGCGGACAAATTTATTGTAGCAGTGTTACTTTACAAAGATAAATTCTTTATGCTTTTATAATAATCTGTTATACAACATCTTTAAGGGTATTCATTCATCAAAAAATGTTATTCTTTGTTTATTTATTCATATATTTGCGGCATAAACATGAAAAGAGGGAATTCATGTTTATATTAAGGAAACAAACAACAACACTATTAATTAAATCAGACATATAAGTCACTAATTTAATTTTTTAACTCTTTACACATAATTCAAATAAATAAGTAATAAACACAAAAACCAATAAGCAGACATGCATTACAACAATTTTGCTGTAGAAACAAGAAGGGAATTACTATTAAAGCTTTGTTCGCTTTTAGTAAATGATAATCTGGTGGAAAAAGTTGATCGTATTCCATTGGAAATGAGACCCAAAGAAAAACAAGCTATAAGATGCTGTATACATAAAGATAGAGCTGTTTTAAAATACAAGTTGATGGCCATGTTAGGCTACAACATTGATGATGAAGAAGATGAATTAACACCTTTATCTGAATACGCACAAGGTACTATCGAAAGACCTGATTCTGAATTTACTGACACATTATTAACTGTAGTTGATGAAGCATGTAGTGCCTGTGTTAAGGTAAGCTACACTGTTTCTAACCTTTGTAGAGGTTGTGAAGGTCGTCCATGTAAAATGAACTGTCCTAAGAACGCTATTCAAATGATTAATGGTCAAGCTCATATAGACAATGATAAATGTATAAGTTGTGGACTTTGCCAAAAAGCCTGCCCTTATCATGCTATCGTTTATATGCCAGTTCCATGTGAAGAGGCTTGTCCTGTTGGAGCTATCACCAAAGATGAAAACGGTATTGAGCATATCGACAAAGAAAAATGTATCAATTGTGGTAAGTGTATCACTGCTTGTCCTTTCGGTGCTATTGTTGAGAAATCTCATCTTGTTCACGTGCATGAAAGCATTAAAAATCCAGATGTAAAAAGTATTGCTATTGTTGCTCCTGCTTTCTCTGGTCAATTTAAAGCAAAAGCAGCTAGCATCATTGAAGCTATCGGTTCTTTAGGATTCGATGAAGTCTTTGAAGTTGCTGAAGGTGCTGATGTTACTATACAAAACGAGACTGCTGAACTTGTTGAACGTCTTGAAGAAGGTCATAAATTCATGACTACTTCTTGTTGTCCTGCTTACACAGCTCTTGTCGACAAACATATTCCTAATTTAGCTCCTATGGTTTCTGATACAGGAAGTCCTATGGTATATTCTGCTGAGATTGCTAGAGCTAAATATCCTAATGCAAAGATAACTTTCATTGGTCCTTGTATAGCTAAGAAACTTGAAGGTCTTCACGATCCAAACGTAGATTACGTATTGAATTTCGAAGAAATCCAAGCTTACCTACTTGCTAAAGGTGTTGATGTAAGTTCTTTCACTACTCTAACTTTAAGCGATACTATCACAAGTGGAGCTAGAGGTTTTGCTGCTAGTGGTGGTGTTACTAACGCTATTGCAGAGGTAGCAGGAGATATGCTAAATCCTCTTGTTATTAACGGTATTGATAAGAAAAGCATTGCAATGCTTAAGAGTTTCCCAAGAAAAGCTCCTGCAAACAACTTTGTAGAGGTTATGTCTTGTGAAGGTGGATGTATTGCTGGTCCTTGTATCGTTAACGACCCTAGAAAGGCTAAACGCCAATTAGATACGTATGCTAAAGGTGAATAAACCTTTTATATTCATAGATAAACTTAAAAGCTGTTACTTTATTGTAACAGCTTTTTTTAATCTTATTTTAAATATTTTCTTATTTATATTTGGAGTTTATATATAAAACATTGTATATTTGCACACGTAAAACAAAAGAGATATGGTCTCTTGGCCGAGTGGCTAGGCAGTGGTCTGCAAAACCATCTACGGCGGTTCGAATCCGCCAGAGACCTCTTTGAAAACCTCAACTTATTAAGTTGAGGTTTTTTTGTTTTATGGATAATTTCGAATTCTATAATAAGACGGATCATATAATATTATTGTGAGGAAAGATATTTCTAAGCATAAATTTTATCAACACTAAATAGAAAAAAAACGATACATCACTCCTCCCTCTAAGCATAGCTCTGACGTATTAGTAGTTCTTCTATCAAATAAATTCAAAATTAATTTATAATGACTGTATATAGTAGCAGATATAGAATTAAAAACTTTGAAATTAGAATCCGTTACTTTCTTATACAATGCAGCTAACTTAGTTAACGCAACATCTTTATCTTTAGTATTGTTAAATATTAATCTTAAAGAATGTACAAATGAATAAGCTTCTTTAATATCAGAGAATTGTGCAAACAATATCTTCGCTCTTTGTTTTTGATTGACAGATTATTTATCTGGCGATTTAAATATAAGATATCTACTTCTAGCTAATAATTGTTTCTTAGTATCTCCATTTTCATACATGAATGGTTTATATGTAGTTTTTTCCCATTTAGCATTATCTATATCATTAGTTTCTTCATTAATAACATTCCATCTATGTTTTATTCTCATTTTTTGTAAAGCATCATAGGCTAATTTTTAAACATGAAAGGTATCTATTACTTTTTCAGCTTTTGGAAAACTTTTACTTACTATAAGATTCATAGAACGAGTCATATCAATACGAACTTCATCTACAGTATCTATTACCTCTTTAGGTATAGTTTTTAATATTGAGATTATTTTATCTGCTTTAACTCCTTTTATCATAGCAACTAAAGATCCCTTTATTCCTTTTCCTGATTTATTAGAAAGTATTGTGTAAAGCTCTCCATTGGATAGAAAGGTCTCATCTAGACTTAAATATCTACCTATATTTCCAGGGAATAACATATATTCTTTTGAATGCGATTTTTGTTCCCATTGATTAAAACCACTTAAGAATTCTTTATATTGTTTTGCAAATAAATTTACATTCAAGAACCTACTCTATATTTTAATAAACAAACTATACAAAAATGTCGAAACGGGAAAACCCCGTAGCGTATTACTTCTAATCACTTACCAAGTATATTTAAAAAGAAATCAAGTATTTACAGGGCTTATAAAGAGTTATCTCTTATAGCTATTCCAGTACTATAATGTACATAAAATGAATCTAAGACGGTTTATAATGGTTTTATCTCATACCATAATGTACATTTTTCAAACCAAACATTTTAAAGGGCTAGAAAGTGAACACCTTTACATTATAGGGATATATGATAAATTATGAACCTTTATAATTCATTTTAGAATTTACGGACATCTTCGACCTGTAGATTACTTTGAATTTGGTCGCCTTATTCGTGAGGTGACCAAATCACAATTCCTTATAGAATAATGGATTGCTCTACATTAATTATCTAATTCTTCATTTGTTATACACTCAATAATCTTAATCTTTGTTTCTTCTGAATAATCTTCTTCATATATAACAGAATAAAGAATTTCCTTTAAAAGTTCTTTATCTATACGCCCAGCTGCCAATTGGTAACTAATCATCTCCATTTTTGCAATAAAATCCTGTATAAGAAAAACATATCCATTTATATTTAAAAACATTACACCGAGCGAAATTGCTATTCTTTTATTGCCATCTTGAAACGAATGACTTCTATTAGCTTCGAACACTAAATGTGTTAATTTATCAACAAATGTTGGATAATAATCATCATTTTGTATATGCTCTAAAGCTGATTCAAGATAAGATGTATTTAAAACTCCATAAACACCACCACCACTAACATCAATTGTTTTGTTGTGAATTTCAATTACTTCATCTACACTTTCAATGTACTTGGTCATTACTCACTATCTTTTAGTCGTTCAAATACATCTTTAGCTTCTTCTAACTGTTTTTCAAAATCAACACTTTGCTCACCCATAAAACGCTCAAAATCTGACGATGAAACAGCTTGAATATAATTCTCAAGTTTCTGATGAAAGGCATCTCTAAAATGCAAATCCCTCGAAGACATCTTAATTCTAGCATCTTCTATATGTGGTCTTTGCATTGGGTGTTTTGCTATTCTTTCAAAAATTTCATCTACTTCTTCTTTTGAAAGCTTCTCATTCTTACTTTCACTCTCTTTTCTTATTTCGTAAGCAATACCCGTTTCAAAAGATGCAATAATATTTAAAACTTCAGAATACATAGATTCTCTTGCGTTATCTTTTGCTTCTAGTTTTAATATTTTTTTATATTCTTTCGCATTTTCATTAAATACAGCTTGATATATTTTGTCAGTATATAATGAATATTTGATACTTCCCATATCAACATATCGACTTAACGCAGACGTAAATTCTTTTCTATATGTACTTTCTCTGATTGCAGTAGTAAGATAATCAGCATCTTTACGATTTATAAACTTCGTTCCTCCTCCTGTTTTCTCATTAATAGTATCAATAACGATATCTAAGATTTTTGACCTCAGTAGTTTTGCATTATTACTTTCAGATAAAAGCATTCCTAGATTTATAAAAGACCTAAAATTAAAGATTCCCAAAACAGTTGTTTTGGTCGCCTCACCGATAAGGTGACCAAACTCCAACTTAAAGTCTTTTAAAGCATTACCACGAATTAAAACATAGCCGTTGTGTTTCAATTCTTTATCGTATTTTGAAAGATATCTATCTACGGTAGAGATGTCAATATCATAAAAATCCGAAACCATTTTTTTTGTAAAACGATATTCTTCTCTAAATAACAAACCTGTAATTCCGATAAACCTTTGAACCTTATCTATTGCAAATCTATTATTTAATATATTTTGCCTTTGTATATCTGAGTTTGTTAAATCTTTCATTTCTTTAACTCAATTTTATTCAATTGTACTAATTGAAGTTCTTCTTTTTGTATTTATAAATTGTTATTTAAAAGTCTTTATGCTTTCTAAATAATCGTAATTCTTTTTTCTAGTCTCATACTCCTCCTTACTTACTTTTCTAGGTTTTTTTATAGATATTAGAAGTCTCTTTATATCACTAGATTCAGTAATTATTGGAGTATCTTTAATTGCTCTTGCCATAATAAAATAATTTAAAGAGGATAATGTCTCTATTTTATCAATACACTTAAATATAACAATTTAAAAGTGAATTGCGATACAAATATAAAAAGAATCTTAAACAGTTGAAAATCAGAACAATCTCTTTATGATATAGATTTCTTCCTCAAAAATCTTCAAACAAAAAACAAGGAAAATAGCGGACTTTCCCGAAAAGTCCGCTATTTTTCCCATTAAAAGAAATAAAATCTTATAAACATTTACTTCCCATATATTTTGCAACTTCTTTAATATCAATAGAACGTAAGAACTTTATTTCAAACAATCCTACACCACTTATCCATATTTTAAAATCACTGTCTCCATCGAAAGTTCCAGCTGTTTCAATTGAAAAGGAAGATATCTTTGAATAAGGAAAACTTCTAAATTCTCTTTTCTTTCCAGTGATACCTTGAACATCCATTGCTATTATTCTCTTATTTGTAAACCATACTTTGTCTCGTATGTGAGAATATGCAAATTCAATACTTTCTCCCTGAGCTAGAATATCTGAGATTATATTCTCACTTTTTTCTGTACTCTCTTTTTTAGTAACACTAAATGATGATATTATATCCATATTTATTAATTTTATCTTTATACAACACAGTAAATATACATAATATTTATCGGTTTTTATTAATATAAACTTAACGTATTTATCCTATCAGTACATGCTTATAATGTTTTAATTCCCAGATATCGTCCAATTTCTTCTATATCTAATGGATTTTTAAATTCTAGGATAATTTCTCCTATTCCGCCTACTATCCAAATTCTAAGACCTCTAATATTTATTGTGTCGACTATAAATGAACATATTTTTCCGTAAGGTATAGTTCTATATTCATTTTTCTTAACAACTAAACCTCCATTCTCCAATATAATTATTCTTTTATTGGTAAACCATATGCTATTTCCTTTATCTGAATATAAATGTTCAATAACTTCACCTGGAATTAAAATCTTTATTAACTTATTTTCTCCTTTGTCAATTTCTTCTTTTTTTGAAACTGTAAGTTTCATTAGTAGTATATCCATAATTGTTTTTTCTATTATTAATTAACTAAATATAGACAAATTTCTAAGACCTACAAAATTACTTCAGACCTACTTTCGCCCTTCCATCTCCGTACTTTGTCCATGGTTTGTCCATGGTCTGTCCATCCTTTCTCCATCATAGCTTGTACGAAGCATGGACAATGGATGACTAGTGGATGATGAAAAATGGGAGAGGATAGAAGGAAGATTATATTCATAAATAAAAAAAGAGAGTCTCAATGAAATTGAAACTCTCTTAAGAATATAATAAATAGTAATAGATTATTCAAATTTGAATAATTCCTTGATTTTTTTCTTTACATCTGCTGGATCTGGATTTACAGGGAAAATAATACTTGGTTTCTCGTATCTTACTTCTTTCTCTGCTTTAAAACGTTTTGCTCCACCACCTGTGATATTTAGCATTATCACTGAATCTTTCTCTACTTTTCCTTCTTTTACAGATTCTATTAATGATGCTACTGCTATTCCTGCTGCTGGATCTAAATCGTTTCCTTCTAGCTTCTCAAATAATGATGATGCTATACGTCCTTTTTCGTTATCTATCTTAATCACCTCTCCATCAGTATCTGTTAAAGCATCAAACAATCCTCCTTTTATTCCGTATGGAGGTTTTCTGTTTGTTAATACTTTTGCATCTACTTCAAGAACTTGATCTCTTGCTTCTTCTTCTGTAAATGGTAATAATGAACGCGATTTAATTTTCCATGCATCGTACATTGGCACAAATGGAGCGTTCTGAGATACCATTAGTTTCATCTTATTTGTTCCAAATCGTCCATCCTCTAAGAATCGTTTGTTAGCTTCCCAAGCTGCTATTGCACCTGTTCCACTTCCTACCGCTTGAAAATAATAATCTGGAATTTGTCCTATTGTTGTTACTGCAGATAGTACTGTCGTTCCCATTCCATCACGACGAGCTACATTCTTTGCTCCTCCTTCTGGATAGAACTCATCTAGTTCACATGCTATATTCGATAAATGTATTGCATCAAAATAGTCTGCTCCCTCTTCACTTGCAACAAGTTTTACACATGGGTTAAGAGGTTTCTCTAACCATATTGCTTGAATATTATCCATTGGTACACATAACAACAATGGTATATTATTCTCTGAACATACTCTTGCAAAAGCTCTTGCTGTATTTCCTGCCGAAGCTACAACCATCACTCTATCTCCATTAGAATTTGTTCTAGCACATACTGAATAAGCTTCACATTCTTTGAAAGAGGCTGTCTGCATTGCTGCTCCTTTCTCTGGCCAATAACCATTGAATGTTATATATAAGTTAGACAATCCTAAATGTTTTGCTAAACCTTCACTCTTGTATGTTACTGGAGCTCCTGAACCTTTTAAAACTTTCTCTATTGGTAACCAATCTGAGAATTTATAAAGACCTGGATTTTCGTTAAGATCTAGTTGTTTCTTTTTGTAGTTTGCAAATATCAATGCTGGATCTCCTTGTTTTGGGCAATCTAATTCCCAGTTCTTATCTTCGAACTGATGACCACAACATACTGATTCAAGGATATATTCTGTCTTCTTAAAATCTTTCATAAGCTTATTATTTTATGCAAAAATAAGGATTTATAGAAAACACTTTTTAGGTATAAATACCACTTAAAAGAAAAACCCAATACTGAGACGCTTCTCGGTATTGGATTTTCTTAATAACTAACTTAAACTATACAAACTAATGAAAAAACTAAACTACTGTTTTCGTTTATTTCTACATTACAAATATATGTAGAATGTATGTTAGCTTTTTTGAAGATATGTTATTGATAGTTATCTTTTATTTTTTAGCTATTCTTGCCAATCTCCATGTTCTTTTATTAGTGAAATTAGCTCTTCTAAAGCGTCTTCTTGAGGTATGTTTCTTTTCATTACTTCTCGTCCTTTGTAAAGAGTAATTTTACCTGGTGCAGCTCCTACATACCCATAATCTACGTCGCCCATCTCGCCTGGACCATTTACGATGCATCCCATGATTCCTATTCGTAAATTCTTTAAATGAGATAATTTAGCTTTCACTTTTGCTACTGTAGATTGTAGATCGTAAAGTGTTCTTCCACATCCTGGGCATGATACAAATTCTGTCTTAGACATTCTATAATGAGCCCCTTGAAGTATAGCGAATGTTAATTTCTTGATTTCTTCCTCTGGAATTTTACCTTCGTTTACAATCCATAGGCCTGAAATTTGTTTATCTAGGCATAAATGACCTAAATCGATTGCAGCTTTAAGAGATATTTCTTCATATTCATCTTCACTATAAGATGATTTTGCAATTACAGGTATTCCAGATTTTGTTAAAGCTATGGCTATCTGACGATATTTTGGATAGTTTAAATCGAGTATAGCTACTGCCTTCTCATCTTTTAATATCTCATCTAGTGAAAAATCGTTATCTTTTATTTCAACAAAATTGTATTTTGCTTCTGTCTCTTTGCTTGATAGTTTTGTATATTCTTCTGAACTGTAAAGAGGTGATGCATTTCTATTGTAAACATGAGCTACATCCCACATTTCTGCTGGAACTATTACATTTAGTTGTGGTGGAAGAGCTGAAAGTCCTGGACCTAATGTCTCGATATATATGAAATCGGATGGTTGAAATACTTCTTCCCATTCTTGAAATTCCTCACTTACTGGATTTCCTATCTTTCTATATCCCGATTTGTCTGGTATATCGAATGATGGTATATCGTGATGTGCAAAATCAAGTACTACTGCTGGCATTTTATATCCATCAATAAATTTTGCTTGCGAATTTGTCTTAGCTGAAAATTCATATGTTGAAGGAAATTCTATTTCTTCTCTTTTTCCAATTGAGTACTTAACTATTTTTTCTGCTACTGGTATTTCACATTCAGGCTCTTCTGTTAAAGATACTCTCACAGTATCTCCAATTCCCTCTAGAAGTAATGCTCCTGTTCCTACTGCCGATTTTATTCTTCCATCTTCACCTTCTCCTGCTTCAGTTACTCCTAAGTGTACAGGATAGAATATTCCTTCTGCCGACATTGTCTCACATAGTAAACGCACTGCATTCACCATCACTTGTGTGTTACTCGATTTTAATGATATTACTACATTTGGAAATAAGTTCTTTTTACAAACTCTTAAGAATTCCATTGTTGCTTCTACCATTCCCTCTGGAGTATCTCCATAGCGCGACATTATTCTGTCGGATAAAGACCCCTGATTTGTTCCTATTCGTATTGCTGTTTTATGCTCTTTGCATAAGTTTATGAATTCTGTGAATTTCTCTTCCAATTTATCTATCTCTTGCTGATATTCAGCATCTGTATAGTCTATTTCTTTAAAGACTGCACGCTTTTCAAGATAGTTTCCTGGATTGATTCTTACTTTATCGCAATACAATGCTGCTACATCTGCTGCCTTTGCATTAAAGTGTATATCTGCCACTAAAGGACTGTCGTAGCCTGCTGCTAGCAATCCTGCTTTTATATTTTTTGTGTTCTCTGCCTCTTTTATGCCTTGAGTCGTTACTCTCACCAATTCTCCTCCTGCCTTAAGAATCTTAAGACTTTGTGCTACAGTTGCTTCTGTATCGTTGGTGTTGGTTGTCGTCATCGACTGTATGCGAACAGGATTTTCTCCTCCTAATTTCAAATTTGATATTTGAACTTCTATTGTTTTTCTTCTACTACTCATGACTTTCTGTTTAGTTATTCAAAAATAGAGTTTAAAGATTAAAAATAGTAATTCTTATTTGAATTTTATTACTTTTATTTTTCTGAACAGTATATACTCAAAGATTTTTTTATGTCGGTAGAATTAAAAGGAATTACTAAATGTTTTGGCTCTCAGAAAGCCGTTAATAATCTTTCACTTAGCCTTAAGGAAGGGGAAATTACTGGGTTTTTAGGACCTAATGGTGCAGGAAAGACTACTACTATGAAGATGATTGCTGGACTTTTATGTCCTGACAGTGGAAGCATAGAAATTATGGGTAAGGATATTGCTCAATATGGGCTTGAGGCTCGCAAATTAATAGGTTATCTTCCAGAAAATAATCCTCTTTATTTGGATATGTATGTTAAGGAATATCTTACTTATATAGCCCACATTTATTTGAATAAAAATGAATGTGCTTCTAGTGTTGAGAATGTTATTAATATTACAGGATTAAATAAGGAGAAGCATAAAAAGATTTCTCAACTTTCTAAGGGATATAAACAAAGAGTGGGTATTGCTCAGGCTCTTATTCACGACCCTAAGATTTTAATTCTCGACGAGGCTACAACAGGTTTAGACCCTAACCAGATTATTGAAATTAGAAACCTAATTAAAAATGTTGGTAAGGATAAAATTCTTTTGCTTTCTACCCATATTATGCAAGAGGTGGAGGCTATTTGCGATAGAATTGTAATTATAAAAGATGGGGAAGTGATTACCGACGAGAAAAAGAATTCTATTAGTCATATCTCTGAATCTTATAATATTGTTGTTGAATTTAATAGAGATATAAATTGCGATTCTTTAATGAATATTGAAGGTTTTATTAGTTGTGAAAAACATGATTCTCAAATTCTTGTTAAAGCTAAACGAGACATTAGAGAGGATATTTTTTCTTTTGCTGTTGAAAATGGATTTACTATTAAGGAATTACATTTGGTGGAAGAAGATTTGGAATCTATATTCACTAATCTTACTAAATAGATATGTCGTCGATTTATATACATATTCCGTTCTGCCATTCTAAATGTTATTATTGTGGTTTCCATTCTGTTGCTTCCTGTAAGGATCAATCTAAGATGGTTGATGCTATCTGTAAGGAGTTGATTTTAAGAAGCGATTTTTTAAATGGAAAAACTATTGAGACTATTTATTTTGGTGGTGGAACTCCTTCTATTTTGAAAATTGAAGAGATTGAAAAAATTCTTAATCAAATTAAGTCTATTCATACCATTGTTGATAATCCTGAAATTAGTTTAGAGGCTAATCCAGAAGATTTAAACAAAGATTTTCTTATAGGTATTAAGAATATTGGTATTAATAGATTGAGTATTGGTATTCAATCTTTAAATGATGATATTCTTAAGTTTATAAACAGAAGACATACTGCAAAAGAAGCTATCGAGGCTGTTTGTTTAGCTAAAGAAATTGGGTTTGATAATATTAGTATCGACTTAATTTACGGCATCCCTAATCAAGATAATTCGATATGGGAAGAGAATCTTAGAAAGATAGAATCATTACCTATAAGTCATTTATCTTCTTACTGCTTGAGTATTGATGATAATACTGTTTTTTCGAAGAAAGAGGAGAGGGGAGAATTTTCTCAAATGCCTGAGGATGAGAGTGAGATGCAATATAGAATGCTTGTTGAATGGACTAAGAAAAATGGTTTTGAACATTATGAAATTTCTAATTTCTGTAGAGATGGACTTATTTCGAGACATAATACTGCTTATTGGCAGGATAAACCATATTTAGGAATTGGACCAGCAGCACATTCTTATAATATTGAAACAAGACAATGGAATTGTTCTAACAATCCAAAATATATTAAAGCAATTGAAGGTGGACATATTGCTAATGAGATAGAGGAAAGGGATTTAGATGTACAATTCAATGAATATTTAATGACTTCTTTAAGAACAAAATGGGGTATAAATCTTAAAGAAATGGAAGAAAGATTCCCTAAAGCATGGCTTGAACATTTGTCGAAGAAGATTATAAAGTTTAAATTACACTTAAATACTAGTGACAATAAGGTGTCAATAAAAGAAGAAAGTTTATTTATATCAGATGAAATTATTGCAGAATTTTTCATCTAGTTACCTTAAAATCATTAGTTTTGTTTTCTAGAATATAAAAATCTATTTTTGTCTATAATTTTATATTAACAATAATAAAATGAGATCATTAAAATTATCGGTTAAAGACTTGCTAAGTGCAGGCAAACCAGGAGAAGAAGTAAGTATTAAAGGTTGGGTAAGAACTAAAAGAGGTAATAAACAAATTAATTTTGTTGCCCTTAATGATGGTTCTACTATTAATAATATCCAAATCGTGATTGATGTTCCTAATTTTAATGATGATACTATCCAAAAGATTACTACTGGTGCAGCTCTTCATGTAAAAGGAAAATTAGTTGAGTCTAAAGGTCAACAAAATATTGAACTTGTGGCTGAAGAAGTTGAAGTTATGGGTGAATGTAATCCTGAAACTTATCCTATTCAACCTAAAAAACACTCTTTAGAGTTCTTAAGAGAGAATGCTCACCTACGTTTTAGAACTAATCTGTTTGGTGCTATCTTTAGAGTTAGAAACGCTATGTCGTTTGCTATTCATAAGTACTTTAACGAGAATGATTTTAACTATTTACATACACCATTAATAACTGCTTCTGATGCAGAGGGTGCTGGAGAAATGTTTAGAGTAACAACTTTAGATATGAAAAATCCTCCTCTTACAGAAGAAGGTAAAATTGATTATAGCGAAGATTTCTTTGGTAAATCGACTAACCTTACTGTTTCTGGTCAGCTAGAAGGAGAATTAGGTGCTATGGCATTAGGAAAGATATATACTTTTGGACCAACATTCCGTGCTGAGAATTCTAATACTACTCGTCACTTAGCTGAGTTCTGGATGGTAGAACCAGAGATGGCTTTCTACGATATTAACGACAATATGGATCTTGCTGAAGATTTCATTAAATATACTATCAAGTATGCTCTTGAAAACTGTATGGACGATTTGAAATTCTTAAGTCAAAGATTAACAGATGAAGAGAAAAACAAGAAAGCTGATGAGAAATCAATGGAATTGATAGAGAAACTTAATTTCGTATTGAATGAAGATTTCGCTAGAATTACATATACTGAAGCTTACGATATTCTTAGAAATTGTAAACCTAATAAGAAGAAGAAATTTAAATATCTTGTTAACGAATGGGGTGTTGATTTCCAATCTGAACATGAAAGATATCTTGTTGAGAAACACTTTAAGAAACCAGTAATTATTACTGATTACCCTAAAGAAATTAAGTCGTTCTATATGAAACTTAATGACGATAATAAGACTGTTGCTGCTATGGATGTTTTATTCCCTGGTATTGGTGAAATTATCGGTGGTTCTCAAAGAGAAGAAAGTTTAGAAAAACTTCTTGGTAGAATGGAAGAAATTGGTGTACCTAAAGAGGAAATGGATTGGTATCTTGACACTAGAAGATATGGTTCTGCTACTCACTCTGGTTTTGGTTTAGGTTTCGAAAGATTAATCCTTTTCATTACTGGTATGGGTAATATTCGTGACGTTATCCCATTCCCTAGAACACCTAAAAACGCTTTATATTAATAGATAAAATTTATGCTTAAACAAGGCTTACAGCAAAAACTTTCTCAAAGGTTAAATCCTTTACAAATACAACTTGTAAAGTTGCTTGAGCTTCCTACGTTCAAATTAGAACAGCGCATAAAAGAAGAAATAGAAAAAAATCCTGTTCTTGAAGAAGGGCAGGATTTTCCTACTAATGAGGGTGATGATAATCAAGAAATTGACAATGATGCTGATATTAGCATAGACGATTTTATTGATAATGATGACACTCCTGCATATAAATATTCTTCTGGAAATTATTCTTCTGAAATAAAACCAGAAATCCCTGTTTCAACCTCTTTAACTTGTATTGAAAATCTTCAATCTCAACTCCATCTTAGAAATATCTCTGAGGATGAAAGATTTTTAGCTGAATATCTTATTGGAACTCTAGATGAAGATGGATATTTAAGAAGAGATTTAGACGCTATTGTTGATGATATTGTCTTAACACAAGGAAAAGAAGTATCTGAAGAGGAAGTTGAGAGAGCTTTAAAACTTATACAGACTTTTGAACCTATAGGAGTTGGAGCAAGAGATTTGAGAGAGTGCTTGCTTATTCAATTAAAGAGAAGATTGAAAGATAATTTTTCTGTTGAACGCGATTTCGCTAGAAAGATTATTAAATACGATTTTGAAGAATTTACTCTTAAACACTTTGAGAAGATTCGTAAGAGGTATAAAATGACTGAAGACGAATTGAAAGGTAGTATAGAGGAAATTTTAAAGCTTAATCCTAAGCCAGGTGGTGTGATAGACCCTTTAGCTGCTAAAGGTGTTGATAAAATTATTCCTGATTTTACTCTCGATTTGGTGGATGGTGAATTACAACTTAGCCTTAATTCAAGAAATTTACCTGAATTACGTGTTAATAAGTCGTATCTGGATATGCTTAATAGTTTTCAAAAGAAAGGTGAGAATGTTAATAAACAAGATAAAGATGCTATTGCATTTGTGAAGTTTAAGCTTAATTCTGCACGTTCGTTTATTGATGCTATTAGACAACGTCAACAGACTTTAATGTTGACAATGACAGCTATAATTCAAGTTCAAGAGGATTTTTTTATGACTGGTGATAATTCTAAGCTTAAACCTATGAAGCTTAAGGATATTGCTGAAATGACAAATTTCGATATCTCTACTATTTCTAGAGTTTCTAATTCAAAATATATTCAAACTTACTTCGGTTTGTTTTCTTTGAAAGATTTCTTCTCTAATGGTATTCAGAATGAAAAAGGAGAGGATATTAGTAGTAATAGCATTAAAGATGCTTTACAAGAAATTATTGATAACGAGGATAAGAAAAAACCTCTAACTGATGATGAATTAGTTGATATTTTAAAGAGTAAAAACTATAAGATTGCAAGAAGAACTGTAGCTAAATATCGTGGACAATTAAATATACCTGTTGCAAGATTAAGAAAAGAATTATAATATTTTATGGAAAGATTTATACCTCTAGCAAAGATAAATGCTATTTTATTTCACCCTATTTTAATGCCTCTGTATTTATGTATATTAGTCTTTAATACAGACAATCCTTTCTTCTCAAAAGAGTTTTTTATAACTTGGCCTATATATATTTTCATTATATTCTTCACAATTCTAATGCCTTTAGTTTCTCTATTTATTCTTAAGAAATTAAAGCGAATTTCAAGCTATTCTCTTCTTGATAAGAAAGAAAGAGTCTTGCCTTTAGCATTGACTTTTATTTTCTATTTTATTTGCTCTATGTTTTTAAAAATGAGTCCTGGAGGCTTGTTTATTAGAGCATGTATTCAAGTGAGTATGTTGCTTATGATTATTATCTCTTTTATTTCGACTATGTGGAAAATTAGCATACATTCTGCAGCTTTAGGGTCTGTTCTTGCTGTTCTTGTATTTATGGCTGCTTTTTACAAGTCGGATATATTACCTCTTATTTATATATGCATAGCTATCTCAGGATTACAGATGTTCTCTCGCCTATTATTAGGAAGACATCTTCCTTCACAAGTTTATGCAGGATATTCCCTTGGTTTTGCTTTGATGTTTTCAGTTTTAGTTATTTACAGATAGTATCCATAAATCTGATTTGTTTATTGCCTCTGAGATTGAATCTCTAGCTATTTGCGCGGATTTCTTATCTGTATAAGATGCTATAGCTACTCTAATACGATCGTTTATTTCAAGTATCCTTGGGCGAAAACCCTGACTTGAATATTTCTGTACCACCCTCTTGGCAATATTAAGATCGGTAGTACTAGATACTATTATAAAATAACTCTTATTACTTTTAGGCATTAGTTTACTAGCATCCTTAATATTAAGCTTTTTATTCTTTAATACTTTCGTTTGAGTGTCAACGATTGTTACATCACTTCTTTTCACTCTAACTTTAGTATAAGCTCTTTTAGGATAACCATCTCTATTACAAGAGAAACATACGCATAAAATAATAAGAGTTATTAAGTATCTCATAAATTAAAGACCTAGATATATATATACCCAAACGTCCTCAAAACCTTCTTTTTGTCTATCTTCTCTCATGACTCTTAAAGCTTCTTTCTTACTAGTGAAACCTTTATAAGTTACACGATAATAGTCAAAAGGACATAATAGAACACGAGAATCATAACCTTCTGCTTTTAATTTTTCACTAAAAGCTTCAGCATTTTTCTTACTCTCGAAAGATTCTTTTACAATAAAGTATTTCTGAGGTTTTGTGTTTTCTTCAATTACTTCTACTTCTTCCTCAACTACTGGAGTCTCCTCAACAACAGGCTCTTCTACAACAGGTTGTACTACAGTATCTACCTGCACTTTTTGAACCTTAGGCGTTCTTTTCTTCGATTTCTTTTTGTTGTTACACGAAGAAATTGTAACACCTATAAGTGCTATTGACAAAATTAAAACGAATAATTGTCTCATTTTTTCTAAATTTAAGTTCAGGACAAAATTAATTAAAAATCTTTACTTACAATAAATATATGAAATTTTTAGAATCTTAGCAAAATCGTAACAAGCAAATTCACAACTTATTAGAAAAAGAATTTACATTTGTATAAGAAAAAATTATAAAAAGAATATAATATGAAAACAATAGCATTAGTAGCTCATGATGAAAAAAAGAATACTTTAATGTCTTGGGCAAAATTACATATAGACGAATTGAAGAAGCATGAATTGATAGGAACATCAAACTCTGCAAAACTTTTAAATGATGTTTTGGACCTAGATGTTAAGGGCTTCGGACATGGACCAAACGGAGGTGACATTCTTTTAGCAGCTAAAATTTTAAATAATGAAGTTGATGGGATTATTTTTTTGATAGATCAACAAAACCCTCATGGACATGAACATGATATTCAAACTTTAATTAGAACTGCAGTTATTAACAATATTCCTATTGCCTTAAATACAGCCACAGCGGACTACTTAGTACAAGAACTAAAACAGATTACTCAGAAATCACAAATCAAGAAATAGAATAGAGAATAAGCTGTGGATGTCCTATATAAAAAAAACCTTACCGTTCTGGTAAGGTTTTGTTGTCCCACTAGGGCTCGAACCTAGAATGACAGAATCAAAATCTGCTGTGTTACCATTACACCATGGGACAATCATTTTTACAGTGTGCAAAAGTATAATATTTTCCTTTCACTCCAAAAAAATAATCACTTTTTTTCATTTAGATATAAATTTATTTTTTCCTATTTTTGATAATCAAAAAGAATAATGGAAACAAAACTCAAGATAGGCATAGTAAAAGCAAAAGAAATTGAACTCACATTTATTAATGAGTATTTTGCTAAAGTGACTGGGGCTCAGTTTTATGGCTCTTATAGTATTCAAGTTGTAGATAATTTAATAAATGTTTTTAACCAACATTTAGAGCTTGTATATTCTGATAAGGAAATAATTCTTAAACCATCGTCAAAAAATGCAGATATTTTTGAGATTGAAAACGTAGAAATAGGTATTAATTTCCATTGGTCGCAAAAAGAGACTCAACGTTTCAACGGAAGTATTAAATTGATAATTGATGGAGACGAAGTCCAACTTATAAATATTATTTATGTTGAAGATTACCTACTTTCTGTAATCTCTTCAGAGATGAATTCTAATTCTCCCATTGAATATTTAAAGACTCATGCCATAATATCACGTTCTTGGGTATTATCTCGTATAAATGCTAAAAATGATAGAATACAGAATTTTATTGAGAATGATTCAAAAAGGATTAAATGGTATGGTAGAGAAGAGCATGTAAATTTTGATGTTTGTGCAGACGATCATTGCCAAAGATATCAAGGTATAAGTAGAATTGCTTCAGCAAATGTGGCTAAGGCTGTTGATGAGACAAGAGGAATTGTTCTTATGCAAGATGGTAAAATTTGTGATGCACGTTTTTCTAAATGTTGTGGAGGTGTAAGTGAAGATTTTGAGAATGTTTGGGAAGATGAGAAGATTGAATATTTATCAATGGTAGTTGATTCTGAAGATAAATCTATTGATCTTGATTTAAGAAAAGAGGAAGATGCTATTAAATGGATTGAAAATAAATATGATTCTTTTTGTAATGTATCGGATACTGATCTATTAGAGACTGTTTTGAACAATTACGACCAAGAAACAAATGATTTTTATAGATGGACTGTTGAATATTCTCAGGAAGAGATTTCATCTTTAATAAAAGAAAGATCGGGTATTGACTTAGGAAATATTATTTCTCTTAATCCTATAAAGAGGGGAAGATCGGGAAGGATATATGAATTAGAAATTGTAGGTTCTAAGAGGTCATTTATCTTTGGTAAGGAATTAGAAATCCGAAAAGTTCTTTCAGAATCTCATTTATATAGTTCTGCTTTCTTCACAGAATACAAAGATATTATTGATGATTTACCACATAAATTTATTATTCATGGAGCAGGTTGGGGGCATGGAGTTGGCCTTTGCCAAATAGGTGCTGCTAATATGGTTGAGAAATCATATAATCATGAAGAAATATTAAGTCATTATTTCAAAGGAAGCACACTAAAATCAATATATTAATGAGAAAATTAATACTAGTTATCTTGAGTATTTTTGCTGTATTGCATCTTTCGGCTCAAGAAAAATCTTTTTGTAAGACTATTAGCGTAAAAAAATTTCATGAATACTGCACCACAATGGATAATGCTTTGATTCTTGACAGTGGTTGTATTCCAGGTTACCAAGAACAACATATTGAGAATGCTGTTTTAATAGCCAATAGTAAAATGATGAAAGCAGAATTGAAAGATGTTGAAAAAGATACTATTCTGCTGCTTTATTGTGGACATGGAGAAAGAAGTAAAGTGGCTTCAAAAATGCTAATTAAACTGGGATTTAAAAAAATCTATATTTTAAGAAGAGGTCTTAAAGCATGGATCAAAAAAGGATATAAAACTACTAAATACTAAAATTGATATGAAAAAATTAATTGCTATTTCGCTATTCTCATTATTTCTAATCTACGGCTGTGGACAGAAAGAAAAGATTGTGAAAATTGAAACTCCTTATGGGGATATGAAGATTAAATTATATAATCAGACTCCTAAACATAGAGATAATTTCTTGAAACTTGTTAATGAGAAATTCTATGACGGTACTATCTTTCATAGAGTAATAAAAGATTTTATGATTCAAGGTGGTGATCCTGATTCTAAAACTGCTGATATTAACGCTCATTTGGGTGAAGGTGGACCTGGCTACGATATAGATGCAGAAATTGTTTCTGGACTTTTCCATAAAAAAGGAGTTTTAGCTGCAGCAAGAGAATCTGACAGTGTCAATCCAAAGAAGAAATCAAGTGGTTCGCAATTCTATATTGTTCAAGGTAATGTTTACACTAAGGAATCTTTAGAGAAATCTGTTAAAAGAATTAATGATAGACGTTTAAGCAGATTTAGAAGTAAATATTTTCTAAAGCATGCAAAAGATTTTGAAGCAACACAAAAAGATGGATCAAAAGCTATTAAAGCTCTTTCTGATAGACTTCTAAAAGAAGTTAATGAATTGTTTAAAGCTAAAGAATTAAAGCTTTCTAAGGAACAAATTGAAGCTTATACAAGTGTTGGAGGAACTCCTCATTTAGATGGAGAATACACTGTTTTTGGAGAGGTGATTGAAGGACTTGATGTAATAGATAAAATTGCAGAACAAGTAACAAATAGAGAAGACAGACCATTAAAGGATATTAAAATAAAGATTACAGAAGTGAAATAATTATATTTCATTTCAAAAGATCTTCTTTTATTTTATAAAAAGAGCAGCATAGAATATTTTATATATTTGAGTGCTGCTCTTTTTCTTTTTTCTTTTATGGTTATTTCTTTTTAAATACCAGAAAGTTTCTTTATTTCGTTAAGCTTATTAAGAGCTTCTAATGGAGTTAAACTATCAATCTGAAGATTCTTTAGTTCGTCACGTATACTCGACAGTACAGGATCGTCAAGTTGAAAGAAGCTTAATTGCATACCATCTTCTTGACTATTATCTTTACTTAGTGGCTTAGCTATAGAATCGTTGTTATTTGTCTCTAGTTGCTTAAGAATAGAAGTAGAACGTTTTATTACAGGAGAGGGCATTCCAGCCATTTTTGCTACTTGGATACCAAAAGAGTGATTAGAACCACCACTTACAAGTTTTCTAAGAAAAACTATCTGATTGTCAATCTCTTTAACTGACACATTATAGTTTTTAATCTTATTGAAAGATTTTTCCATTTCGTTTAACTCATGATAGTGAGTTGCAAAAAGTGTCATTGCTCTTTTCTTCTTCTGCTGATGAATATACTCAACAATTGCCCAAGCAATAGAAATACCATCATATGTAGAAGTTCCTCTTCCTAGTTCATCAAAAAGGACAAGGGAACGATCTGAAAGGTTATTTAAAATATTGGATGCTTCATTCATTTCTACCATAAAAGTAGATTCTCCTAATGAAATATTATCTGAAGCACCAACTCTTGTAAATATCTTATCTAGATATCCTAAATGAGCTGATTCTGCAGGTACAAAACAACCTGCTTGTGCCATGATAGAAATTAGTGCTACCTGACGAAGAAGAGCTGATTTACCTGACATATTTGGTCCTGTAATAATCATTATTTGCTGTTCTTCTTTATCTAAAAATACATCATTACTAATATATTCTTCACCAATAGGTAGTTGTTTCTCTATAACAGGATGACGTCCTGCTTTTATATCTATAATGTTTGAATCGTCAACTAAAGGACGTGTATATTTATTCTCAATAGATACTTTTGCAAATGAACCTAAACAGTCGATATTAGAAAGTATATTTGCATCTAATTGGAGTGTATTAATATAATCTCCTGCAAAGAGTACTAATTCGTTATATAATTTAGTTTCAAGTTCTAATATCTTCTCTTCTGCACCTAGAATTTTATCTTCGTAGGTTTTAAGATCTGGAGTAATATATCTTTCGGCATTTACTAAAGTTTGCTTACGTATCCACGATTCAGGTACTTTTGAAGAATGAGATTTAGTGACTTCAATATAATATCCAAATACATTATTAAATCCTATTTTAAGATTTGTTATTCCAGTTTTTTCAGCTTCTTCTTGTTGCATTTTAAGAAGCATATCTTTTCCATTTGTTGATATTGAACGAAGTTCATCAAGCTCATCATTCACTCCAAAAGCTATTACACCACCTTTAGAAACTTGTGCTGGTGCCGATGTAAGTAAATTGGATTGAATCTTGTTATTAAGTTCAGTACAAGAGTCTAGTTCCTCTGAAAGATTTTCAAGATTTTTATTACCTGATTTTGCTAATACTTTCTTTAAAGAAGGTATACAATCGAGAGCCGTTTGAAGTTGTAATAGTTCACGTGGATTAATTCTCATAATTGCAATTTTAGAGGTTAATCTTTCAAGGTCTCCAACAGAAGAAAGGTAATCTGATATATCGTATCTTAATGATTCATTATTGAATAGTGTTTCAACAATACTTAATCTTTTATTTATAGTTTCAAGATTCTTTAATGGAAGAGCAAGCCAACGCGATAACATTCTTGTTCCCATTGGAGTAACAGTTTTATCTAGCACTTGCATTAAAGAACATCCTTCGGCATGTGGAGTAGACAGTAATTCTAGATTTCTCATTGTAAATCTATCTAACCAAACATATTCAGAATCTTCTATTTTAGATATTGATGTTATATGATTGATACTTGAATGTTTAGTAAGATCGAGATATTGCATTATAGCACCAGAACTGGCTATTGCACTATCTAGTTTCTCTATTCCAAATCCCTTAAGAGATAGAGTATTAAAATGTTGTAGCAATCTATCGCGAGAAGCTGACAAATTAAACATCCAATCGTCGATAGGGTAAGTATAGAAATTCTTACCAAAATATTCATAGTAGATATTAAGCTGATTCTTTTGTATAAGTACTTCTTTAGGTTGAAAATTATTTAATAGTTTATCTATCTTACCTATTTCTCCTTGAGCAGCTAAGAATTCACCTGTAGATAAATCTAAAAGCGATAGTCCTGCTGTATTTTTACTTATAAAAACACTGGCTAACCAATTGTTTTTAGAATTCTCTATTGTACTATCATTATAGGATAAACCTGGAGTAACAATTTCAATAATTCCTCTTTTTACAAGTTTTTTAGTCTTCTTAGGATCTTCAAGTTGTTCACATATTGCAACTCTAAGCCCTGCTCTTACAAGCTTTGGAAGGTATGTATCTAGTGCATGGTATGGAAAACCTGCAAGTTCAGTTTTAGAGGCAGCACCATTACTTCTTTTTGTTAAAGTAATACCAAGAATTTTAGATGTTTTAATTGCATCTTCCCCAAAAGTTTCATAGAAATCACCCATACGAAATAGCATTAATGCATCGGGATATTTCAACTTCATTTTCTCGTATTGCTCCATTAATGGAGTAGTACCACTTTTAGTCTTCTTTGCCATAAATTTACTATGTTTTAGTATCAAAGATAAATATTTTCATGTTGATTCTACAAAATTCCGTATATTAGTAGAGATTTTAAAATCTAAATATTTTTATGGACACGCAACAAGAAATTCTTAACTTCTATAATTATCAATTATATGATGAAAAAATATCATTTGATTTAGATAGTTCTATTCAATCATATTCTAAAGTTAATTATAATGAGGAGACATTAGATTTGATGCATTCTCTTATAGACCATACTTCTTTAAATATTAGAGATAGTAAGACTTCTATTAAGAAATTCATATCTAAACTGAAGACAAATATCGAGAAAGTTGATATTGCCGCTCCTGCTTCTGTATGTATTTTTCCTAAGTATATTGATATTTGTAAAAATGAATTGAAAAATACAGGAATAAATATTGATTGTGTAGCTGGAGGCTTTCCTTTCGTTCAGACTTATAAAGAAGTGAGAGAATTGGAATGTAAATTAGCAAACGATTCTGCATGTGATGAAATTGATGTTGTTATTCCATTGGGAGATTTTGTTGATGAAGAATATACAAATGTTAGAGAAGATCTTAAAAATATTAGAAAGATTTGTAAAGACAAGACTCTTAAAGTTATTCTAGAAACTGGTGAATTAAAAAAGATTGAAGATATCTTTGTAGCCTCTATTCTTGCTATGGAAGCAGGATGTGATTTTATTAAAAGTTCTACTGGTAAATCATCTATGGGCGTAACTACAGAAGCTGCTTATGTGATTGCATATGCTATTAAGCTATTTAATGAAAAGACTGGTAAGAAGGTAGGACTAAAGCTTTCTGGAGGTATAACAACTACAAATATAGCAATGCAGTTTATCTCAATAGTTCACTATATTTTAGGAGAAGAATGGCTTAATAAAGATTTATTGAGAATTGGTACTTCTAGCCTAACAGAAAAACTACAAAAAGAATATTCTGAGTTTAATGATAAAAAGATTGTTGACGAAGAATAGTAAATTGCCCCTAAATATTTTTATATAAATATTAAAGACTGCTCGATAATGGGTGGTCTTTTTTCTGATAATTATCTAGACCACCTTATTCCTAATCGTATATTCATTTGTAATGGATTATCTGTTCTATAAGATTCCCATGATGATTTATCTTCTATTCCATACCTTACAGATAGTTCACCGAACATACTTATAGCTTTATATATTTGAATTTGTGTACCAATTCCTGCTTTAAAAGATAATTGCCAAACATTTGGATATTCAGTTTTATTATCTTTTTTAGCTATTATCATTTTTTCTATTTCACTACCTAATAATGCATAATATGCAATTGCCTTATTGTAGTTGAAAGAGTATGATATATTTATTGGTATTCCAATATAATGTAAATTCTGAGAGAAAGATTCAGCAGAATAAACTTCTGTAAGTTTTGAATGCAAATATGTATAATTAATACCAGATTCTAGAGCTAATTTCTCGCTCAAAGAATATTTAATTGATACACCTAATGCTATAGGAATTGAATGTTCATAATTATATTCTTTTTGAATTTCTACTATTGATTTTGCATCTTTTAGAAATGGAGGAGCAGAATTATAGCCAGTCATAAGCCTAGGACTCATTCCTTGATTATCCTTATTATTATTTAAAGAATTCATATCTGAGAATAATCCAATAGATAGTTTATTAGACTTTCCTTCTCTACTATGAACATTGTTAATATCATTGTCTTCTAAGTATCTTTTTAATGCTTCTCTTTTAACAAGAGCTTTCTTTTCTTTGTTAATATCTTCCTTCTTTTCTTTATTATTTTTAGCTTTTTCACTAGTCTTTGATTGATTAGTAGTTTCCTTTGCATCAAAGAATTGCACTTCTTCTTTTTCCTCTAGAATATTTGCATTTTCTTTATTAACAACAGCAAGATTTTTCTTCTTAGAACTCATTTTATCATTGTTAATATCCTTACCTGAATTCATTTTAACTTTTCTACTTTTAGGCAAAGAAAGGATAGGAGCAGACATTTCACTAAATAGAACAATCTCTTTATTTATAAAGTTTTCATGATTGTTAATAAGTGAAAGTTCAGTAGAATTGTATATTGATTTTTTAAGTTGTATATCGTTGTTAAATATCCATAGAGAGAAAGCAATCACAAATAGAGCTGCTATTGAAGAGATTCTAAATAAAATAGCATAATTCTTCTTTTTCTTGGCTTTCGCATCTAAATTAGAAGATATCTTATCCCATATATCTTCTGATGGTTTAGTTTCGTAATCGTTAAGATGATCTTCAAAACTGTCTAGCCAAATATCCTTATCTTTTTTATCTAATGATTCTTTCATCTCTCTTCTTTTTTTAGATAATCATTAATTTTCTCTATTAATTTAGATTTTGCTCTCACTAATTGAGAAGCAGAACTCTTTTCTTTTACTCCTAACTCCTTAGCTATTTGTTTATGTGAGTATTTCTCAAAAACATACATATTAAAGATTGTTCTATATCCATCAGGCAGTTCAGAAATAAAAGAGAATAAAACATCTCTAGGCACTTTTTTAAAAGAATCATCATCTTCAGAATTGTCTGTATCAATCTGTTCTTCTTTAATATCATCAAAATCTAATAACAATTTCTTCTTTCTAAGATATTGCAGACTTTCGTTTTGCATTATTCTACAACACCATGCATAAAGAGAATTTTTACCTGTATACTTAAATTTATCAATCTTATCAAAGATTTTTAAAAATGTATCATGTAGAAGATCTTCTGCTTGTGCTTTATCTCCAAGATATCTTATTGCGATAGAAAGCATACGAGGAGAAACTTTGGAATATAAAGAAGCCTGAGACTTTCTATCTCCCTTCTTACATCCTTGTTCTATATATTGCTCCTCACTTTTTATCATATCACCTAAGTCATTATTATAATGCTAAATAAGAGTAATTACTGCATAAAAAAACAACTTTTTTTGAAAATAATTGATTTTTACGTGCAGTATTTGAAAAGATAGCGCATTATAAGGGTGGACAAAGGATATTACTAACCCTAATATTTTTAAATGAATAAATAAGTAAACCCCTTAAAAAGTATCTAAAATGAAAAAGAAGATTTATTTATTGCTTACCCTATCATGTGTTATTTGTAGTTTCATTTTTCAATCGTGTAATGAGGAGAAAATTGACAATATGAAATACATATTGGGTACAGTTAAAAAGATTGATGAGACAAGCTATTATTTCACAAACGGTAAGGACACTTTCCTACCTGTAAACGAGTATTCATACGAAGTTACTGACGGACAAAGAGCTTTCGTATATTTCTACATCAGTTCAAAGGAAAATATGAACTACGATTACAATATCGATGTTCAAGACATTAAAAATGTTCTGACAAAAGATGTAGTTGAGGTTACAGAGGATAATAAAGATAGTTTTGGGAATGATAAGGCAAAGATTGTTGATGTATCAATTACTGATGGATATTTAAATCTTCGATTTCATGCCCCTTCAGGTAGTAAGGATATGGTTGTAAATCTAGTGAAGAATGATATTAATCCTTTAGGAGGGATAAATGATGATGATAGAGTGGTACTAGAATTTAGACTTAAAAATGAGAATACAGATACAGCAAATTCTTTAGGATCAGGTATAGTAAGTTTTAAACTAGGTAAATACGATCCTGAGACACTTAAGAAGTCTGGTATCAGATTAGTATATAGAGATTTAAATGATAATATTATAGATATTAAAATTGAAAGATAATTATTTTGTATTAACATGCGTTTTAAAAACAATTCACGATCAGAAGGATATTAAATCCTTCACCTAATTAATCAAAAACCCAAGAATCTTCCCTCTTGGGTTTTATCTTTTTATATCTTTTATTCTATTGTTTTATCTTTTGGAATATATACTGACTCTTCATTCTCTATATCAATAATATATTTGGATGTATCAATCTTTAATTCCTCTAAATCGATATCTTCTTCTTCGTTATAGATCTGTAGTAATGGTTCTTTAAATGCTTTATTCGTAATCATTTTATCTAAACTCATTAATAGAGATGGAAGTATTACTAGGTTAGAAAACATAGCTGCTAAAAGAGTTATGGATACCAATATTCCCAGAGAGACTGTACCGCCAAAATTAGAAAGACTAAAAATACCAAATCCAAAGAATAGAATTATTGAAGTATACATCATTGATTGTCCTGTTTCTTTAAGAGCGAAAACAACTGATTTTTTAATATTCCATCCAGTAACTTGAAGTTCTTGACGATATTTAGCTAAGAAATGAATTGTATCATCTACAGAAATACCAAATGCTATACTGAAAACAAGGATAGTTGATGCTTTAATAGGAACACCTAAATATCCCATAAGTGCAGCTGTAAATAGCAGTGGAATGATATTTGGAATAAGAGCTACAACAACCATTCTTTTTGAATTGAACATCCATGCCATAAACAATGCGATAATAAAGACTGCCAACATTAAACTACTAGCAAGATTCTTTACAAGATATTTTGTTCCTCTATAGAAAAGAATACTAGAACCTGTGCAAGTTATATTATATTTAGAAGATGGAAATATCTTGTTAATCTTAGAGATTACATCCTTCTCCATTAGTGCCATTTTATCTGTTCCTATATCTTTTACCCTAAAGCTTAATCGTGCATATTGCTTATTCTTATCTACAAAAGAATTGAACGCTGCCATGTTTTTATTTTTCCCACCATCAAGATTTGTGTGTAGCAGATACGACATTACAAAATTCTTTGTTGTAGACGTTGGTAGTTTAAAATATTTCTCTTTACCATTATAATAAGTCTGATTTAAATATTTTAAACCAGTAACAACAGAAAGAGAATTTGATATATTTGGCGATTTACTTATACTTTTATCTAATTTATCTAATCTTCTTAATGTTGAAAGAGAAAGCACTTTACCTTTCTTTTTAACATCAACCATAACCTCAAGAGGTAGAATTCCATCAAAATTTTTCTCAAAGAATTTTAAATCTTGTACTAAAGGATTGTCGTGAGGTAAATCGTCAACCATAAAACCTGTACTCTTCATTCTTGTCATTCCTATTGCACTAAATACAATAATTAGAAAAGCTGTAATGTAAAGATATGTTCTTTTTGAAAGTACTAATGATACCAATTTATCAACAAAACCTTTTACCATTCTGTTTTTAAGATGACTGATTTGTTTTGGTGAAGGTGGAGCTATTAAGCTAAATATACATGGTATAAGTATTAATGATAATATAAAAACCAACATTATATTTAAAGCTGCTACTAAGCCAAATTCAACTAATATAGTACTTGATGTAATAATGAATGTAGCAAATCCAGAAGCTGTTGTTAAATTGGTTAGTAATGTAGCATTACCAATCTTTCGAATCATTCTCTGAAGAGCTTTAATTTTATTCCTATGTATTGCAAATTCACCATGAAATTTATTTACCATGAAAACTGAATTAGGAATACCTATAACAATTAACAATGGTGGTAACATCGCTGTTAATAAAGTTATTTTAAAACCTAAAATAGCCATAGAACCTACTGCCCAAATAACAGAGATTCCAATTATTAACATACAAAATCCTACAATTTTAAACGACCTAAAAAAGAGAAAGAGTATTAATGCTGTTATAAAAAGAGATAATAGTATAAACATCATCATCTCAGATTTTATCATCTCTGCACTCTGAACTCTAATATATGGCATTCCTGAATAATGTAATTTCAGCTTGTGTTTTTGAGCAAAAGCATCAGCTCTATCTTTAATCTCTTGAACAACTTTTACTCTTTTCTTAGATGCCATGGTTTTAGCATTTACAGTAACAAATAGACTGTAAGTATGTGCATCTTTATTAAGTAATGTTCCATAATATATTGGCAAAGATTCAGCCTTTTTAGCTAATGAATCGAGCTGTTTCTGACTTTCTAACTTGCTAGGGAATAGACGAATTATATCGAATTTTTTTTCTTTCTTATTTTTTTTCAAAGTGTAAGCACTACCTAAAGACATATGTGCATCTATACCTTTGATGTTTTTTAAACTATCACCTAATGCAAGCCAATCATTAAATTTATCTAATTGATAAAAATCTTTATCCTGAACTCCTATTATAATCATAGAATTCTCTTGGCCAAAGATTGATTTGAATTTTTCTGATTCTATTGAAGCAGTATCAGATTTTGGAAGTAATGCTGCATACTCATATGACATTTCAACCTTTGTTGCTTGATAAGCCATAAATACAGTTATCAAGGCAATTGATATAAGAAATGCTATCCTGTTCCTTAGGATAATTCGTGCTATTTTAACCCACATTTAGCTAATTGTTTAAAGTTGAACGGCAAAAATATATTAGAAAATCACAATATCCTAATATTCTTTCACTACTTGTTTTTTGAATCAATGATTATGGTTACAGGTCCATCGTTGATTAAAGATACTTGCATATCAGCACCAAATTGTCCTGTTTTTACCTCTTTGTTCATTTCTTTATTTAAAGAAGATACAAAATTCTCGTAAAGAGGTATAGAAATATCAGGTTTAGCAGCATCAATATATGAAGGTCGGTTTCCTTTTTTAGTGCGAGCCATAAGGGTAAATTGACTGATAGCAAGAATATCTCCATTAATATCTTTAACAGATTTATTCATGATACCATTTTCATCATCAAAGATTCTAAGATTGCACAATTTCTTAACAAGATAATCAATGTCATCTTGTTCATCCTGTTCTTCTACTCCTACCAATACAAGTATCCCTTGACCTATTTCAGAGAAAATCTCATTATTGATAGATACTGACGCCTTCTTACTTCTTTGAATTACTATTTTCATAGCATCAAAAATAAAAAAAAGAAACTAATTCTACTGCATTAATAATTGATTATAAGGAAGTCAATAGTGTTAAATTATCATATCTAATACGTATAATTTATGAAAGATTGTTAAAAATATACTTGTACAAAAAAAGCAGATGAAGAATATTCACCTGCTTTAATATGGTATTTAGAATATATAATTCTTATTTCTTAGAATCCATTAATTCTTGAATAGATTGAGCTAAACGTTTAACACCTTCTACATTATCTTCTTTAGATACGTAAGAGAAGTTCAATCTCATTGTATTTTTACCACTACCATCGCAATGGAATACTGAACCAAGAACGAAAGCTACATTTTTCTTAATAGCAATATGGAATAATTCCTCTGCATCAAGTCCTTCAGGTAAATTCAAGAATAAGAATAGACCACCTTCTGGGTTAGTCCATGTTACACCTTCTGGCATATATTTCTCGAATGAATCAATCATTACAGCTTTTTTCTCTTTGTACATTTCAATAATCTTAATAAGATTTTTATCGAAAAGACCTTGCTCAATATATTTAGCAGAGATTTTTTGTACGAAAGGAGAAGTACAAAGGTCTGTAGATTGTTTAGCTTTTACAAAATAATCTACTATTGCAGGATTACCTAATACCCAACCGATACGGAAACCTGGAACAAAGATTTTTGAGAAAGTACCAAAAGTGATTACGTTACCTTCGTTATTATCTAATTCAAATAACATAGGTTGAGCTTCACCTTCGAAACGCAATTCTCTATATGGGCTATCCTCAACAACAAGAAGATCATATTTCTTAGCAATAGCTAAAATTTCTTTTCTTCTTTCAAGAGGCATTGTAACACCTGCTGGATTTTGGAAGTCAGGAATTACGTACATAAATTTAGGCTTATCACCAGCTTTAGTTAATTCTTCTAACTTAGCTTCTAATAAGTCTGCTCTCATACCTTTTTCATCGTGAAGGATTCCTACAGGTTCAGCACCATAAGCAGTAAATGCTCCTAGACCACCTAAATATGAAGGAAGACCAACAATAACTTTATCACCTGGATTACAGAAAATCTTTGCAACTAAATCTAAAGCTTGTTGAGAAGAAGTTAAAATACAAAGATTATCCTTAGTAATGTTTAAACCTTGATTATTGTATCTGTCAACAAGAGCTTTAAGTAAAGTAGGATCACCTTCTGTAGATCCATATTGAAGAGCAGATGCTCCATCGTTTTCTAAAACATCTTTAGTAATTTCTACTAATTCTTCTATTGGGAAAGTTTCTTTAGCAGGAAGTCCACCAGCAAAAGAAATAATTTCAGGCTTTTGAGTTAATTTTAATAATTCTCTAATAGCCGAACGTTTCATCCCTTTAGCATTAATAGAGATGATTTCTTTAAGATCGCTAATCATGATATATTAATTCTTTATATTTAAATAATTTGTTCTATTTATAACTACGTCACGAATGTAGTAATAATTTTTGAATGCAAACCTACACAAAACTTAATAATTAAAACTAATATCGGGCAAATATATTTCAATCATAAAAGATTTAGTACCAACATCTAACAATTTATAACAATCACTCTATTTTTATAATAAATAGATATATAGTATTTCTTTAGATTTGTTTAGAAATATATTCTTTTGGGAATATTTTGTTGTTAATTATTAAATAGATATTTTTGCTTGCACTTAAGGTCCCATAGTTTAACGGATAAAACAAAAGTTTCCTAAACTTTAGATCCAAGTTCGATTCTTGGTGGGATCACATAAAAAAGCCTAGTATACATTATTATATGTACAACTAGGCTTTATTTTATATCTTAATGTCTAATATTTCTTCGCTTTTCGGTTCTTCAGCATACGACTGTTTAGATCCATGCTTAAGTAATTTTACTTTGAAATAAGTATCTTCAAATAATTTAATTCCTTTTATTACGACTCTATCTCCTAGATAAACAGATTTTTTATGAGTAATCGTTTGTTCTTTATAATTTAATGTAAAGAAACCTAAATAATAAAAGTTCCCTGAGCCTCCTGAATTTACAATAAAAGGTGCAACAAAATTAAAGATATCGTTGTCACTAGAAGAACATGGTGTTAAGAACCTCCAATTCAACAATACAGTACCCTTTACTTCTTTATTTACAAATTTTCCATAAGCAAAAGGAGAAATAGTATCAAGTTTTACACTATCTAAAACACAACTGGTCTTCTCTTCAGGAATGTCAATAATAAAATCATTACTAGTTTTTATACTAAACAATTTTAATATTACACTAGAATGATATTTTCCCTTTACTAAACCTTCATCATTAGAGATTTTATTTGCTATCAAGTAGATAAGTACTGATAAACCAACTAATATAAGTAAGATTCTATAAAATTTTTTCATACTATTTTATTTACTTTTTATGTGAGCAATTTAGTCTTTATTGTTATTTTATACAAAATATCTCTAATAATTGTATAAAAAGAGAAAAAATCTATCCCATATAGTCCTAATAATAAGATAAAAACAATAGTTTTGTACTAATAATTTTAAAAACGTATTTTAAATGGAATCTAATCTTATTTTATACAATACTTTAAGTAGGAAAAAAGAAGAGTTCAAACCACTTAATCCTCCTTTCGTAGGACTTTATGTATGTGGTCCAACAGTGTATGGTGATGCCCATCTAGGACATGCTCGTCCAGCTATTACATTTGACTTGTTATTTAGATATCTTAAATATTTAGGATACAAGGTTAGATTTGTTAGAAATATCACTGATGTTGGCCATTTAGTAAATGATGCTGATGAAGGTGAAGATAAGATTGCTAAGAAAGCAAGACTAGAAGAACTTGAACCTATGGAAATTGTTCAGTATTTCACTGACAGATACCATAAGAATATGGATGATTTAAATACTTTAAAACCAAGTATTGAACCAAGAGCTTCTGGACACATTATTGAACAACAAGCATTAGTAGAAAAGATTCTTGAAAATGGATTTGCTTATGAAAGTGATGGTTCTGTATATTTTGATGTTGAAGCATATAATAAGGAATTCCACTATGGAAAATTATCTGGAAGAAATATCGAAGACTTACAAGCTAACACTAGAACTTTAGATGGACAATCAGAAAAAAGAAAACCATTTGATTTTGCTCTATGGAAAAAAGCTTCAGCAGAACATATAATGCGTTGGCCTTCAAGATGGAGTGATGGCTTCCCTGGATGGCATCTTGAGTGTTCTTGTATGAGTCAAAAATATCTTGGTGATAGATTTGATATTCATGGAGGAGGACTTGATCTTCAATTTCCACATCACGAATGTGAGATTGCTCAATCTACTGCTGCTTATGGTCACGATCCTGTTAGCTATTGGATGCATAATAATATGGTAACTATTAACGGTCAGAAAATGGGTAAATCTTTAGGTAACTTTATTACTTTAGATCAACTATTCTCTGGAGATAATGATGTATTAGAACAAGCATATTCTCCAATGACTGTTAGATTCTTTATGCTTCAAGCTCACTATAGAAGTCCACTTGATTTCTCTAATGAAGCATTAAAAGCTGCTGAAAAAGGATATAAAAGACTTATGAATGCTGTTGACTCTATAAAAAAGATTACAGCAAGCGACAAATCAAGTGTAGACGTAAATGCTTTAAAAGAAAAATGCTTTGCAGCTTTAAATGATGATATGAATACTCCTATTCTTATTTCTCATTTATTTGAAGGTGTTAAAATCATTAATACAATAATATCTGGAAAAGAATCTATTGATAAAGAAGGACTTGAAGAACTTACAAAATTATATAATGATTTTGCTTTTGATATTTTAGGTTTACTTCCTTCAGAAGAATCTAATTCTGGAAATAATGAAACTCTTGAGAAATTAGTTGAAACTCTTATAGAAATTAGAAAGACTGCAAAAGCTAATAAAGATTGGGCAACTGCTGATGCTGTAAGGGATAAATTTAAAGAGGCAGGAATCGAAATTAAAGATACTGCTGAAGGAGTTGAATGGAAACTTGCTAACTAATATTTTATACTATATGAGAAATCTTATTATTCTGTTTATTACAACCATTATTCTTATCTCTTGTAACAATAACAAGAAAGTTAAGAGTACCAATGTTAATAGCATAAGCTCTAATGTCGAAACTGTAGAGTATATTAAAAGTTTGGAATTTTCTTCTCCTGCTAATCATGCTAAAATAAAAATGAATACTAAGATTTCTCTTTCTTTAAATTTAAAGAAAGGAGAAAAAGCTGATTCTATAGATATTTTCTTATCTGGAAATAAAATTAAGACTCTATATAAAGCTCCTTATTCTTTTAATTACTCTTTTAAAAATTGTACTGTTGGGAAAACGTCTTTAAAGGCTATTGCTTATCACAAAGATAATAAACAGGGTTTAACTGTAAGATACTTAACTATCTTCCCAAACAAAGCTCCTAAAAGACATTCATTTAAGGTGATCAAGACATATAAACACAATACAAATGATTATACTCAAGGTCTTGTGTTTCACAATGGTTATATGTATGAAGGAACTGGAGGTACAGGACATTCATGTATAAAAAAGATAGACCTAGACGGAGGGAATAAAGAAATTTCTGTATTAGACATAAATCCTGAATTATTTGGAGAAGGAATTACTGTATATAAAGATAAAATAATACAACTAACATGGACATCTGGTAAAGGTTTTGTTTATGACATTAAAACTTTCTCTCTTGAATATGAATTTAACTATTCTACTCAAGGTTGGGGAATTACTACTTTAGGTGATAAGTTAATTATGAGTGATGGTTCAAACAAACTATACACCATAAATCCTGATTCTTTTCAAGAAGAAAAAGAAATTGAAGTATACGATAATAAAGGCCCAGTAGAGAAACTTAACGAATTGGAGTATATTAATGGAAAGATATACGCTAATGTTTGGATGACAGATAGAATAGTAATTATAAATCCAAACACAGGAGTTGTTGAAGGGGATATTTATCTTCAAAACTTACTATCTTCAAGAGAAAAGAGCCAACTTGCAAGTAAAGAATGTGTTTTGAATGGAATTGCATATGACAGTAAAACTAAACGTATATTCATAACAGGTAAGAAGTGGCCTAAACTTTTCCATATTTCTATTAAATAAACAAATCAATATCTTTTCTTTCAATAATTTAATTCAAAATAAATAATTATTGATACTAAATTAAGAACATTCAATTTCGAACTATGTTTACATTAAGCAATAAATGGACAAATATTCTTTCAAGTGAATTAAATAAAGATTACTATATCAACTTAATGTCTTTTGTGAAAGAAGAATACTCAAATAAAACTATTTTTCCAGAAAAAGAATTAGTCTTCAACGCTTTTGACAAGTGTGATTTTGATGATATTAAAGTTGTAATTCTTGGACAAGATCCATACCATACTCCTGGAGCAGCTCATGGACTTGCTTTCTCTGTACCTGATGGAGAGAAAATTCCTCCTTCATTAAGGAATATCTTTAAAGAAATTAATGAAGATTTAAATAAAGAAATACCTACAAGTGGAAATCTTGAAGAATGGGCAAAACAAGGTGTATTCATGATTAATGCAACTCTAACTGTTGAAGCCCATAAAGCAGGTTCTCATCAGAAAAAAGGATGGGAACAATTCACTGATGCTGTTATAAAAAAGATTGCTGATGAAAGAGAAAATATTGTTTTTCTTCTTTGGGGGGCATACGCTCAGAAGAAAGCAAATCTTATTGATGAAAATAAACACTGCATTCTTAAATCAGTTCATCCTTCACCTCTTTCTGCATATAGAGGATTCTTTGGGTGTAAACATTTTTCTAAAACAAATGAATACCTAGAATCTAAGAATATTAAAAGTATTAATTGGTAATGCAAAATATGAAAACTCTAAAATATTTTATTCTTATAATATTCATAATTGTAATTAGTAGTGAATGCAAAGCACAAACATTCAATTCTACAATTAACAAATACTACAAACAAACACAACAAGAATACAATAAGTTTAAAAAGAAACGACAAAAAGAATATAATAAGTTTAAACAAAACTATCTGAAAGAGTTTTCTGAATTTAAGAATAACTACTTAAAATATCTAGATAGAGATATAAGATCTATCAATTTAATGACCTTTGATGACAAAATACATATCATAGATTTACCTCTAAACTTAAGGCCCAAAAAAGGAGAATCTAATTCAAAGAAACAATTAAAACTATTAAATTGGGAAAAATATAATATCAAGAAATTAGAACCATCAATATTTAAAGAAATAAGTAAAGATCCAAAAAAGATTATTTCTTTACTAAAAGATCTTAAACACTTAAACTTTATTCTAAAAAAAACTGATAAACCTCTTAAGAAGACAATACATACACCTAGAAAACCTAAAAGAAAAGAAGTCAGTAAGAATAATATTCCACATGGTTTCCCTACACACTATATACGGATTTCTTCTCCATTTGGTTGGCGTAAACATCCTATATATGGAAGAATGAAATTTCATAGAGGAATTGATTTAGCTGCAAATAAAAATACTCCTATTATTGCTAGTGCAAACGGCATAATAACATATGCAGGATATAATGATGGGTATGGAATTTTTGTGAAAATTAATCACTTAAATGGTTATAAAACTGGATATGCTCATATGTGCAGAACTATTGTTAAGAACAATCAGAAAGTGAAAAAAGGAGAAGTGATTGGCTATGTTGGTTCAAGTGGAAACAGCACAGGCAATCACCTTCACTATGAAGTTTATTATAAAGATCAAATTATTGATCCCAACAAAACTTTCTAATATCTTTAGTGACGAGAATCACTATTTTTTATCTTTTCTACTATTGGCTTTGCAGCTTCAGAAACAAGAAAATCGTATGTAGTTTTAGGTACTCTATCTTTAATAGAATCCCAATCGTCATTCTTGACAGCCTCTCTAATTTGTGATGCAGAGATATAATCATCTTCTTTTAAAGATTTTCTTTCTACCTCTACTACTTCTACATTATGTTCTGGTAACAATAAATGCATTTGTTTATTATAAGCAGAAGTTACTGGACAATAATTTTCTGTACCCACATATCTTTTCTTTATATTCAGAACTGGCACTATATGATTTAAAAATACCATTAAATCTAAGCGAGCTTGATTATCTGTTATCTCACTAGCTCCTTTATCTTTTAGAAAATAACTAGGGAAAGATACTTTTGAAACCAAATAATCATCTGTCTTAACAAGTACCACATTATCTAAATGCGCAACTCCTTTTTCTACTAAATCCCATCTTGTTTTGAAAGGAAATAACGATTTATCTGTTTCTACAATAAATACATAAACAGCATCACTTTCTTTAGCAGCTTTCTCTATTAGATATTGGTGCCCAAGAGTGAAAGGATTACAATTCATTACAATACATGCAGAATTCTTAGCACTAGTTACAAGCTTTGTTTCTAGATATTTTTTATACTTATCAATAGTACTAAATCCAAATTCATAAAGAGAATAATATGGTGGCGCTTCAGCAATACATTTAAAACCTAAACCAGTAAATATTTGCTTATTTTTAGGATGAGTGTATATAAATATATGCTTGTATTCTTGACTTAATTCCTCAGAAAGAGAAGATATTAAAACGGAAAAAGCATTACTTCCTTGATACTTATCGTCTACAACAACAGCCTTAATAATATTACCATCAGTAGAAGCTGTTCCTACTATATCTCCATCCTCAGTCTCTAAAATAATTGTCTTATCAACTTCCTTTGGATTATACTCAATATTATATTTATCTGTTATTTTCTTTATCTGCTTTAAATCGAATGAACTATTTAAAGATGCTTCAATAACATTAAAATTAAAACAATTATCACTCATATCTAGATTCTCTCTTTTTGTATTAAATAAATAAAATATGTTGCTGAAAGCATATCTGCAGAACCTCCAGGTGATACATTATGCTCTTTACAAAAGTCTAATAAATTTATATACTTACCAAATAACAGATCTTCTTCGCTGTTAAAACATTCTAACGATTTAATTTTTATAGCTTCTAGAACATTAAGATTTGAACGATATAGAATATTTGTATCATCATTCTCAGACATTATTAAAAGTAAAGTTCTTAACAATCTATCATTAACTAATGAACCATCACTATTTGAATCTTTAAAGCTATTTAAATAGGGAAGAGCTATATTAAAAACTATAGGAAGAGCTTGTTCCATTTCTTGCCTAATTCCTCCTCCTAATTTTCTTCCATAAGTACTAAAAACTTCTTCACCATGACTAGACTTTTCGGAAGTAGAAAGCAATTCTTTATCAACAAGATCTTTATTGAAAAAAGCTATTATTTCTCTTAAAGGATTCTCTTTTATTTCCTCAAACTTATAAAGAAGATAAGATGATGCAAAAACAATAAAACCTAAAATAAAGATAGCTCCTTTCTGTGTATTTACACCCTGAGTTGAATCTAACATCTCTCTCTCCATCTCGATACCCAAACATCTTAGATCTTTAAGAGTCTTTTCATGCTCTTTACCATCCCAATTATAAGCTAATTCAGCAATTTCTGACCAATAAATTGCAAGAGCAGAAGATGAATTTAAGAAACTAAAAAAATCCATATCAGTATGACTTCCACTAGAAATTCTATCTACTAAACCAGGTTTAGGGGATACACTCACCTCATATAAAAGAGCCCTAGTAGCATAAGAAACCATCTTCTTCTTAATTCTATTCTTACGTAAAGAATTAATATAATCTTCGAATTGATTCTTTATAAAATCTCGAATATCATCCATAGAATGACGTTGCTCTCTCATGCACGATATAGCAGAATTTGTACAAAGAATACACTTTTTCTCTTTTCCAGAAGATATCGGCATTGCATTTTCATCAAAAACATCAACATCAATCAAACGTGACAATTGATGTTCTTGCTCAAATTGCTCCATTAAATTCTTAACTTCTCTACCAGATAAATCTGTACTTAATATAGGAGTTATAAAGAAATCACCTGCGGCATCTTCTTTATTTATGGATAGATCATTTGAAAAAGATATTCTACTAGCAAGTAGATAATCTAAAAGAGAACATACTATTTCAGAAAATACAGAATGTATTAACTTATTAGATTTAGGATAACCTGGGATATTTAGAGACAAACTAATAGTAATGTATCGACCGTCTGCAACAGAATCTCTTAATACAGCTCTATCTTCACGTGCCTCTAATATTTCTTGCAACATATATAAATAAATAAAAATGGCTAGATACCATAATACAATATCTAGCCATTACATAAATAAAAGACTATTTCTTAGGTTGTCTAATAACATCAATGATAGAACCATCACGATATTCTACAACACCGATAATTTTATCTGTTGTAGCTACGTGAGCAGGTTTACCAACAATCTCTTCAACTTCCTTAGCAAGTTCTTTAATATCTCTTACCCAAAGACCAGCTTCTTTAAGTTGTTTTTCTAAATCTTTTCTAAGAGGATTAACACAAATACCTCTTTCAGTAACAACTAAATCAACAGATTCACCAGGAGTAACAACAGTCATCACTTTATCCACAATGATAGGTAATCTACCACGGAAAGAAGGAGCAACAACAATTGACAAATTAGCACCAGCAGCTGTATCAGAGTGACCACCTGAAGCACCCATAATATCACCTGTAGAAGATGTAATTACGTTTACATTAAAATCAGTATCAACCTCAAGAGCACCTAGAGCTACAACATCAATTTTGTTAGTCATAGCACCTGAGTTCATAGGGCTAGCATATTGATCTGAGCTTATTTCTATATGTTTTGGATTATTCAATAATGAACTAGAAACTGCAGCATCAAAACCTTGTACGTCGAAGATTGATTTAAATAAACCTTCTTCTAACATATCAGTACATACAGAAGTAACACCACCTAATAAGAAAGAACCTTGAACTTCTTTCTCGATCATTGCTTTTCTGATATATTTAGCAACAGCAAGTGAAGCACCACCGGCACCTACTTGGAAACTAATACCATTTTTGAAATAATCAGTAGCAATAATTGCATCAGCAGCCATTTTAGCAATCTTAAGATCTAATGGAGCTTTAGTAATACGAGTAGTACCACCTGCAATTTTCTTAGCATCACCAATAGTTTCTATTTCAGTAACAAAATCAACATAGTGAGCAGGAACAGAAGCAGGAACACATGGGAATTCAACCATATTATCAGTAACGATAATAGTATTCTTAGCATATTGAGCATCAATCATACCATATCCCATAGAACCGAATGCTGAAGGTCCGTGTTGACCTGTAGCATTACCTTCGTTATCAGCAGCAGCAGCAGCTAGAATAGCAATATCAATTTTGATTCTACCTTCTTTAATAGCTCTTGCACGACCACCATGAGAATGTATTACAATTGGATTTGGAAGAGCACCTTCAGAAACTGTTCTACCTAGTTCACCTCTAATACCAGAAGAGAAGATCTTTGTAATAGTACCATCTAAAACGAAAGGAACTAAACAATCGTGAGCAGTAGTTAATGAAGATGAAGCAATACAAATATCTTTAATACCTAATTTCTTAAAGATTTCCATTGCTTGAATAATCAATTGGTCTCCACCTCTTAAATGGTGGTGGAAAGAAACACACATACCATTGAAAGGCTGAGATTTTTTAATAGCCTCTTCAAGGTTAGCACATGTTTTATCATAGTGTGGCTTACGAGCCTTTGCTGGAACTGGCACAAGTTTAACTTCATCAAGTCTATCTTGTAAACCCCAAGCTCCTGTATATGGAATTAATTTTCCTAATCCTTCTATAGATTCTGGAATCTCTTTACCTAAACTATTTTTCATTATAGCAGACTTTTATATTATTCCTATTAATATTCAATTGAATTTAAGTCTATATCTGCAAGACTTAAAGTAGTCATTGCTCTCTCAACAACAGGTTTATCAACCATTTTCTTGTCAACAGCAAACACACCTATACCGGCAGCTTTGTTTTTAAGATATGCTTGATAAATTCTCATTGCTTTAGCAACATCTTTTTCAGATGGGATATATACTTCATGAACGATATCTATCTGACGAGGGTTAATCACAGCCTTACCTGTAAAACCAATTTTCTTAATATATTCAGTTTCTTTTCTTAAACCTTCATCAT
Organism: Marinilabiliaceae bacterium JC040; assembly: GCA_022496785.1. Taxonomy (GTDB): domain Bacteria; phylum Bacteroidota; class Bacteroidia; order Bacteroidales; family Marinifilaceae; genus SNAP01. The sequence continues at coordinate 350,646 of SNAP01000001.1, read as the reverse complement.
CATCTACGTCTGCAAAAACAGTATCCATAACATCAATACGGTGAGCCTTAGCAGCCATAACAATTCTCTTACGAGCATAATCGATACCTATACCATCTTTTCCAGCAGCAACCTTCATATCAGAAGTCAAATCCTGACCACCAATAGTAATAGCATCAACACGTGAAGAATGTCCAGCAATATCGTATACATTCATTACACCTAAAGCTGTTTCAATCATAGCGTGAATTCCCATTTCATTGTGAGGAAGATTGTGTTTATTTTCAATCTCTTCAACAATGCTAAGCACTTTATCAAGTTGCTCAATAGTTTCACATTTAGGAAAACGTATAGTATGAGGTTGCAATGGAACAATCTCCTCAAGATCTGCCAATCCAAAAGGAGTATCAATATGATTTACTCTCACTGATAATTCAGCATCGTAATACTTATTGTGTTGAAGCATATTAGCAACTAAAGTTCTAGCTGCATCTTTTTGATTTAATGCAACAGCATCCTCAAGGTCAAGAAGTAAAGAATCGGCACCATAGACACCACCTTGTTGTAACATAGCAGGATTATTTCCTGGAATGTATAACATACTTCTTCTCTTAAATTCTTTTGTTTTTTTCATTTCTTATACACTATTGAAAGAAGTAAAACTTCTTTTATTAGTTAATTATGATTATGAATTTATTTTATTCTAATTATGCTAGAGTTCCCTTTTGTTCACCTCTACCACGAGTAATAGCTGTTTCAACTCTAGCTCTAATAGTAGGAACTAAAGCTCCCTTATCATTTACTATCATTTGAACATCTTCTACATTCATTTCATCTAGAACAGAATGTATTTCAGCTAAAATACTCTCTCCATATTGGATACCAACAGTTGAAGAAAACTCAATATTTCTTCCTTTAGCATCGCTAGGTTCAACCATAACAAGAATATCACTTGACTCAAAACTTCCAGCTTGAGCTTTATTGATTATTTTCATCCTATTTATTTAGTTTAATAAATTAAATTGTAATCAAATTTCATTAATTTATACGAACAAAGGGTTGTTCAATATTTTTCAATATTGGACACCCCCTGTTCGATATAAAAAATATTTCTATTTCTCTAAATAGCTATTTATGATTAAGCTATAGAATCAACAATAGCGTTTAAAGTTTTACTTGGACGCATTACTTTATTAACTTTCTCTTCGTCAAACATATAGTAACCACCTACATCAGCTGGTTTACCTTGAACAGCAGCTAATTCACTAACGATAGCCTCTTCGTTTGCAGCTAAGTCAGCAGCAACTTTAGTAAATACTTCTTTAAGTTTAGCATTAGTATCTTGAGCAGCTAATTCTTCAGCCCAATACATAGCTAAATAATAATGAGAACCTCTATCGTCTAATTCACCACACTTACGAGATGGAGATTTATCCATTTGTAAGAATTTAGCAGTAGCATTTTCAAGAGCCTCAGCAAGAACTAAAGCACCTTCGTTATTATAGTTATTACCTAAATGCTCTAAAGAAGCAGCTAAAGCGAAATATTCACCTAAAGAATCCCATCTTAAGTGATTCTCTTCAACTAACTGTTGAACGTGCTTAGGAGCAGAACCACCAGCACCAGTTTCGAAAAGACCACCACCTTGCATTAATGGAACAATAGATAACATCTTAGCAGAAGTACCTACTTCAATAATAGGGAATAAGTCAGTTAAGTAATCTCTAAGAACATTACCTGTTACAGAGATACAGTTTTTACCTTCAGAGATCAATTTACAAGAATAAGTACAAGCGTCAGAAGGATTCATAATTTGAATATCTAAACCTGTAGTATCGTGATCTTTAAGATATTTATTTACTAAAGAAATCATTGCTCTATCGTGAGCTCTGTTTTCATCTAACCAGAAGATTGCAGGATATCCACTAGCTTTAGCTCTATTAACAGCTAATTTAACCCAGTCTTGGATAGGAGCATCTTTAGCTTGACAAGCTCTGAAGATATCACCTTCTTCAACTTCAAGTTGCATTACAACTTCACCAGCTTTATTAGTAATTTTAACAGTACCATTCTCTGACATTAAGAAAGTCTTATCGTGAGAACCATACTCTTCAGCTTTTTCAGCCATTAAACCAACATTTTGGCAAGTACCTAATTCAGCAGGTTTAAATTCACCATTTTCTCTACAGTAGTTGAATACCGCTTTATAAATACCAGCGTATGATCTATCTGGGATACAAGCTTTAGTAGCTTCTAAATCACCATTAAGATTCCACATACCACCACCATTTTTCAAGCAAGTAGGCATAGAGTTATCAATAATAATATCAGAACCTACGTGTAGGTTAGTGATACCTTTATCAGAATTTACCATAGCTAAACGAGGACGAGTTTCGTATTGAGCTTTAATATCAGCTTCAATTTCGTTTCTTTTTTCAGCAGGTAAAGTTTCTAATTTTGCATATAATTCACCTAAACCATTGTTAGGGTTAACATCTAATTCAGCAAAAGTCTTAGCATGTTTTTCAAAAACATCTTTGAAGAATACTGATACAAAGTGACCAAACATAATAGGGTCAGACACTTTCATCATAGTAGCTTTCAAGTGAGCAGAGAATAAGATATCCTCTTCTTTTGCGTGATCAATTTCGCTTGCAATAAACTCTCTAAGAGCTTTAGCACTCATGAAACTTGCATCAATAACTTCACCTTTAAGTACAGGTAAAGAAGCTTTAAGTACAGTTTCTTTATTATCTTTATTGAAAAGAGAAATCTTCAATTCATCAGCCTCTGGCATAATAACAGATTGCTCGTTTTCATAGAAATCGCCATGTGACATATGAGCAACGTGAGCTTTACTTTCCTTAGTCCAAACTTTCATCTTGTGAGGAAATTGCTTAACGTACTCTTTAATAGCTTTAGGAGCTCTACGGTCTGAATTACCCATTCTTAATACAGGGTTTACAGCAGAACCTTTAACAGCATCGTAACGCTCTTTAATTTCTTTTTCTTCTTCAGTTTTTGGTTCAGTTGGATAATCTGGTAATTTATATCCTTTTGCTTGTAACTCTGCAATTGCAGCAGTCAACTGAGGAAGAGAAGCTGAAATATTAGGAAGTTTAATAATATTTGCTTCAGGGTATTTAGTTAAATCACCTAAATAACTTAACTCATCGTTTACTTTTTGCTCATCAGTTAAAAACTCTGGGAATACAGCTAGAATTCTAGCAGCAACAGAAATATCTCTAGTTTCAAATTCTACACCAGCAAGCTCAGTATATTTTTCGATTATTGGTAGTAAAGAATATGTAGCCAATAATGGAGCCTCGTCAGTATGTGTATAAATAACTTTTGCCATGACTTTATATTTTTTTCTTAAATTCTTATTTAAAAGAGGCTTCACAATGTTTCCACTGTGAAACCATTATATTTTATTTATTATAAATCTCTTTGGTGATATAATGAATCTTGCATGTCCATATTATCGAACTGCATATAATTATATATCTCATCCATATTAGGAGCAATATGCTCATTGTAAACTGCCATATATTCTTCAACAGTAGGAAGTTTACCAAGAGTCGCAACAATAGCACCAAGTTCTGCAGAACCCAAGTAAACTTGAGCACCAGTACCTAAACGGTTATTAAAGTTACGTGTAGAAGTAGAGAAAGCAACAGCATTATCAGGAATTCTCAATTGGTTACCCATACAAAGAGAACATCCAGGAGTTTCAATACGTGCACCTATCTTAACAAAAGAAGAGTATCTTGCTTCATTCTTAAGAGTTGATTGATCCATACGAGTAGGAGGTGCTATATAAGTACGAACTACAGGACTAGGAGTACAACCTTCCCAAATTTTAGAAGCAGCACGGAAATGACCAATATTAGTCATACAAGAACCAATGAATACATCATTAATTTCAGTACCTGCAACATCACTTAACAACTTAACGTCATCAGGATCGTTAGGACAAGCAAGAATTGGCTCTTTAATATCACTTAAGTCAATTTCAATAACAGCTTTATAATTAGCATTCTCATCTCTTTCAAGAAGTTGAGGATCAGCTAACCAAGCGTTCATTGCATTAATTCTATTTTGGATAGTTTCAGCATCTGAATATCCACCTTTTATTAAACTTTCAAGTAAAGCAACATTCGACTTAACGTACTCAATCACTTTTTCTTTAGAAAGCTTAATAACACCAGCAGCAGCAGAACGTTCTGCAGTTGCATCTGTTAATTCAAAAGCTTGCTCTACAGTAATATCGTCAAGACCTTCCATCTCGATGATAGTACCATTAAATACATTTATCTTATTCTTTTTAGGAACAGTTAATAGACCTTCTTGAATAGCGAAATAAGGAATTGCATTAACTAAATCTCTTAAAGTAATACCATCACGTAGTTTACCTTTAAATTTAACTAATACAGATTCTGGCATATCAAGAGGCATACTACCAACAGCACCAGCAAATGCAACAAGACCTGAACCAGCAGGGAACGAAATTCCTAGAGGGAAACGAGTGTGAGAGTCACCACCAGTACCAACAGTATCTGGTAACAACATTCTATTTAACCAAGAGTGGATAACACCATCACCTTGGCGTAAAGCAACACCTTTACGTTCAGTAATAAAATCTGGTAAAGTTCTATGCATCAAAACATCTGTAGGTTTTGGATAAGCAGCAGTATGACAGAAAGACTGCATAAATAAAGGAGCAGCAAACTTAAGACAAGCTAACTCTTTAATTTCGTCTCTAGTCATAGGACCTGTAGTATCCTGAGAACCAACAGTAGTCATTTTTGGTAATAATGAAGCGCCTGGTAAAACACCATCAACACCACAAGCCTTACCAACAATTTTTTGAGCTAAAGTATAACCTTGTTTAGCCTCAGCTTTAGGGTTTTCTACTTCAGTAAATAACGAAATAGGGTCTAGACCTAAAAATTCTCTTGCTTGAGCAGTTAAAGATTTTCCAATGATAAGGTTGATACGACCACCAGCTCTATACTCATCTTTAAGAGTAGCAGGTTTAATTTCGAAAGTTTCAACAACTTTTCCGTCAAGAGTAATTTCTTGCTTCTTAGTGTTAATAACAATCTCATCACCCATATTGAACTTAGTAGCATCAACAATAAGAGGAAGACCGCCTGAATCTTCAGTAGTATTAAAGAAGATAGGAGCAATAGCACCACCTAAAACAATACCTTTATTTCTCTTATTAGGAACACAAGGGATATCTTCACCAATAGCCCACATTAATGAGTTACAAGCTGATTTACGAGAAGAACCAGTACCAACAACATCACCTACAAAAGCAACCTTGTGACCTTCTTCTCTCCATTTTCTCATCACCTCATTTCCGTCGTCGAAACGACCTCTACCCATTGACAAAGCATGCAAAGGGATATCAGGACGAGTAAAAGCTTCACTAGCAGGAGAAAAGTCATCTGTGTTAATCTCACCTTCTACTTTGTATACTTTAACCTTAATCTCCTCTGGCAACTCTTCGCGAGAAGTAAACCACTCAGCTTTTGCCCATGATTCAACAACTTCTTTAGCTGCTGCGTTAGATTTTGACATCTCGCATACAGTTTCAAAAGCATCATATACTAAAATAGTATGTTTTAATGCTTCTGAGGCAGTAGCTGATAATTCGTTATCATTTAAAGCCTCTAAAAGAACAGGAACATTGTAACCACCTATCATGGTACCCAATATTTCAACTGCTTCAATTTTAGAGATTAATGGAGAAGTTTTTTCTCCTTTAATGATAGCTCTTAAAAATTCAGCTTTTACCTTAGTAGAATCGTCTACACCTGGTGCGATTCTTTCTGTAAAAAGATTCATTAAAAATGATTCTTTCCCTTTTTCAGGTGCCTCCAGCATAGAACATAATTGCTCTGTTTGAGCTGGTGACAATGGAAGCGCAGGAATACCCTTGGCATTTCTAGCAGCTTCATGTTTTAGATAAGATTCCATTAAACCTTTTCTCGTTTTTATTTAAATTACTGCGTTATTTGTTAAAAATCAACTTGATTTCTTAATTATTTAATAGTTAGAATTATAATTAAAGAATTCTTTCACTATTTGAATACAAACATTTATAGAATTTAGCAGATTAGCAAAGTATTTGTCAATTATTTTAGAAAAAATATGTTCTTAAACACGTTTTTAAGTTTGTATTTTACATATTTTCCAAAACCTATAAAACATAAGTAGAACTTTTAATTATTAGCTATCAGATAATTAGGTAATTATTTATAATTGCAAATCTCCATTCTTTAGAAATAATCTAAAAAACGTAATTAATTATGTTTATATAGCTTAAAAATCAAACTTGTAACATCAATATTAATTAGTAATTTTGCAGGCAATGGTTCCGTAGTTTAGCTGAATAGAACATCAGATTCCGGTTCTGAAGGTCGCGGGTTTGAATCCCGCCGGAATCACAGTAAATTATATAAATTGAGGGTGCCATATAAAAAAAATACAACACCCTCAATCTAAATAAAATAATGAATATCTCTATATTAAAATGGATTAAACCAATAATTTTAAAAAGAAATAGCAGCCAAATCTCTACCTATACTATTTATTGCCTCTGTAATTCTTAAAGCTTGTTTCTCAGACAATAACTTAATTCCTTTAGCATATTGTGTTAATAACGATCTATTCATTCCAGCCTTCTTAGCAACACCTGCAATTGAAACTGGATATTGGTCAAAAAATTCTTGTAAATTTATCTTTAATTTAAATTCAAATTCGTTTTGAAATACATTAGGAACAGATTCTCCATCTTCAACCATACCTTCAATATGTAAGTCAACAGCTTCTCTTAACATCTCATGTAATTCTGAAATTGTCTCACCAAAAGAATAACATCCTGGTAATTCTGGAATCTCAGCCCATAAACCATCTTTATTTGCACGTACTATTGTTTCTACCTTTCTCATAATCCCTAAATTGATTATAATACCAACCATCCTCCTCAATCGTTCGAATGATTTCATTAATCTTCATAAGTCAAAAGTAACATATTTGTTACATATAAACAAAGAATTCTTTAAAATATCATGTAAATAGTAAAATACAATACACTACTTATCAACACATTATACTCAAAAACAAAACACCCCAAATGTTATATACAACATTTGGGGTGCAATTGAAGTTATTTAAACCTCCTTCACCTATATAAGTTATAAGGTACTATCTATGATAAGTTTCCTTTACAAAACTAACACCATATCTCAAAGCTTCCTGCTTAGAAGCGAAACCACCCTTAATAAAATCAGAAGTTGACATTTTATCTCCTGGTCTACCAGAGCACAAATACAAAGAGATAGAAGGACCTTTAGGAGTTCCTTTAGTCTTGATACCAAAGAAAACCACAAACTTTTCATCTCTTATAAAGATATTTTTTCTTATAAACTGCATTTATTTTTTCTTTCTTTTTTCTGTTATAACAATATAACCAACAGTAATTGTTAATAGAACAATAGCCACCAATTCTAAATAACAACCTGCAATACTATCACCATGACCAACAATCATTGAATAATTTACAATAAAAGCTACTAAGACTACAAATGCTATAATGTATAGCATTATTTTTAAGAAAGTTATATTCATTTTATCTAAGTTTAGAAATAAACGGGTTTAACAAGATTGGCTCTATTAATAACTGGATTAGCATAAATTTGAAGATAAATCTCGCATAATTCATCCTCTTCACCATCAATCTTATTCAGTTTTAATTGCATATTATTAATAAAAACCTCTTTTTCATCTTCAGTATACTTATCTGTATGTTCTTCAGTTCCCTTTAATAAATCGTGAGCAATATAATTATCTGGCCACAATTTATAATTACTATGGATTCTATAATCAATAATATCAGCAAGAGCTTTATATCTCTCTGGAGTTGATTTAAGTTCTGCTAAATCGTCTAAAACAATAGTCAAAGGCTTTCCAATAGTAAAATGTACTCTTTCTTTATCAGAAGTCATTCCATATAGCATAGAGTTAAAATCCTCACCAGGTTTCTTTACATACTTCTCACAATGTCTTTTCTGATACAATTCACTTGTTTTAAACAAATCACAAGGCTCATATTCATAAGAAATTGCTAAAGGAACAATATTCAACTCTTTAAAATTCTCAACAAAATCACCCATACCACCAAGATTCAACATCTTAAGTAAAGATATCTGAGTTCTATCATCTCCATCTTTAGTACGTCCTTCTCTTTGAGCTATCCACACCGAAGAAGCATTAGTTGAAATTCTATCTCTAATATATTTTGCTCTTTGGATACTGCTATCTTTGAACTCCTTCATAGGAATATCTCTTTCGATTATAAAGCAAGAATCTAATTTCACAAAATCTATAATCCATGGAGCTAATAACAAATTACTTCCAATAGCATTCTCTGTTGCTTTATATCCATTAGAGGCAAGAATCAGATTCAATATAGCTGAATCTAAAATAATATCTCTATGGTCAGATATAAACAAATATGATTTATCTTTATCTAAATATTCGAGGCCATCAACAGTAATCCCACAAGTGGTTAAATCAGTTATTTTCTTAAAAAGAGGATTTATAATAAGATCTCTAAATTCTTGTATTGTAGAAATATTCTTTGTTTGTTCAACAAAGAATTCCTTAGTAAAGCCATCCCAAAGTTTAGAAAATACATAAAAAAACTCCTCACTTTCAGCTAATCTATCAATAGCACCCCTCACTTCAGAGTCTCTATATGGACGAATATTATCAAATTTTGTATTGGTATCCATTTATTATCAACATTACGATTGTTAGACAAAGTTAATAAATTTTAGCAAAATCACTACTTTTGTATATCATATAAAAAGCCCTCCTTATCATAAACAAAGGAGGGCTTTAATATTTTTTAACAAAATTTACTTAATCTTACCTGGATAAGCTTCAAGAGCAGCAGCTAATGTTTCCATAGCTAATCTCAAATCGTCTATCTTAAGAACATAAGCAATTCTTACTTCATTTTTACCTAATCCTTCTGTTGCATAGAATCCAGAAGCTGGCGCTACCATTACAGTATAACCTTTGTATTCGAATTCTTCAAGCATCCACTGAGCAAATTTATCTGCATCATCAACAGGTAATTTACAAACAGTGTAGAAAGCACCTTTTGGCATTGGAGAATAAACTCCTGGCATCTCGTTAAGAGCATTTACCACAAAGTTTCTTCTTTCAATATACTCATTATATACACCATCAAAATAATCTTTAGGAGTATCTAAAGACGCTTCAGCAGCAATTTGTCCAAATCCTGGAGGGCAAAGTCTAGCCATAGCAAATTTCATAACAGTGTTAACAACTTCCATATTTCTAGAAATCAAAGCACCAATACGAACACCACATTCACTATATCTTTTAGAAACAGAATCTAAAAGGATAACGTTTTGTTGTATTTGTTCTAATTCCATAGCAGAAAAATGCTCCTCACCATCATAACAGAATTCTCTATATACTTCATCAGCATATAAATACATATCATGTTTGATAATAATTTCTTGTAGTTGTTCTAATTCTTCTTTAGAATAAAGATAACCTGTAGGGTTATTAGGATTTACAATTACAATACCTTTAGTTCTAGGAGTGATAATTTTCTCGAACTCTTCAATTGATGGCAATGCAAAATCATTCTCAATTGAAGAAGTAATAGGAATTACTTTAACACCTGCCATCATAGCAAAACTGATATAGTTTGCATAGAATGGTTCAGGAATAATAATCTCATCACCTGGATTTAAAGTAGCTAAGAAAGCTAAAGTAATAGCTTCAGAACCACCAGTTGTGATTAAGATATTTGTATAATCAATATCAATACCAATTCCTGTATAATAGTCAGCTAATTTTCTACGGTAAGTTTCATTACCAGCAGAATGAGAATATGCAATAACTTTCTCTTGGCAGTTTTTTATTGCATCTAAAGCAACCTGAGGAGTTGGAATATCTGGTTGACCAATATTCAAATGGAAAACCTTACGACCTTTAGCCTTTGCTGCTTCAGCAAATGGTACCAATTTTCTAATTGGTGATAAAGGCATTTCATGACCTTTTTGTGATATTTGTGGCATTTCTATATAAATGTTAATTCATTACTTTTCTCTGTCCGCAAATTTATAAATCATATTCAACAAACAAAAGGAAATACCATTAAATAGCATTTCCCTTTGTAATTATCTCATTTAATGATAAATAGTGCACAAATTCCTATTGAAAAGATATTTATCTTAAAAGAATTTACACATTTATAATACCAATAAATTATCTAGAAATCTCTTTCAATCTATCTAGGTTTAAAATAAGTAATTTTCTACCTCTAGATTCTATAATTTTTTCGTTCTTAAACTCCTTCATTATCCTAATAACAGTTTCTGTAGCAGTACCAACAATATTTGCTAATTCTTCACGAGAAATACTCAATTTTAGAACCATTTCATTATCTAAACCAAAACTATTTGTAAGCTTAACAAGAATTTCTGCTAATCGTCGTTTTACACTTTTTTGTGCAATATCTGTAATATATCCATTAGATTCTCCCAATTCACTACAAACAATTCTAATCATTTGAAAAGCAAATTCAGAATTACTCTTCAATAATTTTATTAATAATTTAGAAGGTATATACAACATTAAAGATTCAACAATTGCCTTGGCAGAAGTACAAGCAAGTTCTTGATTAATTACCGATCTAAAAGCTATTAATTCCTTCGAGTTCGAGAATCTAATAATTTGTTCCTTACCTTCTGAACCTGTTTGATATATTTTAATTATTCCTGAATATATATAGTAAGAACCAAACAATTTATCATCTTCAAAATAAAGATTTTCACCTTTATCATAGAATTTAATTAGAGATTCATTAAACAATAATCTTTGATCATTCTCCGTTAAACTAGGAAAATGAGAAAGAAAATCAGCAAACACCTCTTGCTTTGACGATATATAGTGTTTTATCTTTTTCATTAATTCAAGAATGAGTCAATACTATCTTCTATTGCTTGTAAATCGTAACCACAGTCGTGTTTCTGTTGTTCTTGACTACCTTGCTCTACAAACACATCAGGAACACCCAATCGTTTTACTCTTGCACAATAAGAATTATCAACCATAAACTCTATTACAGCAGAACCAAAACCTCCAGCAAGACTACCATCTTCAACAGTAATCACAGAGTCATAGTTTTTAAACACCTCATGTAAAATTCCTGTATCTATAGGTTTTAAAAATACTAAATCGTAGTGTGCAACATCTTCAAAACCTCTTTTCTTAATTATCTTTTGAACATCTACACCAACAGTACCCAAACTTAAAACAGCAATTTTCTTACCAGAAGAAAGTTTACGACCTTTACCAATCTCTAATTCCTTATATTCAGTCTCCCAATTCACCATTGAACCTCTTCCTCTAGGATATCTAATCATCACAGTTCCCTTTGGTGAAGATTGAGCTGTAAACATTAAATTCCTAAGATACTCCTCATTCATAGGAGCAGCCATAGTAATATTTGGAATACAACGGAAAGAGGCAAGATCGAAGACTCCTTGGTGTGTAGCACCATCATCTCCAACAACACCACCTCTATCAAGACATAATACAACATTCAAATTTTGAAGAGCAACGTCATGAATCACCTGATCGTATGCTCTTTGCATAAATGAAGAATAGATATTACAAAATGGTATCATTCCACCTGCAGCCAAACCAGCAGAGAAGGTAACAGCATGTTGTTCTGCAATCCCCACATCGAAAGTTCTTTCTGGCATTTCTTTCATCATAATATTCAACGAACTACCAGAAGGCATAGCAGGAGTTATACCAATTATCTTTTCATTTTTTCTAGCTAAATCCAAAAGAGTATTACCAAACACCTCTTGAAATTTAGGAGCTTGAGGTTCTTCACTATTAATAGCTAATCGTTCCCCAGTCTCTTTATTAAACTTACCAGGAGCATGCCAAACAGTCTGATTATCTTCGGCAGGCTTAAAACCCTTTCCTTTTTTAGTAATAATATGTAAAAGCTTAGGACCACCTATATGAGATAAATCCTTAAGAACTTCTACAAGATGTTCTACATCATGCCCATCTATTGGACCAAAATATCTAATTCCTAAAGCTTGAAACAAATTAGATTGCTTCAATAAGAACGACTTCATACTATTATTAATACCTCTTAGAAGTTTTCTTGACGCAGGGATAGGTTTTAGAATATTCCAAACATCATTCTTAATCTTATTATACGATTTAGAAGTTGTTATATCTAAAAGATAATCATTTAAACCACCAACATTAGGGTCAATAGCCATATTATTATCATTCAGAACAATAAGAATATTTGCCTTATCTGCTGCTGCGTTATTCAAAGCTTCAAAAGCCATACCACCAGTCATTGCACCATCTCCAATAACAGCAACAGTCATTTTATCCTCTTCGCCATTATTCTTAGCAGCAACGGCTAAACCTAAAGCAGCAGAAATAGAAGTAGAAGAATGACCCGTACCAAAAGCATCATATTCACTTTCACTCATTTTAGGAAATCCACTAATACCTTTATACTGTCTATTGGTATTAAAAACATCTCTTCTTCCTGTCAATATCTTATGACCATAAGCTTGATGTCCAACATCCCAGACGAGATTATCATAAGGAGTATTCAATACATAATGTAAAGCTACAGTAAGCTCAACAACTCCTAAACTAGCACCGAAATGCCCTGGATTTTGAGAACAGACATCAATAATCTTCGATCTTAGAGCATCACAAACTTCAGGTAAATCTGTTGCTTGTAATTCTTTAAGATCTTTAGGAAAGTCTATTTTCTTTAAAATTTCGTCAAAGTCATTCATTCTAAACAATTTTCTAGTTGTGTACTAAGGTACCAATCTTTTCACCTAAAATTACTTTTTTAAGGTTACCAACAGTATCCATATCAAAAACAATAATAGGAAGATCGTTCTCTTTACACATAGTTGTTGCTGTTAAATCCATAACTCTTAGATTCTTCACATAAATCTCATCGAAACTTATTTCATCAAACTTCTTAGCATCTTTATCTTTTTCAGGATCTGCAGTATAGATACCATCTACACGTGTACCCTTAAGCATAACATCAGCTTCTATTTCTATTCCTCTTAAAGAAGATGCAGTATCTGTTGTGAAATATGGATTACCAGTACCTCCAGAGAAAATAGCAACATAACCATTTTCTAAACTTTCAACAGCTTTTTGTTTAGAGAACAATTCACCAATAGGTTCCATACCAACAGCAGTAAACACTTTCGATTTACAACCACTAGCGTCTAAACCTGAAGAAAGAGCTAAAGAGTTAATAACAGTAGCAAGCATTCCCATAGAATCACCTTTCACTCTATCGAAACCTTTAGAAGCTCCAGATAAACCACGGAAGATATTTCCACCACCTATAACGATACCAACTTGTATACCTAAATCAACAATTTCTTTAATTTGTTTTACGTAATCGTTCAATCTTTCTGGATCAATTCCATACTGTTGAGAACCCATCAACGACTCTCCACTTAGTTTTAGAAGTACTCTATTATATTTCATATCTATAAATTCTTAATTTCCACAAAATTACTTATTATTTCGAAAATACTATTTAATCTATAAAAAAAAGCCTCTTACAAATTATGTAAGAAGCTGATTTTATAATGTTTTATAAATAATTAATAAGGGCTAATCTTAGATAAACCAGAACAATCAATATCCATATCTGGAGAACCTTTATACTTCACTACAGAAATTCCATCCACACTTCCATTTAAAGATTCACTAACATTCACATTAAAAGAAGATGCTCCTGAACTATTTAATGTCATTTTTTTTACAATCATATCGTAAGCAGAATATTTTGCAGCTCCAGAGCAATTAATTTTCACATATTCAGCCTTACCTGACAAATTGAATTTACTAGCACCTGAACAATCAATAAAAAATCTTTTAATATCTAATTTCATTTTAAAAGATAAAGCTCCTCCATTATATATTTTTAATTCCTTAGTTTTAAAAATATCTTTTGAACTTATAGAACAAGCTCCTTTATTTTTTATCTTATTAATATTAGGAGTATGAATTACCAACTTAAGCTTATATTTAGGATTAGAAGATAACCAATCATCATTATCAACTCTAAGTTTCAAAACAGAATTAATAACTTTAATCTCAAATCTATCCTTAATATTCTCACTATAAAAAAGTCTTACTTTTTGTTCTGAATCTTGTATTAATTCTATTTGAACTTTAGCTCTAAGGTCTAGATTTGAAAAATCTTTTAAATTCAATTCTTTTTTTAACAATTCTCCTTCATCGTACTCATTGCTTATTGATATTAAATCGTCACCATTAAAACTTACCTCTACATCATTAAATTTGAAATAGGTAAAAACAAGTGCAGCAACAATAATAATTAAAACAAATATTCTTTTCATTTCAATACAATTTAGTTTTTAAAATTAATACGATCTTACTCTTCCACTACCTGAAATACTAATACTTGTTTTAGGATTACCTTTATATCTAACATCACCAGAACCAGAAATTCTAACATCTAATCTTCCAGAAACATTCACACTAAAATCGCCACTTCCTCTACCTTCAAGTTTTAAATTCCTAATAGCAAAATCATATGCTCTAAAATCACCAGAACCATAAGATTTAAATAAAGCTGTTTTAGCTTCACCTTTCAATGAAATTTCTCCCGATCCACTATTTCTTATAGAAATTTTATTCATTCTACTCTCTAATGATATATCTCCAGACCCACTATTCAAGAATTCAGCCTCTCTTATATCACCAATTAGTTTTATATTACCAGAACCTGAATTACGTACTAATAAAGTCTTTAATTTTACAGGCATTCTAAGATTTCCAGAACCTGAATTACGAATCATTAATTCAGAATTTCCAAGAGCCTCAGAACAAGTTATATTACCAGAACCTGAATTTCTAATTTTATTTAATTTAGGAGTATATATCGTCACACTAAGTTTATATCTTTTAAAACAGCACGACCAACTTCTATTTTTCAAATTCATTATAAAAGTAGAACCCTCAACACGAAAATCTAAATACTTTTCAATGTTTTCGGTAAACTTAATAACAACCTTTTGTTCATCAGATTTAACTATCTCAACATCAGCAGAACACGATAGTTGAATATTTGAAAACTCTTCAAGATTAAGTTTCTTAGTAATTAATTCCTCTTCTGAAGAATATACATTCATACACGATAACAAGATAAACGAGAATATCCCTATAAGTGCAATAGCTTTCTTTTTCATATATATAGATTTATAGTTAGTAAATTAAAATCAATATACATAAAATACTGAATTAAAACCAAGTACTAATATTTTTTCACTTAAAATTAACTTTTTATATAAATATCATTCAACATATATAAAAGTAGGAGGCTACATTTATACTTAAATATAAGTTGTTTATCATACTTCTCTATACACTCATCATAAAAGATCTTTATGTATATAAACAAATGAGAACTAAGTGTACCTTTGTGTAATTAATACTACTTTTTGAATACTATTATAACAAACTAAATAACTTATAAATGAAAACTAAATTAAGAATTACCCTATTGTGTACTATACTAATAAGTCTGCTATCATTTTCTTGTACAAAGAAAAAAGACAACCCAATAATAGAAGAATACACAGTAAATTTTGAAACAAATGGTGGTAATAAAATTGAAAGTATCACTGTAAAAGATGGAGAAAAAGTCACAAAACCTACAAATCCAACAAAAGCTGAGTTCAATTTTATTGAATGGCAATTAGAAGGTGTAACATACGATTTTAATACTCCAGTAAAAAAAGACATTACTCTTACTGCAATATGGACAGCTATACCTATATATACAGTTACATTCGATACAGATGAAGGTAGTAAAATTGATGTAATTAAACTTAGAGAAGGATTAAAAATTACTAAACCTGAAGATCCAGTTAAAGATGGTTTCAATTTTATAGAATGGCAACTAGAAGGAATTAAGTACGATTTTAATACTCCAGTAAAAAAAGATATTACTCTTAGAGCCATATGGAAAGCTATACCAGAATATACAATTACATTTAATACTAATGGTGGTAGTAAAATTGATGCTATAAAAGTTAGAGAAGGATTAAAAATTACTAAACCTGAAGATCCTAAAAAAGATGGATACAGAATAATTGATTGGCAAGTAGATGGAAAATCTTATAATTTTGATACTCCAATTACAAAAGACATTACCATTTCAATTATTTGGGAAACAAATGGATCTTTAGAAAATTGGGATATTGAAGATATCGAAGGAGGAGTTAGAATAACAAAATACAAAGGAACCGACAAAAACCTTATTATACCAGCTAGAATTGATAATAAAAAAGTTGTTGAAATAGGAACAACAATATTACCAGATAGAACATATGATAGAAAAAACACAAGTTTAGAAAATCTTGATATGTCTCTAGCAGTATATCTTAAGGTAATTAAACATTCAGCATTTATCTTTTGTGGTGCTCTTAAAAAAGTAACATTTAGCCAGAGTTTAGTAACAATTGAGTACTCTGCATTTGGCTGGTGTAGTCAACTTGGTCCATCAATAATTTTTCCAGATAGTTTAGAAATTATAGAAGGAGGAGCTTTTAGATGGTGTAATATTTCAAACGTAGTATTTGGAAAGAATTTAAGAGAAATCAAAGATAATAAAGCTTGGGCTGCCTTTGGAGATAATCCAATTGAAATAGTTGATTTATCAAATACAAAATTAGAAACAATTGGTAAAGGTATTTTCTTTTGTTGTGGCAGATTAAGAGTTATTAAATTTCCATCTACATTAAAAATAATTGGTAATGTAGTAACATTAAATAGTAGCATTGAAGAAATATATATAGGAAGAAAAGACAGTCCTTTAACAATTCTAGACGGAACACAAGCTTTTGTTGGAACATCAAGTGAATACAAAGGAAAGATATATTATCCAAAAGGAACTAACTATCCAAACGAAAAAAACTGGAAAGATTTCACTTCTGCTCAATGGATTGAAATATAAAACAAAAAAGGCTATCCCAAAAGGGATAGCCTTCACAACTATATATATTAGAAATATATTAAGCGTTTAAAGTAAATCTTACAAGTTCAGTAACTGTTAAATCTTTATCAGCTTCTTGTAAGTATTGCTTCACTGATTGTTTGTTTTCTTTAATGAACGCTTGGTTCAATAAAGTAACTTCTTTATAGAATTTATTCAAACGACCTTGAGCAATTTTATCAAGCATAGCTTCAGGTTTACCTTCTTGCTTAGCTTTATCTTTAGCAACTTCAAGTTCTCTATCGATAATATCTTGAGCGATACCATCTTTATCGATAGCAATAGGAGCCATAGCAGCTGCTTGCATAGCGATATCTTTTTCAACTTGAGTTTCAACAGCTTTATTAAAACCGATAAGAGTAGCTAACTTGTTACCTGGGTGGATATAAGCGATATTAGCTTCTGACTCTACTTTACCGTAGAAAGATAATTCAACTTTTTCACCGATAACACCGTTTTGCTCTAGCACAACATCTTTCACAGTTCTACCATCCATAGGAAGGTTAAGAAGAGCTTCAAGATCAGCAGGCATAGCGTCAAAAGCGATATCAAGAATGCTTTGAGTTAGACTCACAAAACTATCGTTTTTAGCAACGAAGTCAGTTTCACAATTTAATGCGATTAAAGCACCTTTTTTACCATCAGCTTTAGCTAAAACACAACCTTCTTTAGCAGTTCTATCTGCACGTTTGTTAGCGATAGCAAGACCTTTTTTACGGATAATTTTAACTGCTTCATCAAAGTTACCATCAGCTTCTTGAAGAGCTTTTTTACAGTCCATCATACCAGCGTTAGTAGCAGTACGAAGTTTTTTTACATCTGCAGCTGTAATTGCCATAGTGGTATATTTTTAGTTAATTAAACTTAATACTTAAGAGATTACTTATCTTCTTTTTTTACTGAATCAGCTTTAGCAGCAGCTTTTTCTTTTTTAGCAGCAGCATTCTTTTCTCTTTCAGCTTTTCTTTCAGTTAAACCTTCTTTAATAGAAGCAGAAACTTTATCGATAACTAAAGAGATAGAGTTAGAAGCATCATCATTTGCAGGGATAACAAAATCAACACCTTCTGGGCTTGAGTTTGTATCAACCATAGCAAATACAGGAATACCTAATCTGTTAGCTTCTCTCACTGCGATGTATTCTTTCATAACATCAACAACGAAAAGAGCAGCAGGTAATCTTGTTAAATCAGCAATAGAACCTAAGTTTTTATCTAATTTAGCCCTTTGACGAGAAATTTGTAATCTTTCTCTTTTTGATAAGTGACTAAGAGTACCATCTTTGTCCATCTTATCAATAGTATTCATCTTCTTAACAGCTTTTCTTACTGTAGGGAAGTTAGTTAACATACCACCAGCCCATCTTTCAGTGATATATGGCATATTTACATCAGATATCTTTTCAGAAACGATATCTTTTGCTTGTTTTTTTGTAGCTACAAATAATATTTTTCTACCTGATTTAGCAATTTGTTTAAGAGCATCTGAAGCTCTATCTAACATTACTGCTGTTTTATTCAAGTCGATAATGTGAATACCGTTACGCTCCATAAAGATATAAGGAGCCATTTTTGGATTCCATTTTCTAGTAAGGTGACCGAAGTGGCAACCTGCTTCTAATAATTCTTCGAAATTCGTCATTTTTTTATGCGTTTACTTTCTTTAATAATAACAATTGCAAGGTAGTCCTAAGAAATTTAAGAAGTCCCCACAATTTAGATTCTAAACTAATATTAACGTTTAGAGAATTGAAATCTCTTACGTGCTTTAGGTCTACCTGGTTTTTTACGTTCAACCTCACGAGGATCACGAGTCATAAAACCAGCATCTCTAAGTTGTTTTTTATACTCAGGATTAACTTCAACAAGAGCTCTAGCAATAGCTAAACGTAAAGCTTCAGCTTGACCTTTATAACCACCACCATTTAAATTTACTTTTACATCAAAACTACCTTCTAAACCTAATAAAAGAAGAGGTTGTTTAACAACATATTGGAATGTTGGTAATGTAAAATAATTCTCAAGTTCTCTTTTGTTGATAGTAATGTTTCCTTTACCTTCACTCATATAAATACGAGCAACAGCAGCTTTTCTTCTACCAATTGTATTTATTACTTCCATGACAATTATTTAAGAGTGTTTAAATCAAGATTTTTTGGTTGTTGTGCTTCTTGCATATGCTCAGTACCAGCATAAACATACATATTTCTGAAAAGTTCTCTTCCCAATCTGTTTTTAGGTAACATACCTTTAACAGCGTGTTGGATAACTCTTTCAGGATGATTTTCTAGAGCTTGTTTAATAGTAGTTACTCTTTGACCACCTGGGTAACCAGTGTGACGTAAGTAGTTTTTACTATCAAATTTTTTACCAGAAACTTGAATTTTCTCTGCATTGATAATTACAACGTTATCACCGCAATCACAATGAGGAGTAAAACTTGGCTTATACTTACCACGAAGTAATTTGGCAACTTTAGAAGCTAAACGTCCTAATGTTTGACCTTCGGCATCAACTAAAACCCACTCTTTTTGAGCAGTAGCTTTATTAGCTGAAATTGTTTTGTAGCTTAATGTATCCACTTTTTTAATTTTATAAAATTAAACAATAAGTAATTATTTGATGTAAAAAGATAAAGCATAACTCAACAATTTAATTACACTAAAGGTGGATGAATGGGCAATACTTCAGTGTATCAAACTATTAGAGCATAACAAAAGGCATGGGCTAAGGACACCAATTGTTTGCAATATTAGTCTACATCTAATTACAAATTTTTCAGTTTGCGAAAATAGTAAAATATTTTTAGAATTCCTTTTATTTTATCTTTTTTTCCTTTCAATCAACAATTTACGTATATTTTTTTGGTAATTTTTGGGTATCAAGACTTAATAAAAGAGGTATCAACTAGTATGTAAGTCCATGCATTCTTCATCCATTGTCCATGCTTTCTACAAGCTATATTGGAGAAAGCATGGACAAACCATGGACAAAGCATGGACAAAGGTGGGAGATGGTAGGGCGAAAATACGATTAAAATATATTGAAAATCATAACTATTGAAGCAATAATCTGAGTACCTGCAAATAGATATTTTAGATTCATAGGTTTTGTTTTAAGCACCATTTTTGCTCCAAAGAAACCACCAATCACACCAGCTATAGCTAGAGGTAGAGCTAAAGATAAATCGAAAAACCCAGCACCTAAATGTCCAAAGAAGCCAGCACTAGCAGAAACAAATACTAAAGTAGTGGAAGTTCCTACAGCAATATGCATAGGCACATTCATAGTAAGCAACATAAGAGGAACAATAAAAGAACCTCCAGATACTCCTACCATACCAGAAATAAATCCCGTCAATAAAATAACAGGAAGAGTAATTAAAAGATTGATATGAAATATCTCATCCTTAGATTTCAAATTTATAACCCAAAAATGGTCTGATTTCAATTTTCTTTTAGGTTTTCTAAGCATAAATAAAGCAGCTAGAAACATAGCAGAAGCAAAAATTATCTTTAGATATTTCTCATTAAAATATTTACCGAAAAATCCTCCACACATTGAAGATACAAATAATAAAGCTCCAAGAAAAATAATTAAACTCCAATGATTCATTTTTTGCTTACTAAATAAAATAGCAGCAACTAAAGAAGAAGACATTAAAATAAACTGACCAGTAGATGCAGCGATATTCATACTAAGTCCAGATAATACGAGACTTAATACATAGAAGTTTCCACCACCTCGACCAGTCATTGTCATAAAAAAAGCAATTAGCATTATTACAACAGCTAAACCCCATGTACTCATTAGTATATCTTCTTATATAATTTTCCAGGCATAATAGCATCAAAAAGAGGAGGATATCCACCAGGAATCACCTTTACATTTTGAAAACCCATACTTTTAAGATAAGTAAAGATAATAACAGCTCTCACACCAGCAGAACAAAACACACCTATCAATTTATCTTTAGGGATCTCATTTATACGAGCAGGAACCTCATTGGTAGGAATTTCAAGAACAGAGCAATGATGCATTAAAGGTATTTTTATAGTTTCTTGTTCCTCTTTAGCTCTTACATCAAGAAAAAGAGTATTTTCTGCTTGTAAAAAAGAGCTCGCATCCATTTTGTGTTTTCCAGTTCCAAAGTACTCAAAATCCATTTGAGTAATAAGTTCTTCTAGATTATTCATCATTTATTGTTTTTATTAATAATATTAACAGCACACGACATAAAATCTAATACACATGGAATAGCCAAAGTATAATAGATATAATTCTTTTCTTTTTCTCCCTTAATAATCTTAGAATTTTTAAGAATTGTAAGATGTTTAGAGATAGTTGAAATATCAACACCAACTAGTTTTGTAAGATCTTTTACCGACATTCGTTTATCTTTTATAGCATTCACTATAAATAATCGTGTAGGATGAGATAGGGCTTTGAATATTTCTGACATTTCGAGATATTCTTCTTCAATCTTTTTATTCATCATCTTTATATATTGGTATAAAACTTAGATATTTTTCTATTTGGCAAAATTACCAAATAGAAATGTTTTTCAAAATTATTTAGAATAAAATCTATCTACTTTCATATACAAAGATTTATTAACTTTGAATTAATTCACTTGATTATCAGGCGAATAACTAAATTATATCACTATGAAAAAAATATCATTAATTTTTACGTGCTTATTATTAATAAATTGCAGTACCCCTATATACAGGTTAGTTAGTGAATCTAAACCAGTTAATAAACAAAACACTTTAATGGTAGAGGGAATAAAAACTATTTCTGCTCCTTGTGGATTATTTAATCAACATAAAGAAATTGGTTTGGAAGTAATAATAACTAATAATACAGATAGTGTATTATATATAGATTGGGATTTATCATATATATTCCACAATGGAGAAACATCAAGAATAATGGCAATAAACCCCAGTAAACTTAATATAAAAATGAGATTAGGAGATAAATTAGCAGATAAGTATTCAAAAACTAAGCATGCTCCTATTTTACCAAAAGCTAAAATTAAGATGGAACTCATAGCATTTGATGCTATAAATATATTAAGAAATGAATATGGAGTTGTACATACTATTGAAAATAAATATCAACTTGATGCAAACAATATAAAACTACTTATTACTTATACAAGTAGCAACAAGGAAATTCGAAAACAAGCTATAGTAACAATAAAAATTCAAAAATCTACACTATCAATTGTCTCTTAGATATTTCCTTTTCTTATTTGGCAAATAAACTTAGCAGAGAGCTCTGCTGTTATAAGAGAAAACAACCCCATACCAGATAAAGTAAGTACCATAGCAATAACTTTACCAAGTTTTGTTACAGGATATATATCGCCATAACCTACTGAAGTAACAGTAATAAACGACCACCAGAAGGCATCAAAGAATTCATTTATATTATCATTAATATCTTTTTCAATGCTATACATAGCAAGAGAAGAAAAGAACAAGATTACAGTTAATATCAGAATATATGATACAAAAACACTAAT
Source organism: Marinilabiliaceae bacterium JC040 (assembly GCA_022496785.1). Taxonomy (GTDB): domain Bacteria; phylum Bacteroidota; class Bacteroidia; order Bacteroidales; family Marinifilaceae; genus SNAP01. The sequence goes on along the minus strand of SNAP01000001.1, from coordinate 327,968 downwards.
CATTTTATTATTTGAAAGCCATCTTATTATATACAATATTGCTTTACTAGCTCTTAGAATTCTAAAAACTCTTAATAAACGTACAACACGAATAACTTTTGCTAAACGGAAACATCTTAGTAGACCTATAAAAGGTATAGACGATACAAAATCTATCCATCTTGTTTTAAGATATTTCTTCTTATTATCTGAATGATATAGGAAATAAAAGAAATCTATTTGAAAGATAATACAAATTATAAAATCTATTTTTTCTAATAATCTTAATGTAGGTTCACTAATTGGATATATTATTTCAATAGTCAATTCAATTAATACATAAAGAGATAGCATTAACATGAAATACTCCCAGCTGAATTGTCTTGATTGCTTATCTAAATTCTTTGTAAGATACATATATGTTTTGTTTATTATTGAATAAGTTGTAAATTGCGATACTAAATAAAATTAATTAAAAATGAATAAAAACCAAATCAAACAATTTAATATCATATTTTTAATCTGTTTATCACTTGCTTTTATTGTTGAAACTTTACTTCATTCAGATAGATCATTATTACATAATTTGATAATATCAAGTGTATATGCTATTCTGTTTACATCATATGAAGTTTTTATATATAAAACAAAACGATTTAGGAAATAACAATAAACAATCCACATATATACAACCCCCTCAAAAGAACAATCTTTTGAGGGGGGTTAAATATATTAGAATAATAGTAATTACTATTTTAAACCAGCCGCTTTTTCAATCTTTTTAGGGACATCAGTATTGTCGAAGAACCCTCTAAAGTATCTACTACCAACACCTGTCGCTCTTGCTGGTAGGGGAGAAGCTGTATGAGAATATGTTGTCCACGATATTCCTGCTTTATGATCTAGAGTTTTAACTACCATAGTAGTGAAAGGATCTTCATAACCATATTTCAAGAAGAATGCTTCATCTTCAATTCTCTTATTTCTAGGAATCATACTCATTCTATATGCTTCTTTAAGGTTTTGCATTTCAAGTTTTGTTAGTTCTAAACCTTTCTTACCTAAACCAAAGTTTTTCTCTACATTTTCCATTGCTTTTGAGAAAGAAGTATTATTCTTTCTAAATAAAGCAACTTTCTTCGCATACATTTCATAAGACATCTTCTGATTCTTAAGAATATGATGGTACGATTCATAATGAGTACCAGCATAACCTAAAGTAAGTCCTCCTGTTTCATGATCTCCACAAACAATTATTAAAGTTTCATCAGGATGTTTCTTATAAAATTCAATTGCTTTCTTTATAGAGGCATCAAATTGAAGTACTTCATGAATTGTTGTTAATGCATCATTTGCATGACATGCCCAATCAATTTTACCTCCTTCTACCATCATAAAGAATCCTGTGCTATTATCTAATAGCTCAATTCCTTTTTGTGTTAATTCTGGAAGACTTAAATCTCCTTCTTCTTGATCTATTGTATATAACAAACTCTTTCCTCCTGCACATCTTGGTGCAAAAACTAAGACCTTGTCATCTCCTTTTTTAAGACTATTGAATTCAGATTTAGTTTTAACTACTTTATAACCTCTTTTCTTAGCTACTGATATTGAACTTGGTTTGTCTTTTACTTCATTTCCTGCTGAAAGACCTAGATTTGCACGTACATCATCTTCGTTGATTTTTCCATCTCCATTAGGATGAAGAAATCCTCCTCCTCCAAAATAGTTGAATTCGCTTTTACTCATATCTAAAGAGATATTGTAATACATCTGACGACTTGGTTGATGAGCATAAAATGCTGCTGGAGTTGCATGATCTACAGACACCGATGTTACTATACCTATCTTAAAACCATTATCTCTAAGTTTCTCTGCAATAGTTTTAAGAGGAGTCTTTTTGTCTGATGCCATTCCTATTGTATTAACAGATGTTTTATGTCCTGTTGATAATGCTGTTCCTGCTGCTGCAGATCCTGTAATATATCTGTTAGTACAATGTGTTTCATATAAACCAAGATCAGGAAATTTATACATGTTCAAAGATGCTGTATCTCCCTGTGTAATTTTTAGATAGTGATTTGCTAATTCTGCTTGTGTCACTCCAAATCCATCTCCAATAAAATAGAAAATATATTTGGGATGTTTTCCTTCTTTAGAATTTTGTTTGGTTATGTAGATACCTGTAAATATAACTACTAGAGCTACTAATAGTATCTTATAAGTTCTTTTCATAGTAAATGTATAAAGGCTACCGAAGTAGCCTATGTTTTATTATAAATTGTAAAATGTTTCAAATGCTTTCGTTACGTAGGTCTGATCGTCTACTCCTCCTGTTTCTCTTACAGAATGCATTCCCCACATTGGATTACCTATATCAACACCTTTAATATCCATTTGTGCTAATAGTATATTTCCTAATGTTGAACCTCCAAGCATATCTGAATCGTTTACATATTTCTGACATGGTACTCCAGCTTTTTCACATATCATTTCAAATACACTTTCAGATTGTCCATCTGTAATGTATTTTTGATTTGCATGTATCTTAATTACTGGACCAGCATTCATATGTGGATGGTTTGTTGGATCGTGTTTCTCAGCATAATTTGGATGAAGTGCATGAGCCATATCAGCTGATATCATAAATGAATGCTCTAATGCTCTAAAGTAATCTTCGTGACTGCCTCCTTGTGCTAAATTCTGACGTACTAATATGTTTTTAAGTACTGGAGATCCTGCTCCTTGTTTTGTTCCACTTCCACATTCTTCGTTATCAAATAGTGCAAGTACTTTTGTTGCTTTACATTCTTTTGAACTAAGAAGAGCTCTTAATCCTCCATATGCCATAGCTAAATCATCTAGTTTACCACTTGATATAAATTCTTCGTTTAATCCCATAATACATCCTTTTTCGAATTCAAATAGGGTTAAATCGAAATCTGCAATTTGTTTAGAATCTACACCTAATTCTTTAGCTATAAGTTCTACTAAGAAATTGTCTTTCTCAAATTTATCATTTATTGTCTGTACAACAGGAAGCATATCTTTTTGCTTGCTAAGTGGATTACCTTTGTCGTTTACAGCTCTATTAAAATGATAAGCTAAATGAGGTATGAATAAGATTGGACGATCGAATTTAATTAATCGACATTCTGGCTTTAAAATATTATCAGACTTTAGAAATACTCTTCCGGCAAGTGATAGTGGTCTATCAAACCATGTGTATAGGATTGGACCTCCATATACTTCAGTGTTTAATTTTAGATATTTTCCCTCTACTGTCATCTCTGCCTTTGGCTTAATTCTAAATGTAGGAGAATCGGTGTGAGCACTTACTATCTTAAATCCATCCTCTTCAATTGCACCTGTTCCAGGAACAAAAGCAAAAAGAGCTGAATCGTTCTTTGTTACATAGTATTTACCACCTTTTTTAATATCCCATTTCTCTCCTGTACATAAATGTTCAAAACCATTCTTATCAAGTAATTCTTTTGCATTTTCAATTACATGATAAGGACTTGGACTCTCATCAATAAAATCTATTAAGTCTTGAGCTAATACTTTAGTATCTTCCATATTATCAATAATTATTTGTTTTTTCTTTTTTACAAACTTAGGAAATTTTCCCGTATATGACTTCAGCACTATTTGGTTGCACTTTAATTAGTAAATTGTCTTTAACTATATCGAAACGACTATTAAATAGTGATGTTGATTTCTTTATCCTTTTTAGTTCTTCTATCTTAAAACATAATTTCTCCATATAATTCGATTTATTGAATATACATATCGCAAAATCATCTTTATATATCCTTATATATGCATATGTGTTTTTATCTATTCTTACTACTTTAAAATTACCAAATACTAAAGCTAAATTTTCTTTTCTCAATTTTAATAAGTTGTCAACACTCATTTCTCTTGAATCTTTAGCTAGCATATTCTCATTTTGCTTATAGTAATATGAAGGCATCCCTGGTATTGTTAACATGTATATGTTCAACATATTTATTTGCCTTATTTTATTTTTATATTTCTTAAGCTTTTTATGTCGATTAAGGTATTTTTGAATATCGGTATTTATTCTTAAAAGATTTGAAAAGTTCACTTCATAATATCTGTGATTATCTACTCTTGGAGCTATTCTATTTATTCCATATTTCAATAATGTATTTTGTAGTTTTTTATCTAGATATCCAAAAGAGTATTTTAAACTAACAAATGAATTAAATGCTCTAAGATAGAAGTATGCATAATCTTTCTCAGACAAAAGTATCTTAGATAAATCGTCCTTCTCTGAATCATCAATAATATCCTCGGTATCTTCTATTATACGATTTTCTTGAATAGGTATATAAAGCTCTTTTGATAAACCTTTTTCTTTGCTATAAGCATATATTCTTATACAACCATATGGAATATCTTTCAATACTAAAGGAAGAATAAATTTATATAGCTTGCCTTTCTTTTTTATTAAACTATTGTCGTATAGCTTATTGTTTATATATAAAAATATTGAGTCGTAATGATTTTTTATTCTGAATGATACGTGAATTTTTGATTGCTTCACATATTCTAGTTCAGGTATTGAATCTTTAGTATTAAATTTAGAATTGATAATAGGTATGTCAAAATCTCCCTTATTTGTCTTTAAATGTACATTTGAAATTGGAGATTTAAATTTAGTATAATCAAGTAGTAGAGATGTTGAATCTGCCTTTATCTGTACAGAAATACTATCACCTATTTTAACCTTCTTAATTCTAATATCCGTAGGTATATAATTTTTTATACTGATACTATCAATTTGCTTTTTTACAAATATTGGAGATGCTATAGTTTTTAGATATTTCTTATCTAGAAGTAATCCTTTACAGCAAAAGAATACTATGCACATCACTATCATAAATAGGAATGCTATTCTTTTTTTCATACACCTTAATTTAAGAGTTTAGTTCAATTCGAAATTTAAGAAAAATAATAGGATTAAAGAAATTAGAGAGGCTTATGTTATGTATTACACCTAGTTTTTAACAATTAAAATGAATTGAATAAATATGAAATATGTCTTCAAGATATTATATCTTTGAGTAGTTTGAAATTAAATTATATAAATTATGAGACATTTATTTATCGTGTTATTATTATTTGCTAGCATCAGTTCGCATGCAGATAATCTTAACAAATGGCTTAGAGTTGAAGGTTTAAAAACTATAAAACCTATACTAGCCAAAGAAAAGAATGTTAACAATCAAGTATTTGATGTTAATAAACTAGTACTTTTCAATTCACATTCAGTAAAAAGTATGACTCCTACTAAGGGTTTACATTTTTTGAATATAAAAAATATGCCTACTTGGAAAGAAGTATCTGCTAAGGATATCGTTAGTTCTTCTAAGAAATCTGATAAGAAGTATATTTCTTATTATGCATCTTATATTGAAGTAGAATCATATTCAAAATTTGCTATTGATTTCGATTTATATGTACCTACTGAAATTTATGTTGATGGAAAATTAAGACTTAAATCATACGCTGTTGCAAAGAAGAAAGCTATTAAAAAGACATTAAAACTAAACTTATTAACAGGTAAGCATTCTATTATTGTTAAAACTCTTTCTGGAAAAGAGAAATTGTTTAAAACAAAAGTAAAATTCGACAATGATAAAAACTATACTCTTCCAAGATATAGTACTTCTCCTGAAAGAGGTATGAAAATTGAGGATATTATGAATGGTACTAAACTAAGTCGTCTTAGTATTTCTCCTAAAGGTGATTATGTATTAATCTCTAAATCAAGATTTACTGAAAAAACAGGAAAAAGCGAAAGATGGTATGAACTTATGGATTCTAAAACAAATGATATTATTTATTCTTTCAGAAAGATGAGAATTTCAGGTTTAAAATGGATGCCTAATACTAATAATCTTTCGTGGTTGGTGAATACTGCTGATTGCCAAACAATGTATAAATACGATGTTGTTAACAACAAGATATCAATAATTGCAAAAGATCTTCACAATGTTGATTACTATACTTGGGCAAATAATAATTCATATTTCATATATGGACACTCAAAGAATTATTCTGAGAAGAATTGGAGTTTAAGAAAAGTTCACGGAATAGAAGATAGAAAACCATATTTCAGATATAGAACTTCTCTTTATAAGTATGATATGAATACTAAAGAAAGATCTTTAATTAACTGGGGAAACAAAAGTTTAAATCTTCAAGACATAAGTAAAGATTCTAAGTATATAATAGTTTCTAATTCTCGCCCTACATACACTGAATATCCTTTCTCAAAACAAAATGTGTATATAGTGGATATAAATAGTATGAAAGTTGATACTCTATTCAAAAATAGAAGCTATTCTCTTTCTTGCCAATTTTCTCCTAATGGAAAAGAATTACTTATTCAAGCAGGTCCTTCTGCCTTCGGTAAAAAAGGTGAGAATATTAAGAAAGGACAAATGGCTAACAATTATGATGGACAATTATATATTTATAATTTAAAATCTAAAAAAGTTAAAGCTATAACACGTAAATTCAACCCTAGTATAGGTAGTGCTAAGTGGGTAACAGATAATTCTATTAAAATTACTGCAGAGGATACTGAATATGTTTATGCTTTTAATTATTCTATAAAAGCTAAAAAATTCTCTAAAATAGATGTTCCTGGTGATGTATTAAGAGGTTTTTCTATAAGTGCTGATGGTAGTAAAGCTGCATTTATTTCTTGTACAGTTAATAGTCCTTACAAAGCATATATTACAGATTTCACACGTAAAGGAACAAAACTAATTTCTTTCCCAGAACAAGAGACATATAAGAATGTAAACTTCAGTAAAGTTCGTGAATGGAATTATGCTGATGAATCTGGAACAAGAGTTACAGGTAGATATTATCTTCCTCGCAATTTCGACTCTAATAGATTATATCCTGTTATTGTATATTATTACGGAGGAACATCTCCTGTTTCAAGATATTTCGGAGGTAGATATCCTTTTAACCTATTTGCTGCTAATGGTTATGTTGTATATGTTATTCAACCAAGTGGAACAACAGGTTACGGACAAGAATTCTCTGCAAGACATCAAAATAACTGGTGTAAAATTACAGCTGATGAAATTATTAAATGTGTAAAAGATTTTACAGCACATAATTCTTTTGCAGATAAAAGAAGAGTAGCTTGTATGGGTGCTTCTTATGGTGGTTTTACAACTGAATTTTTACAAACTCAGACTGATATTTTCAAATGTGCTATTTCTCATGCTGGAATTAGTAATATCTCTGAATATTGGGGTAATGGATATTGGGGATATCAATATAGTACAGAAGCTTCAGGACATTCTTATCCATGGAATAGAAAAGATATATATGTTGATCAATCAGCTCTTTTCAATGCAGATAAAATAAAAACTCCTATGCTTTTACTTCATGGTACTGCAGATGTTAATGTTCCTACAACTCAATCTATTCAGTTATACACAGCTCTTAAATTATTAGGAAATGATGTTGAATTGGTATTTATAAAAGATTCAGATCATATTGTTGTCGATTATAAACAAAGAATTAAGTGGAATAATACAATTATATCATATTTCGACAAATACCTTAAAGGTCAAGAAAATTGGTGGAATGATATGTATCCTACAAAAAATTTATAAACTTATTGAAACAGATATCTAATTAATAATTAGATAGATATACAAGATCTCCTTTCATTATTTATTTGAAAGGAGATCTTTTTTTATTGTAAATTGCAACATATAGTCTTTTTGTTTCGTCTTAATAATGAGGACCTCAATAACAAAACACTTAAAAACTATAGATATGAAATATTTTAGATACATACTATGTTGTTTGTTTATTCTTTTTACAATTACAACAAAAGCGGATAATGTTGATAAGGTTTATAGAACCATAAAAAAGCAACCTAATGTCGAGAAAGTTAATCTTGGTTGGTTTACTATGACTCTTGCAGGATGTTTTACTGATACTATGGGAGTAAAAAAGATAAAAGTGATTACTTCTCCTATTAGTAATACTAAGCAACATAAAACCATAAAAGAATGCATTAAAAATTTACGTGATAAGAAATATGATGTACTTCTTTCAGTAAACGACAATAAGGAAAGAGTTAGAATTCTTGGTAAAATAAGTCGTAATAAAAAGAAGATTAAAGAATTAGTTATTATAGCTTGCGATGCAGGAGAATGTACCATGGTACGTTTATATGGAAATATGAAAATTAAAGATATTACCAAATTACAATCTAAGTATAATGACTAGTAAAGAGTTTAAAAATAAGTTTATGATATATCATCCTAAACTCTATCGTATAGCTTATTCTATACTAGGAGATAAGGGAGATGCTGAAGATATTCTTCAGGAAACTTATACAAAACTCTGGCAAAAAAGAGAAGAACTAAATTCAATAAGAAATCCCGAATCGTATTGTGTTTCTTTAATAAAAAATGCATCTTACGATTTACATAGAAGTTTTCATAAGAAACATAGAAAAGTAGATATTTGTGAAACTAACGAAGAATCTACATATAAAATAGAGGATAATATTGAACAATCTGATAGAATTGTTTTAGTAAATAGATTAATACAAAAACTACCAGATAAACAAAAACAAGTTTTACGACTGAGCGCTATCAAAGAACTTGACAATAAAGAAATAGAAGAAATAACAGGATTTAGCAATGTTAATATTCGAACTCTTCTTTCGAGAGCTAGAAAAACATTAAAAGCACAATTCGAAAAATATGAATAAGATGATAGATAAAGAATTTGATAAATTAATTTCTACAGCCATAGATAAGGATCAGGATTTACCTGAAGGTTTATCTTGTCGTCTAGATTCTATGATTGATAATTTAGAAAGAGAAGAGCAAGTAAATTCTCAATCTAAAAAAAGTCGAATTGTTAGCCATTTATTTATTTGGACTAGCAGTATTGCAGCTTGCTTGTTAATAAGTATTCTATTATTGAAACCACAAGAACCTAGGTTTAACGATCCAATACAGTATGCATCATTAATTGAGGATACTTATTCAAATCCTAAAGACGCAGCTATTGCAACAGAAAAAGCATTAGCTATATTATCAGAAAAATTCAATTTAGGTATAGAAACAGTAAATAATTCTAAAAAGAAAATTGAAAAAGTAAATAAAGACGTAAATAATTATCTTAACAAAATAAAGTAAATACGATGAAAGCAAAAATTATAATCATAAGCATATTAATAGCACTTAGTGGAGTTTGTAAAGCACAAGATCACTTCTTTGAAAAATACGTGGATATGGAGAATGTTACATCTGTATCTGTATCAAAAGCAATGTTTTCTTTAGCATCTAATTTTATGAAAGACGATGTTGGAACAGCTAATCTTCTTGAAGGTGCTGAGAAATTGTTAATCCTTTCGACTAAGGATAAAAGAATTAGAAAAAGAATGGAAAAAGATTTCTCTAAGTTAAATTTAGATGGTTACCAGAATTTATTGAAAGTAAGAGAAAAAGGTAGCAAAGTAAATTTCTTTGGAAAGATTGATAAAAAGAAGATTAATAACATTATTATGGAGTGTGCTGAAGATACTGAATATACATTGATAATTTTCTTAGGAACATTTGATATGGATGCTATTGCTAAACTATCTAAAAATACTAAAGTGATTAAGAAATAACAATTAGTCCGATTTGTTATACTAATAATTTCATACAAATAAGGATGTATCTGTTCTAAATACATCCTTACTTCTTTTATTATAAGTTTATTCTATGAGAATATTGATTTAAAGACTTCTGAAACTCTTTTAGCTTGATGAATTTTTATATTTCTATTTTCGTTATTCATAGCTTTATAATTGTTTGCTGGAATATATATATCAGAAAAACCAAGTTTTTCTGCCTCTGCAATTCTTTGATCTATCTTACTCACCGATCTAATTTCTCCTGATAATCCTACTTCTCCTGCAAAACAAACATTTTGTGGTATTACAATGTCTACATTTGATGATAAAACTGCCATCACAACTGCTAAATCTATTGCAGGATCACTAACTTTTATTCCACCTGCTATATTTAAGAATACATCTTTTACAGCTAAACGAAATCCAACTCTCTTCTCTAATACTGCTAATAGCATATTTAATCTTCTAAGGTCGAAACCTGTTACAGAGCGTTGTGGGGTTCCATAAGCTGCCGAACTAACTAGTGCTTGGACTTCTATTAAAATTGGTCGTATACCCTCTATAGTGGCTGAGACTGCCGTTCCACTAAGCATATCATCTCTACCTGATAGCAATAGTTCAGATGGGTTAGAAACTTCTCTTAATCCTTCAGTTCGCATTTCATATATTCCTATTTCTGATGTAGAACCAAAACGATTTTTTATAGATCGCAATATTCTATACATATAGTTCTGATCACCTTCAAATTGAAGAACTGTATCAACCATATGTTCTAGAACTTTTGGACCTGCTAAATGTCCATCTTTTGTTATATGCCCAATTAGTAATATCGCTATATTATTTTCTTTGGCATGACGCATAAGTTTAGAAGAACATTCTCTAATTTGACCTACACTTCCAATTGCAGATTCAAGAGTATTTGTGGAAATAGTTTGAATAGAATCGACAACAACAACATCTGGCTGTTCATTATCGATATGCATTAATATATTTTCTAGCGAGGTTTCAGAGACTAATAAACAGTCACTTTCGTTGCTTGCTAATCTATCAGCTCTTAGTTTTATCTGTTGTAGACTTTCCTCTCCAGATACATAAAGCATTTTCTTTTTAATTTGTAATGCTACTTGCAATACAAGAGTAGATTTTCCTATTCCTGGTTCTCCACCTATTAAAGTAAGAGAGCCAGGAACTAAACCACCACCTAGTACTCTATCTAGCTCTTTATTTGTGGTAGAAAATCTTGTTATTCTTTCAGAATTAATTTCTTTTATTTTAGTAGGCTTAGCAATCTCTTGAGAAATCACCTTAGCAATTTTACCTGAAGATTTCTTTTCAACAATTTCTTCAACATATGTATTCCATTCGCCACAAGTTTGACATTTCCCTACCCATTTTGGAGATTGAGCTCCACAATTTTGACATACATATGTTGTTTTAACCTTCATGATATTATATTTTAATAGAAATTATCTTCTTCCTCTTCAGTCTCTTTTACTTTCTTTTCTTTTGGTTTCTCTCCTCCACAATCAATATTTAATTTTATTCCTTGAGGTGAATCGAACTCTCTTTGAGATAAATTTATTGTTTTATCTGCATATACTTTCTTCATGTATATTGCCCAAATAGGTAGTGCCATATTTGCTCCCTGACCAAGTCGTATTGTTTGGAAGTGAATAGCTCTATCTTCTGCACCAACCCATACACCAGATACTAAATCGGGAGTTACACCCATAAACCATCCATCAGAGTGATTCTGAGTTGTTCCTGTTTTTCCTCCTATAGCATTATTTAATAAATATTTGTATCGTAGACGAACTCCTGTACCGTGCTTAACTACTCCTTCAAGTAAATTTAGCATTAAATAAGCAGTCTTTTCTTTTATTACTTCTTTTTCTTTACCTCTAAATTCACTAATAACATTACCATACTTATCTTCTATACGAGTAACCATTACAGGATCGACTTTTACACCTTTATTAGGGAAAGTACAGTATGCAGCAACCATTTCTTTAAGATAGATATCTGAAGTACCAAGGAATAGAGATGGAACAGGATCTATCTTTGATCTAATACCTAATCTTTTAGCCATATTTACTACTGCTCTAGGTGAAAATTGTTTTAAAACCCAACCTGAAATATTATTTACTGAATGAGCAAGTCCCCATTTTAATGTTACCATTTCTCCTGCTCTTTTAGAATAAGAATTTCTAGAAGCCCAAGGAGTTCCATCAGGTAAAATAAATGTTTGAGGAACATTAGGTACTATATCGCATGGAGATAATCCATTCTCCATTGCAAGAGTATATAATATTGGCTTTATAGTTGATCCAACTTGACGCTTACCTTGAGATACCATATCATACATGAAATATTTATAATCTGGTCCTCCTACGTAGGCCTTAATATGTCCATTATGGGGATTCATAGATAAAAATCCAGCTCTAAAGAAACCTTTATAATAAATTAGCGAGTCTCTTGGAGATAATAAAGTATCAACCAATCCTTTATTCCAAGTAAATAATCTCATTTTTCTTTTAACAAGGAATACAGAATCTATTTCTTCTTTAGATTTTCCTGACCTTCTCATTGAACGATATCTATCAGTACGACGGATTGTTGTTTTAATATTGTGTTCAACTTCTTCCTTTGTTAAATCGTTAGAATAAGGAGGGTTCTTTTTTCTTTGTTTTTCTTTATCGAAAGCAACTTGTAAATCTTTTCCTAAATGTTCGCGTACGGCTTCCTCTGCATACCTCTGCATTCTTGAATCTATTGTTGTAACAATTCTTAAACCATCTCGATAAATATCATATTTACTTCCATCTGATTTTTTGTTCTTTTCGCACCAACCAAATAAAGGATTTGTTTTCCACTGATGAAGATCTTCTTTATATTTAGCTTTTTCCCATCTAGAATAATTTTTAGACTGAGGCTTTTTATGAGTTAGAATAATTCTAAGCCTTTCTCTAAAATATGTTGCTAGACCTTCTTTATGATCGGAGCGAGTAAATTTGATACCTAGTGGCTGCTTTGTTAATGAATCGTATTGAACATTTGTAATATATCCATACTTTTTCATCTGACTTAATACAACATTTCTTCTTTTAAGAGTTAATTTAGGTCTTCTTAATGGATTAAAATAAGCAGGATTTTTTGCCATACCAACAAGCATTGCTGCTTCTGTAAGACTTAAATTTTTAGGTGTTGAACTAAAGTATATTTGAGATGCAGATTTAATACCTACAGCAAGATTAAGAAAATCGAATTTATTGAAATACATAGATAGTATTTCTTCCTTAGTATAGCTTCTTTCAAGTTTTACAGCTATTACCCATTCTCTAAATTTTCTAAAAACAAGTTTTATTGCATTTTGATTTCTTTCTCTAGGGAATAACATCTTTGCTAGCTGTTGAGATATTGTACTTCCTCCTCCTGCACTTGAGTTTCCTGTAAGTACTCCTTTAAAAACTCTAGCTAAACCTCTAAGGTCTATACCAGAATGTTCATAGAATCGAACATCTTCCGTAGCAACAAGTGCGTTTACAAGATTTTCTGATAAATCTTCATATTCTACGTATGTCCTATTCAAATGATAATACTTACCAAGCAATTTATTATCTGCAGAAATAACCTCTGTAGCTAAATCAGAATGAGGATTTTCAAGTTCCTCGAAACTAGGCATAAAGCCAAACCAACCTTTGGATATTCCAAAGAATAAAAAGAAAACAGAAAAGATACCAACACCTACACAAATCCATAAGGCTTTGATGAATGTTTTGGTATCTTTAAATAGTTTAAAACCACGCACTTTCATAGTCTATTATTTTAATATCAAACTTTAACGTGGTAAAAGTAATAATTTAGTTCTTATGTATCATCCTTTTATATGCGAAACATGCTATACCAAAGTAAATTACCATTTGAATTAATATAATTATGTATTCAACAGAAACCATTGCAAGCTCAGCATCCATTAATTTAATCCTTATAAATGCAGGAATAGCAAACTGGCTAGGGAATATTGAAAAAATAATTTTTAAAAATGTTGGAATAGCTTCTAAAGGCCATGAAATTCCTACCATAAACAACATAACAGGAGATAAAAATACTAGAAATAGTAATGATTGAACTCTTGTTTTGAATAAAGTAGAAATAGACATACCTAAGAAAGAAACTGCAAATAGATATGGTATTGTTAGTGCTAGCTGATTTGTAAAAGAACCTGCATTTGGGAATCCAAACAAATCGTTTATTACATACAAACTAAGAATAAAATTCACTAGATATACTAATACATATGCCATAGCTTTACCTATAACAAGAGCACCAATTCCTCCACGTTTATTATCGAAAGCTTTATAATATTTGAAAGTATTCTTTTCGCGTTGAGTTCCTCCTAATAATCCAATACCAATAAGTAAAGTCTGTTGAAGTATTAAATATATTATGGCAGGCATCAAGAAACTACCATATCCTCCTGAAGGATTATATTCGTTAAAGACTTTCAAGTTTGTAATATTACTTGATTTCTTAGCGGAATTAAAATCCATTCCTTTAGACATTAATCTTTTAATCTCGACTTCTGCAGAAAGAGTACCACCAGCATAAACTAATGCTTTTTGTGCCGTTTTATAATATAGGAAATAAGCTCCATCTCCATACATCCCTAAGGTTGCTTGTTTTTGAGATAAGATGTCTTTTTCAAAATCTTTAGGAATATTATATACAGCATGAATTTTTCCATTATCAAAAAGTTCTTTAGCATCAGCCATATCATGAACTTTATAATCTACAGATAATTCATTAGTATTATCAAGATATTTTGTGATTTTTCTACTTAAACCAGTATTGTCGCTATCAACAACACATACCGATAATTCTTCAAGAACCTCGTTAGTATAGGCAGTACTATAAACAACTGGATACACTAAATTCGCAACGAAAAACAATAAAATAGCACCACCATCGGTGAATATAGTCTTAAGCTCAGCAAAAAAGATTCTTCTTAATGTATTTAAAAATTTCATATTCAAACAATTTATATCTTACCCCAATACTTAGAATTATTATATAGCACCTTAATTCTTTTCACTAAAGGTATAGCAATAAGAATAAACACAAATTGAGGTAACAAATTGTATAGTGCAATATGAACATCTATATCTTTTAAAGATTGAGAAATAAATATCTCTAGATAGTATGTGAAAGGGAAGAATAGTGTAAAAATCTTAGCAATAGTTGGCATTCCAACAGCAGGATATGTAAGTCCTGAGAATGAAAGAGCCATCATTGTATAAGCAGCACCAAAAGATATACTTAATCTAAGATTTGCTGTAAGAGCTATAAGTATTATCGCACAAGCTTGATAAGTAATAACTAATAATATTTGTGAAACGATAATTGTTAATAAACTACCATTTAAAGGTACATCAAGTACAACAAATAGTAATAGATCGATTACTAGTGCAAAGATTGTAAATACAAAAGTATAAGGAAGCATTTTTCCAATGATAACACTAGATATTCTTCCATCAACACTTTCAAGTAGATTTTTACTTGTTCCATATCTTATTTCAGATCCTAAGGAATATATACAAGATAAAAGAGTAAATACAATTAGCATAATAGCCAATACAGCTGTTCCTACAAAATATACATATGACAAATACGGATTATATAGTAGATGTACATCATATTTTATTGGTAAGACTGATGGCATTAATTGCATTTGACTATAGCCTTTCTTAGTCCTTACTTGCATTTTTAATCCAGCCTTAATAGTAGATAGACATGTAAATATTCCTTTGTATAAAAGTCCACCTTTTACAATATTACTGTTATTAAAGAAGACTGGAATCTCTGGAGATATTCCTTTCACAACATCTCTTTCAAGATTGTTAGGTAACATTACAATAGCGTCAATTTTACCTTTTTCCATAAGAATCTCAGCATCTTTTAAATCCTTAATTCTATAAGCAACTTTTGCTATAGAAGTAGCATCTACCCAAGATTCTATTTTGTTACTTAAAGTCGAATTATCATTATCAACAACAGCAACTGGTAGATCGTTAGGAACTCCCTTATAGAAAATAGATATAATAAGAAAGAAAGCCAATAAAGGACCTATTAGAAGCATAAATCTTAACGATCTATCACTTCTAATTCTCCCTAATTCTCTAATAAATACCTTATTGATATTATTCATTACAATAAAATTTAAAATTCATAGATAGCAGACATTCCTGGTCTTAATCCTTCAACTTTGTTTGTAGGACGTACTTGAATTTCAAAAGTCTTAATATCAAATTCACCTGTAGATTTTGTTGCTTTCCAAGTTGCAAAATCTGCTAAGGCATTAATGTATGTAACTTTAACCTCTATTTTTTTATCTATTCCTGGTACATATACATTGAAGATTGTTCCTTTTTTAAATTTAGGAAGATATGTTTCTTTAATATTGAAACTAAACCAAACATCTTTTAAATCGACAATAGTAACAACAGGATATCCATTAGGAATTAATTCACCAACTTCAGAAATGATGTTAGCAACTTCACCATCCATAGGAGAAAAGATATTTATCTCGTTTTCATAGATATTAACTTCTTTAATAACAGCATTAGCTTTTTCTACTAAAGCTTCAGCAGCTGCTTTATCTTCTTGACGAGCACCTCTTTTTGCTTTTTCCCATACAGATTTTGCTGCAGATTCAGTTTTTATAGAAGCAACCATTTTTGTTTCTATTTCATCTTTCTTTTGCTCAGAAACAACACCTTCTTTATATAATTTTAAAATACGGTTATACGTTTTTGTAGTGAATTCAGCAGCAGCTTTTGCTTTTAAATAAACATTATAAGCTGCATTAATATCTTCTCTTCTAGCGCCATTATATGCTTTATTCTTTAGAGCTGTAGCAGCCTGTTTAGCAGCTTCTGCTTGTTGTTTTTTAGCATCTACTTCAGGAGAGTTCATAGTAAAAAGCAATTGACCTGCTCTTACATTATCACCTTTAGAAATATTTAAATTCTCAATTCTACCAAGTAGTTTAGAAGCAACTCTAATTTGTTTAGCTTCACATACTCCTTGTAGTTCAACAACATTTGGACGTGCAATTACGATAATAGAATAAACAATAATTGCAGCAAATACTACCAATAGGGCAGCAACTAATACATTTTTATTTTTCATGACTTTATTTATTATTTCTCATTGATAGTTTTAACATCTTTTTGAATCTGAATGAAATTGCTAGAGATACCAGCAAGTTTTAAAAGTTTTGATAGACAAATATCGAAATCGTGAACAGCTTTCAATCTATCTATTCTTACTTTTGTAACAGCTAAACTAGCATCTACAAGCTCTGTTGATGTTGCTAAACCTTCTTTAAAAGATTTATTTCTAGCTGAATAATATTCTTGGGCAAATTCCATCGAAGAATCTAATGCTTTGATTTGTTCTAAACACATTTGTAATTCTTCGTAGTATTTTTTGATTCCTGTATTTATATCTGCAGTATAATCTAGTTTTACCTCTTCTACTCTTTTAATAGTTAGCTTAGCTTTCTTTGTTTTTCTAAAAGCTTTTTGACCAGAAAAAATGTTCCACTTAATTCCAACACCAACCATATACTCAGGTACAAATGGAGATAAATTGTGATTAGCAATATCATAAACCCCCATTGCTGCCACTGTAGGAATCATGTTTGAACGTTGAACTCTAAAGTTTTGTGTTGCTAGAGCTTTTTTGTTATCAACAAGCTTTAATATAGGAGAATTTGCTAGAGCCTGTTCTTTATAATAATCTAAAGTTTTAATGTCTTCAGTATAAAATAAATTAGACATTGGAACAACATCTATACCTTGTACTCCAATTGTATTTGCTACAGCATCTTTAACAACTTTTAATTGACGCTCTACCTTTTTCAATTCTCTTTGAGCATCGTCATAAAATACTTTAGCATGAAGAAATTGAACTTTAGCTATCATACCAGCTTTATATAATCTTTCAGCATCATCTTTGTGATTTTTCATTGCTTTAAAGACCTCTTCACGAACAGTTTTTACTTCTTTGATAAGACATAAACCAAAATATCTAGATGCTAATTCATCCATATGTTCTTGAGTTTTTCTCACCACCTGAATATCTGTTTCTTGTACTTTCAATTGAGATGCTTTATAAGCTGCTCTAATTTTCCCTCCAGCATATATAGGCCATAGTAGATTAGCACTTAAAGTACCAAAGGCTTTCTCTTGGATCATTTGATCCCAATTAGCAGACATTACTGCTTTTTTACCTTCTTGAATCTTTCCCTGCATAACTGCAGTAATTTCTTGATCAGACCATATTGGTGTACCTGTTCTAGGATTAAGAGTTGGTTTACCTGTTTTAGGATCTATTAAGAATTGTCCTTTCACACCAGTAAAAGAACCATAATGACCAAGTACATCGTAAAGAGGAGTGATTGCATCTCTAACAGGAGATAGATCTAGGTGAAGATCTTTACTCATATACATGTAATTAGCATTTAAACTAAGCTGAGGCATAAATAGTCCCATAGTAGCTTTTTGGTCTTGAAGCTTTTCTTGCTTTAGTAAATCATTCTGCTTAAATAGAGAGTTATTCTTATAACTCATATTCAAGGCTTCTTCGTAAGTTAGTCTTACAGTCTGAGCATTAGTGTTTATAAATAGACAACACAAAATACCGACAATTAAAGAAAATTTAATTCTCATATCGCATTATTTTTTCAATGTTTCAGTTACAAATTCAATAAGTGATTTTTTATCTTTTCTTGAAAAAGTACCTTTTCTAAGAAATTGTTTTAAACGGAAATTTATAAATTGTATAGGGTAAATAATAAGCATAGTAAAGAAATGATCTACACTTACATTTTCATCAATAACATTTTGCTTTTGACCAATAATTAAGAGTTTATTTAAAGTCTCAATCATGTTATTCTTTATATCTTCAGATGCTGTGAAATTATAAGATGATAGCATTACAAAGATAAATTTTATCTGCACTGGTTTTTTCTCAGCAATCTTACATATTGCAGATAATAATCCCTCCATAATAGTAATAGCACTTTCATGCTTATCGAAATAAGTATCTAATATTTCACTTACTTCTTTAAGGGTATTATCAAGTAGAGAATTTACTAATTGCTCTTTACCTTTATAAAATCTATACAAATATCCTTCGGATACATCTGCTTTCTTAGCTATTAGGAAGATTGAAGCGCCAGCATATCCTTTCTCTACTATTAATTCCATAGCGGCTTCATGCACTCTAACAAGCTTAGTTTCATCTATTACTCTAGCCATAAAAACTTTATTAATGAATGAATACTCATTTTAATGGTACAAATATATTAAATTGAAATAAGCCACCAAACTAATATCGAAGAATTTACTACGTATAAATACCTAATTTAAAACACGTAGAAAAACGAAGAATAATTAATATAAATTGTCGTATTTTTGAAAATTACATAGATAAATCTTATCAAGTATATATGGTAAAAAAAGATAAAGAACAACCTGCTTCATCAGAAGTAAGAGATCGCCCGATTAAAAGTATTTTAAAGGCAATTACATGGAGGGTAATAGCTTCAACAACTACCTTTTTATTAACGTTTCTAATATTCCAAGACGATCCATATGCAACAGAAAAAGCAACAGGAGTTGCTTGTGCAGAAGCAATTATTAAGATTGTCCTTTATTTCCTTCATGAAAGAGCATGGAATAGCATCTTCTGGGGTAAAATGATAGTTTCTATAAGACGTAATGGACTATTTAAAAGTAAGATCACAAAAAGAAAAGTCATAACAAATAAAAATAATCAAGTTTCTAAATAGAATGAATATCGTAGAATTCAACAACAAATTAAAAGATCTAGATTTAATAGAAAGATTAAAATTAATCTCGAAACAGTATAATGGGAACGTAGTGTTCACAACTAGTTTTGGAATTGAAGATCAAGTATTAACAGATGTAATATTTGAAAATAATATTGACATTAAGGTTGTAAGTCTAGATACAGGTAGACTTTTTGAAGAAACTTATAAAGTTTTTAACGCAACAAGAGATAAATACAAGAAAGAGATAAAAGTATATTATCCAGATGCCAGTTCTGTAGAAAAACTTCTATCTACAAAAGGTCCTTATAGTTTTTATGCATCTGTTGAAAACCGACACGAATGTTGTAATATAAGAAAAGTAGAACCTTTAACAAGAGCCCTAAAAGGATTTGACTGTTGGTTAACAGGAATTCGTTCTGAACAGTCAAATGGAAGAACGAATATGGAATTAGTTGAAAACGACGAAGGATATGGCTTAGTAAAAGTTAATCCTCTTTTAGAATGGACTTTAGAAGAAGTAATGAGCTATTTAAACACAAAATGTGTACCATACAATAGTCTTCATGATAAAGGATTTATAAGCATAGGTTGTGCTCCATGTACAAGAGCAATAAAACCAGGAGAGAATTTCAGAGCCGGAAGATGGTGGTGGGAAGCCAATTCAGGTAAAGAATGTGGATTACATACACACGGAAAATAATAAACTATTAATAAACAAAATAGATTAAAGATTAATAATCAGATATCTAGAAAATATACAAAAGAAATGAGTGCTTTAGATATAAACAATGAACACTTAAAAGAGTTAGAGAATGAAGCTATTTTTATAATGAGAGAAATAGCAGCTCAATTTGAAAATCCAGCTCTTTTATTCTCAGGAGGTAAAGATTCCATTCTCCTAGTACATCTTGCAAAGAAAGCTTTTTGGCCAAACAAGATACCATTTCCTCTTTTGCATATAGACACAGGACATAATTTCCAAGAGACTCTTGACTATAGAGATAATTTGGCTAAGGAACTTGGATGTGATTTAATAGTTAAATATGTACAAGATTCTATTAATGAAGGTAAGTGTGTAGAGGAAAAAGGTATTAATGCAAGTAGAAATAAATTGCAAACAGTAACTCTTTTAGATGCACTTGAAGATTTAAAATGCGATGCTGCCATAGGTGGAGGAAGAAGAGATGAAGAAAAAGCTAGAGCTAAAGAACGTTTCTTTTCTCACAGAGATGAGTTTGGACAGTGGGATCCTAAAAATCAACGTCCAGAATTGTGGAATATCTTTAATGGAAGAAAAAACATGGGAGAACACTTTAGAGTATTTCCTATAAGTAATTGGACAGAATTGGATGTTTGGCAATATATAATGAAAGAAGGTATTGAACTTCCTAATTTATACTATACACACAAAAGAAAAGTCTTTAATAGAGATGGAGTATGGTTAGCTTTTGCACCATATATGGAACTTAAGAAAGAGGAAGAAGTTGTTGAAAGAGATGTTAGATGTAGAACTATTGGAGACGTTACATGTACAGGAGTTACATTGTCAACAGCAGATACAATAGAGGACATTGTAACAGAGATTGCTGCATCAAGAATCACAGAAAGAGGGGGAAGAGCCGATGATAAAAGATCGGAAGCAGCTATGGAGGATAGAAAAAAAGAAGGATATTTTTAGTAATGATGACTCTAAGTCATAATTGATAATAATAAAATGGAAAATAATAATACAGAAGTAGGTTTATTGCGATTTACAACTGCAGGTAGTGTTGATGATGGTAAAAGTACTCTTATTGGAAGACTGTTATACGATAGTAAATCGATCTTTGAAGATCAGATGGAATCTATTACAGAATCTTCAAAAAGAAGAGGAAAAGAGGAGGTAGATTTAGCCCTACTAACAGATGGATTAAAAGCAGAAAGAGAACAAGGGATTACTATTGATGTAGCATATAGATATTTCTCAACGCCAAAAAGAAAATTTATAATTGCAGATACTCCAGGACATATTCAATATACTAGAAATATGGTAACAGGAGCTTCTACAGCAGAAGTTGCAGTAATATTAATTGATGCAAGAAATGGAGTAATTGAGCAAACAATACGTCATTCATATATAGCATCTCTTTTGAATATGAAACACATCTTATTTTGTATAAACAAAATGGATTTAGTTGATTACTCAGAAGATGTTTTCAACAAAATTTCAGAAGATGTTGATAAACTAACTAATAAAATTGGAGCTAATAATTATTCAATTATTCCAATATCAGCAAAATTAGGAGATAATGTTGTTGATAAGTCAAGCAATATGGAATGGTTTAATGGATCAACATTCTTAAATCTTTTAGAGACTATCGATATTAAGAATGTTAGCAAGAATAATGTTCCACGTTTCCCAATTCAATATGTAGTACGTCCTCAAACTAAAGAGTATCCTGATTACAGAGGATATGCAGGAAGAATTGCAGGAGGAGAATTTAAAGTAGGAGAAGAAGTAACGGTTCTACCTTCTATGTTAAGTTCAAAAATAAAAGAAATTAATAAATTTGAAGAACATATGGATTCTGCTGATGATGGAGAATCTGTAACTATCTGCCTTGAAGATGAAATAGATATTTCAAGAGGTGATATGATAGTTCCTTCAAATAATATTCCAAAAGTAGAAAAAGAAGTAGAAGCTATGCTATGTTGGTTCAATGAAAGCAAACTAGCTCTTCGTCAGAAATATGTTTTAAGACATTCTACTAAGGAAGTGAAATGTATGATTAGCGAGATTGTTAATAAGACAAATATCAACACTCTAGAAGAAGATTTATCTGATAAGAATATTGAAATGAATGATATTGCAAGAGTAAAGATTAAAATTACTAGTCCAATATTTACTGATTCTTATAAAGATAATAAAGTATCAGGAAGTTTGATTTTAATTAATGAAGCAACAAATCAAACAATTGCTGCTGGAATGATTATTTAAAAATATTCATATAAATAAAAAGCTGTCAATTAATATTGACAGCTTTTTTTATATCTAATGTATAGATTTATTTTCTTATAGCTTCAATCCCAGGAAGTTCTTTCCCTTCAATATATTCAAGAAGAGCACCACCACCTGTAGAAACATAGCTTACTTTATCTGCAACACCATATTGATTAGCTGCAGCAACAGAATCGCCTCCACCGATTAAAGTGAATACACCGTTAGAAGTAGCTTCAGCTACAGAATATGCAACCTCTTTAGTACCTTTCTCGAAAGAAGGCATCTCGAAAACACCTACAGGACCATTCCAAAGAATAGTTTTTGAATTTTCAATTACATTTTTGAAATTCTTTATTGATTCATCTCCTGCATCTAATCCAATCCATCCTTCAGGAATTTCATGAACAGAGAAAGTTTTAGTATTAGCATTATTATCGAATTTATCTCCGCAAAGAGCATCAACTGAAATAATGAAATTCACACCTTTTTCTTTTGCCTCTTTCAGAAGTTCACGAGCTTCAAACAATTTATCATCTTCAACAAGAGAATTTCCAATTTTTCCACCCATAGCTTTAACAAAAGTAAAAGTCATTCCACCACCAATAATAATATTATCAACCTTATTCATAAGATTTTTAATAATACCAATTTTAGAAGATACTTTTGCTCCTCCCATAATAGCAGTAACAGGTTGAACAGAGCTATTTATAAACTTATCAACAGATTCAAGTTCACTGTTAATAACATATCCAAACATTTTATCATTTGGAAAGAATTTAGAAATAATAGCTGTTGAAGCATGAGCTCTATGTGCTGTTCCAAATGCATCATTTACCCAACAATCAGCAAGATCTGCAAGTTTCTTTGCAAACTCTTCATCACCTTTCTTTTCTTCAGGATGAAAACGAAGATTCTCAAGCAATAATATTTCACCTTCTTTCAAATCACAAGCCATAGAACAAGTTTTTTCACCTATACAATCTTCGGCAAAATTTACTGTACGACCTGTAAGTTTAGAAATATGATTTACTATGTGCTTTAAAGAAAATCTTTCTTCTACACCTTTTGGACGTCCAAGATGTGACATCAAAATAACAGAACCGTTATCATTAAGGATTTTCTCTATCGTTGGAAGAGCTGCTTTTATACGAGTATCATCTGTGATATTATACTCATCGTCCAGAGGAACATTAAAATCTACTCTAATAAGGGCTTTTTTCCCCTTAAAGTTATAAGTATCTATGCTTTGCATTATAAATTAAAGTTATTTAATTAGTTCGCTACAAAGGTAGATTATTTTTCTAATTATGAGATATTTAGTTAAGCTTTTTTGATATTATTTACTCTTTACTTTTTAAATAGTATTTTTGTATTTTAGAACTTAAAGATAAGTAATAATGAAAGATAGAATATACATGCAAAAAGCTTTAGAAGAGGCTAGAATTGCTTTTGAAGAAGGAGAAATTCCTGTAGGTGCGATTATTGTGTGTAAAGATAGAATTATAGCTAAAGCACATAATTTAACTGAACGATTAAACGACGTAACAGCCCATGCTGAAATGCAAGCAATTACTTCTGCTGCAGAATATCTAGGAGGAAAATATCTTAAAGATTGTACTCTTTACGTTACACTAGAGCCTTGTGCAATGTGTGCTGGAGCATTAGCTTGGTCGCAAATAACAAAAATTGTTTATGGAGCTTCTGATGAGAAAAGAGGATATAGTAAATGGGATCCGAACATTCTTCATCCTAGAACCGAAGTTGTAAATGGAATCTTAGAAAAAGAATGTTCGGATATTGTGAAAGATTTCTTTATCAGTAAAAGATAATTTAGTTTCTATTTTTATTAACAATGTTAAGTTTCTCTACCTCTTCCCAGAAGTTTGGAAAAGATTTACTAACTACTTTTGGATTGGTAATTGATATCTTTTCAGACAATTGAAGTAGGGGAGCAAAAGACATTGCCATTCTGTGATCGTTATATGTTTCAATTGAAATTTCTTTATCAACAAGCTCACCTTCACCTTTCCATGAAATAGAATCGGTAGAGTTTGTCTCTAAAATAAATCCAAGCTTTTTAAGTTCGTTACACAAAGCCTCTATTCTGTTGGTTTCTTTATTAACAAGTGTTGATAAACCAGAAAATTCAAATTGAACTCCTTGTTGACAACATGCTACTACAAAAGTTTGAACCAAGTCTGGCATTTCGCTAAAATTGTATTTTAATGATTTTACAGGATCTTTTTCCTTAGAGATGAATACTCCTTTGTTAGTATAAGCGGTTTTTATTCCTAATTTAGACCATAACTCAACTTGATGTTTATCTCCTTGAGTAGAAATATGTTTCAATCCATTTAGTTTAATTCTAATATTTCTATTATCACTTATTTCTAAAATACTATAAATATATGAAGCAGCTGTCCAGTCAGATTCTATAGAGTATGATATTTGTTTATACGCACCAGGTTTTATACTTATCTCATTGTTTACAAAAGTATAAGATATTCCAAAATCTTTAATAAGAGATAGTGTCATATTAATATAAGATTTTGATACACATTCTCCTTCTATAATAATTTTTAGACCATCCTTTAAACGAGGGGCAATAAGTATAAGTGCAGATATAAATTGAGAACTAATATTTCCAGGTACTTTTACTTCTTTTTCAATAATATTAGAACCCATAATTTGCAAAGGAGGGTATCCTTCTTCTTCAAGATAAGTTATTTGAGCACCAATGCTATTTAGAGCTTCAACTAAAGGAGCAATTGGACGTTTGTTAAGACGTTCTGAACCTTTAATTATCCACTTACCAACAATCCCAGATAGATATGCTGTAAGGAATCTCATAGGTGCACCACCTTCACCAACATCAAAAGTGTTAGTATTTGAATATAGAACGTTAAAAATACTTTTAGTGTCATCACTATTTGAAAGATTTTCAATAGGTTCAAAACTATTAGATATTGCATTTACAATAAGAACTCTATTTGATATACTTTTTGATGCTGGAAGTTCTATTTCTATATTATTTAAAATTTTCTTACTCATTCTATATTTGTTTAAGGCTATTTAAAATATCTTCTTTAGTACAATAATTATCAATTGTATAATCTCCAATATTTCGCATTAAAGTAAAATTGATTTTATCATTAGTATTTTTCTTATCATGCTTCATATACATTAATAATTCATCAGTATTATTTGGGAGTGTGAATCTAGGATAAATATTTCGAATATAGCTTCTAATTTTTGTATAAATCTCTATTGGGAAATTTGTATATTTATGAGATAAATATAATTCAGCAATAATTCCAATTGCAACAGCTTCTCCATGTAATATGTCTAGATTATTCTTTATAGCATAAGATTCTATTGCATGACCAATTGTATGTCCAAAGTTTAAAGCCTTTCTAATATTTAATTCATTAGGATCTTCTTCAACAAATTTATATTTGATGTGTATAGATTGATTTATTAAGAGATTTAATTCTTGAAAGTTTAGTGTTGATAGATTAAAATTAATTAAGTCGTTTAAATAATCTTCATCTGACAATATTCCGTGTTTTAACATTTCACCATACCCAGATAGTATTTGTTTCTTATCTAGAGTTCTTAAAAAATCAGTATTTATAAAAACTCTTTTTGCATTGTTAAAAACTCCGATATTATTCTTGAATCCATTGAAATTTATACCTGTCTTTCCACCAACAGAAGCGTCTACTTGAGCTAATAAACTAGTAGGTATGTTAATAAATGAAATACCTCTTTTATAGCAAGATGCAGCAAAACCACCCATATCTGTTATCATTCCACCTCCTACATTTATTAAAAGAGATGCTCTACTAGCACTAAACACATCTAGTTTATTCCAAATGTTTATAACTTGTTCTATACTCTTATTATCTTCTTCACTTTCTACAATAATCTCTTTAAAATTGTATACAGAATAAGATTCATCTAGCTTTTGTTTACAATGTTGATAAGTGTTTTTATCGTATAAAAGGACTATTAAATCGAAATGATTTTTGCTAAGATAATCTTTAAGAGATTGGTTTATATCTTTAGAAATAATGGGAAAAGAAAGAGTTTCCATTTTTAATTAACTAAATTTTTATAAGATAATTAGGCAATTGTTTCATACCTTTGAATAAGAGCAAAATTAATGAAAATATTTGATTTATGGACGATGAAATACGCTACAAGATAGCTCTTACAATGATTAAAGGAATAGGTCCTGCTATCTTAAATAAATTGATAGAAGGCATAGGATCTGTAGAAACTTTATTTGAAATATCTGAGAAAGATATTAAATCGTTAGCACTTAAATTACATTTAAAAGATGATATTATAAAACGAGAAGAAGCTCTTTCAAAAGCCGATAAAGAGATTGAATTTTGTATAAAAAATGATATTAGAATAATAAGTGACTCTTCTTATGAATATCCTTATCGATTAAAGGAATGTCCAGATTCTCCTCTTGTAATATATTGTAAAGGTGATATTGATCTTAACGATAAGAAGTATGTTTCAATGGTTGGAACTCGTAAAATAACATCTTACGGAAAACAAATGTGTAATAAGATTGTTAGTGGATTTAAAGATTTAAAAGATGAAATTGTGATAGTAAGTGGCCTAGCCTATGGGGTAGATGTTGCATCTCATAAGGCAGCTCTTGATAATAACATACGAACAATAGGTGTGGTAGCTCATGGATTAAATCAATTGTATCCAGCAGCACATAAAAATATTGCTCGTGAAATGGTTGAATGTGGTGGAGCTGTATTAAGCGATTTCACAACACATAATTTCGCTGAGCCTCATAACTTTCTAAAAAGAAATAGAATAATAGCTGGACTTTCAGATATTGTAATTGTTGTAGAGTCTGCACATAAAGGAGGAAGTATGATTACCGCAGCACTAGCAAACGATTATTCAAGAGAATTATGCGCTATTCCAGGAAGAATAGGAGATAAATATTCTGAAGGATGTAACTTGTTAATAAAAAATCAAAGAGCAAATTTAATTGAAAATGCAGATGATGTTAAAAAGATAATGGGTTGGGAAAGAGAAAAAGAAGCTTATGAGCAATTATCTATACCTGAAATGGATTTAACTGATGAAGAAAAAACAGTATACGACATTGTTTGTGATAAAGAAAAGATCTCTATAAATGAGTTAAACATAACAACTAAAATACCAATTTCTAGATTATCTTCTATTCTTTTAATATTAGAGTTAAAAAATTTAATTACTAGCTTACCAGGTAATAAGTATACAAAAGAAATTTAGAGAAATTTTAAAGCTAATGAATTGCAAGTGAAAAAGCCAATTATTTGAACAAATAAAAGTGAAATATGATTATTATATAATAAATTGCAAAAAAAAAGGATTAACATGCTTTGTTTTGTAAAAAATATATACATTTGAGCCGTGTTTCAAGAATAAATAACACTAAATTTTTTTATAAAGACATGGAAGCAAATATGAATGAATTCCTAGAAGCCCTTGAGGCTAGAACACCTGGGGAAGCTGAATTTCACCAAGCTGTTCAGGAAGTTGTAGAAACAGTATGGGATGCATACCTTGCAAACCCAAAATATCAAGAAAACAAGATTCTTGAGAAAATGTGTGAACCAGAAAGAACTATCATGTTCAGAGTACCTTGGATCAACGATCAAGGTGAAGTAGAAATCAACCGTGGTTACCGTGTTGAGTTCAATAGCGCTATTGGACCTTACAAAGGTGGTTTAAGATTTCACCCAACTGTAACATTATCTGTTCTTAAATTCTTAGGTTTCGAACAAACTTTTAAAAACTCATTAACTACTCTTCCAATGGGTGGTGGTAAAGGTGGATCTGATTTCAACGCAAAAGGTAGATCAGATAACGAAATTATGCGTTTCTGCCAATCATTCATGACTGAGTTATGTAAACATATTGGTCCTAACACTGACGTACCAGCTGGTGATATAGGTGTTGGTGGTCGTGAAATCGGTTACTTATTTGGACAATACAAAAGAATCCGTAACGAATTTACTGGTGTATTAACTGGTAAAGGTCTTGAGTTCGGTGGTTCTTTAGTACGTCCTGAAGCTACAGGTTTCGGTACATCATACTTCGCTAATCACGTATTAGCTGCTCATAATGATACTATCAAAGGTAAAAGAGTTGCTATTTCAGGTTTCGGTAACGTAGCTTGGGGTGCTGTTACTAAATTAACAGAACTTGGTGCTAAAGTTGTTACTATTTCTGGTCCTGATGGATACATTTTAGATGAAGAAGGTTTCAACCAAGAGAAAATTGACTACATGTTAGAGTTACGTGCTACTAACAATGACGTAGTTGCTCCTTACGCTGAGAAGTTTGGTGCTAAATTCTTCGCTGGTAAAAAACCTTGGGAAGCTAAAGTTGATATGGCATTCCCTTCTGCTATTCAAAATGAGCTTAATCTTGAAGATGCTAAACAACTTGTTGCAAACGGTTGTAAATACATCATCGAGACTTCAAATATGGGTTGTACTGCAGAAGCAGTTACTTACGCTGTTGAAAACTGTGTATTTGCTCCTGGTAAAGCTGCAAACGCAGGTGGTGTAGCTGTATCTGGTCTTGAAATGTCTCAAAACTCAATGAGATATAACTGGACTGCTGAAGAAGTTGATGAGAAACTTGGTAGAATTATGAAAGACATCCACGATACTTGTGTTAAACACGGTAGAGGTGCTGATGGTAGAATCAACTATGTTAAAGGTGCTAACGTTGGTGGTTTCATCAAAGTTGCTGATGCAATGGTTGCTCAAGGTCACGTTTAATAACGAGACTTCACAATATATAAAAAGCCGATGTTTTATACATCGGCTTTTTTTTGTACTTTGGCCAGCAAAAAATACAAATATTAACAATGTATATAGATACACATTCACACTTATATTCAGAAGATTTTGATAATGATATAGATGAAGTTATTATTAGAGCAAAAGATGCTGGTATTAAAAAGATAATCTTACCAGATATTTCATCTGTTGAAAGACCAAAATTAGAAACTCTAGTAAATAAAGATCCTAATTATTTTTATCCTATGATTGGGCTCCATCCTTCTGACGTAAAAGAAAACTATCTTGAAGAATTAGATATTATAAATAGAAAGATTTCACAAAACTCATATATAGGAGTAGGAGAAACAGGCTTAGACTATTATTGGGATACAAAATATAAAGAAGAACAAATAGAAGCTTTTGAATACCAAATAAAGTTAGCACTTAAATATGATTTGCCAATTTGTATCCACGTTAGAGAAGCTTTTGAAGATAGCATAAATATGCTAAAAAAATATAAAGATAAACATCTAAAAGGTGTAGTACATTGCTTTACAGGAAATCTAGAACAGGCAAAAGAAATTATTGATTGTGGTTTATATTTAGGAATAGGTGGTGTTTGTACTTTTAAAAATTCAGATCTTAGAGATATTCTAAGAAATATAGATATCAATAATATTATACTTGAAACAGATTCTCCTTATCTAGCTCCTGTACCTTATAGAGGAAAAAGGAATGAGAGTTCATATATAGTAAAAGTTGCTGAAGAACTTCAATCTGTTTATTCCTTAGATTCAGAAAAGATAGGAGAAATTACGAGTGCTAATGCAAAACAATTATTTAATATATAGGTTATAAATATGGAAAATAAAGGAGTATTAATTATTTACACTGGTGGAACAATTGGAATGATGAATGATCCAATTACAGGTAGTTTATGTCCATTTAGTTTCGAAGAAATAGCTAAAGAAGTTCCAGAAATCAATGAATTCGACTTTCCAATAGAAACGCTGATATTTGAAAACTTAATAGATTCTTCAAATATAAAACCAACCGTTTGGATTAAACTATGTGAAATTATAAAAGAAAAATACAATCAGTATGATGGTTTTGTAATTTTACATGGGACAGATACTATGGCCTATACAGCATCTGCATTAAGTTTTATGATTGACGGTTTAAATAAGCCTATAGTTTTAACAGGATCTCAATTACCTATTGGAAAAATAAGAACTGACGGTAAAGAAAATTTGATTACAGCCATTGAAATTGCTGGTAGCAAAGAAAATAATCAAGCTATAGTTCCTGAAGTTTGCCTATATTTTGGAGAAAAATTATACAGAGGTAATAGAACAACAAAATTCACTGCAGAACATTTTAATGCATTCAGTTCGCATAACTACCCATATTTAGCAAAAGTTGGAATACATATACACTACAATAAAGCTGCAATAAAGGATATAAATGTTAAAAATGATAAAATTAGTATATGTACAAATTTTAACACAAATATTGCAATTCTTAAAATTTTCCCTGGAATTAATGAATCTCAAGTAGATGCAATTATCGGAATAAAGGACTTAAAAGCAATAATAATTGAGACTTATGGAGCAGGTAATGCTCCAACTGAACAGTGGTTTATTGATAAGATGAAGGAGGCTATTTCGAAAGGTATAATAGTGTACAATGTAACTCAGTGTCAGGCAGGTAGAGTTGATATGGGAAGATACGAAACAAGCCTAGAATTATTAAATATTGGAGTTATGAGTGGGTTTGATACTACTATTGAAGCTGCTGTTACAAAACTCATGTTCCTTTTAGGGAAATATAATAAGATAGAAGACATCAAAAAAGACTTAAAAGTCTCATTAAAAGGAGAAATAAGTCACTGCAATAGTAATTTTTAACAATTTTTTTGTAATTTGGTGCACTGAAAGTCAATATTAGCATTTGACTCATATATAGAATTGATATTAGAACATATTATAAATCAATTAGTTAGAAATAAATTTAAGTATAACAAAATTAGTTAAACAGACCATGAAAAAATTAATGGCTTTAATAGCAGTTTTCGCGATGCTTTCTTTAGGAGCGTCATACGATTCAGTAGCTCAGGAAGAAACAGCTACAACAGCTAATCAAGAAAATGTTGAACAAACAACTGAAAATGCTGATCAAACAGCAGTAACAGAAGGAGAAGATGATTTAGATGAGATTGAAAGTACATCTTTTCACGCTCAAGTAAAAAGAAAATTCATCGAAGGTGGTGCAGATTTCATGAGTTTTGTAATCTTAGCTCTTATCTTCGGACTTGCAATTGCAATTGAAAGAGTTATTTACTTAAACTTGTCAAGTACTAACACTAAAAAATTATTAGCTGCTGTAGAAGAAGCTCTTAATACAGGTGGTGTTGATGCTGCAAAAGAAGTATGTAGAAACAAAAGAGGACCAGTTGCCTCAATATTCTATCAAGGTTTAGATCGTTTCGACCAAGGTATTGAAGTTGTTGAGAAATCTATTATTTCTTACGGTTCTGTACAAATGGGATTATTAGAAAAAGGTCTTTCTTGGTTATCATTATTTATTGCTTTAGCTCCTATGTTAGGATTTATGGGTACAGTAATCGGTATGATTAGTGCATTCGACCAAATTCAAGCTGCAGGTGATATCAACCCAACAGTAGTTGCTGGTGGTATTAAAGTTGCCTTGATTACAACAGTATCAGGACTTATCGTTGCAATGATTCTTCAAGTATTTTATAACTACTGTGTATCTAAAGTTGATACTATTGTTAATAAAATGGAAGATGCTTCAGTATCTTTATTAGATATTATTGTTGATCACAACGCAAAAAAATAATTCGATATGAATAAATTGGCTAAATATTTAAATATTGCCACAATAGGAATGTTCATCATTACAGGTGTGTTAATGGTATTATTCTATGCAGGCGGTCTTGTACCAGACCAAGTGCATGAAACACCAGTACATACAGATGAAATGATTATTTGGGCATATATATTATTCGGAGTTGCTACAGCTGCTGCTGTTATATTCGGAATCTTTAACTTCTTAACAAATATTAAAGAAGCTAAGAAAACAATTATAGGTCTTGTAGTAGTAGGTATTTTTATTGCTATAGGATACTCTATGTCAGATGGTACACCACTTGAGATGCCTGGTTATACAGGTACAGGTAATGTAGAATCAACTTTAAAGTTTGCAGATACAATTCTTTATCTAACTTATTTCTTAGGAATTGGAGCAATCTTATCAATAATTACTACAGAAATTATTAAAAAGTTTAGATAAAATTAACTGTAGATAGTACATAAAATTAAATTATTATGGCAAGAAAAACACCAGAAGTAAATGCCAGTTCAACGGCAGATATTGCATTCTTGTTGCTTGTTTTCTTTTTAGTAACAACAACAATGGATGTTGATTCGGGTATCTACAGAAAATTACCTCCAATTCCTGAAAATCAGGATATCAAAAATGCACCAAAATCTAAACCACGTAATGTTTTACTGGTAAGGATTAACTATACAAACTTACTTCAAGTAGGTGGAAATCAAATGGATATTAGTAGATTAAAAGACAAAGTCAAAGAATTTATTACAAATCCAAATGATGATAAAAATTTATCTGAGAAGAAATTCAAAGATATTCCACTACTTGGTAGAAAAGCTGTATCAAAAGGTGTTGTATCACTTCAAAGTGATGTTGGTACTTCATATGAAATGTATATAAAAGTACAAGATGTTTTAGCTACAGCATTTGTTGAGTTAAAAGATGAAGTATCTATGGCAAATTGGGGTAAAACTTTTGCAGACCTTAACGAAGAGCAACAAGAAGCTATTAAGAAACTAGTACCAACTGCAGTTTCTGAGGCAGAACCTAAAAAAATGGGAGGAAAATAATATGGCAAAGTTTAAAAAAGATGGTGGAAAAGAAACACCTGCTATTTCAACAGCGTCTCTTCCTGATATTGTTTTTATGCTATTATTCTTCTTCATGGTTAGTACGACTATGAGAGAAGTAGAATTAAAAGTATCAAACAAACTACCTCAAGCAGTACAGGTTACTAAATTGGAAAAGAAATCTTTAGTTAGTACAATTTATGTTGGAAAACCAAAAGCTCAATTCCAAAAGAACTTTGGTACTGAACCAGTTATTCAAATGAATGACCAAATATCTTCAGTATCGGCTGTTGGTTCTTTCATAGCATCAGAACGTGAAGCTAGAAAAGAAGAGGACAGAAATAAGATGACTGTTTCTTTAAAAGCAGATGCAGCTACCAAAATGGGTATTGTTACTGATATAAAACAAGAATTAAGAAAAGCGTCAGCTTTGAAAATCAGTTATTCAGTAAGAAAAGAAGTAAAATAAGTTCAACTTATATACTATTAAAAGGGATGTCAATTGACATCCCTTTTTTATTTTGTGTAAATAAATAACTAAAGATCAGATATATAAATAGGATATATATAAATATCAATTATCTTTAGAAAATTATAAGTGTATAAGTCTAAAGAAATTAGATTGTATGTAAATTTCTTATCTTTGCATAAAATATTATTTCAATGGAAGAGTTTAACCCTAGAACAACGCAAATTAAAGATAAAGAGTTTGATAAAGCTCTTCGTCCTCTAGAATTTAATGATTTTAACGGTCAAGAAAAGATTGTTGATAATCTAAAAATATTTGTACAAGCTGCTCGAATGAGGGGTGAAGCATTAGATCATACTTTGCTTTATGGACCTCCCGGATTAGGGAAAACAACTCTTTCTAATATTATTGCTAACGAATTAAATGTAGGCTTTAAAGTAACTTCTGGCCCAGTTCTAGAAAAGCCAGGAGATTTAGCAGGTTTATTAACCAATCTTGAAGAAAATGATGTTTTATTTATTGATGAGATACATCGTTTATCACCAATCGTAGAAGAATATCTATATTCTGCTATGGAAGATTATAAGATAGATATAATGATTGATAAAGGTCCTGCAGCTAGATCTGTTCAAATAGAATTAAACCCATTTACATTAATAGGTGCAACAACAAGATCTGGTTTATTAACAAGTCCATTAAGAGCAAGATTTGGTATAAATTGCCACTTAGAATACTACGACTCTAAGATTATTTCAACAATTATCTCAAGATCAGCTAAAATATTAGATACTAATATTACATCACAAGCTGCAATAGAAATAGCTACAAGAAGTAGAGGAACACCAAGAATTGCTAACTCTTTACTAAGGAGAGTAAGAGATTTCGCAATGGTTAAAGGAAATGGCTCAATTGAAAGAGATATTGCTTTATATGCTCTTGAAGCACTAAATATAGATAGATTTGGTCTTGATATTATGGATAATAAAATTCTTTTAACTATTATTGATAAATTTAATGGAGGACCTGTTGGGATATCAACAATTGCAACCGCTGTAGGTGAAGATGCCGGAACAATTGAAGAAGTGTATGAACCATACTTAATAAAAGAAGGATTAATAAAACGAACACCAAGGGGAAGAGAAATAACTGACACAGCATATAAACATCTAGGAAAAGTAAATATATCTGACAAACAAAACACATTATTTTAAAATGAAATCATTCGTAAAATATTTTTATTCACTTGCTACAATATTATTTGTTGTCGGTGGTTTACTATTATATCAAGGAAATGAAAAAGGAGCTTTATTAATATGCGCTGGTTTACTTATAAATTCAGCATATAGATTTATAAAGATTGATTATAAATCTATATTAAATTTTAAAGTATGGGAAATATTAAAATTTATTTCTGCTCTATTTCTAACAATAACAGTAATTATTTTTGCCTTTAATAAGGATGTTATTCCATATATAATAGTTGCAATTATATTTGATATAATTCTGAATTTCAATATTATTCCTTATAAAAAGAAATAATTGCATAATAATAAACACAATATAAATGAGTAGAAAAAATATAATAATACTAGCAATTGTTATGGGAGTAGCTTTAATATCCTTAATAACAATACAAACACAGTATTTTATTTCTGCAGGGAAAATTAGAAATGAACAATTTACACATTCTGTAAATGTATCTTTAGATGAGATAGTAAATAAGATTAATTATCTTATTAGTCTAAATAAAATACAAGAATCTTTATATAGAAATACAGGAAATCCTGACAATATAAAAGAAGATAATAATGAAGATAAATTTGCATTATATCGTTCATTATATGATAGTTCCAGAAATTCAAATCAATCATATTATAATATCTTTGAGAAAGATTCACCATTTGATTATATAAACAAACCAATAGGTAATTCAAGGAATCAAGAGAATATCAAGCTTACTACAAAACTTATCAGTAAACATCAAGATGCTGATTTATTTAATAAGATTCTTAAAGATGTTAATAATTCAAAGATCTCACTTAAGAAAATAATTAAGAATATTGATACAAAATCTTTAATATCAAATGTATTAGAAGAGAATGGGATTGATATAGTATTTGAATTTGCTATTAAAAAAGGGAGAAACTATATAGATATTTCTGATGGATATATAAATCAAAATACAAAATACAGATATAAAAGGAGATTAAATCCAAGCAATATTATAAAGAATAGTAGCACATTACATTTAATCTTTCCTACTAGAAGTCAGATACTTGCAACATCATTCTTTATGCTTTTACCATCTTTAATTACTTGTATAGTATTACTGATGTCTTGTACAATCACAATTTACGTGATTTTTAAACAAAAACGTTTATCAACAATAAAGAATGACTTTATTAACAATATGACTCACGAGTTAAAAACTCCTATTTCAACTATTTCATTAGCATCACAAATGCTAAAAGATTCAAGTGTTAATAATTCACAAGCAGGTATTGAAAGTATATCAAATATAATTCGAGAAGAAAGTAATCGTCTAACAAATCAGATTGAAAAGGTCTTACAAATGGCTGTATTTACAGAATCTAGATTGAAATTAAAGAAGAAAGATGTTAATGTAAATACTGTTGTTAATGAATTAAGTTCTAGATTTTCACTAAAAGTTAGAGATAAAGGAGGAGATTTAGATATAGCTATTCATGCAAGAAAAGATTTAGTGTATTGCGATATTGTTCATCTTTCAAATATTATTACTAATTTGCTTGATAATGCGCTAAAATACTGTGAAGGAGAGCCTAAGATTAAAATCTTTACTCAAAATATACAAGATAAAATACAAATTTCAGTACAAGACAATGGTATTGGAATAAATAAGAAAGATCAAAAAATGATATTTGAAAGATTCTTTAGAGTATCGACAGGAAATGTTCACAATGTTAAAGGTTTTGGATTAGGACTTTCATATGTGAAAAAGATAACTGAAATACATGGAGGAGAGGTCAAAGTGGATAGTTCTTACGGAAAGGGAAGTATTTTCAAAATAATACTACCTTTGAGCAAAAATTGTAATTAAATAAGATTCCAACAAATACATATAAATTAAATCATTATGGACGATAAATTAAGACTTCTTTTAGCAGAAGATGATAAAAATTTAGGTATGCTTTTAAGAGAGTATTTAAATGCAAAATCGTACGATGTTACTCTTTGTACAGACGGAGAAGAGGCGATTGAAACATACCAAGAAGGAGAATTTGATTTCTGTATTTTAGATGTAATGATGCCTAAAAAGGATGGATTTACAGTAGCTAAAGAAATACGTTCTTCAAACATTGAAATTCCTATAATCTTTTTAACAGCTAAAGGTCAAAAAGAAGATGTTGTGGAAGGATTATCAATTGGTGGTGATGACTATATCACAAAACCTTTTAATATAGAAGAACTTATAGCACGTATTGAAACAATTAGACGTCGTGTATATAATAATAACACAAATATAGAGAAGAAAACTTTCACTCTTGGATCTCTTACTTTTGATTCAAATAAACAAGTTTTAATTTCAGAAGATGGACACGAAGATAAATTAACAACTAAAGAATGTGAATTACTATATCTTCTATGCATAAATGCAAATAAAGTTCTTGAAAGAGAAATAGCTTTAAAAACTATCTGGAATGATGATCATTTCTTAAATGTACGTACTATGGATGTGTATATTACTAAATTAAGAAAGCATCTTAAAAAAGAAAATAGCATTGAAATTATCAATGTTCACGGTAAAGGTTATAAACTAATTGTATAAATTTGTCCACCAATATTTAAATAAAAATCATCAAGAATGAAGAAAATTGCTATAGCATGTGATCATGCAGGATATGAATACAAAGAAAAACTTGTTAAACATTTTAAAGAGTTAGGACACGAAGTTAAAGATTTTGGTTGTTTTTCTGAAGAGAGTATGGATTATCCAGATACTGCTCATCCTTTAGCATATTCTATTGAAAATAAAGAATATGAAATTGGATTTACTATTTGTGGTAGTGGTAATGGAATATCTATGTGTGCAAATAAACATCAAGCAGTAAGATGTGCTTTATGTTGGGAAGTTGAAATTTCAGCACTTGCCCGTCAACATAATGATGCAAATGTTTGTGGAATGCCTGCAAGATTTATTTCATATGAGAAAGCACAAGAAATTGCTGATACTTTCTTAAACACAGATTTTGAAGGTGGTAGACACCAAAGAAGAGTAGATAAAATTGCTATAAATTAGAATATTATATAATTATTGATTGCAATTTAAAGAGACCATTTTAATAATATAACAATGAGAAATAAAACTAAAAGACTTATCTCTATCAAGCAAATGATAGAGGAACATAGAATTAGTTCTCAAGAAGAGTTGCTAAAAAAACTAAAAGATGTTGGTATAGAAGCAACACAATCTACTTTATCAAGAGACTTAAAAACTCTAAAAGTAGGTAAGATTCCTGATGAAGAAAGAGGATATATTTATGTAGTGCCTTCTAAAATACCTAATTCTCAGAAAGAAGAAAAAGTAGCTGGTCACGTTACAGATGCAATCATCAGTATTGAATTCTCTAACAATGTTGCTGTCTTAAAAACTTTATCTGGTTATGCTAATGCTGTTACAGCATTAATAGATAATGAAAATTATTTCGAAATTTTAGGAACTATTGCAGGAGATGATACTATCATTATAATAATGAGAGAAAGTATCACTCGAATGGAACTAATAAATGCCCTTAGTTCGATATATTCAGATATACATAAACTATACAAATAAAACTAATGGAAGTTATTAATAACAAACGGGAATTAGTAGCTAGTATTAATCAATGCAAAAAAGAAGGCAAAAGCATAGGATTAGTACCTACTATGGGAGCCCTTCATGAAGGACATCTTTCCTTAGTTAAAGAAGCATTAAAAGATAATGATGTAATCTTTGTTTCAATCTTTGTTAATCCAACTCAGTTTAACAATTCAAAAGATCTTGAAACATACCCAAGAACATTAGAAAACGACCTTCAGTTACTTAAAGAAGCTGGTTGTTCATACGTGTTTACACCTTCTGTTGAAGAAATATATCCAGAACCTGATAATAGAATCTTTGATTTTGGATATCTTGACACTGTTATGGAAGGAGCAAATAGACCAGGTCACTTCAATGGTGTTGGTCAGATTGTTAGTAAATTACTAACATTAATTCCAGCTAATAAAGCATATTTTGGAATGAAAGATTTCCAACAAGTTGCAATTATAAAACAATTAGTAAAAATTATTAAATCTGATACTGAGATAGTTAAATGTCCTATTATTAGAGAAAGTGACGGACTTGCAAAAAGTTCAAGAAATGCACTTTTAACTATAGAGCATAGAAAAAATGCTCCAATAATTCATGCTAGTTTAAAAAAAGCATCTACATTTGTTGGCGATAAAAATGTAAAAGATATTGAAGAATGGGTTATTAATGAAATTAATTCTAACCAATATCTTGAAGTTGAATATTTCAAAATTATCGATGAAGATACTCTACAACCTGTTGATAAATTCGAAAACCATAATGGTGTAGTAGGATGTATTACAGTACAAGCTGGTAATGTAAGGTTAATTGATAATATTACTTTTAAGTAAGAAGAAAATGTATATTGAAGTTGTAAAATCAAAAATTCATAAGGTTTCTGTAACAGAAGCCAATTTGCAATATGTAGGAAGTATTACAATTGATGAAGATCTAATGGATGCTGCTAACATTATTGAAAATGAAAAAGTACAAATTGTAAATGTTAATAACGGAGAACGTTTAGAAACTTACGTTATTAAAGGTGAAAGAAATTCTGGAGTTGTTTGTTTAAATGGTCCAGCAGCAAGAAAATGTGCAGTAGGCGATGTTGTTATTATAATTTCTTATGCTTCTATGGAATTCGAAGAAGCTAAATCACACAAACCTCAACTTGTATTTCCTAATACAGAAACTAATAGTATTATTTAAATGAATCAATTAGATTTTGTAGAAAATAAAATAGTTAAAGATTGGGAATCTATTTCTCAAAAAATTAACCTATGGAATTTTAAAGGAGAACAGATTGTTTTTACTAACGGATGTTTCGATATAGTTCATCGTGGACATATTGATTATCTTTCTAAAGCAAAAGATAAAGGAGATAGACTAATTATTGGTTTAAACACTGATAAATCTGTAAAAGCATTAAAAGGTGAAACAAGGCCTATAAATGATGAAGACTCTAGAGCTTTATTATTGGCTTCATTTTCATTTGTAGATGCTGTAATTCTTTTTAATGAAGATACTCCATATGAATTAATAAACTTTCTTAAACCAAATATATTAGTTAAAGGAAGTGATTATGATGTAAAAGACATTGTTGGATCTGATATTGTAATTAATAATGGAGGAAGAGTGGAAACACTTGATTTTATTGAAGGATTTTCTTCCACTTCTATAATTAATAAGATAAAAAATTCATAATAGATATATCTAATATATTAGAATTTACTATATAAAGGGCTTGTAATATCGATTTTTAGAATCGTAATATTACAAGCCTTTTTTACTATCTTATTTTAAAATATAAGTATCTAAATGCCATTTTTATCTAAAATATAATCAACAAATCATGTTAATAAACCTGTTAAAACTAAAGCACAAATAATAATAACTTTTGTACTTTTATTCAAGTATAAATTCTATTAGAAAAAAATCAATACAGGTGTTAATTAAGTTATTATTTTTAATTAAAAAATACATAACAAATACTTAACAGATTTAGAGTATAAAATTACTTTTTATTTTATAACAAAATAGTTTAATAACAGCTGTTAATAAGTATAAGAATTATCCATATTATCAAGTATTTATGATATTAATAACTTGTAAATAAGTCTTGGGATTTTTTTAATAAGTTATAAAACAAACTTTTTCAAATTTTCTATTAACAGTATTAACAACCCTTATTATTCTTATATATTTCTTTCTATTATAAATTAATTAATAAGAATAGAGATAATAAGTTGTTTAAAACATTATTTGTTCGAAAGATAAAAAAGTACGACTTTTGAATTGTGATAATTTAATTGAAACAGAATATATGAATCCTCTAAAAAAACTAGCTAGTGAAACTGTCATTTATGGAATACCTACAATTGTAGCTAGATTTTTAAATTGGTTATTAGTTCCACTTTATACTTCCATATTTGCTCCTGAAAAATATGGAGTTGTTGTAACTATCATGGCTTACAATGCTGTTCTTTTAGCTTTACTTACCTATGGTATGGAAACTGGTTATTTTAGGTTTGCAAGTAAGAATAAAGATGATTCTGTATTTGGTACTATTGTTTCATCTTTATTTGTCACTTCAGGAATATTCCTAAGTTTAATATGTTTGAATTTAGATAATATATTAAATTTCCTAAATCTTGAAATACAAAAAGAATGGATTGTATTTATGGCTTTAGTTCTAATATTAGATGCTATTTGTAGTATTCCATTTGCAAAATTACGATTGAAATCTAAAGCAAAACGTTTTGCTATAATTAGATCTCTTAATATAGTTTCTAATATTTTATTTAATCTTTTATTTTTAGTTTTTTTCCCTTTTATAGAAAATCACTTTAATATTGATATTCCTATTTTTGATATTAATTATGGTATAGGTTATATTTTTGTTTCTTTTTTACTTTCTAGTATTTTAACTTTTATACTTCTGATACCTGAATTTTTTGATGAAAAATTTAATTTCTCTTTAAAATTTTATAGAAAAGTCCTTAAGTATTCTTTACCTATACTTGTAGTAAGTATTGCTGGAATGATTAATCTAAATCTAGATAAAATTTTATTACCATATCTTTTAAACAGTGATGAAGCAATTAAATTAACTGGAATTTATGGAGCTAATATTAAACTTGCTGTTATAATTACTTTATTTGTTCAAGCATTTAGATTTGCTTTTGAGCCATTTTTCTTTTCTTTAAACAAAGGAAAAGATTCTAATAAAGTATATATTCAAGTTCTAAATTTATTTACAGCTTTTGGACTTTTTGTTTTCTTAGCTGTCATGTTCTACATAGATAAATTAATCTTTTTCATTGATAAAGATTATCACGAAGGTGTTGTTATTCTTCCATGGGTATTATTAGCTAATTTATTTAGCGGTATTTACTATTCTTTATCTCTTTGGTACAAATTATCAGATAAAACTTATTTTGGCGCTATAATGGCTCTAATTGGCTCTGTGGTTACAATTAGTCTTAATATTCTATTAATACCAAAATTTGGATATATGGGATGTGCATATGCCTTATTCTTTTGTTTTTTCACAATGGCTTTGATTTCTTATCTTTTAGGACAGAAATATTATCCTATAAATTACAATATCAAAAGAATTGCATTTTATTTTTGTTCAGCATTAATAATTTTCTTTTTAAGTCGGTATATCAATCTAGATAATGTATGGTTAAAAATGTTTATTAAAACGCCATTATTAATTCTTTTTGTAATCTTAGTTCTGTACAAAGAGAAACTTTTTATATTTAAAAGATAATATCTAATTATATTTAATAATACTAATAAGTTTATTTATGAAAGTAAAAATTGTTAATAAATCGAATCATAGTCTTCCTGAATATAAGACTCTTATGTCTGCTGGTATGGATTTGAAAGCAAATATTTCTGATTCAATTACACTTAAGCCACTTGAAAGAACTCTAGTTCCAACTGGATTATTTATTGAATTACCTAATGGTTATGAAGCTCAAATACGTCCAAGAAGTGGTATGGCTTTAAAACAAGGAATTTCTGTTTTAAACACACCAGGTACAATTG
Source organism: Marinilabiliaceae bacterium JC040 (assembly GCA_022496785.1). Classification (GTDB taxonomy): domain Bacteria; phylum Bacteroidota; class Bacteroidia; order Bacteroidales; family Marinifilaceae; genus SNAP01. Next base: position 285,374 of record SNAP01000001.1, on the reverse strand, counting down.
ATGCAGATTATAGAGGTGAAATTGGTATAATATTAATAAATTTATCGAATGAATCTGTTGTTATTAACAATGGCGATAGAGTTTGTCAGATGGTTATTAATAAAGTAGAGATGGTTGAACTAGAAGAAGTTGAGAATCTTTCCGATACTATTCGTGGTGAAGGAGGATTTGGTCATACAGGAAAATAAAAAAATATACATATGAAAATAATTATACCTATGGCTGGTATGGGTAAAAGGATGCGTCCTCATACTCTTACTGTGCCAAAACCATTAATTAAAGTTGCTGGTAAAACAATTGTAAGAAGATTAGTAGAAGAGATTGCTAAAGTTTCTAATGAAAAAATAGAAGAGATTGCTTTTATAATTGGAGATTTTGGTAAAGATGTTGAGAATGAATTATTAAATATAGCATCTTCTCTAGATTCTAAAGGTTCTATATACTATCAAAATGAAGCCTTAGGTACTGCTCATGCTATTTATATGGCTGAACAATCTTTATCTGGAAATGTTATTGTTGCATTTGCTGATACTATTTTTAAAGCAGATTTTAAACTAGAGAAAGAAGCTGATTCTGTTATTTGGGTACAGAAAGTTGAAGATCCTTCTGCTTTTGGTGTTGTTAAAATTGATAATAATAATTGTATTACAGACTTTGTTGAAAAACCAAAAGATTTTGTTTCAGATTTAGCAATAATAGGTATTTACTATTTTAAAGATGGTGAGAATCTAAGAAATGAGATCAAATATATTATTGACAATAATCTAAAAGAAAATGGTGAATATCAATTAACTAATGTTCTTGAGAATATGAAGAACAAGGGCAAGATATTTAAACCTGGTCAGGTTATTGAATGGATGGATTGTGGTAATAAAAATGCTACTGTAAATACAAATCAAAGAGTATTAGAATATCATAAAAATGATAAATTAGTTTCTGACAACTATACTGCTAATAACTCTTTAATTATTGAACCATGTTATATAGGTGAGAATGTTAAATTGGAAAATTCGATAGTTGGTCCTTATGTATCAATTGGTGAAGGTTCTTCTATTAGTTCTTCTGTTATAACAAATTCTATTTTACAAGATGAAATAATAATCGAAAATTCAGTTATTGACAATTCAATGTTAGGAACTTCATCTTCAGTTAAGAATAAAAAATTAGATTTAAGTATTAGTGATTATTCTACTATTGAATAATGTTTTAAATTTTATAATGCATAAATACCTACTATTATTATTGTTGTTAATTTCTTTTTCAAATATAAATGCTGGTGATATTCATATATTTAAAAGCAAAACGGAAAAAGAAAATATATTATCTAAAAAGCAAATAAATAATTTTGATTTTGCTTTTATAGAAGCTCTTAAATACAAATTAATAGGTAATAATAAATTAGCTATTAAATGGTTTAAGAAATGTCTAAAAATTGATAAATCTAGTGCAGCAGTAAGAGGTGAATTAGCCTCAATATATTATTCAAGTAATGAAATAAAGAAAGCTATTTCTTATCTAGAAGATGCTGTATATTACAACAATAATAATAGGTGGTATAAATTAGAACTTTCTCGTTTATATTATAAAAGAGAGAAGATCTTTAATTCCTGTAAAGTATTGCATTCCCTTTATACCGAAAATAATGAAGATATAAGTATTTTATACCTAGAAGCTTCGTATTTTTCAGATTTTAAAAAGTGGAAACAAGCTTTAAAAGTCTATAATTTTATTGAAAAAGAAAGAGGTAGTTCTTTAAATTTATCTCTATTAAAAATTAAAATTTTATCTAATCTTAAGTATTACGATGAGATTAATAATGAATTAGAAAAATTATATAAGATAAATCCAAAAAATCTTGAATATTATGCCCTTTTAGCAAACCTTTATTCAAAAAATAACAAAGAAGAGGAAGCTTTGGAAATATATAAAAAGATTATCGATTTGAATAGTAAAGATGCTTATCCTTATCTTTTCATGGCTGATTTTTATAAAAAGAAATTAGATATTATTTCATATAAAAAATACCTTTCTTTAGCTGTTGAAAAAGATAATATCGATTCTCCTTTTATGGTGAAGTATCTTATTAATTTGCTTGTTAATAATGAAGATTTAGATATAGAAAAATCCTATATTCAAGAACTTGTTAATAAATTAATATCTTTACATCCAGAAAATGTATACTATCTTGCTTTAAGTGCTGATTTATATAGATTTTCTAAAAAATTTAATAAAGCTAGAGATATTTATATAAAGATTTGTGAATTAAATCCTTATGTATATAAACATTGGGAAAGTCTTATTTTATTAGATAGTGAAATAGACGATTATCCATCTTTACTTATACATACTTCTAAAGTAATAGATATTTTTCCTGAGCATATTTTGCCGTATGTATTAAAATCTCAAGCATTGTTAATAAGTGAAAGGTATTCTGATATTATTAGGATGCTTGATAATATGGAAGGACTACATATTCAAAATAAAGTTTATGCTTTGCAATTACTAATTTTTAGAGGTGAAGCTTTATATGGTTTAAATAAAGTAGCTGATGCTTTCAATGTTTTTGATGCTGTTTTAACTATTTCTCCTGATGAAGTTGGAGTTCTTAATAATTATAGTTATTACCTGTCTCTTAGATCTGAGAATCTTCATAAGGCTGAGAAAATGATTCAAAAATGTTTAACGCTTAAAGGAGATGATCCTACTTATTTAGATACTTATGCTTGGGTTTTATTTAAAATGAAGAAATATAAACAAGCATTGTTTTATATGAAAAGATTATTAAATGTTGAAGAACCAAGTTCAGGTGAGGTATTAGAACATTTAGGTGATATATTTTATATGAATAATTTGAAGAAAGATGCCTTAATATATTGGAATAAAGCTCTTAATAAACCAGGGTCTACCAAATTATTAGAAAGAAAAATTAAAGAAGAAAAATATTTTAAATAGTTATAATGAAGATTTCAAAATTCCTTGTTCTGATATTTATAATATCTACTCTATTTGCTTGTAGCTCAAGTGTAGATTTTGTTAGAAATGAGAAAAGATTAAAACTTTCAAATAAAGAAATTGCTAAAACAGTTATTAACAATTCTATTAAATTTAAAGCTCTAAAAGTCAAAAGAATGAAAGTGATTTACGATTTTAATGGTAAAAAAACTTCATTTAATGGTTCTGCTAGATTTATTTCAGATAGTGCTATCTGGATGTCTTTTAATGCTGCTTTAGGTATTGAAGTTGTTAGAATAAGAATGGCTAAAGATTCTGTTTCATTTATGGATAGATATCATAAACAGTATTCAGTAATTTCATATGAAAAACTTTCTGATAAAATAGGAACAAAAGTAAATTTCGATCTAGTACAATCTTTTTTAATTGCTAAACTTATGAATTATGAACAAGCAATTAATCATTCTGTAGTTCATAAATTGAGATATAACAAAAATAGATATTCAAACTATCATGTATTATCTCTTATGAGTGATAACAAATATATAAGGAAGAAAAAAAGATTTATAAATTCTAAAAAAATTCCTAAAAGTAATAGAAGAGTTTTTAATCAAGAAGTCTTTATTTATCCAGTTACTTTCAATATTCATAAAGTCTTTATTACTGATATTTATAATAATTGGAATATTAATATTTCGTATGACAATTATAAAAAATACGAAACTAAACTTCTTCCATCAATTATTAATTTAGATTTTAAAAGTAAGAAATCTAATCTAAAGTGTAATATCAAATATAGTGGTATTCAATTTGAAGATTCTCTTAGTATTCCATTTAGAATTCCTAAAAAATATAAGCGTATTAAGCAATGATTATAAAACTTAGATATATACTTTTATTTATTCTTATCTTTTCTTTCTCTATTTCTTTTTCTCAGTCAGTTTCTAAATTAAAGAACGAAAGAAAAAATATTAATAGAGATATTGTGAAGATTAATAATCTTTTAAAACAAGTTTCTAAAAACAAGAATATTACCTCCAAAGGGATCTATCTTGTTAATAAACAAATATCTAATAGAGAAGCTCTTGTTAATAATATTCAATCTGAAATTAATATTCTAAATAGTAATATAATTACTAATAGGAAAGCAATTTCTCGTTCTAAGAAGCGACTTGAAATATTAAGGAAGCAATATGCTGCAATAATTTATAATTCGTGGTTACATAAATCTTCTAAGAAGAATTTAGTATTTATTCTCTCATCAAAAGATTTTAATCAAGCGTATATGCGTTTGAAATATCTAAAGCAATACACTAAGTTTTCTAATAAGCTTACCGATGATATAATATCTTTAAATACTTCCTTAGAAAAAGATAGTATTAATTTAAATTCACAACTTAAATCGAAAACTGTTTTATACGCTAAATTTCAAAAGCAAAAGAACAACCTATTAAAAGAGAAAAGAAAATTAAATAGATATCTTTCTTCTATAAACATCAATCTTAAGTCTCTAAAAAAGAAACTAAATGCACAACTTAAAGCTCAGAAACGTTTAAATTCTAAAATAAAACTTCTTCTTGCTGAAGCTGCTAAAAGAAAAAGTAGAAATACCTATTATAATAAGAAACTAAATAAGCGCTTTGTATATAATAAAGGTAAATTACCTTGGCCTACCAAAAATGGTTATATTTCTTCTTCCTTTGGTGTTCATAGGCATCCAATAGCTAAGAAAACTAAAGTCAGAAATGATGGTATTGATATTACTACTAAAACAAATTCAAACTGTTATGCTATCTTTAATGGTGTTGTAAGTGAAGTCTTCTTTTTCCCAGGACTTAATAATATTGTAATGGTTCGACACGGTAGTTATTTAACTGTTTATGCTAATCTTTCTAAAGTCTATATTAAAAAGGGTCAGAAATTAAAAATTGGGTCTAAAATTGGTAGAATATATACTGATGATTCTGATCATAAGACTATTCTAAAATTCCAGATATGGAAGAATAGTACCAAACTTAATCCTTCTAGATGGATTAGAAGATAATTCAAAATTTCTTTATTTATATGTCATTATAGTATTATTTATATCTTTGTAGCATTAAAGATTAATATCTGATTTATAAGATATTAGTAAATGTTATATTTTAATATTTGCATAATGATTGATTTTTGTTTCGAAGATATAGATGAAAATTCTCTACCATTAACTGGTATTGAAGATTGGGTTCAAAAAGTTATTGAAAAGAATAATAAGCAGTTAGGGGATATAACCTATATATTCTGTACTGATGATTATCTTCTAAATATCAATAGAGAGTACTTACAACATGACTATTATACCGATATAATTACTTTTAATTATTGTGAAAACGATATTATTAGTGGTGATTTGTTTATTAGTATAGATACAGTAATCGATAATGCTAAAACTTTTGATGTTAGTTTTGAATCTGAATTTAGAAGAGTTGTTATTCATGGTATTCTACATCTAATAGGTTTTGATGATAAAACTGATATTGACCAAGAAGAAATGACGAAACAAGAAAATATTTCATTAGACATTTTTAATTAAGAATCATTTTAAGATATATATATGTGTGATTTATTACCTAAATACGATGTTATTGTTGTAGGTGCTGGACATGCTGGCTGTGAGGCTGCTTGTGCATCTGCAAATTTAGGATGTAAGACTTTATTAATTACTATGGATTTGAACAAGATAGCTCAAATGTCTTGTAATCCTGCTATGGGGGGAATTGCTAAAGGTCAAATTGTTAGAGAGATTGATGCTTTAGGTGGTTATGCCGGTATTGTTACTGATAGATCAAGTATTCAATTTAGAATGCTTAACAGATCTAAGGGACCTGCTATGTGGAGTCCCCGTTCTCAGTGCGATAGAATGGTATTTATTAATGAGTGGAGAAAGATATTAGAAACAACTGATAATCTTGATTTATGGCAGGATAGCGTTAATTCATTAATTATTAAAGATGATATTGTATCTGGTGTTAAAACACAATTAGGTATTGAATTTAATGCTTCTAAAGTTATTCTAACAAATGGAACATTCCTTTCTGGACTTATGCATGTAGGTAATGTTTCATGGGAGGGAGGTAGAGTTTCTGAACCTTCTTCTTATGGTATTTCTGAACAATTGTCGAAATATGGTTTTACTGTAGGGCGAATGAAAACGGGAACTCCTGTAAGAATAGATATAAGAAGTGTAGATCTTTCTAAATTAACAGAGCAAGAAGGAGAGACAGATTTTTATACATTCTCATATCTTCCAAATATAATTGAGCATAAACTTAAACAAAAGTCTATGTATATTGCTCATACTAATCCTAAAGTGCACGAAATATTGAAAACTGGATTTAATGATTCTCCTCTTTTCAATGGTACTATTAAAAGTATTGGACCTAGATATTGTCCTAGTATAGAAACTAAATTAGATACTTTTGCTTCTAAAGACTCACATCATTTATTTCTTGAACCAGAGGGTCAAGACACTAATGAGTGCTACTTAAATGGTTTTTCATCTTCATTACCATGGGATGTTCAATTAAGAGCTTTAAAAGAAATAGAAGGTTTTGAAGAAGTTAAGATTTATCGTCCTGGTTATGCTATAGAATATGATTATTTCGATCCACAAGACTTGTTTCATACTCTTGAAACTAAATTTGTTAAAGGATTATATTTTGCTGGTCAGATTAACGGTACAACAGGTTATGAAGAAGCTGGGGCTCAAGGTCTTATTGCAGGAGTTAATGCTGCAAATTCTATAAATAATAAACCTGATTTTATTTTAGGTAGAGATCAAGCATATATTGGTGTTTTAATTGACGATCTTATTACTAAAGGTGTTGATGAACCATATAGAATGTTTACTTCTAGAGCTGAATATAGAATATTATTAAGACAAGATGATGCTGATGTTCGACTTACTCCTATTGGTTATGAACTTGGTTTGGTAAATGAGGAAAGATATAAATTATTAAACGATAAAATAGCTCAAAGAGATTCCCTTATTGATTTCTGTAAGAATTATTCATTAAAGCCTTCATATATTAATGATAGACTTGTTGAACTAGGTACTACTCCTTTAAAACAAGGAATGAAATTACGTGAATTGGTTCTTAGACCTCAAATTCATCTTAGAGATCTAGTTCAATCTATACCTGCTCTTTCTAAGGCTCTTAATTCTATAGATGAAGATAGAAGATTAGAAATATTAGAAGCTTCAGAAATTCTTATTAAGTATTCAGGATATATTGATAGAGAAAGAATCCTAGCTGAAAAACTATCACGTCTAGATAAGCTAAATATAGACGGTAAGTTCGATTATCTATCTGTTCATAACTTATCTATAGAAGCAAGACAGAAACTTGATAAAATCAAGCCTAAGACTATTGGACAAGCTTCTAGGATATCAGGTGTTAGTCCTGCTGATATTAATGTATTGTTAATTCTCTTAGGTAAGTAGTATAACTATTATATGCATAAATGAGTTAGATTAATATAAAAACTATACTGGTTTTTATTTAGATATATTAATATATGATTAATTTTATAATATTGTATATAAATTTACAATTATAATATATTTTGTATATATCAATAGTTTAATTGTTTCACGTGGAACAAATAAATCAATAATGAGATAATATCATGAAAGAAGTTAAAGGAAATATTGTAGATATAGTAAATAAAGAGATATTCCCAGGTAAAATTGAGTATAATGAGAATGGAATATTTAAAATTTCTCGTATCAATGATAGTGAATACGATAATTTCATTTTACCAGGATTTATAGATTCTCATATACATATAGAGAGTACAATGATGTCTCCTAATGAATTTGCAAGAATTGCAGTTAAAAGAGGAAGTGTTGCTGTCGTTGCAGACCCACATGAAATTGCAAATGTTTGTGGTAGCGAGGGAGTAGAATATATGTATAATAATTCTAAGAATGTCCCTTTCAAATTTTATTATGGTGTTCCTTCATGTGTACCTGCAACTCCTTTTGAAAAATGTGGAGGACTTCTTTCTGCTGTTGAAATTGAATCTTTGTTTAAAACAGGACACTATCATTTCTTAGGTGAATTTATGAATGTACCTGGTGTTGTAAACGAAGATCCAGTATGTATAGATAAAATTAAACTTGCACAAAAATATAAATTACCTCTAGATGGACATGCTCCAAATATTTCTTCTGAAGAACTAGATAAATATGTGGAAGCTGGAATCTCTACAGATCATGAATTTTTTACAATTGAAGAATCAATTATGAAGATTCAAAAAGGAATGATGATTCAGATTAGAGAGGGTAGTGCTTCTAGAGATTTTGATAATTTGTTTCCATTAATTGATATGTATCCTAATAGTGTAATGTTCTGTACCGATGATAGTCATCCAGAAGATTTACTTAATTTAGGTCATATTGACAAGATTGTTAAGAGAGCCATTAGCAAAGGTGCAAACATCTTTAATGTATTAAGAGCAGCATCTTATAATGCTATAAAACACTATAATTTAAATGTTGGATTATTACAAGAAGGAGATCCTGCAGACTTTATTGTAGTAGATAATCTTAAGGATTTTAATGTCATTAAAAATGTAATAAATTCAGAATCTGTAGTAGATAACAATACTGTTAATATACCTTATAAAGACATAGATCTAATTAATAATTTCAATACAAGACTAATAACATTAGACGAGCTTCTAGTCCCTATGCAAGAAGGTAAAAGATTAAGAGTTATAGATGTTAAAGATGGAAGTCTTGTTTCTGATGGTTTATTAATAGATCCTAAAGTAGAAAATAACAATGTTGTTTCTGATATTGATAAGGATATTCTAAAAATTGTACTGCATAATAGGTACACAAATATTCCACTTCAAATTGCATTTATTAAGGGATTTGGTCTAAAAGGTGGAGCTTTTGCAAGTTCTATAGGGCATGATTCTCATAATATTTTAGCTATAGGAACTAATGATATTGATATAAAAGAAGCTATCAATTCTGTTGTAAAAGCTAAGGGAGGAATGTCTGTTGTTAACAATTCTGATAAGGGATTATTGGAATTACCTATTGCAGGTTTAATGTCAAATAAGGACATATATACTATTGATAAAGATTATAACCTATTACTAAAAAAGGTTGAAGATTTAGGATGTGCCATAAAGTCTCCATTTATGACTCTAGCATTTATGAGTCTTATTGTAATACCAAATCTTAAGCTAGGGGCTGATGGTTTATTCGATTATTCAAGCTTCTCTTTTGTAGATTTATTTGAATAATATATGAATGAAAATATAGTAAATATACTACTATCTTTACCTGAAGAGCCTGGTGTCTACCAATATTTTAATGTCCATAATGAGATAATTTATATTGGTAAGGCTAAGAATTTGCGCAAAAGAATCAACTCTTATTTTAAAAAGAATCACGAATCCCCAAAGACTAGAATACTTGTTAGAAATATATCTGATATTAAATTTATACTAGTAGATTCTGAACATGACGCTTTATTATTAGAGAATAATCTAATTAAAAAGTATAAACCTCGATACAATATTCTTTTAAAAGATGATAAGACTTACCCTTGGATATGTATAAAAAGAGAAGCATATCCAAGAGTATTTGTTACTAGAAAGATTGTAAATGATGGTTCTGAATACTACGGACCATACACTTCTGTGTATCTTGCAAACATATTGATTGAACTCTTTAAATCAATTTACAAATTAAGAACTTGCAAGTTAAATTTGAATGAAGATTCTATTCTAAAGAGGAAGTATAAAGTATGTCTAGAATACCATATAGGAAATTGTTTAGCACCTTGCATAGGTAATATATCTGAAGAAATATATTTACATCAAATAAAAGAAATTAGAAGCATTTTAAAGGGTAATATATCCAAGGTAAATGAATATATGAAAAGCAAGATGAAGGAATATGCCGAAAATCTTGAGTTTGAAGAAGCCCATGAAATTAAAATGAAACTTCAGAAATTAGAAGATTTTAAATCTAAATCTATAATAGTAAGTCAATCAATTCACAATGTAGATGTTTTCAATATAGACAAGCATGAGTCGTATGCTTTTGTCAATTTCTTTAAGATATCAAATGGTTCTGTAATACAATCTTATACTTCTGATATTAAATGCAAATTAGATGAAAGTGAAAAGGATATTCTTTCGTATGCAATAGTAGCAATACGCGATAAATTTAATTCAAATTCTAATGAAATATTAGTCCCTTTCGATATTGATTTGGATATTAATTCATCAATAATAGTTCCCAAAATAGGGGACAAGAAGAAACTTTTAGACCTTTCAAAACGTAATATTCAATTCTATAAAAGAGAATTTATAAAACAACAAAGTCTTAAAAAGTCTGACATAAATATGAAAAGAATTATGCAGACAATGAAGAATGATTTAAACTTAAATATAGAACCAAGAAGAATTGAATGTTTCGATAATTCCAATATTCAAGGTAATTATCCAGTTGCTTCTTGTGTTGTTTTTATAAATGGGAAACCAGCTAAGAAAGAATATCGACACTTTAATATAAAAACTGTTGAAGGACCTAACGATTTTGCATCAATGGAAGAAATACTCTACAGAAGGTATAAAAGATGTCTTGAAGATAAAGAATTAGGATTACCAGATTTAGTTATTGTTGATGGTGGAAAAGGTCAACTTAGTTCTGCTTTAAAAGCTCTTGATAAGCTAAATCTAATCGGAAAATTAAATATTATAGCTCTTGCAAAAAAACTAGAAGAAGTCTTTATACCTGGAGATCCTGTCCCAATGTATGTTGATAAGAATTCTGAAACTCTAAAAATAATACAACAATTAAGAGATGAATCTCATAGATTTGCTATCACTTTTCATAGAAATCAACGTTCAAAAGGTTTTATAAGTTCTGAACTTGATAATATTAAAGGAATAGGAGATAAGACTAAAGAGAAACTTTATAAGAAATATAAAACTATAGGCAAGATTAAAGAAGCCGATATAGATTCTATTATTGAATGTATTGGCAAACAAAAAGGGAAAATAGTATACGATTTCTTTAAATTAGGATAATTATTATCCTTCTTCTTTCATAATCTCAACTTGTTTATTAATTGATTCTTGGTGAATAGCTTTAAATATTTTTGAGATTGTAGCCTCACTAATACCTTTATCTTTTCCTTCTCTAATAACACGAGATAGTATAGACGACCATCTATCTTGTTGTAGTATTTTTAAATCGTGTTCTCTTTTAATTTTTCCTATTTCACAAGCTATATTTATTCTCTCTTCTAAGATATCTAGTAGTTGATTATCGTATTTGTCAATTCTAGTTCTAAGATCTGAAAGTATAGATTGCATTTCTTGATTATTCACATCTTTATTACGCATTTTAAGCTCTTTTAAGATGATTTCTAGATCCTTAGGATTAACTTGCTGTCTAGCGTCTGATAACGCAACAGAGGGGTCTATATGGCTCTCTATTATTAAACCATCATAGTTTAAATCTAGAGCTTCTTGAGAAACTTCCTTAATCAATTCTCTTTTACCACTAATATGGCTTGGATCGCATAATAAAGGAATATTTTTTAATCGCTCTCTTAACGAGATTGGTATTTGCCATTGGGGAATATTTCTATATTTTGTTTGTTCATAAGAAGAAAATCCTCTATGAATAGCGCCTAAACGTTTTATTCCTACTTGTGCTAATCTTTCAAGTGCACCAATCCACAACTCTAAATCTGGATTAACAGGATTCTTTACAAATACAGGTATATCTACACCTTTAAGAGCATCTGCAATCTCTTGCATTGCAAAGGGATTAGTAGTTGTTCTTGCACCTATCCAAATAATATCTATATCATGTTTTAATACCTGTTCAAGGTGTTTGGTATTAGCTATCTCAGTGGAAATTCTCATGCCTGTTTCTTGTCGAACAGTATCCATCCATTTTAAGCCTACACTGCCTATACCTTCAAAGCAATTTGGACGAGTTCGTGGTTTCCAAATACCAGCTCTAAATACTTCTATACCTATATCTTTCAAAGATTTTGCTGTTGTTAGCATTTGAATTTCTGACTCAGCGCTACAAGGTCCTGCTATTATTAAAGGACTATTTTCTTTCTTTCCGATATTCCAGTCAGATAGCGATAATATTTCTTTTAGTATATCCATATTCTTGTCTATTGTGTATCGCAAAGTTATTCATTTTTTTTATTAACACTTTTATCTTGATAAGGTTTTAATTTCTTAATGCTTATCTTTAAATTTGTGAAAAGATTTTTTTAACCATCATGTAAATAATATTATTTATGCACACAAATCCTGAATTAGATAAGAAACTCTTTCTTGTAGATGCCTATGCCCTAATATATAGAGCATATTTTGCCTTTATTAGAACTCCTAGATACACAAGTAAAGGTCTTAATACTTCTGCAATTTTAGGTTTCACTAATGCCTTAATGGAAATTCTTGAAAAGGAAAAACCTACTCATATAGCTGTTTGTTTCGATCCACATGGAAAAACATTCAGACACGATAGGTACCCTGAATATAAGGCACAGCGTCCTCCTATGCCAGACGATCTTAGAAATTCAATACCTTATATAGAGAAATTGCTTGATGCTATGAATATTAAGCAAATAAAGATTGATTATTATGAGGCTGATGACGTTGTTGGAACTATTGCTAAGAGAGCTGAAAAACAAGGTTTTGTTGTATATATGATGACTCCAGATAAGGATTATGCTCAATTAGTTTCTGAGAATATATATATGTATAAGCCTAAGAAAAAAGATAAAGATGTTGAGATTATGGGTATTCAAGAAGTACTTGCATCTTTCGGAATAGAAGATGTATCTCAGGTTATCGACATTCTTGGTTTAATGGGAGATAGTGCAGATAATGTTCCTGGCTGTCCTGGTGTAGGTCCTAAATCTGCAAATAAACTTGTTGCCCAATATAAAAACATAGATGGTATTTACGAACATATTTCAGAACTAAAGGGTAAGCAGAAAGAAAATCTTATAAATTTTGAGGAACAAGTAAGACTTTCACGTGAACTTGTTATTATAAACACAGAAGTTCCATGTGAATGTCCTATAGAAGAGACTAAAATTAAAGATATAGATAGAACAAAATTAAAAGCAATTCTTGAAGAACTAGAATTCAATATGCTAGCTCAACGAATTTTAGGTGATTTTGGAGAAGAAAAGCAATTAAAGGATATTAATTCTATTGAACATTCATTCTTTAAGATTGATACTCCAGAACTTATCAACGACCTTCTAGCTGACTTATGTATTCAGGAAGAATTTGCTTTTCATTCTGAATTATCAAACGATAATGCTAATCTTGCTGTTCCTTACTCAATTACTTTTGCTCTAAAAAATAATAAAGCATTCTATATAAATTTACCTCGACAAGAGAAAGAATTAATTGAATTGTTAAATAGATTTAAACCTATTTTCGAAGATGAGAATATTGGCAAAATTTCTCACGACCTAAAACAGGAAATGCTTTGGATGAAATGGTATGGAATTAACCTAAAAGGTTCTTTCTTCGATGTGAAAATTGCTCACTATATACTTCGTCCAGATGGTAAACACGATTTAAATGAAATAGCAGAGGAAATTCTTGACTATTCAATGCTTCCAGCTCCTAAAAAGAAAGCTAAGAAACAATTAATGCTTTTTGGAGACGATAGTGATGAATTGTCGGAAGAAGAATTAAATAGAAAATTCGAAGAGGCTCTAGTCTTTTATAAATTAAGAATGGAGCTAGATAAACAGCTTAAAGATATTGGAACTTACGAAGTGTACAATAATATTGAAATGCCTTTAATTGAGGTTTTAGCTGGTATGGAATTTACTGGAGCCAATGTTTCAACTAGCGAGCTTAATAATTTTGCTAAATATTTAAAAGAGAAACTGCTAAATATAGAAAACAACATATTTGAAATAGTAGGTGAGAAGTTTAATCTTTCATCTCCTAAACAAGTTGGGGAAGTGCTTTTCGATAAATTAAAATTAGATGAAAAGGCAAAGAAAACTAAAAAGACTAAGCAATATGCAACAGGAGAAGATGTCTTATTAAAAATTAAAGATAAGCATCCAATGGTACCAATGTTGTTAGAATATAGAAAGTTATCTAAATTATTAAACACATATGCATTGCCTCTTCCTACACTAATAAATCCAAAATCAGGAAGAATTCATACTTATTATAATCAAGCAGAGGCAGGTACAGGAAGATTGTCTTCTCTTAATCCTAATCTTCAAAATATTCCTATTAGAACAGAAGAAGGTAAGAAAATTAGAAGTGCTTTTATACCTTCAGATGAAAATCATATTCTTGTAGCAGCCGATTATTCTCAAATTGAATTAAGATTGATGGCTCATCTATCTCAAGATGAACATATGCTTCAGGCTTTTAATAATAATGAAGATATTCACACTGCTACAGCAGCTAAGATATATCATACTAGCTTAGAAGATGTTAGTAAGGAGATGAGAACAAGAGCAAAATCTGCTAATTTTGGTATTATATATGGCGTTTCTGCTTGGGGATTAGCTGAAAATCTTGAGATATCTCGTAAAGAAGGTAAAGAATTAATAGATGGATATTTTGCTTCATACCCTAAAGTAAAAGAATATATGGACAAATCAGTTCAAATAGCAAGAGAGCAGGAGTATGTAGAGACTATAATGAAAAGAAGAAGATATTTAAAAGCTATAAATTCACGAAATGCAATGCAAAGGGGAATTGCTGAGAGAAATGCTATTAATGCTCCTCTTCAAGGATCAGCAGCAGATATTATTAAACTTGCTATGATTAATGTTCATAGTAGAATGCAGAAAGAAAATCTATCTTCTAAAATGATTCTTCAGGTGCATGATGAACTTATTTTTGATTGTCTTAAAAGTGAAAAAGAAAAATTAGAAAAAATTCTTATCGAAGAAATGCAAGATGTAGTGAAACTATCTATACCTTTGACGATTGATGTAGGAGAGGGAAATAATTGGCTACAAGCTCATTAATAATTAAATATATAAGAGTGAAAATATGCAACAAGATCAATTTTCAAATTGTATTATTCCAATAAATGGAGAAGAAATAATTGTGGTTAAGAAAACTAATGGTGATGAGTTTTCTAATCCTATTTTAAATCCTAACGACTTGTATAAAAAGACTCAGAAGGTTGAAAATGCAAGAATTGAGATTAATGAAAAACCAAAAGATATATCGGTAGATAATCAGTATGGAAATACTTATTGGTTTATTTCCATCTTGTTGCTTATTGTTCTCTTGCTAGCTAAAATAAAATACACTTTTCCGAAAATATCTAAAAATGTACTTGCAACAACTTTTATTCCCAATAAAGTAAATGAGCTTATTAAAACTAGGAGTAAAAGAAATCAGGTTTGTTATCGATTTTTGAATGTACTTTCTTTTATCGTTTTACCTGTTTATGTTTTTGAAATTGCATTTTTATTCAATCCTTTAAGAAGCGGAAATCTTGACGATTTTCTTAGAATTATTGCTGTTGTTACTGGAATTATTCTCCTTAAAGTGCTAATTTCCAACTTTTGTGGCTATGTTTTTAATTCTAAAAAAGAAGCAGAATTATATAAATTTAATGTTTTACTAGCTTGGAAAAATCTTGGTATTTTTCTTATACCATTTATAATTGCAATGCCTTATATCCCTGAAGAAACTCTTTCTTATGTTAGATATGTTAGTTTCTTTTTGGTGGGAATTGTATACTTAATTACCTTATTTAGAGGTTTTAAAATAATATTGCAAAAACATTTTTCAATATTATATATGATTTTGTACCTTTGTGCCCTAGAAATAGTGCCTATTATTTTCTTGATCAAATATCTTAGGATGTAAATCAAAGAAAATTGAATTGTATTGATTAACACTAAAAATTATACCTGTGAAGATAAAGAGTATATTAGTTTCACAACCAAAGCCTCAAACGGAGAAATCGCCATATTTCGATTTAGCCGAGAAATATCATCTTGATATTACGTTTAGACCATTTATTCAAGTTGAGGGAGTTCCTGCCAAAGAGTTTAGACAAGAAAGAATAAATATTCTTGATCATACGGCAGTTATTTTTACTAGTAGAACAGCAATTGACCACTTCTTTAGAATTTGTAAAGAAACTAGAGTTGAAGTTCCAGACGACATGAAGTATTTTTGTATTTCTGAATCTATAGCATTCTATCTACAAAAATATATTGTGTATCGTAAAAGGAAAATCTTCCATGGTGAAAGGAAAATTGAAGATCTTACTAAAACCCTTACAAAACACAAAAAAGAAACATTTTTGTTGCCTTTAGCAGATATTCATAAGCAGTCTATTCCGGCTCTTCTTGACGATCTTAAACTAAAGTATTCAAAAGCAATTTTATACAGAACTGTTAGTAGCGATTTATCTGATATCCCTGATATCAATTCATTCGATATTTTAGCTTTCTACACTCCTTCTGGTATAAAATCATTACAACAAAATTTCCCTGACTATGCTCAAGGTGAAACTAAAATTGCTGCTTTTGGACCTGCTACAACAAAAGCTGTTGTCTCAGCTGGATTAAAATTGGACATTCAAGCTCCAATTCCTAAAGCTCCATCTATGACTATGGCTCTTGAGCAATACATCAAAAAAGAGAATAAAAAGTAATCCTTTTTATAAAAAATATTTTTAGGGTATTCAATTTTATCTATTGAATACCCTTTTTTTCTTTAAATACTATACATTTGTAGTGTATATTAAACTATCAGTAGTGGAGAAATCGTATAAATTTAAAAAAGCAGAACGTTTATGTAGTACTGCTCAAATAGAGGAATTATTTAATGAACATGAAACTTTATTTAAATTCCCTTTTAAATTAGTGTGGAGAAAAATTGAAAAAGAAAGAAAACATCCTGTACAACTTTCTATTTCTGTTGGGAAAAAAAGATTTCGTAATGCTGTTGATAGAAATTATATGAAAAGGCATATACGAGAAGCATATCGCCTTAATAAACATATCGTGTTGGATCACTGTAATGGATTTTCTATCGATATGATGCTTATATATGTTGATACAAAATTGAGAAGTTTTGTTGATATTGAACCTAGTATGAAAGATGTGCTTAATAAACTGGCTAAAGAAATTTCAAATATAGAATCATGAGAAAGGTATTAATCTTTATATTATTGTTACCTATTAAATTTTATCAACGATTCATTTCCCCAATGACACCTAGTGCATGTCGTTTCACTCCGACTTGTTCTGAATATGCTGCTCAAGCATTAAAAAAACATGGTCCTATTAAAGGTCTTTTCTTAGCAATTAAACGTATATTGAGATGTAATCCATGGGGTGGTAGTGGCTACGACCCTGTTCCATAATTAACTAACAAAGCTTATGAAACGTGTTTTTAAAATTCTAAAAATTTCCATTATTCTTTCTCTTATTATTTTACTCTTCACAAGTACAAAACGTGACGAAAGGAATTTTAATATCAGTAAAGGTTTAACCATTTATGCTGATCTATTTAGAGAAGTAAATATGTTTTACGTAGATGATATAAAACCTACAGAACTTATTGAAAAGAGTATTAAGAATTTATTAAAAGAATTAGATCCTTACACTCAATATTATAATTCAAAAACAAAAAATGAATTAGAAACACTTTCTACAGGTAAATATGCAGGTATTGGTTGTGTAATTGGTAAACTCGATTCAGTAGTTGCAATTATGCAAGTAAAAGAGAACACTCCATCTCAGAAAGCTGGCGTAAAAGCTGGAGATGTAATTTTATCTGTAAATGATGAATCTGTAAAAGGATATTCAATTAAAAAAGTAAGTAAGTGTCTAAGGGGAAAATCTCATACTTCTATAAAACTTTTGCTAAAGCGTCCAGGAATTGCTAAACCTATAATTAAAGAATTTAGAAGGGAAAATATTCAAATGCCAGCTATTCCATATTATGGAATGATAAAAGGCGATATAGGGTATATCAATTTCTCTAAATTTACTAATAAATCTGCTAATAAAATGAGAACAGCAATTCTATCTTTAAAAAGAAAAGGAGCTAGAGGTCTTGTTCTCGATTTACGATCAAATCCAGGAGGTTTATTATATCAAGCTGTAAATATTGCAAACTATTTCTTATCAAAAGGAGATACTATTGTATCTACAAAGGGTAAATTTAAAGCATTTAATAGAGCTCTTAAAGCAAAAAAGAATCCAATTGCTCCTAGAATACCTATTGTTTGTCTTATAGGTAGACATTCTGCATCTGCATCTGAAATTTTAGCAGGATCTATTCAAGATTATGATAGAGGTGTTATTATAGGGCAACGTTCTTTTGGTAAAGGTCTAGTTCAAACTTCAAGAGATTTACCTTATAATGCAAAATTAAAGATTACTACAGCTAAATATTATACTCCAAGTGGTAGATGTGTACAGGCTTTAGATTATTCTCATAGAAATGAAGATGGAAGTGTAGGTAAAGTCCCTGATTCCCTTAAAACTAAATTTTATACCAAGAATAATCGTATTGTTTATGATGGAGGAGGAATAAGACCAGATATAAAAACCAAGTTAAAAAGATATTCTTTATTGTCGGAAAGTCTTATTGAAAAGAATACCGTTTTTAAGTTTGTAAATCAATACCTTATAAGTAATAATCCTACAATTGACATTAAATCTTTTGATTCTAATGATAAAATATTCTCTAATTTTAAAGATTATCTATTAAAGATAAAATTTAAATATAATAGTGATAGTGAAACATTATTAAAACAATTAGAGAAATATGCTAAAGCAGAAAAATCTTATACTAGAATAAGTAAAGAAATTGCAATTCTTAAGAATAAATTATCACATTCTTTGTCTGAAGATCTATTAAAAAATAAGCAAGAAGTTAAAAGATTACTTGCTATGGAATTTATTCAAAGATCATATTTTGATAGAGGTATTATTCAATATTCTATAAATAATGATTCAACTATTAATGTTGCGTATAAAATTCTTAAAGACAAAAAGAAATATAATTCTATTCTGAATAAATAGTCTTTCAATATACTTTTGAGGTACCTTCTCCGTATCAAGTCCGTATTAAGTCCCACTTATATCGAACTTGTATGGAGGAGGTTTCTTGTTTATAACGACAAATAGAACTATTCTTAAAACGTAATTTCATCATAATTATTAGGCTGTTCAAATAGTCTATTATCTTTTCATCATGTAAAATAGATGTTTTATCATAAAATTTTTCATTTTGACCAATATCCCCATTAATAGGGATAAAATTCCATAGATGTACATAATATCTTTGTCCAAAAATTATAAGTATATTTTTAAAATATAGATGATTAAGTAAATATTATATGTCTGTAATAATGGGGTATTCAGATAGATATGGTATAACTATAATATCATATGGTATATTTAATTGATTCTTAAATGTTTAAAATGTAACTAACTACATAATTGGATTGTATTTTATGGAAATAAATATAATCCAGTTTATGTAGAATTTCTATTGTCTAAATTATTAACAACTCAAATAAATTTAAAAATGAAAAGATTATTTAAAAATTCAGTATTAGGTTTTCTCCTGGTAGCTTCTATAGCTCTAGTAGTAGCTTGTACAAAGAAAAAAGATTCTAAAGTATCTCAAACTGAAATACGCTTAGACAAGAAATCGGTAAGTTTAAATATTGGAGAAAAGGCTAATGTTAAACTTACAATTCTTCCTGATAATGCAAGTGATAAATCTGTAGTTTGGACAACAAATAACGATAAAGTAGCAATAGTAGATAATGGCCTTATAACTGCAAAAGGTGTAGGTGAAGCTATTATAACTGTAAATTCAACAACAAGTAAATTAAAAGCAGAATGTAAAGTTGTTGTTACTAAACCAACTATTAAAGTTAAAAGCATATCTATAAATAAATCAAATCATTCATTAGTAGTTGGTTCAAAATATACATTAATTGCTACAGTATTACCTAAGGAAGCAAGTAATAAGGCTATAATTTGGTCAAGTTCTAATAAAGAGGTAGCTTCTGTAGATAATGGGATTATAACAGCTCTAAAAGTTGGAGAATCTAATATTATAGCTAAAACAGTAGATGGAAATTTTGAAGCAAAATGTAAGATAAATGTAACAGCAGTAAAAATACCAGTTAAGAGTATAAGTCTAGACAAGACAGATGTTGAAATAATGCTAACAAAACCCCTAAGTCTTAAAACAAATATCTTACCATTAGATGCTACAAACAAAGCTGTAGTATGGTCATCATCTAACGAGAATATTGCTGTTGTAAATAATGGTGTTATCACAACAAAAAATATTGGAGAAACAGTAATAAAAGCAACAACAGTAGATGGAAATTTTGAAGCGATATGTAATTTAAAAGTTATCAAACTTGTTGTTCCTGTTACAGGCATAAATCTTGATAAAGAAACAAAATCACTAGTCAAAGGAACTACATTCACATTAAATCCAACAATTCTTCCAACAAATGCAACAAATAAGGAATTAGTTTGGGAAACATCAAATAAAGCTATTGCAACAGTTGAGAAAGGACTTGTAACAGCAGTAGAAGTTGGTGAGGCAAGAATAAAAGTAAGTACAGTAGATGGTAAGTTTTCAGCAAATTGTAATATAACAGTAACAGATCACATTATTTCAGTTGCATCAATATCATTGAATGAGAGTACAAAAACACTAAACGAAGGTGAGAAATTTAATTTAATTCCAATAATTCTTCCAGAGAATGCTACTAATAAAACAATTATCTGGACATCATCAAATGAAGAACTTGCAACAGTTGAAAATGGACTTGTAACAGCTAAAAAAGCAGGAGAACTTACAATTATAGCGACAACCGAAGATGGTTCAAAAAAAGCAGAATGTAAATTCACAATTAAAAAAGCAATTATACCAGTTGCTGGTGTAGAAATTGATATTAAAGACAAATCTCTTGTTGAAGGTGGTGAATTCAATATTATTGCAAATATATTACCATCTAACGCAACAAATAAAAAATTGATTTGGTCTTCTTCAAATAAAACAGTCGCAAGTGTAGATAATGGTCATGTAAGAGCTTTAAGTGTAGGAGAATCAGATATAAGCGTAAGTACAGAAGATGGTGGATATAAAGCTATTTGTAAACTAGTAGTAACAGCTTCATCTATAAAAGTAAGTTCAGTTTCCTTAGATAAATCGAATCATACTATAAACGAAGGAGAACAGTTTACATTAGTTCCAAGTATTTTACCGGCTAATGCAACAAACACTAATGTAGTTTGGTCTTCAACTAATGAAGAGGTCGCTAGTGTTGTTAATGGAGTAGTAAGTGGAAAAAAAGCTGGTGAAACAAAAATTATTGTTGAAACAGAAGATGGTAAATTTACAGCAGAATGTAACCTAACAGTTAATAAACTTGTAATACCAGTAGAGAGTATTAGTCTTGACAAATCAGAACACAGCATTACAGAAGGAGAGAAATTCACATTAACAGCTAATGTTTTACCCCTTAATGCCACAAATAAGAATGTTGTATGGTCTTCATCTAATGAAGAAATAGCAACAGTAAATAATGGAGTAGTAACAACATTAAAAGCAGGAGATGTAAATATTATCGCAACCACAGAAGTAGGTAGTTTTACAGCAAAATGTATATTACATGTTCAATCTAAAGCTATTGCAGTAAGTGGAATAAGATTAAATCATAATGAGTACGATTTAATTGAAGGTGAAAAATATCAATTACAAGCAGAGATCTTACCTATAAATGCTACAAATAAAAATATAATTTGGACATCGTCAAACACAGATATTGTAAGCGTAATTAATGGTGAAATTTCAGGACTTAAATCTGGAGAAGCTAATGTGATTGCCACAACAGAAGATGGAGGTTTTTCTGCTTCTTGTAAGATAATAGTAAGTAAAAGAATAATTCCAATAGAAAATATAAATATCACAAATTCTATTTCTACTCTATTAGTAGGAAATTCTTATAAACTTGAATATGAGATATTACCTCTAAATGCGAGTAATAAAGATATCTCATGGTCTTCTGAAAATGAAGAAATTATATCTGTAGATCAAGAAGGAAATATTACAGCTCATAAGGTAGGAGAGACTGTTATTAATGTAAAGTCAAAATTAGGTTCTGTTTCAACAAATATTAATATAAAAGTTGTTGAAAAGATTGAATTTAACGATGAAATATTTAAAGCAGCTTTAATTGAAAAAGGAGTAGATAAAAATAATGATGGTGAAATAGATACTGATGAAGCTTTATTAACTCAGAGATTATATCTATATGGAAAAGAAATAACAGATGCTTCAGGTATAGAGAATTTCATTAATCTAACATATTTGCATATTGGTAATAATAAGCTTACAAGTATTGATGTTACAAAACTTACGAAACTTACGTTTTTAAATATCTATTATAATAAAATAAAAAATATAGATTTATCAAAGAATGTGAATCTAGAAAAATTATACACATTTGGAACTGGTTTAGAATCGATTAATATTTCAAATTGTGTTAAATTAAAAACTCTTGATCTATATAGAAATAAAATAACGTCTATAGATTTAAGTAATAATGTTGAATTAATAGATTTAAATTGTGGAGAAAATCAAATTACCAATATTAACTTAAGTACTAATACAAAAATTACTAAAATTAACTTTAGATATTGTAATTTATTAAATCTAGATGTTAGTATGTGTCGTTCTTTAGTAAAATTAGATTGTACTGGTAATAGAAATCTTAAAAAGATTTATGTGCATGATAAATCTGCAGTCGAATCAAATGGAGAATTTAAAAAAGATCCAACAGCAGTTTGGGTTGAGAAGTAGTATATAAAAGTTTATTAATATGGATTTAAGAATTTGGTTTGTAATTACAAGATAATTCAATATACTTGTAGTCTTAAACAATTAAAAAATGACATTATTCATATTAAATAGCTCTTGTTGTTGTTTTCTGAAATCAGAAGACGGGCAATAGTTATATATATACATTAAAGCATTTAAAAGGCTTACCCGTTTGTGGTAAGCCTTTTTTTTATGGAAAAATTTTACTTATGATACGAGAGAATATACTTGAAACAATTGGTGGAACTCCAATGGTGAAGATTAATAGTATTAATCCAAAACCAGAATCTATTAATATATATGCGAAATTAGAAGGTTTTAATCCTACAGGAAGTATAAAAGATAGAATAGCAATTAAAATGCTTGAGGAAGCTGAGAAATCAGGAGCATTAATTAGTGGGAAAACAATAATTGAACCTACTTCTGGTAATACAGGTATAGGTTTAGCTATTGCCTCTATAGTAAAAGGTTATAAACTAATAATTGTAATGAGTGAGGCTGTTTCAATAGAAAGAAGAACCATATTAAAATCTTATGGAGTAGAGATAATACTTACTGAAGCTAAATATGGAACTGATGGAGCTATTAGGAAAGTTCATGAAATAGTAAATGAAGATCCTAATCAATATTATTTCCCGAATCAGTTTTCAAATTCAAATAATTATATGGCTCACTACGCTTCAACAGCTGAAGAAATATGGAATGATACTAATGGTGATATAGATTATTTTGTAGCCTCTTTAGGAACAAGTGGAACAATTATGGGGATTGGAAAGTATTTTAAGAAATATAAGCCAGATGTTAAGATAGTGGAGGCCCATCCTATTTTAGGACACTATATACAAGGACTTAAAAATATGGAAGAAGCTATTGTTCCAAGTATCTACGACACTTCAATAATTGATATTTCTGAAATGATAGAAAGTGAAGAAGCTTTTGAGATGTCTAGAAAGATAATTAAGGAAGAAGGAATCTTTGCAGGTATGAGTTCAGGTGCTGCTATGCTTGCCGCATATAGATTAGCTCAACGTATTGAAAGAGGTAATATAGTAGTTATTTTCCCAGATAGGGCAGAGAAGTATCTAAGTACAGATTTATTTAAGTTTTAAAATATAAAAAATGATTTCTACTTATAAGTAGAAATCATTTCAGTATAATTATATTTAGAATTTAAAAGCTAAAGAAAGTTGAAATACTGTATTTTTAAATTTGCCATCTCCAAATAATCTACTTTCATCAGCTATGTTTGTTAATCCTAGATTATATCTTGCTGAAATTGCAAAATGAGAAGAAAAATGTAGACCACATCCAAAATTGAAACCAGCAGTTAAATCTCTTTGATTCATTTTATCTCCGATTTCTAAACTTGCTTCATCATTAGAGATTTTAGCATTTAATGCATAATTAAATTGAGGTCCAAATTCTATGTTAAAGACTCTACTAATATAATATTTGAACATAAATGGAATAGTTACATAGTTTAACTCAAGTTTAGCGCCTTCACCTTCCAATCCTTGTTCTGAATACATAATTTCAGGTTGTAAATACCATTTATTACTTAGAGGACATTCAATAAAGATTCCTAAATGAAAACCAGATTTTGCATCATTACCATCAATATTCTTACCATAGATATTAGAAACATTCAAGCCTCCCTTTATACCAAATTTAGCATTCTTTCCATCTTGAGCAAATATAGAACTCAATACGCATGTAGTAATTATAATTACTAGAAATAATCTTTTAATCATTGTTTTTTAGTTTATTAAAAATTTTTATGCTAAAATACATAATATTGTAATATAAACAAATAATCATTTGGTAAATAAGAATCTTATAAGACATGTACATATAAACTAAAAGACCTGTTTGCTAATTATTAAGCAAACAGGTCTTTTTTATTATTTAGATTTATTGGATATTATAATCCTAAAACTTTTAATCCTTGCTTATATCTAATATCTTTAGGAATACCTAAGCTATTAATTTTATCAAGATCTTGTTGAAGTTTTGTAGGAATCACTCCCATAGTTTTAATCATTTCTTTAGCAGCAGCATAATCGCCATTACCTTGAATTATAATTAAATCTCTAACTAATTCTTCAGTAGCTTTCTTCATGTTTTCGAAGTTTACTACATATTTACCGTTTTCATCAATTGTGAAAGCTCCTTTTTTAGAGAAATAGTTGAAACGAATCATATTAGCTTTACCGTGAGCAGAAGCAATACCAAAACGTACTGATCTAAAAGTTCCAGCCATAAATGTTACGTAATTAGCCATTAAATCTTCACCAGTAATAACTTTCCATTCATGAAGTTTAGTAATAATATATAAACCTAAGATATCAGCTTTACCTTCTTCAATAGAAGTATAAGCATCAGCAAGAACGTTTCTTACCATTTTTTTATCTTTAAGAGTATAGTTAATTCCTAATCCGTGAGCTACCTCATGGAACATTGTATTTTCAAAGAAAGCATCAAAATTGATGAATTTAACTTGACTAGGAGTCATAACTTCTTTTGCAATAGGTACTACAATTTGTTCGAATTTTGCTTGCATTGCATTCTTTAATTGTAATTTTCTAGAACCTTTTGCTTTATGAACTCTAGGGTCGTTAGGAAGATTAATAGCAATATTTTTAGATCCTGCATTGCAATCTCCACCGTAATAAATTACATCGTAAGCATTCATATCTGCATTTGAATTAGCTTTCTCAGCTTTATATTTAGCAGGTACAGGAATTGCTTTTTGAAGGCGTGGAAGAAGAGCACCATATTTAGATAATCTTTTACTCCACTCTTTATCTTTAACTAAAATTTGAGCAGAATTAGCAGCTTTATAACCGTTTAATGCATCTTCGTAAGTTTCTATAGGACCAACAACGAAATCAATTGTATTTGTTTTCATATCCATCCATGCTAAATCTGAATCTAAATATTCATCAGTTAATAAAGCTTCAGCTCTAAGAGATAAATATTTTTTAAGACCAGCATCTTCAGCTAATTCAGCAGCTTCTTTTAATAATTTAGCAGCTTCTTTAACGTCTTTTTCATATTCTACATGGTAAGGAACAACTTTTAAGTTTCCTTTTTCATCACGTCTAATAACTGAATACCAAGAATTTTTTGAATCATCTTTTAATGCATCAAATTCTTTTTTTGTCATATCTTTTGGATAGAAACCAGCTCCAAGTGGCTTAGCTCCAAATGTAGATACGAAAGGTTTATTACCATTTAATCTATCCCATGGTCCGTAGTTAATAGAAGCGTAAGCTTTAGCATATTCGTCTGGAAGTTGTTTCATTAATGCAGCTTTATCTCCATAAGCTTGTTTCCAGAAGATATTTTCCATGTGTTGAGCAGCTTTAATAAGAATAGGAATCATTTGTTTTTCCTTTTCTGTTAACTTACTAACGTCTGTTTTAAGATCAAAGAATGCATATTGATCTACAAGTGCTTTATATTTAGATTCTTTTACTTCTGCTTTTTTTGTGTTGTTACAAGAAGTTAAAGAAAATAATACAGCACAAGTTAATGTGATAAGAATTGATTTTCTCATTTTTGTTTTGGTTATTATTTATAAATAGATATTTCAATACTCTAGGAGCGTAAAATTACTGTAATATAAGTAATTTTCTAATATTAAAACAAAAAAAAGGATAATCTGATAGATTATCCCTTAAGTCTTATCTTTTGAATCTTAGAAGAATATACTAAAACCAAACGACCATGGAGTAAGATTTAGATATTCTTTAGTTTTTGAATTATACAATTCATTTTTGTCAAAGATGTCTGTTAAACCGTATGAAAACCATAAATTAAAAGGACTGATACCCAAACGAAGAGTAGCGTCACATTTAAATTGATTTATACCAAAATTGTCAAAATCTTTATCCTTATCTCCGTTTCCATATTTGATTTTAGTATGAGCACCTATATTTATTCCACCGACAATACCTGCTTGTATAAATTTTCCTCTATTATATTTAGATTGAATTTCAAATAGTAGTGGAATAGTAATATATGATGTTGTTAATTTTGATTTTATAACATCTCTTTCTTTACCAGGAAGATTAATGTTCTGTTCAGTATAGCATCTTTGATTTTTATTATCGTAGGCTTTAACAAGTGTTACATCGTCAGAAAATCTGTAGTTATTCCATTGAATACCTAAACCTGTAACAAATCCTATATTATCAGTAATCCCAAAACTAGATTCAATAATATTTAGATTTACTTGAGAAGATTTTCCCTTTGAAAGTTCTAGAAATTCTTTTGGTGCATCAATATATCTTGTGAATCCAAGTTCAAATCCCGACCAGTGTCCATCGAATTTGTTATATCTATCTTTTTTATCTCTACTGAAGATACATATATTTCCATTAGAATCTTTATTAACAATAGAATTGCATGATTCTAAATGGTTAATGTCAAATGAAAAGATTGTAATTTTGGGACCTTTATTAGATTCTTTTTTTTCCTC
The DNA here is from genome assembly GCA_022496785.1 of Marinilabiliaceae bacterium JC040. Classification (GTDB taxonomy): domain Bacteria; phylum Bacteroidota; class Bacteroidia; order Bacteroidales; family Marinifilaceae; genus SNAP01. Next base: position 258,010 of record SNAP01000001.1, on the reverse strand, counting down.
TTGAGCTCTTAAAACGCAATTGAATGCTATAAGAGTAAGTATTAATAGACTAATTTTCTTCATAATAATATATTATTGTTTAGTATATCAAATCTATGAAATTTAATTAAAAATAAAGATTAAGAAAGTATTAAAATAATTATAAAAATTTAATTGAATTAAAGAATTTTTCTCTATTTGCTTCAATATCAACAATATGTCTTCGCATTCCTCCAATTGTTATTTGATATATAAAATTATCTCTAAAGAAGAATCTACGATAATATATATATTCGGATTTATTAATGATGATTGAAAACTTAATTTCTTTAGCAAGCATTCTATTATAGGCTAAAGAATGTTCATCAAGTAAAATTGATGAGCGTTCAATTAATGATCCTTTTTTTAATTCTTGGTAGTAATCGTTGTTATTACCTTTTGAAAAATCGTAGCCTTTAAATTTACTAGCTGTTATAGAGTAGATACAAGTTAGATCTTTTGTTTCCATAAGAGTTGATTTTATTCCGTTAAGATCTTTTCTTGATTTAACAAGAGTATTAGGAACTTTAAACTCAATATGGCAAGAATCACTTTTATGGGTTTTCCATTCTTTTGTTTGTGCTGAAACTATAGTACTGATACATAAAAGGATAGTGGTGAAAAATATTCTCATAGCTTTTTCTCTTGTTTTTAGCAAATATATCTAAAATACTATATTTTTGTTCCTTCAAATAGTTAAATAGTCTTATTTATGAAAATAGGTAATGTAGAGTTTGGTGATAGACCCATAGTGTTAGCACCTATGGAAGATGTGACAAATCCTCCTTTTAGAAAGTGTTGTAAGTCTTATGGGGTAGATTGGATGTATACAGAATTTGTATCGTCTGATGCCTTAGTTCGTAATGTTGAGAAGACAAAAAAGAAACTTCAGATAGAGGAAGGGGAGCGTCCTGTGAGTATTCAGATATATGGAAAAGATCCAGAAGCTTTAGCAGGAGCAGCTAAAATAGCAGAAGAAGCTAGACCTGATTTTATTGATATTAATTTTGGATGTCCTGTAAGAAAAATTGCAGGTAAAGGAGCTGGTGCAGGTTTGCTTCAGAATGTACCTTTAATGGAAGAAATTGTTCGTAAAGTTGTTGATGCAGTAGATATTCCTGTTACTACTAAGACTCGTTTAGGTTGGGATGAAGACACAAAACATATAGTAGAAGTAGCAGAAAGATTGCAAGATGCAGGATCTCAGGCTTTAGCAATTCATGGAAGAACTAGAGCTCAAATGTATAAAGGTGAAGCAGATTGGACTTTAATAGGAGAGGTTAAAAATAATCAAAGAATGCATATTCCTATTATAGGAAATGGAGATATAACAAGTCCTGAAATAGCAGAAGAATATTTTAATAAATATGGTGTTGATGCTGTAATGATTGGAAGGGCTTGTATTGGAAGACCATGGGTATTTAAGGAAATAAGACATTATTTAGATACTGGAGAAAAATGGGAAGCACCTCTTTTAGGAGAACAAATAGATATCTTAAGATCCCAAATAGTAGAGGCCTCAGATTGGTTAGACGAAAGACGTGGAATTTTACATATGCGACGTCATATGGCTCAGATGTTTAAAGGTTTATATAATTTTAAAGATCTAAGAATTCAAATGTTACGAGCTAATACTTTAGAAGATTTAGATATTGTTTTTAATGAAATTCGTAATAGATATTGTTAAAACTTTTTATCCTTAGGAATATTTAAGAATGGTATAAGAGCTAATCCTGGAATTGTACATATCAATACCCAAATAAAGAAATTTGTATAGCCTAACCATTCTTGAATATATCCGGATATCATTCCTGGAATCATCATTCCTAATGCCATAATTCCAGTAGCTATAGCGTAATGGGCTGTTTTATATTCGCCTTTTGAAACGTGAATTAAATATAGCATAAATGCAGTGAATCCAAAGCCATACCCCAGTTGTTCAATTCCTATACAAGAACATATTAGTATATAAGAATCAGGTTTGTATATTGATAGAAATACATATACTAAATCAGGTAGTTTCATTGCAAGAGCCATAGGGAAAATCCAATATCTTAACCCGTTTTTAGAAACTACAATTCCTCCTATTATTCCTCCTACAACTAGACAAATAACTCCAATAGTTCCATATATAAAACCAACTTCAGAGGTTGATAAAGCTAATCCTCCTTTTTCATAAGTATCTAATAAAAAGGGAGAAGCAAGTTTTGCAAGTTGAGCTTCACCAAATCTGTATAGTAAGATAAATAGTAGAATTATAAGTATATTCTTTTTTGCAAAGAAAGATTTAAAGCTTATGAAATAATCTTTAAGAATATTCATTGATTTTTTCTTTTCTTCTACTTTGGGAAGAGTGAAATAGTGAAGGCAAGAAAGACTTATAAATACTGAAGCAAGTATAGAAAATGTTATTGCCCAAGCATTTTGAAAACCAAATTCTTTACTAAGATATCCTGCAATTATTACAATTAAACCTTGTCCAAATAGCATTCCTATTCTATAAAAAGTACTTCTTATTCCTACAAAAAAAGATTGTTCTTCTTCGTTTAGACCTATCATATAAAAACCATCAGCAGAAACATCTTGACTAGCAGAACTAAAGGCAAGTATCCAAAAGAATGCAAGTGACATGGCTAAATAGAAGTTTGTGGTAAGAGCAAAACTAATTCCGGCTAGTCCACCACCAAGTAGTAGCTGTGTGAAAATTATCCACCATCTTTTAGTTTTTATAATATCAATAAAAGGACTCCAAAGAGGTTTTACTATCCAAGGAAGATATAACCAAGAAGTGTATAATGCTATTTTAGTGTTTGATAGTTCTAAATTCTTATACATAATGACAGAAACAGTCATTACAATAACATATGGTAATCCTTCAGCAAAGTATAAAGAAGGTATCCATTTCCAACCAGTGAATTTTGTGAATTTGTTCATATAAGACAAATATAGTACTTTAGCCGAGTTAATTCACAATTTTTTATTATGGAAGAAAATGAATTTATTCGACTGATTGAGAGAAGTATAGAAGAGAACTGGGATTATCCAGCCTTGACTAATTATCAGAAAGATAGCTTCAAATACTCAGAAGTCGCAGTGAAAATACAATGGTTACATTGTATATATGAAAAGTTAGGAATCAAGAAAGGTGATAAGGTTGCTTTGATTGGTAGAAATCTTAACACGTGGGGAATAGTTTATCTAGGAACAATAACATATGGTGCTACAATAGTGCCAATATTGCCAGATTTTAATTCTAATGATATACATCATATATTGAATCATTCAGAATCTAAATTATTATTTTCAACAGATATCCTTTTTAATAAAATAGACGATACAAAGGTGAAAACTCTACTAGGGGTATTCTCTTTAACTCATCTAAATATATTAAGCGATAGTAAATCTAAGCTAAGTAAAGCTGTAGAATATGCTGATAAATATATACTTGAAAACAAATTAGAAAAGACAGATATAAAGTATTCTAGAAAAGTTAGTAATGATGATATGGCTGTATTATCTTATACTTCAGGATCGTCTGGTTTTTCTAAAGGCGTGATGCTACCTTATAGAAGTTTAGCTTTAAATGTTACTTATGGTATCAAATATCTTGAATTTGATAAAGGAGATAGAGTTGTATCATTTTTACCATTAGCTCATGTTTTTGGATGTACTTTTGAATTTCTTTTAGAATTCTGTAGAGGAGTAGAAGTTGTATTTGTAACAAGAATACCTTCACCTCAAATGATTATGAAGGCTTTTAAAGAAGTTAAACCAAAGCTAGTGTTAACAGTTCCTTTGATTATCGAGAAATTGTATAAGAGAAAGATACTTCCTGTTTTGAATTCTACAAAAGTTAAGATGATGCTAAAAGTTCCTTTCTTGGAGCAACAAGTATATAAGAAGATAAATGAAGAATTGATAGCAAGTTTTGGAGGAAATTTTACTCAAGTTATTATAGGAGGAGCAGCTTTATCTTCTGAAGTGGAAGCTTTTTTAAAGAAGATTAAATTTCCTTTTACAGTAGGTTATGGAATGACTGAATGTGGTCCTTTAATATCATATGCAAATCATAATACTCATAAGAAGTTTTCGTGTGGTTATGCAATAGATAATATAGAAATTAAGATATTATCAGAATCTCCAAGCGAAATACCAGGAGAGGTACTAGTGAAAGGTGATAATGTGATGTTGGGATATTACAAAAACGATGATGAGAACAAAAAGGTATTCACAAAAGATGGATGGATGCGTACAGGTGATATGGGTGTAGTTGACAGTGATGGTTATTTATTTTTGAGAGGAAGGACTAAGAATATGATATTAGGAGCTTCAGGTCAGAATATATATCCTGAAGAGATAGAAGCTCAACTAAATAATATGCCTTATATACTTGAAACTGTAGTAACAGATGATAGTAATTCGAAATTGGTTGCTTTAGCTTATCCTGATTATGAAACATTAGATCGTAAAGGAATTAATTCTAAAGAAGAAATAGAAAAATTGTTTGAGAAGAATAGACAATTAATTAATAAGACTTTACCTGCGTATATGCAATTAACAAAAATACAATTATACCCAGAGGAGTTTAAAAAGACACCAAAGAAAAATATAAAACGATATCTATATACAGATATGTTTAAGTAGAAATAAAGGAGTTAACAGATGTTAGCTCCTTGTTTTTTATATATTTAATGAGATTTTTTTTATAATTTTAGCGTAAATATAAACGGATATAAGAATGTATACTTTTGATGAATTACAAACTCTTGTTCAAGAAAATATGAACAAGGAAAATTTTATTGAGGAACCTCAGAAACTCTTCGAACCTATAGATTATATATTGGAAGATGGTGGTAAGCGTTTAAGACCAGTCTTAATGCTTATGGCTATAAATTTATATAAAGACAATATAGAAGAATTTATGAAACCAGCTATTGGAATAGAGATATTCCATAATTATACATTACTTCATGATGATGTGATGGATGATGCTGAATTGAGAAGGGGACGAGAAACAGTGCATAAGAAATGGAATAGTAATGTTGCAATCTTATCAGGAGATGCTGCTGCTATTACAGCTTATTTATATTTAGTATCTTCAGATGATAAATATTTAAGATCGTCAATAGATACCTTCAATAAAGTTGCAATGGATGTTTGCAAGGGACAGCAGTATGATATGGAATTCGAAACAAGAATGGATGTTACTGTTGAAGAGTATATAAGAATGATTGAGCTTAAAACTGGAGCATTAATAGCAGGATCTTTAAAACTTGGTTCTGTATTTGGTGAAGCTAGTGAAAAAGAGCAAGATATGTTATATAAATTTGGAATGTATTTAGGAGTTGCATTTCAATTACAAGATGACAATTTAGATGTATATGGAGATGTTGAGACTTTCGGTAAAAAGATAGGGGGAGATATTCTATGTAATAAAAAGACTTTCTTACTAATTACAGCAATGAATTTAGCTAATGAATCTCAAAAATCTAGCTTAGATTCTTTATTGTCAGATTCAAATATTTCTGATGAAGATAAGATAGAAAAGGTAACAGCATTATACAATGAGATAGGTGTTAGAGAAATAGCAAATAAAGAAATAACAAAGTATATTGATATGAGTATTGATTTGCTAAATAATTTATCTGTTTCAGAAGATAGAAAAGGAATTTTATTAAATATGGTAAGTATTTTAAAAGATAGAATTTATTAATATATGAAAATAGTATCGTACAATTTAAACGGCATTAGAGCAGCAATTGGTAAGGGACTTATAGATTGGCTAAAAGAGGCAAATCCAGATGTTTTATGTATTCAAGAAACAAAAGCAAATCCTAGCCAATTTGATGTTTCAGCATTTGAAGATCTTGGTTATCACTGCTATTGGCATTCTGCAGAAAAGAAAGGTTATTCTGGTGTTGGTCTTTTAACAAAGATTAAACCAGATAATGTTGTCTATGGAGTTGGTAAAGAGATTTTTGACAGAGAGGGACGTACTGTTCGTGCCGATATTGGCGATATAACAATCATATCAGCATACCATCCATCAGGTAGTTCTAAAGATTCACGTCAGGAATTTAAGATGGAATGGTTAGATAATTTTTATACTTTTATAGAAGAACTAAAAGAAGAAAGGCCAAATTTGATAATTTCTGGAGATGTAAATATATGTCATAAAGAAATTGATATTTCGAATCCAAAGAAAAAGAAAGGGGTTTCTGGCTTCTTACCAGAAGAAAGAGAATGGGTCTCAAAATTTTTAGAACTTGGATTTATAGATACTTTTAGAGTTTTTGATCAATCTGCAGATAAATATTCATGGTGGTCGTATAGACAACAATCAAGAATGAAAAATCTAGGTTGGAGAATTGATTATCATTTTGCAAGTGAAACTTTAAGAGATAGACTTAAAGATGCAGCAATATGGTCGGAAGTGGTTCACTCTGATCATTGTCCTGTTTATTTAGAAATAGATTAATAATGGAAACACCAAAGAAACAATTATTACTTGATAAGCGTTATTTGAGAATGGCATCAATATGGGCTGAGAATTCGTATTGTAAACGTAGACAAGTTGGAGCTTTAATAGTAAAAGATAAAATGATAATATCTGATGGATTTAACGGTACACCGTCAGGTTTTGAGAATATCTGTGAAGAAAATGGGACAACTAAGCCTTATGTATTACATGCAGAGGCAAATGCTATAACGAAAGTAGCAAAATCTGGGAATAGTAGTGAAGGTGCAACATTGTATGTTACAGCATCACCATGTATTGAATGTTCAAAGTTAATAATACAATCAGGAATTAAACGTGTTGTGTATAATGAAGAATATAGAACATCTGAGGGGATTGATTTATTAAAACGTGCAAAAGTAGAGGTGGTTTGTGTCTCTTTTAATGATTAATAAAAAAAGTAAATAGTGTATAGAAATAGCAAAAAGTCGATAGTACTTCCCTTAATAATATCAATTAGTTTATTGGTAGGAATTTGGGCAGGTAGTTTTTTCAGTAATGAAACAGTCCATTATGTAAATAATAAATCATATTCTTCTGGTAAATTGGATAGGATATTAGATTTGATAGATTACAATTATGTTGATTCTGTGAATGTTTCAAAAATAACTGAAAGAGTAATACCTGATTTGCTAAAAGATTTAGATCCTCATACAGTATATATTCCAGCAAAAGATCTTGAAAATGTAAATGAAGATTTATATGGAAAGTTTGGCGGTATAGGAGTCCAATTTATAATGCACCAAGATACTGTTGTTGTTGCAAAAGTTATAAATGGTGGGCCAGCCTCTAAAGTAGATATACAAGCTGGAGATAGAATTGTAAAACTTAATGATACGATAATAGCAGGTGTTAAGAAAAAAAATACTGATATTATGAAATCGATGAGAGGAGAATTAGGAACAAGTTTAACTATTCACATAAAAAGGAGAGGACATAAGAAATTCCTTAAGAAAGAATTATTAAGAGCAATAATACCAATAGAATCTGTTGACGTAGCATATATGATTAATTCAGATTTAGCATATATAAAAGTTGATAAATTTGCATATCGTACTTATTCTGAATTTTCAAAAGCCTTAGGGAAACTTAAAACTAAAGGTATGAAGAAGCTTATTGTTGATTTAAGAGGTAATACAGGAGGTTTTTTAGGTAATGCAATAAATATGGTGAATGAATTCCTGCCAGATAAAAAATTGATAGTTTATACAGAAGGTAAAGCATCTCCTAAATCGGAATATTTTTCCAATGGTTCAGGTAGATATAAAGATATAAAACTAGTAGTTCTAATTGATGAATCAAGTGCTTCTGCATCAGAAATATTTGCAGGTGCAATTCAGGATAACGATAGAGGTTTTATTATTGGAAGACGTTCTTTTGGTAAAGGTTTGGTTCAACAACAAAGAGATTTATCAGATGGATCTGCTCTAAGATTAACAATTGCTAGATATTATACTCCATCAGGAAGGTGTATTCAAAAATCATATAAAAAAGGAAAGAAAGATTATTATTCAGAAATATTTTCACGTTTTGAACATGGAGAATTTACTTCAAGAGATAGTATACATTTCAATGATAGTTTAAAATATAAAACATCTAAAGGTAGAATTGTCTTTGGTGGAGGAGGAATAATGCCAGATTATTTTGTTCCTATGGATACAACAAAAATAACTAGATATTTAACTAGAGTAACAGATAAAGCTTTGGTATATAATTTTGCATTTACATATGTTGATAGAAATAGAAAATCTTTTAAGGGCAAAGACGATTATAAGAGTATTCTAGATTATTCTAAGAAACAAAATTTGTTTAATAAATTTATTAAATTTTCTTCAAGTAAAGGAGTTAAGGCAAATTCAAAGGATATTAAGGAATCTAGAGAGATATTAGAAATAAAATTGTATTCTTATATAGGTTATTTCTTAATTGATAATGAAGGAATGTATCCAATTATACGTCCATTAGATACGACTATAGATAAAGCTATTGAGGTGCTCAATTCAGATAAAAATTTATAGTATGAATTTGAATACTGATATTGATAAATTATTGACTCAACAAACTAAAGAATGGGATCTTGCACAAGAGAATTTCAAATCGCTAGAAACAATTCAAGAAAGGGAATTAAATTTAGGAAAATGTATTGTAAGAATACAGTATAATTCCAAAAGGATAAAATCGACAGGAGCAAATGTATCTAAGGATGCAATAAAGAAAAGAAAATGTTTTCTTTGTTCTTCAAATAGACCAGTTGCTCAAAGATCTATAGATTATAATGATTATGATATTTTAATAAATCCATTTCCAATATTAAAGGGTCATTTAACAATAGCTCATAAAAAACATATTCCTCAATCTGTAGATTATTATATTGATATGTTTGAATTGGCAAGAAGTCTTGATTCATTTACTATTCTTTATAATGGAGCAGAATGTGGTGCTTCAGCACCTGATCATTTACATTTTCAAGCTTGTAAGAAAGGTTTAACACAAACAGAAATAGATTTTAAAAATTGTGTAGGAGATAGAAATATTTCAAAAGCAGAATATTGTAGAAAACTTACAATTATAAAATCTAGATCAATTGAAGATTTATCTATTAAATTCAAGACTATATTATCTAATTCTATAGAATATTCATCTATTTATAAAGATGCAAAATTAAATTTAATGTGTAGATACGATGAAGGAGAATGGACTTTATACGTTTTTCATCGTAAAGCACACCGTCCTTCATCTTATGGAGTCTCTTATTTAGTTTCTCCTGGACTTATTGATATGTCTGGTATAATTATATGTCCAAGAGAAGAAGATTATTTAAATTTAAATGAAAAGGATATTATTAAGATTTATGATGAAGTATCAGAGTAAACGACATACGATAATTCCTGTATCTTTTTTTATATCCATTAAATAATCTTTTAGAGTTTTATTTGAAATAATGACTTTCTTATGAACACTTGATGCATGTAGAAGATGAAGTTCTCCATTTTGATGAATAGCAAAACCTACATGAGTAATATCTAGACCTTTAATATTAGTACATATAAAAATGATATCACCATCCTTAATCCTGTTTTCATATTTATGAATTTCTTTTTTGGGGATATAATGCAGATTGTGTTTGTTTATTCTCTTCTCAATATTTTTAATTTCTTCAATATCTTTATCAGTCTTTAAAGCTTTATAATATTTTGGATTTTGACTCATAAAAGACACTTCTGGATAAAAAGCTGTGTCACTAATATCAGGTGTAATATTACGAATATATCCTTTTTTAATATTGTTTAGAATCCAATCGGAAGAATAATGAAGTCGAGATAAATATCCATTTATAATCCCATCTCTATATCTTATGTTTTGAATATTTTTAGTGAAATTTTCTAAAGAGAAATTGTTCTCTTTATTGCATTTATATAATGCACATGCGTTTTCAACAAATGTTAAGCAATCTAGTTGACGAAGATTAATAACAAGTTTTTCATTATTATTAATTTCTAATGTAGAAGCTAAATATGGTGTATTTATAAAAAGACTCATAATATTTATGAGCCTTTTATCATCCATATTATTAATCTTTTTAGAGTATTTATTAAGAATCTTCTCATCTTTTGAGATTCTATTTCTCGCATTACAAGAAGTAAATAGAAAAATAAAGATTAAGAATATAGATAGTTTTAATATGTTTTTCATTCTTGATTATCTGAATTAAGTTTCATTCTTTTAATGATTTCAAAATATCTTAATTTGTCTTTATATGCATTGAATTCATTAAATTTCTCATGATTTATGTTTGCATCGGAATTACCTTCCCATCTTCTACAATTATATATAGGGTCTAAAATTCTACCAATAGAATATTCTCTAGAAATTGCTATACCAACAGCATAATCTTCACCATATGAAGTATTAGGGAAAAGAAGTTTGCGAATAATAGGTGTATAGAAAGCTCTAGGCGCTCCTAGTCCATTAATTCTTAAAGCATTATTCATCCCGTTTTCATCAGTCCATTCGTTGTGATCAATAATGCCAGGGGGAATAATTTCGTTATTGAAGTTTGTAATTTGATATGAACCTATTACCATAGCACAATCTTTCTCATAGAATTTCTCAACAATTCTATTTATTGTAAAAGGATTATTATAGGTGTCATCGCTATCAAGTTGAATAGCAAATTTTCCACATAGATGATGGTTTATTGCGATATTCCAACAACCTCCAATGCCTAATTGTTTACTTTCAGGTATAATATGAACAATTTGAGGGTTTTTGTCTTTTAGTTTTTTAATGATTTTTGTTGTTCCATCATTTGAGTAATTATCAACAACAATGATATTATATTTGAATTTACATTCTTGATTTAAAGCAGAATTAATGGCATCACCAATTGTTTTTGCTCTGTTTTTTACTGGAATAATAACAGAAGCCTCATAATTAAATGCTTCAATATTGAAATCGACTTTTTTTCTAGGAGATGTGATATGAGCATTTATATCGTGAAGATATTGAGTGAATACAGCTTCCATTTCAGTTTGAACATTCTTATTTGAAGGGTCAACATAGTTGAAATGCTCATTCTCAGATGAAAGATTACTTGTTTCATCTTTAGTGTATAAAGGTTCAGGAATGTGTTCAATAATACTATGAATCATAGCTCTTAATCTTAATGCATAGAAAGCAGCAAATTCGACAGTTGGATTTAATTTGTTGATAAGTCGTTTAAGAGTAGAGCAGCGAATGAAAAATATATCTCCCATTTCAAAATCGTTTCTTACACAACCAGTATGGTAGTCGTTTAGTTTATGGATATTTATTATATCATTTTCAACTTTATAAAAATCTGAATAGATAATATCAGCAGAAGTCATATCTGCTATTTCTCTAAAACGTTTTACTGATTGTTGTAAGATAGAAATGCTAGCTGCATTATTAATTAACAATACATACTCTCCAGTGCATGTGTCTGCTATATCTTTTAGATCGTTATATGAACAAAGGTTGGTGGAGAAATTAGACTCAGAGAAAAAAATCATGTCTTTTCTAAATAGAGAATCGATAGTATTTCTTAAATTGTCATTTATAGCGTTTATATTACTACAAATGTAACAGCATATATTGTTCATACATTTATATTTTTGGGATTAATAATCATATAGTTATTGAAATGAGTTAATTAATTTCGGAATTAATTATAAAAACGTATTTTTGTAAGCTAAGTTAAGAATTTTGAAATAATTATCGAAGTCAAATGAAGAATATAAGGAACTTTTGCATTATTGCACATATAGACCACGGAAAGAGTACTTTAGCTGATAGGTTACTGGAAGAAACAAAAACAGTATCTGATAGAGAAGCACAAGCTCAGGTTTTAGATGATATGGATATTGAGAGGGAGCGTGGGATTACAATCAAAAGTCACGCTATTCAGATGGATTATCTGAAAGATGGAGAGAAGTATATTTTAAATTTGATAGACACTCCAGGACATGTTGATTTCTCGTACGAGGTATCTCGTTCAATAGCAGCTTGTGAAGGAGCTTTATTAATTGTAGATGCAACACAAGGTATACAAGCTCAGACGATTTCTAATTTATATCTTGCAATAGATAATGATTTGGAGATTATTCCTATTCTTAATAAAATGGATATGCCTAATGCTATGCCAGAGGAGGTAAAAGATCAGATAGAAGATCTATTAGGATGTGATAGGGATGATATTATAGAGGCCAGTGGAAAAACAGGTTTAGGTGTAAATCAGATTCTTGATACTATAGTTGAAAAAGTAGAAGCTCCAAAAGGAGAGTTAAATGATAATTTACAAGCTTTGATATTCGATTCTACTTATAATTCTTTTAGAGGAGTTATAACATATGTTAGAATGTATAATGGAAAGATTAAAAAGGGAGATACAGTAAAGTTTGTAAGTACTGATAGCGAATATAAAGTAGATGAAGTAGGAGTTTTACGTTTACAGCCAGAAGAGAGAAAAGAGATATGTGCTGGTGATGTAGGTTATTTAATTTTAGGAATAAAGAAATCTACAGAAGTAAAAGTAGGTGATACTGTTACTAGTGTAGAGAGTCCATGTGAAAAAGCAATTGAAGGTTTTGAGGAAGTAAAACCTATGGTTTATGCAGGTATCTATCCCATAGATTCAGAAGATTATGAAGATTTGCGTGCATCGATGGAGAAATTACAATTGAATGATGCTTCATTAACATTTGAGCCAGAGTCTTCACTAGCTTTAGGTTTTGGTTTTAGATGTGGTTTCCTTGGTATGTTACATATGGAGATTGTTCAAGAGCGCTTGGATAGAGAGTTCAATATGAATGTTATAACAACCGTACCCAATGTTATGTATATGGCATATACAAGAAAGGGAGAAGTGTTTGAAATGCATAATCCATCAGATATGCCAGAACCAACAGTTCTTGATAAGATTGAAGAACCATATATAAAAGCTCAAATTATCTCACAAGCAGATTATATTGGTCAGATAATGAGTCTTTGTCTTGAAAAAAGAGGAACTTTAACAAATCAGGAATACATATCTCCAACAAGGGTAGAATTATCTTTTGAGATGCCACTTGGAGAGATAGTTTTTGATTTCTATGATAAATTAAAATCTATAACAAAAGGTTATGCATCTTTTGATTATTATCAAATAGGATTTAGACCTTCAAAATTAGTGAAATTGGATATTCTTCTTAATGGAGAATCAGTAGATGCTTTATCAACTTTAATTCATAATGATAATGCAGTATATTGGGGAAGAAGGATGTGTGAGAAATTAAAAGATTTAATACCACGTCAACAATTTGATATTGCTATCCAAGGTGCTATTGGTGCTAAGATTATATCAAGAGAAACAGTAAAAGCTGTAAGAAAAGATGTAACAGCAAAATGTTACGGTGGAGATATAACAAGAAAACGTAAATTATTAGAGAAGCAGAAAAAAGGAAAGAAAAGAATGAAACAAGTAGGAAATGTAGAAGTTCCTCAGAAAGCATTCTTGGCTGTTTTAAAATTAGATTAATAAATGAAAAAACACCTACTTCGTAATATATTGTGGTGTATTTTTATCTTTATTTTATGTACTATGCCAGTAAATGATGTAGTGAAAACAGAGGTAACAATACCATTCTTCGATAAGATAGTTCATTTTATAATGTTCTTTATTATGGGGATATTTATATGTTCTGAATTAATTTTCCAGACTAAATATTCTTATAAAACTATCTCGTGGATAACAATATTGTTAGTAGGTTTGTATGGAGGAATCATAGAATTAATACAGAACTATATTTTTACATATAGATCTGGAGATTTTTATGATTTGTTAGCAGATATCTTGGGTGGAATATTTGGAGTGCTTATGTATCCATTATTAAAGAAATATAAAGAATATTTGCTTTCAAGGACAAAATTAGGAAAGATAAAAATATTGCATAAGATATTGTAAAAAAACAAAAAAATGGCAGAAACACAGAGACAAAATAAAGTAGGAAGATTAATTCAGAAAGAATTAAGTGCAATGTTCCAAAGAGAGTGTTTATCTTATTGTGGAGGGAAGATGTTATCGATAACAAAGGTTAGAATGAGTCCTGACTTATCTATTGCAAAAGTATATGTTAGTATATTTCCAACTTCAAATAAGGAAGAAGTTATAGAAGGACTAAATAAAGGAACTAAAGAACTTCGTTTCAATTTAGGAAAGAGAATAGGTAAACAAGTAAGAATAATACCAACATTAAGATTTTACCTAGATGATAGTTTAGATTATATAGAAAATATAGATAATCTATTAAAATAAGTGAATATATCATATTTCATATCGAAACGATACTTGTTTTCTAAGAAGCGTAAGAATATTATAAATTTAATATCCTATGTTTCTATAGTTGGAGTAGCAGTAGGAACAATAGCATTAGTTGTTGTTCTTTCTGCCTTTAACGGTTTAGCTTCGATTATTGAGGATATGATAGGTCCTTTTAGAAGTGATTTGAAAGTAGTACCTGTAAGTGGTAAATATTTTTCTCTATCAGATAGCATTGAAGATATTCTAAAAAAGGATACAAGCATTTGTTATTATTGTAGAGTTTTAGAAGAGAATGCACTTATAAAATATGATAATAAGCAAAGAACAGTACGGCTAAAGGGAGTTCCAGAGAAATATTTTAGAGATAGAAAGCTTACAAATAAAATTGTAGAAGGAGATTCTGAATTTAAGATTGATAATTTCAATTATGTGATTGTCGGTTCTGGGGTTTCTAGAGATTTAGGTATAGGTCTTTCTTTTGTTTCTTCTGTAGATTTTTATTTTCCTAAGAGGGGAAAGATCAATACCTTAAATCCAGCTAATTCATTAACAATGCGTTATGCATTCCCATCAGGAATCTTTTCTTTGGATCAAGAGATTAATAGTAGATATGTATATTCTTCTATAAATTTTGCTGAATCTTTATTCGATTTGAAAGATAAAACTTCCTATTTGGAAATAGATATAATGCCAAATAACGATTTAGATTCTTTAAAAGATAGATTAGAAGACATCTTTGGTTCTTCGTTTAAAGTTCTAGATAAATATGAACAAAATGAATCGATGTACAAAATTATGAAATCTGAAAAGATGGTTGTGTTTTTTATATTGATTTTCATATTACTTATAGCATCTTTTAATATTATTGGCTCGTTAACTATGCTAATTTTGGATAAGAAATCTGATATAAATACTCTTAAATCTTTAGGAATGAATAAAAAAGATATTGAGAAGATATTCTATAAACAGGGTTGGTATATATCTATTATAGGTTGTGGTATAGGTTTAATAATTGGAATAGGAGTTTGTTTAATTCAAGAACATTTTGGATTAATAACTGTGGGTCAAAATGCAATCTCAAATGTTGCATATCCGGTTAAGATATTACCACAAGACATCATCGGAATAGTATGTACTGTACTATTAATAGGATATATAGCTGCACGTTATCCCGTAAGATATCTTATAAATAGATTAATAAAAGATTAAAAAATTAATCTTCTTTAGGTCCTCTCATTTTAATAACAAGTCCATTAAGAAAATTTCTTAGAAATTGATCTCCACATTTTTTAAATTTAGGATGATCTTCTGCTCTAAATATGTCGGTAAGTTCACTTTTTCTAATATTAAAACCTACAAGTTTCATAATTTCTACAATATCTTCATTTCTTAATTGAAGAGCTACTCTTAGTTTTTTGAATACTTCGTTATTACTCATATTATTTGATTTAATTTGTCTCAAAAGTAATAAAAATGATTCGATAAAATCTTAAATATATAATTCTATCTTTTTTAGGAAAACAATAATACAAGAAATATTAGTTGAATTAATTGGAGAGAAAGAGAGTATAAAAATGGATATATAAACAATAAACATTAAATGATAAAGCACTTAATATACAGATAGATGCTATAAGAGATTGAAATATAAGAGAAAAAGAAATAATAGTTTAAAAAAATTAGTTAGTTCTATTCTTTTAGTATATTTGTTGCTAATTATTATACAAAGTGACAATATAATCTATATATCAATATGCAAGATAGAATTACAAAAGCAAAAGAAGAAATTGAAAACTTAGTTGTTAACAATTTAGAAGAGATAGAGGCTTTTAGAATTAAGTACCTAAGTAAAAAAGGTGTTATTGCTAGTTTGTTTGCAGATTTTAAGAATGTGCCAAATGAAGAAAAGAAAGCAGTTGGGCAAGAATTAAATACTTTAAAAACATTAGCATTAAATAAGGTAAATGAATTAAAAGAATCATTTGCATGTTCTGATATAAAGAAATCTGGAATGGATTTAAGTTTACCTTCTGCTCCATTAACAGTAGGTTCTCGTCATCCATTATCAAAAGTTAGAAATGAGATAGTAGAGATTTTTACTAGATTAGGATTTACAGTATCAGAAGGTCCAGAGATTGATGATGATTGGCATAACTTCTCAGCTTTAAATTTTCCAGAGGAACATCCAGCAAGAGATATGCAAGATACTTTCTTTATTGAAAACAAACCTGATATTGTTTTACATACTCATACTTCTAATATTCAAGTTCATGATATGGAAGAAATGGAATTACCTATTAGATGTGTAACTCCAGGTAGAGTTTTTAGAAATGAAGCAATTTCAGCTAGAGCGCATTGTATATTCCACCAAGTAGAAGCTTTATATATTGATGAAAATGTTTCATTTGCCGATTTAAAACAGACTTTAACATATTTTGCAAAAGAGATGTTTGGTAAAGAAACAGAAATAAGATTAAGACCTTCGTATTTCCCATTTACAGAACCATCAGCAGAAATGGATGTATCTTGTTCTTTATGTAAAGGTAAGGGATGTAATGTATGTAAAGGTACAGGATGGTTAGAGATTTTAGGATGTGGAATGGTAGATCCTAATGTGATGAAATTAAATAAAATTGATTCAGAAAAATATACTGGTTTTGCTCTAGGAATGGGAATAGAAAGAATCGCTATGTTGAAATATGGAATTAAAGATTTAAGATTATTCTTTGAAAATGATATACGTTTTCTTGAGCAATTTTCTGTAAATATTTAAATTATATATGGATTGTAAGAATACTCATATTGTACAATCTTTTATGAAGTTAGTGGTAATTTTATTGGTATTTTTACCACTAACTTCTTATTCTAATACAATAAAAACCAATCCACTAGTATTACCTCCGAGTATGTTTATTTATGAGCATCAATCTTTTGCTCATATAGATAATTTTATATCTACATATACAAATAATATAAAGCGCGACTCAAGTGAATTAAGTAATGAGATTTATCAATTGAAGAAATGGATAAATGAGCATGAAAAAGAGAATAAGCGTAGAACATTGACTATAGAATTATTAATTTTTAGTCTTTTGATTACAATTGTATATATCATACACATTTATTCATTCAACAAGAGGATGAAAAAATCTTCTAAAGAGCTTAAAGAAAAGAATGCCCTATTAAATGAACAAAATGTAATGAAGAATAATTTTATCTCAATAATTTCACATGATTTGAGATCTCCATTTAATTCAATAATTGGTTTATCAGAGATTCTTGAAGAGGAACTTAGAGAAGAAGATGTTAATAATGAAATAAAAGAATATTCTTCACGTTTAGTTAGTAGTTCTAAAAAGACTTTGGATTTATTAGATTCTATTTTAATGTGGGCAAGATCACAAATGCATTATCTATCAGTTCATAAAGAACAATTTGAAGTAGAATCTCTACTTGGGCAATTAGGAGAATTATATTCATCAAGTGTTCATGCTAAGGGTATAGATTTAAAAATATGTTGTGAATCGAGGTATATAATCTACACAGATAGAAATATTGTTGAAACAGCAGTAAGAAATCTATTAAATAATGCTATAAAATTCACCCCTCAAGGTGGATGTATTGAATTAGGTTGCTTTTTAAATGATGATTCTGACATTGTTATTTATGTTAAAGATTCAGGTATAGGGATAAGTGAAACTTTACAGTCAAAACTATTAAAAGGAGAATTAATTAGTTCTAATCAAGGTACTAATAGTGAGAGAGGTAGTGGCCTTGGATTAAAAATCTCTTTTGAATTGTTAAGAACTCTTAATGCTAATATAAAAATTACTAGTAAAGAGAAAAAAGGAAGTACTTTCTACCTTACTTTTAAAAATAAATAGATTTCCTCAAGAAGTGTAAGTTGCAGAGGTGTAGCTTGTTACGTTTTGCAACCTCTGTCTTTTAACCCTTATTTACACTATGGAAACTTTTTTAACTCCAAAAGTTTCCATAGTTCAATGAAGTACCTATCTTTGCTTCATGGAAAATGAAAAAAATCAAATATTATTAACAATTTCAAGTTTGTTCTTCAGATATGGAATTAAGAGTGTATCAATGGATGATATTTCAAGAGAACTTGGTATATCTAAGAAGACTCTTTATACAATATTTAAAGATAAGAATGAACTTGTAGATCAGGTAGTTGCTAATGAAAGAACATTTAGAAAAAGAGAAATAGATAGTATTCGTGAAACTTCAGAGAATGCTATAGAAGCATATGTGCATTTATTGAAAATTGTGAGACAAATAATAGAAAGCTATAATTCTTCATATGCATTTGATTTGAAGAAGTATTATCCTAATTTGTATGCTAGGGAAGAGAAAATTAGAATTTCTAATATGTTTCAACTATTTCAAGAAAATATACATAGAGGTATATCAGAAGGAATATTTAGAGATGATATTAAGGTTGATATTATTGTGAAATTCCATGTTACTACAATGCTTAGTTTGGATTCCAATTTAAATTTAGAAGCAAAAAAATTATTTACAGATCAAGAATTATTAGATTATAAGACATATTATGAGTATTATGTATTCTTTATGAGAGGAATAGTAAATAAAAAAGGATATGAATTTTTAGAGAAAAAGATAAAAACATTAGAGTCAAATTAATAGATTAATAAATGAAGAAATTAAAACTAATATTAGCATTAGTCTTTTCTGTTTTAATTGTAAAAGCTCAAGATAAACAAACTTTTACGTTAGAAAAAGCTAAAGCTTATGCCAAGGAACATAGCTATATCTTGCTAAATTCAAAAGCAGATATTGAATCAGCTAAAAAGAAGGTATGGGAAACTACAGCTATAGGTTTACCTCAAGTAAGTGCGAGTGGATCGTATAATTATATGTTTAGTCTTCCTGAAGTAACTAAACAATTTGCTGGTTTAGGAGATTTAATAGCAAAATTATCTGGTAAACCAGTTGGTTCAGGAACGAAAGTTTCTGAAAGTGATATGAAATGGTCATCTACTGTTGATGTAAAAGTAACTCAATTGCTTTTTAGTGGATCATATATTGTAGGGTTACAATCTGCTAAGGCATATAAATTACTGTCAAAATTAGTGCATACTAAAAATGTTGATGACGTTGTAGAATCGGTAGAGAATGCCTATATCACTGTTTTAATAGCGGAAGAGAATAAAGGAATTCTTGAAAATACATGTAGTAATTTAAGGAAAATTCTAAAAGAGACAAGTGAAATTCATAAAGAAGGCTTTATAGAAGATATTGATGTAGATCAGTTGGAATTGACAGTTTCTAAAATTGAGAATTCTTTATCTATGTTGAAAAGACAAGTCGATTTAGCATATAGATTATTGAAATTTCAAATGGGTATAAAAGAAAATATTGAAATAGTACTAGAAGAAAGATTAGATAATTTAATATTATCTTCTAATTTAAAATTGATGTCTAATCTGAATTTTGATGTAAATTCTAATATTAATTATAAACTTGCTGAAAATCAAACAGAACTAAGTCATCTAAGTTTAAAATTAGCTAAGACAAATTTTTTACCAACTATTGCAGCTTTTTATAATCATAATGAGAACCTAAATGATAAATCATTTAATATGAATCCTGCAGATGTTGTAGGTGTTCAGGTTAGTTTACCAATCTTTTCTAGTGGTAAGCGAATCTCACAAATTGGTCAAGCTAGAATAGAATATAGAAAAGCTCAAACAAATATGTTGAAAGCTTCTGAGGGTTTAATTCTTCAATATGAACAGGCGAAAACAAATTATTATACATCTTTAGATACATATAAGAATAATAAAAAGAATTTAAAGATTAGTAAGAAGATATATGATAAAACGACTATAAAGTATAAAGAAGGTGTTTCTTCTAGTTTAGATTTAACACAAACTCAGAATCAATATTTACAAGCTCAGTCTGATTATTATTCATCGGTTTTGAATTTGTTCAAAAATAAAAATCAATTATCAAAATTATTGAAAAAGTATTAAAAATATAGGTATGTTAAAGAGAATATTATATGTAGGAGTAGCAATGGTTATGTTTTCATGTGGATCATCTGATACTCGTTCACAATTATCTGAATTAAAGAAAGAAAGAGATAATTTAGATTCTAAAATAAAGAAATTAGAATTACAATTAAAGAAATCAAATGGAAAGAGTGTTGAGCAATCAATTACAGTAAATGTTTCTAAACTTACCTCTCAAGAATTTAAACATTACATAAAAGTTCAAGGTGTTATTGAGAGTGATAATAATATATTTATCCCTGTTCAAACACCTGGTATTGTAACAAAAATATATGTAGATGAAGGAGATAAAGTAAGAAAAGGGCAGGTTTTAGCTCAGATTGATGCAGATTTAATTAAAAGAAGTATTGAAGAAATAAAAGTGTCTTTAAAATTAGCAAAAACTGTATACGAAAGACAATCACGTTTATGGGAAAAGAAGATTGGTAGTGAAGTTCAATATCTAAATTCTAAGACACAAAAAGAATCTTTAGAGCTTAAATTAGCAGGTTTAAAGAAACGTTTAGAGATGAGTAAGATTATCGCTCCAATAGCAGGAACTGTTGATGATATTCGCTTAAAAGAGGGTGAAATGGCAGGAGCAGGAGCATCAGGAATTAGAGTAGTAAGTGTTTCTGATTTAAAAATCAAATCAGAATTATCTGAGCAATATATTAATGATATTTCAAAAGCAGATAAGGTAAATGTTTATATTCCAAGTTTAAATTCTAAAACAGAAGAAAGTGTTGAATCTGTTGGTAAAGTAATAGATCCAGTTAATAGAACATTCCAATTGGAAATTAAGGCTCCTAAAGTTGATGGAATTAAACCTAATATGAATGCTGTTTTAGGAGTTAATGATTATACAAACCCAGAAGCTTTAATGGTATCATTAGACATAATTCAAAGAACTGGAGATGCTTTTTTCTTATTTACAGCTAAGGAAAAGAATGGTAAATGGTATGCAAGTAAGACAAATGTGAAGGTTGGTAAGTATTATAATAATATGATAGAAGTTCTTGATGGATTATCAGAGGGAGATTTTATTATTTCTTTTGGATATCAGCACGTATCTGATGGATCTTTACTTTCAATAAGAAAATAATATAATATGAAAGAGAGAAAATTTAAATTATCTGAAATAGCGATAAAGAATAAAATTACAATGTATGTTCTGACTGCTATCTTTTTATTAGCAGGTTTGTTTTCATATATTACAACTCAGAAAGAGAGTTTTCCTGAGGTGACATTTCCATATTTTTCAGTAACAACTCTTTATCCAGGTACTTCACCAGAGGATATTGAGAATCTTGTAACTAGAAAAATAGAGAAAGAAATAAAGAGTGTTGATGGAGTAAAAGAAGTAACTTCTAAATCATTGCAAGATGTTTCTGTTATAATAGTAGAATTTGAAACTAATGTTAATGAAATTACTGCCAATCAAGATATAAAGGATGCTGTTGATAAAGCAAAACCAGAACTTCCAACAGATATATTAAAAGATCCAGAAGTTACAAGTATAGATATCTCAGAAATGCCTGTGCTTAATATCAATATGTCTGGAGATATGTCTTTAGTCCGAATTAAGAAGTATGCAGATGATCTTCAAGATGAATTAGAAGGTCTTGAAGAAGTCTCAAGAGTAGACATCATTGGGGCTTTAGAAAGAGAGATTCAAATTAATGTAGATATCTATAAAATGGAATCTGCAGGAATTACTTTTAGAGATATCCATAATAAAATAGCTCAGGAAAATATGACAATTTCTGGGGGAAAAATAGATATGGGTAATCTTAAAAGAAATATGCGTATAACTGGAGAGATTAAAGACCCTAAGGAATTTGGAAATCTATTAATAAAAAAGGGAATTTATTTAAAAGATATTGCTGATGTAGTTGATGGGTTTAAAGATGTAGAGAGTTACGCTCGTTTGAGAGGAAAGAATGTAGTTACTCTTAATCTAATTAGAAAATCAGGAAAGAATTTACTTGATGCTATTGATAAATCTAGTCAAATAATAAAGGAATTTAAAGAAAAAGCGCCTGCAAGTCTGAAAATTACTCTTACAGGAGATCAGAGTGTTACAACTCGTAATAGTGTTTCAGATTTAATGAACAATGTAATCTTCGGATTTTTAATTGTTGTTGTTGTTTTGATGTACTTTATGGGTATAAAGAATTCGATCTTTGTGGGTATTTCTATTCCATTATCAATGATTGTTTCGTTTATATTTATACAATTAGTTGGATTTACAATAAATATGGTTGTATTGATGGCTTTCATTCTTGTATTGGGTATAATTGTTGATAATGCTATTGTTGTTGTTGAGAACATTTATAGACATTATACTGCAGATGAAAATATGAGTATTGAGAAAGCTGTTAGTGTAGGGGTAGGAGAAGTTGCTTTACCAGTATTTACAGGAACAGTTACAACAATTGCACCATTCGTACCTTTGATGTTTTGGCCAGGGATAATGGGTAAATTCATGTTATATATTCCAGCTACAATAATTATAACATTAATAGTTTCAATGGTTGTTGCTTATGTTTGTAATCCTATTTTTGCAGTTAGTTTTATGAATAAGCATAATCTAGCAAAAGAACCTGTTGTAAAGAAAAAAGTTGTTAGAATGTTATCTATTTTATCAACAATAGCAGTAGTTTCTTTTCTACTAGGAATAAAAGTAATTGGAAATACTGCTGTTATTATAGCTGTTGGTTATTTACTACTTAAATTCTTAATTAATCCTTCAATTGTTTTATTTCAAGAGAATGTTTTACCTAAATTAAGTGTAGGTTATCAGAATCTTGTTAAAAAATTATTAGTAGGAAGAAGACCTCAGAAAGTATTAGTAGGAACAATATTTCTTTTCTTTATTACTTTCTTTTTAATGAAATTAATGCCACCAAGTGTTGTTTTATTTCCATCTGGAGATCCCAAAGAGATCTATGCATATATTACTATGCCAGCTGGAACTTCTATAGAAAAAACAAATAGTGTAAGTAAAGAGGTAGAGAAACGTTTTGCAAAATATATAGACTTAAATAATCCAGATTTAGATTTCTTAATTTCTAATGTTGCAGTTAATGCAGGTAAAGGATTATTTGATAGATCAACTCAAGAGAAATTAGCAAAAGTAACAGCTGGTTTTGTTGAATATAAATATAGAAAAGGAGTATCTACAGAAGAGTATTTAAATAAGATTAGAAATTCATTTATAAAAAATCCAATATCAGGAGCTGAAATTGTTATAGAACAGAATCAATCTGGACCTCCAACAGGAGACCCTATTTCAATAGAAATTTCTGGTGAAGAATATCCTGTTTTAATTTCTTTAGAAGAAAAAGTGAAAGGAATTATAAAAGAATCAGGAATTCAAGGTATTGAAAGAATAAAATCAGATCTTGAGATAAGTAATCCAGAGTTAATATTAAATATAGATAGAAAGAAAGCTAATGAATATGGTTTAACTACTGCTTATATTGGTTCTACACTTAGAGGAGCTCTTTATGGAGATGAAGCTTCAAAATTGAGGGAAGGAGATGATGAGTATAAAATAATGATTCGTTTGAAAGAGGAGCAAAGAAATGATATCTCTACTTTAATGGATATGAAGATGATTGTTCCTAATGGAAAAGGTGGAGTAAGAAGGATACCTATTTCTTCTGTTGCATCTGTTGTTCCTTCTACTTCTTATGGAGGTATTATAAGAAAGGATTTTGAGAGAGTAATAACTTTATCTTCAAATGTACTTGATGGATATAATGCTAATGCAATTATAGGACAATTAAAACAGGAATTTAAAAGTCAAAAATGGCCTGATGGATATAGTGTGAAATTTGCAGGAGAGCAAGATGATCAGAAAGAAGCAGGTCAATTCTTAATGACAGCTTTATTAATTGCTATTGCATTGATATTTGTTGTACTTGTTGCACAATTTAACTCTCTTGCAAAACCTTTAATAATATTGCTTCAGATATTCTTTTCTATGATAGGAATATTACTTGGATTTACTGTATTCCATATAGACATGTCTGTTGTTATGACAGGTATGGGAATTATTGCCGTAGCAGGTATTGTTGTGAAGAATGCTATTATATTAATAGATTATATAGATTCTCAGATTGCTAAAGGAATGCATTTAAAAGATGCTATTATTAGGGCAGGAGCTACTCGATTAACTCCAGTATTATTAACAGCAGCTTCAACAGTTTTAGGTGTTTTACCATTAGGAGTAGGTTTTAATATAAACTTTGTAACCTTGTTTACCGATTTAAATCCAAATATCTTTTGGGGAGGGGATTCAGCAGCGTTTTGGAATCCTTTAGCATGGACTATTATTATAGGTCTATTGTTTGCAACATTCTTAACATTAATAGTTGTTCCAGCATTGTATTATATTGTATTTAAAAAGAAAATGGCGTAGAAAAGACTCTAGAATATATTTAAAAATAAATAATAGTGAGCTCATTCATTAATTGGATGAGCTCAAGTTTTAATATTATATTTGTGCTATGATTGATAATATTACAGTACAAAAGATATTTGAGTCTGCAGAGATAAGAGAGGTTGTATCAGACTTTGTTACTCTAAAGAAAAGAGGAGTAAACTACATAGGATTATGTCCTTTTCATAATGAAAAGACTCCTTCGTTTATAGTATCTCCTTCAAAAGGAATTTACAAATGCTTTGGTTGTGGAAAAGGAGGTAATGCTGTCAATTTTGTTATGGAAGTAGAACAGTTATCTTATGTTGAAGCATTAAAATATCTTGCCAAGAAATATAATATTGAGATTGAGGAAAAGGAGTTAAGTGAGGAAGAGAAACAGAGACAAGATGATAGAGAAAGTATGTTAATTGTTTCAAAGATGGCTAGTGATTATTTTGAATCAAATCTTTTAAAAAATGAAGGTTTAGCTATTGGTTTGTCTTATTTTAAAGAAAGATCATTTCAAAATGATGTAATTAAAACTTTTAATTTAGGATATTGTTTAGATAAGTGGGATGATTTTACAAATAATGCTTTAAAAGAGGGGTATAAACAAAAATATCTTGTAGATACTGGTCTAACTATAGAATCAGAGAAAGGCTTATTTGATAGGTTTAAAGGTAGAGTAATTTTCCCTATACATAGTGTTGCAGGAAAAATTATTGGTTTTGGAGGTAGAACTCTTAGAAAAGATAAGAATACAGCAAAATATCTTAATTCTCCTGAATCATTAATATACCATAAGAGTAAGATATTATATGGAATTTATCAAGCAAAGCGTCAATTGGTAAATAAAGACAAGTGCTATTTAGTAGAAGGATATACTGATGTATTATCTTTTCATCAATCTGGAATAGAAAATGTTGTTGCTTCTTCAGGAACTTCTCTAACTGTAGAGCAAATAAGATTAATAAAACGTTTTACAAATAATATTACCATCATATACGATGGAGATGCTGCAGGTATTAAAGCCTCGTTAAGAGGTATTGATCTAATTTTGGAGCAAGGCTTAAATATAAAGGTATTATTACTCCCTGACGGAGAAGATCCAGATTCTTTTGCAAAAAATCATTCATCATCTGAGCTATTAAATTACATTAATGCAAATGAAGTCGATTTTATCGTTTTTAAGACAAAAATACTTCTTGAAGATACAAAGGGTGATCCTATTCTAAAAGCTCGTTTAATAACAAGTATTATTAATTCTATAGCAAAGATACCAGATAGTATCCTACGTTCTGTTTATATTAAAGAATGTAGTAGTTTATTAAAGGTAAAAGAATCTGTATTATATAACGAAATAGGAAAATTAAAAACAACAATAGATAGTAGTTCTGCCGATTTAAATACATCTGTTAATGAAGAAATTGTTTCTTCTGCTATTCCAAAAACATACGAATGTGATTTAGAAGAAAAAGAATTAATTAGGTATATCTTATTGTATGGAGATATTGAATTATTTAAATCATCTGATTCACCAATGAAAGTTGGTAAGTTTATTATTGATGAAATGAATAACGATAATTTAAAATCAGAGAACCCTTTATATGCTTTATTCTTTGAAAAATATTCACTAGATATTATGAATACTGAGAATGATATAAAATCATATTTTAGAGATAATGAAGATTCAAATTTAAGAAATTTAACTGTTGATATTCTTTCTGAGAAATATGAAATTAGTAAAGTTTGGACTTTAAATGATAATCATATCGAGACAGAAGAACATAAGTTAAACGATTTAGTTTTAAAGACTATCAATGAATATAAATACAAGAAAGTAGAATTATTGCTAAAACAATTTAATAATAGAATTAAAGAACTTTCTAACGAATCAAATTCAGAAGAGTTAAGGGATTTGTTGATTAAGAAGATCTCATTACAAAAAGTAAAAAGTCAATTAGCTCAATTTATAGGACATAGAACAATTATTTAATTGAGATATTTAAATATAAATAAAGGGTTTCTTTAAGTAAGAAACCCTTTTATTGTATTTATATATTTTAGATAAATTTTTCTCTATTTTGTAGATTTAATAATCCTCCTATGAGTAATACAGTAGATAGTGTAAGTGAGAAAATTTTATTTTTAATTAAAACTTTAGCCCAAACAATATGATTTACGTCTGTATTATCTAGGTATGGATTAAGAAATAAATTCCATTTACTCTCTCGAAGTAAATCACTAATTACAAATAGAAGAAAACAGATTATAATAACAATAACTGCAGTACCATTTCCACTTCTTGTTTTGGTAGAAAGGAAAAATGCTAAATTTCCGACAAAAAACATAGGAAAAAAGATATTTATTGTCATCATTAACGGATTGCAATCTACCATGGTAATATTTGAAAATAATAATATAGCAAACAATATTAGTACTGAAACTGCATACATCATTAATAATCTAGTTAACCAAATTTTATATCTATAGTTTGGTATCCCAAATAAAACTTCAATAATTTTTGAATCCTGATCATTCTGAATTCCAAAACATGCAGGATAAAATATAAGTAATATGGCAGGGATATATATTGTCCCAAATAGTACTTCTTCATTAAATATAGGATTAAAGAATAATTGTAAAGTGGCAACAATAATAAAGAAACCAAGTGCTGCCAACAAGAAATATATAAACTTGTTAGCAAAGACAATCTTCTGGTTGTATCTAAATATTTTTCTAAATAATAATAATTTTTGTTTCATTTTAATCTATTTTAAAAGCCACAAATAAGAATCTTCAAGAATTGGATTTACGCTTATAGCGTTTTCTCTTGGACTATCTTCGTTAAGACATCTTACTCTAATTTTGTCATCAACTTTCATATGATGAAGGATGATGTATTTATCCATAATTTCTTCAAGTTCACTTGGTTCTATATCAAACTGCCAAACATGTCCTTTTGCTATTTCAGACATATCGTTAGGATTACCAGAATATTTTAGTTCTCCTCTGTTTATTACAGCAACCTGATTACAAGAAGAAGCAATATCTTCTATAATATGAGTAGAGAAAATAACAATTCTTTTTTTAGAAAGTTCTACTAGAAGGTTCCTAAATCTAATTCTTTCTCTAGGGTCTAAACCAGCTGTAGGTTCATCTACTACAAGAATTCTAGGAAGATGAAGTAAAGTTTGTGCAATTCCAATTCTTTGTTTCATACCTCCAGAAAAACCACCTATCTTTTTATCTTTATTTTCAAGCATATGAACAGATTCAAGAACTTGCTGTATTCTAATTTGTCTTGTTTCAGGATTAGAAATACCTTTTAATATTGCTTGATAATCTAAATATTCAGAAGGTGTTAGATTTTCATATGTACCAAACTCTTGAGGAAGATATCCAATTAAACCTTGAAGTTCTTCACGTTTCTTTTGAGTATCAATACCATTTATTAAGATCTTACCATATGTCTGTTCAAAAATACCGCATATGTTTCTCATTAATGTTGTTTTACCAGCTCCGTTAGGACCCAATAAACCAAACATTCCTGTTTCAATTTTAATATTTAATGCATGATTAGCTCTAAATGGTTTATGTTTTTTCCCGATAAGAGGTACAGATTTGACAAATCTATAGAATAACCTTTTAAAACCACCAAAACGTCCAGAGATATTATCTATTCTAATATTCTCTTTAAGAACTTTAGTTGATGCTCTATCTATAATCATTACCAAATAGAAAAGAGTAGCTGAAAATATTCCAGATCCAAGAGCTTTACTAACAATAGCCATATATATGCACAAGAATAGAGGAGTTCCCCAATAAATTAGCTTTGTTAAGAAACTTGATATTTTAAATAATTTTCTACTTTCAGTATTCTCAAGATATTTTGTAATAGCTTTGAAGCATAATAAACTTAATTTCCATGTTAAGAAACTAAAAACAAAAATATAGAATTTAGAATTTAAGTATAAATAATTAAAATATACTAAGAAAGCTAAAAGTGGTATTTGCCAGCTTAAATCACTTAAGTCTTTTAAGCTTTCATATTTGTTATTTAGTGATAATCTTTTCCTTATTTTTTGTCCAGCATTCCACTCTCTTTGGAATGTAGATGGTCTATCATAGATCTTAGTTAAATTCCTTATCTCTATTGTAATTTCTTCATCTTTATCAATAATATTAGTATCAACTTTTCTTAAACTTGAAAGTATAAACCAAGTAATTGTTGGTATAAGAGTTGTAATTAAAAATAAGAATAGAATTCTCATCCATAGAGATTCTTGGAATATAAAAGTCAGTACTATAAATGATATTGCAATTACTAATTGAGTAATTTTAGTACTTATACTTAATTCTTTTATCCAATTAAGAGCACTATCAATTGCATTAAATAATGTTGGAATAAATATCAACGTAAGTATTGTACTTACAGACAATCCACCTATTACTGTAATGGCAAATGGAGCTCCGATAGTAGAAACATACTCTTCATCACCAAGAGCTAAAGGCATCATTGCAACAATTGATGTGATTGCAGTAATCAATATAGGTCTAACTCTAGCCATACCAGCCATTATTAAAGATCTATTTTTATTATAGCCTCTTTTCCTTAAAATATTTGTATAATCTATAAGGATAATACCATTATTTACAACAACTCCTAAGAGAATAACAAAGCCGATAATAGTATTAGTATTAAATAAAGAGTGTCCAGAAAAGAATAAACCTAAGAAAGAACCAATAGCTGCAAGAGGTATTGAAAACATCAATACAAATGGAGTACTGATAGATTCAAAAATGGATGCTAAGATCATAAAAATGATTACTAAGGCTGCTAATATTAAAAATGAATATTCACTAGTCTTATTATCTTTATGTACTACTTCTACAGCAATACCAGCAGGTAATTTCATTTTTGCTACAACGTCATCTATCTTCTTTCTTGTATTTTCAAGCATTGTTTTATCATCTTGGATCTTTCTATCCATATAATATTTTACAATGATTTCTTTTTCTTGATTTTTACGTTTTATTTGACTCTTGCTAGTCGATTTTATTATATCTGTGAAAGAAGTTAATGGAACCTCAACGCCTTCTGGGTTCTTAATATTTACTGCTTTTAAATCATCTAAAGTTCTTTTTCTTTTTAGTTTTTGTTTATCAAGCAATGCTGTTTTCTTATCCTTAATAATAATAGCATATTCATATTTATTATTTTTGAATTTAGCACTTGTTGATATATGATTTTTAAAACTATTAAGTTCTTGTGCAACTAAAGAAGGATTGATATTATTTTCAGTCATTGCAAATTCATCAAAATACAATTTGACTTCTGGATTACCAGTATGTATATTGATTCTAGCAAAAGAGATATTCTCAATATCTTCAATATAATATTTCAAATCTTCAGCAAGCTTCATCATTTTTTCAGAATCTCTTCCTTTTATAATCACTTTTTCTGCTCCAGATCCCATATTAAACATTGAAAGCATATCGTTAGAGCCCTCCATTGAAGAACCTCTAAATTTATCATTTGCTTCAGATGCTTCAGTACTTATTTCTGCATATTGACTATTTTCATTTACAATATCATCTACTTCATCTCTAATGGTACTAATAGATCTAATGCTTGATGATTTGAAATCATCCCTTATTTTGAAAGTTATTTGTGCTTCTTTAGTATAGATATTTGAAATAATATCTCCTTTATCTTTTACTTCATTCAATTGTTTCTCAACATTTTTAACAAAAGTATCTGTGCTTTCTAGGGTTGAACCTTCTGGCATTGTAACGTAAAGGTTTATTTGCTTTACTTCAGCTTGTTTTGTTGAGTCATTATTAAGAGCCATACAAGATAGTATTGTTACAAAGAATATAACTATAGCTCCAATAATTGTTTTAGCTGGATTTCTTAATGACATCTTTAGTAAAACAATATATACCTGCATTAGTCTATTATGAAAAGGTATAGCCTGTAGATTTATAAAGTTTTTCTTTGTATTTCTCTTAAGAAAGAAGTGAGTTGCCATTGGTACTAATAGTAAAGCAACTACTAGTGATAGTAATAATGTTGAAATTATTGATACTCCTACATGTTTACCTATTAATTTTAGCATAACATTGCTAGAAAATATAAATGGTAAGAATACAGTTATTGTTGTCATTGTTGCTGCTAGTATAGACCTCCATACTTCTTTTGTTCCTTGTGTCACT
The DNA here is from genome assembly GCA_022496785.1 of Marinilabiliaceae bacterium JC040. Taxonomy (GTDB): domain Bacteria; phylum Bacteroidota; class Bacteroidia; order Bacteroidales; family Marinifilaceae; genus SNAP01. The sequence continues at coordinate 226,976 of SNAP01000001.1, read as the reverse complement.
GCCTTATCTGCACTATGACCTTTCGAGTAGAGCCTATAAATATTTTCCATTACAACAATGGAGTTATCGAGTAGCATACCTATAGCTAATGCAATACCTACAAGAGTAAGGGAATTTATAGAAATATCGTAAGCGTAGAAAAAATTAAAAGCTGCAAATACAGATGTAGGAATAGCTACTGAGATAACTGTAACTATACCTATATTTCTCAAAAAGAACCATAAAATTATAACAGCAAGAATTCCTCCAGTTAGAGCAAGATTAATTATCTGATCAATATTCTTTTCCATTGTATCAGCAACATTTTCATGTATCTTGACTTCTATATCATTAGATTTAAATTCTTTATTAATCTTATTAATAATTTCTTTAGTTCTATTAGATAAATCTATTAGATTAACTTGCGTACTTTTAGATAAATTTAAAGAAACAGCATCTTTACCATTTATCCTAGAAAAAGATTCTTGTTCTTTTACTCCAAAAGTAATTGTTGCAATATCTTTTAATAGTAATGAGCTTTTCTTATCAACAACAATATTTTCTAATTCATTAATATCATTGTATTCAGAAATTACATTTACAAATGCTTTTTTATTTTGTTTGTTTAAAACAGTACCAACGTATGTCCTAGTCTTTTGCCCACTAGTTATAAGAGAAACAATCTTGCTTATAGATATATTTAAGGCTTCGCATCTATCTTCATCTATTACAATATCTAAAGATTTCTCTCGACCTCCAAATATGTCAACATTGGCAATTCCATCTATGTTTACAAATTTAGATTTCAATTCTTTCTCTGTGATACTTCTAACTCTATCTACACCTCCACTACCTATAACTTGAAGAGTCATAAATTGACTATTTAAATCGAAGCCAGCTTTAAATAAATTAAGGGAAACTCCTTCTGGTAATGTAGATTTTATAGATGCGAGTTTTTGTTCAAGTTTTAAATAAGCATATTTAATATCAATATCCTTATTGTATTTTACAACAATTCTAGCGGACCGACTATTTATAGTAGTATTAATTTCATCAATACCCTCCATTGTAGAGATAGCTCCTTCAGTTGGTATAACTGAAGTCTTTTCTAAATAGTTAGGATCTACTTCAGTATTTGAAGAGACACTAACAAATAGCATAGGCATCTCGGTAGATGGATATAGCTCCATAGACAGCTGTTTATATGAGAATATACCTAAAAGGCTTATCCCAATAAAAAGCATACTAATGAGCGTTTTTCTATTTATAATAAAATTCATAATTCTCTATCTATTTCACTTTTTTAGTAAAAAGTTTATCAATCACATAATACAGACAAGGAATTACAACCAATGTTAATAGAGTTGAACTTATTAGACCACCAATAACTGCAATAGCCATAGGAGCTCTTAATGCTGCACTTTCTCCAAATCCAAATGTTAATGGAAGCAAGGCAAGTATTGTTGTTAAACTTGTCATGATGATTGGTCTTATTCTTTGTTTTCCTGCATCTTTTATAGCCTCTTTAAGTTCCATGCCTTCTTTCTTTAATCTATTAATAGCATCTACAAGAATGATGGAATCATTTACTGCAATACCAACTAGCATAATTATTCCAATATAAGCCATGATATTTAATGACATTCCAAAAATAAAGAAGGATAGTAAACTACCTGCTACAGCAAGAGGAATACTTAATAAAATAGTAAATGGATGAACTAAAGATTCAAATTGAGAAGCCATAACCATATATACCAATATTATGGAAAGAATTAAAGCAAATGCTAAAGAACCAAAAGAATCAGCTCTTTTAGCTTCTTCACCGCTATATTTTATTCTATTTGCTGCGGGAATATTAAGTGATGCAATATCTTTTTGAATACTTTGAATAGTTTTATCTAGAACAGCACCTTTTTTAAGATTTGCAGTAATTTTTGCAATTCTATTTTGATCTTTTCTACTAATCTCTTTTGGAGAATAGTTTCTTTCTATGCTAGCTATATCTGCTAATCTATATTTCTTATCTCCACTTTTAATTAGTAATTCAGATAAGTCGTTGATACTTATATCTGGAAGATTTACTTTGATGTTTTTTAATTCTCCATCCTTCTCTATTGTACCAGCTTTTTCTCCTGATAGAATATTTTTGATTTGTGACGATACTGAGTTTACATCTAAACCAAGAATTCCTGCTTGAATTCTATCTAGTTTAATATCAATTTCAGGAGCTCCTTTTTCAAAAGAAGATCCTATTTCAAATAAGTTTTTATTAGCCTCTAATTTTTTACAAATATTTTTAGAGATTGTTTCTAGATTTTTTAATTCTTTACCATAAACCTCTATTACTATAGGAGCATCGTTACTTCCCATAATTGTTGTAAGAGCAGTTTCTTCATTCTTAAACTCAATTTTTACATTTGAATTATATTTCAGATTCTTATTCAAATATGCCATTAAATCGTTAGAAGAAATATTAGATTCTTTTTTTAATTTAAAATAAATGGTAGCATTATTTATCTCTTTGTCACTATTTGTAGATGCATCAGTACTTACTGGTAAACCAGCATGTGAATACACATACTCCAACTTATTGTTTGTAACATCTTTTATAATAGAAGAAATTGTTGATACAGCATTATTTGTTTCATATATATTACTTCCTTCTGGTAGAGTTAGTTTTACAGAAAATTTTGAGCTTTCTGTTTTTGGCATAAAATCACTACCTATCATTGGTAATAGTGAAAATGTTCCTAATACGATAATAGCAGATAAACTTATTATTAATCCTTTTTTGTTAAGAATTTTATCTAAACTTTTAGGATACCATTCAAAATATCTTGTATTAGTTTTTGTTTCATTATCTGTTTTCTTTGTTTTAATATATTTAGAAGATAACATTGGAATAACCAATATAGCTACAAATAAAGAAGATAATAAAGAAAATGCAACTGTCCATGCTTGGTCTTTAAATAATTCCCCTGAAGCTCCATGTAGGTAAACAATCGGAAGGAATACTACAATTGTTGTAATTGTAGATGCTGTGATAGCTCCTCCAACTTCTGCTGTTCCCTTTATTGCTGCCTCTTTAGCTGATAAACCATTTTCAATATTCCTATAAATACTTTCCATTACAATAATGGCATTATCAACTAACATACCTGCTCCTAAAGCTAAACCACCTAAAGTCATAATATTTAGACTTAAATCGTTAAAGTACATTAAGTTGAATGTAGCAATAATTGAAATTGGAATAGAAATACTAACGATAAGAGTTGTATTTATTCTTCTTAGGAAAATAAATAATACAAACATTGCTAAAATAATACCTGTTACAGCAGAATCTTTAACTTCTCCTATAGCATCCGATATATATTTACCTTGATTTTTTATAACATGAAACTTATATCCTGGTAGTGCTTTCTCAATATTCTTTAATTCTGTATTTAGTTTTTCTATTGCAGAAACGGTATTGTATTTTGTTTCTTTATAAATGTTCAAACCTAAACACTTTCTTCCATTGTACTGTACAATGTTTTGAGGTTCTTTATTTTCAATCTTTACTTTTGCAATATCTTTTAGAAATACTGGCGCTCTTTTTATTTCCTTTTGTGGATTAGTTTGATCTGTTTCTTGCGTAGGAGTTTCATCTTTTTTATAACCAACTACAACATTGTTAATATCCTCTATAGTCTTAATTAATTTTACTCCTTTTATGGTATATTCAAGTCCTCCTTCTGAAATACGTCCTCCAGAGATATTTTTATCAAGAGCATTGATTTTTGCAACTATATCAGAAGTTTTAATATTGAATGCTTCAAGCAGATAATTATTTGTACTAATAACAATTTCTGCTTCTTCTTTTCCTGCAATCTGAACTTCTGCGATACCTTCAATTCTTATTAATTCGTTTCTGATGTAGTTCTCTGCCGTTTTTCTCATATCATCCATGTTTGATATAGAATTATTTTCTAAAGCTATCAACATGATTGGTTCTGAATTTGGATCAAAACGTGATACAATTACATTTGAAACATTAGGATCGTTACCTAAAGTGTTTACATTCTTTTGTAGTTCTAAAGAGGCAGCATCCATATCCTGTCCCCATTTATAATCTACAATAATATTAGCGCTACCGACCTTACAAGAAGAACTTACAGAAATTACTCCTGATTGTCTTGATATTTGAGCCTCAACATTTTCTACATATTGTTTCTCTATTTCTTCTGGAGGTTGTTCTCCTACTTTAAAAGAAACATATAGGCGAGGATTTGTAAGTTTTGGGAAAAGGTCAGTACCCAATTTGTCGTACGATATATAACCTAATAGGAGAATTCCTAAGATTAACATCAAAACCGTAACTGGGTTTTTAACTGAGAAACTTATAATTTTTTTCATAACTATTTATCTAATTGGTTATTGACGATTATAAAATAACCTTAACCTTTGAGTAATTATTCAACATCTCATATCCTGAAATAATAATTCTTTGATTTTCTTCTAAACCTTTAATTACTTCAATTGTTTTTTCAGTTTCTATACCAGTTTTAATATTAACTTCTTTAGCTCGGTTTCTATCTATAATAAATACACTTGCTTTTTTTCCATTATATCTAACTATCTCTTTTGGTATTACAATAGTGTTATTAGATTTTCTAGTAATTATACTAGCTTTTACAAACATTCCAGGACGTAATAATCTATCAGGATTGTGAATTTCAATATATCCATTAAAAGTTCGTGTATTAGGATCAACTGCAGGAGAGATTTGACTTACTTTTCCATTTAAAGTATCATCTTTAATTGTATAATTAGTAACATATATGTCGTTACCAACTTTTATATTCTCAATACTCTTTTCAGATAATTTTACAGGCATATACATCTTAGTATAATTCATTATCTGAACTAATTTTGTACCTGTAGTAATTTTCGAAGAACTTGTATAATAAGGAAGATCTACAATCACTCCATCAAAAGGAGCAATCACTTTTAATTTGTTAGATCCAATTATTGCATTCTCGTAATTATATTTTGCATTAATAAAAGCACTCTTAGAATTATTAACTTCTTTTAAAGTTACTCCTCCTTTTTCATATAATCGTTTTTGTGCCTTTAGCTCATTTTCTGCAATTTCTAAATTTAATTTTTTAGATTCTAATTGATTATTATTCTCAAACTCTTTATTTATTAAAGAAACAATTACAGTCCCTTTTTTTACTTTATCTCCCAATCTATATTGTTTTCCTGTTCTTGGGTTGATATTAAGTTTATAATCTCCATTAGCTTCAGATTTGATCTCTGCACTATTAGTAGCTAATGCTGTTCCCGTTGTATTTACTGTTTCAACAATAGACGATTTTGTTATGCTTTTAACTTTAACAGGAGTTTGTACTTCGTTGTAAGATCCATAATTGTTATTACAAGATGCAATAGTTAATAGTGATAGTCCTCCTAGAATGTATAATATCTTCGATTTCATAGTCTTATTTTATAGAGTTAGATTTTAAATATGATTTGTTTGTCTTATAGTCCCAAAGTGTCTGTATTTTTAAATTTAGAAGTTCTAGTTTATATGAAATAATAGCACTTGTTACTGATTGTTTCTTCTGTGTTAATTGATCTTGAAATTGTTGTAATTGCATACCTGTAAGATTTCCTAATTTATATTTCTCAAGGTTAAGATCGTATGTTCTTTCTGCATTACTAACATTTTGTTTTGCAATTTCTATCTGTTTAAGTAAGTTAGGAATACTTCTACATGTTCTTCTAATATCAATTTCTATAGATTTCTTTAACTCTTTAGTATCTATTCTGCTCGATTCAATAGCTGCTTTACTAGCTCTAACTCTAGCTCTTTTTGCTCCCCAATCCCATACAGGAATATTTAATGATACAGTCACAGCTTGATCATCTGAAGGCTTGTGAAACATTTTGTTTACATCTGAATTTTGACCTAATAAACCAAATGAAGCACTAATACTCCCTTTAAATTCATTGCTTGCTTTTGTTTTAATAAGATTAAACAATGCTTGTTCAGTAGCAATTTCTTTTTGTCTAAGTTCCATTCTCTGATTAAGTCCTTTTTGAACAGCATCTTGCATGTCTAAATCTATCTTATCTGTTTTTACGTTAGCAAGAATTAAGAAATCTCTATCTAATCCTATTCCTAATGATTGTCTAAAACCATCTTTTGAATTTTCTAAAGCAATTTCTTTATTATATAAATTTGATTTACTTGTTGCAAAGTTTACTTCTGCTTGAAAAAGTTCCTCTTTTTTTAATAAGCCAGCTTCAACTTTTGCTTTTATCATATTGTAGTTCTTCTCTTGATTTCTAAACTCTTCTTTAGCAATTGTTAGATCCTTTTGATCTTTATATACTTGATAAAATTGTTGAGTAACTGTTTTTTCTATATTTAATTTCTTTAGAATATAACTCATTTTAGAATTTTCATAATCAAATTCTAATTCTTTTAATCTCATTTTCCTTCTGTTATAAGTAAAGATTGGTTGTTCTATTGATAAATATAGTTTATTAGAAAATGTTTCATCTTCTAATCGTCCAACAGTTTCAGATTTTTGCCAACCGAATCGATTATTTAATGAGATTACACCATCAGTAAACACAATAGGTTGAGCAATAGTGAAAGTACCACTTGACCCCATTGTTTTATTAGTAAACCAAGTAGAAGTTCTTTTGTCGAAAGAGGTTCTATTGCTGTATGAAAATGGGTCTAATTTTAATGAAAATTGAGATTTCATATCTGCATTCTGAGCCTTCAAGTTTTCTTCACTTTGTATTAACGAAAGTCTTGTTTGTATTAATGTTGGACTATTCTCATTTGCTATTTCTAATACTTTTTTAAGAGTAAAAGTTTCTTTCTTTTGTCCATTACAAACCAGTATTGAGCTGATAATTAAGGACGTTATTAATATAATTTTTTTCATATACTATTATTTTATTTTTTCTTAACCCACTTTATTGCATCTGCAATTACGTAATTGTTGTTAGTCTTATTATTTAATACAACTTTTGCTTTTCCTTTAGAGAAGTAGAATGAACCTAGAGGTAGCCATTTGTATGTTTCATTTGCTTGAGATATATCTAAATCAAGTTTTTCTACTCCTGAATCAGCATAAATATCTAATTTATAATTTGAACTTGATTTATTTCTATTTCTTCTCCAACTCCATTTATTTGATGAAGAATAATAGAAATATACTTCATAAAATCCACTCTCTTTAATATCTGCTTCCCAAGTAGCAGTTCTACTTCCATCTCCAGAATTACAGTAGTATCCTGATTTTACGTATTTACCGTACTGTCCATCTTGTGCAAATAGAGTCCATGCTGTTGGAGGTCTCCAGAAATAAAATTTCTTATATCGATCTATAGAAGTAGTTTTAAAAGAATTCACAAAGCGTTTTAATAATTTCTCATTTTTTACTTCTTGTATAGAAAAACCAGAATCTTCATTATCAACAATAATATCTTTAGTTTTTATTTCTTTTATCTCTCTTATACCTTCAAATGGTGTTTCTTCAGATTTTTTATATTTCTCAAATCTTTTATTAAACGAATTAGGAATGTTTTTTGAGACTAAGGTGTTAGTTTGTAGAGAAATAGGTTTTGAATTGGAAAGTATACCAATTTCATATGTCTTATGAGGTTCTAGCATATATGAATATTCTTGAGCATTCGCCATTCTTCTTGAGAAACCTCTTCTTCTATTTCCTTTCTTACCATTTCTAGTGACAATCTTAAAATTTATTAGTCCAGAAACATCTTCATCATTCTTGATTTTTAATTTAATTTGAAATTTCTCTTCATCTTTATCTATAACTTTAGATGAAGATAAATCTGAAATAATATATCCTGGAATTTTTTTAGATAAATACCAATCTGAAAGATTATGTTTAAGATCTAATTGATACTTTCTAAAAAGAAAATCTTCAAAATCTTCAAAATTGATTGATTTAAACATATTTTGATCGTAAAATCTCGCTAAATCTTCTCTAAGTTGTTCTTTACCAATATTCTTTAAGAATAGAGCTTTAAAGTATTTTGCTTTATTATTTACAACCATACTTATACTATCTTTAAACTTAACTGGTTGTTCTAAAACCTCCTTTAAATTATATCTTTGAAGAATAAGGTTTGCTCTTTCATTATCGTTTACTCCTCCTAATCTGTTTTGCCAATATGCTCTTCTTGACGAAGTTTCATCCTTAGTAATATTCTCGATTAATCCATCAATAAATGGATAAGTATTTGAATGAATATGATTTGTAAATGTGTAGAAATTAGGATATATACTATATATCTGCTCGTTAAAAGATGTCATACCCATTATAGGACCGCTATTATTATTTAAATTTGCTGCTGTCTGATCTGAAAAGAAAATATCATAAATTACTCTAGAAAAAGTGTTTACAACAATATCTTTCTTTTTTAGATTTTTATTATTTCTACTTCTCCATTTATAAATATTATCTATTCTACCTTCAAAATCACTATCAGGCATAGTTAAACCAACCTCAGGAACTAAAATCATACTAGGTTGAACAACTTCATTGTGATTAGTCCATAAACGTTTAAAAGAATGAAATTGTGCAGGTACCTCAACTAACGAAAGATTATAATATGGATATTTCCTTTTTTGTTTGATTTCATAATCAATCATCATATTCTTAATCAAACTAGGTATCGTATCTTTAATGCTTTCGAAAGCATTCTTATAATAATTATGTCCTTCCATATAGTTTACACTATATTTTATTGAATCTATAGTAACACTATCTGTTTTATATTTTCCAATAATAAGACTTAATTGAGTGTAAGGAATATCTGTTTTAAAATGCCATATTCCATCTTTATTTTTAAGTTTCTTACCTTGAGAAAATACACTCATATCTGCTTTTGTTTTTACTTTAAGATCGTATTTAGAGAATCTATATCTACCGATAGCAGATTTCCCTGGATTATAATCTAATCCAGCTGTAGGATACCAATTCGATTCTTGAGTTAAAACAGTGTACTTATTACTAATAAAAGCAGATTCATTTGGGATGCTTATATTGAAATATGTATTTGCTTTCTTAATTTTATCGTAAGGAATATCTAAATATGAAGCGTAAGTTAAAATACTTCCTTTATATTTTATATTTATTGTCTTTGTTTCATTACTTGCTATATTATCATTAACCACTATGATATTTCCTTTTCTTGTATATGATAATTTCTTGCTACCATTAATTATATTGTATACTTCTAATCCAGGATTAAGACTTAAGTAGTATGATTTAAGATTCTTATTATTTGTATTTTTAATTTTAAGGCTAACACTACAATCTATTAGATCTTTTTTATGGGCTAAAGAAATAGAATTTTCAAGTATTTCAATATTTGCTTTATTATAATATGCTTTATTAATCTCCACTAAGTCTTTTCTTTCTTCTTTTTTCTTTTGATCGATATAAAAGATGTTGAATAAAAAACCTATACCTAAAAGAATAAATACTAAAGAAGAAATGCCATTTAATATATTTGCTTTTTTACTATTTGATAAACGTTCAATCTTTACAATTGTTAGAAAAATTAAACCTATACCTATAAATAAATATCCACATCTGTGAAGAATAATTTCAGTTAAATTACTGAAGCCAATCATATCTGAATATACTAATGGTAGATTGAAAGAAGTATAATCATATAGACTATCAAAATGAGAACCTAAATAAAAAATTGAAACACCAACATATCCCAATAATAGAATAAATGTTAAAGGTTGATTCTTTATAAACGACATACATGTGAATGCTAAACCAAATACAAAGATTAGTGATGGTATAGATATTATAATAGGGTATAGTAGATATGTAAATATATCTGGGAAGTAATTAGCTGTTGCTACATTTATTCCAAAACCTATTGCTATACTTATAAAGTTTAATCCTAAAAATAATAAAATCCCACCAATTGTTTTTCCTAAAACATATTCAAGATTACTCATTGGCCGGACATAAATTACCACTGTTGTATCTAATTTCTTATCCTTTTTTAAGAATCCTGAAGCTAAAAAGATAGCTATTATAGATTGAATAACATTGAGTAGTTTTATATTTGTGTAAGGGATGTTCGATGGAAGAGCTCTAAAAATCCATTCATCAGCTCCTGTATCGAAATTTGTAACTATATGAAATATAGTTAAAGTGATTATAGCTATAATAGAAAAGATCTTGAAAAACCACGATCTAAAAAGAATCTTTTTTTCGTAACTAGCTATTGTTCTAATATTTTGAAATGATATCATAATTGTTTGTTTAGAAGAGATCTTTTGAGTTCATGTTCATTTTATCTTTAAGATAGTAATCCATAAAATAAACATAGGCATGCTCTAAATTAGGTTCCATATGTCTTGCTTCAATATTTCTTAATTGATCTGCAACTAATTGAACTTCCCAACCTTCTTTTGAAGGTATTGTAGAGATAATGGGATACTTTTCTTTTATTATTTGAAAATCTTTGTCGCTCATATTAGCTTGCCATACATGCGATCGAGACATTTCTATTAAATCTTCTGGAGTTCCTCTAAATTTAAGTTCTCCTTTGTTTAATAATGCAACATCATTACATGTACTTGATATATCTCCTACAATATGAGTTGATAGAATTATAATAACATCATTATTACTGATATCTGAAAGTATATTTCTAAAACGAATTCTTTCAGCAGGATCTAAACCTGTTGTTGGCTCATCAACAATAATAACTTTGGGATTCCCAATTATTGCTTGTGCTATTCCTAACCTTCTTTTCATACCACCAGAAAGTTTAGAAGCCATTCTTTCTCTGAATTCGAATAGACCAACTTTATTTAAAAGTCGTTCTACTTCATCTCTTCTTGCTCTTTTACCCTTAATTCCTGAAATACCAGCTGCATAATCTATAAATTCCCATGTCTTAAGTTTATCAAAGAATCTAAAGTCCTGAGGTAAATATCCAAGTAAGGTTCTTATTGCTTTTCTATCTTTATTGATATCTAAGCCATCATATCTTATATCTCCAGAGGTGTGATCTTGCAGAAGGGTTAGTATTTTCATTAATGTTGTTTTCCCTGCACCATTTGGACCAAGTAATCCAAACATACCAGAATTAATCTCCATGCTAACATCTTTTAAAGCATGGTGTCCATTGGGATAAACTTTATTCAAGTTATTAATACTAATCTTCACAATTATATTATTTTATTACTATTATTATTTATTTACCGAAATTACTAAATAAGTCATTTTCATTGTATTAACGAAACGTTAAAACATATTAAAAGTAATTATAATAATATAGACTTTATAAATTTGTAAAGGTTTAATTCAAAATACTTATTTTTCTTTGTTTTTATAATTAAAAACTAGGTCATCTATATACGAATTTATCTCCTTTGTATGAGTTTTATATATCAATTCACTATTGCTTAGTATGAACCCTGAAATATATTTATAATCACATACTTGACAATTAAGTTTATAGGTGTTTGTATGTTTCTCTTTTGAGATAAACATTCTTGTATTGGGATAAATATCCGTAAGATTCTCCATACCTTGATAATATAGCTCAATACAACAATTTTTATCCATTTTTCCATATTGTCCAAAGCAATCAGGTGAAACATCATAATGTTTATTTGTGTACATTTGTCTAACAGGAGATAGAAGTATGTCTTTTATGTTTGAAAGTTTGAATAAATAATTTGAATTTAAAGTGGGGATATATACCCAAAAATGATTATTGCTTTCATCTATAAAATAGGGTTCAACAATCACAGTTTGGCAGAAATCAATATTCTTATCGCTATAATTTAAAACTAGTTGTTTTTTATTATCTATTGATTTTTGTATTGTATGTATGTAATCTTCATATTTATCCGAAACATGTACATAAGAAACAAGTCTAGATGAAAGAACATTTAAGATATTATTCTTGGTAGTTCTATTTATGTTTAAATTGTTTATTGTAGATTGGATAATTAATTTATCAGGTGGAGTAATTTTTATTAATAAAGGAAGATTTTCGTAGCATTTCCCTTTTGGAATAAAACTATATTTCTTCTGTTTACATTCTACATAAAAGCCCACTGATTTTATTTCATTAAGATAATAATAGAAGTTTCTCTCATTAATATCTAAAGTTTGCAAAATATCCTTTATATGTATAGTCTTATTGTTTGCAAGAAGAAATAATAGCTGAATCAGTTTATGTGCCTTAGTTAGTTTCATGACTTCTTTATATTGATTTGTCCGAAGATAACTAATAATTATGAAAAGATGAATATTTAAAAAAAGATTTCTCGTATTATATTTAATGATTTTATATTGAGTTTTCTTTCTATATGATATTCATAATATCTTATAATAAAATCAATTAATATGTTTCTAGAATCTTTGTTTAATTCTATGTCTTGATATGTGTGAATATCAGCTTCTAAAAAGTAATTTATTATTTCAGAGGCATTTGGACCTAAACATGAATTTGTTTTTTCTTCGCAAAATTCACCTTTTGAGATATTAAAATAGATATTCTTTTTTGAGAAATTATTAGAAGGGTTGAAACCAATGAATTTTGCTAATTTTATTAAAAAGTAGATATGGAAATTTGAATACATATCTTCAACCGTATCAAGGTATTGGATAGAGCTTTCAATGTATCCATATAGTTCATTATTTCTGAATTTCTCGCGTATGGTTTCATTGAGAATTTGAGCTATAAATACAGATATACTACTTTTAAAGATATTGAATGGAATATCTCTAAAAATATAATTTGGGTTTGCTGAATATATAGAATGCAATTTTTTGTTTTCCTGGTAATTGAATTCTATTTCTAAAATCTGAAGAGGGTGATATAAATTCTTATTCCTCTTCAGATTAGAATTATTTACTATAAATGCCTGTTTGCCTAATTCATATGTATAAGCATTGAAAATGTATGAATTATCCCCATACTTAATTCTATTTAAAATTATGGCGTTACAGGTCGTTCTCATTAATTATAATTTATTTAGATATTCGGCTAATTTAATACATGCTTTCCCTCTGTGAGATATTTTATTCTTTTCTTTCATATCCATTTCAGCAAAACTTATTTCATAACCTAAAGGTTTAAATATTGGATCATAACCAAAACCATCAATACCGTGTTCCTCACATAGAATATCTCCTTGTACATCTCCATTGAAGAAAAATTCTTCTCCATTTATTATTAAACAAATTGAAGTCCTAAACTGAGCTTTTCTATTTTCTATACCTTCTAGATTTTTTAATAATTTAATGATATTATCTTCTGCTAAACATTTCTCTCCAGCGTATCTTGCTGAATATACTCCAGGTTCATTATTTAAAGCTTCAACTTCTAATCCAGTATCATCAGCAAAGCAATTCTTACCATATTTCTCATAAATATATCTTGCTTTTTGTGCTGCATTGCCTTCTAAAGTATCTTGAGTCTCAGGAATGTCATCTCTACATCCTATTTCTTCTAAACTTATGATATTTATACTCTTATCTAGTATGTTTCTAATCTCTTTAAGTTTATTTTTGTTGTTTGTTGCAAAAACTATATCCATGGTATTTTAATTTTTAATCACAAAAATATATAAATTGCGACTATATTTTAGTTATTCATAATACTTTTGCAACAAATATATATAATATTGGAAAAAGGACTAGTTATAAAATCGACAGGTAGTTGGTATTCAGTTAGAATGGATACTGGCCAGACTTATGAGTGCAGAATTCAGGGTAAATTTAGAATTAAAGGAATTAAGAGTACAAACCCTGTTGCTGTAGGGGATAGAGTAGGGGTTAAAATTGGAAAAGATGATGCTCACGTAATTGTTGCTATTGAGGAGAGAAAGAATTATTTGGTAAGAAAATCAATTAATTTATCTAAACAAACTCATATTTTGGCTTCAAATATTGATAGAGCTTTACTTATTGCAACTATTAATTATCCACAAACAACAACTGTGTTTATAGATAGATTTCTAGTTTCGGCAAGAGCATATGGTATTCCTGTAACTATAGTATTTAATAAATTTGATGCTTATACTGATAAAGATAAGGAACAACTTGCTTATCTGCTTGATATATATGAATCTATCGGTTATAATTGTATTATTACTTCTGCTAAAGAGTCTAAAAATATTAAGAAAGTTAGTGATATATTAAAAGACCAAGTAACTGTATTGATAGGACATTCAGGAGTTGGTAAAAGTACATTGATAAATAAAATTGATCCATCTCTTGATCTTAAAACTGGTGCTATTTCAGATATCCACAAACAAGGAAAACATACTACAACATTTGCAGAAATGTTCGATTTAGAAGGAGGTGGTTCTATTATTGATACACCAGGAATTAGAGGTTATGGCCTTATTAATATGGAGAAGGAAGAATTATATCATTTCTTTCCAGAAATCTTTAAGGAATCACATAATTGTAAATTTCATAATTGTACACATGTTCATGAACCTAAATGTGCTGTAAAGAAAGCTGTAGAGGAAGGTAGAATTAGTTCTAGTAGATACGAGAGTTATCTCAGTATGATGAATGAAGATGAGAACGAAAAATATAGATAATGAATAAAATTTCAGCTAAAGAATTTCTAAATTTAGGAAAGAAATATACTATAGTAGATGTTAGAACTCCAAAAGAATTTGAGGAAGGACATATCCCTGGAGCAATTAATATTCCTATTTTTACAAATGAAGAAAGAGCTATAGTTGGTACCTTATATAAGAAATCAGGTAAAGAAACAGCTGTACTTAGAGGACTTAAAATTGTAGGACCAAAAATGTACGATTTTGTACAAGAAGCTCATAAGCATTTGTTGAAGAAAGATAAAACAATATTAGTTCATTGTTGGAGAGGTGGAATGAGAAGTGGAAGTATGGCATGGCTATTCGAAACAGCTGGTATGAATGCTTATGTATTAGAAGGAGGTTATAAAGCTTATAGATCATTTATTAGAGAAGATTTTTCTACTCCTAAAAAGATTTTTATTCTAGGAGGTTATACTGGTAGTGGTAAAACTGAAATACTCCACAAATTACAAAAAGAAGGAGAACAGGTAATAGATCTTGAAGGTATAGCAAATCATAAAGGTTCGGTGTATGGAGGTTTAGGACAAGAAAAACAGCCAACAAATGAACAATTTGAAAATAATTTATGGGAAGAATGGAATAAGATTGATATTTCACGTCCTGTATGGCTTGAAGATGAAAGCAGATCTATAGGTTCTGTTGGAATAAATGCTCCATTATATGCTCAAATGTTAAAAGCTAGAGTGATTTTTGTAAATATTCCTATGAAGGTTAGAGTCAATCGCCTTGTAAAAGAATATGCATATTTCCCTAAAGATAAAATACTTGAATTAAGTGAGAGAATAGTTAAGAAGCTAGGAGGTAATAATTTAAAAGAATTAAAAGAGGCTCTTGATATATCAAATTTTGATCTTGTAACAGAAATAGCTTTGAGATATTACGATAAAGCATATCTTAAAGGTCTAGATAAAAAAATAAATGTCGAGAAGATTGATTTTAATGATTTTAGTGAAGAAATTGTAGAAACATTACTTGAGATATCAATAAATTCATAGTAAAAGTGAGTATTTCCCTTCATATATATAAATGATCTTTATATCAAAAAACACAAAAAAATCAAAAAAAGTCAAAATAATATGTGTGATGTGGTAATATTTTATATTTTTGCAAAGTTTTTGATATGAGAGACATAGAGAAAGATAGCATGTATAAGATACCGTTAAAAGGACTAAAAGTAGGAGTTTATGAATATGATTTTACTCTTGATAATGAGTTCTTTAATCTATTTAGTGAAACAAGAGATACTATAGCTTCCTTAAAAGCTACAGTCAAATTGGAGAAGACAGAATTATTAATGACATTAATAATCAATTTAGAAGGTCATTATCAGGCTATCTGTGATAGATGTTTAGATACATTTGATATGCCGTTTCTTGCAGAGAGTAAATTCTTTGTAAAAAATGGTGATAAAAATGAGGAATTGTCTGATGATTTGTTAATATTATCAAATGATTCTGATTTTATTGATTTAAAAGACACATTTTATGAAATGTTTCAATTAAATTTACCCCTCAGAACAATACACCCTGAAATAAATGGGGAAAGTACTTGTAATGAACAAATGATTGAAGAACTGGAAGGTTATATACCAGAACCAGAAGAGAAAATAGACCCAAGGTGGGCAGAATTGAAAAAATTGATTAATAATTAATAAATAGGAGAGAAAAATGGCACATCCAAAACACAAAACATCGAAGACAAGAAGAGATAAGAGAAGAACACATCATAAAGTGACTCCAGTTACTCTAGCTAATTGTTCAAATTGTGGTGCTGCAGTAAAATACCATACTGTATGTCCTGAATGTGGTTACTACAGAGGAAAGTTAGCAATTGAAAAAGAAGTTGTTGCATAATCTTACTAAAATATGTTTTAGTATTAAAATATAAGAAAGCTCCTGTGTTTCCATAGGGGCTGTCTTTGTATCAATAAAAAGTGAAGTTGGTCAGTAGGGTTCGGATTTATTTTTAAATATAGAAAATATGGAAAGACCAAATGCAGTTATTACCGGTATTGGTTCATATGTCCCTGACTATATACTTACTAATGATGAGTTAAGTACAATGGTTGACACCTCGGATGAGTGGATTATGACCAGAATTGGTATCAAAGAAAGAAGGATTCTTAAAGGTGAAGGACAAGGAAGTTCTGATTTAGGAGCCAAAGCAATTGAAGATTTATTAAAAAAAACAAATACTTCAGTTGACGAAATCGATTTGGTTATTTGTGCAACTGTTACACCAGATATGCATTTCCCAGCCAACGCTAATATCATCTCTGATAAAGTAGGAATTAGAAACGCGTTTAGTTTTGATATTAATGCTGGTTGTTCGGGATTTATTTTTTCGTTAGAAACTGCGAGAAGATATGTTGAGTCAGGACAGTTCAAAAAAGTAATCGTAGTCGGTGCAGAGAAAATGTCGTCAATAGTTGATTATCAAGATAGAGCAACTTGCCCAATCTTTGGTGATGGAGCGGCAGCTATTCTTTTAGAACCTACTTCTGAGGATTATGGAATTAAAGATTCTATTCTTAGAGTAGATGGTTCAGGAAGAAAATACTTACACATGAAAGCTGGAGGTTCAGTAAAACCAGCTTCTGAAGAAACAATTAAAAACAGAGAACATTATATTTTCCAAGATGGAAGACCTGTATTTAAAGCGGCCGTTTCTGATATGGCAGATGTTTCTGTAGAAATAATGAAAAACAATAATCTTACTTCTGATGATGTTGATTGGTTAGTTCCTCACCAAGCAAATATGAGAATCATCGAGGCAACTGCTAAAAGAATGGAGTTACCTAAAGAAAAAGTAATGATTAATATCCAAAATTTTGGTAATACAACAGCAGCAACAATTCCTTTATGTTTATCACAATGGGAAGATAAATTGAAAAAAGGAGATAATATTATTTTATCTGCTTTTGGAGCTGGATTTACTTGGGGAACCATTTATATGAAATGGGGATATAACGGTAAATAAAAAATATTAATCAATCTATAAATAAGGGAAGTTAAACAACTTCCCTTTTTTTGTATTCAAAAATTCATTCTTTATATTTGTAAAAATCAATTAACAAAAAAACGAAAATTATGGCAAAGACAGATTCTCAATCATATAATGTGAATATCATTTGTGAGAAATCAGTTATTACTGGAGATTTTGTATCAAACAGTGATATTAGAATAGATGGAACATTAAACGGAAATTTAACTTCTGTTGGTAGAATTTTTATAGGGGAGAAAGGACTTATAAAAGGAAATATTAAGTGTAATAATATTGAAGTTCTTGGTACAGTAAAAGGTAATATTGTAGCTGATGATATTGTAACTTTGAAAAGTAAAGCAAATATCGAAGGTGATATCGAGACTAAAAGATTACAAGTAGAACCAGGTATTATTTTCAATGGTAATTGTAAAATGTCTAGTACAAGTGCTCCTAAATCAAAAGATAAATAGTAATACTTAACTATTAATAACTAAAATGAAGTTTATCGGAATAATACCTGCTAGGTATGCGTCTACAAGATTTCCAGGCAAACCTTTAGTAGATATCAATGGAAAAACAATGATTCAGAGAGTTTATGAACAAGTTAGTTCTATTCTTGATGATGTGTGGGTGGCTACAGATGATAATAGAATATTTGATGCTGTTCAAGGTTTTGGAGGTAAGGTTGTTATGACATCTGATAAGCATAAAAGTGGAACGGATAGAGTTAAAGAGGCTTACGATATTATTACAAAGGAAGGTGATGTTTTTGATGTTATTATAAATATTCAAGGAGATGAACCTTTTATACAAGCAGATCAAATTAATTCACTTAAAGATTGTTTCAATTCTCCTAATGTAGATATTGCTACTTTAGCTAAGAAAATTGATTCTGTTGATGAATTACTTGATATTAATAAAGTAAAGCTTGTACGTTCTATATATGGTAAAGCCTTGTATTTTAGTCGTTTCCCAATACCTTATCAAAGAGGGGTTGAAGAATCTTTTTGGCTAGAGAACCATGATTATTATAAGCATATAGGAATGTATGCATATAAGAGTTCTGTTTTAGGAGAAATAGCTAATCTTCCAATGTCAAAATTAGAGATGTCTGAATCATTGGAACAATTAAGGTGGTTAGAGAATGGATTTACTATTCAAACTGCAATAACAGATATTGAATCTATTGGTATTGATACTCCAGAGGATCTTAATAAAGTTAAACAAATGAATCTACTATAATGAAACAATCTACCTTATATGTCCTAGGACTTGTTGTGTTAGTGTCGTCTTGTGTACCTTCTCAGAAATATTCTTTTATGAAAGAAGATTATGATAGAGTAATAGAAAGACATGAGAAAACTCTTGAAGAAAATAGAGTTTTAAAAGAAAAATTAAATGAACTTCAATTAAACAACAGGAAACTAGAAGGAAAGACTGTAGTAGCAGAGAAAAATACAAAAAAACTTGAGGAAGCAAGATTACAGCTTCTTGATGAAATAGAACGTCTGAAGTTAGAATCAGGAGCTCGTCCAGATTCTTCTAATTTAAATACAGAAGAGGTAAAAAGACTTCTTAAAAAAGTAAAAGATGCAAATATAGCTCTTGTTGAAAGAGAAAATAAACTTGAGGTTTCTGAAAATATTAGACTTGCTGAGCAAAAAAGATTAAAAGAATTACAAGAAGCTTTAAAACGTAAAGACGATGCCGTTAACGATTTAAAGGCGAAAGTAAGTAAAGCTTTACTTGGATTTAGAAAACAAGGACTGTCTGTTGATATTAAGAATGGTAAGGTATATGTCTCAGTACAAGAAAAATTGCTTTTTAAATCAGGAAGTTGGAAAGTAGGAGAAAAAGGTAAGAAAGCTTTATTAAATCTTTCTAATGTCTTAGCAAAGAATAAAGATATTAATATAATGGTTGAAGGGCATACAGATGATATCCCTTATAAGAGGAATTCAATGATATATGATAATTGGGACTTAAGTGTTAAGAGATCAACTTCAATTATAAGAATATTAATAAAAAATAAAGGAATTAATCCTCACAGATTAACTGCTGCAGGACGTAGTAAATATTGTCCTGTTTCGAATAAGAAAACTCAATATTCTCGCGCTAGAAATAGGAGAACAGAAATAATTTTAACTCCTAAATTAGATGAAGTATTTAAAATTCTAGAGAATTAATAGATATAAAAAAAGTTGCATATTTATATGCAACTTTTTTTAATGTATGATGTTTAACTATTATATAGTCATTATTTCTTTTTCTTTATCAACTAATAAAGCGTCAGCTTTTTTATTGAAGTCATCAGTTAGTTTTTGAACATTTGCTTCAGCGTCTTTTTCTAAATCTTCAGCAAGACCTTCTTTAATAAGTTTCTTAAGATTATCATTAGCATCTCTACGAGCATTTCTAATACTTACTTTAGCATTTTCAAGAAGTCCTTTACATTGTTTCACAAGATCACGTCTTCTCTCTTCTGTTAATGCAGGAATACTTAAACGAATAATTTCACCATTATTATCAGGATTCAGTCCTAGATTAGAATTTATTAATGCAGTTTCTATAGGTTGAATCATTGCTTTCTCCCAAGGTTGTATTGCTATAGTTCTTGGATCAGGTACAGAAACATTAGCAACTTGTGCAAGAGGAGTTAACGATCCATAATAATCAACCATTACACCACTAAGAATTTTTGGATTTGCTTTTCCAGCACGAATAATACTTAATTCATCTCCTAGATGAGAAAGAGCTTTGTCCATTCTCTCTGTTGCATCTTCTATATATAACTGAACTTCATCATTCATAATTTCACGATTTAGGTTTAAACATTAATATATATACAAAGTTAAGAAAAAAAATGAATGTCTAAAATGTGATATATTAACTAATTGATTGTATTTTTGAAGCAAAATTAATGAGATAGATATGAAAAGAAGTGATATAGAGATAATGGCTCCAGTAGGATCATATGAATCCTTAATGGCAGCAATTAAAGCAGGAGCAGATTCAATTTATTTTGGAGTAACAGGACTTAATATGCGTTCACGTTCTGCTAATAATTTTACAAATAAGGACCTTCATAAAATTGTTGGTATTTGTCAAGAGCATAATATAAAATCGTATTTAACGGTTAATACTGTGATGTATGATTCTGAACTTGATAAAATGCGTGATACTATTGATGCTGCTAAAGAATCTGGTTTAACTGCAATTATTGCTTCTGATTTAGCTGCAATTCAATATGCTTATGAAGTAGGTGTAGAAGTACATATTTCTACACAATGTAATATCTCTAATTACGAAGCTGTAAAATTCTTCTCAAAATTTGCTGATGTTGTGGTTTTAGCTAGAGAATTAAGTTTAAACAAAGTAAAACACATATACGACAAGATTATTGAAGATGATTTACGTGGTCCAAAAGGTGAAATCATAAAGATTGAGATGTTTTGTCATGGAGCTCTTTGTATGGCTGTCTCAGGTAAATGCTATCTAAGTCTTCACGAAATGAATGCTTCTGCAAATAAAGGTGCTTGTATGCAGGTTTGTAGAAGAGAGTATACTGTAAAAGACAAAGAAAAAGATATTGAATTAGATATTGATAATGAATATATCATGTCTCCTAAAGATCTTTGCACTATTGGTTTTTTAAATAAAATGATAGATGCAGGAGTAAGAGTATTAAAAATAGAAGGAAGAGCGAGACCACAAGAATATGTAAAGACAGTTGTTGAATCTTATTCAGAAGCGGTAGAATCGATTTGTGATGGTTCATATGGACAAGAAAAGATTGATGCTTGGATGGAAAAATTATCTTCTGTTTTTAATAGAGGATTTTGGAATGGTTATTACCTTGGTCAACGTTTAGGAGAATGGTCTCATGTATATGGTTCTTTAGCAACAAAGAAGAAAGTTTATATAGCAAAGAACACTAATTATTTCTCAAAAAGACAGATTGCTGAATTTTATGTGAACACAGGTGAGATTTGTGTTGGTGATGAAATAATGATTACTGGTCCTAATACAGGTGTAATAAATATAACAGTAAAAGAAATTAGAGTAGATTATGAGAAAGTTGATAAAGCAGTAAAGGGTCAGATTTTCTCAATTGAAGTTCCTGAAAAAATTAGAAAAGCTGATAAAGTTTACAAATTTGTAGAAGTTGATGTGAACTCTATACACTAGATATTTCTTTATAGAAATACAAATCTAAAATAAAAACACTTCATAGGTTGTAAAGAGCTTTTGAAGTGTTTTTTATATATATTAAAATAGTAGAAAAAAATTTAGTTAATTAGATAGAGGTAAATATTGGTTATCTTGTAAAAAAATGTATATTTTTGTTAGTCTACGCTAACATATATATTATGACTTTTATAAAATTATACGATATTCAAATTAAATATCTTATCTATTCTTTAGTATTTTGTTTTAGTATTTCAATACTAAGTGCAAAAGAAGATACTAAAAGATTTACTAGAGATATAAGTAAAATTAAGAATATAGATCTATCGAATTCTTATTATAATCTTTTTAAGAAATATTCTTCTAATAATTTTACTAAAGCAAAATATTATGCTGATTTATGTCTAATTAATCATAAATTAGATAATAAAGTAAATAAACTTCTTACCGTTTATAAATTTCTTGCTAATTTCTATGAGAATATAAGTTTTGAATATTCTAAAGCAATTAATTATCAGAAGTTTATTAATAGGATATCTATAAAACATCAAATTAAAGATGTGTATTTTCAATCTTCCCTAAAGCTATCTAGATTATATATCTATCTATTAAAATATGATATTGCATATCAATATCTTGATAAATGTTCTAAAGATAAAGATTGTATAGATAGTGAGAAGAATCTTTTAGAAATATATACTTTATATGGATATATTTATAATAACTGTAGAGATTATGCAAATGCGGAACTTAAATTCCAGGCTCTTTTTGATCTTGCTCGAAAATCAAATAATATTGAGAAGCAAGCTATTGCTTTGAATAATTTTGCAGTTATAAAGAACGTAAATAATGATATTAAAAATGCTAGAATTTTACTTAAAGAATGTATAGATCTTTGTGTAGTAAATAAAGTTAATAAGAATTTATGTCAATATTATTTGAATATTGCAAATACATATATTGGAACTAATAATCCTAATAAAGTTAATTCATATCTGAGAAAGGCAAAAACTTTTTGTAAGAATATAAAACAAAAAGGTTCATATTTCTCTACATTAGGGATATGTTATTTCCAATTGTATAAGAATTACGATAAAGCTATACAGTTTTTTAATAAGTCATTATACTATTATACTAGGGGAGAATTCTTATATCAAGAATTACAAATCTATTCATATTTGCATCAAATTTATTCTTTAAAAAAAGAATACCCAAAAGCCTATAGAACTTTATTACAATATAAGAGATTAGAAGAGAAATTATCTCAACAAGAATCTCGTTTAAAAGTCGTTAATATTGAAAGGAAACTAGAAAAAGAGCAAACTAAATCTCTACTCGCAAATGCTGAGAAGAATCTTGGAACTATGTTGTGGTTGATAATTATTTCTATAATAATACTCTTATCTCTTCTTTATTATTTTTGTACATGTAGAGATAAACTTCTTAAATCTAAAGAAATAGAATTTAAGAATTATCTTCTGAATAAGGAAAAGATTGAGGTTGAACTTAAGGCTAAGAATGAAATACTTAAACTAAAAGAACTCCAAGAACATCAATATTCTAATCTTATAGATAAACTTATTGATAGTTTATCTGTTGTTTCATGTAATATTAAAAATCCTGAAGCCAGAAAAGAAATTATTAAAATTATTAATAAACTTCAAACTTTTAAACATCAAGGAGATAATACAGAATTAGAGGATCTATTGTCTGAGAATAGCAGTTTGTATTTTAAAAATCTTCTTAATGATTTTCCTAACTTAACTTTAAATGAAAGAAGGTTGTGTTTATTATTACATATGAATATGACAACAAAGGAAATTTCAAGAATAACAAATCAAAGTGTAAAATCAATTAATGTAGCTAGAAGTCGATTAAGAAAGAAGCTCGGAATGGTTGGTTCTGATGAATCACTGACTTCCTTTCTTGATAAATATAATTAATATAAATTCAAGAGATATGCCTTGTAAAACACAGATAGATAGTTAAATATATTGTATTGTAGTACAAATGTAGTACATAATTATTGTAGTAGTAGTTTTTTCGTTTAGGGTGGATAATTTGGATTTTGTAAATAATAAACAATCTTGCAATAAACAAATTTAGCACACGTAAATACTAATTACTAAATATATTTAATATGAAAAAATTACTAGCATTATTAGTGATCGGTTCACTAATTGGTTTTACTTCTTGTAGTGATGATGATGATCCAAAAAAAGTATTACCAGAAGAAATTACATTAAACGAAACAGAAGCTGAGTTGGAGGTGGGAAAGACTCTTCAATTGAAAGCTACTATTAAACCTGCTGATGTTACAGATGCAACATTAACATGGACATCATCTAATGAAGCAGTAGCAACTGTTGATGCAAAAGGTTTAGTTACAGCAGTAAAAGCAGGTACTGTTAATATTACTGCTAAAGGTGTTAATTCTGCACAAGCAGTATGTTTAATCAAAGTTAAAGATGCTCCTTTCAAAGTACCAGCAGAAATGGTGGGTAAACTTACAGGAGTAAAATTAGGTTTGATAAATGGTGAAGATGTTTATGATGAGTCAATTATACGTTCTATTCTTCAGCATAAAGATAAAACTCCATTTACAAAAGAAGAACAAGATCAATGGTTAAAAGCAGTAAGAGCTCAATTTTCTTATGAAATATTTGATGATAATACAATAGTAATGAAAGTGCCATTAAGTAATGGTAGCGTAAGAGATGTTCAAGGTATTATAGAACAACAAGCTGACGGAAGTCTAGTAGCTTCAATGGATATAGAGGGAGCTCAAATAGATATGGGTGCAGAAGGTTTTGATAAGCAATTAATAGGTCTTGAAGAAGATGGAACTGTTGCTATACAAACACCATTCTCTGGTATGATATTAATAACTTATTATAAAGTTACAAAATAATGAAAAGATTTATTGTCTTATCAATATTGTTTCTGTTCGTGATAAATACTCACGGACAGAATCTTTTTGGTCTTAAAGAAATAACAAAAGAGAATAAAGAAGAAGCTATGAAAGCTATTTCTAATATTCCTAAATTTTCTTTAAAAGCTTCTTACAAAACAAATGGTGCACTACCAGCATATGTTGATAACTCAAAAAACAAATATTTCCCACCTATAGTTAGTCAAATAAGTAATTCATGTGGATGTGCTTCGATAGTCCATTATATATATACATATGAAATGAATAGGTTCTTAGATAGGGCTTCAAATAGCAATGCAAATATTGCAAATTATATGTATATATGGAATTTTCTAAACGAAGGTCTTGACTATGGAACATTCCCATGGGATGTTGCAGATGCTATAAAATATTATGGATTCCTACCTAATTCAATGTATACTACAAATAGTAGTACCGAATGGCCATATGGATATGATAAGTACTATAAATCAATGAATTATTCTATTAGTGCATTAGAGAAATTTAATTCAGAAGATGCAAACGATTTATTAAATATGAAAAGATATTTATATAATCATGGTGATGGTTCACAATATGGAGGTTTAATACAATTTTCAGGATTTGCTCACCCACTAAATGCATCTCAATATAATCGTTCATCATATACAGGTTATAATGCAATAATACCTTATTTTGGATATCAGGGAATGCATTCAATGACAATAGTTGGTTATGATGATAGTATATGGTATGATTATAACGGAAACAGAAGAGCTGAATCAGATGAATTTGGTGCATTTATATGTGTAAACTCTTGGGGAACAAACTGGGGAGATAATGGTAGATTTTATGCTCCATATATGACTTTCTCTAAGCGTTTAAGACAAGGAATGGGTGGAACTGGTAATGGAGGTAAAGATTGTTTTATTATAAAACCAATGGTAAAACAACCTCAATTAGTTTTTAAAATATTAATGTCTCACACATCAAGAAACGACCTAAGTATTGGAATAGGTGCTTATGATGATGGTCACGAAAATAATCCTGTATTTACAAAGAATTTATATGAATACAATCATATGGGAGGAGATCATCCATTAAGAGGTATATATGGTTCAGAAAAAGAAAAATTAGAAGTAGCAATTGATGTTTCAGAATTGGCAAATTACGATGTAAATAATTACTATATAGAATTAAAGAACTATAGAAAAGGAAGATTAGGAGATGGACATTTCTACTATGCTTCACTTCTAGATTATCGTAATGATCCTATGAATCCAGTTGAATATGTTGCAAAAATTGATAATACAAATTTAACAGGAACAGGAAAATGTAGAGCAGTTATTTCTAAAGTAATGAAGCTAGGTGATGGTGTTAAGCTTGACGTTGATTATATTGTAGTAGATAAAGATTTTATGCTTGTTTTAAGAAGTATAGAGAAATCGTATTTCAAAATGGATTTATTATCTGAAACAGGTGAAAAAGTATATACAATAATTGACCAAGATGTTGAAAAAGGATACACTCAGAAGAAATTCAACTTTAAGAAAACAGGTATTGAAAAAGGAACTTATTTCTTAAGAACAAGTTCTAATGGTAAGATTGAATATTCAAAGATAAAAATAGACTAGTATGAAAAAGATAGGAATTATAATAATAATTTGCGTACAGCTTATACTATTGTCAAGTTGTAATCATGATAATGTTGATCCTAAACTTAAAGGAATAGATGTAGATCTAAATAAAACAACATATGTCTTACCACATATAAATATCTCTGATATAAATATTTTAAAAGGAGAATTATCTGCTTTATCATCAAATATTAAAACAGCACAAATTGGTAACGATTTTCAAATTACCGTTAAGATAGATAAAAATCAATCTAAGTGTTTGTTTTCTGAAGTAACATATTATTATAAAAACATGGGTAAAGATGGTTTTACTTTTACATATAAATATGATGAAAGTAAGAATGTTACAGATGAAATGAAGAAAGAGATAGTAAAACTCTATAATTTAAAACAGAATAATTACACAATAGGAGAGATCACTAAGTAATTATTGTTTTAAATATTTTAATTAATCTATTAAACTACTTAAGTATCTGAGGAAAGAGAGATTCTTTCCTCAGTTTTTTTTGCTCTTATTTAATATTATCTAATTCATGTTTACTTCGTACCATCTTCGTACTTTGTCCATGGTTTGTCCATCCTTTGTCCATGGTTTCTTCAATATAGATTGCAGAAACCATGGACAATCCATGTAGAATTCATGGGTAAAATAGGGATAAGGTATAGTCTAGATCTATCTTTAATACTTAATTGAGATATTATTTTTTAGAATTTATACAACGCCTTCTTTTTGTAATCTTTCTTTTATTTGTTTCTTTTTCAGACTTAACATTCTTTCTGCTTGAATTGTAATTGCACGATTATATGATTCTGGATGTCTACGTTTAAGTCTAGCCATATAATTCTCAGCAAATTCAATATTGTGGTAAATTTCTTTTTTCAATATTTCAATTTGTTCTTGTTGCATAGGAAGTTTAAAAAAATCACTATCAGAATATTCTTCTATTTGTTTTATCGCTTCTTTTTGCATAAGAATAAAACCTCTACTTATATCATGCCTTTGTACAGTTCTAGCTGGGAAAAATTTATCAAGAAACTTTCTATACCATTTAGGAGCTTTAAATCCTAGAAAACGAGTACCTCTCATCAACATTCTTTTAAATATTCTATCTTGATTGCTTAAAGTTCGTTTACCATCTACGTCAAACACTCTATCGGCAAGAGATTGTAATCGAGCTAAAGAGTGGGCATTTATAATACCATTATTATACAAATCGTATAAAAAGAGTTTCTCATGTCTTACAACTCTAATTCTTAAAGCTTGCAAAAGACTTTCCATATTAAGATCTTCATCTTCAAAATCATATGGTTTAGGAAGAAGTTTTTCTACTTCAGTCCAATCACATTCCTGAATATGTTTCTTTTCTCTTAATTTTTTATAGTATTTCTCTGTTTCGTTAATGTATACATTCCTTGCAGATTTTCTTAAAAAACGTCGAGTCTTTCTTTCTTTACTAAGTCCAAATTTTTTAAGAAGCCATCCTGTTGTAGTTGCATTTATTAAGAGAGTTAAAGCAACAACTCCACTAGTAAAGAATAATACTTGAGTACGTATAGAAAGTGGCAATAAAGGCGAATAATATACCATTAATCCCATAGCAAGACCGACAGCTCCTCTTAATCCACCCCAAGAAAGTATAACACCTTCACGAATTGATAGTTTATAACCGTTTCTGTGCATAATAGGGAACAATCCTGTAACCATTAGTAATCTAACAATAACTATTACGGCAAATAGGATCAATAATATTATGAAATTAGAGTAGGAGAATGAAACTTGAATAGCAATTGTTAATCCAACAATTATGAATATTAAAGTATTACCAATATAAGCTGCTAAATTCCAAAATTGACTCATGAATTTATTTACCTCAGGTTTAAGTTTTAGTTTTGAATAATACGATATATATAAACCATAGCATACAAGAGCAATAACTCCTGAAACATGTAGATATTCTTCTGCTAAAAGGAATACAAGATATGAAGTAATAATAATAACACTATTCTGTACTTCTACACTACTTTTAATTCTTGTGAATGTATGTAGAGATATTGAGGCTACTGAAAGCCCTAAAGCAACCCCACCAAACACAACAACTATAAAATTTAAATATGGAGAGAGACTACTTCCTGTACCAGTAGCCATTCCGTAGAAAGTCATAAATAAAACAAGTCCTGTACCATCATTAAGTAAAGATTCTGCATCTACTAAAGTAGAGAAACGTTTACTAGTGTGAAGTTCGTGTAGAACAGCAACAACAGCAACCGGGTCGGTAGCACTAATAAGTGCACCAAACATTAGAGCGTAGTATATATTCCAATCTCCTAATGAAGGAAAGAATGATTGTAGTCCTAGAAGGGCAAATCCTGTAACAAAAGTACAGAATATAAGTCCAGGCACTGCCAATAAAGAAGCATTTAAAAGAGTCTTTCTAAACAGATGAACATCCATATTATATGCTGCATCAAAAACTAGAATAGGCAAGAAGAAATATAGAATCATATCTGGAGTGATATGTCCCATCTTTTCAAAACTATGTTCAATAATTGGAACTGTATCAAGAAGATTAAACCGAACTAGCAGTCCGAATCCAATTCCAACTATAAATAAACCTACAGTGTAGGGTATACCTGTTTTTTTTAATGCATGTTTTAGTAGACCTCCTCCTAAGAGTGAAAAGCAAAGGAAAAGTAATAATTCAAGGATGTGTTCTGTTTCCATATCAAATATGTGTTTGTATAAAAAACTATATACTGTTGACTATTTAAAAACTCTATATATTTCGTAAATATATGAATAAAATCATTTTAGCAATAGATAAGAGAACAAATCTCAATATTTAGTTATGAATATATTGATTAATTGAACAAAAAAATAGAGTAATCTTTTATTAGATTACTCTATCAGTGAGTTAATAAACCCACTATATATTAGACCATAATTTTTTATTCTTTTCTCTCATAAAGTTTTCTTAAAGAAAAGTAAAGAGAAACTAAAAGTAGAGATAGTAAAATGAAAGAGGCAATAATAGCAATTGTTCTTCCAATAAAATACCTGCTAGGTTCAAAAGAGAAAGTGATAATATGTTCACCACTAGGAACAATCATACCTCTTAAAATATAGTTTGCTCTAAAATTCTCTGAAGGTTTTCCATCTATATAAACTTTCCAGTCGTTAGGGTAATATATTTCAGAAAATATAGCTAACTGATTGCTAGAGCAAGATGTTTTATATTCTAGAAAATCTGGCTGATAAGAAATAAGCTCTATCTTAGCATTAGGGTCAGGATTGAAAGCCTGGTTCTTAAGAATAGGTTTAAATTTCTTATCAACAAAAGCAATCTCTTTTGGATTGAAATTATTTAAACTATTAATTTCTTCGTCTGCATTTTCTACATATTTATAATCAGAAACAAACCATGCATTTCCAAGAGCTTTATTATTGATAATAGGATTAGCCTTAGCGTGATAAATGATATACTTTGTATTCAGCATGTTTAAAGTATTCAATTTAGCTAGGCAGCTATCAATTTTCATGACAGTAGCATTCTTATTGAATGTAGAGGCAAGAGTTTGTATTTCCTTACTAATATGAAAATCAATCATATCTTGATATCTTCTAAGTTTACCAGCACTATATCCACCAATCATCTTATGGAAATAAGAAATTTTTGAATCGTTAAATATGTTGACTGTTAAATCTAGAACTCTATAATCGAGACTTTTATCGTTTAGTATAGCCTTATCTACAGGTCTTTCTTGAAATTGACCTACTAAATGACGTTTAGGCATAAAGTGTTCACTATTTAAAAAACGTTTATCAACATTCCAAAGATCAATAAGTACAAGTAAAGCTATTGCAATATATGCGTATAATGGTTTTAATTTCTTTTTTAAGAATAATATCAAGACACCTGCAGCTAGACCTATGAATATAAATGAACGTAAAGCATCGCTAACAAGAAGAGAAATTCTATCAGCTTGAAGAGCATTGGCAATTACATCTTGCATTTGTTGATCCTGAGGACTTGTAAAATTACCAGCTAAAGAAGGTATAATTGCAATTATAAGACAAAATCCAGCAGTTATAGCACTTGCAATCTTAAGACCTTTAATTAGCTTTTTCTTATCAGAATTTGCATCAAAGAACTTCTTCAAAGACAGAATAGCTAAAAGAGGTATACATAATTGAGCAATTACAAGAATCATTGAAACAGTACGAAACTTGCTATACATTGGAATATAATCTAAGAAAAAGTCGGTAAGAGGCATAAAATGTTTACCCCAAGCTAAAGCAAAAGAAAGTAATGTTGTAGTAAGAATCCACCATTTAGTTTTTCCTTTAATAAGGTATAAACCTAGAACGAAAAGAAAAATCATGATAGCACCAATATATACTGGTCCTGCAGTAAAAGGTTGAGGTCCCCAGTATGTTGGCATATGCTTAATAACTTGTTTTGCATATGCAGGATCTTGTTTAGCGAATAATTTATATATCTCAGAATCTTCGCTTAAAGATGATGATGAAGCTCCTCCTTTATAATTAGGGATCATAAGATTGATAGTTTCATCTATACCGTACGACCAATCTGTAGCATAATCTTTATCTAGGCCAGATTTTGTTTTATTATCTTTATTATGACTTAATTCAGAAGGACCTCTCATAGTATATTGAGCATAGTCTTTCATTGTCATAAGATAATCTGCATTGGTTGCTATAGCAAGAATAAGTCCAACAACAAGTAGACCTATAGTCTTAAAATAATGATTAAGACTTTTATCTTTTATAGCATTATAAAGCATAAAAGTACCGTATATAAATATAATAATACCAAGATAATAGGCTATTTGAGGGTGTTTAGCATGAATTTCGAAAGATAAACTTAAAGCTAGAAATAAAGAGCCTAAGAATTTATTCTTTCTAAAAGCATATACAACACTAGCAAGAACCATAGGCATAAGAGCTATAGCAAGCATTTTTGAGTTATGTCCTACTTGAATTATAATAAAATTGTAGGAAGAAAACGCATATGCAATTCCACCGATAATACCTAGCCAAGGGTTGCAACCAAAAGCAAGTAAAAGAAGGAAGAATGAAATCATAGAAAGGCAAATCCACGAAGCAGGATTCTTTCCAATTTCCATACATTTATATATGAAGCTAGTTTTATTACCATCGAAATCAGAAGATATTAAATATGAAGGCATTCCTCCGAACATAGAATTAGTCCATAGAGGTTTTTCACCAGTTTCTTTTTCTGTTTGTAATATTTCGTTTGCAGCACCTCTCCAAGAAGAGACGTCGGCTTGACTTACAATTTTTCCTTGGTAAATCTGAGGGAAATATGCTGTTGAAAGTGCAACAAATATTGCAATGGCAAATAAATAAGGTTTAAATTTCTTGTAATCGAATTTCTTGTAATTGAATATCATACTCTTCTGCTTTATTATAATTGTTTGCATAAAAGTACTAATATTTGAATTAATGCAATCAATCTTTATATATTTGTTATACTAACTATTAAAGAATCTAAATGTATAAAGAACTGAAGAGCATATTTAAATCGTCACTATTATATTCTTTAAGCGGAATAATGGCAAAGGTGATGGGTTTAATATTAATACCATTTTTCACTAATGTACTGTATTTAAGTCAAGAAGAATATGGTGTAATGGGATTAATGGAAGCATTATTAGTTCTTTCACCAACAATAATAATATTCGGAATTAATATAGGTTTTTCTCGTTTTTATTGGGACAAGGATTATGTAGAAAAGAAGAAATCATTGATGTTTAATAATTTGTTATTAACGATAGTATCATCAAGTTTCTTTTTTCTATTAGTATACACTTTTAGAGATAATTTATCTAGATTTCTATTCACAAGTACAGATTATTCAAATATTTTACTGATTGGCGTAATAATAGCATTCTTTATTATTACAAATGGTTTTATGACTGAATTATTGAAACTGAATGAAAAATCTAAGAAATTAACAGCTATAAATTTTATATACTATACTTCTTTATTGTGTTTGACTATTTTATTTATGGTAGTATTAAAGAAAGGTTTATTAGGAGTATATATAGCTCAATTATTAGCCTTGATAGTACAGTTTATCTTTTATATACCTTTATTTATAAAGCATACCGAGATAAAATTTGATAAATTGATAATTAAAGACTTATTAATATATAGTTTACCAATTGCTGCAGCTTCTTTAAGTTCAGTGATGTTTTCCTTAGCAGATAAATATACCTTGAGATTTATGTCAGACTTACCTGATGTTGGCTATTATACATTAGGCTTTAGGTTATCTAATACATTCAAAATAATAATATCTGTATCAATATTGTCAGCATTAATACCTGTTTTATATAAGACAATGAAGACAAAGGAAGGTTATAAGATGCATGAAAGATCGTTTAAATACATATCTATTCTAGGAGCATGTTTAGCATTATCTTTTATATTACTACGAACAGAGATAGTAAGGATATTTGCACACGATCCATCTTATTTAGTTTCTTCTATCATTATACCATTTGTAGTTTGTGGATTATATATTTCAATGTTGAAAGATATTATTATAGTAGGATTGAATATTGAAAAGAAGACAAAATTTATAGGATTCTCTACTTTTATAATGGCATTTGTAAATATTGCTTTGAATATTTTTTGTGTTTATCTATTCTCTATATTAAAATTAGAATTGATATTGGGAACAGCCTTTGCAACTTTCTTAATTAATATAATATATTTGCTATGGGTGTATTTATATTCGAGAAAGTTCTATCCTGTTCGTTATAAAATAGGATCGATGTTTCTTATCTTATTTTTAATGATTTTATTTGTTTTATTGGGAGAAGTTGGGGGCTATTTCAGCTTGATAGGTGCATTCGCATATAGATTATTTCTTATAATATTATTTCCATTTAGTTTATATTTATTTAATGTGATTTCAAATAAAGAGAAGCAGGGTATGCTTGATATATTTGGAGATATTAAGAGAAAGGTATCTTAATATCTATTTAAAAATCTCAATACATTTCTCAACGCCATCTTCTTTGTGCAATCCTAAATGTTGAAACAAAGAGATTTTTCTAGCATATAAAGCTTGCCTTGATAGATTTAGAATAGTGCATATTTCAGGATTTGGAAACTTAAGAAGGAATAGAATTATTAATCTTTTATCATTCTTTGTTAGATTACTGTATATATTAAATTTGTTTTCTAGATTTCCATTTAAAAGGATATTAATATCCTCTTGAATTTGATCCCATGTTTCATCATTCAATGTAACATATTTAT
This sequence comes from Marinilabiliaceae bacterium JC040, assembly GCA_022496785.1. GTDB lineage: Bacteria > Bacteroidota > Bacteroidia > Bacteroidales > Marinifilaceae > SNAP01. Next base: position 193,305 of record SNAP01000001.1, on the reverse strand, counting down.
CAAAGAACATTTGAGTCTCTTTAATTCTTATTTGTTCAGATTTCTTTTTAGAGATTTTATAGAATTCTTTTGCCATATTGACTTTATTAACAAGAGAATTCACGGAGATTATTTCTTTACTTTTTATTGTCTTATCTATTTTAGAATATTCATTTGTTTTATCGTTTAAGGTTTCTTCTAGATTTTTAAGTTCGTTTTTCTTACCAGAAATTTCTTTATTAAATTTTTGCTTTTGTTTTTCTTCTATTAATTCAAGAAGAATCTTATCTAATTTAGTATTATTATATGTGATTAATAAAGAATATGTAATTGCACATACTATCATTAGAATTAGAAACATATTAATAAGTATTAATGTAATTCATAAAAATATTAATAATTTATTTGCTCTAAAAGTTTAATTAAGATATAAATTATTGATTGTATTATACAAATATGCCTATTTATTATTAAATATATATAGAAACTTTACCCATCTTTACAAATAATTGCAATATCAAAGTCTAAAGTATTAAAAATCAATGATAAATGATTTGTGGCTCTATACATATCTTTACGTTTAAAATTTCAATAATTAAATATAAATTGTAATATTTGTGAAGTCAAAACTAACAATTAACTAACATATACTATGAAAAAATTTTATTTACCAATTATCTTTTTAATATTACTAATATCATATTCTTGTGAGAAGAACTTTGATGATAATAATAAAATTGATGAGTTTAAATTAGAAGTCCTAAAATGGCAAGATTTCCATAATACACATTTGGATATTATGAAATTGAAGATTGCTGAGAATCAACTATTAAATGATAATAATTTTGGAAAGGAACTTTGTTCTTCTTTAGTAAATGAGTCAGAAACAAACATACCAGATTTTAAAAATAAAGAAGAATTTGAGAGCTTTTTAAATAATATTAAAGAAAATGTAGTTGAAAATAATCCTTTAAAGAAAGAATGTTATAACCTTATATTAGATGCTTTAAAGGAATATATAACATTAGATAGAATGAAAAATAATGATATTTGCGAGCCATTAATTAATAGAATTGATGAAATATCTAAATATTATTCTTCAAAAGAAATATCTAAAAATGATAAAAAAGAACTTTCTGTAATGATTGGAACAGCTAGAGGATCTATCTTATATTGGATAAAAAATAACAATCTTCAAGAATGGAATGAATTAATAGAAAAGAATTTTTCTTCTGCAAGGTGTTTATGTAGTGAAAAAGAAAAGGAAGAAGGTGAGGAGAAAAGACAAGTACTACCTCACGATACCAAAGAAGTACATGATTTTCTATCATATATTGCTGCTGATGCTTTAGGAGGAGCAGTAAATCCAATACTTGGAGTGGTCTGTTCAGGAGTAACAGCATATGGTCGATCATAAAAGATTTAAAATGAAAATAGTCATTCAAAATGGTTTAATCAATAGTTTAACTAAATGGCAAATTAGAGCTAAGGATAGAACTTTAAGAAACTTTATGGTTATAGGAACAAGTGTTTATGATATAGAAGAAAATTTATCGAATCAAAATATTGAAATAATTTCGGGAATCTTTAAAAAGACTTTAGAATGTGAATTTCAAGCAGATAACGACGAGATTGTACTAGTACAGAGGAATAAATTTTATAAAGTGTGTGAATTATTAATTATGATTTTTTTCCTTGTGCTTATGTTATTTTCAACATTATCAGATTCAGAATTTCTATATTATTTAAGAATAGCTGCAGCGGCAGCATTTACTTGTCTACTAATAATCTATTCATTTCCTAAATACTTTAAAGTTTGGAAAGTTAAAAAATTCAAGGTCTAATAATCAGTTTTTTTTCAAGATGGGTGTACTCTTCGGGGTGTGCCCATCTATAATTTTAAAAGATTTATTAATTTTTCTTCTCTTATTTCATTAGAGAATTTCTCAATAATGCTTTTTCTTGGGCTAGAATCCTTTTCATTATAATTCTCTATAAAAAAATGAATCTTCTCTGAAAGTGTATTAATATTATTTATTGATAGAGATTCACTATTGCTTACAATTTCTTTTAAAGCTCCTGTGTTAAATACTAAAGGAGTACAATTGTGTAAGATTGCCTCTGCGAGACTTATGCAAAATGATTCGATACGTGAGAATTGGCAATATATTTTTGCTTTAGAGTAATAGTAGTTTAACTCTTCAGAATTAGAGAATCCTACTATTTCTAAATTATTAGGAATATTATTGAAATAGTTTTCTAGTAATTCTTTATTTGCCCCAACAATAATAAACTTGAAATCTGGCGTATTCTTTGCTAGTTCTACGAATGTATCAATTCCTTTTAATTTTATTCTTTGAATGCTATTTATTATTCCTACAGTTAGTATACTGTTTTCTTTTATGATACCGTTTTGTTGCTTCAAATTAATATCAACAGAATTATAGATAATAAGAGTATTTGCCTTTTTCGCAATAGCTTTAATCTTTCTTTCTATATATTTAGATACAGCTATATTGTAATTTGCATTTTTAATTGAAGTAATAGCACAAAATCCTCTAATTTTATTTTTGAAACTTCCATATCCTATATCTTTAATTCTACATACGTCGTACCCTCCAATTACTAAATATGATTTCTTAGAGAAAACTTTTGAAATAAGAATTGGTAAAAGAGAATGATAGTCTGCAAACCAAATATATACTTTTGAATATTTGTGAATATTGAAAATTAGCCAAAAGAATTGTTTTATAAATAAAATTATAATTCTAGGTTTAGATTGAATAGGAAAATGGTATTTTTCTACAGTATATTTCTTTTTAAGAATATTATAGTCATTTTCTACAAAGCTTGAGAAATTAGTGTATACTAGTAGTGTTTTTTCTTTATTCATTTTTATATATTTTATGAAGATACTTATAAATACTCGTCTTTGTCTTTTTGTTTATTAAGATATGCTGAGAATCTAATGAATAAAACTACATTTAATTTCTCAAAAGATAAATCTAAATGGTCTTTTAATTTAAATCCATCAATTTCTGCTCTATAGTATGCAATTAATGGATTTTGATTGTTTAGTCCAATACCAAAATTTAATCTTAAAGGAGATTTCTTCTTTTTAACAAAAATACTGAATTCAAAAGAAAAACTTGGATTGAAACGATTAAATACCCATTTATCATCATCATATGATTCTCTAGTATATGTATCCCCAATTTGTTCTTCAGAATCAATTGTATACTCAATATTTTCATAAGGAAAAAGATTGAACAGAAATGAAGTCTCTAGCATAACACCAATTCTATTATTTCTAGAACTTGAAACTACAAATCCTAAATTAGCTTGATATTCTCTTCTTCTATATTCGTAGAAATTGTAGTCTATATTATTATTAAAGGGATTATTAAATGAGATATCAATAAGATGTTTATAAGTTCTAAATCCTGCTTGTAATCCTATATTTTTATTTAACCACCTAGTATACCTTAAATTGTAGCCGTATGAAAAGTTATTCTGATTTTCTTGACTTGCTATTTCATACCCTATACCTAATTCATGTCTGTTTTGGCTATAGCATGAAAATGATATTAATAATGATATTATTATAAAGATAGATTTTTGTTGCATGTGTGATTTTTAAGTATAAGTAGATATATTTTATTTGTTTAAATATATAAATAATTTTGTGAGAAAATGATATTTATATATACTTGCATATTATTAATTATAAATTATTAATTACATGAGAAAGATTATTTTATTAAGTATAGTGATGTTTATTAGCATAGCTATCTTGAAGGGACAAAATCAAAGAAAATTTAGATTTGGATTTCAAATAGAGAATGGTATTACTGTTAATGATATAAATAAAGATAATGGTTTTAATAATGCTTTTAGGCATTATAGATTAGGTGCTATTTATATGAATGGAGGAATAAATATCAAACCTAATATATATGTAGGAGCTAGGTTGGGGTGTAAATCTCTAGGATATGCAAATATTAATATAATTCCTTATGAATTAGAGTTTATGTTTCAACCATTTAAAAATAAAAGAATTAATCTTGGTTTAGATTTGGGGAAAGCTCATGTATTAAATGAATCCGATTCAGAAAATGATTATATTTTAGGAATGAGTTTAGGGTATATATTCCATATGGGATCTAAATGGAGATTTAATATATCTGTTGGATATAGTAGAGAAAGTTATTCACTAGTAATTCAAGATATGATTTTTGGTATAAACAAGATCAACTATAAATTTGATGCAGATAATCTATTTATAAGGTTTGCATTTTATTTATAGGCATAAGAATATGTAAATAGAACCCCAAAGCTTGTAAAATGGATTTGGGGTTTCATCTTATTTTTTACCATAGTAGTTTTTAGAAAAGCCTTTAACTTCTTTACCTTTTATAGAATTATATAATCCCCAAGCAAGACCGAAACCGTACGCAAAGACTTGTATATTTAGAGTTATAATTGAAAGAAAAGCTGTTTTAATATTCTTATACTTAATGAATGATTGAGTAAAGGCCAATAGACATACTAATGCAAAAGTAAATCCAGTAATAGACCATAAGATTTTACCTATTAAAGGAAAAATAGGAAGAATAATTAAGATTAGAATTAGTGCAATAATTACAGCAAGAGGAATAAAATGAATAGGTTTAAGCATATTTTTATGTCTTCTACCTAAATTAATTCTTGCAACTCCCCAGTTAAATATTTGTTTATAGAATTTCTTTAAGCTAGTTCTTCTTTTGTGATAAACATAGGCATCAGCAATAAGTCCAACTTTAAATCCAGCTTTATATATCTTGGCAGAATAATCCATATCTTGACCATGTCTTAGTTTACCCATTCCCCCAATCGTTTTATAAATTTCTTGAGAGATTCCCATATTAAAGCTTCTAGGATAAAATTTAGAGATACTTTTTTTATTACCTCTTGTACCTCCTGTTCCAATAAATGATGTCATGGAGTAGTTTATTGCTTTAAGTAGGGGAGAGAAAGAAGGGTGATATGTGTCTGGTCCACCAAAAGCGTCGTATTTGTTTATTAGTTGATTTTTTTCAATTTCACTTAACCAATTTGTTGGAAACATACAGTCTGAATCTACAAAAATAAAGTATTCAGCATTTGAATTTTGCATACCGTTATTTCTAGCTGCACCTGGTCCTTGATTTGTTTGATATATTGCTCTAATATTTAAATTTGAATCTGATTTATATGTTTCAATATATTCTTTAAATCCGTCATTTGAACCGTCATCAACAAATACAAATTCAAATATATTTCTATCTCCTTCAAGTTTTTCTGCACTTGAAAGTAGTTCTTTAACTTCGTCTAATCGATTATAAACAGCAATTATAATAGAGTATTTCATTTATTCTTAATTATTTGAATTATATATGTTTTGAAAAGTCATTACTGTCAATGAACATTTTCTGCCACATAGCTAAACCAACAGCAATCCATATATAATTATAGTGCCATCTTAATTTTGGATGTGGAGGATAATCTAGAATTTTCTTTATGTATTTATAATTGAAAATTCCTTGTTGTTTTACAAACTCAGGTGTTAATTCTCTTTCTGCTACTTCTTTTAAATCTTTCTTGAATTGAAGATATGGGTTGACAGTAAATCCCCATTTCTTTTTACTTATTATTTTAGGTGGAAGTTTATCTTCCATAGCTTTTCTAAAGAGATATTTAGTGGTATTATTCTTTATTTTGAGTTTAGAAGGTAAAGAAAATGCAAAATCTACTAAATCTCTATCTAGAAAAGGGACTCTTTCTTCTACAGAATGTGCCATAGACATTCTATCATTTGTAAGAAGATAGTCGTTGAGCATCTTAGATTGAAACTCAGCTTTTAATACATCTTGAAGGGCATCTTTAGTATTCTTTTTAGTAAAGAGATTTTCAAATTCTTTATATGTTTTTTCGTTGTATATACTATTCTTGTTTATAAAATCTTTAGAATAAATATTCTTGTATGCTCCTTTATCATAATCCCACGTGTTTCTCATTATTAGGTAGAATTTTTCAATATTACCTATAGAAAGAAGCATTTGCATACCTCTTCTGTATTCATCGAAACGTAGAGTATTAGAGGCATTTTGTATTTTATATAGTATATCAGATTTTAATCTCATAACTTTCTGTAACCAGTATGGAATGTGAGAGTGAAGAGAATTGAATGGATAAATAAATTTGTGAATATCGTATCCAGCAAAAAGCTCGTCTCCACCAAGTCCACCAAGAACAACAGAAGCATAGGGTTTAACAAAAGAGGACATTTTAAATCCTTGTATAAGGTTTATTTTAGGTTCTTCAGCATGCCATATAACTTTTGGAAGAATTTCAAGAGGATTCATAGAAAGAGTTTGAGTTCTATGATTAGTTCCAAAATAGTCAGCTATTCGTTTAGCATCTCCAAATTCATCAGTTGGTTCGTTAAATCCAAGGGTGAAAGTATTTATATTCTCAACACCTAGCTCATGCATCTTTTGAACTATAGCAGATGAATCTAATCCTCCAGATAAATATACACCAACAGGAACATCACTAACTAATTGTCTTTTAATAGATTGTTTTAATAGATAGTTTAGTTTTTCTTTTGCTTCATCTTCTCTAATATTATTATCTATTGTTGGTTTAAGTTCCCAATATCTATGAATACTAAGATTATTGTTCTTGTATATAGCATAATGAGCAGGAGCTAACCGATGTATGCCGTTGAACAGAGTTTGTTCAGATTGAGTATATCTAAGGTTAAGATGAGAGTGTAGAGCGTGTATATTTATTTCTTTATTAACACTAGGGTGTAATAGAATAGATTTTTGTTCTGATCCAAAAATAAACGTATTGTTTTTATTGTAGTAATGAAGAGGTTTAACCCCAAAATGATCTCTTGCTAACATTAATGAATTGTCATTCATATCTAATATTGCAAAAGCAAAGATTCCATTTAGTTTGTTAATAAAATCGTATTTGTATTCTTCATATAGATGGACAAGAATTTCTGTATCTGTATTTGTATAGAAAAGATGTCCTTTATCTTCAAGTTCCTTACGAATAGATTTGTAATTATATATTTCTCCATTTAGAATTACGCAAACAGATTTATCTTCATTGAATATAGGCTGACTTCCTGTTTGTAAATCTATGATAGATAACCTTCTATGACCAATAGTAAACTTACCATATTGAAAAATAGATTTTTCATCTGGACCTCTATGCTCAATTATATTAAGCATCCTATCTACGAGAGATTCGTTATTAATACTGTTTTGATATATTCCTACAATTCCACACATGAAACAAATATAGTAATAAATGCTAGTATTTTTATTCTGAATCTAATAGCCATCCTACTAAATATATACTTGACGTAATAGGATCACCATAAATTGCAGAATTAATTGCTTTTGAAAGTCTAGAAGGTTCTTTATAAGTCTTAGTATTTGAATTAGGATCTTTATAATATCCAGCCAATCTTTTCATTCTATTTGAAAGATATGAATTGTTATTATTATTTCTATTTGATTTTTTATCAATAAATACAATCGACCTTGGATTAGATTTTGGTATGTATATCTTATGAATAATCAATTTCTTCGATAATGAAATATTCTCAATATTTGTAATACTTCTTAGTTTCTTAGAAAATTTCTCACTTTTATTATTAGTAATATCTTCTTTACTATTTGTTTGTGCATATGATATTTCTACGACTAAAATGAGTAAAACTATTAAAAGTTTCTTCATGATTATAATATTTAATTGATTTCAAATATACCTATTATTTACCAATATATAAAATGATATATATTTCTTATATTTGAATTATAAAATCAATTATTATGAAACAAAATCAATTAATTATTCTCATGTCTGTGCTTTTGAGCATGAGTATTTTAAGTTCTTGTAAGACTTATTACGATCAAGGTTTAAATGGAGGTAAGTTTTCGTATATGGAAACACCATTTTATTCAAAAGATGGAGGTAATCACAAATCTTATATATCTGCAAAATATAATAAGGATGTGAAGTATTATGAAGGAGAAGAGAATATGAGTGGAGAACTATCTTTCCATAGAGGAGGAAGTTTAAAGTATATGAATTATTCTTATGGAGCTTTTTTATATGGAGGAGAATATAAAGTAAGAAATTTAAAAGATAAGTTTGAATCTTTAAATGGAGATTATAATTATTATGGTGGAGGACTTAGAGGAAAGATAGCATTTAATATTCCTTTTTCTAGTAAATTTAATTGGAGAGTTGCAGGAGTTCAGTTGGCATGGAGTATGGAATTAGGTCCTTTTGACGATTTGAAAGACGATTTATATCATTTAAATGATATAGATGAGAATGACGATCATAAAGTAATAAAACCTAGTCTTAATTTTATGAATAATGCAACAAACTTTACTATTTATCCATATTCAGAGATAGCTTATAAATTTACAAATGATTTTGAATTTGTCTTAGGAACAAGTTTTGGCTATCGTATGAATAGGTTGATAGAATTATCAAATATGACATATTGTTCTTTAAAATATAAGCGAGTGAGTTTGTTCTTTATTAAGGGAGTAGTTGCTCCTAGTTTTGCAAGAGTAGTAAATGATGACTTTATTATGCAGGACAATAAAGTAGAAGATACTTACCATATTGGTTTGTCATTCTGTTTATAATCTATTTAGTTTTCTTAAAGCATTAAATTTCTCAAAATACATTCTAATGACATTCTTAGTATTATCGTATCTTTTAAACTTTTTACTATAATTTAAGAATGTCTTTTCGTTAGTTATTAGATAAAGAATTTCTAATTGTTTAACAATAAGGCGTAGGTAGCCTATTGTACAAGGATCGTTCTTAGGGTATGATTCAATTTCGCAAAGATTAAATTTTACCCAATATCCCATATCGTATTTTGGTAATATATGGATAAGAGCGTTAATACCTTGTTGAAAGATATTTGAAGCAAGTATATAACTTTCTTTATGAGAGTTCCCATTTGCTCTAATAAATTCATGAATTCCAAAAAGAGAGAATATATGACCATCGAGTACTCTTGTTGCTTTTTCTGCAGTATATTCTTCAAAAATGGGAAGTTCTATTCTTTTATCAACAGTAAAGTAAGAACTAACACCACCAGCTTCAACAGGTATAGTAAATATTTTAAGAGATTTTATACAAGTTTCGAAATACTTATTGTCACCTGTAATTTGCCAAGCTCTCATAAGAACAGAAAGAGCTCTTGATTGAGTAAAGGCAGATTTCCAAGGAGTGAAGACATTATATTCTGGTTTATCTACATGAGTTAACCAATAAGTTCCTAGATAGTCACTATCAATTTTATTATCCATAAACCAATCAGCAATCTTAAGAAATTGTTCTTTATCTTCCATTCTATTCTTGTCGATATAAGAATTAAAGATGGCAAGAGCATATTGTCCTATACTGATAGGATAGTAGTGGAGTTTTTTTTCTTTAACGTCGATATATGTAGTGTTTAAAGGTATTCCATTTTTGTCGAAAGATGTGATTAATCTATTCAGTTTACTAGTGTCAGTATCAAATTTTATATAGTAATGATTTAAAGATTGAGATTTAATATTCTCGGCTATTGTGATATCTTTATTTGTATTGAAATCACGAATTAGTTTCTTTAACATGAATAGAATCTTCTTTGCTTTCATAGTTTAATTATTGAATATATTTAGAAAGATCGAGACTTAAGTTTTTTCTAGAATATAGTTTTCTATTTGTATTTTCTTCTGTATGCTCCTTTTGTTCAAGTATATTTATGTATTCAGAAATATCTTTAAAATTATTGTATTCAAATGTTTCTCCAGCTTTTGCATCTTTAATGATTTTTGCCGCATCTCCATGTGTTGGTCCTAGGCATATTATAGGGATATTTGAACCAATGTATTCAAATAGTTTACCAGTTAAAATACCTTCATTATCCTTCTGAACAGGAATTACAAGAAGTAATAAATCTGAATTTATTAGATAATTTATAGATTCAGAATGGGGTACAAAGTTTTTAAAACTAACATTATCACCTAATTCTTTAATTAGAATTTTCTTAATTTTCTCATCAATCTTACCTACAAATTGTAATTTATACTTGAAATTGATCCCTTTAAGTACTTTAATAAATGTAGATATATCGTAATTACTAGCTAGTGTACCTGTATAACTAATTGTAAAACACTCATTCTTTTTTTTATTTTCAAAATGGAAGTCATCTTCATCGTATCCATTTGGAATTACAATCACCTTCTCTTTATTAATTTTAGAAGATTTTAGTATGAATTGCTTTTTAATATATTCACTTACAGATATAACAATATCAGATTTTATAAGTACTTGCTTTTCAAATTGTGTATCTATGTATTTTGCTAGTTTGGTTGGATAGAAATTATTGTAATAGTATATATCTGTCCACGGATCTCTTAAGTCGGCAATCCAATGTATGTTATTATATTTTTTCTTTAATTCCAGTCCTATTAATTGAGAAGAGTGGGGTGGACTTGTTGTAATTACTGTTTTTATATTTTCTTTCTCAATTAATTCACAAGCTTTTTTAAATGCATATTTGTTCCATGATTTTCTAGAATCAGGAAGAAAGAAATTGCCTCTTATAAAGCGTGCAATTTTTTGTTTGAATGATGGATTAGATTCGTTAGCAAAACCACTATAAGGAGCTGTTTTAGCTTTAGTAAGCTTTTTATATAATCCATATAGGCTTTTGTTTTCAGTAGGGAAGACTCTAGTTTCTGAGCTAATATCATTGATAAGTGATTTGTCTCTTATTGGATATTCTGCTTTATCTTCTTTTGGACATATTATTATAGGTTCAATATTACTATCTGGAAGAAATTTTGAGAATTTAAGCCAACGCTGTACTCCAGGACCTCCTGCTGGTGGCCAGTAGTAAGTAATTATTATAACCTTTTTCTTTTCCATCTATCTTTTTGTACAAATATAGTAAATAGTGAATTTATAGAAGGTATATTGTCTTTCTAAAATTCACTATTACTTATTGTATTAATCTGCATTTAGTTCTTTAAGCAATTGCTTGGCATTATTTCTGATTTTTTTGTATTTAGATATAATTATGAGAATGAAAAGAATAGAAAAGACAATTGGTGATATGATACTTATGAAATTCCCAGAATCATATATTTTAAAGATATTATAAGCAATAAAGGCAGAGAATATTATTGATAATTTTAAATAATCAACATTATAACGTTTGATGATATCTATTAATAGGTCTTTTGTACTTAACGAATAGTTAATTTTATTGTAATTATTGTAAATTTTTATTGATATTATTCCAAGACTTAAAAATATTAAAGTATCTATACTATTAATATAAATTGTTGATGGATCAATAGAGAAATAGCGAATAGTTTTAATAATATGAATAAATGCAAATATAAAACATATAATTTGTACAAATCTTAATTGATTTAAGAATTTTCTATCTTCTTTTTTTATTTTGCTAATGAATGTATTAATTTCCATAATTATATAGTTTATCTTTTAAATTTCTTTTAATTCTATGAATTTTGGTTTTTACATTTGATTCTGTAATACCAATAATATTTGCAATTTCTTTAATTGATTGATTTTCGAGAACGAGACTAATTAAGGCTTTATCAATTACAGAGAGTTGATTCAATTCTATTTGTAATTGATCTAGTAAAACGTCATTAGGATGATCGTCTTCTATACTATAGAACTCATTTATAAAGTTTGTTTCTTTAGAAATGATAAGATCCATTCTTTTGTATGTTTTACTTGTAAATGTTAGGGATGTATTAACAGCAATTCTATATATCCATGTATTAATAGAAGATCGTCCTTCGAAAGTATCTAGGCTTTTCCAGATATTTATAAGAATTTCTTGAAACATATCTTCTTGAGCTGATGAATTATTAGAATAATATTTACAAATTCTTTTTATCCTTTCCTCATTCTCTTTTACGAGTTGGTTAAATTTATGTTCTTTATTCAATTTATTTCTTTTTAGTTTTTATACTATTAGTATTTATAATTGCAAATAAGTTACAAATTATTTAAACTATTTTTAAATAATATTTTTCTACAAAAATATATTCTTTTATGAAAAATAAATGTATATATTTGCTTTCGTTAAACTAATATAATATTAATAATGAAGCTTATTAAGAAATTAGAACACCAGATTCATTACTGCCCTTGTTCGTCGAAGATTGGAGGGTTTCTAGCTAAGATAAAGAATGATAATTTCTTTGTTATAGTAAATCTTATAGGAATATTATTTTTCGCATTCTTATTAGCAAATATGACGAAATAGTAAAAGCCATCTTTATTATATAAAGATGGCTTTTATTTATATTTAAATGTATTGTAATTATACTTTAAGAAGTAAAGATTTTAAATCAGTATTTTCTTTTAATATCTCATATAGTTTATCAATAGCAACTCTCTCTTGTTCCATAGTATCTCTGTTACGTATAGTTACAGTATTATCTTCAAGAGTTTCGTGGTCGATAGTTACACAGTAAGGAGTACCGATAGCATCTTGTCTTCTATATCTTTTACCAATAGAATCTTTTTCATCATACTGACAATTGAAATCGAATTTAAGATTGTTGATAATTTCTCTAGCTTTTTCAGGAAGTCCATCTTTTTTAGTAAGAGGCATAACAGCTAGCTTAACAGGAGCAAGTGCAGCAGGAAGCTTAAGAACTACTCTAGAATCTTTTTTACCACCTTCTTTAGTAAGATCTTCTTCACAATATGCAGCTGACATAATTTGTAGGAACATTCTGTCTACACCAATTGAAGTTTCAACAACATAAGGAACGTAAGATTCGTTTCTTTCTGGATCGAAATATTGTATTTTCTTACCAGAGAATTCTTGATGTTGAGAAAGGTCGAAATCAGTTCTTGAATGAATACCTTCAACTTCTTTAAAACCGAATGGGAATCTGTATTCAATATCTGTAGCAGCATTAGCGTAATGAGCTAATTTTTCATGGTCGTGGAATCTATAATTATCTTCACCGAAACCAAGAGCTTGATGCCAGTTCATACGAGTTTGTTTCCACTTATTAAAGAAATCCATTTCAGTTCCTGGTTTAACAAAGAATTGCATTTCCATTTGTTCAAATTCGCGCATTCTAAAGATAAATTGACGAGCAACAATCTCGTTTCTGAAAGCTTTACCAATTTGAGCAATACCAAAAGGAAGTTTCATTCTACCTGTTTTTTGAACATTAAGGTAGTTAACAAAAATACCTTGAGCAGTTTCAGGACGTAAATAAATAGTGTTAGCACCATCAGCTGTAGATCCCATTTCAGTAGAGAACATTAAATTGAATTGTCTAACATCAGTCCAGTTACAAGTACCAGAAATAGGGCAACATATATTGTTTTCAATAATGATATTTCTAACATCATCAAAATCTTCATCGTTAAGAGCTTTAGAGAATCTATCAGTAATAATTTGAATTTTCTCATTATATGAAAGGACTCTTTTATTAGTGCTAATAAATTCTTCTTTATTAAAAGAATCACCAAATTTCTTACTAGCTTTTTTTACTTCTTTCTCAATTTTACCCTCAATTTTTAGAATAAAATCTTCGATAAGAACATCTGCTCTATATCTTTTTTTAGAATCTTTATTGTCAATTAAAGGATCACTAAAAGCATCAACGTGTCCTGAAGCTTTCCAAACTTTAGGGTGCATAAAGATAGCAGAATCAATTCCAACAACATTTTCATGAAGTAGAACCATAGAATTCCACCAATATTTTTTGATGTTGTTTTTTAATTCAACTCCCATCTGTCCATAGTCGTAAACAGCTCCTAAACCGTCATATATTTCAGATGAAGGAAAAACATAACCATACTCTTTACAGTGAGCTACTAGTTTTTTAAAAATATCTTCTTGTGCCATCTTTTTATGATTTATTATCTAATAATTGTCTTAATTGTTGTACGTGCAAAAGTAATAAAATATTGTAATTAAGTAGTAATGAAAAAGAAAACACCCATGAGTATATATAATCATGGGTGTTTATAATAATTTATTGTAGTAAATTACGATTCTTTAATTTCGTCTATAGCTTCAGAAACGTTGATAGCAAAATCGGCTACTTTTTCGCATTCTTCAAACGCGTCGGTATATATTACACCTGTTGCATAGTCGTAAGCTTTTTCATAGACCACATTACCAATATTTTCTTGTCGAAGAGTGGCTCTAAATTCATTAACATCGCTTTCAAGGCTGTGAGCTTTTTTAATATTAATGTCTTCGTGGTTAAGTTTTATGTTTCTACACATTTCATCAAGAGCATATTGAACAAGAGAACACATCTCAGATAATCTTTTTTTCTGTCTTTCAGAAAGCATTGCTTTTTGTTCAAATTGTCTGTTTAGGATTTTACCAACATTGTATGCAGAATCAGCAAGACTTTCAAGATCAGAAACCATTTTAAATCCAGCTCTTACTCTTTTAGAGTTAGTAGTTGATAGTTTAGTTTCAGAAACTTTAGTGAAATAATTAGCTATTTCAACTTCAACATCATCACTTAGATCTTCTAATTTATTAAGTTTCTCAAGTGATTTATCAAAGTCTTTTTTGTTCATATCTATCATTGCAGTAGCTAAAGTAAACATGTCTGAAACATTTTGAGCGTAGTGCATTAATTCTTGTTTAGCTTGAAATATAGATGCATCTGGAGTTGATAAAAGTCCAATATTAATATGTTGAAGTTTAAAACTGTTATCTTCTTCTTCTTTATTTGGAACTAATTTTGTTACTACTTTAGCAATGAAAGGAGCAAACCATATCATTATAACAACATTTAAGATGTTAAAAGTAGTATGGAAAATAGATAGAGCAACAGGTACGGCAGCAGTAGCTACTAAAGGATTACCTTCTCCCACTCTTTCAGTTACTATAGAAATTAGATGAATAAAGAAAGGGAAAATAGCAAGCACCCACATTACTCCAAATACATTGAATATTAAATGAGCTCTAGCTGCTCTTTTAGCAGAATTGTTAGCAATCATTGCAGCAAGGTTTGCTGTTATTGTTGTTCCTATATTTTCACCAAGTACCATAGCAGCAGCCATTTCGAAAGAAATAAGCCCATTGGCACACATAATAAGCGTTAGAGCCATTGTTGCTGAAGAGGATTGTATTAAGATTGTTAATACCGAACCAATAGCTAAGAATATAAAGTACGAAAGATATCCAAGATCGGTATAATGTCCAAGGAAATTTAGAATTTCAGGATTATTCTTAATATCAGGCATTGATTCTTTAAGAAATTGTAACCCAATAAATAGAAGAGCAAATCCCATTATAAGTTCACCCCAAGATTTTTTTGATCTTTTACTAGAAAATAGGAAAGGCAATGAGAAACCTATTATAGGTAAAGCCAATTTTGCCATACTAACTTTAAATCCAAGAATTGAAATAAGCCACGCAGTGACTGTTGTTCCAATATTAGCACCCATTATAACACCTATAGATTCTACAAGAGAAAGTAGACCAGCATTAACAAAACTTACAACCATAACAGTGGTAGCTGAAGATGATTGAATTAATGCGGTGATAAGGATACCAGTAAAAACACCTTTAACTCTGTTAGAGGTCATAGCTGATAAAATATTTCTCATTTTATCGCCTGCAACTTTTTGTAATGCCTCACTCATTAACTTCATTCCGTAAAGGAAAAGTCCCAAAGAACCAAGAAGTTTTAAGAAATCGGCAAACCCATATTCCATAGTAATTGTTTTTAATAATTCGATAAATCGACTAATTGTTTTCAAGACAAAAGTACGATTATCAATTTATTTACAAAAACCTTTATACTCGAAAATGTTACATTTTAGTTACGATTTTTTTTAAGTAAAATTCTGATTTATAAGATGAAAAGAGCTAATTATAAATTAAGAGGGTCTTTATCTTAAATATTAGTAGATAAAGACCCTCTTTATGGTATATTATTAAAGGAAATTAGATTAAAGAACTTTATATTCTATAAGCAGTTTTTCCATATTATCTTTAAGCTTTTTAGCTTCATTTTTAGCGGCTTCAGCAAAATCTTCACCTTTAGAAGCATAAATGATACCTCTAGAAGAATTAACAATTAATCCGCAATGTTTATTCATTCCATATTTAGCAACTTCTTCAAGAGAACCACCTTGAGCACCAACTCCAGGAACTAATAGAAAATGATTAGGAACTATCTCTCTAATATTAGTTAGCATTTCTGCTTTTGTAGCCCCAACAACATACATCATATTATTTTGATCCCCCCAATCTTGAGATTTTTCTAGAACTTTTTCGTATAGATGTTTGTTTTCTTCTTCACTCTTAAAGAATTGTAAATCGAAGGCACCTTTATTAGAAGTTAAGGCAAGAAGAATAACCCATTTATTATTGTATTCAAGGAAAGGAGATACAGAATCTTCTCCCATATATGGAGCAACAGTAATAGAATCGAAATTTAATGTTTCTAAGAAAGCCTTAGCGTACATTCTTGATGTATTACCAATATCACCTCTTTTTGCATCAGCAATAACAAATATCTCAGGGTAATTTTCTTTAATATATTTAACAGTCTTTTCAAGAGAAATCCATCCATCAGTACCCATACTTTCATAGAAAGCAATATTAGGTTTATACGATATAGCATACTCTTGAGTAGCATCAACAATTTCTTTATTAAAAGCAAAAATAGGATCTTCCTCTTTCTTTAAATGCTCAGGAATTTTCTCGATGTCGGTATCAAGTCCAACGCAAAGGAAAGATTTCTTCTTTTTAATTTGTTCAAAAAGGCTGTTGTAATTCATGTTTTTAAAATTTTAGTTATTAGATATAAAAAAAGGAGATTAACAAATCTCCTTTAATATATTAAAGTCCACTTTCTTTAAGTCTTTCAGTATTTTCTTCAAACTGTAGTTTAGAGATAATTTCTTGAATATCTCCATCCATAATAGCAGCTAGATTATACATCGTAAGGTTTATTCTATGATCGGTAACTCTTCCTTGTGGGAAGTTATATGTTCTAATTTTAGCAGAACGGTCACCAGTAGAAACCATAGTTTTACGTTTACCTGCAATTTCATCTAGATATTTTTGATGCTCGATAGCGTATATACGAGAACGAAGTTCTGTCATTGCTTTAGCAAGATTCTTAATTTGTGATTTTTGATCTTGGCATGTAACAACAATTCCAGAAGGAACGTGTGTTAAACGAACAGCAGAGTAAGTTGTGTTTACAGACTGTCCACCAGGACCAGAAGAACAATAAGTATCTTTTCTAATATCAGCAGGATTTAAGGTAATATCAAATTCTTCGGCTTCAGGAAGAATAGCAACAGAAGCAGCAGAAGTGTGAACTCTACCTTGAGTTTCAGTAGAAGGAACACGTTGTACACGATGTACACCTGATTCATATTTTAAAGTACCATAAACGTTTTCACCTGTAATATTTGCAACGATTTCTTTATATCCACCAGAAGTACCTTCACTTTCATTAGTAATAGATATCTTCCAGCCTTTAGATTCGCAGTATTTAGTGTACATTCTGAATAGATCTCCAGCAAATAGAGAAGCTTCATCTCCACCTGTACCGGCTCTAATTTCAAGAATTGCATTTTTAGAGTCTTCAGGATCAGCAGGAACAAGAAGGAATTTAATCTCTTGTTCTAATTCAGGAAGAGTTTCTTCAAGTTCTTCTAATTCCATTTTAGCCATTTCACGCATCTCTTCGTCTTTCTCGTTTGCTAAAATTTCTTTAGATTCTTCAAGATTAGAAACTGCATCTTTATATTTGTCTGCAGCGTTAACAACTTTCTCTAAATCTTTGTATTCTTTATTTAGCTTGACGTATCTTTTCATGTCTTCCATTACAGCAGGGTCAGTTATTAGCTGACTAACTTCTTTGAAGCGAATGTATACAGTTTCAAGCTTATCTAATAGTATGTTGTGACTCATCTTGCTATGAATTATTTATTTAGTGGCAAAAATAGGTATTTTTTTTTAAAATACTACTTATAAGGGTTTTCACTATTTTTGAGTTTTAAATGCTTCGCAAGTTTCTTTGATTGTAGTTTCTATTTCTCTGTATTCAAAAGTATCTAGAAAATTGCATATTTTATTGCCATTGTAAAATGACTTATTGTGTGCACTTCTAGCAGTCTCCTTAGTCAAATTTGGTTTCTTTTTACTTATTTTAGAGATAAGATATAGTATTCTCCATGCGATTCCTGTTAGAATGGGAGAAGCGTAGATATATGGTTTTGGTTTGTTTAAATGCTTAGCTATTAACCTAAATAGTGATTTGTATGATAAATTTTCAGCATTTAAAATAAATCGTTCTGATTTTATGTCGGAAATGGTAAGTTGGTGCATTGCTTTTGCAACATCTCTTACATCTACATATCCACTTGTTCCTTTTGTATAGAATTTTAAACCGTCAGCTACTTGTCTGAATAGTAATGAACTGCCAGAATTCCAGTGTCCAAATCCTAAGATTATAGAAGGATTTACAATTATAGCATCTAATCCATTTTTTATTCCTTCCCAAACAATTTGTTCTGATTTATATTTGCTCCACGAGTAAATTGAATGAGGTTTATTAGCTTCAAATTCATCTTTTTCGCATATAGGTTGTTTATGGTAGTTTCCAAGACTCCCAATAGAACTTACAAAACACAATCTGATTTTCTTGTTTATACATATGTCAACAAGTTTTTGAGTGCCTAGCATATTAGTTTTGTAGATAGTCTGTTTGTCTTCAGGATTAAATGAAACTAGAGCGGCACAATGATAGAGTGTTTTAATGTTAATAAATAAACTTTCTAGAGATGAAAGGTCTTGAAGATCAGCATTAACCCATTGAATTTTGTCCAATAGAGGTTGATAATCTTTCGTGTATTGTTTGAAAACATTGATAAGATTATCAAGAGAACTTGTTTTTCTTTTAGTAGCTTTAATCTTTATATTACAAGAGCTTGTAAGTTCATATAAAAGGTGTGAACCTACAAGCCCTGTTCCTCCTGTTACAAGAATCATATTTTATTCTTTCCAATTAAAAGTGAAGTTCAATTTAACATCGGGATGTAATGTGGCGTGTACTGGACAAGAGATAGCAGCTTTTTCAATTACTTTCATTTCTTTTTTTGTGTACACTCTATCTGGCATATTGAAGATAATATCTATTTGTCCAATCCTTCTAGGATTTGCACTCATTTCTTTACCAATTTCAATTGTTGTACCAGTAATATCGATGTTATTTTCTTTACAATAAATACCAGCGATAGTTAGCATGCAAGAACCTAGGGCTGTTGCACATAAATCGGTAGGAGAGAAAGCTTCTCCCTTTCCTTTGTTGTCTAATGGCGCATCTGTGATTATTTTAGAGCCAGATTGTTCATGAAGACATTCTACTCTTAAATCACCAAGGTAAGTAGCTTTAATTTTTGTCATGAGACTTTGTTTTTTATGTGTGTTAATAAATTATTGTCTATTCAAATATATATAAAATCATGAATGAATTGCAGAAAATGCATCTTTTATGTGTTCAAGTTTACATTTATTTCCTTGTTTTATTATTGAAATTAAATCGAATCGAGTGTTACAATCTAAGTTCTTGTACTTTATATAAGCATTTGCAGTTCTTATAATTGCTCTGATTTTTTTTTGAGTGATAGCCTCATGTGCTAATTGAAAATTATCGTCTGTTCTTGTCTTTACTTCTACAATTATAAGTTCTTCTCCTTCTTTAGCTATAATATCAATTTCATTTCTATGAAATCTCCAGTTTGTTTCTAAAATGATATACTTATGTTTAGATAGATATTCTTTTGCAATTTCTTCACCTCTTTTACCTATTGTATTGTGTATTGCCATGTTATATTGATGTTTCTATAAATTTATAAAAAATATTTTAAACCTTATTTGCGTATCAAAAGGGACATAATAATGAGATTTTGAAAAGATGTTATAAATGATTATCTTTGTGAAACTTAAAGAAGAAATGTAGAATATCATGGAAAAGACCAGAGTTTTATTTATTTCGCAGGAAATAATGCCTTATCTTCCAGAAAATGAGATGTCAAAAGTAGGAAGATATTTGCCACAATTAATTCAAGAAAAAGGTAAAGAAATAAGAACTTTCATGCCAAGATTTGGCTGTATAAATGAAAGACGTAATCAATTGCATGAAGTAATAAGGCTTTCTGGAATGAATTTGATTATTGATGATACAGATCATCCATTAATCATAAAAGTTGCTTCAATCCAAGCAGCCAGAATGCAAGTTTATTTTATTGATAATGATGATTATTTTCATAGAAAATCAATCCTTCATGATTCAGAAGGAAAGTTTTTTGAAGATAATGATGAAAGAGCTATTTTCTTTGCTCGTGGAGTCTTTGAGACTGTGAAGAAGCTTAGATGGTCTCCAGATTTGATTGTTTGTCAAGGATGGTTATCATGTTTAGTTCCTTTATACTTGAAGAAAGCTTATAAAGATGATCCTTTGTTTGAAAATTCAAAAGTTATTTATTCTGTAAATAATGATTTGTTTGAAGGAGAATTGAATAAGAATTTTAAAGAGAAATCTTTATTTGATGGTGTGACAGAAGAAGATGTAAAAGATCTTGAGAATCCAACATTCTTCAATGTTGTTAAGACGGCAATAGATTATTCTGATGGTGTTATTTACGGTCATAAAGATGTAAATGATAAAATAAAAGAGTATGTTACTTCAGAAGGAAAGAAATCTTTAGATTATGTTGAAAAAGAAGATGGATATGAGGTAGCTTATAATAATTTCTTTGACGAGGTTGTTGGAGAATAAACTAAAGTGAAAATTGATGAAAAAAGGAGTATTACTGCTGGCTGTAGTAATTGTTATATCTTTATTTTCTTGTAAAGATAACAATTCAGAAATCGCGAAAGATATATTGAAAGATGATGCTTCAACTATTGTTGTTGATAGTCCTAGAAAATTAACTGGCGTTACAGAAACTGATGAAACATCGAATACGAATAATGTCTTAACTGGTTTTATTGGTGAATTAAAAGATGTAAATTTTGGTGAGTCGTATGCTTCTTGTTTTTCTCAATTAAGAATCCCTAATAATGTATTTGTTAAAGATGTAGATAAAGTTACAATTGATTCTGTTTGCTTTGATTTTAAAGTCAAATTAAAATCTTCACTATATGATTCTTTAACTTATGAAAAGGGTAAATTAAATAGAAAGATTAAAATCTTTTCTTTAAAAAAAGATATTTCTAATATAAAAAGATCTTCCGAATTAGATGATTCATTCTATGATAAAGCAGATGCTGTAGGTGAATCTATAATTGATTTAAGAAAACTTGATACTATTTCATATAGAATGAGATATTCTGATAAATCAAAAAATAAAACTTTTACTTATAAAGGTTATGCAAGAATAAAATTAACTAATGAGTATGGAAAATATCTTTTAAGTGGAAATGAGACAGATTATACTAGTCAGAAAGCTTTTTTAAAGAAATTCTTTGGTTTGGTGATTTCTTCTGAGGAATCAGCAGATGACGTAGATGGATTGTTTGCTTTGTATGCAAATGCATCAATTTTAACAGTTCATTATAGACAAACTAATAGTGAAGGAAAGCAAGATACTTTATTCTCTCCTTTTATGGTGAATTCAAATTCAATGATTATCAATAAATTTAATCATGTTCATACTGCTACCGTAAAAGATGCTATTACAAATCAATCTAGTGAGAAACTATATGTTGAAGGTGGTGGAGGATTAAAAGCAATCTTAAAATTTCCTGAAGACTATCTAAATAGTTTGTATTTTAGTAAAGAAAATGAGAAACAATCAACAAATATTATAAACAAAGCACAGATAGAAATTCCAGTAGTATATCCTGATGGAGTAGATGTGAGACTTTCACATATTCCTATACATATGGTTTTATTGGGATATAATACAAAGAATGAAATAGTGCCTTTGATTGATTATTTGACAAGTAAAAGTTTCTTTGATGGGGAACTTGATGAAAAAAATATGGTATATCGTTTCAATATAGCACGTTTGATTCAACAAGTAATAAGATATAAAAAAGACGATTTTCAGGAGTTATATAAAATAGATTTGTCTAAGGGACTAATGTTGGTTCCAGATAATAGAAGAATATCTCCATCACGTGTAATGCTAGATGGAAAAAATATAAATCTAAAAGTAACATACACAAAATTATAAACTAACAGCTTATGTGTGGAATCGTTGGCTATTTGGGATATCGTGATGCATATCCTGTAATTATAAAAGGCCTAAAAAGACTTGAATATAGAGGGTATGATTCAGCAGGGATAGCCCTTATTCAAGATAAAGTAGAAGTTCATAAAAGTATTGGAAGAGTTCAAGATCTTGAACAAAGTATTTCAGATAAAGATAAATCAGGTAATATAGGAATAGGACATACACGTTGGGCCACTCATGGTTCTCCAACAAATGATAATGCACATCCTCATGTATCTAATAGTGGTTTAATAACTCTAGTACATAATGGTATTATAGAGAATTATGCCTCTATTAAAACTCACCTTGAAGTATACGGATATAAGTTTTATAGCGATACAGATACTGAAGTATTAGTAAATCTTATCGAATACGTATATAAAACAGCAAAAGTTTCTTTAGAAGAAGCAGTAAGAATAGCTTTAAAGAAAATTGTTGGAGCTTATGGTATTGTTGTAATAAGCAATGAAGAACCAGATAGAATGATTGTTGCCAGAAATGGTAGCCCTTTAGTTGTTGGTTTAGGTGATAAAGAATTCTTTGTAGCTTCGGATGCAACTCCAATAGTAGAATATACTGATAATATAGTTTATTTGAATGATAGACAGATGGCTATTATAGGAGATGAAGAATTTACTCTTAAAACAATAGAAAATGAAGTTGTACTTCCTGAAATTAAGAAGATCGATTTAGATATTGAAAAGATTGAAAAAGGAGGTTATGACCATTTCATGCTTAAAGAAATATTTGAGCAAGTTTCATCTATTCATGATACTCTAAGAGGTCGTGTTGCTATAGATGGAAAAGAAATAACTCTTGGAGGAATTAGTTCTGTTATTCCACAGTTTGTTAAAGCTAAAAGAATTTTGATAATAGGATGTGGAACTTCATGGCATGCAGGTCTTGTTGGTGAATATATGTTTGAAGAATTTGCTAGAATTCCTGTAGAAGTAGAATACGCATCTGAGTTTAGATATAGAAATCCTGTTATTAATGATGATGATATAGTTCTTGCTATTAGTCAAAGTGGTGAAACAGCGGATACACTGGCAGCTATAAAGATGGCTAAGGAGAAGGGAGCAACAGTATTAGGAATTTGTAATGTAGTTGGATCTTCAATACCTAGAGAAACAGATTCAGGAGTATATACTCATGCTGGTCCAGAAATAGGAGTTGCTTCTACTAAAGCTTTTACAGCTCAAGTGACAGTTTTGGCTATGATGTCTTTATTAGTTGGATTTAAGAAAGGAACATTATCTTCAGAATTGTACCAAGAATTAATTGTTGATCTTCAAAGTTTACCTGAAAAAGTAAAAGCAATCTTAGATAAAGAAGAGCAAATAAAAGAATTGGCAAAAGAATATAAAGATGTATCTAATGCAATTTATTTAGGAAGAGGATATCAGTATCCAGTTGCTTTAGAAGGTGCTCTTAAGTTGAAAGAGATTTCTTATATACATGCAGAAGGTTATCCTGCAGCAGAAATGAAGCATGGACCAATTGCCCTTATTGATGAAAATATGCCAGTATTTTTCATAGCAACTCAAGATGTATACTATGAAAAGGTAGTTTCAAATATAAGAGAAGTTGCTGCTCGAAAAGGGCATGTGATAGCTCTTGTAACGGAAGGTGATAATTTAGTTTCAGAAATAGCTGAAAGAGTTATTGAGATTCCTTCAATTCATGAAAGTTTAGCTCCATTATTAACAGTTATACCTTGGCAGTTGATTTCGTATCATATTGCAGTTATGAGAGGTTGTAATGTTGATATGCCTAGAAATCTAGCTAAATCGGTAACCGTAGAATAGAATATTTAAAATATATAAAAGGAGATTGAATTATCAATCTCCTTTTTTTATTCTTTCGAAATAATGTTTAGAATCGCCCCAAAGGTCATTAGGAACGCAGTAATCTATTTGCTTTAATCTTTCTATCAGAAGTTGGTGAATTTCCTCTTTACCTTCATCACCTCCTGGCTTGTTTTCGTACAGATTATAAAGTTTACGTTTATATGTTGGTGTGATATTTGGCATAATCACATTTGCTCCAATTTGTACAGCTTTTTCTCTTCCCAATGGATCTATAGCTTGAAGGGCTGTTGCGGCTGCAATATTAATATCGGGCATTAATATTCTAAGACAGGCAATCATTCTCAATGATAAGTTTAATCTTTCTTTTTGTGATATAAGGGTATCTTTATATTTATATAATGGAGTATCTTGATGTTCTACATACGGTCCCATTCCTACCATATCAATATCAAACTTCTTGAAGAATAATAAATTATCTGCTAGATCTTCAATCGTTTGAAAAGGGTGTCCTATCATAACTCCAGTCCCTGTTTGATATCCAATATCTTGTAAATATTTAAGGCATTCATATCTTCTTGAGTATAGATGATTTTCATCATTAGGATGAATCTTATTATATAAATTTTCATCTGCAGCTTCAATACGTAGAAGATATCGATGAGCTCCACTATTAAACCATCTTTGGTATGTTTCTTTATTTTGCTCTCCAAGAGATAGAGTTATTCCAAGTTCATTATTACTAATCTTTTTTATTTTCTTAAGAATATCATCAATTGTATCTATGAATAATTCATCACAACGTTCACCACTTTGAAGAACTATAGAGCCGTATCCTTTCTTATAAGCAAATTCTGCAGCTTCTACAATCTCTTCTTTTAAAACTTGAAATCTTTCAATTGTAGTATTCGATTTACGAATTCCACAGTATAGACAATCTTTAGTACATATATTAGAGAATTCTATTAATCCTCTTAAATAGACATTTCTGCCAATAGTATTAATTCTTATTTTTTCAGAGTAGTCAAAAAGAATTTTCTCTTCATCTTTAGAACATGAGAGTAGATATATTAAATCTTCTTTACTAAGAGTTTCCTTTTTAAGAATGCTATGAATCATATTATCTAGTTTTTACAATTATACAAATGTATTTAAATGTCATATTTTTTTTAAAGATATAGATATTTTTTGTAGATTGAGATAAGTATGTACTTATATGAAATAACTATCTTTGGCAAAATATTGAAATTTACTTCTTATGAATAAAAACATAAAATATCTGTTATCTACAATTTTATTAGTAATTCTTGTTTGTATTGGCTTTATATTTTTAGGGAATCAAAAAAAATATGAATTAAATATTCTATCAGTGATACCTATAAATTCGGAGGTTATATTGAATATTAATTCTTTGTCAGATATTGAAATAGCTTCAAATTCAGATAATAAGATGTTAAATGATGTTTTGAATATGTCATTTATGTCTGATTTTAGAGGTAAAAATATAGAATTAAGTAAATTGTGTAGTAAAGAGGGAGCTGATTTAGATAGAAAGATGATTGTTGCTACTCGAAAAGTAAGTAAGAAGAGGATAGATATTCTTTATGCTTTTCAAATTTTTAATAGTTCTGATGAAAAAGACTTACTTGGAGTAGTAGATAGATATTTTAGCAATTCAAAGAAAACTTATAAGTCTTATGGAGGAGAAAAAATATATATATACAAGTTTAATGAAATTAAAACATATGTTTGTGCTTTAAATGGTGTGATATTAGCAAGTAAATCAATAATCTTTATTGAAGATGCTATAAAACAATTTAATTCTAAGTCTAATATTCTTAGTTTGAAATCTTTTCAAAAGATATACAATACCATGGAAGAGAATTCAGATATGAACGTATATATGAATTTTACTAAATTATCTGATATATTAACTATTGTAGGTAATTCATCTTTAAATAGGATATTCAACAATATTTCAACTTTTGGAGCTTGGTTAGGTCTTGATGTATATCTTGATAAAGAATCTATTGTTTTTAATGGATTCTCAAGTTCTTTAAATAATACTTTTTCATATATTGATGTTCTCTCTAATCAAGAACCGCAGAAATCAGAATTAATAAATTCTATTCCTAGTAGTGTTAAATATTTTCAAATGATATCTTTAAGTGATTCTAAACGATACAAGAAAGATATGATTAAATATAGATTAGGAGCTGGATGTTTAAATTCATATAGAAGAGGTTTATATTCAATAGATAGAAAATATAAATGTAAGTTTGAAGATTTATTTTATTCATTCTTTGCTGGAGAAGCTGCGTGTCTGTCTTTAAATTCTAATACTCACAACATTAATAAAAATAAGATAAGTATCTTTAAAACGATTGGAACAGAAAAGACTAAAGATATTATTGAGAATATAGTACTAAAGAGGGCAAAATCCCTTAAAAAAAATATTAGTGCTTATAAATCTAAAATTAGGCTAGACAATCAAGCAAAAATGGACGTTTATAAATTAGACGTTGATTATATTCCATATAAACTTATGGGAGCAATGTTTTATAAGGCTCCTTCAAAATACTGTATGGTATATAAGAATAATTTGATATTTGCATATTCTAAGAGAGTTCTATTACAATATTTAAAATCATCAATATTGAATAAATCGATAGAGGATAATGAAAGATATATAAAGATATCTGATAAATTGTCTTCAAAGTCTAATTTCCTATACTATATTGATGTTTACAGCTCTTTTAATGTATTAAGAAATTTATTTAATACAGAAAATAGTAGCGTTTTAAATAAAAATAAAGAAGATTTATCTCATTTTCATACACTATGTCTTCAAATGTCATCTGCAAACGGAATGGTTTATAATAATCTTGTATCTCTTTATAGTAAGGAAGAGTTGAAAAAACCTTCAACATTGTGGGAAACAGGCTTATCTTCAAATGTAGCTATTAAGCCTGTTGTAGTTAAGAATCATATTACAGGATATTCAGAGATTTTTTTACAAGACACAGATAATAATATTTACCTAATAAACTCATTGGGTAGAATATTATGGAAAGTAGCTTTAAGTGAAAGAATTAATTCTGAAGTCGAACAAATAGATATGTATAAGAATAATAAATTGCAGTATGTATTTTCGACCAAAAATAAGATATACGTTGTTGATAGAAATGGAAATTCTGTAGGAAACTTTCCAATTAAATTGAGTTCTCCATCTAATGAAGGAGTGTCGGTTTTCGATTATGAAAGAAACAGAGATTATAGATTCTTTATACCTACAGTGAATAAAAAAATATACGTATATGATACCAATGCTAAAAAAGTAAAAGGGTGGTTATTTAATAGGGCAGAAAACACTATAAATTCAAAGATAAATCATTATCGAATAGGTAAAAAAGATTATATAATATTTACAGATAGGAATAGATTATATATCCTAAATAGAAAAGGAGCAAAACGTTCTACTTGTCCTTATGTAAAGACTTCTGGTAATGATATCTTTTTGGTAAAAGGTAAGAGTCCATATTTACTTATTTCAAGTACAGATGGTAGTATATATAAAATAGATTTCTCTGGAAATAAAACTAAAATTCTTCATCCAAAGAATATATCGAAAAAGCATAAATTATTAATTAATGATATTAATTGTGATGGAAAAAATGACTATATCTATGCAGATAGTAATAAACTTGTAGTTTATTCAGATCAAAAGAAATTATTTAAAAAGACATTTAAAGGTAATGTAGCTTCATCTTTAAATATATATCACTTCAGTTATAATAAAAGATTGCTTGGAATCTGTGATAAAAATACAAATCAAATTTATCTTATAGATAAAAGAGGTAAGGATTATTATGGATTTCCAGTTGAAGGTTATACAGATTTTACAATTACATTCCTACCAGAGAAACAATCAGGTTTCTTTATGTTTGTAGGTTCAAATTCTCAAGGTTTATATAAATACAAAGTCAAATAATAATATTTAGCTAAGATTATTAACTAACATTAATTTTTATGAAAAAAATTCGTTTATTTATTCTTGTACTATTACCTCTAATTTTATTTTCTTGTTATGATGAAGATTTATTGGATGGAGACAAGATTGATACAGATAATATTATCTGGAAACCAGATATGATATCTCCAATTGGGTATGCTAAGATATCTTTTAAAGATTTAGTTGAAAACAATATTGGAGATGAAGTTAAGATTAAGGTAGAGGATGCTGGTCTTAAAAGATTATATATTGAAAAAATAGAAGAGAATATTGGTAGTATTAATATGGATAATATGATTCCATTGAATAATAGTATTGATATAGCTAATTCTGGAGTAATTAATATTCCTATTCCTGATGCTATAAAGGCATTGCCTACAGGAACGTATTTACCTGATAGTTATAGAAAAATTGGTCCTATTGAAACTAAGTTCAATTTAGATTTGGGAGAATCAGATGTAACTATATCTGAATTTATAGCTAGTTTTAATTTAGCTTTATCTGTAAATCCTATGCCTTTTGATTATATGATTACAGTTTCTTTTAAAGATGATATAATTAAACCTTTTGTTTTTGATATTGGTAAAAATGTTAATTATAATGATTCAAAACCGAAATTAAATCCTGAAGAGAGTATTAAATTATCTAGTAATGAATTAAAAAACAATGAAATTACTGCGTATGTAAGTTTGCAAATTATAAATATAAGTTCTACTACAAATTATAGTTCTTTACCAGATATAGCAGTTAATATGTCTGTAAAAGATATCGATATAAAAGAGGTAAAAGGAGATTTTGGTAAAAAACAAATAACTTTTACACCTGGAGTTTTAGATCTTGATTTAGGTGAATTTACAAAGGAGAATATAAAAGGAAATTTAAAATTTGGAGATCCAGTTGTTGGTTTAAGATATAAGAGTAAAAATCTTGGAATTTCTTTAAGGGCAGATTTACAATTAACAGCTCACCACGAAAGTTTACCTGATGTAGATTTGAATTTGAAGCCAGAAAATATAGATGATAATGTTATAAATTCACCTGTATACGTTAGTGGAATAACAAATCCAATTAATTACCAACAATCGATTATATACAGTAAAGAGAATTCAAACATTGTAGATTTCATGTCTAATTTCCCAATGGATAACATGAAATATGCAGGGACCGTAAGTTTGAATCCAATTAAACGTCCAGATCTAAGTGCTGGAGAGTTTAATTTTTGGAGAAAAGATGCTGAAATGTCTGTTGATGCTATAATCAAAATCCCTTTTGATATTTCATGTAAAGAAATAGTTTATAACTACACTGCAGATGATGTAGATTTTGGTATAGATGAAGATATGAGAAAGAAAATTCAAAAGGCAGCAATTGTTTTTAAAGCTAAAAATGAATGGCCTGTTGGAGTTACTTTCAAAACAATGATATTTAAAGATAAGAATGGTGTTGAATTAGCTAGAATGGAAGATCAAAAATGTGTTTTTGTTCCTAGAACAAATGATGATGGATTGGTTATTAGTGCTGATGAATACGATATTCAAGAAATAGAATTAAGTCAAGATGTTCTTAATGTCCTTGATAAGATTGAAATGATTGATTTTGATATGGCTGTAGGATTCGGAAAGAATGGAGAAGATTCATACAGAGCAACATTTACAAGTGATGCTATATTCGATTTAACTATTGGTGTACATGCAAAATTAGATACTTCTATTAATTTTTAATTTAAAAGATTAACACAATGCGAAAAATACTATATACACTTATAATACTATTTTCATCTTTAACTATAATGGCTCAGGAATTAGATAATACTCTATTTTTCTTGAAACATAATCCTAAGATGAATACAATTAATCCTGCTGTTAATCCTGATGCTAAATTATGGATAGGATTCCCTGGATTATCTTCTTTTAGTTTTGGCTATAACAATAACTCTTTTGCTCTTTCAGATGTATTAGTTAAGCGAGGGAGTGATATAAAAAATGTAAAGATTGATATTAACAATCTTTATAATACAATGACAGATAAAACTAGAATTAACTTAAATTCTAATATCTCTCTAATTGCTTTTGGTTTTAGAGTTGGTAAATCTGTTATTTCTTTTGAAGTAAATAACAAGTTTACAACTACATTTGGATTAGGAAAAGAACTTGTTGGATTTTTCAATAAAGGATCTTACGCTTATAGAGGAAAAGATGTAGATTTAGGAAAATTACATGCAAGCGGTTTAGCATATAATGAAATAGCACTAGGCTATTCAAGATTAGTAGATTCAATTTCTAATTTTATTGTAGGAGCAAAGGTTAAAGTGATAATGGGAATTGGAGGAATGGATTTATCTCAATCAAATATGCACTTAGACGTTGCTGGTGATGGAATGTCAGCAAGAGTTAATGCTGATTTAAATGCAAAGATTTCAGGTCCTGTGAAGTTTTCTGGAGATCCTAACGACTTTGAATTTGATGATATGGATTTTGATGATAATGGAGGAGCATCTACTTTCCTAGGATCTAATAATATGGGCTTTGGTATTGATTTAGGAGCTCAATACAGTATAGATGAAGATTGGACTATATATGCAAGTATTGTAGATTTAGGATATATAAATTGGTCAAATACTCACAATGTATATATGAATGCAGATTATCTTTGGAAAGGAATTGACTTTTCAGATAAAATTAATGATAGTAAAGTTGATGCTTTTGAAGATTTGAAAGATGACTTAAAAGAAGAATTTAAACTTAAAAGAAAGAAAGAGTCTTATCGTCAAGCTTTACCAGCCAAATTATACGTAGGTGGAGAATATAAAGTTAATAATTGGATGACGGCTGGTGTCTTAAGTAGAACTTTATTCTTCGGTGGAGATATCTTTTCATCTTTAACTTTCTCTGGAAATTTCTTTACTGAGAAGAAATTAAGTGGTACAGTTTCTTATTCAATTGTAAATAATTCATATGCAAATATTGGTCTAGGTTTTACAGCTAAGATAATAGGTCTGCAACTGTTTATGGTAACAGATAATATTATTGCAACAAACTTTACATCTACTAGAACAATGAATTTTAGAATGGGAGTTAATATTGTGATATAATACACTTTATTAGATATTTAAGAGAGGATTAACTATATTTTTATAGCTATTCCTCTTTTTTTTTATACATTGGTACAGTATTTGTACTGTAGATATATAGTAATAACAAAAAGAAATAGAAAATGGTTATATTAAATTTTATATTAATTGTTCTAATTATTGTTTATGGTTCTCGTATCTTAGTAAGATTTGTATTACCATGGCTTATTAAAAGAAAATTTGAGAAAATGCAAGGGCAGTATAATCAAAGAACTGAAAATACAAGAACAGAGGGAGAAGTACATATTAATAACAAAGACTCTCATACATCTAAGAAAAATCATAAAGATGTAGGAGAGTATGTAGAATATGAAGAAGTTGATTAGTTTATATCAGGAACATGTATTCCTTTTATAGTTCTATAAAGATCTAAAGCATAAGAATCTGTCATGCCAGAAACATGATCAATTATTGATTGTATCTGGCTGTAGATATCTTCTTGATCAATATTAAATTGTTCAGGAATAAGTGAAAGAATATATTTTGAATAAAACTTATCTGGATTTAGAATGGCATTTGTAAATTCTTCTAATAGGGTTCCTATAATCTTAAATCCTGCAATCTGTATATCAACAACTATTTTAGCATTGTAAATTTGACTAAAGGCACGTTTTGAACAAGCTTTATAGGCTTCAACAGAATTCTGACTTATGCTATTTATTAATGTTGATTTAAATGTTCCATTCATTATTTCTTCTCTATTTATCCAAAAAGCTTCTGCGCATTCATATGTCAACTTACTAATGATACTGGCTCTTAGATAAGCAATTTGTTCGTTTTTGTCTGTAACGTAGGAAAAAGTGTCATGAATAGTATCCAAAGACTCTTTGTCTTTATCATTTTCTGGGTCAAAGAATCTGTATAATAAATCTAAAGTCTCTTGTTTGCTTATAATCTTTAATTTAAAAGCATCTTCAATATCTGTTATTTGGTAACATATATCATCTGCAGCTTCAACTAAATATACTAAAGGATGTCTTGCATATATATTATTTTTTTCGTCTAGACATTTAATACCTAATTCCTCTGCTATTTTTTTATAATATTCAATCTCTGATTGGAAGAAACCATATTTTTTGCCTTTAGGTGAATTTAAAGAATCAAAGGGATATTTTACTATAGATGCTAGAGTAGAATACGTCATAGCAAATCCACCAAATCTCCTACCTTTAAAGCTATGTGTAAGCAGTCTAAAAGCATTTGCATTCCCTTCAAAATTAGTAAAATCTTGCCATTGCTCTTTACTCACATATTCTTTAATATATTGTCCCTTTCCATCTCTAAAGAAACTCGAAATAGCTTCTTCTCCTGAATGTCCAAAAGGAGGATTCCCTAAATCGTGGGCTAAACATGCAGAAGCAACAATACTATCTATTTCATTTAATAAATCACCAACATCTTTTCCTTCTTCTTTTGAAATTTTACTTGCAATCATTCGTCCAAGAGAACGTCCAACACTTGCAACTTCAAGACTGTGGGTTAATCTATTATGTACAAAGATCTTTCCTGGTAGAGGGAAAACTTGAGTCTTATTTTGTAATCTTCTAAAGGGTGAAGAAAAAATTAATCTATCATAATCTCTTTGAAATTGTGATCTTATATGATTTTCATCTAGATATTTTCTAGTTTCTAGTCCAAATCTTTTAGCTGATATAAGTTTATTCCATTCCATATAGTAAATCTTTATTAATCAAAGATACATATTCTTTTAATAAAAATTAGATATAAAAAAAGAGTCTATCAATAATGATAGACTCTTTTTAATATATTTTGAAAAATTATTTTTTTACAAAATGATAGTGAGAACCAAAACGCTCGAAAGCAGCTTTATCAAGTTCTTCTCTATGTTCTGGATGAGCAATAGAAATAATAGCTTTTGCTCTGTCTTGCATTGTTTTACCATATAAATCTACAGCACCATATTCTGTTACAAAATAGTGGATATCTGAACGAGTAGTAACAACACCAGCTCCATTTAAAAGAGTAGGAGTAATTTTACTTAAACCTTTACCAGTTACAGAAGGCATAGCAATTATAGGTTTTCCACCTTTTGATTGAGCAGCTCCTCTAATAAAGTCAAGTTGTCCACCGCAACCACTGTAGAACTTACAACCTATTGAATCTGAATTTACTTGTCCAGTAATATCTATAGATATTGCTGAATTAATAGCAGTCATTTTAGGAAGTTGAGCAATAATAGTAGGATTATTAGTATAACCAACATCCATCATAGCAACAGCAGGGTTATCATCAATAAAATCGTAAACCTCTTTAGAACCCATTAAGAAAGTAGAAACAATCTTACCTGTATCCATTGGTTTATTAGCATTGTTAATAACTCCTTTATAATATAAAGGAAGAACACCATCAGCAAACATTTCTGTATGTATACCTAAGTTTTTATGGTTTCCTAATTGAGCTAAAACTGCATTAGGAATTGCACCAATACCCATTTGGATAGTAGCACCATCTTCAATTAAGTTTGCACAATTCTTACCTATAGCAATATCAATATCTGTAAGTTGAGCAGGTTTTGCTTCAATAAGAGGAGTATTATCTTCACAGAAGATATCAATTTTATCCATGCTAATCATAGCATCACCCCAAGCTCTTGGTACGTTAGGATTTATAACAGCAATAACTGTTCTTGCATTTTCAATTGCAGCTAAAGTACAATCAACAGAAGTTCCTAAAGAAACGAATCCATGTTTATCTGGAGTACTAACTTGAATTAATACAACATCAACAGGAAGGTAACCGTCTCTAATTAACTTTTGAGTTTCATTTAAATTTACAGGGATATATTTAGCATATCCTGCTTGAGTATTTTTTCTAACATTTCCTCCTACGAAGAATGATTCTAGTTGAAATATTCCTTCAAATTCAGGATTAGCATAAGGAGCTTCTCCCTCTGTATGTAAGTGTTGAATTCTTACATTTTCAAACTCTTTACGTCTTCCTCTTTCACACATTGCTTGTATAAGTCCCTGAGGTGCACAAGCTACAGAATGAATGTGAATTCTGTCATTTGTTCTTATAGACTGTACAGCTTCTTCAAACGAAACAGCCTTTACTGGTTTTAACATTTTATATGGTTTTTATGTGTTTTTTTCTTGTTCTAAATTTATAATCAATAATTCTTATATGCAAGTCATAAATACTAATAAATTGAAAGTCTAATAAACTTAATTTAATACATTTATTCGTTTGTGGTTTGTTGTGTTGTTTAAGTTTTTGATTTTTAGTTATATAGATAGAATTTCTTTAGCAATATCTTCTGGTTTAATATCAACCATACATTTTTGCCAAACATTTTGTTTACATTTCCCTCTACCATCTTTAGTGCAAGGACTACAAGGCATATTCTTAGAAACAACCTTAACGCTCTCTCCAGAAGGAAAACCAAATGCTGTTGGCCCAATTAAAGCAAAACATTTTGTCTTAAAAAGATCTGCTGCGTGCATAAATCCTGTATCTGCTGAAACTACTATATTAGATTTTGATACTATATAGCAAGACTCTAATAAAGAAGTTCTACCTGCTAGATTGTTAACTCTTGATGGTGCTAATGCTTCAATGTCTTTACAAAAATCATCTGTTGGTCCTGCAAGAATAAGGAACTTATATTCTGGTAGAATTTCTATAAGTTTCTTCCAATGAGATACTGGCCATCTTTTCATTTCCCAATTTGCAGATGGAACTAAAGTTATTAGCCTATCTTCTGAAAGAATATCAGAGAATTTCTTATTATAATCATCTGGAAAATACCAATCATCGTAGTGTAAAGAGAAATCTTTAAAACCCCATTTCTTAAGAGGAGAGAGATAAGATTCTCTACCTTTAAATGGCCATTGGAATTTATTAATGCCAAATTTAAATAATAATATCCTTTTAAAGCGTTCTTTACTTCTAAGAGTGAATTTAGGATTCAATCCAAAAATCTTTTTATAAAATGGTAATAAGATTAATCTAAGAATATTTGAACGTATATTGCTATGTGCATCATAGATAAAATCAAAATTTTCTTTCTTTAATTCTTTTCCAAGTTTTATAAGTCCACTAAAACCTTCTTTTCTATCAAATCCCCATATCTTATCTATTCTTTTATCCATTGCAAGAAAAGAAGACATGTCTTTTCTGGCTATCCAATGTATCTCAGAATTTGGATATTTATTCTTTATTGCATCTACTGTTGGCATACATTGAATAATATCACCAATAGAACTTAAACGTATGATTAGAAATTTCTTAGCTATATTCTTATTCTTCATTGTTTTATATTCTCTTTTCAGCAAAACTAAGCTAGATTATATTTATTACAAAGAAAATACTGAACTAAATTTTGACTTTCCATATAAAAGACTTAAATTTGCACCCGTATCAAGCCCAGATGGCGGAATTGGTAGACGCGCTGGTCTCAAACACCAGTGGGGCAACCCGTGCCGGTTCGATCCCGGCTCTGGGTACTGAATTAAGGTTAAATCTTTTTGATTTAACCTTTTTTTATGGGATATATTTTAGAGTGAATCTTCTATATTGCTAATCTATAGTTAATTATATATTCTCATATTTGAGCTATAAAGAGATATTAGTGTTTTTCTCTTTTTAAACACCTATATTATTAGAACAGAAAATCAAAAAGGTCAGTCTCCAAAACTGAAAACTGACCCTTTATAATAATATCTTTATTTATTCTAGAAATTGTATGAAAGACCAAAAGCTAAATATATTGGATACATTTTAAAGCTAATAGTTTTAAAATCATTTGGAAAAATACTTTGATATCCCCACGATAATTGTGAGAATACTGAAAGATGTTTAAATGATTGCCAAGAACATCCAAGTAAAGCTCCATACATAAACTCTCTCATATCATTAGAGAAATCATATTTTGCCGATTTACCATTTTCAAAAGACAACTTCTGGCCAGTAGGATTCTTAACTCTTAAATAACCATTAGATACTTCTCCATCAAAAGTTCCATCAAGAAGATATGAGAAATAAGGCCCAAAGCTAATTTTAAAACGATCTGTAAGTTTATAATTTGCTTTTAAAGGAATAGTAATATACGTAGCATCAATATTTGTCTTTACATTACCAGTCCAAAATCCGCTAACTTTATCTTTACCATTGATAATTTCAGTATGATAGCTTTTTACTCTAGCCTTAGTTTCCATACCTTTATTTTCAATAATCAATCCTGAAGAAATACCCCATTTAGCTTTGCTTCCTATCCATTTAGTAATTTGACATTCTAAAAGAGCATTAAATCCTGGTGAATAACTTCTTATACTTCTAATTTCTCTTGGAAGAGGAATAGGAGAGAAGCCTCCACTAGATAATCCTGCTTTTACCTCTATTGTCCAACCCTTTTCAAGAGCTTTATTTATTGTATTGTTTCTATCATTTTGTGCTTGAGTAGAAAATGATATTATTCCTAACAAGCATGCTAATATTATTATTTTTCTCATTACTGTTTTTTTGAAATTAATTGAACTTCATCAATGTACAATGTACTTCCCACCGCACCATTAAACTTATCACCATCTTTACTAGAAGAGAATACTATAGCAATATTGTATTTGCCATTTTTCAATTTCTCTGAATCAATAGATTTTCCTTCTTTTAGTTTAAAATCTATATCAAATTTCTTCCAATCATCACTTTCTACTGAATTCTCTAATTTTGCTATTGAAATAATATTCTTATGTGTTAAAATGTTTTCACCATCTAGATGTTCTACACCATCTGTTATTTCAAAAAATACAGCATATATTGAACACTCGTCTTTTATATCAAGAACTTTTCCTCCTGAAATTTTATTTCCATCACTATCTGTGAATTGTTTATATTCTTTTCCAGACTTGTATTTATAATAACCAGTCAATTTAAGAGGTTCATGTTTATATTCAATTCCAAATAAAGTGGATTTTAAAGCATTTGCGATATTTAATTTAAATTTACCTGTAAAGATATTACCTGCAGCCATTGGAGAACCAAACATAGCTCCTAAAGGTCCTGTACTTCTAGTTACAAGTTTTGCACATCCTCCTTTATAACCATTCTCACTAAATGAAGTTGGGTACTCTTCTGGAGCTTTTCCACTTGCAAGAATAGAATAACCTTTATTACCACTAGACCAATCAAGAGTGTTTGTTGCATCTATCTTTTCATAGATAATGTGAAATTTGTTGTCTGGATTATTTTCATCCATTACGCCCTCTTTAAAGAAATTGAAATGAAAATTATTAGCAGTTTCTGTTTTAATACATTTTATAGTGTATTTTTTCTGCCATTTACCGTCTTGCGATGTAACTGTATAAATTTGTGGATTAGTAAAATCTAATTTTGTTCCACTTTTAGGCATTATTGATGCTCCCTCAGTAATTGTAAACTCAGGAGCTAAACTAGTTAAATCTGCATTTACATCCATATTGCAGATTATTTGAGTATCCTCAATAATGGGAGTCCTTTTTAATAAATCCTTAGGAATTTTTATTGATACTATATCAGCTTCTGTATTTAAAGCCTCTTCACGTATACAAGAAAGAAATATTGTACTCATTGAAAGTAAATATAGCCCAATAATAAGGTAGAGATTCTTTGATTTGTTTTTCATCTTTTTGTTTTACTTTATTTATAGTTTATTATTTCGAGTCGAAATGTAATATTTTTATTCAAAAGATTCTTCACAATAAAATCTTATTTATTTATTAAAATCTCACAATTGACTTAGAAAGTTGTTAAATAAATAATAAAAACTACAAAAAATACACAAAGTAAAGATTAATTAACAAAAATGTTATATCTTGCAGAGCAATAACACTAACATCTAATATATTAATTCATAATATTGTTAATTCAATATTATAATCACGAAAAAAGAGTGAATCGTATGATTCACTCTTTTTTATATTTTATACCAATAAGAGATAATAAATCTCTTAAGGTTCAGATAATTCTATTAATAGAATTTATATCTCATATCTTCGATATTTGCATTTTCAATTAAACTACCAGCAGTTTGATATCTTGCTCTGTAGTTAAACATGTTTTGCATTTGAGCTTTCATTTGTTCTACAGCTTTCTTGTCAGCTTTAGTATTAGTAGTATTATTAACAACTAAAACATAAACACCTTGATTACCGATGATAGGTTTTGAAATTTTACCTTTAGCAATAGTAGTTGCTGTAGCAATAAGTTTAGGTTCAATTCCTGCTCCTCCTACTTGGAAAGATTGGAAACTAATACCATTAGCTTCTTTTACTTCAACACCTTCTTTTTGTGCTACAGAAAGGATACTCTTGCTATTTGAAATTTCTTTAGACATTTTTTTAGCAAGCATTTCTCCTTTTTTCTTATTAATAAGTTGTCTCTTAATAGAAGAAGATACTTTATTAATAGGAGATGTTCCTTTTTCATTTATTTCAGTAACAACAGCAATTATATATTTATCGTTTAATTCGAAAATTGAATTACCATCTTTATCAGTAACAACAGAATTAGCTTCCTCAGTTTTATAAATATTTTTAACTAATTCTCTAGCATTTTTAATACCAGAAACACCTTTAGCATTTTTATTTATGTTTTGAGCAATTCTTTTAGTCACTTTATATTTCTCAACAGTTGCATTGAATGATGCATCATCTTTAACATCTTGAGCAAATTTAACTGCATTAGCATAGATATTGTTATAAGTTTTTTGACTTGCATCAACAGTTCTTACAACAGTTGCTAATTGATATTTCTTAGAAATATGTAGTTGTTTAGTAACTTGAATAATGTGTACTCCATTTTGACTAGTTTCTGTAAAAGTAGAACCTTTTTTAGCAAAGAATATTTTATTAATAAATTCGTTACCTGTTCTATTTACATCAATCCAACCTAAATCACCACCGTTAACAGCAGATTGTTTATCAACAGAAAACTTTTTAGCTAATTTAGCAAAGTCAGCACCTTTGTTGATAAGTTTCAAAATGCTATCAGCTTTAGCTTGTGTAGCTTTAAGATCATTTCTAACAGGAGCAATAACAATATGTCTAACCTTTACAGAGTCAGGCATAGAACTTATTTTATTTATTTTAGCAACTTTATAAGTATTTCCTTCCATATAAGGACCGTAAATATCGTTTACTTTACCACCTTTTACGAATTTAGCTAAATCGTCATTTTTAATTTGATTAGCTTTTACGTAAGAAGGAATAAATTTAACATCTGAATTTAAATTTACATACTCTTTGTTTTTATCCACAGCAGTAAATTCTTTTTTAATATCGTTGATGTTTTTCTTTACAGTAGCGAAATCTTCTTCAGAAGGCTCAATATCGAAAGCAACATACTCAATTTTTCTTGATTCGTTTTGTTCGAAAAGATACTTATGAGAATCGTAATATTTTTGAATTTCAGAATCAGAAACTTTTACATCATTATCAGAAATGCTTGAATATTTCTTAACTACATAGCTGAAATCAACTTTCTTAGAAGATAAATCTAACATATGCTTAGCTCTAGCTTTTGTTATATTCAAAAGACCAAGAACAAGTTGGTTATATTTTTCTGCTTTCTTACTTGCTTTAATTTGGTTTTCAATATTTAACCAATATCTTTTTTGAGGTGTTCCATCAGGAGCAGCTACTAATTGTTTAAGAATTTGAAGGATCTTTGTTTTATCAACACTTCCATCTTGTCCTCTAAACATTTGAGTTATAATAGGAGATAAGTTATCACCTTGAACTAATTCAAATAACTCTTCAGACCCAACTTCAATTCCTAATTCATTATATTCGTTATTCATAACGATTTCCTGAATTAATTGTTGCCAAGTTTGTTCTCTTATCTTATCCATTTGTTCTGAAGATAAAGAAGATTGGCCAGACATCATTTGAGCTAAGTCTTGGTTATGTTTTACTTTCTTCTGAAAATCTCTAATTGAGATAGATTCATCTGCAATTACTCCAATTTCGTTCTTTGACTTCCCGAACAATGCGCCAGCATTCTTTATAGCATCTCCTGCTAAGAACGCAAAAAGAGCAAGTCCAATTACCGTTGCAATAAGAACCCCTTTGTTTCTAATTTTTTGTAAAGTTGCCATCTTATAATTATTGTTTAATATTTCTAGTTGTTTAGGTTACGAATATACAAAAACCATGTAGTTAATGCAATATTAAAAAGTGTTTTTAAATGTTATCAATAAGCATTAGTCTTCTTTTTTTGCTTTACTACTAGTTTTTGTACCAGTAGTTTTCTTGCTTGTTGTCTTTTTCTTTGTACCTGTCGTAGCCTTTTTCTTAGTAGTAGTAGTCTTCTTTTTACTTGTACTAGTCTTCTTACTTGTTGTTTTCTTTTTAGTAGTGGTTTTTCTACCTCCAGTCTTTTTTTCTGGTGCATTTTTCACCATTTCAAGACATTCTTCGTAAGTTAAACTGCTAGCATCTACATCTTTAGGGATTCTAACATTCTTCTTCTCATATGCAACATATGGTCCCCATCTACCATTAAGAATTTGCATTTCTTCATCATTCTCAAAAATCTTGATAATCTTATTTCTATCAGCTTCTCTCTTAGCTTCTATCAGTTCGATTGCTCTTTCAAGATCAATACTCGAAGGATCGTCTAAATCCTTTTTAATAGATACAAATTTATTGTTGTGTCTAACATAAGGACCGAATCTACCTATACCAATAGTCACTGTTTTCTCTTCATAAGTACCTAATTGACGAGGAAATTTGAATAGTTCAAGGCATTCTTCAAGAGTAATAGTCTCTATACTTTGCTCTTTTTTTAGTCCAGCAAACACAGGTTTCTCTTCATCATCTTGAGTACCAATCTGAGCTATAGGTCCAAATCTACCTAAACGAACAATTATATTCTTGCCCGATTTAGGATCTACTCCAATAAGTCTTTCACCCGATTTACGTTCTGAATTCTCAATAGTATCTTCAACATTCTTGTGGAATGGGTGATAAAATTCAGCAATAGTCTCTTGCCATTTTTTCTCTCCAGAGGCAATATGGTCGAACATATCTTCTGCACTTGCAGTAAAATTATAGTCCATAATATTGTCAAAATTCTCATTTAAGAAATCTGTAACAATAAGACCTATATCTGTTGGGAATAGTTTCTTCTTCTCGGTACCTGTAATTTGTGTTTTTTGTTCAGTTTTAATCTCACCTTCTGAAAGATTCATTACTTTATACTCACGAGGGTGACCGTCTCTAGATTCTTTAAGAACGTATCCTCTGTTTTGTATTGTTGTAATTGTAGGAGCATAAGTAGAAGGACGTCCAATACCTAATTCTTCCATTTTCTTAACAAGGCTTGCCTCGGTATATCTTGGAGGATGATTTGTGAATTGTTGAGTAGAAACAATTTCTTTCATATCCAAAATATCTTCTTCATGCATTACAGGAAGATTAGAACCACTGTCTTCTTCTTGTTCATCATCCTTAGATTCAAGATATACTCTTAAAAATCCATCGAATGTAATATGTTCACCACTAGCTTGGAAAGTCTTTTCACTACCACTAATACCAATACTAATAGTAGTCTTCTCCAATTTAGCATCAGCCATTTGAGAAGCTAAAGTTCTTTTCCAAATTAATTGATATAATTTCTTTTCTTGATCGTTTTCTCCTGCCGATCTAATATCCATATAAGTAGGTCGAATAGCCTCATGAGCTTCTTGTGCTCCCTTACTTTTAGTACTGTAATTTCTTACCTTACTATATTCTTCACCTAATTCTTCTATTATAGTCTTTTTAGCAGTATTAATAGCCAATTTAGATAAGTTCACCGAGTCAGTTCTCATATAAGTAATCTTACCAGCTTCATAAAGATGCTGAGCAACACTCATTGTTTGAGCCACAGAGAAACCTAATTTTCTACCTGCTTCTTGTTGAAGAGTAGAAGTAGTGAACGGAGCAGCAGGTCGCTTCGTCATAGGTTTTTTGGTGATACTTTTAACAGAAAAAGTTGAATCTTTACATGCTTCTAAGAAACTTAAAGTCTCTGCTTCTGTTTTAAAACGTGATGGTAATTCTGCTTTTAGGATAGAGTTTCTACCTTGATTTTCAATTATGAAATTAGCAACAACTCTATAGTATTCCTCTGGATTGAAAGAATGAATATCTCTTTCTCTTTCTGCAATCAATCGAACAGCAACAGACTGAACTCGTCCTGCAGATAAAGATGGTTTAACTTTTCTCCATAATACAGGTGAAAGTTCAAAACCAACTAATCTATCTAATATTCTTCTTGCTTGTTGAGCATTAACCAAGTTAATATCTATAGTACGTGGATTTTCTATTGCATGTTGAATTGCTTCTTTAGTAATTTCATGAAATACTATCCTTTTGGTCTCTTTTTTAGCAAGCTTTAATACTTCGTAAAGGTGCCAAGCTATGGCTTCTCCTTCGCGGTCTTCATCGGATGCTAACCATACTGTAGATGCTTCCTTAGCTAATTTCTTTAGCTCTTTTACAATGTTTTTCTTATCTGTTGAGACTATGTACTTAGGTTCGAAATTATTTTCGATATCTATACCAAAGTCTTTTTTATCAAGATCTCTGATATGGCCAAAACTAGACTTCACAGTAAATCCTTCTCCCAGAAACTTCTCGATAGTCTTTGCTTTCGCAGGAGACTCCACGATGACTAGATTCTCTATCATTTCTCTATATGTTTTGATTGTATTTCTATACAAATTTGATTGCAAAAGTACAATAATAAAAATGGGAAGTTCAAACTTTTTTTTAAGTTTTTGAAAACTCCCCATATTATACTGTTCATCTGAAAGATGTTAACTATCTGAATATTAACTCTTTGTGTTTAATCCTTTTCGGTAGAAAATAATTAATAAGAGCACTCCTATTGTTATATATGAGTCTGCCAGGTTAAAAATTGGTCTAAAGAACACAAAATGTTCTCCACCAACAAAGGGAATAAAGGATGGAAATACTCCGTCAACAAGAGGGAAGTAAAGCATATCTACAACCCTACCATGTAAGAAAGATCCATAACCTCCATCACTAGGGAATATATCTGCAATTTTTCCGTAACTATCATTAAAAATAAGTCCATAAAACAGGCAATCGAAAATATTTCCTAGTGCACCTGCTAGAATTAAAGTAAAAGATACAATAACACCTTTAGGGCTTTTCTTTTTAATAAGGTTAGCAATAAACCAGCCAATACCTATAACGGCAACAACTCTAAATAAAGTTAAGGCTATTTTACCCCATTTACCACCTAATTCCATTCCAAAAGCCATTCCATTATTTTCTATGAAATGAATTTTAAACCACTCTCCAATAACATTAAACTCGTCTCCAATTGTCATATTAGTTTTAACAAGAATCTTACTTGCTTGGTCTAGAACAATTAGGAATAGGACAAATAAAATAACTTTATACTTCTTCTGCATTTATTTTTTCTTTTCGTTCTTTTTAGCGTCAATAGACAATGTAGCATGAGGAACGGCTCTTAATCTTTCTTTAGAAATCAATTTACCAGTCTCTCTACATATACCATATGTCTTGTGTTCGATACGAATTAAAGCAGCCTCAAGGTGAGAAATAAATTTAGCTTGTCTGTGAGCTAATCTTCCAGCTTCTTCTTTAGTTAAAAGAGTATTTCCCTCTTCTAATACTTTAAATGTTGGCGCAGTATCTTCTGTATCGTTTCCATCCATACTTGTGTTTGCAGCTTTAAGGGCTTCAAAGTCCTTACGAGCTTTCTCTAACTTTTGCAGGATAATTTCCTTGAATTCCTGCAATTCTTTGTCCGAATATCTAATTCTGTGTGCCATAGTGTTTAGTTTTCACCGAAAATACAAAAAAAAATAATAAGTGCACACAAAAAACCTCCACAAAAATTATTGTGGA
The DNA here is from genome assembly GCA_022496785.1 of Marinilabiliaceae bacterium JC040. GTDB lineage: Bacteria > Bacteroidota > Bacteroidia > Bacteroidales > Marinifilaceae > SNAP01. The sequence continues at coordinate 149,157 of SNAP01000001.1, read as the reverse complement.
GGTTTCATTTTATAAATTTATATTTCGATTAAGCTTTTTCAATTTTGATAAAAGTTACGATATCATCAATCTCAATTTGCTTAGCATTTTCTTCATTTAAATCGTCTGCTAAACTTAAATCTTGAGCTAATACTTGTGTACTAATATAATCTTTAAAGTTATTAACAGCCTCATTAATTTCATCATGTTTACCTATGCAAAGATGAATTTTATCAGTAAGTTCAAAATCTATTTCTTTTCTAGTATTCTGAATTCTATTAATTAATTCTCTAGCAATACCCTCTTCTTTTAATTCCTTATTAATATTAATATCAAGAGCAACAGTTAATCTACCTTCATTAGCAACTAACCATCCTGGTATATCTTCAGAAATAATTTCAACATCAGAAAGGTCGATAGATAAGCTTTCGCCATCTACAGAAATTTCATATTTGCCATCTTTTTCGAACTCTACAATAGCATTTTGTTCTAATCCATTAATAGCAGCTGCAATTTGTTTCATTTGCTTACCATATTTAGGACCAAGAGTCTTAAAGTTAGGCTTAATTCTCTTAACTAAGATACCTGAAGTGTCAGTAATATATTCAATATCCTTAACATTAATCTCAGATAGAATAATATTTCTCACAGCTTCAATTTGAGCCTCTGTTCTATCATCAAGAATAGGAATCATAATCTTACTAAGAGGTTGACGAACTCTTAACTTCACTTTTCTTCTTAAACCAAGAACCATAGAAGAGATATTCTGAGCCATATCCATTCTTTCTTCTAATTCTTTATCAATAAGAGAAGAATCAGCTTCTGGGAATTTAGCTAAATGTACTGAGATATCATCAAATCTATTAGTAATAGAATTTAAATCTCTAAATAGCATATCAGAATAAAAAGGAGCTATTGGAGACATAAGAATAGAAACAGTTTCTAAACACTTATAAAGAGTTTGGTATGCAGAAATCTTATCTGTAGAATATTCACCACCCCAATATCTTTTTCTTGATAATCTAACATACCAGTTAGAAAGGTTTTCACTAACAAAATTCTGAATTGCTCTACCTGCTCTAGTAGGTTCGAAAGCCTCGAAAGAATCTTTCACTTCAAGAACAAGAGAGTTTAAGATAGAAAGAATCCATCTATCAATTTCAGGTCTATCATTTAATTCAATATCTTTTTCTGCATACTTAAATCCATCGATATTAGCATAAAGAGCAAAGAAAGAATATGTATTATAAAGAGTACCGAAGAACTTACGTCTAGTTTCTTCAACACCATTAATATCAAATTTAAGGTTATCCCATGGTTGAGAATTAGTAGCCATATACCATCTTACAGGGTCTGAACCAAATTTCTCAAGAGCACCGAAAGGATCGATACCATTACCCAAACGTTTAGACATTTTATTACCCTTAGCATCTAAAACAAGACCATTAGAGATAATATTTTTAAAAGCAACAGAATCGAACAACATAGTACCTAAAGCATGAAGAGTAAAGAACCAACCTCTAGTTTGGTCAACACCCTCAGCAATAAAGTCAGCTGGGAATTTCTTACCACTCTCAATATCTTCTCTATTTTCGAAAGGATAGTGAGCTTGAGCGTAAGGCATAGCACCAGAATCGAACCATACATCAATAAGGTCTAATTCTCTATGAAGTTTTTCACCATTCTCACCAACAAGAACAATATTGTCAACATAAGGACGGTGTAAATCTATTTTTTCGTAATTCTCTTTAGAGAAATCACCAACAATAAATTCTTTATATGGATTTTCTGTCATGAATCCAGCTTCAACAGATTTATTAATCTCAGCCATTAATTCTTCAACAGAACCTATACATTTCAATTGAGATCTATCTTCAGAAGCCCAAATAGGAAGAGGAGTTCCCCAGTATCTAGAACGAGATAAATTCCAATCTACTAAGTTCTCAAGCCATTTACCAAAACGACCTTCTCCAGTACTTTTAGGTTTCCAATTAATAGTATTATTAAGTTCCATCATTCTACCTTTCACATTGGTAGTCTTAATAAACCAAGAATCTAAAGGATAATATAAGATAGGCTTATCAGTTCTCCAACAGTGAGGATAGTTATGAACGTGTTTCTCTACTTTAAAAGCTTTATTTTCTAGTTTCAACATCACAGAGATATCAACATCTAAAGTAGGAGTCTCGTCGTTAGCTTCGCTATCGTAAGCATTCTTCACATATCTACCAGCCCATTCAGAATATTTCTCTTCGTCGATAAACTTGTTAATAAATTCTTTATCTAAATCTTCTAATCTAAAAAAGCGACCTGTTTTATCAACCATTGGTTGAGTATTACCATCCTTATCAACAAGAATAAGACCAGCAATATCAGCCATCTTAGCTACTCTATTATCATCAGCACCGAAAGTTGGAGCTATATGAACAATACCAGTACCGTCTTCTGTAGTAACAAAATCACCAGTAATTACTTCAAAAGCCTTACCATCAGGTTTAACCCAAGGAAGCAGTTGTTCATATTTAATACCAGCTAAATCTTTACCTTTAAATTCCTCAACAAGTTCGAAAGGAATAAGTTTATCACCCTTATTATAATCAGCTAAGCTCAATTCAGCAGCTTTAGGATTAAAATAAGCAGATAATCTTTCTTTAGCCAAGATATAAGTTGCAGGTTTACCAGTATAAGGATTGAAAGAACGAACTTTCACATAAGAAATACCAGGTCCAACAGCTAAAGCAGTATTTGAAGGAAGAGTCCAAGGAGTAGTAGTCCAAGCGATAAACACTAGATCACTATCTTCTTCATTATATAAGAAACTAGACTTTTCATCTTTAATAATACTAAATTGAGCTACACAAGTAGTATCCTTAACATCCTTATAACAACCAGGTTGGTTAAGTTCGTGAGTACTTAAACCAGTACCAGCAGCAGGAGAGTAAGGTTGAATTGTGTAACCTTTATATAATAAGTCTTTATTGAATAATTGCTTAAGAAGATACCAAAGAGTTTCGATATACTTATTGTCATAAGTAATATACGGATCTTCAGTGTTTACCCAATAACCCATTTTATGAGTTAAATCAGTCCATTCCTTAGTGTATTTCATAACCTCAGCTCTACAAGCAGCATTATATTCGTCAACACTAATTTTCTTACCTATATCTTCTTTAGTAATTTCTAATTTTTTTTCTACACCAAGTTCCACAGGAAGACCATGAGTATCCCAACCTGCTTTTCTTTCTACTTTATATCCTTGTAATGTTTTGTAACGGCAAATAATATCCTTAATAGTACGTCCCATTACATGGTGAATTCCTGGCATACCATTTGCAGAAGGAGGACCTTCAAAAAATACAAATGATGGATTATTCTCTCTCGACTTAAGGCTTTCTTCGAAAGTATTTTCAGCCTCCCACTTTTCTAACACATCCTGATTTATTTTTGATAAATCAAAAGATTTGTAAACAGGAAATTTTTCACTCATTTTTATATTGCTTTTAGTAGATTATTTTGATAAAAGTTTACAAATATAGAAAAAATATGCAACAAACAATTTGTTAAAATTCTATATTCAACTTGCTTACTGTCTAGTGTTTACTATAAATCTAGCAGTAGTTCTTGTTTTTTGTTCAAGTAGTATGTCTTTGTCCTTGCATACTCTTTCCAAACTCTCGGAATTGTAGTTCCTAACAGTAATTAATTCAACCTCTTGATTATACAAGATAGAATAGTCTTTTTTAAGGTTGTCAAATAGTTCCTCAAGCACCTCTTCTCTATAGTCGCAACATATCGAAAAGCTTATAGCAGAGCTCTCTACAAGATTTACTTTCACATTGTTTAGAGAAAAATTTCTAAACAAAGAGCGTAGTTCCTCAGCACCTATAAAAGAGAAATCTCTTGGACTTAAAGTAACAAGCACTTGTTCTCTTTTATGTATAAAAATAGGTTTAGAGATATTGTGTAAATTTCTACTATCAACAAGAGTCCCTTCTTCATTAGGATTTATGAAAGATTTAACATGAAGAGGAATATTTTTATTTTCTAGAGGTTTTAAAGTCTTTGGATGAATCACCTTAGCACCAAAATGAGCTAATTCAATACATTCCTTATACGATAAATGACTAATAATGGTGGCATCGCTATAATCTTTAGGGTCGGCATTCATCACACCCGGAACATCTTTTAAGATAGACAAACTATCAGCGTTAAGAATATTAGCTAAAATAGCACCAGTGTAGTCGGAACCCTCTCTTCCTAATGTAGTAGTAATATTTGTCTTAGTAGCTGCAATAAAACCCTGACATATATATGTATTTCCTTTTATAAAAGTCTTTTTACAAATTTCAGAAGAGATATCCCAAAGGATATTTGCTTCTCTATATTTATCATCAGTTTTAAGAACTTTTCTAATATCAATCCACTCGTTAGTGATGCCAATTTTATTTAGATATTCAGAAACTATTAAAGTAGAGAAAATCTCACCATAAGACACTATCTTATCATACTCATAATTATAAATTAGAGATGGTTCTTCGTGTATTTTTTCGTAAAGATTATTAAAGTATAAATCTAATAGATTATAAATCTTATCATTATCATCAAATAATTGATTAACAATTATATAATGAAAAATCTTAGATTCATTAAAAATCAATTCAATATTATTTTCTTTATTATAATATGCCCTACATAATTTCTCTAAGGCATTAGTAATTTTTCCAATAGCAGAAATAACAACAATTTTATCCCCCTCAAGATTCTTCAGTATAGAAGAAACATTTTTTATGTCGTTAGCAGACTTAACAGAAGCCCCACCAAATTTATATATCTTCATATTATTTCAAATTTATTGATTTTAAAGATAAAAACTTTCTAGCATATCTTAAGCAGTAGAAGATAAAATAATATTATAAAAAACTGTAAGTAAGTATATACTTTTGTTTTTGACTCTTATTTTTTCTACTTTCAGACCGAAAATAAATAAAAACTCAATATATGATAAATCAACAATTATTAAATCCACAGAGTATTGTAGTAGTCGGTGGTTCAGATGATATTCACAAACCAGGGGGGAAAGTATTAAAAAATCTTCTTGATGGTGACTTTAAAGGGGACTTATATGTATCAAATCCAAAAATGGATGAAGTGCAAGGAGTTAAATCTTATAAAGACATAAATGCATTACCAGAAGTAGACTGTGCAATAATAGCAATAGCAGCTAAATTTTGTCCAAAGACAGTAGAGATCTTAGCAAAAGAGAAAAAGACAAGAGCATTTATCATCTTATCTGCAGGATTCTCAGAAGAGAACGAAGAAGGAGCAGAACTAGAAAGACAAGTTGTTGATACAATAAATTCAGTAAATGGTTGTTTAATAGGACCAAACTGTGTAGGTGTATTAAATCCTAATTATAATGGAGTATTCACAACTCCAATCCCAAGTCTTGATCCAAAAGGAGTAGATTTCATTTCAGGATCTGGAGCAACTGCTGTATTCATTATGGAATCTGGAGTTACAAAAGGATTAAATTTTGCATCAGTATATTCAGTAGGAAATTCAGCTCAAATGGGAGTAGAGGAAGTACTAGAGTATCTTGATGAATCATTCGATCCAGAAACAAGTTCAAAAGTAAAATTACTATATATCGAGAATATCGATAAACCAGAGAAACTATTAAAGCATGCATCTTCATTAATAAGAAAAGGATGTAAGATAGCAGCAGTTAAATCTGGTGGTTCAGAAGCAGGTTCTCGTGCAGCATCTTCTCATACAGGAGCTTTAGCAAGTTCAGATGTAGCAGTAGATGCATTATTCCGTAAAGCAGGAATTGTACGTTGTAAAGGACGTGATGAATTAGCAACAGTAGCTTGTATTTTCATGCATCCTGAATTAAAAGGAAAGAGAATAGCTATCATTACTCATGCAGGAGGTCCAGCAGTAATGTTAACAGATGCATTATCTAACAATGGTTTAGATGTACCACATATAGAAGGTCCTAAAGCAGATGCTTTATTAGAGAAACTATTTGCAGGTTCATCAGTAGGAAACCCAATCGACTTTTTAGCGACAGGAACAGCAGAACAATTAGGAGATATTATTGATGCTGTGGACAACGATTTTGATGATATCGATGGAATGGCAGTAATATTTGGTTCTCCAGGTCTTTTCCAAGTATATGATGTATACGATCTTCTACACGAAAAGATGAAAACAGCTAAAAAGCCTATCTATCCAATTCTTCCATCAGTAATCAATGTAAAAGATGAGATAGAGCAATTTATAGCAAAAGGAAGAATTAACTTCCCAGACGAAGTAATTTTTGGTGAAGCATTAGCTAAGATATATCATACAGAAAAGCCACAAGCTGAGAATGTAGAAATTCCAGAAGTTGACGTACCAGCAATTAGAGCGGTAGTTGATAAAGCAGAGAATGGATATTTAGATACTGACAGTATTCATGCATTGATGGATGCAGCAGGTATTGAAAGAGCTCATGAAGCAGTATCTAGCAACGAAGATGAACTAGTAGAGATGGCTAAGAAATTAGGTTTCCCATTAGTAATGAAAGTTGTAGGTCCAGTACACAAATCTGATGTAGGTGGTGTAACACTAAATGTAAACGACGAAGCAACAGTACGTTCAGAATTCAAACGTATGATGCAAATTAAAGATACATATGCAGTGATGTTAGCTCAACAGCTTTCAGGAACTGAGGTATTTATTGGTGCTAAAAGAGAAGATAAATTCGGACACATGGTACTATGTGGTTTAGGAGGAATTTTCATCGAGGTACTTAAAGATGTTAAAGCAGGATTAGCTCCTATATCTGAAGACGAGGCAGGAAAAATGATAAAATCTCTTAAATCGTACAAGATAATCCAAGGTGTTCGTGGTCAAGAACCAGTGAATGAAGCTAAATTTGCTGAAGCAATTTCAAGAGTTTCTGCTCTTTGTAAAGCAGCTCCAGAGATCTTTGAAATGGATTTCAACCCATTATTGGGTAATAAAGATAATGTTGTTGCTGTTGATGCAAGAATCCGTATCGAAAAATAAAATATTGCTTTAAATAATTTAAAGCTACTTAACAATAAAGGCTACTTCTTTTGGAAGTGGCCTTTATCTTTTTGGGAAATTTATTAAACAAAATAGGAATCTATTTTTCTTAATGTATTGACTTGATGAACTACTGTTCATTGTTGTTAAATATGATAATTAGGTTTTTCTTATGGATGTATCATTTCATGTGTTTAAAAAGGGTATTCATTAGTCAAAACAGCTGCTTTATAATTTTTATAGAACATTGTGATAGTATATTTTAAATAGTGTTTATAATTGTGTAGAACTGTTTTTGTATTCTTATGTATTAATATTAGTTGTCATAGTCAAAGACAATATCATTTTAATTAAATAGAACGTATGAGCATAATAAGTAAAAAGAATAGCTTAAGAGATAAAATGATATTATTAATGAGCTTCATTTTATTGGCAATTTTAATAGATCTTTTATTAATATATCTAATTCCTGAATATTTTAAAGTACCTATAAAATTTAGTAATATTAGAAAAGTACCTAAAATAGATCCTTTGTATTTTAAAATTGGAATAGTACTGTTTTCTCCTCTTGCTGAAGAGTTAGTTTTTCGTTCAATATTAGTAATTAATTCAAAGAATATAAAATTGTGGATATCTTCAGTATTAGGAATAATTGTATATCTATTTTTCTTTAAATCTGGCTATATTGTAGCTTTTACTTTATTAGGAATAAGTTTTTCTATTTCGTATTTGCTTCTAAATAAAATGAAAGAAATAGAAGTTAATCCTAGATATACAGGTAAAAAATTCACCTATATACTTCTGATTGTGTCAAGTATGTTATTTGCATTAGCACATTTTAAATTTAATCTAGACAATTACGATTTAAGGTATATTTTAAGATTGGTAGATTTTATACTAATTGCATTTATGCTTGGAATAATAAGAATTAAATGTGGATTAAGATGGTCAATTATAATGCATTCATTTAAGAATTTATATTGCATTTTTTTACCCTCTCTTTATTTTCTTATTTTTAGATAAAAAGATTAGAGGTTGTTTAAAATATAAGCAACCTCTTTGTTTTTTATTTTTTCTGAATTTTCTTTCTGTATATTATTTTCTTGTTTGGAATATCCCATATTTCCATTACTGGAGTATCTTCAGAATAATTATTATCTAAACAGTATTTATTTAAAATTGGATATACTTTCAATACAGAGATAATAAAAGAAATTGAACTTTTGAAAGGAAATTCACAAACTATATATTCTTCATTTGGAAAGTTCATAATCTTAAGATCTTTATTTATAGATTTGATTTTTGCAGTATCTTTACTTTCGATTATACAACCAATATCAGATTTGAGTTTTTCTTTTTCAACTTTCTTAGGATTGTCATAATACAGTCCAAAGCCTCTAAAAGTTTTTATATTGTACTCATTTAATAGTTTGTTGTAGACTTTATTAGAAAATTTCCCACTGTTTTTATAATCTCCGCTCATATGAATATAAGCTAATTTTTCACCTCCACATTTTTCTATTTTTGGAGAAATTTTTGTAAATCCTCCGTAGTAGGCGTAGCCTAAGATTATAATTATAGCAATTGTTAATAATGTAATAATTAGAATTTTCATGGTTTAATAATATTGTTTGTTTCGTCAAATATAATAATTAACAATAAATTCGACAATCTGTATTTATAATTATTTATAATGAAGATTCTTACATCTTACTTTTTAATCGGATAGTATTCCAAATAAATACCTGAATTACTATATTTGTAGAATGAAGAAAATTAAAGACTTAAACCAGAATGAAAAAAGAATGTTAATAATGCTATGCATATTAATAATCTTAGTGCTGATAAGTTGGAAGAGAGTATATAATGGTATAAGTGATGGTTTCACAAAATTCTTTAGTACTCCACAAACTCAAACAGAACAAGTTGTAAAGTAGACGTATCAAATTCGTATCAAATCCGATGATTGTCCATCCTTTGTCCATGGTTTGTCCATGCTTTCTTCAATCTATCTTGTAGGAAGCATGGACAAAGGATGAACTGTTGATGTGTAAAATACCTACTTGTTAGGTAGAAGAAATATTTAAAATCTATTTTTATATATTTGCACGATTCAAAAAATTACGAACCATCATTAAAACAAATATTTATGAAAAGAAATGACTTAATATTTATAGTATGCTTGATAATCTTTTTCCTACCATTTTTTCTGTCGGATACAGTATTTGATGCATATTCAAATTTCAATAAAGCTCACGGAATGATAATGAGTTTTATAAAATTTGCAATTTTAGCAACATTAGGAGAGGTATTGGGACTTAGAGTAAGTCAGGGTGTTTACAATAGAAAAGGATTTGGAATTATACCACGTGCTTTGGTATGGGGATTTTTAGGTCTTTGTATTAAAATGGCATTTATGGTATTTATAATTGGAACACCAAAATTTCTTGAATATATGGGACTTGAAGGAGCTTCTGCTGCAATGAAAGGTGGTTTTACTCTTACAAAATTGATGGTGGCATTTAGTATTTCTGTTCTTTTAAATACAATTTTTGCTCCAGTGATGATGACATTCCATAAAATTACAGATGCGCATATAACACATACAGGAGGTAGTCTTTCTGGATTTTTAACACCAATAAATTTTGCAGAAAGATTTAAAGGAATCAATTGGGATATACAATGGGGTTTTGTTTTCAAAAAAACAATACCATTTTTCTGGTATCCTGCTCATACAATAACATTTTTATTACCATCTGAATATCAAGTATTATTTGCAGCTCTTTTAGGAGTAGCTCTTGGTTTAATACTAGCTTTTGCATCTCTAAAAAAGAAGTAAAGTTTTGATTAGTAAGTAGGTGATTAATAGTTATTTGAAATTAATAAAAATAGCATAAACTTTAGAACAACGATTTGAGTTAGAAAAAAATGTTATATATTTGCAACTCAAATAATAAAATAAAAGGCTACCCGATGGTAGTCAATAAGTTACATTTAAAAAGCAAAAGACAATGCCAACTAAAATTAGATTAGCTAGACACGGACGTAAAAGACGTCCTTTCTATCACATTGTGATAGCAGATAGCAGAGCGCCACGTGATGGTAGAAACATTGAGAGAATTGGTTCATACAATCCTATGACTAATCCTGCAACAATTGATCTTAACTTTGAACGTGCATTGCACTGGTTACAAGTAGGAGCTCAGCCAACAGACACTTGTAGAGCTATCTTATCTCACGAAGGTGTACTAATGAAAAAACACTTATTAGAAGGTGTTAAAAAAGGTGCTTTCGACGAGGCTGCTGCAGTTGCTAAATTCGAAGCTTGGATGAAAGAAAAACAAGCTAAAATTGATGCAAAAAAATCTAAATTATCTAACGCTGCTGAAGAATTAGCAAAAGCTAAATTTGAAGCTGAAGTTAAAGTTAACGAAGAAAGAAAAGCTGCTATTGCAAAAAGATTAGCTGATGCTGCTGCAGAAGCTGCTGCACAGGAAGCTCCAGCTGAGGAAGCTCCAGCAGAAGAGACTGCAACTGAAGAATAGTCTAAGACTACAAATTCAAATTTGCATGATCAAAAAAGAAGATTGTTTTCTTATAGGTGAGTTTGTAAAAACTCATGGATTGCAGGGAGACTTAGTTCTTTCTGTAGAAAATGATTTTCCTGAAGAATATGAAGAGGAATCAATCTTTATCGATATCGATGGAGGATTGGTTCCTTTTTTCATCAGTACCGACGGTCTTAGGACAAGAAACCATTCTACATATATTATAAAACTTGATGGTATAGAATCTGAGGAGAAAGCTAGTAGGTTTGTTAAAAGCCAAGTCTATCTTGATAAATCTCTTTTCTCGGAAGAAGATAATCTAAGTCTTAATATTTTGGAAGGATTCACTTTATATGGAGAAAAAGAAGGTGAAGTAGGTCTTATTAGTAGGATTGATGATTTTTCAGGAAATATTGTACTTACAGTAGAGTATAATTCTAATGAGGTGATGATACCTTTAATAGAGGAAAGACTTGTAGAACTAGATTATGATACAAATAAGATAGTGATTGATCTTCCTGAAGGTATTTTAGATTTATAGTAATTGATTTATTATAAAGATCCTGATTCTAAAAGATATAGAAAGAGAATTCCTTGTGAGTTCTCTTTTTTTTGTATCTTGTAAAGAGATATCAACTTAAAAGAATTTAAATACTAGCATATGGGAATGATGAATTTACTACTTGGTATGGCTGCTGTTGTTGGAGTATTATTGTCTATTAAATTTGGCAATATTAAAACCATACTTATAACTGTTGGTTTGGCTCTTGGAATTATTCTTATACTGAGTCCTCTGAAAAGATTCGATTACGCTGGTCAGTTGATATATATTATTTCAACAATTGGTGCCTTAGCATATACTTTAAGATTTAATGATATATCAAAGCAGCAACAAAAATGTTTGTTTGGAATTATATTTCCTATTTTGATCTATTGGATTGTTGCATTCTTCCATTTTCCAGGATTAGGAATTGTTAGATTCTTACTGTTTTTTACTATTGTAGCATTCTTTGTTGGATTGGTGAATAGATGCTTTAGACGATCGGAGATGGGCTTCGTTTTGATTTTTGTTGTTGATGCTTTGTCTTTGCTTGTTTGGTAGGTGTAAATTTGTTCTTTCCTTTATTATTTGCTATCTTTAAATTAGATACAATAGTATCTGTAAAACGTAAAAATAGGACTTATTAGATACAATAATATGCAATTACTTTACACTTTCGATCTTGAAACACCTGAAGATTTGATAGCTATTTTAGCTAGAAATTTAAAGAAAAGAAGACTTGAAAAAGGTCTTTCTAGAGAGGCGCTATGTCAAATGAGTGGAGTTCCAACTCCGACAATTGCTAAATTTGAAAGAACTCACAAAATTTCTCTTATATCTTATGTGGCACTTGCTAAAGCTTTGGGGTATAAAGATTCTATTAAGGATTTATTATCTGAACCTAGATATAGTAGTATGGAAGAGTTAGAAACAATTAATAAGAACAGAGATAGAAAGAAAGGGCGAAATGAATTCAATAAATAAGATACTTGCTATTTTATCATAGGTATGTAAATACTGTAAATTGCACTATAATAGTGCAAAAATCATATAAAATTGCACTATTGTAGTGCATTTTTTGTGATTTCAATAAATATTATCAAGTATATATATAACAAAAAAGGCAAACATTACTGTTTGCCTTTCGTGATCCAGCTGGGGTTCGAACCCAGGACCCCAACATTAAAAGTGTTGTGCTCTACCAGCTGAGCTACTGAATCATCCTTTAGTTTTGTGCTATTGTTTTTCTCAATTGCGTTGCAAAGATATGCAATATCTTTTAACTTGCAAACATTAGTATTAGTTTTTTTTGAAGTTTTTCTGCTCTTTTGAGCTTATTATTTGATTATAAGCTTTTTACTCACTGTATTATTTTTTGAATTAATAACAACAATATATACTCCTGGACTTATATTAGAGATATTAATAGTGTTTTCGTTGCCTTCAAGATTTTCGTTTTCCAAAAGAAGATGTCCACTAATATCAAAAATTCTTAGGGTTTTTCTTCCTTCAAGAGGATATGAAATTGTGAATTCTCCATGACAAGGATTAGGATATAATATTAATTCATCTTTGCTATCTTTATTTCTCTCAATTTCAAATATTATTTCTTGAGGTTTTGAATAATTAATATATTCTTCTTTTGTGATATAATGTTTCTTAGTAATCTTTACGATATATTCATCCATTTTCATGTTTGTAAAGTATGCTATACCATCTGAATTTGTATAATGTTTCTGTCTACTGTTGGATGTTATAATTTCAATAAGAGCATTACTTATATTTTCTCCATTTTCTTGTATTCTTATATCTAATTGTTCTTTTTTTTCTAATTCTACATTTATTGTTGTGTTACCATAAATAAATACTTCTTTTTTATATTCGTTATACTTATCGTTATTAACAACAATTTGATATGTACCATCTCCAATTTCAGAGAAATTTACTATTCCATTTTCATCAGTTTGTACACTCTCTGCTGATTGATTCGTTCCAAAATGTAATCTTACTATAGAAACTTCTGCGTTTTCAACTGGTTCGCCTTCATTAGAGACTTCTACAGAGACTTTATTGTATTTTCTATCGTCATGTATGTATTTTGCATAGATAATCTTCCTAGACTCTTTAATTTCAATAAGACCTTTATGTGAGTAATCTCTCTTCTTTGTAAGAAAATTACTAGGACTAGTGTAATCTGTAATTTTTGTAACATCATTGTCTCCTGGGAAAGGTGCGTATTGACTAAAAGAATGAGAGCGTAGTAGTTTTAAGTGTTCGTCATCTGGATTTATATTTATTTCATTTTCTTTCCATGAGTCGTCTGATCTATCAATCTTGTATATTAGTAATCCATGATGTGGGAGTTCTTTGTCAAAGCCTATCTTTTGCCTATTTTCTAATACAAAGAATTCTGACTTATTTCTTGTACTAATAATATACCCTTCTTCGTTTTCTTCTATATTGTTTAGAACAATATCTTGATTCATTCCAAGTTCTTTTAAATATATCCATCCAAGAAGATATTTAGAGTATGCATTTGTATATGCAGGACTGTTCCCTTTATCGTTCCAAAATCCACTAGCCATTAAATCCCAATTTCTAAGTCCAAGGCTTCTACCACCTGATTCGTTATAATCGGTATCGTAATAGTCCATCAAGCCTAAGGCATGTCCATATTCGTGACATATTACCCCTATACTTGTTATTTCATTTCTTTTATATGAAGATAGTTCTGGAGAAGTGAAGTAGTTGTTTACATAGTAATTCCCTTTGACTTGTATTTTATCTTTTAAAGTCCTTTGATGAGACCATATTGCGTTAGGATCTTCGCCAGACTCTTCACCATAGCCAGAGTGAATGATGTGTATTACATCTATTAAACCGTCACTATTACTGTCATATTTACTAAAGTCAATATCTAGTTTTTTTATCTGTTTTATTATATCGTGAAGAAGTACTCTAGGATTGCTATCAGAATTATATTCATTGTTTCCTCCATAATATGCTTGAGGTCTATCAACTTTTATCCATCCAATAACATCGGTACTAACGTTTAGTTTGCCATAAGAACATTTGCTATAGTAATCTTTAAAAGATCCTCTAGATTTATAATCAGGTTGATTCATCATATCCTCAAATTTATCTTTTGAGAATTGGTGTGGAAGATCTGAGAATTCTACTAAAACTGTTAGCATTCTAATATTACCTTTTGTAGGACATATAGTTTTAGTTCGTATTTTGTTAGATATCTTAGGATTGTTGTAATTTATTTGTTTCTCAATCTGAGCTTTATTAAAAAAGATATCAATTTGTCCTTTAGGTTCTGCATTGGAAAAAAGTCTGAAAAGAAAAAAACCATCTTTCTCTACAAGTTTGTCTGATGGTATCATTTTCCCTTGAGAATCTAATTCTGCATAAACATAATTACCATCTGAGTTTATTAATACTTTTTCCCCTTTTTCTGTTTCAAACCAATTGATATGATTATCTCCTTTGTAGAATAGTTTTATCTTACTTCCATCTTTTTGAATAAAGGTTTTTAAATACGGATATGTTGGAGTTTTATTTGTATTCTGCCCTATTGACAATGATGAATAAAATATAATAAAAAATACAATGAAAATAGGTTTTATATAGCTTTTTAAAAAGTTCATTATTGTTGTTTTTAGAAGATTCTAATAGCTAAGATATTATATTAGATTAGAAAAATCTACAAAAAAGAATATAAACTTTACATTTTAGCCTTGTCGCGAGTTATTTTAATTAATATCTTTACTATAAGAAAATAAGAAACGTATACTTTTTTTTCATTGTTTATTTGTTATTATGAATTGTTCTCTGAGAATGATGAACATAGTAAAAAGAGAGGTTACCGATAGGTAACCTCTTATTTTTGCTAATAAACAATCTGTCTTTTTAGTGATATTTCTAAGAATGAGTGTACATAATTGATAATTTATTACTTCTTTTTTGCAACTCCATATTTCTTATTCAATTCCTCAAGTACTCTATCAAAACTTACAGTTGGACAATCAACAGTTCCAACATATATATCTGAATTTTTTGATTGCAAATATTTCTCAACTTCAAGATATGTATTAGCTGTGCTCATTGGTGAATCAGCATCTTCTTCGTTACCATGTCCCATTAATACTAATGAAGCTCCGTTTAGAATTTCTGCCTTGTATTCGTTATAAATAAAATCACCAACAGCTTTTATATCTTCAACACTACTTAGCAGAGGTAAACCTAGACAAGTTTTAACACTTGGGTTTTGCCCAACAAATAAATCGTAGTAGTTTTTTAAACCATGAAGAGTTCCTTCACTATTTTTACCACCATTAAATTCAACACCTTTTGTAGCATGTAGAGATTGTACGTAAACATTTTCATAAGCTAAAGTCTTAAATGCCTCGAAATATTCGTATGGTTGTCCGTAATATTCATTCTTTTTTGTAAACCATCTTGAGATACATAGTGGTGATGTGAAAGCCATAAATACATCGGTTCCGGGGAAAGCTTTTCTAAATGCAGCAACTTCTTTTGCATATGTTGAATGGGGACCTTCCATTGTACTACCAAAAGTTACAAGTAGTACTGCAGTGTTGCTTGTTTTTGCAAATTTCAATCTTGTGTCCTTACTTGTATATTGTTTTGTAGAAGTCGATTTTGATGCTTTAGGGGAATCTATAGTTTTTATAGCATCTCTTAGGTGTTTAATCCATATTTCTTGAATGTCTTCAAAATCTCCTAATCCTACTTGATAACAATTATCTTTTATGTCACATTTGTATCCTGCTTTTAATAATTGTTCTCTCCAACTATCTCCTTCTTCTGCAACTCCAGCCATGTCGTTGTGAGAGTGATCTCCTGCTATTGTCATTAGAGGGACTAGATTGATAGTTTTTGGAATACTTAATTTTGGAGTGATATCTTCATCGTTGCTACAAGATGAAATGCTAGTAGAGAAAATAGCAAATGTAATTGCTATTAAAGCATAGTTCAATAAATGTTTCATTGTCTTTTTATTTAAAATGTTATTTAATTTTTATTGTTAAAGCTATAAAGACTGTTCTTCCTGGTGTTTTAGTATTATAATTATAAGCATGAGGTTTTGTGCATTTATAATCTAAAATATTATCAATACCAGATTGTATATTAATATTTACATGTTTAAAGCCTTTATATTCATAAGTTCCTGTTATCTTAAACAAACAGTATGGGTCGGTATTCCCATTGTATCTGTAATATCTTTTGGATTGCCCATTACCATAAAATCCTAAAGATAAGTTTTGTTTTTTCCATTTTTTATTCCATCTGATAAAAAGATTAGCATGATGTTTAGAACTTCCATCTAATATAACTGATTCATGTTTATTATCCTTATTTAGAATATTCCCTTTTGCATATATAAAGCTGTAACCACCTCCAAACAACCATCTTTTGTTAGGAGAATATTTTAGTAAAAAATCGATGTTATTACTATATGCATCAGATATGTTTTTGTATTGTTTAGCTTTTTGTATCCCTCTTAATATTTGTGAATTGCTACGTTTCACTTGATATAATTCAATAACATTATCTAAAAGATTTATTGATCCTGTTAATGAACTTGAGAATTTGTTTGTATTATATTCACAGCCTAAAGAAAAATAATTTGATGTTTGAGGTTTAAGATCTCTATTACTAAGATATTCTGTATATCCCATTGCCTCTCTAGTGTAATTATAATATAATTGTTTAAGTGTTGGAGATTTAAAACCACTTGAATAGGTTGCTCTTATTACGTATTTATCTATTTTATACATCCCAGAGATTTTTGGGTTTAAATGAATTCCAAATTCTTTGTGATAGTTCAAACGAAGTCCAGAAGTAATATTAATATCTTTATTTATCTGCCATTCATTTTGAGCATAAGCAGAGGCTAAGTATGCCTCTGAATTGCTATGATATATGTATTTATAAGGTTTTAAGAATTCATGAATGTATTCTAGACCAACGTTTAAAGTGTTGTTTTCATTTAGGTGAAAAATACCTTTAGTTTGAGCTGTAAATCTTTCTTGACTATTTTGCTTAATATCATCTCCATCTTCAAAAATTAGATATTTATTGTTTTCATCTTTGTACGATTCCATTGTGAATTTATTGTGATTATGGAAATAATCTCTTTTATCGTAATCTAATTCAAATGTAATTTTATTGTAATTACTAAGCTTTAAATCCATTCCTAATTCACTAGAATAGGCCTTGTATTCTAAGTCGTATGTTCTATATTGTGTTGGGCCACATTCTCTATATATTGTTTTATTGTATATCGATCCTCCCGTATGTATTGATAGAGATTTATTTATTCTATATGATAAACTTTCTTTTATTTTATAATTGGTGTACTTACTAACAGTTTGGGTGATTGTGTTTTCTATTCCAGCTCTAGTTCTTTCTTTATTAGTATTTGACCAACCATCTGTATGTTTGCGACTGTAATGAGTTGTTGATTTTAATTTACCTATTTTAATGTTCAATCTATTAGATTGTTTCCATTCTCCGTACATTCCAATTCTAGAAGTATTTGTAAAGGATGATGCAAGTTTTGATAAAAAAGATTCTTTCTTTGTTATGATATTTATAACGCCAGCTATTGCATCTGAACCATAAAGAGAAGATGAAGCTCCTTTTACAATTTCTATTCTTTCTATACTTTCTATATCAATTGCGCTTAAATCGTTTTGTCCTCCAATATCACCATTTAATCTCTTACCATCTACAAGAATTAAGATATAGTCGTTTTTTAATCCTCCTAATTGTATACCAGAGCCCATATCGCTTTGATTAAAGTTGAAACTCGGATTTAAACTTGATAATATATCTTGTATATTCTTTCCTGAAAATTGTTTTATATCTTTTTTAGATATTACTAAAGTTTGAACAGGTGCACTTTTGTAATTGTGTCTTGTTCCTGTACCAGTAATTACAATTTCATTAAGATCGATAGAATTTACTATACTATCATTTTGTGCATAAGATGTATATGTCAATGCACATAAAATTACCATGGTAATTATGTGTTTAATTTGCTTCATGTATATTTGTTATTGCGTATATCTTTTTTCTTACCATAAATTCTTATTCCTGAGAATTATGATATATATAAACCAAAGATATAATTTTAGAACAAAAAAGAAAGAAGTTCAGTTTAGTATCATTCTTATTTATAATTCTTTAATCTTATAATATTTGTTGTGATGAAATATTATTAAATGTTAAATAATGTTAGGAATTAATTATATTGTGTAATATATTTGTGTACTAATTACTAAAATATACATATATGAAATTTAGACGAATTATTTTACTGTTAGTTGTATGTTCTTTTATATCATCGGTATTTGGTGATAATAGAAGATTCGGCAAAATAACAAAAGAAGAACTTAGAGCTAAGTATTCTAAGATTGATAGTACTGCTAGTGCAGAGATCCTTTATGAAAAAGGAAGTCTTGAACTTGATATTACAGGAAGAAGTTTTGTAACAAGATATAAGGTTCATAGAATTATAAAAATATATAAGAAAGATGCTTATAAGTTAGGAGATATTTCTATTTCATATGATGAAAATCAAGAACGTTTTACAAAATTTAAAGCTTGTACTTATAATTTAGTAGGTAATAAAATTGTAAAGACTAAAGTCCGTAAAAATGAAATTCTAAAAGATAATGTAATAAAAGATTTTTCTAAAAGAAAAGTCGCTATGCGAGATGTGAAAGTCGGATCTATAATTGAAATAGAATATTGTTTGAGAATGCCAATAAAGTATTCTTATAGAGATTGGTATTTTCAAAGATATTATCCTGTAAAGTATTCTGAATTCACTTTAAGGATACCTGATATTTTTACTTTCCATAAGGATCTAAAAGGATATGTACCAATTGATATTAAACGTGAATCTTCTTCATTAGCAGGTTCTTCAATTTATGAGAATAAATATATTTTTGTTGGTAAAAATATTTCTGCTTTTAAACCTGAGCCAAATCTTATGTGTCCTGAGGATTATATTTCTAAGCTAGATTTTTCTCTGGAAGCATATAGATTGTATAGTGAAACAACAAGAATTTCACCAGATTGGGATTCTACATGTAGAAATTTAAGAATGGATTCAAATTTTGGTCAAGTATATGCTAACAAAAATATTATCAAAAAAACTCTTGAAACAATCATAACTGACGATATGTCGGAAGAAGTAAAAGTTAAAAAAATATTCGAATTTGTTAGAGATAATATTAGTTGGAATAAAGAATTTGAAATATGTGATGATAAATCTTTTAGAAAGATTCTTAAAGATAAAGTATCTAATTCTGGAGGTAAAAACCTTATTCTTATAGCATTATATAAAGCTGCTGGTTTTGTTTGTAATCCAGTATTATTATCTACAAGATATAATGGAATGAATCTTTATAATACTCCTGATCTTCATAAGTATAATAATACAATAGCAAGTTTAACGACTTCGAAAAAACATTATTACTTAGATACTTATGATAAATATTCTAGTATGGATATGATAGATTATTACGATTTAGGTAATGCTGTTGTTGTTTCTGAAAAGAATCACCAATTTGTTGAACTTAAGAATAAACGAATGTCTAAGAAAATGATATTTGTAAATGCAGAAATTAATGAGAATGATGAATTAAAAGGAGATTATACTTCTTTGTATTATCATTTTGATGCTGCTTCGTATAGAAGATCATATGTTGATAAAGAGACAAGGCAAGAAAAGCTAGAGAAAAAGTATGAGAATTTTGAAATTGATGATTTAGAGGTTCTAAATACAGATAAGAATTCAGGAGTAATTCAGGAGAAATTTAAATTTGTTTATGATTCAGATGAAGAGGAAGATGAAGACACTGATGAATTTAGATTTAATTCTATTTTGGGATTAGATTCATATACAAATGATTTCGTTTCTGAAAAACGTATTTATCCTATAGATTTTGATTATCCTAAAACTCTACAATATTCTATTACATTAAAATATCCAGATACATACACTTTATCAAATGTTCCAGAGAAATATGGAACATGTACGCCAGATAGATCTATTTTGTATTCTTATTCTTGTAATAAATTAAAAGGTGGAGTTAAGATAAATTTTATCTTTAAAATTGGTAAGATTAGATATTTTGTAAATGAATATCCAGCAATTAAAGCAATTCAAGAATCTTTAGAGAAAAAGATTAAAGAATTAATAGTACTGAAAAAAAATAATTAAATGAGAAAGAGTCTAATTGTATTTTTCTTCTTGCTACTTGCTAATATTACTATAGCTAAAGAAGAAAAATATCCAGTACGGGAAATTCCTAAACCATTACTTAGTAAATCTTGTGTTGTTATAAGAGATTATTCCTTGTCCTTTAAATTAATATCTAAAGGTGAAGGAAAGACTATTGTTCATATTGCAAAAACTATACTTGATGATAGAGGTGATGATTATGCAAATATTTCACTTCAATATAGTAAAGATATAGATTTAGATATCAACTATATAAAATATTACGACGCTAATGGTAAACTAATTAAAAAAGTTAGAAATAGAGAAATTAAAGATTATTCAAATAATGCTGGATATGTTCTTTTAGGTGATGGTAGGAATAAAAGTTTCTTTTATACTCCAACAACATATCCATATACTGTTGAATATGAATACGAAGAAGAATGTGATGGATTACTTTCGTATGTGAAATGGTTACCAGTCTCTTCTTCAAGAGTTTCTATACAAAAATCATCTTTAAAAGTAGATATTCCAAAAGACATAAAAGTTAGGTATTTTAAAGAGAATATTGATAAAGAAATTGTTAAATCAGAGCTTGATGATAGGATTATATATTCTCTAGAGCTTAATAATATGAAATGTTTCCAGTACGAACCATATGCAGATTATTTTGAAATATTCCCATATGTAGAATTTCATCCAACAGATTTTATTTATAGCGATTATAGTGGAAATATGTCGAATTGGAAGAATTGGGGATTGTGGATGAATAAATTGATTAAAGGAAGAAGAGAACTAGATGAAAAAACAAAAAATGATGTTGATAAGTTAATTAAAGGTATAAGCGACAAGAGGGAAAAGGTAAGAATCTTGTATAAATATCTTCAATCTAAAACAAGATATGTTTGTATTTCTTTAGGGATAGGCGGTCTTCAACCAATGAAAGCTAGTGATGTAGGAAAAACAGGATATGGAGATTGTAAGGCTTTATCTAATTTTATGGTTTCAATTCTAAGATATGCAGGTATAGAATCATATTATTGCGAAATAGGGAATGGTAAGCTAAAGATAAGAAAACCAGATTTTACTTCAGTTTCTCAAACTAATCATATAATTGTTTGTGTACCTATGAAAAAAGATACTATTTGGCTTGAAAACACAAGTCAAAATATACCTTTTAACTATATCGGTTCTGGAAATTCAAACAGAAAAGCTTTGATGATTGAAGATGAAGGAGCAAAGATTGTTAATACTCATATGTATTCGTATAAGGATAATGTTAATAGAGTAAATTCGGAAATTGAAATTTCTAGAGATGGAAAAGTATCGTTTGATATTAAAGATATAGGTTCTGGATTATTAGCAGAATCGTATATTTATAAATTGGATGAAAGTAAAGAGGATCTAAAGAAATTTCATAAGCGTTTAATTTCAAATGGAAGTTCTAAAATTGAAAGTATAGACTATAAATTATTAAATGAAGGAAAAGATGCAAGAGTTTTGAATAGAGTTAAATATTCTGTAAAGCTTTCTAAGGCTAAGAATTCATTATCTATAAGAATGCCTTTCTATAATAGAATACCTTTAAAGATTGTACGTTGTAGGCATAGAAAATATGATGCTGTGGTTAAAACAGACTATACTCATATTGATAGTATTCGAATTAAAGTGCCTAAAGATTTTATATTCTTGAAAAAAGATTCTGTTTTAAATATTGAGAATAAGTATTTTAAATATTCAGATAGATTTTCTTTCGATAAAGGAGTATTAGTATATACAAGAGAATATATAGAGAAGAAAGCAAGAATATTACCTAAAGAATATAAAGCTTATTATAGATTGTATAAAAAAATATATAAAAGACAAAAGACAAAATTTAAGTTTGTTAATCTTTTAGAAATAACAAAGAATATTTCTAGTAGTGATAAAAAGAAATAGTTATACTTTCTTAGAATTTAAAAAGGATGCCTTCAATTGAAAGCATCCTTTTTGTTATATAAAGAAACTAAATAATTATAAATTACATTTATGTTGTCTTCTGTTCTTTTTCATGTTCTTATTACAGCATTTTCCGTTTTTATGGAATCTCTTCTTAGGAGTACAAACTTTTTTCCATTTGATATTTTGTTCTTTAGTAAGAACTTTACTGATGGCAGCTCTTTGACCATCCATTATAATACCAATGCTTTTTCTAAGTTCTACAAGTTTAGTTTCAACTTTAGCGATAGCATCTCTATCTGGATTTTGCATTCTCTTAAGTTGTCTCTTTTTAGCGATTTGTGTACGCATTTCTTTACGGATAGGAGCTACCCTAGTTTTTGTTCCATTAAAGATATTTTCTATCTTTTTCTTTTGAACATCATTTAAGTCAAGAATAGTAGACATTCTTTCACACATATTATTGTGCTTTTTATGTTTTAATTCATGTTTATTGTCGCATGAGTTACAATTATGTTGTCTATTACCTCTTTGTGCAAATACATCGTTAGATCCTACAAGTAAAAAACTAGCTACTAGTAAGAAAGCTGAAATTCGTTTTAAATGTTTCATAGTAAATTATTTTATTTGTTTAAATTCTTATGGTTTACATTTACTATGACGTATGAAAATGAAAAAGGTTTAAAATGTAATTAATTATTTTTCTTATTTGCTAATTGACCACATGCAGCATCTATGTCTTTACCTCTTGAATGTCTTACGTTTACAACCATATTTCTACCTTCAAGAATTTTAATGAAATATTCTGTATCTTCTTTCTTAGATTTATTAAAAAGATCTCCTTCGTGTGGATTGTATTCTATTAGATTAATTTTAATTGGGAAAGCTCTACAGTAGTCTGCTAAAGCTCTTGCATCTGCAGGTGAATCGTTTACTCCACTCATTAATAAATATTCGAAAGTAGGTCTACTTCCAGTCTTCTTAACAAAGTAAACTAAAGCTTCTGATAATTCCTCAAGATTATATTTCTTGTTTATTGGCATTATACTATCTCTAGTTTCATTTATTGCAGAGTGAAGAGAAACTGCCAAATTAAATTTAACGTCATCATCAGCTAATTTTTTTATCATTGGTGCGATACCAGCTGTAGATACAGTTATTCTCTTAGGAGACATTTCTAAACCATCTTTTCCAGTAACAAAATCAATTGACTTCATTATGTTATCGTAGTTTAGCATAGGTTCACCCATTCCCATATATACGATATTACTGAAATTATAACCTCTTTCTTCTGCTAGTGTTTTAATAAAATAGATTTGTTCATAAATCTCAGAAGCAGTTAAACTTCTTTTAAAACCTAATGTTGCTGTTGCGCAGAATTTACAACCTAGTGTACATCCCATTTGGCAAGATATACATGCAGTAGCCCTTTTCTCTGATGGAATTAAAACTCCCTCAACAGAATATCCATCATGAAGTTTGAAAGCAATTTTAGTTGTTCCATCACTACTTTCTTGCATATCTTCAACAAGTATAGGATTTAAGCTAAAGTGTTCATTCAGAAGTTCTCTTAGTTTAAGAGAAAGATTACTCATTTCGTCGAACGACTTAACATTCTTTTTCCATAGCCATTCATATATTTGTTTAGCTCTAAAGGCTTTCTCGTTGTTATTTGTAAGAAAATCTTTAATGTCTTGTAGACTTAATTCTTTAATATCCATGCTCTATAAATTTCTGCAAATTTAGTTTAATAAAATGTTAAATCGTTAATTGATTGGCGAATATATGAATATTATCTTATTTTTGTAGGTATTCTAAATAGATAACTAATATTAAAAATAGTAAAAATGAAAAAGTGCTTATCACTACTTCTAGCCTTTGTTCTAACATTTGGAGCATTCACGGTAAAGGCTGATGAAGGAATGTGGATTCTGTCTTTGCTAAAGAAGCAAAACATTGAGAAAATGAAACAAATGGGTTTTAAACTTTCTGCAGAAGACATCTACGATGTTAATAAAGCTTGTTTAAAAGATGCCATTGTTGGTTTAAGTAAACCAAATTCACCATTTCACCACTTTTGTTCTGGAGAAATAATCTCTGGTCAAGGTTTAGTTTTAACTAACCACCACTGTGGTTTTGGTGCTATTCAATCTCATTCAACAGTAGAACATGATTATTTAAAAGATGGTTTTTGGGCTTATAATAAGTCTGAAGAGTTAGCAAATGATGATATTTATGCTTCTATCTTAGTTAGAATTGAAGATGTTACATCTAAAGTTTTAGCTGTTGTGAATGATAATATGAATGAAGTAGAAAGAGCAAAAGCTGTTTCAAAGATTTCAAAAAAATTATCTGCTGAAGCTGTAAGAGGTACTTCTTATGCTGCTCATGTTCAATCTATGTTTAATGGAAACCAATATTTTGTATTTGTTTATAACATTTATAAAGATGTTCGTTTAGTTGGTGCTCCTCCTCAAGCAATGGGTAAATTCGGTGGTGATACAGATAACTGGATGTGGCCACGTCACACTGCTGACTTCTCTATGTTCCGTATTTATACTGCTCCTGATGGAAGTTCTGCAACATATTCTAAAAACAATGTTCCATTGAAACCAAAACATCATTTACCTGTTTCTACTAAAGGTGTAAAAGAAGGTGATTTTGCTATGATTATGGGATTCCCTGGAACAACAAATAGATATTTAACTTCTTTTGGTCTTAAACAAACAATGGAAGTAACAAATGATATCCGTTATAAAGTTCGTACTAAGAAATTAGCTATAATGAAAGAAGGTATGAATAAATCTGCTAAGATTCGTATTCAGTATGCTTCTAAATATGCTTCTTGTGCTAACTACTGGAAATATTCATACGTTCAAAATATTGCCCTTAAGAAATTAAATACAATGGGTAATAAACAAGCTATTGAAAAAGAATTTACTAATTGGGTTAATGCAGATGCATCACGTCAAGCTAAATATGGTAAAGTTCTTGAGACTCTTGAAAATGCATTTAAAGCAACAAGATCTTTAGCTATTGCAAAATCATATACTTATGAAGGTTTAGGTGGACCAGAAGCTCCTAAATTTGCAGCAGGTTTCCAAGGTTTAGATACTTTCTTTAAAGGTGGAAAAAATGCTGATAAATGGGAAAGAGTAAAACCTATGATTGCTAAAGCAGCAAAAGGATTCTTTAAAGATTTCAATACAGAAGTTGAGAAAAACCTAATAGCTACATTATTTGCAGAGTATGAGAAGAATGTAGATGATAAGTATAAAACTAAAGAATACAAGAAAATCTTTAAAAGATATAGAAAGAACTTCGCAAAATTTGCTAAAAAAGCTGCTAAGAAATCTATCTTTATGAATGAAGCTAAATTCAATAAATTCTTAGCGAACCCAAGTAAAAAAGTTCTTGAGAAAGATTTAGTTTATCAAGCAGGTATGGCTTTAATGTCTACTTTCAAATCTCTAGGTTCATTTGCTGGTGATAATGGTAAGAAAATTCAAAAGTCAAATAGATTATTTGTTGATGCTTTATTACAAATGCACCCTAACAAAGCTTGGGCTCCAGATGCAAACTCTACTATACGTTTAACTTATGGTAAAGTAGGTGGATATTCTCCAAAAGATGGTGTTTACAATATGCACTATACAACAATGGATGGTATTATTGCTAAAACAAATCCTAAGTCTGATGAGTTTAATACTCCTCAACATTTATTAGATTTATATAAAGATAAGAATTTTGGTAATTATGCTGAGAATGGAAAATTACATACTTGTTTTATTACAAATAATGATATTACAGGTGGTAACTCAGGTTCTCCAGTTATTAATGCTAATGGTGAGTTAATAGGTACTGCTTTTGATGGTAATTCAGAAGCTATGTCTGGAGATATCGATTTCGAAGAAAATCTTCAAAGATGTATTAACTTAGATGCTAGATATATGTTATGGATTGTTGATGTATATGCTGGTGCCAAAAATCTTATTGAAGAAATGGATCTTAAATAGTCTTTATTCTATATAATAGATTATTTCTAAAATATATAAGCTAACCTATTTAATAGGTTAGCTTTTTTTTGTCTTAGATATATATTTTTTAATAGTGTGTGATTACAGACTTATTTTAATAGATATTAGTTATGAAGTATTATTTTTGTTGACATTTTATAATAAATAACAAATAATATATACTACAAATGAAAAAGTGTTTTTCACTATTTTTTGCTTTTATTCTAAGTTTAGGTTGTTCAACTCTTAAGGCGGATGAAGGTATGTGGATTCTTTCTTTTTTAAAGAAGCAAAGAATTCAAGAAATGAAGAAATTGGGTTTTAAATTAAATGCAGAAGATATTTATGATATAAATCAAGCCTGTTTAAAAGATGGAATTGTAACTTTTAGTAGAGATAGAAGTATGTTCGATAATTTTTGTACTGGAAGTATAATTTCAAAAAAAGGTCTTGTATTGACGAGTTACGAGCCAGGCTATTTAACTGCTTTATCAGATGTAGATTCTACGCATAATTATATAAAAGACGGTTTTTGGGCTAAGAATAAGTATAATGAAATTAGAGATAGTAGGCTATATGCCTCAGTTTTAATTAGTGTAGAGGATGTGACTTCAAAAATTAAATCTTCAGTTCATTATATAAGTGAGAAACATAGAGATGCTGATATTAGAAAACGAATAAGAAAGGTTTCTGAAGCTGCTGCAATGAGTTCCTTTAATGCTGCTACAGTTGTTCCTATTTTCAATTCAAGCCAATATCTTCTCGTAGTTTATAAAATATATAGAGATGTGCGTTTAGTAGGGCTTCCTCCAGAGGATATGGCTAATTATGGACTTAATAATTGTAATGATGAATCATTAAATTATGGAGCTGATTTTTCTTTATTTCGTATATATACAGATCGTAAGGGTAGAGGTGTTTCTTATACAAGAAATAATATACCCTTGAAATCGAAAAATTGTATTCCTATATCAACAAAAGGAGTTAAAACTGGTGATTTTTCGATGACAATAGGTTTCCCTTCTGAAACTCAAAGGTATTTAACTTCTTATGGGGTGAATTTCTTAAATAAGACGACATATGATACTAATTATAGTTTATCATCAAAGAAGTTTTCTATTTTAGAAAAGTATATTAATGAATCGAAGAAAGTTCATGAAAAGTATATTGATAGATATAAATCGTATGAATATCTTATAAAATATGGTTTCCCTAATCTAAAAGAATTAGATATAATAAAAAAGAAAAAAGCACAAGAAAAGGAATATACTAAGTGGGCAAATGCAAATGTATTTATTAAATCTAGATATGGGTATGTACTAAAAGTTATAAATAACTACTATAAGAAAAAGATTGATATAAGTACTGCATTTACTTATAATTATCTTCTTTTAGGAGCTATTGAACCTCTTTCTATGGCATCAAGATTTATAGGAGCAGTAGATTGTCTAGAAGGAGGAAAGCATGAGACTAGTTCTGATATAATTAAAACAATGATGCAAGGATATGGTAAAGAATATTACAATCATTTCGATCTTAAGGTTGAGAAAAAAATTCTTGCTGCATTGTTAGAAGAGTACGATAAGAAAGTTGATGATAAATATAAATCTAAGCTATTTATAAAACTGTTGAAGAAGTATAATAGGAATTATAAGAAGTTTGCAAGGAAAGCTGCTAGAAAATCTATATTTATGGATGAAAAAAAGTTTAATAAATTTCTAGATAATCCTTGTTCTAAGAAAGAATTTGAGAAAGATCTTATATTTCAATTGGCAAAATATATCTATTTCTCTACGCTAGCATTAAACCAAACAGATGAAAAAGCAGAAAATAAGTTAGCAGAATCTAAAAGATTGTATTCTGAAGGTTTATTAAAAATGTATGGTAGAGATGCTCTTTATCCTGATGGAACTTCTTCTTTTTGTTTGTCTTATGGAACAGTAAGTGGATATTCTCCAAAAAAAGGAGTTCATTATAAGTATTATTCTACTTTAGAGGATATGATGAATGTATCTAAATTGAAGTTTGTAGATTCTAATTCATATGTAAAAAAAATGTTTGATGTATACAATAAGAATAAAGCTGGTAGATATGGTGAGAATGGTGAATTACATACTTATTTTCTGACTAATACAGATATTGCAGGTGGAAATCTAGGAGCTTCAGTTTTAAATGCCAATGGAAAATTAGTAGGAATTTCTGCTAGTCTTAATAGACAAGGATCTCAAAGAGGATTAATGTTTGATATTAATAAGCAACGCTCTGTAAGTATTGATATAAGGTATATATTATGGCTTATTGATGTTTATTTTGGAGCAGATAATTTAGTACAGGAAATGGAAGTATTATGATGTATCTTATTTTGAGATTTGTTTAAATATAAAAGCTAACTTATAAACCTAGGTTAGCTTTTTTATTGTATGCTTTAGATAATATCTTATATTTGATGTTTATGAATAGGTGTTGTTTTGAAATAGGTGGACATAGTCTTGGACTTGATATATATGATGATATCAATTTAGATAATATCTTATTTAATTATAAGCCTTTTTCTATAGTGAATAGAAAATGTAGTCTAAGAATGAAAATATCTTATTTTAAAAATGATTTAGCATTTTTAATTAACGAATCCGATTTATTAACATCTTTATCTTTGGAAGAAAGTAATTTGATGATTTATTTAAATTCTTCTAATGAGTATATATTTGAATTTATTGTTGAAGATTCACATACCTATTTGTTCTTTTCAAAAGATTATAAGGAATCTTGCTTATACCTTTCAAAAGAGAAATCTTCTTTGAAACATATTATAGATACGGCACTTATGATGCAATATACATTTAGATTTTCTACGCAAGAGACTCTTCTTATGCACTCTTCTGTAGTTGTTAAAGATTTAAAAGCGTATATGTTTCTAGGTAAAAGTGGTACAGGAAAAAGTACACATTCTAGACTATGGATTAATAATATTAAGGATTCTTTCTTATTGAATGACGATAATCCTGTACTTAGAATTATAGATGATAAAATCTATGTATATGGTAGTCCTTGGAGTGGGAAAACGGATTGTTATATTAATAAAAGGCAAGAACTAGGAGCAATAGTGAAGTTATCTCAATTTGAAAATAATGATCTTTCAATTTTAAATAATATTCAATCATATTCGGTTATTCTACCTTCCTGTTCTTCTATGAAGTGGGATAAGAATATTGCAAATGGAGTGCATAATACAATTGAGACATTAATTAATAGAATTTCTATTTATTCTTTAAAATGTTTACCAAATAAAGAGGCTGTTTATTGTTGTTATGAAGGGATTAGATAATATAAAAAAAACTAGCATCAGTGTTGATAATGATTGTTTATTCACATTGTTAATAAGTGAGTTGAATTGTGGAAGATCTTCTATTATAAAGGCGAAGGGTGATAGTATGTATCCAACTATTAGGGGTGAAAAAGATTCTATATTGATAAGTCCAATAGAAAGGGAGATAGGGATTTACGATATTGTTTTAGCAGACTGTAAGCCAAAAGGGTATATTGTTCATAGGGTTGTTAAAAAGAAAGACGGATTATTTATATTGCAAGGAGATTCTAATTTGTTGTGTATTGAAACTTGTTCTATTCAAAATATAAAAGGAGTGGTTACTCATACAATACGGAATGGTAAATATTATAATTTATCGTCTAATTGGATATTAATAAAGTTTCATACTTATAGATTAATAAAAAGATTATTGGTAGCATTATATAGATATTTTAAAAGATAAGAGATGAAAAAAGTAGACGGTTTCGTATTAAGGCAATTAGGAGAAGAATATATAATAGTTGGAGAGGGTGTTGAGCAAATAAATTTTAATAAATTAATTTCCTTAAATAAATCTGCTAAATATCTTTGGGAGAATGCTGAAGGTGAATTTGATATAAATTTATTAAGAGATTTGTTAGTAAAGAAATATGATGTTTCTAGTGATTTAGCTTATGCTGATGCTAGTAGTTTAGTAGAAAAATGGATAGAAGTAGGAATAATAGAAATGTAGAATCTTCATTTAGAAAATTATTAATTCTTCTAAAGAGTGAAATATGGAATGAAGATATTGATTTAAAGAAATGGAGTGGCGAAGAAACTGACTGGCAGACTATTTATAAATTAGCTCAGAAAAATACGGTAGCTTCTTTAGTATATAGGTCTATATGTAAATTACCCCTTGAATTTCAAGTTAGTAAGTACGGATTAAATAAATTCTTTTTGCAATCAACAAGGGTTAAGCAATCTCATGTTCTTATTAATGCTAGTTTGTCGAGATTGGTTGAAATGTATAGAAAAGAGGGCATAGAGCTTGTTCTTTTGAAGGGGCAAGGTATATCTGAATTGTATCCTAATAAATTTACTAGACAATGTGGTGATATTGATTTGTATGTAGGAGAAGATAATTTTAAAAAAGCTTGTGATTTAGCATACAAGTGGAATATTGTTGATAAAGCTTCTTTAGATATTAGAAAACATTTTTCTTTTTATTGGGGAGATGTGAATATTGAATTACATAGAAAAGCATCTAGTATTTTCTCATCAAGAAAAGCTGATACTCATTTTCAAAACTGGACTAAGGAAGTTTTATTGAACACAAATGAATATTATTATTGTAATGGTATAAAGATTCTTTTGCCAGAGGTTACTTATAATGCTTTTTTTCTTTTCTACCATATTTATGGTCATTATCTTTCTTCAGGAGTAGGTCTAAGACAGATATGTGATTTTTCATTATTTCTTGATAGAAATTCGGATAGGATAGATAAGGAGCAATTATATTCTATATTGAAGGCTTATAAATTAGTAGAGAATTGGGAGACTTTTGGTTCTGTTTTAGTCGATTATATAGGTCTTGAATCTGATAAATTTCCCTTTTATAATAATTTGAATAGCAAATATCCTAATAGGATGATTAAAGCTATAGTTTATGATGGGAATTTTGGAGAGTATTCTCCACTAAAACAGTGTAAATCTGACAGATATATCTACAGAAAATTATATAATGGTATCAGGTTTCATTTCTGGATTGTAAAGAAATACAGAGAAATACCAAAAGGAGTGGTTTCTTTTTATATTAATTCTTTAAGAAGTAGTTTATTACAAATATTTAAAGATATATGTTAGAATTTAGATTGAAAATAATATGGATAATTAAACATTTAAGATCTTGTTTAATATTCCCTTTAGCAGGAGTATTATTAGGAATTATTCGTGTTATTTTTAGTCTGCTTTTTGTTTATGAATGTAAGATATTAATAGATATTGCCACAAATAAAATAGAAGGAGATCTTATAAAAGAAGGTATTATTTTATTTGTTTTAATAGTATTTCAAGTAGTATGTAATATTCTAATGATTTATTTTAAATCGAAATCTGAGATATTGATAAAGAATTATCTACAGTTAAAGATGTTTTCTCATATTTTATCTATGAAATGGATAGAGAAGAATAAGTATCATTCAGCAGATTTTGTAAATAGATTGGAGGAGGATGTAAGAATTGTTTCTGACGTATTATCTAATATTATTCCTCAATTTATTATTTCAATTTTCCAATTGATTGCGGCTTTTGCCTTTTTGTTTTTATTGAATAAATATTTGTCTCTTGTAGTTGTGTTAATAATGCCTATTTTGATGCTTATAAATAGATTTTTTTATTCTAAACAATTAAGCTTAAATAGTAGAATTCGTATTTGTGAGAGTGGAATACAAAAAGAATTGCAGGAGAATATTCAATCTTCTACATTAGTATCTGTAATGGGAAGTTTAAAAAATGTTATAAACGTTCTTAGTTTTAAACAAGCAGAACTTTATAAGTTAAAGATGAAAGCTAGCATTAATAAAATAGGAATGCATACTGTTGTAATTTTAGGTTTTAATCTGGGTTATTTGTCCGCTTTTTTATGGGGAGTATGGGGATTAAGTGTTGGATTGATTAGCTTTGGTATAATGACTGCTTATCTACAATTAGTTGGTCAAATTCAAAGGCCCATAATTGCTTTAGCTAGTGATTTCCCATCTTTAATTAAACTTCATACCTCTATTCAACGTATAGAAAATGTAGAAGATATTGAAATTGAAGAATCAGTAAATGAAAGAATGATTCAAGGGCCTTTAGGTATAGATTTTAAGAATGTGGATTTTTCTTATGAAAAGGGTAAAATGATATTATCTTCATTTTCGTATAATTTTAAACCTTCTACAGTGACTGCTATTACAGGTAAGACAGGAGTAGGTAAGACTACTATATTAAGAATTCTTTTATCTTTTTTAGAACCAAAATCAGGTTGTGTTTCTATATATAATAAAGATGGAATTTATCCTTTAGATATTAGTACAAGGTGTAGTTTCTCTTATGTGCCTCAAGGAAATACTCTTTTAAGTGGTAGTATAAAATCTAATTTGTTATTAGCTAATCCTAAAGCTAGCGACGAAGAGATTAGAAAAGTCTTGCATGTTTCCGTAGCAGATTTTGTTTATAATCTTTCAGAAGGCTTAGATACGAAATGTGGTGAAAATTCAATTTGCTTAAGTGAGGGACAAGCACAAAGAATTGCAATAGCTAGAGCTTTATTGCAATCTAGACCGATTGTTTTATTAGATGAAATAAGTTCTTCTTTAGACTTGGAAACTGAAATTATACTAATGAAACGTTTGTATTCTTTTCTAAAGGGAAAAACAGTTATTTATATTACGCATAGAAAAGAAGTTCTTAAGTATTGTGATGCAGAATTATGTATGAAATAAATGCATATTCCTGCCAAACTTGACACCCTATTCCTGCTAAAGTTTACACCTTATAGAGTATAAAAAAAGTAGTGAATCTTTAAATGTTTAAAAATCCACTACCTGTATCTTGTTCAGTATTCTATTAATTGATTACTGAAAGTTCTTTATTTTCTTGTAAGAATTATTTAGCAATTACTAAATAATAGTTTTTCTTACCTTTTTGAACAAGTATATATTTATTGTCGATAAGGTTTTCTTTAGTGATTGTAATATCACCTACTTTTTCTTTATTAATACTAATAGCATTACCTTTTATCGAGCGTCTAGCTTCTCCTTTAGAAGGCATGATATTAGTTTTTTCAGCCATAAGGTCTACAATATTAATACCTTCTTCAAGATCGTTAATATCTATATCGAAAGTAGGAACTCCATTAAATACAGCTAAGAAAGTCTTTTCATCAAGTTTTCTTAAAGAGTCTGCAGTTGCTTTACCAAATAAAATTTGAGAAGCTTCAAGAGCAGATTCATAATCTTTTTCTGAATGAATTAAACAAGTAACTTCTTTAGCAAGTGTTTTTTGAAGTAGTCTTTGATGTGGTGCTTCAGCATGAGTAGCAATAACATCTTCAATTTCTTTTACAGAAAGAGTAGTGAAGATTTTAATGTATTTTGCAGCATCTTCATCAGTAGTATTTAACCAAAATTGATAGAATTCGTATGGAGAAGTTCTTTCTGAGTCAAGCCATATATTACCAGATTCTGTTTTACCAAATTTCTTACCATCAGCTTTTGTCATCAATGGCCATGTTAAAGCGAAAGCGTTACCACCTTCAATTCTTCTGATAAGTTCAGAACCAGTAGTGATATTACCCCATTGATCGGAACCACCCATTTGTAATTGGCAATCGTGAGTTTTATATAAATGTAAGAAATCGTATCCTTGAACTAATTGATAAGTAAATTCAGTGAATGACATACCTGCTTTAGATTCAGAACTTAAACGTTTTTTAACTGAATCTTTAGCCATCATGTAGTTAACTGTTAGGTGTTTACCTACGTCTCTGATGAAGCCTAGAAACGAAAAGTTCTTCATCCAGTCGTAGTTGTTAACCATAATAGCAGCATTACTATTGTCAGAAGAAAAATCAATAAATTTTGATAATTGATTTTTAATAGCTTCTTGGTTGTGTCGAATAGTAGGTTCATCAAGTAGGTTTCTCTCTTGTGATTTACCTGATGGATCACCAATCATACCTGTTGCACCTCCAATAACAAAAATTGGTTTATGCCCACTCATTTGAAAATGTTTCATCATCATAACTGACACTAAATGTCCTATATGTAATGAATCTGCAGTAGGATCAATACCTACATATGCAGTTGTTTGCTGTTTTTTAATTAGCTCTTCAGTACCAGGCATGATATTATGGATCATACCTCTCCATTTTAACTCTTCTACGAAATCCATATTTGTTTATTTACTTGTTTTTTAATTGCGCTTTGATTTTATCCATATCTATAAGTTCTAAAGCTTCATTACCATGCTTATAGATTTCTTTGTATAGTATACTTTTATTTTTGAATTTTTGTGACATGAAATGTAATTTCTTATCAGCATTCTCTGTCACAATGATAATGACAGTAAGTATAATTGCATATTTTAGTAATGAAAATACGACTCCAAATATTTTATTTATGAGTCCTAAAGCCATTGCACTTAGAAGTTTTGATAGAGCTTTACCAAGAAAATTTATGGCAATAACAACTATCACAAAAGTGATTATAAAGGCAAAATATTCTATATAAGAACTGTGGATATCTAATTGATTAATAAGCAAATTCTTTGCAATATCAGAATAATTTATAGCGAAATAGAGACCAAGAAGAAGAGCTACTAAAGTAGAAACTTCTATCATGAATCCATTTTTCCATCCTTTGTATACTCCATAGCCTAGAGGAATCATAATTACTATGTCAAGAACGTTTAATAAGTCTGTAATTTGCATTTGTATTTGTTATTTTAGGTCAAAGATATTGTTAATACCGTAAATATAGAAATAATTGAAAAAATCTTACTACTTTCGTATCGTATATTTAAAGGAATTTAAAGATGTATAGAACACATACTTGCGGCGAATTAAGAGCTGATAATATAGGTGAAAGCGTAACCTTAAGTGGTTGGGTACAGAAAATAAGAAATCTAGGAGGTATGACCTTTATAGATCTTCGAGATAGATATGGAATTTCTCAATTAGTATTTGATGAAAATATTGAGAAAGATTTACAAAGTAAACTAGAGACTTTAGGTCGTGAATTTGTTATTCAAGTTAGTGGAGAAGTTATTGAAAGAGCTAGTAAGAATAAGAAAATTGCAACAGGAGAAATAGAAATTGCAGTAAATGCTTTAGAAATATTAAATAAATCTGAGGTTCCTCCATTTACTATAGAAGAGAATACAGACGGTGGTGATGAATTAAGAATGAAATATAGATATCTTGATTTACGTAGATCGTGTGTAAAAGAAAATCTTGTTTTAAGACATAGAATAGGTCATTTAGTTAGAAACTATCTTGATACACAGAATTTTATTGAAGTAGAAACTCCAATGTTAATAAAATCTACTCCAGAGGGAGCTAGAGACTTTGTTGTGCCTTCAAGAATGAATCCTGGAACTTTCTATGCTCTTCCTCAATCTCCACAAGTATTTAAACAATTATTGATGGTTTCTGGTTTTGATAGATACTACCAAATTGTAAAATGTTTCAGAGATGAAGATTTACGTGCGGATAGACAGCCAGAATTCACACAAATAGACTGTGAGATGTCTTTTGTTGAGCAAGAAGATGTACTGAACTTGTTTGAAGGGATGACTAAACATCTTTTCCAAGAAGTAAGAAATGTAAAATTAGATAAATTCCCTCGTATGCCATGGTCTGAAGCTATGGATAAATACGGTTCTGATAAACCAGATATCCGTTTTGGAATGGAGTTTGTAGAATTAACAGATGTAGCTAAAGGTAAGGATTTTGCAATTTTTGATAATGCTGCTTACATTGGTGCTATTTGTGCTCCTGCTTGTGCAAAATATACACGTAAACAATTAGATAAATTGACTGATTTCGTTAAGCGTCCACAAGTTGGTGCTAAGGGATTAGTTTATGTGAAATATAATGAAGATGGTTCTTTTAAATCTTCAGTAGATAAATTCTATTCTGCAGATGATTTGAAAATATTTGCTGATAATTGTAATGCCAAACCAGGTGATTTATTACTAATATTAGTTGGTGATGATAAACGTAAAGCTCAAGAGCAGTTATGTGAGTTACGTTTAGAAATGGGTAATCAGTTAGGTTTAAGAGATAAAAATGTTTTTGCTCCTCTTTGGGTTGTTGACTTCCCTCTATTAGAATGGAACGAAGATATGAATAGATTCCAAGCAATGCACCATCCTTTTACTTCTCCTAAGAGTGAAGATTTCTCTTTAATTGACACTAATCCTGGAGATGTTAGAGCTAATGCATACGATTTAGTTATTAACGGTGTTGAAATTGGTGGAGGTTCTATTAGAATTTTTGATAAAGATATTCAAGCTAAAATGTTTGAGTTATTAGGATTTTCTAAGGAACAAGCTGAAGCTCAATTTGGATTCTTGATGAATGCATTTAAATATGGTGCTCCTCCTCATGGTGGTGTTGCTTTTGGCTTTGATAGATTAGTTTCGATGTTTGCTGGACTAGATACTATTAGAGATGTAATAGCTTTCCCTAAAAATAATTCAGGTAGAGATGTTATGATTGAATCTCCATCTCCTATAGCTAAAGAGCAATTGGATGAATTATATTTAGAACAAAAAGAAATAGATAATTTATAGATTATAAGTGCTATTTAAAGATATAATAGGACAAGAGGTTGTAATTAATAAATTACAGTCGTTTGTTGCAAAAGATAGAATTAGCCAAGCTTACCTTTTCTCTGGAAAGCAGGGAGTAGGTAAGTTGGCTTTAGCTATCTCTTTTGCACAGTATATTATGTGCAAAAATAAAAAAGGAGGAGATTCATGTGGAGAATGTCCTTCGTGTAAAAAGTTTCAAAAATTAGAGCATCCTGATTGTCATTTTGTTTTTCCTTTCTTCGCTAAATCTAGTGGTACAAATTGTGATGCTTATATACAAGATTTTAGAAATCAAATTCTTGATACTCCTTATTTTGATATTTCAAAATGGTGGGATATTATGGGAGATGCAAAAAAAGAGGGAATTATTAATAGAAGTGAAAGTAATAATATAATTCACAAGATTAATTTAACTTCTTATGAGTCAGAATATAAGGTTATGATTATTTGGTATCCTGAATTAATGACTCAAGAATGTGCTAATAGTATTCTTAAAACATTAGAAGAGCCTCCTCACAAAACTGTTTTTATCTTAGTAAGTAATAATTCAGACAAGATAATGGAAACAATATCTTCTAGAACTCAAAAGATAGAAATTCCTAATATCTCAAATGATGAAATACGTAAGGTTCTAACAGATAAATATCATAAATCGGAAGATGATGCTATTAGTCTGTCTAAATTATCTTTAGGATCGTGGACTAGAGTTCTTAATCTACTTATTGAAACAGAAGAAATTAAAAGAAACTTTGAGCATTTCACATTGTTAATGCGTACCTGCTGGGGACGTAAAGTTCTTGATTTAATAAAATGGAGTAATACTATTGCAGGTTGGGGAAGAGAACAACAAAAGAGTTTTCTTTTATATTCAATAAAGATGGTGAGAGAGAGCTTTATGAATAACTTTGGTGATTCTTCAATTATATATGCAAATAGTAAAGAAGAGAAGTTTATGGAACGTTTTTCTCCTTTCATAAATGAAGAAAATCTTTTAATATTATTCAAAGAATTAAATAAAGCATACCAAGATATTCAGCGTAATGCGAATCCTAAACTTGTATTTCTTGATATGAGTTTAAAGTTAATTAAGGTTATTCGACCTTAACAAGCTTCTACCAATTCTAATAAATTATTTCTTTTCATTATATTTGTAAAGAATAGACTTGTAAATCAGTTAAATAAAAAGCCTGGAGGGAAGGGATTTACAATATCTAATAATATATATTTTCAGTCATAAGACTTATAAAAAAATTATTCATGGAAGAAGAATTAGAAAAAAATAAACCATCTTATAGAATAGATCACAGAATAATATCAGCTAAGAGACATGTCTACGATTGGCTATCAGATATCACTAA
Organism: Marinilabiliaceae bacterium JC040; assembly: GCA_022496785.1. Lineage (GTDB taxonomy): Bacteria > Bacteroidota > Bacteroidia > Bacteroidales > Marinifilaceae > SNAP01. The sequence continues at coordinate 110,805 of SNAP01000001.1, read as the reverse complement.
GGAGACAGAAATCTCTGAAATGGTTGAAGTTCGATTTAAAAATACCAGAGTTGATTTTTTCTTAAATGATGCTAGAATCCCTTTAAAAGTTGGAGATGTGGTTGCTGTAGAAGCTTCTCCTGGTCACGATATTGGAGTTGTTATATTAACAGGACCTCTTGTTAGAGAGCAAATGAATAAACATCATTTCAGAGAAGATATAGAATTCAAGAAAGTATATAGACTAGCTAAGCAGTATGATATTGAGAAGTGGGAAGAAGCTATTAGCTTAGAACACGAAACAATGATTCGTTCAAGACAAATAACAAAAGATCTTGGTCTTGAAATGAAAATTGGTGATGTTGAGTATCAAGGAGATAAAACAAAGGCTATTTTTTACTATATAGCAGATGGCAGAGTCGACTTTCGTCAATTGATTAGAGTCTTGGCAGAGACTTTCAGAATTCGTATTGAGATGAAACAAATTGGTGCTCGCCAAGAAGCAGGGAGAATAGGTGGAATAGGTCCATGTGGAAGAGAATTGTGTTGCGCTTCATTTATGACAAATTTTGTTTCAGTTACAACTGCAGCAGCTAGATATCAAGAGATATCTTTAAACCCACAGAAGCTTGCTGGCCAATGTGGAAAATTAAAATGCTGTTTAAATTATGAAGTAGATGCTTATCTTGATGAACAAAGAGATTTCCCTTCTACTCAAGATATTTTAAAAACAGAAGAAGGAAACTATCATCATGTTAAAACAGATGTTTTTTCTCGTAAAATGACTTATGCAACATATAAAGATGGTATGGATAAGTTTGAGACTATATCTGTAGATAGAGCAAAAGAGATTTTATCTTTAAATAGAAAGAATAAAACAGTAGAGAAGATACAATCGGACTTTGGTGATGCGGAGAAAAAGATAGATTATGAGAATGTTGTTGGGCAGGATAGTTTAAATCGTTTTGATAATAAAATAAGAAATTCTAAACGAAGAAATAACAAAAGAAATGTTCGAACAAACAAAAAGAAAAAGGTTGTTAGTTTAGATAAAAAAGTTGATTTATTAAAAAATAAGGATGAATCTTCTAACAAGAAAGATTCTTTAAATAAGAAAGCTATAGTAAATAAAAAGGAAATTCAGCCTAAGAAAGATACTATAAGTAAGAAAAATGTTCCTACTAAAAATAAATCTAAAAGTAAAGGAAATAGAAATTTCCAGAAGAATAACAAACCTAAAACAAATAACAAAACAACTGAAATTAAACCAGAAAAATAAAAGTATATGTCATCTTATGGATACAGGCCAGGAACTATTCCTACTGCAATAAAGAATCTTTTAATAATAAATATAATTGTATATTTTGGATTTGAGGTGTTGGGAAATTCTTTTGCAATTTCACCATCTCATATGTTTGGTTTACATCTATTTGAATCAGATTATTTTAAACCATGGCAAATCATTACTCATATGTTTATGCATGGTTCCTTTTATCATTTGTTTGGAAATATGTTTGCATTATTTATGTTTGGACGTATTCTAGAACAAGTTTGGGGGACAAAAAGATTTCTAATATTTTATTTTGTATGTGGACTAGGTGCAGCTCTAATTCATACTTTCGTTCTTTGGATAGATTACCATTCAATGAATGCAGCATTTACTGCATTTAAAAATACTCCTGATCCATCTTTATTATCTAATTTCTTATCAGATCATATAGGGCATGCAAATTCATGGGTTTATGAGTTTATTGATGCTTGGAAAGCAAATCCAGATTCAGTTCAGTATATTGACCAAGGTAAGATGATATTTGAGAAAGTAATAACAGAATCGATAGACGTACCCACAGTTGGAGCTTCAGGAGCTATTTTTGGTGTTTTAGTAGGTTTTGGTGTTTTGTTTCCTAATACAGAACTGCTACTATTATTTCCACCAATTCCAATTAAAGCTAAATATGTTATTGGTGTTTATATAATATTTGAACTTTTTATGGCAATGCAGAATTCAGCGGGTGATGATGTTGCTCATTTTGCGCATTTAGGAGGTGCAATAATTGGATATCTTTTAATAACTTATTGGAGAAAAAATAGAAAGAATTTTTATTAATATATCAGATAATTATAAATAATAGATATGGATATCTTTAATGGAATGAATGGTAATAGAGGATTCAATGGTTCTCAATTTTCAGGATTTGGTAGAGGTTTTAATAATCAAAATGCATTCTTAAATAGAGGTAATTTATGGAATGAAATTAAGCAATCATTTCATAAAGGTAGCGATCTTGTGAAACTTATATATATAAATATTGGAGTATATCTTTGTTTAAAATTATTGTTTATTATAGGTTTCTTAATTGGTCAGCCTTATCTTCCTGATATAATAGTTAAGTATTTAGCAGTGCCATCTTCGCTCCAAGATTTAGCTATTAGACCTTGGACTGTTTTCACATATATGTTTGTTCATGAAGGCTTTTTACATTTGCTTTTTAATATGCTATGGCTATATTGGTTAGGTAGAATGTTTATTAATTCTTTCCCTAAAGTAAGATTAAGATATATATACATATTGGGTGGATTAGCTGGAGCTTTACTATATATATTGGCTTATAATATATTTCCAGCATTCTCAGACGTTATGAATTCTTCTGTAGCAGTTGGTGCTTCGGCCTCTGTAATGGCAATTATCTTTGCTGTTTCTTTTTATCGACCTAATTATACGATATTCATACCTTTTATAGGTGATGTGAAGATGATATATATAGCACTAATCTTTATTGGAATAGACTTATTAAGTCTAACAGGAGGCAATGCAGGGGGACATATTGCTCATTTAGGAGGAGCTTTATTTGGTTATTTGTTTGCAATCTCAAAAAGAGGTAAGATCGGTAAGAAATCTTGGGAGAAGAAATCAAGAATGAAAGTTAAGTATAAAACAAAATCAAATAAGACTAGTAAAGCAAAAGATAAAGATTCAGATAGAATTAACGAGATACTAGAGAAAGTTTCTAAATCAGGTTATGAAAGTTTAAGTTCAGAAGAAAAGAAACTATTATTTAAATCAGGTCAGAAATAGATTTATGCTACGTAAAATACTACATAAAATATTAGTTGTAATATGCTCCTTCTTCATCTTAGGTTTAGTATTAGGAAGTATATCTCAATATGTAAATCCAAATTCATTTGGTTATCTAGCTTTTTTTGGTCTAGCTTATCCATATTTATTAGTCATAAACATTATCTTCTTCTTTTATTGGGTATATAGAAAAAAGAAAGCATTTATATTACCTCTTCTTGCAATATTAGTAAGTTATCCAGCTTTTGCTAAATTAATATCTTTTGGAGAATCAAATAGTGAGATAATTACAAAATCTTTTAAAGTTTTATCTTATAATGTTCGATATTTTAACAAATATAATTGGAATAAAGATCCCAGAACATCTTACCATATAATAGATCTTATAAATAATAAAGATCCTCATATTGTCTGTTTACAAGAGTTTATGTATGGGCATAATAGGAATATTTCTATAACAACAATAAAAAGAAAATTAAAAAAGTATCCATACTACTATATAAGTAAACGTAGAAATTTAGCAATATTTTCAAAATACAGAATAATTAACAAGGAAGAACTTAAAATTTCAAATAGTCTTAGCGCTAGTGTAATATACTCGGATGTATTAATAGGTAGATCGAAATTAAGAATTTATAATGCTCATTTAGAATCAAATAGATTCAGTAAAGATGACTATAAATTTATAAAAAATATAACATCAAGCGCAAGTGGAGAGCAAACAGTTGATGGTGCTAAAGGTATAGGTAAGAGATTGTTACATGCTTTTAAAATTAGAGCAGAGCAAGCTAAACTAATTAAGCGTAAAGTTGATGCTTCTAAACTTAAATCTATTTTGTGTTTAGATATGAATGATACACCTTTATCTTACTCGTATAGAATACTACGAGGCAATTATAAAGATTCTTTTCTTGAAAAAAGTGTAGGAATAGGGACAACTTATATAGGAGATTTTCCTTCTTTTAGAATAGATTATATATTGTATCACCCAGATCTATATTGTACTGACTACGAGCGATATAAATATAAATATTCAGACCACTATCCAATCTCTGCAAGTTTTAAAATAGATTTCTAAATATTTACTGAGAATTCTTTTATTATTTCTTGTAAATTCTTTTTATAACTATTTCCAATAGCAAAAGATTTATCATTTATATAAATACAATTACCTTCTATACAAGTAATTTTATCTAAAGCAATGATGAATGATTTATGAATTCTAGGAAAGATTTTATCTGGTAATATTTGCTCCATTTTCTTAAGAGACATATATGTAATGATAGTATTGTTGATTGTTGTTATTTTAATGTAATCGCCTAAAGCTTCAATATATAGTATCTCTGAGAAAGAAAGTCGGTAAGTTTTTTTATCTGACTTTATAAAGATAAAATCATTAGAATTAAGATCGTTTGAAGGTTTACTAATATTTCTTGAATTAATAATAGCTTTTACTCTATTAATCCCTTTAATAAAGCGTTGTAAAGAGAATGGTTTATTTAGATAATCAATAACGTTCAGTTCAAAACCTTCTAATGCATACTCTCTATAAGCAGTGGTTATTATTACCAAAGGTGGATTTGGTAGTGATTTAATAAAATCTAATCCAGAAAGTTTAGGCATATTAATATCTAAAAAGATTAAGTCTATTTTTTCATTATTAAGTATAGTATAAGCTTCAATAGGATTTTTACATTCAGCAATAATAGAAAATTCAGGAAAATTACTCAAGTAAGTTTTTACAACTTGTCTTGCTAAAGTCTCATCATCTATAATTAGGCAATTAATCATCATATCTTATTTACTTATCAGAAATTTCTAGATTCACAATATACAAATCTTTTCTTTGAGATATATCCAATTTATGAGAATCTGGATAAATTAGATTCAATCTTTTAATAACATTCTTAATACCTAAGCCACTATGTTTATTATCTATATTTTCAACAATATTATTATCAATTGTATTAATAATAGACATCCTTATAGGTTCATTGTCTTCGACTAAGATGCTAATATTAACAAATGATGTATTCGGATCTCTTGATGTATACTTAAAAGCATTTTCAATGAAAGGTAGAAACAATAATGGAGCAATTTCTCTACTTTCATTATTACAAATAATCTTTACATTAATGCTTAAATGTTCATTTAATCTTAGTTTTTCAAGATCAATAAAATTCTTCATGAACTCTATTTCCTTTTTTATACTTATAAAATCTACGCGAGTATCGTAAATAATATAACTCATTAAATCTGAAAGTTTAAGAATTACGTTAGGTGTTTCATCACTTTTCACAAGACTTAAAGAATAAAGATTATTAAGAGTGTTAAAGAAGAAATGAGGATTGAGTTGACTTTTTAATGAGTCTAATTCGGCATATAATTTCTTATTATTTTTCATCTTTATCTTAATAATATCTTCTCTAAGATTAATCCATTCCTTTGTTATATGTAGTAACGATGTTATAGTAATAATCATTGTAGGGGGAATCATATTCCAGAAAGTTCTAATATATATGTTTGCTTCAAATACTTTATTAAAGAACATATCTGTAAGAAATACACTTATTGAGGCTCCTAATAATACCTGACAAAAGTTAAGTAGAAAGAAATATTTGTATTTCCCTCTTTTAAAAAACGATGGGAAAAGAACTCTAAGATTTGTATATACTATAAAAAGCATAGTAAAGAATCTAGAACTTTCAATGATTAATACGCTTGAAACTTCTTCATCAAAACCTCTTTGATATCCATCTGTATATCGTAATACAATCATAATTAAGAAAGTGAACCAGAATAATAAATGCTGGTAAATTCGTTTATTAATAAATGATTTTTTATCCATTATGAAAGTTTTAATTATTTAGATTTAAAAATACGAATATCCATTTAATAAGTCTAACTAATTCGCTAAACACAGTAAAAGATAGGATATAATGTGCTAATTATAAGATATATCATAAAATCGTGTAGAACACTTAGAATATCGTATAAATGCATATTATTCTCTAATAAAATATATTGATATTCATAAAATCCGTATTATTGTATGTATAAGGAATATAAAATCAGATGTTATGAATAGAAGAATGACCGTAATTATAGCCTTATCAATATTAGTTGTAGCTGTATTGATAGGAGTAGTTTTTAAAAGTATGAAAGAGCCACCAGCAAAAAGGCCAAAGGGAGATACTAGATTAGTAATTCCAGTAAGGCAAGTTACAAATACAGATATTTCTGTTAATGTTCCTGTAGTTGGAAAATTAATATCGACCCACAAAATAGAAATATATACAGAAGTTGGTGGTGTTATGAATCATTCTAAAAAAGCATTCTTAACAGGAGAAAGATATAAAAAAGGAGAGTTACTTTTTTCTATTAATTCAGATGAAGCAAAGCAATCTTTAAAAGCTAAGAAAAGTGCATTTATGAATTTACTAAGTGGTGTAATACCAGATATTAAATTTGATTATCCTGAATCTTACAATGAATGGTTATCTTATTTAAATAGTATAGATGTAAATAAAAAGCTGCCAAAATTGCCAGAAGCAAAGAATAGTAGAGAAAAATTATTCTTTTCTGGTAAGAATGTTTATACAACATATTACGAAATAGAAGGTTTAGAAATAAGAATGGCAAAATATAATATCTATTCTCATTTCAATGGAACATTAACTCAAGCATTAATTGAAGAAGGAACTTTAGTTAGAGCTGGACAAAAGGTAGGAGAATTAGTAAAAGATTCTGATTATGAGCTAGAAGCAACTATCTCTATTCAAGAAAGATTGTATGTGAAAGTTGGAGATTCTGTAAAATTATTTTCTAAAGATTCTGGAAAAGAATATATAGGTAAAGTTGTTAGAATTAATGCATCTATAGAGAAAGCAACCCAAAAGGTTTTGGTATACGTAGGTGTAAAATCAAGAGACTTAATAGAAGGGATGTTTTTAAGTGCAGTAATAAATTCTAGTCAAAAGCTTAATGGTGTAGAAATAGAAAGAAAATCTCTTCAAGAAGGAGGGAAGGTCTTTACTGTTGTCGATAATAAAGTTAAGATACAAAAAGTACAAGTATTATATCAAAGAGCAAATTCAGTAATAATCTCAGGATTAGAAGATGGAACAGATATCTGTTTAAAGACAAACGATTTATACGCAGATAGAGAAGTAAGAATTTCTCGTAAATAAACTTATAATAGAATAATATGAGAAAATTAATAAGTTATTTTATAAAATATCCAATAACGGGTAATATTTTAATTATTCTTACCCTAGCAATAGGTTTTATTGGATTCCAAGGATTAAATTCCACAATGACTCCTCAGATAGATCCAGGAGCAATTAGAATCACAGCAGCATATCCTGGAGCATCACCACAAGAAATAGAAGAAGGTATTATCTTAAAAATAGAGCAAAACTTAAAAGGAATATCTGGTATTGATAGGATGGTGTCTACTTCTAGAGAGAATGTAGGAGTTGTAACTGTAAAGATAAAATCAGGCTATAATAGCGATCAATTACTTCAAGATGTAAAGAATGCTGTAGATCAAATTAACTCTTTTCCAGCTGGAATGGAACCTCCGTCAGTTAGTAAGCGAGAGCATCTTGTACCAGCAATGTTTTGTGCAGTAACAGGTGATATCGATTTACGAACTTTAAAGAAATATGCTAGAAAGATAGAGAACGATTTAAGATCTACAGATGGTATTTCAAAAGTGTTTTTATCAGGATTCCCAAATGAAGAGATAGAAATAGCCTTCAGAGAAAATGATTTGAAGAAATATAATATGACCCTTGTTGAAGCCGTGAATGCTGTTAGAGCAAGTAATATGGATCTAACAGGAGGTACAATTAAAGGTGAATCTGAAGAATTATTTATTAGAACAAAAAACAAGAAATACTATGCATCAGAGCTAGCAAATGTTGTTTTAAGAGCTAATAAACAGGGAATTGTTTACTTAAGAGATGTAGCAGATCTTAGTGATAAATGGTCGGAATCTGTAAACAAAGATATCTTAAATGATAAACGATCAATATCAATATCTGTATTTCATACAACACGAGAAGATTTAATAAAGATATCTGAAGCAGTAACAAAATATTCAAAAGAATTTAATGAAGAACATAAAGATGTAGATTTCAAGATAATATACGATTTATCGTCTGAGATATCTGTAATGCAAGAGCTTCTAGCGGAAAATGGTCTTCAAGGGTTCTTACTTGTTATCTTATTTTTATCACTATTTCTTAATAGAAGATTATCGTTCTGGGTAGCATTTGGAATCCCATTATCATTTATGGGAATGTTTATCATAGCTAGTATATATGGTATTACTTTAAATAAAATATCTCTATTTGGGATGATTCTTGTAATTGGTATCTTAGTTGATGATGGAATAGTTATTTGTGAGAACATATATCAACACTATGAAAGAGGTAAAAAACCTGTTCAAGCAGCTATTGATGGAACTATAGAAGTTATGCCAGCTGTTGTTTCTGCAGTATTAACAACAGTTATAGCATTTGCAACATTCTTTTTTATAGAAGGAGTATTCGGTCAATTCTTTGTAGAAATGGGAGTAGTTGTTATTGCAGCTTTATTATTTTCATTAATAGAGTGTATGTTCATTCTTCCAGCCCATGTAGCTCATTCTAAAGCTTTAAAAGTTGCTAAACACGAAAGAAAAAATACTTTAGAGCAAAGAGTAAACAATTCTATACTTAAGTTTAGGGATAAATACTTCTCTAAATTCTTAGATTTCTTACTTAGAAATAAAGCAATAACAGTAGCTGTAATGTTCAGTTTGTTAATAATAACAGCTGGAGCTTATATGGGAGGAATTATCAAATCAGGTGACTCATCTCTTCAATCTGCTGATTATATTGATGTGAACCTTCAAATGCCAGCAGGGACACCTGAAGCTGTAACTTTTAAATTTCTTGAGAGAATAGAAGAAGGAGTAAAGCAAGTAAGAGATAAATTAAATTCAGAAAGAACAGATGGTAATAGTGTTGTTCAAGATATATCAATAGAACAATCTTCTTCTAATGTCGGTTTAGTAAGAGTAATATTATTAGCAGGAGAGATAAGAGGATTTCATTCAAACGATTTCTCAATGAAAGTAAAAGCTCAAGTTGGAGAGATTCCTGAAGCAGAGAAGTTAAACTACGTGCAGAACTCTCACTTCGGAAAACCTATTGCAGTTTCTCTTTTATCATACGATTTGAATGAATTAGAAATGGCAAAAGATGAATTGAAATCAAAATTAAAAGAACTATCTGGACTTACTAATATTGTAGACAACGATGAGAAAGGTATGCGAGAAGTAAAAATTACTCTTAAAGAAAAGGCATATCAACTAGGACTAACATTAAATACAGTAATATCTCAGGTTCGTCAAGGATTCTGGGGAGCTGAAGTTCAAAGAATAAATAGAGGTCAAGATCTTGTAAAAGTATATGTGAGATATGCTAAAAAAGATAGATCTTCAATTGGTAATCTTGAAGAAATGAGAATAAGGGACGGAAAAGGAAACTCTTATCCACTAAAAGAGATTGCCAATATGAAACTAGAAAGAAATCTTATTGTAATAAATCACTACAATGGTAAAAGACAGATAAGAGTAGAAGCCGATTTAGCTGGTCAGAATATCAATTTAAGTGAATTAAAAGAAGAAGTATACCAAAATATACTACCTACATTAGTAAAAAAATACAAAGGATTATCTTTCAGATTAAGAGGTCATGAAGAGGAAATGAAAAAAGCTAGTGCATCTATAAACAGAGTAATACCAATAATATTACTACTACTTATTGCAGTTATAGGTTTTACATTCCGTTCAATTGTTCAGGCAGTATTAATATTCTTATTATTACCATTTGGATTTGTAGGGATAGGCTGGGGACACTTCCTTCATGGTTATTCTTTAGATATGCCATCTTATTTTGGAATTGTAGCTCTTTTAGGGGTAATGGTAAACGATGCTATCATACTTGTAGCAGCTATGAATGATAACTTAAGAAAAGGAATGAAATTCTTCGATTCGGTATATCAAGCATCATTATCTCGATTTAGACCTATTGTTCTAACATCAATAACAACAATAGCGGTTTATATCCATTAATACTTTCAAACAGTCCACAAGCTGCAATGGTTGTTCCAATGGCAATCTCAGTAGCATACGGTTTATTAATTGCAACATTAATAACTCTAGTATTCCTACCTGTTTTACTAATAGGTGTTAATAATATAAAGAGACAGATACAGTATTTAAAGACAGGAAAATTACCTGAAGCAGAAGATGTAGAACAAGCAGTTATAGAACAAAAGGAGATTTAATATATGAAAAGAAATATTTTAATATTACTATTTATAGCATTTAGTTTATCTACATATGCTCAGGAAAAGCTAGATGTCTCACAGGCAATAAAATTAGCACTTGAAAACAATTATGGAATAAAAGTAGCTAAGAACACTAGAAAACAGGCAGTCAATTCAGCAACTATAGGTAATGCTGGATTGGTGCCAAGTTTAAACGCCACTGCTGGAGCTAACTATACCGACACCAAAGCTGGTAAAGTATCTAGTATGCAAACAAGTAAATCAACTAGAACTTCAGCAGGTATAGAATTGTCTTACACGCTATTGAATGGTTGGGGAAACATCTTAAACTACAAAAAGTTAGAAATACTTGCATCAGGAAGTAATTTTCAAGCAAAATATATAATTGAAGCCACAGTCTTTAATGTAATTAGTTCTTTCTATTCTGTATGCCAAAAGAAAGACATATTAGATCAGCAGGGAGATATGTTAAAAATATCTAGGGAACGTTTAGCAAGGCAAGAGGAGAAGAATAAGATAGGATCAGGAACTTCACTTCAAGTATTAAATGCTAGGGTAGACATCAATAAAGACTCAGTAAACTATTTAAATGCCAAGAAAAATCTTGCTGAATCAAAAAGGAATCTAAACACATTATTGTGTAGAGACATTGATACAGAATTTTCTATAGAGGTAGGAGATCTATCTTATGCAAATTTCAATTTACAAACAATATTAGATACTGCATTTTCAAAGAACTCTGACTATCTTTTAAAAATGAATAAGGTAGAGCAGTCTAAGATGGATTTAAAAATTGCAAGGCTTTCTAGTATGCCTACAATATCTTTAAAAACAGGTTATGGTTATAATCAAATAGATAAAGATTTCAATATAGGTTTAGACGATCCTAACACCCAATTTACAGCAGGTGTGAATATATCTTTAAACATATATGATGGAGAAAAGAAAGCCATAAGAAAGAGAAATGCAAGATTATCTTATGAAAACAGTCAATATAAATTAGAGGAGCAAAAACTAATAATCAAGAAAGATCTAGTAAATGCATATGCTAATTATCGCAATACCTTAGATGTTTTAAATCTTCAGAAGCAAAACTTAAAAAGTGCAGAAATGAATTTTGAGCAATCTAAAGAGTATTATAGACTGGGTAAAATAAGCTCAACAGAATATCGTCAAGTGCAGTTAAACTTATTAGTTGCAAAAAACAATATAAGTAAGGCAAAATATAATGCCAAGATAGCAGAAATGAATATTCATAAACTATCAGGTACTATATTAAAAAAAGAGCTATGATATTAAAATGATTTTTCTTTGTTTTGTAGTATGATAAAAATATATGCAGCAAAATTACAATCTCTGGAAGAATTTAAACATACCGAGAAAGCACTAAAGAAATATGCACAATCTCATACCCTTAAAAAGATAGACTCGTATAAGTCACTTATAAACAAACAAAGAAGTTTAATAGGGGAAATGCTTGCATATAAAGGTTTAGAAGATTGCTTTCAATTAGATAAGGAAGAAATAGTTTTTCAAAATGGGGAAAAAGGGAAACCTTATTTAAAAGGTGGTATAGATAAATACTTTAATATCACACATTCTGGGGAATGGGTTGCATGTGCAGTCTCAGATAAAGAAATAGGTTTAGATATTGAGATTGTTAATAAAGCGAGATTGGGAGTTGCTAATAGATTTTTTACAAATAAAGAAATTGAAGCAATAAATTCTTGTGAAACAGAAAGAGATCAAGATCATTATTTCTATACATTATGGACTTGTAAAGAAGCATATTTAAAATATTTAGGTACAGGTTTAACAAAACCTCTAAATTCATTTAATGTCAATATAAGTACAGATTCAATAATGGTTGATGAAAGCGATTTCTCTAAGAAATTAATCTTTTCTAAAATAATGCTAGATGATAACCATATTATGATGTCCTGTTCCCATTATAGTATAGACACATTTAAAGAAATTGATCTTTATAAAATATAAACAAGAATATTATTGATTACTAAATTGTATAATAAAGGTTGGACTTAATAGCCCAACCTTTTGTAATTCTATATTTATAGATTTTCTATTTATTAGTATCGACATCAATATTAAATTTCTTAATAAATTCTTGTGACCAATAATCAATATGATTAAGAATATACATTATTGTCTCTTCATATTGTTTATAGAGAGGATCAATCTTTAATCCCTTAATAAAGAAATTGTGATGTTTCTTAAATTGTTCTTCTATAGGTTCATATTTGCTTAAATCTTTGTAAACTTTAGGTAAGTCTTTATAAAAGTTAGGACTTGAAATAAACAATTTAGGATTGTAATTAATATTTGTTAAACATTCTTGAAAATATATTCGATCATCAATCTTTCTGGAATCTTTATAATAGTCCGAATAGCAAATTTTGTGATATTTAAGAATCTCTGTTATTTCATAATCGTCTCCTTCCTTATATTCTCTACTATATACTGAAGGGTTTTTACAATATCTTACACTTTCTAACTTCTCTGAAGCTTTAAGCCATTTCTTTTTCAATTGAATTTCAATTGGAAATACTATGTTTTTAAACAATTTATATTTAATTGCAATATTTGTTGTAAAAGGTAATCTGTATTTATTTTTATTACCATAACGTCCGCAAGTGTATATATATGAATAGTTCAGATAATCAAAAGTGATTTTCTTTATAGAATAAGTCTCTTTTTGAATATATAAATATCCAGAACAGTCAATTTTAAATTTCCTTGGACATTTTTTATCTAATGATTTAAAATGAACTCTATAAATGTCTTTACCATTTTCTTGATAAACAGAATCTAATTTATATAAGTAGTATTTATAGAACTTCTTTGTTATTGGTCCAAAGTGGTAATTTGATGCATATACATCTAGAATATCAGAATAAATAGAATTGAAATGTCCATACTTATGAACCCTTCCATTCATTATTGTATCTGTTATATAAACTCTTTTTTTTATAGTATCAGAATTTTTTTCTGAATTATAAGCATTTGATAGTTTTATATTGATAGGTGAGTATTTGAAATATATACCATTAGCTCCCTGTTTAAATTTTGTATGATTAGTATTTTTCAAGATACCATTGTCATACATCATCTCAACATATTTCCCATTTATCTTTTGAGTTTTAATATGTTCACATAAAGCATAATGTTTAAATTTTGGTAATCTTTCAAGATGCTTCTTAAATGTAGTTTTTAAAAGATAATCCAAACTAAAACCTTTAACAACAATTTCCTCAAGGTGCTGTACATTAGGTTTTAGGTATATTTTTTTATTTTTTTTCAAATCATTTATAGAAAGAACATACGTCTCGTAACCTATAGCAGAACATATAAGGCTATCAACCTTAAGGTAAGTTTCTATCTTAAAAATACCCTTTTTATTTGCTTCACCTAAAAAGATATCGCCTTTAGACTCAGAAACAGCAACAAACGGAACTCTCTTGTGATTTTCTTTATCAATAAACTTAATCCTAATCTTATTTTTATGAATCTGAGCCGAAAGATTAGGAGTAAAACTAAGTATGATAAGAAATAAGAATATATATCTAAATTTATTCATATTTTATTTTGCAAGTTTAAATTTATAGAATTCAATATGTTCGTCATCAATTTTTCCTTGAGCGAAATATTTTCCTTTCTTATATCCAAATACTTTAAAGCCTTTTGGAACATTAATATCTGCAATAAGAGAATTATTTTTATATACCTGTAGGCCATCAAAATCGTTTAATTTCTTTTTGTACGATCTAAAAAGTAAACCTGTTTCTTTAATATATTTAATGCCAGTATAATAGTCATATTTCTCAATATCTTCTCTATAGTTCTTTTCAGCAATTCTGAAATCTTTATACGTTCTATAATTGGTGCGCATATCTTTACCAGCTTTCCCAAACTTATATTTATAATTACCTTCTTTGTCAAGAACATAAATATTTGCATCAGGGGCAAAAGAAGCATATATTATATCATTATCTATATTAAAGTAGACTATATTATAATTTGGTATATATTTCTTCTCTAGAAAAGAACTAGGTCTATGTCCCATCATCTTACTAACATTTCCAGTCTTTTTATTGACTAAAGCAAATAAATATGCTTCTTTATAATATAAATCAGAACCATTACCGTAGGCATTAAATTTTGGGTGTTCAGTAGTTACAGCGATAATATAATGTTCTTTATCATAGTCTTCTATATTAGTTAAAGGCACATCAGGTTCATATAATTCCATATCACTAGGTTTAGGATTATTCATTAATTCCTCCATACTCTTTTTTTGTTTAGTATTAAATCTAGAAATGGACTCCTTTTCAAAATCTTTAGACATCACTGTTGTTATCCAATTACCATAAAACATTAGTTTCCCATTAGAATATGTAGCATTTCTACAAGCTTGTATATCATGAGGACCAGATCCTTTTTGTGTTGCTACTTTTTCAAACTTCCCATTTAAATTGCATGAAAAGACCTTTGCAAGCGATCCATCTAAAAACAGTAGGTGTTTTTCAAATAGAAGAATCTTTCCTTTTCCTGAAGATAGAAAACCTGTCATTTCATGTTTGTCAAGTTTCAATTTCGTATACTTGATATTAGTATCTCCTTTAGTTGCAATCTTAGTATCATCGTTATTTCTAAATGATGATAAACTTGCTATTATTAATAATGCTAATGAAAAGTAAATTATTTTTTTCATATTTATTTTGTTTTTAAATTGAATAAGTTAACAAATTTATTAGACCAATCACTAAAATTATCTACTGCAGTTTGAGTCTCTTTACGAATTATAAGTTTCTCATTTGTATAATACAATTGCATATTTCGA
This sequence comes from Marinilabiliaceae bacterium JC040, assembly GCA_022496785.1. Classification (GTDB taxonomy): domain Bacteria; phylum Bacteroidota; class Bacteroidia; order Bacteroidales; family Marinifilaceae; genus SNAP01. The sequence continues at coordinate 95,548 of SNAP01000001.1, read as the reverse complement.
TGTCTTAAGAATTGTTTTTCAATATCTTCGTGTTTATTCAAATCTGCAATTAGCTTAGGCATATCTTTAAAAATACTTTTACTTGTAATAAAAGTATTTGGATTATAGAAAATCTTAGGATTATAAGAGAAATATAAACATTGATTAGCTATATAGTTTTTTTTATTTTGTTGTAGGTTGCAGTATTTATTTGTTATCAAAGGTTCCTTGTCATGGAAAATTAGTACTTCATCAATATCATATTTATTATCTTTTTTATAAAGTCTTGAGGTTATATTATTTAGAGTAGATCCATAAAGAATACCATTGAATAATCCTCTCTCGTGAAAATCATATTTTTTTAATCTAATTTCTTTAGGATATATTGTATTATTTATCTTTCTATATTTAATACTAGCTTTAGCTTTAAAGAATTGTTCCATTTTTCTATTTCTCCACCTTGGATTAATAGCAAAAAAATAAGAATAATGAATATTATCAAATTCAATCTTTTTAATAAAGAAATTATCCTTATTTATATATAAATGTCCTGAACAAACAATTTTAAATTTTCTAGGAACTTTTTTATCTAAAGATTTAAAATATACTCTATATATACTTTCATTATTTTCAGTATATATTGAATCAATTTTATATTTATAATAAGAGTAGAATTTCTTATTAATTGGTCCCCAGACTTGTATTGTTCGATTTAAAACTTTTAAATCACTTTTAATCGTGTTATAATCTGGATTTTGTCTTGAACACTTAGACTGCCTATATGCTAAAGTATCATTAGAATTACTATTTGTATATGCATTTGATAATTTTACATTTATAGGAGAATATACCCACTTATTTTCGTCATCCCATTTTCTATGTTTGGCTGAAGAAGTGTTAAATAATATACCATTTGAATGTAACATTTCAACATACTTATTGTTAACTTTAGTAGTTTTAAGATATTCATAAAATGAGAAGTAATAGTTCTTGGGTCTATTTTCTAAATGCTTTTTAAAAGATTTTTTTAAAAAATAATCTATACTGAAGCCCTTAACAACTATCTCTTTTAGGTGTTGAACATTACTTTCTAGATAAATTTTTTTATTTTTTTTCAAATCATTTATAGAAAATATATAGGTTTTATAACCTATCGCAGAGCATACAATACTATCAATTTTAAGGTCTGTTTCTATTTTAAAAATACCTTTTGCATTCGCAGAACCTAAGAATACGTCTCCTTTAGATTCTGTAATAGCTACAAAAGGTACTCTTTTGTGATTTTCTTTATCAAGAAATTTAATTCTTATGTTTGTATTTTGACTTAAAGAATTTAAAAATATAAACATAGATGATATAAGAATAATAATCTTGTTCATGCTGTCGAAGGTGTTATATTATTGGTATTAATTAAACATTTTTTACTATAATCATTTTCAATTAACAACTCTTCTAAATTCATATTTCTTACAATTAAGAAATTCTAATGAAGTTAAATCTTTTGCTGTATTATCACTTTTATTATATTTTTTATGAGAATTATTACAGCTACATAAAACAAATATCAGTGAAAATATTAGACTGTATTTACAAATTGTGCTCATTAAACTTTAGTATAAAATTATATGGTTTAATTATAAAAATCATTCAAAAGTATTAAAAAATAATAACTAACAAAACAAAAGTTTAAAAAATAAAATAGGTTTATTCTCTTTCATTTGTACCTGTTTATAAGTAAAACATTAATATTGAGATATAAACATTATGATGTTTAAGATATTAACTTTAGAGATATATAAGAAATAATAGGAAAGATAAATATTCTAAAGTATGGATTGTATATATCGTAATGTATTGTTCAATGAAAGTATAGAATCTTATGAGGAAAAAATAAATAGCGAATTGAATTAAGGGTAAAGTTCTTTTATTGATCTTTACCCTTACATTTAATTAATGATTATGGCATCTTGCTTTATAATCTGAGCAATTTCCATTTTCTCCTGGTTCGTCTAAACATATCTCTCTAAAAGAAATGTCACTTGAACGGAAACATCCTCCAGATTTACATCTACAATTACTGTTTGTAAGATTTCCATCTTTAGAGTTTGTATCTCCTATATCTCCAACTGGACCATTATCTTGGGCTATTGTTGTAGATGGTAAAAGTGATGCACCTGCAATTATTAATACAATAATAATTGCTGTTGAAATTAATTTTTGTTTCATAATAGTATAAATTTAAAGTGATAATATTTTTATGTTTAAAGTTTAAATGTATAGAATGAAATAATGTCATTTATAGATTCCCCTTGTGCATAATAAACTCCATTTGCATATCCTGAAATCCTAAAGTTTTTTGGAACCTCTATGTCAGCTATTAATGAGCAATCTTTATATATTTGCATACCATCGTGATCTTTAGATCTATTTTTGTATGTTCTAAAAAGTAATCCAGTTTCTTTTATATATTTAATGCTATTGTAATAGTCGTATTTGATAAAATCTTCTTGTGTATTCTTTAAAGCAATATTTGGATTTGTAGTGCATTTGTAATCAATTTTCATATTTTTTCCTGAGAATCCATATTTGTATAAGTTTTCTCCTTTTTTATTTAAAACATATATTTTGGGATCAGCAGCAAAGCTTACAATTATTTCATTTTTGATTATAGTGAAAGAGAACCAATTGAAATTTGGAATATATTTGTTTTTTCTATACACATCAGGTCTATGCCCTATCATCTTTTCAACTATTCCCTTTTCTTTATTTACAATTCCTAGTATATATGAATTTTTATAATATTCTTCTGAATTTGTACCATAACCATTAAGTTTAAAGTGTTCTGTTGTAATTGGAATTAGTAGGTGGTCATTATCGAATTCACATATATTTTTACAAAAGATATCTAATTCATATATTCCAATATATTCACAAGAAGGATTATTTCTTACTTCTTTTAGAGAATGAGCTAATGGGAAATTTATTGAAAATAGATTCTTTCTTTCCCAATTGTTAGACATTTCACTTACAATCCAATTTTTAGTTGTTAGAATATATCCATCTTTACTTTCAATAAAATATCCACAACCTGCTATGTCACGTGGCCCTTTCCCTTTTTCTGCAACAATTTTTTTGAAATCTCCATTTAAATCGCACTCGTATATTACATTAAACAATTCATCTGCAAACAATAGCTTGTCTTTGTTTATTAGGATTTTTCCTGTTCCAGAAGAATCGAAACCTTTTAATTCGTGTTTTTTGAATTCTATATTTTTATATCTGATTTTTCTTATTGATCTGTCTTCATTTCTTGGCGTTTTCTTTTCTGAACAAGAAGAAATTGTTAGAAAAAGACATAGAATATAGAATATACTAAGTTTTTTATTTCTCATTTTTCTCATGATTTAATATTGATCCACTCATTGATATCTTATAGTACTTTTGTTTTGTATTAAAGATTAGTATGCAGTAAATATTTACGTAGTTATTTTTATTTCTTGTATCCAGTTTTAGTTCAACACATGCTGTATCCCTTGGATTAATTATTTTCTTTGATATTTTAACATTTGTGCAATTGCATGAAATTCTATGATCTTTTAATATTAAAGGTTTGTTTCCAGTATTTTTAATGATAAATTTATTTGTAATTATAGTATCTCTTTTAACCTTTCCAAATTTGAATTTCTTATTATTTATAAATTCAATCTGACTTAGTGATTTTTTAGTTTTATCTATCTTTTCTTTCCTGTTATTTACACTGTTACAGCCATAGATAATTAATATATATATTATTATTATATAGTATTTATAAGGATTTCTCATTAGATTTAAGTATAAAAAATATGATTAAATGATAAAAAGTATTCAAATATATTAAAAAATATAAACTAACAAAACAAAACTTAAAGAAATATTCAAAAGTGTATATTTATATTCAATTAGAATATTGGTATGTATTTTTATATATGAGATATAGTCTTAATTGTAATTAGTTAAACTTTATTGGAAAGATTTATAGTAATACAAAAAAAATACTATCCCCAAACTTAATAACTACATATTAAGTCCGAAGATAGTACATATATTGTTCATGGATTGTCCATCCTTTCTCCAAGCTAGCTAGTAACAAGCATGGACAGACCATGGACAAACCATGGACAAAGTACGGATAAAGTACGAATTTGATAGCTTTAAGAAGCTACTAGATTTATACCTAAATAATCTGATTTTTTATTAAATATTCAGCAATTTGGATAGCATTTGTAGCTGCACCTTTTCTCAAATTATCAGAAACCACCCAAAGGTTAAGGCTATTTTCTTGTGAGAAATCTCTTCTAATCCTACCAACAAAAACATCATCATGGTTATGAGCATTTATAGGCATAGGATAAACGTTATTCTCTAAATCATCTTGAAGACAAATACCATCACTATTAGATAATAGATTTCTAAGTTCTTCAATATTGAAATCTTCATTAAATTCGATATTTACAGATTCAGAATGTCCTCCAACAACAGGAACTCTAACAGCTGTGGCGCTTACTTTAATCTTATTATCTAAAATTTTATGAGTTTCATTAACAAGTTTCATTTCCTCTTTAGTATATCCATTTTCAGTGAAAACATCGCAGTGGGGAATACAGTTTAAATCTATTCTATGAGGATAAGCCATTTCTCCTTCAAGTCCACTTCTCTCATTTTCCATCTGATTAACAGCTTTTATTCCACTTCCTGTTGTAGATTGATAAGTTGAAACTACAATTCTTTTAATTGAGTACTTCTTGTGCAATGGAGCAAGAGCAACTAATAGTTGTATTGTTGAACAATTAGGATTTGCAATAATCTTATCTTCTTTAGTAAGGATATTTGCATTAATTTCTGGAATAATTAAAGCTTTATCTTTATCCATTCTCCAAGCAGAAGAATTGTCAATAACAGTAATACCTACCTCTGCAAATCGAGGAGCCCACTCTAATGAAGTAGATCCACCAGCAGAAAAAATAGCAATATCAGGTTTCTTTTCAACTACATCTTGCATCGACATTAACGAATACTCCTTGTTCATAAACTCTACTTTCTTACCTATAGATTTATCACTAGCAGCAAGATATAATTCTTCAAACTGAAAGTTTCTTTCTTCAAGAACTTGTAGCATTTTACGACCTACAAGTCCTGTAGCACCAATAATTGCAATTTTCATAATCTACTTATTTATTGAATTTGTTAATAATGAATTTAAAAGTAATAAATTATTATAAAGATAGTATATCATTTATCAACATGCTGTTAATAACTTATCAACAACTTGTTAATAAAGACTAAATGGTACAATAAGTTTCTATATATAAGACAATAATGTATATTTGCACTTATAAAATATTGATATAGAATTTTAGTTATTATATACGTAATATATGAACAGAGAAGTAAGAGTACGCTTTGCGCCAAGTCCAACAGGACCACTACACATGGGTGGAGTAAGAACAGCCCTATTTAATTATTTATTCGCTAAGAAGAATGGTGGTAAATTTTTATTGAGAATTGAAGATACTGATCAAACAAGATTTGTTCCTGGAGCTGAGGAATATATTGTTGAATCTCTTAAATGGTGTGGAATAAAGATTGATGAAGGAGCTACTGTTGGTGGCGAATATGGTCCTTATAAACAATCTGAACGTAAGGCTTTATATAAGCAATATGCCGACCAATTAATTGAAGCGGGTCATGCTTATTATGCTTTTGATACTGCTGAAGAATTGGATGCTGAAAGAAAGAAATGTGAACAAGATAAGAAGACTTTTATATATAATCATTCTACAAGAAATAATCTTAATAACTCGTTAGTGCTTTCTAAAGAGGAAGTGGAGAAGAGAATTTCTTCTGGAGAAGCATATGTTGTTAGATTTAAAATGCCAGAGAATGAAATTCTTGAATTGAAAGATTTGATTCGTGGTGATGTATCTTTCCAAACGTCTTTACTAGACGATAAGGTGCTATATAAGTCTGATGGTATGCCAACATACCATTTAGCTAATGTGGTTGATGATTATTTAATGAAGATTTCTCATGTTATTAGAGGTGAGGAATGGTTGCCTTCTATGCCACTTCACGTTTTATTATATAGAACTTTAGGTTGGACTAATGAAATGCCAGAATTTGCTCATTTACCTCTTATTTTAAAACCTGTTGGTAAAGGTAAATTATCTAAACGTGATGGAGATAAATTAGGTTTTCCTGTTTTTCCTCTAGAATGGCACGATCCTAAGTCTGGAGATAAATCTTCAGGATATAGAGAAGATGGATATTTCCCAGAAGCTTTTGTTAATATGTTAGCTTTCTTAGGTTGGAATCCAGGTACTGAACAAGAAATATTCTCTTTAGATGAACTTTCTGAAATTTTTACTCTTGATAGAGTAGGTAAATCTGGTTCAAAATTTGATCCTGAAAAGACTAAATGGTATAATCACCAATATTTAATTAGTAAATCGAACGAAGAAGTAGCAGATTTATTTAAGTTAATTCTAGATGAAAAATCTATTGATTATTCTAAATTTAATCTTCCTCATATCTGTGGTTTAGTAAAAGATAGAGCTCAATTTATTTCTGAACTTTGGGAACAAACAAGTTTCTTTTTTGTTGCTCCAGAAGAGTATGATGCTAAAACAGCTAAGAAAAACTGGAAAGAAGCTACTCCTGCTTTAATGCAAGAATTAGTTGATTTACTTAAAGAATGTAACGATTTTTCTGCAGAAGTGTTAGAGCCTATCGTTAAGGAGTGGATTACTTCTAAAGAAATAGGTTTTGGTAAGATTATGAATCCTTTTAGATTGTCTCTTGTTGGAGCTGGTAAAGGTCCTCATATCTTTGATATTACTGAGATTATTGGAAAAGAAGAAACAATTTTAAGAATTGAAAAAGCAATAGCAGTTCTTTAAAAATGTTAATATAATTTGTTTTATAGGGTGATTATTTTTTAATAATCACCCTATATTCATTAGGAGTGAAATATGTTCATAATTATTTGTTAAAAATTACTTATTGTAATGTAAAGTTTGATATTTTATTATTCCTTTGTCCTTCTTAAAACTTATAGCTATGGATAAAGATAATATTCTAAGATCTATACGTGAAAGTATGTGTAAATACTCTGATAAAGAGTCGTTTATAATAGGTGGGGACTCATACTCGTATCAAGATCTTTCGAACCAAGTAGCTAGAATATCTTGTGTTCTAAACGGAAACAAGCAGTGTGTTGGTATCATTGAGAATGATGATATCTATACTTATGCTTCTATTTTGGCAGTATTATTTACTGGTAATACATATGTCATTTTAAATCCACATAATCCAAATAGTAGAAATAAAAAGATTGTAGAATCTACTTCAATAAAGACTATTCTTACATCTATAAATATAGATGAGTATACTGGTGTTTTTGGAGATATCTGTATATCAAGTATCAATCTTAAAGAACCTGAATCTGATTATGAGATTCCATTTTTTGAGGCAGATAAAGATGATAATGCATATATTATTTTTACATCTGGTAGTACTGGTGAACCTAAAGGGGTACCTATAACATTTGGAAACCTTAATTCTTTTTATTGTGCATATAAAAAATTAGGATTCAATTTAGATTCTACAGATAGAATGCTTCAAATGTTCGATTTAGCTTTTGATGTATCAGTAGTGTCTACACTGTATCCCCTTGCAATAGGAGCTTCTGTATATACAGTACCTTTAGATGCTGTGAAATATACTGCTGTATACGAATTGTTAGAAGATGAAGAACTCACATTTGCAGCAATTCCTCCTTCAATTCTAAGTATTCTAAAACCTTATTTTTCGGAAATAGATTTACCTAAATTAAAGTATTTAATTCTTACAGCAGAAGCTAGTCATGTAGATATTGTAAAAGAATTCTATCCTTCTATTCCAAATGCAGAAGTGGTTAATTTATATGGACCATCAGAGGCAACAATTTACTGTACATCATATTTTGCTACAGGTGGGGATATCAAGAATTATAACGGTATGCTATCTATAGGGAAAGCATTTTCAGGTATCGATTTTCTAATATTAAAAGAAGATGATAGCGTGGCTGATGTATCTGAAAAAGGAGAGTTTTGTATCTCGGGTAGTCAAGTAATGCGTGGATATTGGAAAAATATAGAAAAGACTCAAGAGGTATTTATCCAAAAAGAAGGAAAGAAATACTATAGAACAGGAGATGTTTGCTATATAGATTCTGAAGGAGATATCATGTATTGTGGTCGTAAAGATCATCAGGTACAGATAAATGGATTTAGAGTAGAGCTTAGTGAAATAGAGCATTATGCAAAGCAAATACACAAGAATGGTGCTAGTGTAGTAATTCCAAAAGAGAATTCTCTTGGAAATTTAGTCTTGCATTTGTTTCTAGAAAATTATAGCGAAGGAAAAGAGAAAATACATGAGTATTTAAAAGAGCATTTAAACCCATATATGTGTCCAAAGGAAATACATATTTTGGATAGTTTTCCTTTAAATAATAGTGGTAAGATAGATAGAAAAATCTTAAAGGCAAGTATAAAATAAAATCAATACAAAATCAATACATAATCAAAATGAAAACACTAGAAGAAATTACAGAAATTTTCAAAGAAGAGTTAAAAGACAATTCTGTTGAATTAACAAGAGAGAGTACAGCTGCAGATGTTGATGGTTGGGATTCTATAACAAATACAAATATTGTTTATGCAATAGAGCAAAAATATTCTATACGATTCAAATTAAGAGAAATATTAAAACTAAAGAATGTAGGTGATTTAGTAGATACAATAAATAAGAAACTAGCTTAGATAGTATGGAATTTAATTCTTATGCTTTTATAATATTATTCTCAATAACAATTTTATTTTATAATATTCTTAAAGGCAATTATAGAAAATATATACTGCTACTTGCTAGTGCAGTATTTATAGGATATTATCATTTGGCTTTTTTAGCTGTAGCTATAGGTCTATCGACTTTAACATATTTTGGAGCAAAATTAATTAGTTGTGCAAAAACTGAGAAGAGACAATCTTTATGGTTTCATATTTCAGTTATTCTTAATTTATTAGCTCTAGGAGGTTTTAAGTATATTGTATTTATACAAGATAATATTCTTCAGCTTATAGGGGGATTTGGTTTAGATTTACCACCTCTTGTAAATAAGGTATTTCTTCCTTTAGGAATATCATTCTATGTATTCCAATCAATTTCTTATTTAATAGAAGTTTATTGGGAAGAGCAAGAAGTGGAAGAGAATTATTTCGACTTTATGCTTTATATGTTATTCTTCATGAAGTTTATTTCAGGTCCAATAGAGCGACCTCAAGATTTCTTACCACAGATAAAATCGAAATATACTTTCAATTACTACCAAGTGGTAAGTGGTTTACAATTAATAGGTATAGGTTTATTTAAAAAGCTTGTAATAGCCGATAGATTAGCTCCTTATTTGAATGATATTTTTTCTTCAGTTCATAATTATTCAGGAGCTCAATTAGTGATGGCAACTTTTATTTACCCTATCCAATTGTATGCAGATTTTTCGGGATATACCGATATGGCAATAGGAGGAGCAAGGATATTTGGTTTCGAGTTATCTCCAAATTTCAATAGACCTTTTATAGCGAAGACAATTACAGATTTCTGGAGAAGATGGCATATGAGTCTTTCGTTTTGGGTTAGAGATTATATTTATGAACCTTTGGCTGCAAGTAGAAGAGCTTGGAGACAGTGGGGAGTGATGTATGCTCTTGTTATTACCTTCGTATTATTAGGACTGTGGCATGGAGCAAGTTGGAATTTCATTATATATGGTTTAATCCAAGGGGTGGTTGTTTGTTATGAAATGAAGACTTCTAGAATAAGAAATAAACTTGATAAACGTTTTCCTAAACTGTTTGGAATTTATTCAATATTAAGGACTTATATTATTTTTAGTTTGTCCTTACTGTTTTTTAGAATTGAGAAATTTTCCGATGTAATCTATATGTTTAAACATTCTGTAGATGGGATATCAACAAGTTTTAAAGAACTGAATTTAGGAATGAATGATCATAATATTATAATCTTGTTTTCAGCATTGCTATTAATATTTGTTTTTGAATATTTTCAAGATAAATCAGATATATTATCAAAATTATCTAAGAAACATATTATTATAAGATGGACAGCATACTATTGTTTAGCATTCATCATTCTATTATGCGGTGTATTCGATTCAGGAGATTTTATTTATATACAATTTTAAGATGAAAGAAAAGACATTAAAAAAAATATTACTGAAATTACTATTATTCTTATCTCCTTTTATCTTATTGGTATTTATCTTTTTATATAAAGATCCTTTTAAGGTAATTAAAACATATAAAGAATATAATAGTAAACCTTTAGTTTTGAACCAATCGTATGTTTGTTGGCAAAACTATTTAAATCATAGAGATAGTATCAATTACAATTCTTTTATTTTGGGTAATTCTTGTTGTATGGGATTTAAAGTAAAGGATTGGGAGAAATATTTAGGTTCTGATAGAGCAGTTGTTTTAATGGGAAATGGAGAAGCTTTATATTCTGTATTAGCTAAATTGAAGCAGTTAGAGAAAGATAAAGTAGAAATTAAGAATGTTCTTCTTGTTATGGATTATGGATTACTTAAATGTGTTACAAAACCTGTTAAACACACTTTTGTACTACATCCTGAAGTTAGTGGAGAATCTAAAATAAAGTTTGTTTCAAGGTTCTTGCAGGCATTTTTCTATCCTAAAATATTGATACCATATATCGATTATTCGCTATTTGGTACGTATAGACCATATATGAGAGGAATTATTGGTAGTGCTAAAATTACTCGAAATCCTATAACAAACGATTTGTATAATCCGCGTGATATAGAGATAAAGAAAGATTCAGCAAACTATTGGATAAAGCATAAAAGTTCTTTTACAAGAAAAACACCAAGGGAAGAATTATCTGTTGTAGGTAATAAGCAGGTTGAACAATTAAAAGAGATTAATGCAATATTTAAGAGGAATAATACTCATTATAGTATAGTTATTAATCCTAGTTATCAAGAATTGCTTTTCAATAGGAACGACTTAAAGACTTTAAATGGAATATTTGGAGAAGAGAATGTTTTTGATTATTCAGGTACTAATACATATTCAACAAATAATAAATATTTCTACGAATGTGTACATTTCAGACCTTTATTAGGGCGAATAATACTAGATGATATTTACAATGATTCTTCGATTGAAGAAATATAATAAGATAGGTTTTAAATGGATTTATTATCTTTGCAGAAAGTAAATAAACTATTATGAAACTAGATATTGAGAAACAAGAAATAGTAGCAAGATATGCGAAAGCTTTATCGAATCCTATTAGGGTTCAGATATTATATTTCTTAGCTTCCCAAGAAGTATGTTTTTTTAATGATATTTTTAATGCTTTACCTTTAGCAAAAGCAACAGTCTCTCAACATTTGAATGAATTAAAGAAAGTTGGATTAATTCATGGTGAAAGTTCTGGTATTAAGACTAGATATTATATTGATTGTGCTTGTTGGGTTGAAGCCAAAACTCTTTTTAAACAACTATTTTCTGATTGTAATAGTATTAGTTGTAAACAAGATGAGATATCTAAAGACAATCTAACTTATATAAAATAAAAAAAACCATCTTTAAAAGATGGTTTTTTTATTTCTAGAAAGGAGTCTTATTTAATAAGTCCTTTATCGAATTTCTCTTTTACTTTAGCAAGCATATCAGGAGTCATAGAAGTTAAATCGTATTCAGCTTTCCATCCCCACTCAGCAGCAGCACAGCTATCGTCCATTTTATTAGGCCAAGAGTTAGCAATTGCTTGTTTCACTTCATCAACTTTGTAATCCATAGTAAAGTTAGGTATATGCTTTTTGATTTCAGCAGCAATTTGTTCTGGTTCAAAACTCATAGAAGCAATATTGAAAGAGTTTCTATGGATTAATTTAGAAGGGTCAGCTTCCATAACAGAAACAGCAGCACGAAGAGCATCAGGCATATACATCATATCCATATAAGTACCAGCTTGGATATTAGAAGTAAAAGAACCTTTTCTGATAGCATCGTAATAAATTTCAACAGCATAGTCAGTAGTACCACCACCAGGAAGTTGAACGTAAGAGATGATACCAGGGAAACGAACTGAACGAGTATCAACACCAAATCTATTGAAATAATAGTCGCTTAATAACTCACCAGACACTTTACAAACGCCATAGATAGTAGAACTAGAACGTTGAATAGTATCTTGAGGAGTATTATCTTTAGGAGTATTATCACCAAAAGCTCCAATAGAAGAAGGAGTGAAAACAGCACAACCGTTATCTTTAGCAATATTAAGAGAGTTAGTTAAAGCTCCCATATTAATTTTCCATGCTAAAAGAGGGTCTTTTTCACCTGTAGCAGAAAGAAGAGCTACAAGGTTATAGATAGTATCTATCTTGTGTTTTTTTACTACAGCAGTAAATCCTTCACCATCAAGGGCATTTATTTCCTCGAAAGGTCCTTGTTCTGCAAGATCTTTACACTTGTTTCTGTCAATATCAGCAGCAACAACATTATTCGTTCCGTATATATTTCTTAAATAAGGAACTAATTCTGAGCCAATTTGTCCACCAGCTCCAATAACTAGGATATTTTTCATCTTTCTCTAATTTTCAATTAGTTATGTGTCTATACCTTAGACGAGTGCAAATGTATAGAATTATTGAAAAAAACAACTTATAAGTAGTGAAAAAAAACCAATTTTAAACTTACTTTAAGAATAATAGAACTTCTATTGTATATTATTAAGGATATTAGCTATTAAGTTCTAGTGTATTGTCAGTAAATTGTTTTTCATATCCTTCATCAATTTGAAGTTTATTTCCAAGAGCTGCTTCGACAGCTAATTCATCACATCTTTCGTTTAAAGGGTTGTTAGCGTGACCTTTAACCCAATGGAATTTTACATTGTGTTTAGGATATATCTTAAGAAATCTCATCCATAGATCGGGGTTTTTTTTGTCTTTAAATTTCTTTTTAAGCCATCCATATACCCATTTTTTTTCTACAGCATCTACAACATATTTAGAATCTGTGTAGATATTTACATTGCAACCTTCAAATTTTAATGCTTCAAGAGCAACAATAACAGCTAATAATTCCATTCTATTATTAGTTGTCTTTCTAAATCCTAAAGACAATTCTTTACCATGTTGTCCTGAAATTAGTACTATCCCATAACCTCCAGGTCCTGGGTTGCCTCTTGATGCACCATCTGTATATATTGTGATTTCTCTTGCCATAAAAGTGGTTTAGAATTTCTACAAAGTTGTGATTTTATTTCTAATTAGTAAACATTTATCTCATTTCAGATTTATTTTATTTATTTAAAATAAATAAAACTTCTTAAAATTTGTAATGTTATTTATTTGATATAATAATCTAATTGTATATTTTTGATATATCTATTTAATGAAATAATATATCAGAATGAAAAATAAACTATCCCTTTCTACAATTTTATTAATAACGTCTTTTATACTTCTTTCATGTTCCTCAAAAGAAGAGAAATCTAATACAAAGGAGAAGGTTAATATTGCTAAAAATGCAGATATTCAACTAGTAAGTGTTGAAAAACTTCAGAAAAGATCATTTAAAAAACAATTTATCAGTAATGGAAAATTAACATCTAAGCTTTGTGCAGATTTAAGATTTCCAAGACAGGGAAGACTAAATAAATTGTATTATTCTAATGGAGATTTTGTAAAAAAAGGTGATGTAATTGCATCTATTGATAATTTCATTTTATCAAATAGCCTTAATCAAGCTAAAAATAATCTAGATAAAAGTGAATTAGATTTTCAGGATATGATAATTGCTCAAGGATATAAAGTTGAGGATACATCTAGAATATCTAGAGACGTAATAAATCTTCTTAAAATTAAAAGTGGATATAAATCGGCTTTGAACACATATAATAAAGCAAAATACGAATACGAACAATCTATACTAGTATCACCTATATCTGGTGTTGTTGCGAATTTGAATACTCGTTTACATACCTATGTAGATATAAATAAAGCTTTCTGTAATATTGTAAATTTTGAGAATATGGAAGTTGATTTTTCTATTCTTGAAAATGAGATTAAATATATAAAGAAAGGAAGTAAGATTAGCATTGTTCCTTATTCTAATAATCAGTTAAAAATAGAGGGAAAGATTACTAATATAAATCCGTGGATAGATACAAATGGTTTAATAAAACTAAGAGCAAGCGTAAAAGCAAATAAAGGTTTGGTTGAAGGAATGAGTGTCCAAGTAAATATCTTTCAAAAATTAGATAAACAATTAGTAATTCCCAAAACAGCAGTTGTTTTAAGATCTGGAAAACATGTGGTTTTTACATTAAAAAACGGTAGAGCTTATTGGAACTATGTGAAAATAGGTCTGGAAAATGAATTTTATTATACTATTACTAGTGAATATATAAAAGAGGGAGATTTAATAATATGTAGTGGTAATGAGAATTTAGCTCATGATACTAAAGTAAAAGTCATAAATAAATAGCTTTAAGATGGTTCGATTTTTAATAAAAAGACCAATTGCTGTTGTAATGGCATTTTTGGCTTTAGTGATAATAGGAGTAATCACATATTCTAATTTACCAATATCTTTACTACCCAATATAGCTATTCCACAGATTACAGTTCAAGTGGACGGTGGTAAAATGTCTGCTAGAGAATTAGAAAGTGCTGTAATAAAACCTTTAAGAAGGCAGATGCAACAAGTGGGCAAGCTTAGAGAAATAAAGAGTGAAACTAGAGATAAAGGAGGGATAATAAGGTTAAAATTTGCTTATGGGACAAATACAAATTTGTCGTTCATAGAAGTGAATGAAAAGATTGATGCAGCGATGTCTTATCTTCCTAAAGATATTTCACGACCAAAAGTCATAAAAGCTAGTGCTACAGATATACCAGTATTTTATCTAAATCTTAGTTTAAAGGATGATAAAAAATTTGGAAAGACAAATGAAGAAAAGTTTATTCAATTATCGAAGTTTGCAGGTGATATTGTAAAAAGGAGAATAGAGCAACTACCTCAGGTAGCTATTGCAGATGTAACGGGTATTATACATAGATGTGTGAAACTAGAACCTGATATGTCGAAATTGCAAACTGCTCATATACAATTAGAAGAGATAGAGCAAGCTCTAAAGAATAATAATATCAACCCAGGAAGTATGCTGATACGAGATGGGTATTATGAGTATAATATTAAATTTTCCTCAATATTACGAACAGTAAAGGATATTGAACAGATATATATAAGTAAGAATGGAAAATTATATAGACTTAAAGATATTGCCAAATTAAGCATCGTAAAGCAAAAGGAAAAGGGATTATCTCTTGTAAATGGGAAGAAATCGGTAAGTATAGGAGTTATAAAGCAAGTTGATGAAACTATGGACTCTTTGAATGAAAATCTTCAAAAGACCATAAAAAATCTAAAAGAATCTTATCCTGAGATAGAGTTTGTAATAAATAGAAACCAAACTGAATTGTTGGATTATACAATTTCTAATCTTCAACAAAACTTACTATTAGGTTTTATATTAGTATTTATAGTTGCTTTAATGTTTCTAGGAGATATAAAATCGCCTTTTATAATAGGTTTAGGAATGTTAGTATCTTTAATAATTTCATTTGTATTCTTTTATTTGTTTGAAGTTTCTTTAAATATTATATCTATATCAGGAATGATATTGGCTCTAGGTATGATGATAGATAGTTCAATCATTATTACAGATATAATTACTCAATATAGGGAGAAAGGTTTATCCTTAATAGAATCTTGTATTAAAGGGACAAACGAAGTTATTACACCTATTTTAAGTTCAACATTTACGACAATAGCAGTATTTGTGCCTTTAGTTTTTATAAGTGGTATAGCAGGCGCAATATTTTTTGATCAAGCATTTGCTGTAAGTGTTGGTCTATTAGTTTCATATTTTACAGGAATCACTTTACTACCCGTTTTATATCATATAGTTTATGGAGGAAGATTTTCCTCAAAAATGGAAAGTTCTTTTTTTAGAATGACTCAAAGGAAATCTGATAAACTCTCTTTTTCTCTTTATGATAGGGGTATGAAATATGTTTTTTCTCATAAAACATTATTTATTGTCCTAACATTTATAATGCTTCCTACGTGTGTATTACTATTTAATGTACTGCCAAAGGAAAATATGCCATATGTTGAAAGGGTAGAGACTGTTTTGCATTTAGATTGGAATGAAAATATTCATATATATGAGAATGAAAAGAGGATTAACGAATTGCTAAAATATATTGACACAGAAATAGAAGAAAGTGCAGTTTATATAGGGCAACAGCAATATATGTTAGAGAAAGATAATAAATTGTCATCTTCAGAATCTCAAGTATATATAAGAGTTGATTCACCAGAAAAATTAGATAAAATAGAAGAACTTGTAAACAAGTGGTTTCTAGATAATTATAAAAATGCATTAATATCTTTTAAACCACAGCAGAATATCTTTGAAAAGATTTTTGAAACAGATGAATCTTATTTTGTAAGTGAATTGTTTTTGAAAGATAAGAAGTATATAGAAGATTTACAGAAAGTATTCTCTACACAGAAAGAGATAGATAATATAGTAGGTAGTAAATCTGAAAAATTATCAAGTCAATCTCAGATAATGATATCAGTTGATAAGAATAAATTACTTCGATATGGGGTATATTTCGAAGATGTTCAAAGATTGTTAAAAACAGCTTTCAGTGAGAATGAAATAACAGTTTTACGTTCGTATGAAGAATATTTACCAATAATATTATCAGGAAAGCCAAGAAGTATCTATCAGATTTTAAGTGAAAGTATGGTTCCTGCAAGAAATGTGAATAATATTTCTCGCAATACAACATTCAAGAAATTACCTCTATCAAGTCTTTTAACAAGTACAAAGGTAAGTGATGTAAAGACAATAATAGCAGGAAAGAATGGGGAATATATTCCATTGGTATACAAAAAAGCAGAAAATTTAGAGAATTCAATTAAAGAGATAAAAGAAAAATTAAAGACAGAAAAGATATGGGATGTTAATTTTTCAGGATCTTTCTTTTCAAGTAGAAAGATGTTAGGAGAGTTGGTTGTGGTATTATTGATTTCTGTTTTACTTATGTATTTCATACTGGCAGCTCAATTCGAGAGTTTTCTTCAGCCATTAATAGTATTAATGGAATTACCGATAGATATAGCATTTGGTTTATTAGTACTTTATTTAAGTGGAAATACATTGAATTTAATGAGTGCAATAGGTTTGGTGGTTACTTGTGGTATAATAATTAATGACAGTATTCTAAAGATAGATATGATGAATGATTTGAGAAGAAAGGGAGAGGACTTGATGGATGCTATTCATATAGCTGGGCATAAAAGATTGAGAGCTATAATAATGACCACATTAACAACAGTTTTTGCAATGGTACCTATATTGTTTTCATTTGATATGGGATCGAGTTTACAGAAACCATTAGCAGTAGCTATGATATCAACAATGTTAATAGGAACATTGGTAAGTTTATTTGTGATACCCCTAATATATTGGATAATATATAGAAATACTAAAACAAAAAAGGAATAACAATGAGAAAGATATTTTTAATACTAGCTACACTATTATTGCTAGCAGGGCATAATTGTGTAGCTCAATCTGATAGTTTAGTTTTAAGTCTACAAGATGTAATAGATAGAGCGAATACAAAATCATTATCTTCGTTTTATGCTAAAAATAAATACCTAGTTAATTACTGGGAATATAGAACATTTAAGGCAGGAAGATTACCTTCTTTATCGATGAATCTTACACCAGTTCAGTACAAAGATAATTTTGTAGAGCGTTATGATATAAATACAAATACAAGTGTTTTTCGTCAACAGCAATCTTTTTATACAAGTGGAGGTTTATCATTAATTCAAAATTTTGATTTATTAGGGGGAACATTCTTTATTGATTCAGAATTGGGTTTATTAAAGAATTTCGGAGACAAGAAATTTACTCAATATTCTAGTGTTCCAGTAAGGATTGGTTACCGACAAAATTTATTAGGTTTTAATAGATTTAAATGGGAAAAGAAAATAGAGCCATTAAAATATAAAGCTGCTAAGCAAGAATTACTTTATAATATGGAACAAACATCTGAGTATGTTGTTGAATATTATTTCAATTTAGCAATGGCCCAAGCAGAGCATAAATTGGCAGTAGAGAATTTAGCAAATTCTGATACATTGTATGCGATAGGTAAGGAAAGGTTTAAAATAGCAGGAATTCGTCAAGATGAATTAATGACACTTAAATTAGATATGGTGAATGCTAAGAACTCTTTAAAAACATCACTAATGAAAGTAAAAAGAGCATCTTTTGCACTAGCAAGTTATATAGGTCTTGATAAGAATACTAAGATAGAAATTATTCTACCTAGATTTCCAAAAGAAGTAAAAGTGACTATAGCTAAAGCTTTAGATCTAGCAAAATCTAATAATTTCAAATACACAAGAAATAAGTATAAAGCTTTAGAGATGGAAAGAAATCTAAAGAAAATTAGTCTTGAAAATTTATTAAATATTCGATTTTCTGCTAGTATAGGTTTCAACCAAGTAGCAGATGATTTTAGTGGTGCTTATAAAGCTCCTCTTCAACAAGATGTGGCATCGATAACTCTTTCATTTCCTATACTTGACTGGGGAGTAGGTAGAGGAAGAAGAAATGTTGCAAAGAGTAATTTAGAGGTTGATAGATTATCTTCTAAGCAAGATGAATTAAAATTGGAGGAAGATATTGTGATGACCATAGGAGATTATAATGTACAACAAGATTTAATTTCGAGTGCAAGAGAAGCTTTAAACTTAGCGAAATTTGCTTATGAGCAAACAAGAGAACGTTTCATTATTGGAAAGGTAGATTTAAGTAGTTTAACCTTAGCACAGAATCGTCATCAAAAAGCACAGACTAATTATATTTCTTCTTTAAAAAGTTATTGGTTAAGTCATTATAAATTACGAAAACTGACATTATACGATTTTGAAAAAGAAGAAGCAATAACAATACCATTTGAAAAGATAAGATAATATGAGAATAATATTAATGATAATCATTTCAATATCACTATTTGGATGTGGAAATGTAGCAAATAAATCTAATAGTAGTAAACAAACTACTAAACAGGAACGAAATAAAGAGGAAGTAAAGAAAATAGAGTTTCCAAAATTAGAAAAAGGAGAAGTATTTTATAAAAATAAGAAACCATTTGGAGAGATAATACCTTTAAAAGGTAGACATATAGAAGGAGACACTTCTATTTATAAATTTTGTGAACCAGAATTTACTGTAAAAGGAAAATATCTATTTGTTCAATCTTTAAGTATAGCACCTATATTAGTTTTTTCCTATCCACAATTAAGATTATTGCAGAAAGTTGGGAAATTTGGAAGAGGTCCTAAAGAATTTGATTTTCCTGCTTATGTGAATAGTCCAGATACAAGTATATATGGTTATCTTTTAGCAAGTAGAATAAAAACATTATTTAAGCTTAAGAAAGATTTTAGTTTAGAAAAAGAATTAAAACCTTTTGATGTTTTAAAAGGCAATTCTAATATTCGATTTTCAAATGCAAAGGAAATATATAATGTTGGAAAAGAGGATTTTGTTTATGTTTCAAGAAGTAAAACAGGAAAGAGTATTTATAATTTAAGTACAGAAAAAGGGAAAAGTATAAATAAAGAGATTATAAATCTAGGACTTAATCCAAAACGAAGATCTTCGTTTTCATATATAGGATCTTTTGGAGTGAATGCTAAAAAACGAAGAATGGTATATGCTTATAAGTATTTTAAGATTGTAAAATTCTTTGATATGGATACTCACGAAATAAAAACAATAAATTTTGAAAGAGAAACCTTTAAAGAAAATAGTGTTTATAAAGTTAATGGTTTAGATGCGAATGTAACTCATTATTGGAAGATTAGCACAAGTGATAAATATGTTTATTTATTGTATTCGGGAAGAACACCTGTTCAGGTAGGGAGAGAAATGATGAAGCACAAATGTTATATATATGTTGAAAAATACGACTGGAATGGTAATCCAATATCTAAGTATAAATTAGATAGATGGGGATACTTTTTTGCTGATCCTAACGATAACAAGATTATTCTTTGTTCTGCTGATGAAGATGAGCCATTTTTTGAATATATATTACCATAATTCAATGGATAAGAAATTAAAAATATCATCATTTACAATTATAGTAATATTTGTAGTATTTGCATTAATAGGATTAGCAGTAGTTCCATTATTGCCAATAAAATTGTCTCCTTCAAATAAACTACCAAGTCTTTCTGTTAATTTCAGTATGAAAGGAAGTGCATCTAGAGTAGTAGAGCTTGAGGCAACATCACGAATAGAATCTATACTAAATAGAGTAACAGGAGTTAAGGAGATAAGTTCTCAGTCGAGGAATGGTTCAGGTATGGTGAATATTACCTTAGATAAGCATGTATCTATTGAACAAGCAAGATTTGAAGCATCAACTTTAATGAGACAGGTGTGGGATAAAATGCCTGACAATGTAACATATCCACAGATACAAGTATCCACTCCAGATAAAGAAGCAGAGGGCCCTTTTTTAACTTATACACTAAATTCACCAATAGAGCCTATAGATATTCAACATTATGCAGAGGAATTTATTAAGAATCGTATAGGTGAAATTCCAAATATTAAAACAATCTCAATATCAGGGGCAACACCTTATGAATGGAGTTTGATATATGATGTTGATATAATTAACAAATTAGGAATAAGTAGAAGTGATATTGAGAAAGCAATTAGAGGTTATAATAAGAAGACCTTTTTAGGATTAGGTAAAACTAGAACTAAAGATGGCAAATTCAATTCTGTTAGGTTGATTTTGTCTTCCAAAATAAATAATTCAGTTTTTAATATTGACGATATACTTGTAAAATCAAGTAAGGGTAGGTTAATAAAACTTTCAGATATAGTAAAGTTGGAACATAAAATAGAGAAGCCTACAAGATATTTTAGAATAAATGGATTGAATTCTATATATATTGCAATAACTCCTTCAGAAAGAGCCAATCAGCTTGATTTAAGTAAAAAGATATATTCAAAGATAGAAGAAATAAAAAAAGATTTACCAGATGGGTATGAGATGTATAAAAGTTACGATAGTACAGACCATATTCGTAAAGAATTGAATAAGATCTATTATAGAAGTGGTATAACAGTCTTGATACTGTTGCTATTTGTATTTTTTATTACCAGGCGTCTGAAGTATCTTTTTTTGATTATCTGTAGTTTGAGTGTAAATTTATTTATAGCATGTATTTTATACTATTCTCTAGGTTTAGAGATTCAATTATATTCGTTAGCAGGTATAACCATTTCTTTGAGTTTAATAATAGATAATACTATTATCATGACAGATTATTTAATGCATAGAAATGATAGAAGGGTATTTCTTCCAATATTAGCAGCGACTTTAACAACAATAGGAGCACTTTCAATAATTTTCTTTTTAGATGAGAAAGTAAGATTGAACCTCGTAGATTTTTCTCTTGTAGTGATGATAAACTTACTAATATCTTTATTAGTAGCTTTGTTTTTTGTTCCAGCAATGGTAGAAAAGATAGGTCTTAAATCGAAGAAAAAAGATACTGGTTTAAAACAGGGGGTGAAGAAATTTATAATTAGAATAACTAGAATATACTATAATTTAATACGTTTTGTTATTTCGTATAAGAAATCAATGATTTTGATATTTATATTATCTTTTGGTTTGCCTGTATTTATGCTGCCTAAGGAAATAGATGGGGATGGTAAATTTGCTAAATATTATAATGAAACAATAGGAAGTTCTTATTATCAAAATGAATTAAAACCTATTGTGGATAAATATTTGGGAGGAACATTACGTCTTTTTGTAGACGATGTGTTTGAGCATTCCTATTTTACAAGGAATGATAATATTCGTATTATAATAAGTTCTAAAATGCCTAATGGAACAACCTTAAACCAGATAAATAGCATAATTGTAAAATTGGAGAGGTTCATAAAAGGATTTTCAGGTGTTAAACAATTTCAAACTAATATTAGTTCGGCAAGAAAGGCTCAGGTAGTAGTTTCATTTACTAAAGATGCTATAAAGGCAGGTTTTCCCTACGAATTAAATTCTAAGATTATAACAAAAGTTATATCGTTAGGAGGAGGATCGTGGTCGGTTTATGGTTTGCCTTTAGACAGGGGATATAGTAATTCAACTTATGGTGGTTCAGCTGGTCGTTATGGTATTAAATTATACGGATATAATTACGATGAACTATGGGCTCATGCAGAGTCGTTGAGGAAACATTTACTAACTTATCGACGAATAAAAGTAGTAAATATAAACTCACATAAAGTTTGGGGAGGTTCTGATTATAGAGAGTTTACTTTCGATATGAATAAGAAATTGATGGCAGTTAATAATCTACAACCATATACATTATTCTCATATCTTAATAATGCGTATTCAGAGGGCTCAATTGTTGATAATATTATCTTTAATGGGAATGTGGAATCAATAAGGTTGAATAGTAAGCAAGCTCTTAAGAATGATATATGGTTGTTGAAAAATATGGGAAGGGAATTTAATGATTCTAATTATAAACTTTCTAGATATATAGATATAAAGAAGATTCAATCGCCTCAAGATATTTATAAAATTAATCAACAATATTCTTTGGTTGTTCAATTCGATTATATTGGATCAGATAAGAAAGCAGAGAAATTAGTAAAGAAGGAAATAAAGCAATTGTCAAAGACTTTACCAATAGGATATTCAGTGAAACCCTCTGAGAGGGGGATGAATTGGAATAGTTCAAAAGGTGGACAATATTTTCTTATATTTCTATTGATAACAATAATCTTTTTTACAACATCGATATTGTTTAATTCTTTGAAACAGCCTTTTGCTGTAATTTTTGTTATTCCAATTTCTTTTATTGGAGTATTTCTAACTTTCTTGTTGTTTGATTTGAATTTCGACCAAGGAGGATATGCTTCATTTATTTTATTATCGGGTATAACAGTGAATGCAAGTATTTATATATTGAATGAATATAATAATTTGAAGAAATCTAGTAGAAAGATAAGTTCTTTGAAACTATATTTAAAAGCATGGAATTCAAAGATTATACCTATAATGCTAACTATTCTATCAACAATATTAGGGTTTATTCCTTTTTTAATTGGAGGAAAAGAGGCTTTTTGGTTTCCTCTTGCAGCAGGAACTATTGGTGGATTAATTATGTCGTTGATTGGTATCTTTGTTTTCCTACCAATTTTTGTTGTTGGTTTGGAGAAAGGGGAGAGGATTTCGTTTTGGAAAAAATTTAAAGAGAAAAGTATATGATTGTTTATGTATTAGTAGGAATGCTAATTGCGATACTAGGTATTGCAATTAATAGATTTAAAATGTATTGCTTAGTGTCAGGATACAATTTAATGAATGACAAAAATAAAAAAGGATTCGATATAAAATCTTATACCAATTTTCAAGAAAAGATCTTTTTAATTGGTGGATTATTAATAGTAGTATCATCTTTATTATGTTATTATCTAAATAATATGTATATTTTAGATATTCTTTTTATATCTATTATACTCATGATAGTAATTGCACTTTTTGTATATTCAAATAAGTGTTGTGTTTCAAAATCCATAAATAGATTAAAATATTATGTCTTGTTCATTTGTTTATTTTTGGCTGGTGCAATGCTTTATTTAGGTTTGAAATCTCCTAAATATTTTGTGGAAGATGGATATTTAAGAACTAATGGTTTATATTCACTTCAAGTAAAGATTGATAATATTGAGAGTATAAATCTACTTAATAGAATTCCAGAAGATATTACAAATCGTGTTAATGGGTTTAGTCTGATGGGAGTTAGGAAGGGTTATTATATTAGTAAGTCGTATGGGAAAGTTAAACTTTTAGTCAATAGGGAAGCATCAAATTGTATACATGTTAAAACTAAAGATGGTAAAAACTTTTTATTTTCAGATATAAATAATAGAAAGACAAAATTACTGTTAGAGAAAATAAGATAAAAAAAAGGAAAGCGAAATGCTTTCCTTTTTTGTGGGCGATATAGGATTCGAACCTATGATCCCTTGGGTGTAAACCAAGTGCTCTGAACCAACTGAGCTAATCGCCCTTATCTTTATTTTCAATACCCTTTGAGATAGTCTTAGCATTTAGAGATGTTACTACTTTTTCTCCAATGACTTTTTCCATTTGTATACGTGCATTACGTGCAACAGTTGCTCCTTTTTTAGCGATTTTTGAATGTTCCTTCATTGTTTGTGGATCACTATTTTCAGAAATACCTTTAGTTGTTAATTCTGCTAACATATTGAGTACTAATTCACGATTCGTCATGTTATCTCTAAGATTACTTTTCTTGAGATTTTTTAGTTTTTTATATTCTTTTGAAGTATGGTCGCTCCAGGTTTTATATATTATATCCGTTAATGTTGCAAATTGTATTCCTTCTTCTAGTCCACATCTTTTCCATTCATCCGTTAGTTCTTTACGAATCTCAATTGATTTGATACGTTGATTAATCCAATTTTCAGAATAACCTAATCTACGGTAATCTGTCATAGCTTGGTCTATTGATAGTTCTGGATCTTGAATTTGATCTAATCTTTCACTTGCAACTTCTGCCATCCATTGTTTAAAAGGTTCAGCTTTAGGTGAAGGGATAGATTGAATTAAACGAAATAATTGCTCTGTATCAGCAACATCAGTGAGACGCATCTTGCCATCTGGTGCTCGCATCTTCAAACCGTGACAATTAGTCACGGTTTGATTTCCATCTTTCTTTAAACGTTGCTTGAGTTTACGCCAATATGCAGTAGGATTGATACTGTCAGTTAATACATCAACTACATCAATAATAGAAAAATACCATTTCTCTTCATCATCATCCCAAATAGTACGAACTTTTCGTGATTCGAATAGTTGTATTTTATTTTGTTGTGTCATAATGTTTAAGATTAATTTCTACAAGAAAAAATTATCACCTGTTCACAATGAATATCATAATTGATATTTTCTCCTAATTTCAATTCAAGAAATAGATAGTAATAATAGATTGTTACATACAAATTTAAGTATTCTTTAAATACTTTTAGCAATATTTATTAATGTGTTATATCTTTTATGCTAGAAGATAGTTGCATAGATGAATGAAAGATGTATGTATCTTAAATAATAAGATAAGTTTAGAAATTTTATTAATTTACAGAATTAGATAAAAAAAAGGAAAGCGAAATGCTTTCCTTTTTTGTGGGCGATATAGGATTCGAACCTATGACCCCTTGGGTGTAAACCAAGTGCTCTGAACCAACTGAGCTAATCGCCCTTATCTTATTTTATAAAAAGAATTGCAATGATAAGGATATTGCAAAACTTTGTGGGCGATATAGGATTCGAACCTATGACCCCTTGGGTGTAAACCAAGTGCTCTGAACCAACTGAGCTAATCGCCCTTCTCAATTGCGTTGCAAAGATAGGTAAATTTTATTTTCCTCCAAATTATTATCAGTTTTTTTTGAAATAATATTGATTTAAATAAATAAAAAAAGGAAAGCTAAATGCTTTCCTTATGTGGGCGATATAGGATTCGAACCTATGACCCCTTGGGTGTAAACCAAGTGCTCTGAACCAACTGAGCTAATCGCCCTTCTCAATTGCCTTGCAAATATAGGTGAAAAATTAAATATCCCAAAAAAAAAGTGATAAATTATACGAGTAATGTATATAAATCTTGTGATTTTGGTAAGTTTGTATAATAAAAATAAAGAAATATGGCACGAAAAGCGAAAAAGAAAGAGACGAAAAGAAAAAAAGTGGGGAAAAGTAAGGGTTATAGCAAGAAAGTTCTTTATAACGCGATATTAAATATATTTCAACAGGATGTAAATAAGTCATATAATTATAAATATATCTCCAAGCAATTGGGAATAAAGACCAATGGTGAAAGTAGGATGGTTTATGAATGTCTTCAGGAGATGAAAGAAGCAGGACGTTTAGAGGAGAAATCTACAGGTTTATTTATGATTAAGCAAAGACGATCTTTAATAAATGGGATAGTAGATATGACATCTCGTGGAACAGCTTATATAGTTTGTGACGATTTGGAAGATGATGTTTTTGTTAGCCAGTCGAATCTTCACCATGCACTACATAAGGATGAAGTGAAAATAATGGTTTTTGCAAAGAGAAAAAATAAGCAATTAGAAGGTGAAGTTGTTGAAATTGTTAATAGACAAAGAGAGAATTTTGTTGGAACAATGGAGATTTCAAAGAATTTTGCATTTTTAGTATCTTCTGATAGACGTATGCCTTATGATATCTTTATACCTATTGATAAACTAAATGGAGCTAAAAATGGTTTTAAAGCAGTTGTAAAGATTATAGATTGGCCTAAAAAACAAAAAAATCCTGTTGGGGAGGTGATAGCTGTTTTAGGAAAACCAGGAGATAATGAAACAGAAATGCATGCTATATTGGCAGAATATGATTTACCTGCGAATTTTGATGAGAGAGTTCTAGCAGCTGCTGATGATATAGATGATAGAATATTAGATTCAGAGGTTGCTAAGAGGAGAGATTTTAGAAAGGTACCAACATTTACTATTGACCCAAAAGATGCAAAAGATTTTGATGATGCATTGAGTTTTCAGGTCCTAGAAAATGGAAATTATGAAATAGGAGTCCATATTGCAGACGTAACTCATTATGTTACTCCTGGAAGTATTTTAGATAGAGAAGCGTATGCAAGAGCAACTTCTGTTTATTTAGTAGATAGAGTTGTGCCTATGTTGCCTGAGAGGTTGAGTAATGGAGTTTGTTCTTTACGTCCAAATGAAGAGAAATATACATTTTCATGTGTTTTTGAGATGGATTCTCAAGCAAATGTTATTAAACATTGGATAGGAAGAACAGTGATAGAATCGGATAAGCGATTTGCATATGAAGATGCTCAAGAGATTATTGAAGGAGGAGAAGGTGATTATAAGGAAGAAATTTTAAAAGTTGATGAACTTGCTAAGGAATTAAGAAAGAAACGTTTTAGTAGGGGTTCTATAGATTTCGATAGATCAGAAGCAAAATTTGAATTAGATGAAAAAGGTAAACCAATAAGAGTTTATTTCAAGAAATCGAAGGATGCTAATAAATTGATTGAAGAATTTATGCTATTAGCAAATAAATATGTAGCAAAATCGATAGGTGCTGTTGGTAAAGATAAGAAAGCTAAGACCTTTGTATATAGAATACATGATCAACCAAATGAAGAAAAGCTAAATTCTTTTAATTCGTTTATTGCACGTTTTGGATATGGTATAAAAACGGATACTAGAAGAAGTTTGACAAATACAATGAACAGTTTGTTGGCAGATGTAAAAGATAAACCAGAACAGAATTTATTGGAAACTCTTGCTGTAAGAACAATGGCAAAGGCTCAATATTCAACTTCAAATATCGGTCACTATGGTTTAGCTTTTGATTTTTATTCTCATTTTACATCTCCAATTCGTAGATATCCAGATATGATGGTTCATAGATTGATTCAAAGATATCTTGATAAAAAGAAATCTGTTGATGAAGAAGAATATGAAAATTACTGTAAACATTGTTCTGAGATGGAATCTTTAGCAGCAAATGCAGAAAGAGATTCAATAAAATATAAACAAGTTGAATTTATGTCTGACAAAATTGGAGAAGAATTTTGGGGAACTGTATCTGGAGTTACAGAATGGGGCTTGTATGTAGAGTTGGAAGAGAGCAAGTGTGAAGGTATGATAGGAATAACAAAATTAGAAGATGATTTTTATGCTTTTGATGAAAAAGCATTTGCAATAGTAGGTAAACACCATGGGAAAATTTATCAGTTAGGTGATAGAGTGATGGTGAAAGTAGTAAATGCTAATTTATTAGCTAAGCAGTTGGATTTTGAAATGGTATAAAGAAAATTCTTAATACATTATAAACAACAAATAAACAAAAAAATGGTTACGTTTTTATTATCGCTTATACTATTAGTTATAGGCTATGCGATTTATGGTAAATTTATCGACGGATTTTTTGGTATGGATAAATCAAAAAAAACGCCTGCTTTGGAACTTCAAGATGGAGTGGATTTTTTTCCAATGAAACCTTGGAGGATTTTTGTAATTCAATTTCTTAATATTGCTGGACTAGGGCCAATATTTGGTGCTATACTAGGAGCAATGTATGGACCTATGGCTTATCTGTGGATAGTTCTAGGGTGTATATTTATGGGAGGAGTTCATGATTATTTTTCAGGAATGCTTTCGGTGAGAGATAAAGGGATGAGTCTTCCTGAGATTGTAGGTAAATATCTGGGTAATAATGTGAAAATGGTTCTTCGTGTTTTTACTTTAGTATTATTAGTATTTGTAGGTGTAGCTTTTGTTACAGGTCCTGCAGGTTTATTAGATAGTTTAACAGGTGGAGGTAAAAATTTATGGTTATATATTATTTTTGCTTATTACCTAATAGCTACTTTATTACCAATAGATAAGATAATAGGTAAAGTGTATCCATTTTTTGGTGCAGCATTATTGTTAATGGCAGTAGGTGTTGGAGGTTCAATTGTTTATAATTACTTCTTTGGAGATTTAAATTTAATAGAATTGACATTCGATAATATGCGTAATTTCCATTCAAATCCAGAGAATAATATTCTTTTTCCAATGCTATTTGTAGTTATATCGTGTGGAGCGATATCTGGTTTCCATTCTACTCAATCTCCTATGATGGCAAGATGTATGACAAATGAAAAATATGGTAGACCTATATTTTATGGAGCAATGGTTGCAGAAGGAATAGTTGCAATGATTTGGGCCACTGCTGCTATGAATTTCTTTGGAGGAGTAGATGGATTGAATTCAACAATTGCTGCTGGTCACGATCCTGCATGGATAGTAAATGAAATTTGTAATTCTTGGTTAGGGAAAATAGGTGCAATATTTGCAATAGTAGGTGTGGTAGCTTGTCCTATAACAACAGGAGATACTGCATTTAGATCTTCAAGATTGATACTTTCTGATATGTTTAAAATGTCTCAAGCAAAAGTTTCTTCAAGATTGTTAATAAGTATTCCATTATTTGTTTTAGGATATATTTTATCACAAATGGATTTTTCTACAATATGGAAGTATCTAGGAATAGCAAATCAAATTTTGGCAACAATCATGCTTTGGACTGGAGCTAGCTACTTGAAACAAAATAATAAAGCTCATTATTTTTTATCTATACCAGCTTTCTTTTTAACTATAGTTTGTGTTACATATTTCTTAATAGCACCTATAAAAAATGGTGGTTTGTATTTAAATCATACTTTAAGTTATAGTTTAGGAATAGGAGTTGGACTTATTTTATTCTTTTTATTTTGTATTAAAAGCCGTAAATTAGTATCAAAATAATAGTCACACAAAGAAATATTTAACCATGGGTAAGAAGATTGATGAAAAATCGCTGTTAAGAATTATTATTGCAGCATTAGTTATTGTAATTGTAGGAATGTCGATATATTTGATTGGAGGACAAAAATACAGTTTTGATAGTACAGTGAATGATGTAATAGTAGATCCTTTAGAGAAACAACAGAAACATCTTAAATATGGTTTTAATACTGACGATTTTGAAATTAAGAATTCTAAAGTTAAAAGGAATCAAACTCTTTCAACAATTCTAGATAAATATAATGTCGGACCTAATGTAGTACATAAAATAGTAAAAAAATCTAAGGATATTTTTAATGTTAGAAAGATAAGATCAGGAAGAAAATATTCAATACTTTTTAGTAAAGATTCACTTAGAGTACCTGAATATTTTGTGTATGAGATTTCTGCTAAAGATTATGTAGTTTTTGATTTACATGATAATGTTAATGTATATACAGGAGAAAAAGAGGTTACTTATAAAAGAAAGACTGTTGAGGGAGTAATAAATTCTTCTTTGTATTTGGCTATGCAGGATGCAGGAACAAGTCCAATGCTGTGTTTAGAGATTGCTGATATATATCAATGGACTGTAGATTTCTTTGGTATTGCTAAAGGTGATAGTTTTAAAATTCTATATAAGCAGGTATTTATTGAGGATAAGCCAATAAACGATTTTGAAATTTTAGCAGCAGTGATTAATCATGATGGAAAAGATTATACTGCATATCAATATAATCAAAGTGGGAAGTTAGGATATTTTGATGCTAAAGGTCAAAGTCTTCAGAAGTCATTTTTGAAAGCTCCATTAAAGTTTTCTAGAATATCATCTCGTTTTACGAATAGAAGATTTCATCCTGTATTAAAGATATATAGAGCACATCATGGAGTAGATTATGCAGCACCAACAGGAACACCAGTTCATAGTATTGGAGATGGTAAAATTGTAAAGAAAGGATTCCAAAGAAAAGGAGGAGGACGATATCTAACAATAAAGCATAATTCTGTGTATAAGACTCAGTATATGCATTTTTCTCGTTTTGCAAAAGGTATGAGAATAGGGGTTCGTGTTAAACAAGGTCAAACAATTGGTTATGTTGGTCAATCAGGTTTAGCTACTGGTCCTCATTTGGATTTTAGAGTATTGAAGAATGGTAAGCCAATAAATCCTTTAAGATTAGAATCTCCAAGTAAGAATCCAATAAAGAAGAAGAATATGCAAGCTTTTACTAAGCAAAGAGAGCTTTTAGATATTGAAATGAATAAAGGTTTAGAAAAGATTGCAGAAAGTAAAACTTTAGAAGAGAAGTAAGAAGAATTCCAATAATATAAACAAAAAAGCAAGCTTTATAGCTTGCTTTTTTTGTTTTATAAAGTTGTAATAACTTACATAGCTGCTTCAATTTTATCAGCTAATGCATTTTTTGCACATGCTCCTACTTGTTTGTCAACAACTTGACCGTTTTTAACTATAAGAATAGTAGGAATGTTTCTAATCATGAACTTAGCAGCAGTTTCTGGACAACTGTCAACATCAACTTTACAAATGACAGCTTTACCATCATAGTCACTAGCTAATTCTTCAACGATAGGAAGCATCATTTTACAAGGTCCACACCATTCAGCCCAAAAATCAACAAGCACTGGTTTATCAGATTTAAGGACGATTTCTTCAAAATTACTATCATTTACAATAATAGCCATATTCGTAATTTTTTATGAATTAATATTTATATATATCGAATGCAATTTAGGTAATTTTAATGTTAATAGCATCGAAATTGGCGAAATATTCTAAAAAATCTTTAGGTATATCTAGTTTATATTTTCTAGAAACACCAGATATTTTAATTCCATTATTATCAATTAACGATATAGATACCTGAGTATCACCTATATTATTATCTAGTATAGCTTTTAATTCTGTTAATAATTCTTCATTTAATTTCGTTACATCAATTTGTATATCAACATTTTGAATTTTAATGTCGCATAAATATTCAATTTTATTGATTTTAAATTCAAGCTCTTTGTTTTTAGACCAAGATTTTTCTTGAACTCTACCACTAATAATGATAGAAGAACCTATAACTGCATAATTTCTGTAATCGATATAATCTCTAGAGAATAGAGGCATTTCAAATGTGTCTTGAAAATCTTCAATTTTAAAGATTGCAAAAGGATTGCCTTTTCTAGTCATGCCTTCTCTCGATTCACAAACAATACCTGCTATCTTGATATTTTTATTTCTGAATTGTTCTAAGTCTTCGTTTAGTTTCTTAGTTGGAGTACAATAGTTATCAACAATTATTTTGTAATTATCAAGAGGATGAGAAGTAAGATAAATACCAATTAATTCTTTTTCTTTATTGGCAGTTTCAATATCAGTCCATTCGTTGCAAGCAGGAATTTCTGGGTTGTTAATAGAGAAATCTTCCATACCTCCAAATAGAGATAATACGCTATTGTTGTTTTCTTCTTGTACTTTATTTCCAAAACGAATAAGGTTTTCAAGAATAGTATCTTTAGCGTTAGGAGAGTTGAAGAATTGACTTCTGTTGTATCCAAAGCTATCAAAACCTCCTGCCATAATAAGACTTTCTACTGTTTTTTTATTTACAGTTCTTAAGTTTGCTCTTTTAAAGAAATCGTAGATATCAGTGAAAGTTCCATTTTCTTTTCTTTCTGTAATTATAGTGTTAACAGCAGCATCCCCAACACCTTTTATAGCTGACATTGCAAAACGAATTTCTCCTTTTTTGTTAACTGCAAATCGATCTAATGATTCGTTAACATCAGGAGTTAGAACAGGAATTCCCATTCTTTTACATTCATCCATAAATATACTTACTTTCTCAATTTGAGATAAATTGTGAGAAAGTACAGCAGCCATAAATTCAGCAGGATAATGAGCCTTAAGATAACCTGTTTGGTATGCGATATAAGCGTAACAAACAGAGTGAGATTTATTAAATGCGTATGAAGCAAAAGCTTCCCAGTCGCTCCATATCTTTTCAATTAAATCGTCAAGAGTTTTTATTTTGTTTTCTGTGTAATTTTTATTTGTGTTTTTATTCTTTTCAAAGCCTTCTACAAACTCTTTATTAGCATGACATCCTTCAATAAACTTAACTTTAAGTTTATCCATTTCTTTAATCTTCTTTTTACCCATAGCCTTTCTTAAGGAATCGGACATACCACGAGTAAATCCTGCTAGGGCACGAGATTGTAACATCACCTGCTCTTGATATACTGTAATTCCATAGGTATTATTCAAGTAAGGTTCCATTAATGGATGGTCGTATATTATTTCTTCACGCCCGTGTTTACGTTCAATAAATTTAGGAATATACTCCATTGGACCAGGGCGATATAGGGCATTCATTGCAACTAAATCTTCAAATCTACTTGGTTGAAGAGATTTTAAATGCTTTTTCATACCAGGAGATTCAAACTGGAATATACCTGTTGTTTCACCATTACAGAATAGTTTGAAAGCTAATTCATCATCTAAAGGAATTTCATCTATATTAATATCAATATTTCTAGAATCTTTAATGTTTAGCAGACAATCTTTTATAATAGATAATGTTTTTAGCCCTAAGAAGTCCATTTTAAGAATTCCTACAGGTTCAACAAATCTACCATCATACTGTGTAGTTAATAAATCGTCATCTTTTGATGGAGTAACAGGAATGTTTTCGATAAGAGGATACTTACCAATAAGTACTCCACATGCGTGAACACCTGTTTGCCTTATCGATCCTTCAAGTATCTCGGCAAGTCCCAAGGTTTTACTAATAAGAGAATTAGAGGAATTTCTTTCTTTCTCAAGATCAGGATTCTCTTTATAAGCCTTTTTAAATGACATTTTAGGACCTTCTGGAACCATCTTAGCTAATCTATTTGCTTCAGAAAGTTCTAGTCTTAAAACTCTTGCAACATCTTTAATGGCAGACTTAGTTGCCATAGAACCAAAAGTGATTATATGTGCTACTTTATCTTTACCATATTTCTCAGTTACCCAGTCCATAACTTGTTGACGACCGTTATCGTCAAAGTCGATATCTATATCGGGCATGGAAATTCTGTCTGGGTTTAAGAATCTCTCAAAAAGTAGATCGTATTTTATAGGGTCGATATTTGTAATACCAGTACAATAGGCAACAGCACTACCAGCTGCAGAACCTCTACCAGGTCCAACAATTACCCCCATGTCTCTACCAGCTCTAATAAAATCTTGAACAATAAGAAAGTATCCTGGGAATCCCATATTTTTTATAGTTTCAAGTTCGAAATCTATACGTTCTTTTATATCATCAGGCATAGGGTCGCCATATCTTGTTTTGGCACCTTCGTAAGTAAGATATTTTAAATAATCATCATCATCACTAAATTCTTCTGGTATAGGGAAGTCTGGCATAATAGGATCGTGATCGAGTTCATAGATCTCAATTTTGTCAGTTATTTCCTGAGTATTACTAACTGCTTCTGGTATATCTTCGAAAAGAGTGTTAATTTCTTCTTGAGTTTTAAACCATTCCTGTCTAGTATATCTCATTCTATTTGGGTCGTCGATATCTCTACCAGTATTTAAGCAAATAAGGATGTCGTGAGCTTCTGCATCTTCAGCGTTTAAAAAATGAACGTCATTTGTAGCAATGACTTTTATATCAAGTTCTTTAGCAATCTTAATAATAGCTTCATTGCATAATACTTGATTGTTGTATATATTATTGTCTATTTCAGGATTACCAGATTTATGTCTCATAATTTCTAAATAGAAATCATCTCCAAAGACAGATTTATACCATTTGGCAGCTTCTTTTGCACCTTCAATATCATTATTCATGATTTTCTGAGGAATTTCACCTCCAAGACATGCAGACGAAACTATTAATCCTTCTTTATATTTTTCAAGTATTTCTTTATCAATTCGGGGTCTGTAGTAGAATCCTTCTATAAAAGATAGAGAAGTGAGTTTTACAAGATTTTGATATCCTTTTTCGTTTTTAGCAAGTACAATAAGGTGATGTCCCGACCTATCTTCTTTATTAGATTGAGAGAATCTATTATTTCTTGCAACATAAGCTTCAATTCCAAGAATGGGTTTTACTCCATTAGATTTACAAATATCATAGAACAGTTTAGTTCCATACATATTGCCGTGGTCGGTAAGAGCCACAGCAGACATACCATCATTTTTTACTTTTTCAACTAGAAGGTTAATATTAGTAGCACCATCAAGAATTGAGAATTGAGAGTGGACATGAAGGTGTGTAAATTTATGCATATTAGATATTGTTATTAATTAAGTCTTCAATAATAGAAGGGAAGAAATTTTGTTCTAATTTATGTATTTTTTCAGCAAGGTCGTTAGGATTATCGTTGATATCTATAGAACATTTCTTTTGAGCAATAATATTTCCATCATCATATTTCTCATTCACGAAATGTACTGTTATACCTGATTCTTTTTCTTTGTTCTTGATAACTTCATTATGTACATTCATACCATACATACCTTTACCTCCGTAATTAGGAAGTAGAGCAGGGTGAACATTGATTATTTTGTTATGAAATTCATGAATTAGATTCTGAGGGATTAACCATAAAAAACCCGCTAGAACGATATAGTCAACATCAAGTGTGTTTAATTTGTTAATAATATCATTAGAATTGTAAAATTCATCTCTATTAAACACAGTATAAGGAAGTTGAAGATTTTTAGCTCTTTCTAGTACAAAAGCATTTTGTTTGTTACAAAATAAATGTACCACATTAATTTCTTTATTTTCAGAGAAATATTTTGTAATATTCTCTACGTTAGTTCCTGAACCAGAAGCGAATAGGGCTATATTAGTCATGGTTTGATTTTTATAAATTTATAAGCTCTAAAAGTATAAAAACTTTAAGTTTGAGTGAAAAAATTTTCATAGAAAAAAATAAAATATAACTTTGCGACTAATTAGACTCTAAAATTCCGTTTAATAGGGATTTAGATCTATTAGTAAAAGAAAAAATTATTGTTCAATTAAAAATTAAAGTTATGTCTGACATTGCAACTACAGTAAAAGCAATTATCGTTGACAAGTTAGGTGTTGATGAATCAGAAGTAAAGCCAGAAGCAAGTTTCACAAATGACTTAGGTGCTGATTCTTTAGACACAGTTGAGTTAATCATGGAATTTGAAAAAGAATTCAATATTACAATTCCAGATGATCAAGCAGAAAAAATTGCAACAGTAGGTGATGCAGTTTCTTATGTAGAAGCAAACGCTTAGTTAATAATTCAATTTAAGAATTCATGGAATTAAAACGAGTAGTTATAACTGGCCTTGGGACAATAAACCCAGTAGGTAATAACATCTCAGAGTTTTGGGACAGCTTGAAAAACGGAGTTAGTGGAGCTGCCCCTATTACTCGTTTTGATGCTTCAAAGTTTAGGACTCAGTTCGCTTGTGAAGTTAAAAATTACGACCCAAAAGCATTTTTTGATCGTAAAGAGGTGAGAAAATTAGATCGTTTTTCGCAATTTGGAATTATAGCTGGAGATCAAGCTATAGCCGATGCAAAAATGACTGAAGGAATCAACCTTAAACGAGTAGGAATTATTTGGGGTGTAGGTATTGGAGGATTAGAAACTTTTTACGAAGAAGATAAAAACTTCGTATTAGGTGACGGAACTCCAAGATTTAGTCCATTTTATATACCAAAAATAATTGCAAATATGGCTGGTGGTCATATCGCAATTAAACATGGTTTTAAAGGACCAAACTTCACAACAGTATCAGCTTGTTCATCTTCATCTCATGCAATTTATTCTGCATTTAACGAGATAAGATTAGGAAAAGCAGATATGATGTTAGCTGGTGGATCTGAAGCTGCAATTACACAAGCAGGTGTAGGTGGTTTCAATTCAATGAAAGCTATATCAACAAGAAATGATGATCCAAAAACAGCTTCAAGACCATTTGACAAAGACAGAGATGGATTTGTTATGGCTGAAGGAGCAGGAGCATTGATGCTTGAGGAGTATGACCACGCTGTAAAACGTGGAGCTACAATCTATGCAGAACTTGCAGGAGGTGCAGTTAATGATGATGCATATCATATGACAGCCCCATCTGGAGAGGGAGCATTAGATGTTATGAAATTAGCATTAGAAGATGCTAATGTAAATCTAGAAGACGTTGATTATATCAATGTACATGGTACATCAACAGGTCTTGGAGATATTTCAGAACCAGGTGCTATTAAAGGAGTATTTGGTGAACATGCTTATGAATTAAACATTAGTTCAACTAAGTCTATGACTGGTCACTTGCTTGGTGCAGCTGGAGCTGTCGAAGCAATTGCATCTGTATTGGCTATGAATAATTCATTAGTACCTCCGACAATTAACCATTTTGAACTTGATCCAGAGCTGGATCCTAAAATGAATTTTACATTCAACAAGGCTCAACAAAGGGATATCAAAGTTGCAATGAGTAATACATTCGGTTTTGGAGGTCACAATGCATGTATAGTTGTTAAACAAATAGCAGAATAGGTATTTGTGAAGACAAAACTGATACAATCCATAAAACTTCGCCTTTTTTCTAGGAAGAAGTTTTATGGATTGTCTATTTCAGATTTAGGCTTTGTTCCTAAAAATGAAGATATCTTTCGCTTGGCTTTAGTTCATAGATCGGCATCAGTCTATAAAGATGGATTTGCGATAAATAACGAAAGGCTTGAATTTTTAGGTGATGCTATTTTAGGATCTATTGTCGCCGAAATGCTTTATAAGTTTTTTCCATATAAAGGGGAAGGATTTTTAACTCAATTACGATCAAAAATTGTAAGTAGGCAATCTCTTAATAAATTAGCTATTAAACTTGGACTAGACAAGGAAGTAATAGCGAAAGCTGATTTATCAAGAAATAAGCATATCTACGGAGACGTTTTTGAATCTTTTATAGGGGCTATATATCTAGATCAAGGTTATACCGTTACAAAAGATTTTATTGAGAGACATATATTCCCAAAATATATAGATATAGAAAAGCTTGTTGAGCTAGATACAAATTATAAGAGTAGGTTGGTAGAGTGGGCACAGAAGCATAAAAAGGATCTTGTTTTTAATACAGAAGATATAGTTCCAATTTCAAAAGGAAATGCTTTTATATCTCATATCTTAATCGAAGGAGATCTACTTGGAGAAGGGAAAGGTAATTCAAAAAAAGAGGCAGAGCAGAAGGCTGCTAAAGAGGTTTTAGGTCACTTATGTGAATAAAACATCTTAAACTACTAGAGATTAAAAATCTTAATTAAAAGAAATAAAAAAGCCAAGTATTATTAAATACTTGGCTTTTTTTTGTATTTATAATAGGATTAAGCTTTAACTCTTTCCATATAAGAACCTTCTTTAGTGTCGATTTTAATTTTATCACCTTGATTGATAAATAAAGGAACCATTACAGTTGCACC
The DNA here is from genome assembly GCA_022496785.1 of Marinilabiliaceae bacterium JC040. Lineage (GTDB taxonomy): Bacteria > Bacteroidota > Bacteroidia > Bacteroidales > Marinifilaceae > SNAP01. The sequence continues at coordinate 57,422 of SNAP01000001.1, read as the reverse complement.
TGTTTCAACAGTAGCTGGTTTTAATGCTGTAGATGATGCAGTATCACCTTTTAGTCCTGGTTCTGTGTAAGTAATTTCTAAAACAGTGTTAGGAGCAAGCTCAACGAAAAGAGGAGTTTCAGTATCAGCATGAGAAACAAGTTCAACAATATCACCATCTTTAAGGAATTGAGGAGAGTTGATAAGACTTTCTTCAATAGCTATTTGATCGTAAGTTTCAGTGTTCATGATATTGTAACCCATATCATCTTTATATAAGAATTGATAAGATCTTCTCTCTATTCTTGCAATGTCAATTTTAACTCCTGAGTTAAAAGTATTGTCGATTACTTTACCAGTAACAACATTTTTTAATTTAGTTCTAACAAAAGCTGGACCTTTACCTGGTTTTACATGTTGAAAAGAAACAACTGAATATAAACCCTCTTTGAATTTTATACAAACTCCATTTTTGATATCTGTAGTATCTGCCATATTGTGTTTATTTAATTGATTATTATATACTTGTTAAAGAAAATTCCTCGCAAAATTAAATAATTAATGCTTAAATCAGATTATTTTTAAAGAAAAACATGAATAAATACTTACTTAATAATTCTAAAAGAATGAGATAGCCCTCTAAAACCATCGAGTTCGCATACGAAGGCACCAATAAATATTTTAAATCGCGCCTTAATAGGGATTTTATTATTGTCAGCGGAAATATATAGTTCTATATTATCTTTAGAAGTGAATAGTTTTCCTTTTTTTACTAGAGGAATAAATTTATAGCATTTAATTTTCCCAAATTTAGATTTTATAATTTCATTCCCTTTGTAAATAATCTTTATATCAAAAGGTTCACAATCGAAATATGTATTCATTGAAATAGTGTCATTTTTCTGCATATTATTGTGAATACAATGTTTTCTAATAAAATAGTATACAGAAACTATATCAAGAGCATTATCTTTTACTTTAATGAATTTCTTTTTTTGAGAAGAATATACCATCGAAGAGTCTCTATGGAATGTGCCAACATCGTATCTAACGTAAGATCCTTCTTTGATATCTCTAATGCAAGCTACTGGTAAATCTGTTTTAGTATCGATATACGATCCATAAACATCTTTTACTTTATAAAGAGAAAAGATACCTGTAGTTTTACCAATAGCTTCAGCAAATAGATAATTTATATTTTTATATGATTTTGTTTTAAGTTTTAAAGATCCCTTACCTGCATTAATGAATCCATATCTAAAATTGTAGAATAATTCTTCTCCTGGTTTAAAACAATCTTCTTGAGCAAAAGAAAGAAAAGAATAGATACAAATGGCAAAACAGATAAGAGTTTTCTTCATAATTTAGAACATCTTTTTCTTTGGAGTAGTAGCAACAAAATCTTTCAAGTAGAAAGGTTCGAAATAAGCTACATCTTCAAATGATTGATTATTAAAGGCCTTATGAGCTAAAGTTATCATATTTAAAGCAGAATTAGAAATATTATCGATAAAAATAGCATTAGGGTGTTTAATAGTTTCTTTACATTTTTCAGATCCATTACCAAAGAAATAAACAGTTCTTTCATCTAGAATATCTTTGAAAGATTCATCATCGATAATAGTAGCAGCGATTTCAACTGTTTTATTATTATTAATGTCGTAGAACGCATTATATACTTCCATTCTTCTAGCATCAATCATAGGACAAAACCACGCATCTTTATTAGGTTGCTCAATAGAATTAATAGCACCTTCTGTTAAAGTTTGAAGAGTTTCAATTGCTATTAGAGGTAATTGAGCACCATAACAAATTCCTTTTGCAGTAGAAACACCAATTCTTAGTCCAGTATATGAACCAGGACCTTTACTAACAGCAATAGCATCTAGGTTTTTAATTTCAAGATTAGCTTCTTTAAGAAGATCTTGAATATATAGAGTAACTAATTGAGCATGTTTAAGTCCATCTTTATTTTCTTTAATACCAATTAGATTTCCATCTTTGCTTAAAGATACAGAGCATACTTCTGTTGAAGTATCAATATTAATAATTGTAGCCATAATTAATCTCTAATAATTTTAATTTCTCCTCCTACACCAAGTTTTATAATAGATGAAGCAGAGTTTTTAGTATTGTCTTCTTGTTTGTATTTTACAACGTAGTCGACATTGTCAATAATTTCTTTATCTATTTCACTAAAGTTCTTTGCAGCTGGATTACCACTAATGTTAGCGGAAGTAGAAACTATAGGTTTTCTAAATCTAAAAGCAAGTTCAGCAGAAAATTCTTCGTTAGTAATTCTTATACCAATAGAATTATCTTCTGCTACAAGATTTTTAGCTAGATTCTTTGCATTAGGATATATTATTGTCATAGGTTTATCGCTAGTTTCAATAAGATCCCAAGCAATATCGGGAACAGTATCTACATATGATCTTAGTCTATTAGGATTATCTAGTAGAACTAACATAGATTTAGAATCTGTTCTTTTTTTTAAATCGTATATTCTTTTGACAGCTTCTTCATTTGTAGCATCGCATCCAATACCCCAAATCGTATCGGTAGGATAAAGGATTATTCCTCCTTTATTTAGAACTTCAACAGCTTTTTTAATATCTTCTTTCATAATATCTAATGTTTATACTGCAACGTCAAAATCTCTAAGAGCATTGTTAAGTGAAGTTTTTAAATCTGTAGATTCTTTTCTTTTTCCAATGATTAAAGCACATGGAAGGTAGTAATCTCCTGCAGGGAATGTTCTTTTTCTGTTTCCTGGAATAACAACAGATCGAGGAGGTATGTGTCCAATATATTCTACAGGTTCATCTCCACTAACGTCAATAATTTTAGTAGAACCAGTGATAACAACATTAGCACCTAATACAGCTTCTTTACCAACATGAACGCCTTCAACAATAATACATCTTGAACCAATGAAGCAATTGTCTTCGATGATAACAGGAGCAGCTTGTATAGGTTCAAGAACACCTCCAATACCGACACCTCCACTTAAATGAACATTTTTACCTATTTGAGCACAAGAACCTACTGTAGCCCATGTGTCAACCATGGTTCCGCTATCTACATAAGCACCAATATTTACATAAGAAGGCATCATAATAACTTCAGGAGCGACAAAAGATCCATATCTAGCTATAGCGTGAGGTACGACTCTAACTCCAAGATCAGCATAATTCTTTTTAAGAGCTATTTTATCATGAAATTCAAAAGGTCCGACCTCTATAGTTTCCATTTTTTGAGTTGGGAAATATAAAAGGACAGCTTTTTTAACCCATTCGTTAATTTGCCACTCATCATTAATTTTTTCTGCAGTTCTTAATTCTCCTTTATCTAGGAGTTCTACAACTTTTTCTATGGCATGGATATATTTATCTTCTTTAAGAAGGTTCTTATTTTCCCAACATTTCTCAACTAAAGTTTGAAGTTCTTTATACATAATTTGTTAGTATTAAATTATACATCAATTTATAAAATGTGAATAAAAACATTTTCATGACATCTTTCAATTTGTGCCATTTATAAGCACAAATTTAAATACAAAGAGTTTATATGCAATTAAATAGGGTGTATACTTCTAATTTCTAGCGTTTTTTTTTTGGTAATAAGACAAATTACGTATTTTTACATTTGAAAATATAGAAAACAGTTAGAGTAAACTATTTTAGAGAAATTATGGCAGAAAAAGAAAACACTAAGTTATTTAGTGAATTTGCCCCAAATTCTACACAAGAGTGGATGGACAAAATCACTACTGACCTTAAAGGCGCTGATTTCAGTAGAAAGCTAGTTTGGAGAACAAACGAAGGTTTCAATGTTCAGCCTTTTTATAGGTTAGAGAATATGGATGAGTTGAAGAATCTAGATGTTTATCCAGGTGATTTCCCATATGTAAGAGGAAAGCATAAGGATAATAACAACTGGTTTATCCGTCAAGATATCGTAGTTAAAGATTTAGCAGAAGCAAATAAAAAAGCTTTAGATATTCTTGATAAAGGAGTTGATTCTTTAGGATTCATCTTAGATAGAAGTGTAGAGTACACTAAAGAAGATTTAGCAAAATTATTAAACGGAATTGTTCTTGACTGTGTTGAGATAAATTTTGTTTGTGGAACTCAATTGAAACAAGTTATTTCTTTCTTAGAGGAAATAGCAAAAGACAATAAAGTAGAAGTTTCAAAACTTTATGGAGGTGTAAGTGTTAATCCATTAGGAAAATACACATTAGTAGGAAAATTTGATACAACAGAAGAAGCAGAATTTGATTCTTTAAAAGAACTTGTATCATCTTCTTCAAATATGCCTTTATTGAAAGTTATTGAAGTAGGAGGAGTAGATTTTAATAATGCAGGTTCATCAATTGTTGAAGAGTTAGGATTCTCATTATCAGCAGGTGTTGAATATATTGAGCAATTACTATCTCGTGGAATGAATATTGATGATATCGCACCAAGAATTAGATTCAAATTTGGTGTAGGATCAAAATATTTTATGGAATTAGCTAAATTCCGTGCTGCAAGATATTTATGGGCTAATATTGTTAAAGCTTATTCACCTTCAAATGAAGATGCTTGTAAGATGAATATTCACGCAGAAACATCAGAATGGAATAAAACAATTTATGATGCTAATGTGAATATGCTTAGAACTCAAACAGAAGCAATGTCAGCTGTATTAGGTGGTGTTGATTCTTTAGTTGTTAAGCCTTACAATTCATTCTTTAAGGAGAGTGATGATTTTTCAGAAAGAGTTGCTAGAAATCAGCAAATCTTATTGAAAGAAGAATCTCATTTAGGTAAAGTAGCCGATCCTGCAGGTGGTTCTTATTATGTAGAAGAATTAACAGAATCGATTATTAAAACTGCTTGGGAATTATTCTTAGAAGTTCAAGAAAAAGGTGGTTATATGGCTGCTTTAAAACTTGGATTTATTCAAGAGATGGTTGCTAAAACAGCTAAAGATAGAGATTTAGCTATAGCTCGTAGAAAAGAGAATTTATTAGGAACTAATATCTTCCCTAACTTTACTGAAGCTATAACAGAAGATCTAAACGCAAGTGTTTTAGAACCTATGTCTTGCAAGTCTGAAGACTCAGAAATTGAGACTCTTTCATTATATAGAGGATCTCAAGCTTTTGAGAAATTAAGATTAAAAACAGACTTATATTCAAAAGATAATAAGCGTCCTTTAGTACAGATGTTCCCTATAGGAAATCTTACAATGAGAAAAGCGAGAGCACAATTTGCTTGTAACTTTTTTGCATGTGCAGGTTTCGATGTAGAAGACCATAATGGTTTTACAACTGTAGAAGAGGGTGTTAAAGTATGTAGAGAAAAACAACCTAATATTGTTGTTGTTTGTAGTTCTGATGATGAGTACGCAGAATATGCTTCAGAGGTATTTGAGAATTTATCTAAAGAAGCTATTATAGTAGTGGCTGGAGCTCCTGCTTGTGCAGAAGAATTAAAAGCAAAAGGAATAACAAATTTTGTTCACGTTAAGAACAATGTGTTAGAAGAATTAACAAGATATCAACAAGAGTTAGGTATTTAATCTCAACTACTTTAAATTAGAAAAATATGAAACCAAATTTCAAAGATATAGATATATTATCTTCTCGAAAAGCAGATATGGCTGCTCAAGATTGGGAGAAGAAAAATCATATTGAAAAAGATTGGATGACTCCGGAGTTGATTCCAGTTAAGCCAGCTTATACAAAAGAGGATCTTGAAGGAATGGAACATTTGAATTATGTTTCAGGTTTACCTCCATTTTTACGTGGTCCATATTCTGCTATGTATCCACTACGTCCTTGGACTATTCGTCAGTATGCAGGATTCTCAACAGCAGAAGAATCAAATGCTTTCTATAGAAGAAACTTAGCTGCAGGTCAGAAAGGTTTATCAGTAGCATTCGATTTAGCAACACATAGAGGTTATGATTCAGATCACCCTAGAGTAGTTGGTGATGTGGGTAAAGCAGGTGTGGCAGTAGATTCTATTCTAGATATGAAGATATTGTTCGATCAAATTCCATTGGAAAAAATGTCTGTTTCTATGACTATGAATGGAGCTGTACTTCCAGTATTAGCTTTCTATATTGTAGCAGGTTTAGAGCAAGGTGTACCATTGGATAAATTATCAGGAACAATTCAAAATGATATTTTAAAAGAATTTATGGTGCGTAATACTTATATCTATCCACCAGAATTCTCAATGAAGATTATTGCAGATATTTTTGAATATACTTCAAAAAATATGCCTAAGTTTAACTCAATATCAATTTCTGGTTACCACATGCAAGAAGCAGGTGCAACAGCAGATATCGAGTTAGCATATACTTTAGCTGATGGTTTAGAGTATTTGAAAAAAGGTGTTGCTGCAGGTATGGATATTGATGCTTTTGCTCCTCGTTTATCTTTCTTCTGGGCAATAGGAATGAATCCTATGATGGAGATGGCTAAGATGAGAGCAGGACGTTTATTATGGGCTAAGATTGTTAAGCAATTTAATCCTAAGAATCCTAAATCTTTATGTTTACGTACTCACTCACAAACTTCAGGTTGGTCGTTAACTGAGCAAGATCCATTTAATAACGTAGGAAGAACATGTATAGAGGCAATGTCAGCAGCATTAGGACATACTCAATCGTTACATACAAATGCTCTTGATGAAGCAATTGCTCTTCCAACAGATTTCTCTGCTCGTATTGCACGTAATACTCAGATATATATTCAAGATGAAACTACAGTAACTAAGTCAATCGACCCATGGGCAGGTTCTTATTATGTAGAATCACTTACTAAGGAATTAGTAGATAAAGCTTGGGCACATATCGAAGAGGTTGAGAAACTAGGAGGTATGGCTAAGGCTATCGAATCTGGTGTACCAAAATTAAGAATTGAAGAAGCAGCAGCAAGAACTCAAGCTCGTATTGATTCAGGAGCTCAGACTATTGTTGGAACAAATAAGTATCGTCTAGAGAAAGAAGATCCAATTGATATTCTAGAGGTAGATAATACAGCCGTAAGAATTTCTCAAATTGAGAGATTGAAAGAGTTGAAAGCAAATAGAGATGAAGCTAAATGTCAAGCAGCTTTAGCAGCAATTACTAAATGTGCAGAGACAGGTGAAGGTAACCTTCTTGCATTAGCAGTAGAGGCAGCTAAAGAGCGTGCATCGTTAGGAGAAATTTCTGATGCTTGTGAAAAGATTTGTGGAAGATATAAAGCAGTAATTCGTACAGTGAGCGGAGTATATTCAAATGCTTCAGCAAATGATCCTGATTTTGCTAAAGCTAAAGAGATGACTGATGCATTTGCAGAAAAAACAGGACGTCGTCCTCGTATTATGATTGCAAAAATGGGTCAAGATGGTCACGATAGAGGTGCCAAAGTTGTAGCAACAGGATATGCAGATATGGGATTCGATGTTGATATGGGTCCTTTATTCCAGACTCCTGCAGAATCGGCTAAACAAGCAGTAGAAAATGATGTTCACGTTATCGGAGTTTCTTCTTTAGCAGCTGGTCATAAAACACTAGTTCCTGCAATTATTGAAGAACTTAAGAAATTAGGTCGTGAAGATATTCTTGTTTATGTTGGAGGTGTTATTCCACATCAAGATTATGAATTCTTATATGAAGCAGGTGCAGTGGCTATTTTTGGTCCTGGAACAAAAGTACCAGCATCAGCAATTAAGATGATGGAAATTTTAAATGAAATTCATAAATAGAAATATTTATGCTATATAAAAAAAGGGCTATCTTTTGATAGCCCTTTTTTGTTGCTTTTATAAAACTCATTATATTTGTCGCCTAAAATAAAACGACTCAATATATCTATAGAGTGCTTTTTTATAGTTTCTCACCTTGAAGCCCAAGATGTCTTTCTTGCAAAAAATAAAATAGCATGATCTGTTGAGGGTAAGGTCTCGTTAAATATCAAGTAATTTTTAAAATCTATTTGTATGTTTAAGAGAATGAAAACTTCAATTCCTTTTTCAGAGTATAAGAAAACTCTTTTATTAAGTACCCCCGTAATAATAGCACAAGCTGGACAAATAATGGTAGGCCTTGTAGATAATATTATGATTGGGCAGTTAGGTTATGTAGATTTAGCAGCAGCTTCTTTTACAAACACATTATTTCAATTAGTAGTAATCTTTGGTATGGGTTTCTCCTTTGCTGTAACTCCTGTTGTTGGTCAGAGGTTAGTTACTAAGGATTATAAATTCATTGGTAGGGCTCTTAAAAATGGTATAGTATCTAATTTATTGATGGGTATTATTATGGTTTTAATAATGATAGTTTTATCGTTTTGTATACCATTTATGCATCAACCTGCAAGTATTATTTTAAAGTCAACAAATTTTATGCTGTTATTGACAGTTTCAATAATACCAATGCAAATATTTTATGTATTTAAACAATTCTATGAAGGTATTGGAAATACTAAAATATCAATGATAGTTATGCTTACAGCAAATATTATAAATGTTATAGGTAACTATTGCTTTATGTATGGTAAGCTTGGTTGTCCAGAATTAGGACTTTATGGAGCAGCAGTAGGAACTATTTTATCACGTATTTATATGATGATTCTACAATATGTATTCTTGGCAAGAAAAATATCTTTTAGAAAATTTTATATGGGTTTTAAAGATTCTAGAGTTACACTTGAAGGGATTAGAAACTTTTTTGTATTAGGAATGCCTTTAGCAGGACAGATGGTTATGGAGGCTTCTGCTTTTGGAGTATGTACTATTATGATGGGATGGATAGATGATATTAGTTTAGCAGCTCATCAAATAGGAGTATCTTTATCAACAGTTGGATTTATGGTATATCAAGGTATTGGTGCTGCAACAACAATTCGAGTTAGTCACGTGATAGGAGAAGATAATTATAAGAAGATATCAACAATAAATACTGTAAGTATAAGGTTATCTTTGGTTTATTGTTTGATTATAGTTTTATTTTATGTATTAGGAAGGAATATCTTGCCTTTGGCATTTACAGATAAAAAGGAGGTTATTGATTTAGCAGCTTTAATGTTAATAATGTGTGCTTCATATCAATTAAGTGATGGAATACAAATAGTATTAGCTGGAGTATTGAGAGGTTTTGCAGATGTTAAAAAACCAGCCGTAATAACATTTATATCTTATTTTATAATATCACTTCCTTTTAGTTACCTATGTGCATTCCCTTTAGGTTTTGGTGCAGTAGGCTTATGGTTTGGTTTTCCAGTAGGTTTAACAATTGCCTCTATCTTATATTATTATAGATATAGACAATTGCTAAAACCATATTTAGAATAATTATTGTATTTGTTTTTTTAGGTGTTTCTTTTTGTTCGAACCTAAAGATTTATGGTGTTCTATACCTCTGATAGATTCTTTTCTTGTTAATAGCATAGGTATAGCGACACCAATTGCTAATCCCATAACAATAAAGAATGCTTTTAATCCGTTATTTGTAGTAAAAAAGATAAAATTACCAATTTTAGGATCATCAGAAATATTTCCTGAACCCAGATTAAATAATCCAAGTATAAAATTGTATATAAATATACCTGGCACCATAGGAATAACTCCTGGAATAGAAACTATTAATGGAGGAGTATAAAAGTGTCTTGCAACATAAAGAGTTAAGCATCCAACAACTATTGCTCCAAAGAATGATGATATAATAATACCAAAACCAACATTCATTGCTAAGAATTTAGTGAAAGTACCACAAAATGCAAGAAAGAATATAGGTGTTAAAGTTCTTTTAGGAACATTAAATATTATAGAGAAACCTATTGCAGCTATACCGGCCCAAGTACCGTTACCTAGTAGTTTTAATAAGATATCTATCATAGTAAATTTTGATTAAAGATTAAAGCTGTTGTAAATAATCCACATGCAAGAGCAAAGCAAATAATAAATGCATTGATACCTCTAAAGACACCATTTTGTATATTTCCTTGAACTAAATCAGTTATAGAATTTATTAGAGGAACTCCTGGAACAAGGAATAAAACCGAAGTCGCAATAGCTTTAGCATTGCACATTTCAACAGGAAGTAGATATGAACAACTTGCTAAAAGAGATGCTACAAAAGCTGCGATATAAACGCATAAGTATGGATTATAGTGTCTTTTACCGAACTCCTGTTTTACAGTCATTCCTACAAAAGTAGCAATACCTGTAACTAGTAGTTCTTTCCACCCTCCACCAAAATTATGGCAGAATCCTGCATCAGCAAATGCTACAAGTACCAATAATACAAGTCTAGGATAATGAGCTAATTTTTTAATTCTTGCAATCTCATTATTAATTTTCTCAAGAGACCATTTTTCATCTAAAGCATTCCAACTCATATGACAAATTGCTGAAATAGCTCTAAAGTTAACACCGTGAGGAGAGATTCTTTTTATTTTTGAAAAGACGAAATCACCGTCTTTGTTTGATAAAGAAATTGAAAGAGCTCTATGGGTAATCATTAATTCAATGTTGTAACCAAGAGAATGAGCGATACGAGTCATCGTTTCTCTAATTCGCATAGTATTAGCACCTGAACCCATTAATATATCTCCAATTTCTAGTAAAGTAGCGCCTACTTCTGAAGCTTTATTATTGTTCATCTATTTAAACTTGAATGTTAAAAAAACGCCGCAAAGATAGACTTTTTATTATAAATGAAACAGAATAAGACTATATATTTTAGTAAAGTTTTTATACTTTTGAGTTCTTAAAATGTAATTTATATGGTTGAAGTCTTGATAGTTATGCTTATAGGTATACTTCTGGGGTATATTATAAGAGAAAAGGAAAGGATAATAAAGAAGGTAGAACCTTTGTTAAATTATTCTATTTATTTATTGTTATTCCTTATAGGAATTTCAATAGGTTTACGTGAAGAATTAATATCGAGTCTGGATACCATTGGTCTTCAAGCTCTTTTATTAACTGTTGGAGCTATTATCGGAAGTTGTATAGCATCATATTTTTGTTACATCTGGTTTTTTAGAAAGAATGAAAGGTAGTTTAATAATTGTAGGTTTTTTTGTAGCAGGTCTTTTATTAGGATATTCAGGAGCAACTCCTGCATTTTTAGAGAATAAAGATTTATCAACATATGCTTTGTATATACTTTTATTTTTAGTTGGAATAAGTGTTGGAGCAGATAAAAGTGCTTTAAATGTTATTAGAAATGTAAAATTAGAATTACTTGTTTTACCTTTCTTTATTTTAATTGGAACTTATGTTGGAGTTTCAATAGTATCTTTGTTTTTAAGTGATATTAGTATAGGAGAATCTCTTGCTGTAGGTTCAGGAATGGGATATTATTCGGTATCTTCAATAATAATAAATGAGGTAAAAGGAGAAAGATTAGGAGCTTTAGCTCTATTATCAAATATTATGAGGGAAATAATAACATTACTTTTCTCACCATTGTTAGTAATCTTATTTGGAAAATTAGCACCTTTAGCATCAGGAGGAGCTACTTCTATGGATTCAACATTGTCTATGACTAAGCAATGTTCTGGTAAAGAATATGTTGTAGTTGCTATCTTTAGTGGAACAGTATTAACAATTCTAGTTCCATTCTTAGTTGGTTTTATACTTGAGATTTTTTAATCGTTTTGTTTTAGAAGTTTATCAACAATGTTAATAATTAAATCCATCTCAAATCCTTTTGATAAAGCATTGTTAATGATTTTGACTTTTCTTTTATAATAGTCACTTTCTTTTGTTGTGCTGTTTAATTTCTGTTTAATAATATTTGAAAGAATTTCAAGATATTCTTTTTCATTTATTTCTTCAAGAGCAAGTTTTATATTGTTGCTGTCTATATGCTTGCTTTTAAGATACATAACAATTTTATTTCTTCCCCATTTATTAAAACGGTATTTATCTCTTACATAAAATTGAGCAAATCGAGTATTGTTAATAAAATTTTCGTCTATAAGCCAATTAATTATTTCAGATATTTCTGTATATGAAAGTCCAAATTTCTGTAGTTTAGTTCGAGCGTCAAATTCACAAACTTCTTTTATACTACATTGTTTTGCAATTCTTATTTTAGCTTTTTCTTTGTCAATAATCATCTTTTGGCTTTTATTATTCTATCTCTGTCATTAATATCTTTAATTATTGAAATTTCATTATATCCTAAATCTTCTAATAGGTTTTTAGTTTCTAATGAAAGATTTTCATTAATTTCAAAATAGATAATACCATTTTGCGATAGGTGTTGTTTTCCAAATATAGCTATCTCTCTATAAAAGATTAAAGGATCGAGATCTTCAACAAATAAAGCTCTATGTGGTTCATATTCAAGAACATTATTAAGCATTAAACGTTTTTCTGAATTTCTTATATAGGGAGGGTTACTTACTATTATATCGTAAATTGGATATTTTTTAGATGGATTTAGAATATCATCTTCAATAAAATTGAGTTCAAGATTATATCTTTTTGCATTTTCTTTTGCCATTAATATCGCGTTAGAAGAAATGTCAATAGCTGAAACTTTAGAGATAGGAAGATTCTTTTTTAAAGAAATTGCGATACAACCCGATCCCGTTCCTATGTCTAGAATAGATATATTTTTATTAAAGTTTTCTTTTATAATTAAGTCTACTAGCTCTTCTGTTTCTGGCCTAGGAATAAGAGTATCTTTATTTAATTTAAATTCAAGATCGTAAAAGTCAGTTTCTCCAAAGATATATTGTATTGGTTCATTGTTCTTTAAGCGTTCAACAATCTTATATATTATTTTAAGTGATTCTTCATTAACAATCTCTTTATTATTAATATTAGTATCAATTTTTTTGTAACTTAGTACTTGTTCAAAAATAATATATATAAAAGAGTTGATTTCACCCAATGGATATATTGAAGACAATTCTTTTCTGATAAGTTGTTTTAAAGATAAAATAGTTTGCATACAACAAAGTTAAAAAAATATGATTGAAATAGATAAAATTTCAGATCTAGCTAATAATCTACTTAATGGTCTTACAATAGTTTATGTTCTATTGATATTATTTGTTGTTGTATTGATTATACTAGAAAACAGATCTCCACTTAAAACTATTGCTTGGATATTGGTACTAATTTTAATCCCAATTGGAGGTTTTATACTTTATTTGTTTTTCGGACAGAATTATAGAAAGCAGAAAATGTTTTCCCGTAAAGGTCTTGGAGATATGCAATGGCTACAAGCTATGAGTGATTCTCAGAAAGATTTATTAGAAAAAGTTTCAAGTATAGAAGGAGAGGAATTTAAGCAAATTAAGAAAATAATGACGCTTCTTCTTAATAATTCAAAGGCTCTAGTTTCTCAGAAAAATAAAGTTTCAATATTAAATAATGGATCTGAAACTTTTCCTAAAATATTTGAAATAATATCTAATGCAAAAACGTCTATAAATCTTGAATATTATATATTTGAAGAGGGTGAACTTACAGATAAACTCTTTAATATTCTTAGAAATAAAGCTAAAGAAGGTATTAAAGTAAGAATAATATACGATGGAGTAGGTAGTTTAAGTCTTAAAAAAGATAGAATTCACGATTTAAAAGAATCAGGAATAATGATTTATCCTTTTTCTCCTGTACATTTCCCATATCTTACTCATAAAGCGAATTATAGAAATCATAGAAAAATAATTGTAGTTGATAATGAATATGGTTTTCTAGGTGGTTTAAATTTTGCTGATAGATATATAAATGGTATTCCAAATATAGGTATATGGAGAGATACTCATTTATTGATTCATGGAGAAGCTGTTTCATATCTTCAATTGATTTTTCAAATAGATTGGTATTTTGTTTCGAGTGAAAATTTAATTAATAGATCACATTTTGATATAAAAACAAATGAAGAAGAAGAAACATTAATACAACTTGCAGCTTCAGGTGCAGATTCTGATTGGGCTAGTATTCAGCAAGCTTATTTTGCAGCTATAACTTCAGCTAAAAAGAATGTATATATTTCAACACCTTATTTTATGCCTGGTCCATCAATGATAATGGCTCTTGTGTCTGCAGCTATGTCAGGTGTTGATGTTCGTGTTATGTTACCTGCAAAATCTGATTCTTTTATAACATATTGGAGTACAAATTCATATATTCAAGAATTATTAGATGCAAATATTAAAGTATATCAGTATAATAAAGGTTTTAATCATTCTAAAATAATGATGATAGATGGTATAATATCTACAGTAGGTACAGCTAATATGGACTCAAGAAGTTTTGAGCAGAATTTTGAAATAAATGCTATTATCTACGATAAGGGTATAACTGCCAGTTTGGAAGAAGATTTTTTTAAAGATTTAGAATATACAAACATAATACTCCCTCAGGCTTGGGCAAGAAGGAAAAAAACAAATAAAATTTTAGAATCTTTTGCTCGTTTATTCTCTCCTCTATTATAAATTTGTATTAGTATGAAATATTCAATAAATGAAATTGCTGAAATATTAGAGGTTCAGGTAAAATGTTCTTCAAATATTATTATAAAATATATAAGTGTAGACAGTAGACGTTTACTCTATGCTCCTAATACTTTGTTTTTTGCTATTAGAGGAGATGTAAATAATGGTCATGATTATATTACATCTTTATATAAAAGAGGTGTTAGAGCTTTTGTTATTGATGAATATGATGATTTGTATTCTGAATATGAAGAAGCATGCTTTTTTGTTGTTCCAAATACAATAAATTCTCTTCATCGCTTAATGACTTTTTATAGAAGTTGTTTTTCTTATCCAGTTTTGGGAATCACTGGAAGTAATGGAAAAACGATAGTAAAAGAATGGCTTGCTCAACTTCTTTTCCCTTTAATGAAAATTGTTAGAAGTCCAAGAAGTTATAATTCACAAGTAGGAGTTCCTTTATCTTTAGCTCTTTTAGAAGAAAATGACCAATTGGCAATAATTGAAGCAGGAATTTCAAAGAGAGGTGAAATGAATTCTCTTCAAAAGATGATAAATCCAGATTTTGGAATTCTAACAAATATTGGAATTGCACACGATCAGAACTTTTCTTCTAGAGAAGAGAAACTAAAGGAGAAGTTAAAACTCTTTAAAGATTCAAAAAAAATAGTTGTTAATAGTGATGATATAGAGACTTTTAATATTGCGTGTAATGTACTAGGAAAAGAAAGGATATATTCTTGGGGAAAATCTAAAGATGCTGATTTAGTAATTTATGATTTAGTATCTAAAGATAGACATACTACGATTAAATTGAAAAGTTTAGAAAATACATTTAATATTGAAATTCCTTTTATAGACAAAGCCTCTATACAAAATTGCTTAAACTGTATTACTTTCTTGTTATTGATTAATACAGACATTGAATATATTCAGAAGAATATTAAAATGTTACGTGCTGTTGAAATGAGATTGGAAATAAAAGAAGGAATTAATAATTGTATCTTAGTAAATGACTATTATAATTCAGATATAGCATCTATTGAATATGCTATTGATTTAATGAAACGCCAATCGAATACTAAGAAAAAGACGATTATTATTTCTGATTTCATTGAATCAACAATAAAAATTGAAACTTTATATCACAAATTAGCTAATATTTTAGAAGTAAAGGGAATTGATAGAATTATAGGTATTGGACAATCAATTTCTAAATATATACACCTCTTTAAAGGAGAAAAAAAATCTTATTTATCTACAAATGAATTTCTTTTAGACTTTCAAAAATTATCTTTTAAAGATGAAGTGATTTTACTTAGAGGAGCAAGAAAATTTCATTTTGAAAATTTATCTAATGTTTTAGAAAAGAGAGCTCATAGAACAGTTTTGGAGATTAATTTAAATGCAATAGAAGAAAACCTTAATTTTTATAGATCTCTATTAAAGAACAATACTAAGATTACTGTAATGGTGAAGGCTTTTTCTTATGGTAGTGGTCTTGTAGATATTGCTAAAATATTGGAATATAATAGAGTAGATTTCCTAGCAGTTGCAATTGCTGATGAAGGTATTAGTTTAAGAAATTCAGGAATAACAACTCCTATAATTGTAATGAATCCAGAGGAATATAGCTTTAGTAAGATGATAGATAAAGGGCTAGAACCTAATATATATTCAATAGAGCAATTAAAAATATTTTCTAAGGCTTTAGATAGTGCAGGAGTTAGAAATTATCCAATTCATATAAAACTTGATACAGGAATGCATAGATTAGGCTTTATTGAAGAAGAAATACCCTCTCTTGTTAAATGTTTGAAAGATAATGATAGAATAAAAATAAGATCAATATTTTCTCATTTAGCTGGTGCAGATGATGAAAATCTAAAGGATTATACTCTAGAACAATTGAAAATATTTAAAGAAACTTCTGATATTCTAATGCAAGAGTTTGATTATAATATTTTGCGTCATATTTTAAATTCTGCTGGAATAGAAGCTTATAACGAATATCAATATGATATGGTAAGATTAGGTTTAGGTTTATATGGCATAAGTCCTCTTAAAACTGAACTTTCAAATGTATCAACATTAAAAACAACTATATCTCAGATAAAACATGTTTCAAAAGATGATGTAGTAGGGTATTCATGTAAAGGAATTTTGTCTAGAGAATCTAAAATAGCTGTTATCCCTATAGGCTATGCAGATGGTTTTAATAGAAAATTAGGTAATGGTGTTGGAAGCGTTCTAATAAAAAATAAACTCGCTAAAACTGTTGGTAATATTTGTATGGATATGTGTATGGTTGATGTTACAGATATACAAGTTGAAGTAGGAGATGAAGTAATAATCTTTGGTGAAAAGAATCCTGTTTCTATATTAGCTGAAGAAATAGGAACCATTCCATATGAAATTCTTACATCCGTTTCAGAAAGAGTAAAAAGAGTATATATAAGTGAATAAAGGTGAGATAATTCTCACCTTTATTTATCCCATCTTACTTATATTGTCTAATATTTTTCTATCAAGAATCTTAATTTTTCTTCCACATAACTCAATAATATTCTCACTAGCAAAACTAGAGAGAGTTCTAATAGCATTAGATGTCGTCATATTTGAAAGATTTGCTATATCTTCTCTAGATATATAAACATCAAGTGTCTTTCTGTCTTTCTCAAATCCATATGTATCAATCAATACAAGTAAAGATTCTGCTAATCTTCCTCTAATATGTTTCTGAGTTAAGGTAACTGTTCTTCTGTTAGAAAAACCTAAATCGGTAGCAAGAGCTCTTAATATTTGAAGGTTAAAATCAAAATTCGATCTTAATAGGTTATGTACACATTCAGAATTTATAAGGCAAATAGTACATGCAGTCATAGCAACAGCTGAAGCGATATGATTTTCTTGTGCAAAAAGAGCCCTATATCCAATAAAACCAATAGGTTTTGCTAGACGAACAATTTGTTCTTTACCTCCAACTCCTGCTTTAAAAATCTTAACATTCCCAGATGCTAAACACATTAAACCCTCAGGGCGATCTCCTTCTTTATATATCTCTTCATTTTTATTAAAAGAAAAAACAATCATATTCTTTTTTAGATTAGTTTTTTCTTCTTTTGACAAAGTTTTAAATATAGAATTTGTACTATTAATACATGCGTTACATATTTTTGAATGTTGTTCCTTGTCAGTGATAACCATACCTTCTATCTAATTATTCTATTCTCAAAAAATAATATTAAATGTATAAAAAATCATTTAATATTTTGCTACTAATGGAATTCTTCTTCCCTGTCCGAAAGCTTTATTACTTACTTTTATTGTTGGTGCTATTTGATATCTTTTATATTCGTTGCAGTTTACTAGATGTATAATTCTATTTACAGTCTCAGTATCGTATCCATTTGCAATAATTTCCTCTGCTGATGTATTTTTTTCAATGTATTCTGTTAAAATATAATCTAGTATATCATATGGAGGAAGAGAATCTTCATCTTTCTGATCAGGACGTAATTCTGCTGATGGTGGTTTTACTATTGTGTTAATAGGAATAATTTCTCTTTCCTTATTTATAAATCTTGCTAAATCAAAGACTTCTGTTTTATATACATCTCCAAGTAAAGAAATACCTCCATTCATGTCACCATACAAAGTTCCATATCCTACAGCTGCTTCACTTTTGTTTGTTGTATTAAGAAGAATATTACCGAATTTATTTGAGATACCCATAAGTAGAGTCCCTCTAATTCTTGCTTGAATATTTTCTTCTGCTACATTAAATTCAGTTCCTGCAAAGATGTCAGATAGTGAATTTTCAAAAGAATCGTATATACTTTTTATAGGTACAATATCGTATTTAATATTTAGATTCTTTGCTAAATCTTCTGCATCTTTTATTGAGTGGTCAGAAGAAAATTGTGAAGGAAGTAGTAAAACTCTTATATTTTCATTTCCTAGAGCTTCTGCAGCTAAGGCACATACTACTGCAGAGTCGATACCACCTGAAAGTCCTAATGTTGCAGTTTTAAATCCTGTTTTAGTAAAATAGTCTTTTAATCCAAGAACCAATGCATCATGAATTAATTCGATATGTCCTTTTAAATCTCTTTCATTTGGAGCCTCTGAATTAATATCTTTTGTTTCAATATATTGAAGATCTTCTTTAAAATCTATTAATTGTTTAATTACTTCTCCTTTAGAATTAATAACCATTGAATTTCCATCAAAAACAATATCTGTATTAGCTCCAGATTGATTAACGTAAATTAGAGGTAGATTATATTTTATACATTTATTTGCTAAAACTTCTTTTCTAATTCTGTTTTTAGAACTTGTAAATGGAGAGGCAGCAATATTAATCATTAGGCTAGGATTTTCTTTAATTAGAATATCCATAGGGCTAATTTTATAAAGATTCTTATTTACAAATTTATCTATATCTTGTTGTTCTTCCCATAAATCTTCACATATGGTAAGTGCAATTTTTTCACCTTTGTAGTTTATTGTTGCAAAATTGTCATTTGCTTGGAAATATCTGTTTTCGTCAAATACATCGTAACTTGGTAATAATGTTTTATCAACAATAGATACAAGTTCTTTATTATCGAAAAAGAAAGCAGAATTAAATAAATTCTTTCCAGATTCACTATTAAGTCTTGGAGCTCCAACAATAATACCAATATCATTACTATTATTTTTTATTATCTCAAGATATTTCTCTGTTTCATTCAAGAGACTTCTTTTTTCTAGTAAATCTAATGGAGGATATCCACATAAAGAGAGTTCTGAAAATACAATTAAATCAGCATTATTCTGTTTTGCATTTTCAATAGCTCCTAATATTTTTGTACAGTTGGATTTAATATTTCCAACATGATAGTTTAGTTGTGAAATTGCTACTTTCATGATATTTATATGTCAATTATACACGCAAAGTTAAGAGTAATATTCTTTTTTCTATTCTTTATATGAGAAAATATATATGTATCTTTATTCGCATTTTATTAATCTATTTAATTTTATATCACATATGAGACAATTATTACCATTCTGCTTTTTATTATGTGTTTTGTTTTCTTGTAATTCATCGTCTAAGCCAGATATCTCTAATATTAATATTGAAACTAAGATTAATCGTTTTGATACAATGTTATTCACGATAGATACTCTTGATAATAATTCTCAATTCGATACTATTAAGAAACAAAATCTTAGATATTGGAATATGTACACTAAGGGTGTTTTATCTATTTATGATATTGATACTCAATTAGGTAAAAATAAATTAAGAGATTTTATTACAAATAAGTATGTAAGGCAATTATACGATACTTGTGCTTTAGTTTTTAAAGATGTTTCAAAACTTGAAAATAGGGTAGAAGATTCTTTTAAATATTTAAAGTATTATTTCCCAAAAGTTAATATTCCAGATTTATATTTTCATATATCTGGATTTAACCAATCTATTGTTGTTGATAAAGGTATTCTTTCAATTTCTATAGATAAATATTTAGGTGAAAGATGTAGATTTTATAATATGATGTCTCAACCTATTCCTATTTATAAAAGGAAGAATATGAAAAAAGAAAACATTCCTTTTGATATTATGAAATCTATACTTTTAGTCAACTTTCCATCTAGAGCTTTAAAAAATAATCTAATTAGTGCTATGCTTTATAAAGGTTCAATTTTATATGCTATGTCTAAAATATTTCCTAATAATTCAGAAGCTCAAATAATGGGATACTCAAAAGATCAGTATGATTGGTGTATTCATAATGAACTTCCTTCTTGGTCTTTCTTTATAGATAAAGATTATCTTTTTTCAAGTGATTATTTTACAATAACCAAGTATGTAAATGATGCTCCTTATACTTCTGGAATGCCAAGTCAATCTCCAGGAAGAGTTGCAAATTGGATTGCTTTACAAATTGTTAAAGCTTATGCAAAAAATAATGATAAATCTCCTTTGGAAATTCTTCAAGAAAGAGATTATGAGAAAATTTTAAGATTATCATCATATCAACCTAAATAATTATGGAAATAGATATTCAAAAGAAATCAATTAGAAAAGAGATTAGAACTCTTAAAAGTAAAGTAGATATAGGAGATAAAAAGAAACGTTCTAAAATCATTCTACAAAAACTTCAATCTAATGAGAAATTTATAAATGCAGATACAGTTATGCTTTATTGGTCTATGGATGATGAAGTCTTTACACATGATTTTATACTTGAATGGTATAATAAGAAAAAAATAATTCTTCCTTGTGTAAAAGGAGATTTATTAGAATTGAGAGAGTTTCAAGGTATTGATACTATGAAAAAAGGAGAAAATTACGGTATACTTGAACCTGTAGGAGAAATCTTTTCTGATTACAATAATATCGATCTAATTCTTGTTCCAGGTGTAGCTTTCGATTTAGATAATAATAGAATGGGTAGGGGAAAGGCTTATTACGACAAGCTATTAAGAAATTTAGATTCTTATAAAGTTGGATTATGTTTCGATTTCCAATTGCTTAAAACTGTACCTACAGATAAGTATGATATTAAAATGGATATAGTAGTTACAGAATAAAAAAAAAGATTACGATATGTCGTAATCTTTTTTTTATGTAGTAAGAACTTTACTATTAAGCTAGACTAATAGCTCCAACTGGACAAGCTTCTGCACATGTACCACATTCTGTACAAGCATCAGCATCAATTACATAGTGCTCATCTCCCATAGAGATAGCTTCCACTGGGCATTCTCCCTCGCAAGATCCGCATGAAATGCAGTCTTCACTAATTTTATAAGCCATTTTCTTTAGTTTTATTGGTTAATAACTAGTACAAAAATACAATGATTGTAAATAAGTAAAAAATATAAATAGAAACATTTAAGAATTTAGATTCGGTTTAAATTAATGTAATAAGTTAAAACATATGATAATCAATGCTTTAATACTGGTTTCTAATGCATCAATATTTGCTTTAAAACTACTTGTATGTAGAGCTTTTGAACTATCTTCTTTAACACCTATCCTGATAAATGTGGCATCTGTTTTTTGAGAATAATATGAGAAATCTTCAGTAGTCATTCTTATACCTAAAGATTTTATATTTTCGACATCAAAATGTTCTATCAACAACTTTTTTATACTATCTGTATATCTCTCACTATTAATAAGAAAGGGATAACCTTCTACAATTTTTACTTTACAAGTAGCTCCTTTACTTTCTGCTAGCCCACAAGATATTTGCTTTATTAATGTTTTGGCTTTTTCTCTCCATTCCTCATTCATGGTTCTAAACGTTCCTTCAATTTTTACATGTTCAGGAATAATATTCATTTGACCTCCACTTTCAATCTTTCCAAATGTAAGTACTGATGGTATTTCAGGGGGACAGAATCTGCTGTTTATCTGTTGTAATCCTACTACTATTTCAGAAGCTGTTAATACGGTATCTATAGTTTTATGGGGCATTGCTGCATGTCCTCCAGGACCTTCTACATCTATATATATTTCATCTCCAGAAGCCATATACATTCCACTTTTTATTCCTATTTCTCCAACTTCTAAATTTGGTTCACAGTGAATAGCACCAATCCACTCAATATTATATTTATCAAATATTCCTGTAGATATTATAGATTTAGCTCCTCCTGGTAGTGTTTCCTCTCCGGATTGAAAAATTAAAATTATTCTACCTTTAAGTTTTTCTTTATTCTTATTAAGTATTTTAGCTATTCCTAAAAGATTAGTCATATGAAAATCATGTCCACAAGCATGCATTACTCCTTTGTTTCTCGAACAAGGTGAATGATTAGGGTTTTCACATATAGGTAAAGCGTCAATGTCAGCTCTTAAAGCTATTGTCTTTCCTTTCGTATTACCTTCTATTATTCCAATTACGCTAGTACCTATAGTTTCAATAATTTCAATTGATTCTTTTTTTAAAAAAGATTTAATGTATTTACTAGTTTCATATTCCTTAAAAGAAATTTCAGGATTAGTGTGAAGATGATTGAATATGCCTTCAAGTTCTCCTTTTATATCTTTATAATTATAATAGTCCTCTGTTTTAATATCCATAATATAATGTACTTAGTATGACAAATTTAATAAAGATTGTTCTACTATTTACCTATTTTCTTATATTTGTCTATAACTGTATCATTAATAAATGTTTTATGAGATATCTATTTTCTGTATTGATTTTCACTTTATTACCTCTATTTTGTTTCTCGCAGTCAATAAATGAAATAGAGATTGATAAACAATCTTACGATTTGGGTCTAATTAAAGAGAAAGATGGAAAGGTGCTTCATTCTTATTTAATAACTAATAATGCAAAATCACCTTTAATAATATCTAAACTTGAGGTTTCTTGCGGTTGTACAAGTACTAAGTGGGAAATGAAACCTATTCTTCCTGGCAAATCAACTAAAATTAATTTGATATTCGATCCTAAAAATAGACCTGGTAATTTTAATAAAACCCTTAGGCTTATTTGTAATTTTAAACCTGGTTTTGTAGTACTTACTTTACGTGGATTTGTACTTCCTAAAGAAAGAACATTCTTAGATGATTTTCCATATGAATTCCCTTCTGGTTTACGTTTTAAGTTTCCTTTTATTTCTTTTGGGAAACTTCTAGAGAATAAAACTAAAGAAGTTTCAGTTGAATTTATTAATAACAACAATCATTCAATAAAACCAATATATTATTCTTTACCCAAAGGGCTAAAAATCGTTAATAAAGAAACTATTATAAAATCTAAATCTATTTCTAAAATATCATTTTCTATAAATGCTAAAGAAATAAATATTCTTGGAATTCAAAATTTAAAATTTAAATATAAAATTAATAATAAAGAGTTTGAACATTTTATTAATGTTAACATTCTTGAAGATTTTTCTTATTTGTCTAAATCAGAGATATTAAATTCTCCAGAAATATTTATAAAGAATAAATTAGTCAATGTATTTAAAAAGAGAGGTGAGTATAGAATAACAATAAGAATTTATAATAGAGGAAAATCAAAGCTTAAAATTCATCGAATTTATAGTAAAGATATAATAATCACAAAGCTTAATCATTCTGTTATAAAACCAAATAAATATACCGATCTGAACATTAAAATTAATCATGGAAAATCATTAAATAAAAGAGTTCTAATTAGAATAATATCTAATGATTATAAACATCCTGAAACCAAAATAAGACTAAGACTTAAGTAATAAAAGGGATATTTTTCTTACTTTCGTGAATAAATTTATAGATTATGAAAAAACATATACCCAATATAATTACAGGATTTAATGCAGTATCAGGCTGTATTGCAATATATTTAGCTTTTAATAATGAACTTGTTTTAGCAGCTGCTTTTATCTTCTTAGGAGCAATATTTGATTTCCTTGATGGATTCTCTGCTAGATTGTTAAATGCATATTCCAATATTGGTAAAGAAATGGATTCTTTAGCTGATGTTATTAGTTTCGGTTTTGCCCCAACAGCTATTGCATATTCTTTACTATCGACAATTGAAAATAAAACAATAATGGATCTTGTTAATGGTGATTTATCTGCTTTTATTATATTGATACCGTTTGTTATGGTGATTTTTTCAGCATTAAGATTAGCTAAATTTAATCTTGATGAAAGACAAACTTCTTCATTTATAGGAATGCCAACGCCGTCTAATGCACTTTTATGGGCATCTTTACCTTTGGCTGCTACTTATGGAAATATTGACTTTATTCAGCTTATTACTAATAGCTCTTCATTTATCATTTTCATGTCGATATTTATGTCATATCTTCTTGTTGCTGAAATTCCAATGTTTTCTTTTAAAATTAAATCATTAAAACCAAAAGAAAACATTCCACAATTTAGTTTTATTGTTATTCTTATAGGAATGTTTGTCGGACTAAGAATCTCTGCTTTTGCATTTATTATTCCAGTATATATTTTGATTTCTTTATTGAATAATCTATTTGGAAAGAAAAAATAATTACTTCTCTTTATCGAGACCTTTAGTTATCTTTTCAATTAAAGGATATTTATTAAAGAATGCTTTTGCTACTACACGAAGAACTGTATAAGCTGGAATAGCTAGAACCATTCCTAAAATACCTGCAATACTTCCTGCTATCATTATTACTAAGAATATTTCTAAAGGATGAGCATGAACACTATTTCCGTATATAATTGGTTGTAGAATAACATTATCTATTATTTGGATACTTATAAAGATTAATGACATATATCCAAGCATAGGTAATAATTCATCATAGAATTTCAAATCTAAATTTGTTAATAAACCAATCAATAATCCTACAACAGTTCCAATAATAGGTCCAACATATGGTATTATGTTTAATAATCCGGCTATTAAACCTATAAGTATTGCTACAGATAAATCTAAACCTATCAATAAACTGTGTCCAACAGTATTAAGTATCATAATTATTAAAACTTCAATTAGGATACCAAAAAAGTATCTTACTAGAAGTTTTTGTATAGATTCAAGTGTCTTTTTCATAACATCTTCATATTTTGTTGGTAGTGCAAATAATATCATCTTCTGAAACAAAGTACTATCTTTTATAAAGAAAAATGAAATAAATGAGATTGCAAATATTGCAATAAAAATATCTCCTATAGTACCAGCAACTGTTTGAAATATATTGTTGATTTGTATTTCCTTTGCTATTGTGGTTAATTTAGTTGTTAGAAATTGTGTTAAATTAAAATCTTGGCTATTATTTATCTTCTGTACTAATCTCTCAATAGTTTTTATAGGTTCGTCAAGAGTTGCTAAAACACTATTAATATTGATATTCGAGAGTTCATGTATCTCACTAGTAATTAAGGGAGTAATTATTCTAAAGAATAAGAAAAATGCAAACCAAATAACAAATAATGAAATAAATGACGATATTGCTTTAGGTATCTTTATTTTCTTTATCTGTATTTTATCTAATAAATTAAATAAAGGTCTGCCTAAAAAAGAAAAGACTGCTGCTATAATAATATATACAATTATTGATATAAAATACCACATTAAGAAAATTACAATAGCAATTGTAATAAATAATATTATTTGCTTGAAACTAAATTTCATTATACTAATCCTTTGGTTATAAGTTGATTTAAGATACAAAAAAAAATGGATTAATTATATATTACTAATCCATTTTTATATTTAGAAGTTTAACAATTAAAGATTATTAGTCTTCAATTAAAGCATATTTTAGAACATCCATTATTGTATCAACATATACAAAATTTACTCCCTCTATATACTTCTCATTTATTTCTTCAATATGTTTCTTATTATCTTCACATAAAATAATGTTTTCTATTCCAGCTCTTTTAGCTGCTAGAATCTTTTCTTTTATACCTCCAACTGGTGTGACTTTACCTCTTAATGTTATCTCTCCAGTCATTGCTGTCTTTTCTCTAATTTTTTTACCTGTTAGAGTTGATGCTAATGCCGTTGAAATTGTTATACCTGCTGATGGACCATCTTTTGGTGTACTTCCATCTGGAACATGTATATGTACATCATAATTAGTAAACATCTCTGCTGGAATAGATAATTCTTCTGCATTTGCTTGTAGATACTTATATGCCAATGTAGCTGATTCTTTCATCACGTCACCTAAACTACCAGTCATACTAAGTAATCCCTTACCTTTATATTTAGTCGATTCTATATATAAAATACAACCACCTACACTTGTCCAAGCTAAACCAGGAACAATACCTGTACCCGAATTGGTATGATATTCTTCTAATTCTCTTTTTTCTACTCCAAGATATTTGTGTAAATCCTCTTTAGTTACAGTTGTATTATAATCTTTATCTAAAGCTATATTCTTTGCAACTTGACGCATCACTTTTGCTATAGTTCTATCTAATTGTCTTACTCCTGATTCTGCAGTATATTTTTCAACAATTGTTTCAAGAATTTCTTTCGGTATTTCAATCTGGTCTTCCTTAATACCATGCGCTTCTCTTTGCTTTTTGATTAAGTGTTTACTAGCTATTTCAACCTTTTCTTCTTCTAAGTAGCCAGTAACTTCAATCATTTCCATTCTATCTTTAAGTGGTCTACTTATATTAGAAACATCATTTGCTGTTGCAATAAAAAGTACATTAGACAAGTCATAATCTACATCGATAAAGTTGTCATGAAATTTATCATTTTGCTCTGGATCTAAGACTTCTAATAAAGCAGATTCTGGATCTCCTTTAATATCTTTTCCCACTTTATCAATCTCATCTAATACACAAACAGGATTTGAAGATTGAACATTAATAAGATTCTTTATAATTCTACCTGGCATAGCTCCAATGTATGTTTTTCTATGACCTCGAATTTCAGATTCGTCATGAACTCCTCCTAATGACATTTTGACATACTTTCTATTTAAAGCTTCTGCTATTGATTTTCCTAAAGATGTTTTACCAACCCCTGGAGGTCCGTATAAACAAATAATAGGCGATTTTAAATTTCCTTTCAATTTTAAAACAGCTAAGTATTCAATAATTCTTTCCTTAACTTTCTCCAATCCAGAATGTTTAGAATCTAAAACTTTTTGAGCTTTATTTAAATCAAGATTGTCTTTAGTAAATTTGTTCCAAGGAAGATTTACTAGAGTTTCAATATATGTTAATTGTATTGAATAATCAGGAGTTGATGGATTTAGTCTTTCTAATTTTACTAATTCTTTATCAAAAACTTTTTTAACTTTCTTATTCCACTTTTTCTTTCTTGCTTTAATAAGAATATCAACTATATCCTTATTCTCAAAATTCTCTCCTAATTCATCTTGTATAGCTTTTAACTCTTGTTGTAAAACATAAGTCTTCTGCTGTTCATCAATATTCTCTTTTGTTTTCTTTTGAATATTAGATTTTATTTCAAAAATGTTTTTAAGCTTTTGAGCTAAGCTTAATAATTTTATACTATTCCTTTTTATCTCTCTTATTTCAAGTAAAGATTGTTTCTCTTCAATATTAATCTCAGATGATGTTGAAATAATATTCAATAATAATTGTCTACAATGTTTAAAGTTATTAGATATCTTTTTTACTGTTTTATTATTATTTATTGTACTAGAAATCTCTTTAATATTTGTCATTAAATCTAATGTAATACTAGATAATGAAGATTTTAAGACATCAAATTCTATATCTGCTTCTGGTATTTCAAATTCTTCTACAGGACTTACTTTACCTACAAAATAAGGATCTTCTGTTAGAATTTCATCAACATTAATATTGTCAAAGCCTTGAATTAATACCGTTAATGTTCCATCAGGATTTTGTAAACGTTTTAATACTCTAGCAATAGTCCCTACTTTATATATATCATCACTGTTTAAATTCTTTTTCTTTTTATTTTTCTTTGTGATTACAACAAAACGTTTCTTTTGCTGTTCTGCCATATTCAATAAACTTGTTGCTTTTTTACTAACAACATTTATTGGTATGATAGAATTCTGAAATAATACGATATCTTGTACAGGAAGAATAGGTAAGGTTAATAATTCTTCATCATCATTATCTTCTTCTTCAATCTTCTCTTGTATAGATTTATCGATTTCATCAAGTATCTCGTTTCCTATCTCATCATCCGTACCCATCAAGAATACATTTTTGATTACATCTTCCGTCACTTTTCCCATCTTATATATATTTATTTCTGATATTTCTTTATCTTATACTATTATATCAAATATTGTGCCAGACTCAGATTAGTTTCACACTATTTGAAATTTCTGTATTTACTACTATCTGTAAATACTGTATTTAAAATTTCTTCTTCTTCATTTGTTAGATCTTTAGATCTCCTGCTCATTACGATTTTTGCAGTATTAAAGAATTTCTTTAATGTATGTTCAGAATATCCTGCAGCTCCTCCAAATGAAAAAGAAGGTACGAAATTTCTTGGAAAATCTGATCCGTAAATATTACATCCAACTCCTATTACTGTACCTGTATTCAACATTGTGTTAATTCCAAATTTTGAATGATCTCCCATTATTAATCCACAAAACTGTAATCCTGTCTTTTTAAAACGTTCAGTTTCATAATCCCATAGTTTTACTTGATCATATGTGTTTTTTAAATTTGAATTATTCGTGTCAGCTCCAATATTACACCATTCTCCTATAACTGCGTTTCCTAGAAATCCATCATGTGCTTTATTTGAATATCCCTGAAATACAACATTATTTAATTCTCCTCCACATTTACAGTATGGACCTAAAGTTGTTGCTCCATATACTTTTGCTCCCATATTTAGTACAGAATGTTCACACATCGCTAATGGACCTCTTACAAGTACTCCTTCCATGATCTCTGCATCCTTTCCTATATAGATTGGACCTTTACTACTATTTAGTGTACAAAATTCAACCACAGCTCCCTCTTCTATGAATATAGGGTAATCTCCTCTATGATTTACTGTACTACTTAAAGGTGCAGATTTTTTATTTGAACATATAAGATCGAAATCCGTTTTAATTTCCTCTTCATTTAAAGAAAAGATATCATATGTGTCTTCAATGCTAGTAATTTTACCTACAAATTCTTTTCCTATTAGATTTGCACATCCTTCTATATCTAAAGTATGAAGTTCTCTGGTATTTATTGCTATTATAGTATCATCTTTAAATAGATATTCTCCACTTTCTAGATTTATAATATCTTCTACTAATTTATTTGTTGGAAGTACCTGTGAATTTATTAAAACATTATTAGATTCTATATTTAAACAATATTTCTTTTGTAGATAAGATTCTGTTTGATAAGAAATGTTTTCACCTAAGCGTTTTTCCCATTTCTCTTTTATTGTTAATATACCTACTCTTAATTCACATACAGGGCGTGTGTAGGTTAGAGGTTTCAATCTATTATGTGCTTTATTATCTGATAATATATAATTCATTTTATTTGAGTTTTTTGTTTCAAACAAATTTACTAATATATAATAAGATTGAAAATTATATAATTAAAAAAGAGGGTACGCTAATAATTTGGCATACCCTCTTTCCATTATTTAGAAAAACAAATTATTTTCTGTTCTCTAAGTGTTTTTTGTATTTGTTCATGAACTTATCAACACGTCCTGCTGTATCAACAAGTTTAACTTTACCTGTATAGAATGGGTGAGATGTGTTCGATATCTCAAGTTTCACTAATGGATACTCTACTCCGTCAATCTCGACTGTATCCTTTGTGTTCGCTGTAGAACGAGTAATGAAAACGTGACCATTTGACATATCTCTGAATGCTACTAGGCGAAAATTTTCTGGATGTATTCCCTTTTTCATATCTATTACTTATTTATATTTTTTCCCTTTGTAATCGAAGTGCAAAGATAATTGATGTATTTATAATTGCAAATTTATTTATAAAAATTATTCCAATTTATTGATTTCTTGGACTTAATGTATAAGTCTTAATCGTGTTTAATTATTGGGTATCTAACAAATTTTGCCTCTCTATTAAATAAATATCGCAAAGTTTGGTGAGTTTTCATCTTTTTGCCCCCTACAGCTTCATATATCGACTGCATTTTAGGATTAAAATCTCCAACCCATGATAACTCTAGTTCGTTATAATGAGGTTTCCTTTCCATTACTTCTTCTAATTTTAAAAATATCGCAGACTCTACGCCCTTGCCTTGAAATTCTGGAACAACACCCATTACTGTAATTCTAGCCCTTGTTATTGTTTTTTTCTTCAAGTAATAGAAGATTTTTAATTTTGAAAGTAAATCTAATTTACCATTAATTCTTCTTAAAACTTGATTGAAATCTGGCATCATTACAAAAAATGCTATCGGCTTTTCATTATGGTATGCAAACCATACAAATTCTTCTTCTAGTATTAATTTTGCATCTTCCATTATCTCCTCTACTGTTGTCTTTTCTAGTGGAGTAAAGTTGTTGTGGAATTGCCAAGCTTCTGTGTATATTGATATTAGATCATTAATATATTTATCTTTGTTCTTAAATGTAAAATGTTCAAATCTGTATTCAGGTTTGCGAGCTATCCATTGTGCAATCTTTCTAAATCGTCCATCTAATGGCTTTCTTAGATCCATATGATAACTGTACTGTTCAAAAAAGACTTTAAATCCGTATTTATAAAATAAATCCTTATAGTATTTATGATTATATGGCATTCCCATTCCTTGTGGAATAAAACCATCAACTAATAATCCCCAATGATTGTCATTCTCTCCAAAGTTTATTGGACCATCCATTGCTTCTATTCCTCTATCTTTTAACCAAGCTTTTGCTGTGTCAAATAAAAGAAAGGCTGCTTTTTCATCATTTATACATTCAAAAAAACCGCATCCCCCTGTTGGTTGTCTTTCTGTGAAAGCTTTATCTTTATTTATAAAAGCGGCTATACGTCCAATTTGTTTCCCTTTTGAATCTTTTAGTATCCATCTGATTGCTTCTCCATGATTAAAGTAAGCATTAAGTTGTGGATTAAATATTTTATTAATCTCTACATCTAATGGACAAGACCAGTTAGGATCATCTTTGTAAAGTTCCTTTGCTATATTTAGGAAATCTTTTTTGTCTTTTGGGCTCTTAACTTCTACAATATTCATCATCTTTCATCTTTTATACCAGACAAAGGTATAATATTATATAATCTTTTTAAATATTTCAGCCATTCTTGGTTGAGATAATTCTCCAATCCTTTGAACTTCAGAGTGACTAATTTCCTTTAGTTTTCCTGGAGCACCACTATCTGTTACAACTGAGATACCAAAACATTTTATTCCTGCATGTCTTGCTACAATAACTTCTGGCACTGTAGACATTCCTACAATGTCTCCTCCAATTATTCTAAAAAACTTATACTCAGCTGGTGTTTCGTAAGTAGGTCCACTAACTCCTACATATACACCTGTATGTATATCTATATTCTCTCTTTTAGCTATTTTTTGAGCTTCTATAATCATTTCCTTATCATATGCTTCACTCATGTCAGGAAAACGAGGTCCCAATTCTTCATGATTCTTTCCTATCAAAGGATTTGTAGGAAACATATTTATATGATCTTTAATTATTACTAAATCTCCAACTTCATATGAGGGATTCATTGCTCCTGCTGCATTAGATATTAGTAGTCTATTAACACCTAACTCTTTTAAAACTCGTACAGGAAAACCAACTTCTTCTATACTATAACCTTCATAATAATGAAATCTACCTTGTAGAGCAATCACAAGTTTATCTCCTAATTTCCCATATATAAATTGTCCATTATGTCCTTCAACAGTCGAAATAGGGAAGTGGGGAAGGTCTTCATATCTGATTTTGTGAATAATATCAATCTGTTCAGCTAATTTTCCTAAACCTGTTCCTAATATTATTCCTGTATCTGTATCTATACTAATACGTTCATTAATATAAGATGCGCATTTCTTTATTTTTTGTAACATATTCCTTTATCCATTTTATTAGTTTCTCTTCATTATTATCTATAAAACTAGGTTCTATTGGAATGTAATACATGCTTTTCTTTATTTCTTCAGGAAGATCCATACCTTGTAACCTCATTGCATCTTTCTCTGTTGTTAAAATGCATTTGTGCTGACTACTATCTGATACGAATTTATCTTGAATATTTTTTATATCATTCTTTGTAAAATTATGATGATCTGGAAATGATATATGATGAGTTTTCTTAAATAACTTTTTACATCTTTCTAATAGTGGCTTCGGTTTAGCTATACCAGTTACTATATAAGATGTATATTGTGAGAAAGATTCTATACTAGAAACTTCTTTTGAAAATACTGGTTTAATATCTCCATATTTCATTGTAGTAAAATATAATGATTGATATGGTTTTAAGCCAAGATTATTTAAAATTATTCTCTTCTCTATTGGCGTTATCTGTGGGTTACATTTAGTTACAATAATTATATTTGCTCTGTTTTTTGATGAAGAGTATTCTCTTAATCTTCCCAGTGGCATAATATTATCTTCGTAGAAAGGTTTCTCTTCATCTGTTAATAATATGTTTATATCTGCTTTTACATATCTATGTTGAAAAGCATCATCTAATATTATTATATCAGGAGCATTTGCTGATTTCTCAAGCTTGTTTATTGCTCTTCTTCTATTACCATCTACTGCTACTATTGTATTGGGATATTTTTGTTTTATTTGTCTTGCTTCATCCCCAATCTCTCTCGATGTAGAGTCTAAACTAGCTAACTGAAAACCTCTTGTCTTTCGCTTATAGCCTCTACTTACATATGCAATCTTAAAATCTTTTTCTAGTTCCTTTATTATGTATTCACTGTGTGGGGTCTTGCCAGTGCCTCCTACAGCTATATTCCCTATACATATTATTGGTGTGTTAAATTCTTGTGATGGAAGAATCTTTAAATTAAACAACGTATTGCGTATTCCTGTTATACTTCCATAAAGTAAACTTAATGGACTTAGTAGAAAGAAACTTGCTAATTTTCCAGGTTTATTCATAGTTTATTATATTAAAAGAGTCGATATAAAATCGACTCTTTATATTCTATTAATGTAATTCAAGATTATACGGAATTCTTGCTTGAAGACCTTCACTTCTTAAAACATCTTTTATTTGTTGATAGTATAAATAGCTTACACCTAATTCTTTTGCTAGATACTTAGCTCTCATTTCTGTTGTGAACGATTTGATTAACTCTTGTATTGTATCTTCTTCTTTAGGGTAGTTTTCTAATTTATAATCTTCTAATTTAGCTTTCTTCTTAGCTAAATCTATTGCTGTTTCTAATCCTCCTAAAACATCTACTAATCCAATTTTCTTAGCATCAACTCCTGTCCATACACGACCTTGACCTATTGCATCAATCGATTTTAAACTCATTTTTCTTCCCTTAGCAACTTTTGAAATAAATCCATGATATCCTTTTTCTATCATTTTTTGCATTACTTGCTTTTCATATGAATTCAATCCTCTTGATGTTAATGGAAGAGGTAGAGGTTGACCACCACCAAAATTAGAATGTTTGTTTGTTCCAAAAGAATCTGTTGTTAAACCAATTTTCTCTTTAATTAATTTCTCTCCACTGAAGAATAATCCAAAGATACCTATCGATCCTGTAATTGTTGTTGGACTTGCTACAATTGCATCTGCTGCACATGAAATATAATATCCACCTGAAGCTGCCACATTACCCATTGAAACAATTAATGGTTTTTTAGCTTTTAGTAAACATACTTCTCTCCAAATAATCTCTGATGTTAATGCTGAACCTCCTGGAGAATTTACTCTTAAAACTACTGCTTTAATATCATCATCTTTTCTTATCTTTCTTATTGTATTCGCTAAATCTGGACCTATACTTTTGCTAGATTGTTTCATTCCAATCTCACCAGTAGCATATACAACTGCAATCTTATCTTTTACTGTAGTTTCTACTTTTGATAATGTTTTAGAATAATCCATTAATGAAATAAATCTAATCTTTTTATCTTCTTTAATATCTGTTAGTTTTCTTAATTTATCTAACATTTGATCTTCATATAGAGCTCCATCAATCATTTTTGTTTTAACTAAATCGACACCATCTCTTAAATCAAAATTATCTGCTAGTTCGTTAAGTCTACCAACACTTAATTTTCTATATTTTGATATACCTTTTAGCATATGATTCCATAAACCACCAACATATTTCATTGTTTGTTCTTTATTGGCTTTACTCATTTTTGTAAGCATGTATGGCTCAACTGCTGCTTTATATTTTCCGTGACGTACTATCTGTGGTGATATTCCCAATTTTTTTAATGCATTTGTATAGAATACCATTTCTCCTCCCATACCGCTCCACATTAGTGAACCTTCTGGATTTAAATAAATTTTATCAGAGATAGATGCTAAATAATATGTTTTTTGTGAGTATCCAAAATTACTATAAGCATAAATGAATTTTTTTGTCTTTTTAAATTCTATTAGCTTATTTCTTATCTCTTCTAAGGTAGCCATTGAACCAAAATTTGCACTAATACCTGCAAGATCAAGATAGATACCTTTAATTTTATCGTCTGTTTTTGCCTTTTCTATAGATTTTAAAATCGAATTTAAACCTAATTGTTTTGAACTAGACATAGACATGAAATTAAATCCATCAAAAGGATTATTACTTGCTTTGTCTGGAATTGAGTAGTTAAATTCTATCTTTAACACACTCTTTTCTCTTACAGCTGGTTTGTCTTTTTCACCAAAACTTGCTGAAGATGCAATTCCTACTACTAATATTATTAGAAATAAGATTCCTGCTAATAAAAACCCTAACATACTAGCAAGGGTCGTTTTTAAGAATGTTTTCATTTAATTATTTTTTATATTTGAAACGATTAGTTAATATTCTTCTATTAATGAATGAATATTTATTATTAATATTTATCCAACGTTAAATATAGTGAAAATGAGCGTTATAACAATTCTTTTAGGTGGTAATCTTGGTAATAGAGTAGAAATTATGAAAAAAACAATAATTCTACTCAATGAAAAATTGGGTGATTTAATAAATGAATCTGCATATTATGAGACTGAAGCTTGGGGTTTCGAATCCGATAATTTGTTTCTTAATAAAGTCGTTGTTTATGATACTTCTTTGACACCCAAAGAAGCTTTGTTGGTCTGTCAAGATGTTGAAAAACAGTTGGGTAGATTAAGACATAGAGAAAGATATACTTCTAGAAATATTGATGTGGATATTCTGTTTTTTGATGACTTAATTCTTGATACTACAGATTTAATTATTCCACATCCTAGAATTCAATTAAGAAGGTTTGTTTTAAAACCATTACTTGAAATAGATCCTGATTATGTTCATCCTGTATTAAATAAAAATATCCGTACTTTACTAAATGAATGCACGGATATTTCTATGGTTGAAAAAATAATATCTTAAATTTTAGGAGCTGATTCTTTGTATATTAGCTCCTAAAGCTTGTAGCTTTATATCGATATTTTCATATCCTCTATCTATTTGTTCTATATTATCAATTATACTTTCTCCATCTGCTGATAGTGCTGCTATTAATAAAGAAATACCTGCTCTAATATCAGGTGATACCATATTTGCTCCTCTTAATTTTGTCTTCTGATTAAGACCAATTACTGTCGCTCTATGTGGATCACATAAGATAATCTTAGCTCCCATATCTATTAGCTTATCAACAAAAAATAATCTACTTTCAAACATCTTTTGATGTATTAATACACTGCCTTCTGCTTGAGTTGCTAGTACTAAAAAAATACTCAATAAATCTGGTGTTAATCCAGGCCAGGGTGCATCTGAAATAGTCATTATAGAACCGTCAATAAACTCTTCTATACTATATTTCTCTTGTTTAGGAACATATATGTCATCTCCGTGTTTCTCTATATTTATTCCCATTCTTTTAAATTGAGATGGGATGATTCCTAAATTCTCATAACTAACATTCTTTATTGTTAGAGAAGATTGAGTCATTGCAGCTAAACCAATAAAACTACCAACTTCTATCATATCTGGTAGTAATGTATGATCACATCCCAATAGTTCTGAAACTCCTTCTATTGTTATTAGGTTAGAAGCTATACCAGAAATCTTGGCTCCCATATTATTCAACATCTTACAAAGTTGTTGGATATAGGGTTCACATGCCGCATTATATATTGTTGTTTTGCCTTCTGCTAATACAGAAGCCATTATTATATTTGCTGTTCCTGTTACAGATGCTTCATCTAGTAACATATCACATCCTGTTAATTTCTTACAAGTTGCATCATATCGCTTCTTGTCTTTATTGTATTTGAATTTAGCTCCTAGATTCTCTAAACCAATAAAATGAGTATCTAATCTTCTTCTTCCAATTTTATCTCCTCCTGGCTTCGGTACAAATCCTTTTCGGTATCTTGCAAGAAGAGGTCCAACTAACATTATTGACCCTCGAATACTTACTGCTTTTTCTGTAAATTCTTCTGTGTCAAAATAATCAAAGTTTATATTTTCAGCTTTAAAAGAATAGCTGTTAGGTGAGATCTTTCTTATTAATACTCCCATCCCTGCTAATAAATCTATTAGCTTATTAATGTCTCTTATATTGGGAATATTATTTATTACTATTTCCTCTTTTGTCAATAGGACAGCACATAATACCTGAAGAGCTTCATTTTTAGCTCCCTGAGGAGTTACTTCTCCTTGTAGTTTATTTCCTCCATGTATAATGAACTTACTCATATATATCTAGTTTTTCTTGTTTCTTTTATTAAAACGAGGATTTTTATCGTTCCTTCTATTATTCCTATTGTTCTTTCTATTGGTATTATTAGGTCTACTTTCTGATAATTTAAGATCCTTGTCTATTTGAAAATCAGTCATTTTTTGAAGATCTTTTAATATTTGTTTATCTTCAACACTTGTGTTATTCCATTGACAATATGCAATTTTCATATGACTTGCTATCAATCTTATATATTCAGTTCTGCTTTCTTCATCCTCAATTTCAGAAATCTTGTCAATAAAATCTTGTATAGTCTTACCATAGTGTTTAAACTTAATCTTCTTATTAGGATATGGTATAGGTTCTGGTTTTGCATGCAATTTCTCATATTCAGGTAGAGGATATGGTGTTTCTATTTCCATCTTTCCATCTGAAAGTATTGCTAGATGATCCCATAATTTGTGTTTGAAATCTTGAACATCGCGTAAGTGTGGGTTTAAATTGCCCATTACACTAACTATTGCATATGCAGCTTTTGTTCGTTCTTCTTTATCTTCAATACTTAATGCATAATCAACCATGTTCTGAATATTTCTACCATATTCAGGGAGAATAAGTCTTTTCTTCTGTGTGTTATATTCCATCTATTGAATATTTTTTTGAAACTTTCTATGAAGTAATCTTATTTAAGTTTGTCCTTCTTTTGAGGATTTATTGTGAGGACTTTGTTATACGAAATTTAACCGTTATGTTACAAATATAGTCGTTTTACCATAATTTTCAAGCTATATGATGCTTTTTAACCAATTATTTTCAGTTTTGCAAATTTTAAAAGTAAGACTTTTATTCCAAATTTATTGAATTTTACTTCTGCTTTTGAATTTATGCCTTCTCCACTAAATGAGATTATTTCTCCTATTCCAAATCTTTGATGAGAAACTTTATTACCAATTTTAAGATCTCCGATTTGCTTTATATCAGTTTTTTTATCATTGCTTTTACTATCCTTTGATAAAGGAGTCATATTAAGACCTCTATTTGTATCTTTTTTTATATAGGTAGATTTACTATTTGCTGCTTTTATTCCTTCTCGTCTATTTTGATTTATTCCTCCTGTCGTTTTCATTTTAAAATCATAATCATCTGGAAGGTTTATGTATTGTTTGTCAATTTCGTCTATAAATCTACTTGGTCTACATTGCTCTATATTTCCCCATTTCATTCTACTCTTACTGTAGCTTATATACAAACGTTTTTCTGCTCTTGTTACTGCTACATAAAACAATCTTCTCTCTTCTTCTAAACTTTGATTATTTTGTAATGTTTTAAGTGATGGAAATAAATTTTCTTCTACTCCTACAATAAATACATTTTTATATTCTAAACCCTTTGCAGAATGAACTGTCATTAAACTTACAAAATCTTTATCTCCTGTATCTTTTTTCTCTATATCTGTTAATAAAGATACTTCTTCCATAAAATTACTTAATAGAAATGGTCTGTCTTCCTTAGTTCGGATTTTTGTGAATTCTTTAATACTGTTTAGCAGTTCTTGTGCATTCTCTGCTCTAGATACACCTTCTGGAGATTTATCGCTACGAAGATCCTCTATTATTCCAGATTCCATTACTATTGTACTTGCAATATCATATGCTGAAACCGTTCCTATTTGTTCTCCAAATTTCTGTATTAATGTGTGAAACTTTGAAAGTTTATTTTTAGTACCTTGGTTAAAGGCAAACCTTTCTTCATTAATGTCTGTAAGAATATTCCATACATTTGTTTCAAAGCCTTTAGCATATTCATTTAACTTACCTAAAGTGGTTTGCCCTATTCCTCGTTTAGGATAATTAATCACTCTATTAAACGATTCTTCATCTTTTGGATTTACAACTAATTTTAAATATGCTAGTATATCTTTAACCTCTTTACGTTGATAGAATGATAAACCTCCATATATCTTATTTGGAATATTGTATTGTCTAAATGTTTCTTCCAGTATTCTTGATTGTGAATTCGTTCTGTATAAGATTCCAATACTACTATAAGGTTCATCTAAATTATTGTGTAAATATTCAATCTCTTGAGCTACATTCACGGCTTCTTCTCTGTCTGTTAAAGTCTTGCGGATCTGTATTTTCTCTCCATCTTTATTAACAGAGTAAGCTGTCTTTTCTAATTGATGAATATTCTTCTTTATTACTGAATTTGCTGCCTTTACGATTGTGGGAGTGGATCTATAATTTTGTTCTAGCTTAAAGACTTTACAATTTTCATAATCTGATTGAAATTTTAAGATATTCTCTATTTTAGCTCCTCTAAATGAGTATATACTTTGTGCATCATCTCCAACAACACATATGTTGTTGTGTTCTTGTGATAATTTCTTAACTATTAAATATTGTGCGTAATTTGTGTCTTGATACTCATCAACTAATATATATTCAAAACGTTTTTGATATTTCTCTAATATATCTGGATGATCTCTAAATAAAATATTTGTATAAAGTAAGAGATCATCAAAATCCATTACATTGTTTTTTTTACATCTAGATGAATACTGTTTATATATTTCATATAATCTTGGCTTCTTTATTGAATCATCTGCTTCTCGGATTGTTCCTTTGTGTTGGTATACATCAGATGTAACTAGATTGTTCTTAGCCATCGATATTCTACCTAATACTTCATTTGGTTTATATTCCTTTTCGTCTAATTTTAAATCTTTTATTATTCTTTTGATAAGATTCTTTGAATCTTGTGTATCGTATATTGTGAAATCAGAATTGAAACCTATTGCATCTGATTCCATTCTTAATATTCTTGCAAAGATTGAATGAAATGTTCCCATCCATATATTCGATGCTGATTGTGGATCTACTAATTCACCTATTCTATGTTTCATTTCATTGGCAGCTTTATTGGTAAAGGTTAATGCTAATATTCTATATGCTTTTACCTGTTTTTCCAATAAGACTGCTATTCTATATGTTAAAACTCGTGTCTTTCCTGAACCAGCTCCAGCTATTACTAATGAAGGACCATTATAATTCTTTACTGCTTCTCTTTGAGTTTCGTTTAGGTGACTTAAATATTCCACTGTTTTCGTTTTTCTATTTATTACAAAGATATATAATTACTGTTTTTTAACTCTACTATTGTTAATAAATTCTCTGAATTATAAATTATAATAATTTGATGTTTTTAAATGCAGATTTACATCTTATAAATACAATCTTTATTAAAAACAAAAGATCAATCCAAAGCATCTTTTATACTAAGGAATGATCTAAATGTTAAACGGTTTTAGTTTTACAGTTTTATATTAAAAGTTAGAAATCAATTTTATCTCCATAGTAACAAGCCATATATATTTTCTTTATTTCTTGACTTGTTGGAACTCGTGGATTACATCCCATACATGGATCTTTTAGTGCATTTTCAACTAAAAAGTCTACTTTCTCAATAAATAATTTTTCATCTACACCATATTCTTTTATTGAAGATGGAATATCAACTGATTTGTTTAATTTCTCTATTGCTTTTGCAAATGATTCTGAAGAATCTCCATTAACTATCTTTGCTAATTTTGTATATCGATCTGTATCTTTTGAATTATATCTTACGGCATTTGGTGCTATTAATGCGTTTGCACATCCGTGAGGAATTCCAAATAATCCTCCAATTTGATGAGCCATTGCATGTACAATTCCAAGTAATGCATTCGAAAATGAGTATCCTGCCATACAAGAAGCATCATGCATTGCTTGTCTTGCCTTAATATCTTCTGGATTTGCAAAAGCTTTTGGAAGATTTTCAAATATCATTGCAACAGATTTCTCTGACATTGCATCTGAGTATGGATTATTAAGAGCTGATACATATGCTTCTATATTATGAACTAATGCATCTAAACCAGTATGGGCGGTTACATGTGATGGCATACTTGCACATATTTCGCCATCTACGATTGCAATGTCTGGTACTAATTCATATGAAACTAATGGATGTTTTACATCATTTTTTCTATCTGTTATTACACTTGCGCATGTAACTTCAGTCCCTGTTCCACTTGTCGAAGGTATAGCTATGAATTTTGCTTTTACTCCTAAGCGTGGAATTGAAAATGGTACATATGCTTCTTCAATATTATAATCAGGGTGTTCATATAATACCCACATTGCTTTAGCTGCATCAATTGCTGAACATCCTCCTAAACCAATAATAATATCTGGTTCTTCTTCTAACATTAGTTTTGTTCCTTTATTTACTGTATCAATAGATGGATCTGGTTCTACTCCTTCAAAATTACTTACCACAATATTATTTGTAGATAATAATTCACTAACTTTTGCTATTACTCCAGTTTTTCTCATTGAAGATCCACCTGTTACTATAACAGCTTTCTTACCTTTTATACTCTTTAGTTGTTCCAAACTTCCTGGACCAAAATACATTTCTTTTGGTGCAATAAAATTTCCCATAATCTATTTGTTTTGATTTTTTATTTTAAACCTAAATTCTCAAAATATAAGTTTATATTATTTCCAATTCTTATCCTTATGTAAATATGTAGTAGACTACGCGAATGTATAAATAATATAAGTAGCAACCTACATAAATTTGTATTTTTTTGTACTATTTAACATTACTAATTTTGTTTTGTATTTTTATATATGGGGTATATTGTTGATATGCAAGGGGATGTGTTGCGATTACAAAAATAGCATATCAAAAGAAATGAT
Source organism: Marinilabiliaceae bacterium JC040 (assembly GCA_022496785.1). Classification (GTDB taxonomy): domain Bacteria; phylum Bacteroidota; class Bacteroidia; order Bacteroidales; family Marinifilaceae; genus SNAP01. The sequence goes on along the minus strand of SNAP01000001.1, from coordinate 15,989 downwards.
TCTTCTTGATATGCTATTGTATTTTTCTTATGTGTTACTTATTCTAATCTTCTTCAGAATGATTAGCCATATAATCTTCTAATAGTTCTTTCTGAATATCACTATTTACAGGACTGTATTCCGAAAAAGCCATATTAAATGTAGCTCTTCCTCCTGTTATAGAACTTAATATTGTTGAGTATTTATCTACCTCTTTCAATGGTATCTTTGCTTTTAAATTTTGAAATCCTTTATTAGCTTCCATTCCTAATATTAAAGCTCTTCTAGTTTGAAGATCACTCATAACATCTCCCATTTTACTTTCAGGAACAAGTATGTTTATATCATATACAGGTTCTAATATCTTTGGTTTTGCATTTCTAAAAGCATCTGAAAATGCATGTCTACCTGCTAATTTAAATGAAATCTCATTCGAGTCTACTGCATGCATCTTTCCATCGTATATACAAACTCTAATATCTCGTGCATACGATCCTGTTAAAGGTCCTTCTTCCATCTTTTCCATTATACCTTTCAATATCGCAGGCATAAATCTGGTATCTATTACTCCACCTACTATACAGTTGTAAAATTGTAGATTTCCTCCCCATGGCAATTGAACTTCTTCTTTTTCTCTAACTTTTACTTTTAATTCTTTACCATTTACATGATATGTATCTGGCTCTGGGATCCCTTCATATAAAGGTTCAATAAGTAAATGTACTTCACCAAATTGTCCTGAACCTCCAGATTGTTTTTTGTGACGATAATTAGCAGATGCCATGCTTGTTATTGTTTCTCTATAAGGTATCCTTGGAGAAAATAATTCTATATCTATTTTATCATTATTTGCTATTCTCCATTTCAATGTGTTTATATGAAATTCTCCTTGTCCATAAACTATTGTTTGTTTCAATTCTTTTGAATATTCTACTTTTATTGATGGATCTTCTTGTTGTATCCTCGACATAACTTCAGCCAAATGTTCTTCTTCGTGTTCATCAACTGCTTTTATTGCTGATCTGAATTTTGGTTCTGGATATTTTATTGCGTTGAATTGATAATTAGCTCCTTTTGAATTTAATGTATGATTGTTCTTTGTGTTTTTTAATTTAACTGTAGCTCCTATATCTCCAGCTTTTAAACTTGATACTTTTATTCTGTTCTTTCCTGCTACTTGATATAATTGAGATATTCTCTCTTTTGTATTAGTTGTCATATTAAGTAGATCATCTCCCTCTTTTAATGTACCAGAAGCTACTTTAAATATATTTATTTCCCCTAAATGTTGTTCTATTGTTGTGTTAAATACAAATAATGATGTTGGTAAACTTGAATCATAAGGAATTTCTTCGCCTTCGGTTGTTATTGATGCTGGCATTTCGTCTGCTGATGGACATACATTAACTATGAATTCCATTAATCGACGAACACACATGTCTTTTAAAGAGGAAATACAGAATACTGGAAACATATCTCTGTTTATTAATCCTTTCTTTATGCCTTCTCGCATTTCAGATTCTGTTAAACTTCCTTTTTCAAAATATAATTCCATTAATGCTTCATCATTCTCTGCTGCAGATTCTACTAATGCATTATGTAATTCATTTGCTTTTTCTTTCTCTGAATCTGGTATTGGTAGTACCTTCGGTTTTCCTCCTTCAGGACCCCATTCGTACATCTCCATTTTTAATACATCTACTACTTGATTAAAGTCTTCTCCTACATTTACTGGATATTGAATTAATACTATTTTGTTCTTATATGTTTCTTTTGCTTGTTCTATTGTTTGTATGAAATTTGCACTCTCATGATCTAATTGATTTACTGCAAATATTAATGGCTTATTTAATTTCTCTGCGTGTCTACTTAATGTCTCTGTTCCAACTTCCATTCCATTTCTTGAATTCAAGACCATTATGCCTGTATCTGCTACATTAAGAGCTGAAATTACTCCTCCAACAAAATCGTCTGAACCTGGTGTGTCTATGAAATTTAATTTCTTGCCTTTCCATTCAGTATATAATACACTTGGAAATACTGAGTATCCATAATCGTGCTCTACTGGATGAAAATCTGAAGCTGTATTCTTGTCTTCAACTGTTCCTCTACGATTTATGACTTCTCCTTCCAAAAGCATTGCTTCGGAAAGAGTAGTCTTCCCCGATTCAGAACTTCCTACTATCGCTATGTTTTTAATGTCTTTTGATTCGTAAATGTTCATAATATTAAATTTAGGGTTAGTTTTTTGGGTAATACGCTTTATTTAAGCCTCTTAAATATAGCTTTTTTTTTTAACTTTTTATTACACTTTCTCCAGTTTTTAATTCCATAATCCTTTCTTTTGATTACTTTTTTTTAAATTCTGTTAATTGACTATGTTTTTAATTTTATATTCACGTTATTAGTCTTACTTATTTGATTATTATCACTTTAAAATTATTTATATGATTGGTATTTATTTGATCTTTGGAATCTTTGCTCTTTTAAGTTGGTTTGTTAGTCATCAACTTAAATCAAGATTTACTAAGTATTCTAAAATTCCTACTCAAGGAGGAATGTCGGGGAGAGATGTGGTTGAAAAAATGCTTAGAGATAATGGAGTCTCTGGAGTTAAAGTTGGAACTGTCTCTGGAAAATTATCTGACCACTACGATCCTACGAATAAAACTATTAACCTAAGTCATGATGTCTTTTTTGGAACTAATGTTGCTGCTGCTGCTGTGGCTGCACACGAATGTGGACACGCTCTTCAACATGCTAATGCTTATTCTATGTTGAATCTTAGATCGTCTCTTGTTCCTTCTGTTAGTATTGCTTCTAAATGGTGCCCTTGGCTCTTACTTGCTGGAATTATTTTTCTAAATTCTTTTCCTCAATTACTTTTGATTGGAATTCTTATGTATGCAGCTACTACTATCTTTTCTTTTATTACTTTACCTGTTGAAATTGATGCTAGTAGAAGAGCAACAGCTTGGCTTGCTCATTCTGGTGTGGTTGCCCCTATTCACCATGCAAAAGCTGTTGATGCTCTTAAATGGGCTGCATATACTTATGTTGTTGCTGCTTTAGCTTCTTTAGCAACTTTATTATATTATGTCTTAATATATTTCTCTGGAAGAGATTAATCTTCTATTACTTTCTTATATGGTATAGAAAAATGTATTTTGGTTCCGTTTGTATATTTTTTATCTATAGAAATGGAACCATTTACTTTTATTATTGCCATTTGACATATACTTAAGCCTATTCCTAAGCCAGGACTAAATATGTCGGTTTTATAAAAATTCTCAAAAGGATTATTTTTCTTCTCTATTCCTATACCTGTATCAGATACCGTGAATTTGATATTATTTCTATGAAGTTTATATTTAATCTTTACATTACCTTTTTTTGTGAATTTAAATGCATTGTCTAATAGGTTATTTAATATCTCTTCTATTGCATTGCTATATGTTATAATTTTAGCGTCGTGAGCAATTGGATAGATTATAATATCTACTCTTTCTGGACATTTATGACTTATTTTATCAACAATCTCTTGACAAAATGAATTAATAGATATTTTATCCTCTTTTTCAATATCTTTATTGTCTGATATCTCTGAAACTGTTAATGAGTTTTCTATTAATGTGGCTAAAAGTTCTGAATTCCTTCTTATTATATCAACAAATTTCTTAGTCTCAGGATTATCTTTATACTTCTCATAAATTATATCACTAAATCCAAGTATAGAATTTAAAGGTGTTCTTAATTCATGATTTACTTTTCTAAAGAACGATTGTTCTACTATATGTTCGTTTATAATTTTAGCGTTCGCTTGTTTTAGTTTATAATTTAAATTCCTCTCTAGTTTCGCTTGTCTTCTTATTTTTATATAGATGTATATCATTAATAGTAGTATCAAAAAGATTGACACTGAGATTATTAATAATATCTTGATTGATAATTTATGCTTTTCAGTTTCTAATTGTTGATTCTTAAATTGTTCATGAGTTAAACCCAATTGTGTTGATAATTTATTTATTTCCTTAGTTTGTTTATCCCTATTTACTGAATCTTTAAATAATAATAAGTTTTCATACTGTTGTCTAGTATTTTTAGCTTTCTCTTTTAAAGAATATGCTATTGCTAGATTCTCATATTTTACTAATTTATTCCCTATACTATTATTAAGAAATTTACTACTCTTTGATAATTCTATTAATTTATCATACTCCTTTTCTATGGTATATTTCTCTAAGTAATAAACATATTTTAGGGATTTTGTGTAGTATGTATTTTTCCAATTTATTGAATCTAGCTTATTCAAATAATATTTAGCTTTTTCTAAATCCTTTTCTTTTATGTGTAGTTTTACAAGATTCTTTAAATAGATATTTCTATCTTTTTTCGATTTTATGTAGATTTTTGATTTCTCTATCTCTTCTTTTGCTAATAAAAGTCTATTGTTTGATAATAGTTTTCCTATATAAAAACCGTAGAGACTGTAGGTAGATTTGAATTTTATATTTTTTTCTTCTATATAGCTTATAGCCTTTTTTATATAGTTTAACGAGACTTCTCTTTCTCCTTCTAGTTCATATATATGTGCTAAATTTTTATATGCATATACTATACCTATTTTATAATTATCAAGTTTTGCTGATGTAAGCATATTCTGAGTCTCTATTATGCTTTCTTTATGCTTATATAGCTTTATCATTTTCATGATATATAAATTCCAAGCGTAGTATTTGTCTCTATATAAACCATGCTTATTCGTGTATTTTATGCATTCATCTTTATATTTCTCAACTGAATCTATAATCTTAGATGTCATACAGTAGTACAATATCTTTTTTGTTAATGCATAACTTGCCTGTGAATATCTTTTATTCTTTTCACTTATATAGAATAAAGTATCACACAATTTAACCACAGAACTATCTTTCTGATACCTCTTTATCTTGTTTATATATTTCTCTATATCTTTCTCTTGTCCGTAGTTCTTATCAATAGGAAAGATAGAAAGGGCTATTATTAATAAGTATAATTTAAGCATAGATATTTATTAGTTAGTGTCTTAGCATGTAAATATACAAATTATTATAGCAAAAGCCACCCCAAAATGAGGTGGCTTTCAAGTAATTAATGTGTTGTTATGTTATTTTTTTAAGAAACAAGTCTTTAAAACAATTCCAGATCCTCCAATTTTACAATCTACTAATTCTGGATCTTCTGTTAGTTTTATACTTTTTACTTTTGTTCCTCTTTTTATTACCATTGAAGAACCTTTTACTTTAAGGTCTTTTATTACAGTAACAGCATCTCCATCTTCTAATTCTACTCCATTAGAATCTTTACAAATTGATTTCTCTGCTGCTGATGATGCTTCCTCTTCTGTCCATTCATGATAACAGTCCATGCATACATTTAATGATCCGTCAAAATAGTTATTTGTCGTTCCACATTCTGGACATTTTGGATTTTCTTCGCTCATAAATTATGATTTTATGGGTTTGGGGTTATAAATTTAATTTCTCTTTTAATATCTCTACAAAATCAAGTTTCTCCCATGTGAATAATTCTACTTCAATTTCTTTTTCTCCCATATATTGAGAATTAAATTGCTTCTTCACTTTTCTATAATCTCTTCCCATATGGCCGTATGCGGCTGTCTCTTTGTAGATTGGGTTTCTTAATTTTAATCTTTCTTCAATTGCTTTAGGACGTAAATCAAATATCTCTGATATTAATTCAGCTAATTCACCATCTGTATATTTAGTCTTGTTGGTTCCGTATGTGTTTACATATATACCTACAGGTTCTGCTATACCTATTGCATATGATAATTGAACTAATATCTCATCTGCAGCTCCTGCTGCTACAAGATTCTTGGCTATATGTCTTGATGCATAAGCTGCAGATCTGTCTACTTTCGATGGATCTTTACCTGAAAAAGCTCCTCCTCCGTGAGCTCCTTTTCCTCCGTATGTATCTACAATTATCTTTCTTCCTGTTAAACCTGTGTCTCCATGTGGACCTCCAATTACGAATTTACCTGTTGGATTTACAAATAGTTTAATATCTGATGTGAATAATTTCTGTACATCTTCTATACATCTCGATTTTGATAGAGGTAATAAGTGCTCAATTATATCTGCTTTTATTTGGGCTACCATTTCTTTGTCAGCTTCTTCTTGACTTTTTTCATCGCTAGCTTTTATAAAATCATCATGTTGAGTTGATATTACTATTGTATCAATTCTTACAGGTTTATTATTATTATCGTATTCTATTGTTACTTGTGATTTAGAATCTGGACGAAGATACTTCATAATTGTACCTTCTTTTCTGATTTTTGCTAAATCCATTAATAATATATGCGATAATTCAAGTGATAATGGCATGTAACTATCTGTTTCATTTGTTGCATATCCAAACATCATTCCTTGATCTCCTGCTCCTTGAGACATAGGATCTTCTCTTTCTACTCCTCTGTTAATATCTGGTGATTGTTCATGAAGTGCATTTAATACTCCACATGAATTACCATCAAACATGTATTCACTCTTTGTATAACCTATTTCGTTGATTGTGTCTCGCGATATGTGTTGAACATCTACATATGCTTTTGTTTTTATCTCTCCTGCAATTATAGCTTGTCCTGTTGTTACTAATGTTTCACATGCCACTTTAGCTTCTGAATCGTAAGCTAAAATTTGATCTAAAATTGCGTCTGATATTTGGTCAGCTACTTTATCTGGATGGCCTTCAGATACTGACTCGGATGTAAATAAATATCCCATAATTTTTCTCTTTTTGTTCGTAAAAAAATGTACGGGAAAGTGTTGGTCGTTGTTAGACAGAAATATGCATTTTAGCATTTTTTTTCTGAGGTTGCAAGCAGCCAAATCCTTTCCTCAATCGCCACAAATTTAGTTATTTTTTTTAATATCACTAATTTATAGATATTTTTGTACCTCAAATACTAAATAGATCAATTATGAAAATTATATATTCTTTCGCTATGTCTTTCTACTCTTTGGCTATTAAAATGATTAGCCCTTTCAATAATAAGGCTAAATTAATGAAAGAGGGGAGAAGAGATCTTTTTAAGAGATTAAATAAAGATATTAACAATGTTGATAACTATATATGGATTCATGCTGCTTCTCTAGGTGAGTTTGAGCAGGGAAGACCTGTTATAGAGAAGATTAGAAAGGATTATCCACAATATAAGTTATTATTAACATTCTTTTCTCCCTCAGGTTATGAAGTAAGAAAAAATTACGATGGAGTAGATTTAGTTTACTACCTTCCTCTCGATTCAGCTAATAATGCTAAAAGATTTATAGATATTGTTAATCCTAAAATGGTATTCTTTATTAAGTATGAATATTGGTATTTCTTTTTAAGAGAATTGAAAAAACGTGATATTCCGACTTTTATTTTTTCTTCTATTTTTCTTAAAGAACAAATATTCTTTAAGTTTTATGGTGCATTCTGGAAAAATATTCTAAAATCTTTTACTCATATTTTTGTTCAAACTAAAGAGTCTATTTCTTTATTGAACTCTATTGGTATTAATAATTGCTCTATTGCTGGTGATACTCGTTTCGATAGAGTCGCAGAGATAGCTAAATCTGCTCCAAAAATATCTATTATTGAGGATTTTAAAAGTCGAAATAATGTTGTGGTTTGTGGTAGTACTTGGCCTAAAGATGAAGAATTCCTTTCTCAATATATTAAGTCCTCAAATGATGATTTTAAATGGATTATTGCTCCTCATGAAGTGCATAAAAAACATATCAACGATATTGTGAAGCTTTTCGACAATGAGTGTGTTTTGTATTCTAAAGCTGATAGTGCTAATCTGAAAGATGCTAAAATCCTTATTGTAGATTGTATCGGTATTTTGTCTTCTGTATATCAGTATGCTTGTATCTCTTATATTGGTGGAGGCTTTGGTGTAGGTATTCATAATACTCTTGAGGCTGCGACTTTTGGCTTACCAATTGTTTTTGGTCCTAATTATTCTCGTTTTAAGGAAGCTTGCGATTTAATTGATTCTAAGGCTGCTTTTTCTTATTCTGAATATTCTCAATTATTTCCTATAATGAATAAGTTAATACAAGATGAAAAGTATAGAACTGAATCTGGTGATAAATCTTCTGAATATGTTGGAATGAATATTGGTGCTACAGATATTATCCTTACTAAAGCTATGCAGAAATAATTATTGTCTAGCGAAACGATATGTTATACTGCCTGACTGTTCATTTATTTCTAATTTCTCATTAAATCTAGATTTACGTGCATAGGATAGGGCAGTCTCTAATAATATCTCATTTCTTGTATTCGTACCTGAAGATTCTATACTTGCTGAAATAACTCTTCCGTATTTATTAACAACAACATTTATTTTTACTGTTCCTGAACTTTCGCAAGTGTATACTGGTATTGGTAAATATGTTTTATATCTCCCTTTTAAGTTGTATGATACGCTGCTAGGACCTTTATAAAATGTTGTCTTTAATGAGTCTAATTTTCTTTCGGCTTCTTCTTTTGAATGTGCTATACTATCCTTTTTAAAAGATTTATAGTCTTTTTTCTTTCTTCCTATACCTCTTGATGCTAAATCTTTTTCAATATCTTTTATCATCTTTGAGACATCTTCTTTTACAGATGTTTTATTGCTTTTCTTTTTGATATCCTCATTTACTGCTATCGATTTAAGAAGCTTATTAACCGCTTGTTCATTTATTTTCTTCTGCTCCTGAATTTTTTCTTGCTTTATTTCTTTCAGCTTTTCTATCTTTTTTAGGATTTCCTGATCAAAACTAATTACAATATTTGTAGGTTTTGGTCTACAAAATGTAGTAATCTCTGATAAAATTAAAAATACTATCAATATTAAATATGTGCACATGCTGAATATTATTGCATATCTCTTTTCGAATATCCAATTTATTATTCGTTCAAATATTTCTAATAGATTTGTATTTTCTCTTTTTCTTCTCATCAGCTCCACAAAATTATAAATTATTCATTAATTATGGACTTTTTATTCAAGTCTTAATAACTTTGATTTAGAATTTAATCTTTGATGAATCTCAATATTAACATATATATAGAAAATTTTCTTAATATCCTTTTGCCAAGAAGATGTGTCTCTTGTGGAAATTATCTTTTTAAAAATGAAAAGAATATATGTATGAACTGTATTAGAAAAATTCCCTCACCAGATATTACTAATGATTATAATGTTGTTAAAGATCGTTTTGCTGGTAAATTCCTTATTCAGACTGCATCTAGTCTTTTTGTATATGATAAAAATTCTAAATACTCTTATCTTCTATATTCTCTTAAATATCATGGAAGAAAAGATCTTGCTTTATTCTTTGGTACTTTATTAGTTCAAAAACTTCCTAAAGGTTTCTTTAATTCTGTAGATTGTATTGTACCTGTTCCTCTACATTCTAAGAGATTTCAAGAAAGAGGTTACAATCAAGCTGAACAGTTTGCTAATGGTATCTCTAAGCTTATTAATAAACCTGTTATTACTAATCTACTTATTAGAAATATTTATACAAATACTCAAACTAAAAAGTCTCGACATGATAGATGGAAAAATGTTGAAGGTAAATTCTCTTTAAATAATCATCTTAATTTATTCCCTAAACATATCTTGTTGGTAGATGATGTTATAACAACAGGCTCCACTATGGAAGCCTGTTTATGTGAATTATCTAAAATTGATAATATTCAATTTAGTGTAGCTAGTATTGCTATTGCTTAGACGGTGCTGGTAGCATCATCTTTAATATTGTATATCCTAGTACTGCTGCTACTAAAGAACCTGCTAGTATACCTAGTTTTGCACTATCTTCTAATAAATTATCTGATATTGATAAGTTGTTTATAAATAATGACATTGTGAATCCAAATCCTCCTAAAAATGATAATCCAAATATGTGTTTCATCTTTATTGATTTTGGCAATTCTGCTAATCCAAATTTTACTGCTAAATAAGTGAATCCTGTAATTCCTATTACTTTACCTAGTACTAATGAAGTTGCAATATTCATTGAGAAATAATTGAATCCTCCAGATTCTAATTGATTACCTCCCCAAATGATTACACCTGCATTTGCTAGTGCAAAAATTGGCATTATTAAATAACTTACAAATCCATGTAGATTTTTCTCTAGTTGCTGACAAGTTGGCATTGCATCGTGAGTTAACCCATTTACTTTCTCTAAATAGCGAATCTCTTCGTGACATAAAAATTTATGCTCTCCGATGTTTTCTTCAATCTTTTTACTGTATACCATGTTTTTCATTGAGATAAGAAAATCATTCATTATCATCTTTTTATTTGCTGGTATTGTAAATGCTATTAATACTCCTGCTATAGTTGGGTGAACTCCAGCTTCAAAGAATAAGAACCATATTACTATTCCTACTAGTAAAAATACTGTACCATTATATAATTTAGCTCTATTTAATAAAAATAGAAGTGCTAACAATAATATAGCAATAAATAAAAAGTGCCAATGTAGTGTTGTACTATAAAATATAGCTATTACTACTACGGCACATATGTCATCAAATATTGCAAAGGCTGTTAGAAAGACTTTTAACGCTATAGGTACCCTTTTACCTAATAATGTTAGAATTCCTAATGAAAAGGCTATATCTGTTGCCATAGGTATTCCCCAACCTTCACTACCTGGCCTTCCGTGGTTCATTATTGTAAAGATTGCTATCGGAATTAGAATTCCTCCGAGAGCAGCTATTACTGGTAGTGTTGCTTTTTTTACTGACGATAGTTGACCTGCCATTATTTCTCTTTTGATCTCCAGACCAATGACAAAAAAGAATATCGACATCAAACCATCATTTATCCAATGTATCAATGGCATTGCCATCTCTTGGCCATTATATTCCAGCCCGAATCTTGTATTTAAAATATTAAAATAGGTCTCATTAAAAGATGAATTAGCCCATAATATTGCTAATATTGCGCATACTAACAAGAATATCGAACTAAATGCTTCGTGTTGAATAAAGTGTTGAATTCCAATCGCTTTTTTCCTCATGTTCGTTGAACGGTTTTTTGTGTGGTTTCTGTTAAATATATCACTACAAAGATATGAAATAACCAATATCTAACAAATAATATCGAACACTTCGTACGCTTTTAATATTCCTGTTTTATTTTTTTGTAAGTTTGTATCTCAAAATTAATTAGAAGAAATATGACTAATAGAAGATGCTTGATTTTAATGGCTGGAATAGCCTTAATTTTAGTTTTGTTCTCTTGTGCAAGTAGAGGGGTGCTTGAAGGTGGTAAAAAAGATGAAAACCCACCTAGAATTCTGAAGGAGAATCCTACTAATAATTCAATAAATTTTAATAAAAATAAATTGAATATTTACTTCAACGAGTTTGTTACCCTTGATGGTGTTGCTGAGAAATTTATTATTTCTCCTCCTCAAAAAAAGAAACCTAGAGTTAAAGAAAGAGGTAAAAGAATTCTTATTCAATTTGTTGATACTTTAAAACCTAACACTACTTATTCTCTTGATTTTGGGGGCTCTATTACCGATTTTACAGAGGGGAATCCTCTTAAAGATTATAGATATTCATTCTCTACTGGTAATCATATCGATACTATGAGAATGGGGGGGCATGTGTATGATTCTTATTCTAAAAAACCTGTAGAAAATGCTTTTGTTATGCTGTATAATAAAAATGCTGCTGACAGTGTGCCTATGAAGAAACTTCCTTTATATCTAGCTCGTACTGATAGTACTGGCTATTTTGCTATTACAAATATTAAAAATGGGGAGTATAAAGCTATTGCACTTAAGGATCTTGATAAGAATTATATGTTTTCTTCTTCTAAAGAGGCTATTGCTTTTAACGATTCTATATATAAAACTATCGCTTTCCCTGTTGTTGTGAATGATACGATCTTTAAAAAGGATACTACGAAAATTGATACTATTATTAAAAGAAATGCTACGGCTTTCGGACCTGAAGATATTAATCTTTTCTTATTTACTGAGAAGGAAACAAACCAATACCTTGTTGATGCTAGTAGAACAGATAGATATTCTTTAAATTTCCGTTTTGCTATTGAAAGAAAAGGTTCTTTTAAATGTAAATTCCTTTCTGTGGATAAAGATGAATCGGTATTTCTTAAAGAAAGATCAATTACTAATGATACTTTAAAATATTGGATTAAAGATCCTGAAGTTTATAATTTGGATTCCCTGAAAATTGAACTCTCTTATTGGAGAACAGATTCTTTAGGAAGATTAGCTAAATTTAGAGATACTGTTGATTTCGATTATGAAGATGAAGAAATACTTCTTAAACAAAAGAAACCTAAAAAAGGAAAGAAAGCTCCTATTAATTATCTTAAGGTGAAATATAATTTCGCTTCTATGATTAATCCAGACTCAAAACTAAATATACTGTTTGAAGAACCTATTAAAGAAAATCTTGATAGTTTAATTAAAGTACAAAGGGTTGTTAACGATTCTGTATTCGTTAATGAAAAATTGACGATATCGAGAGACTCTTTAAATGTTAGAAAATATTATCTTGATTTCCCTTTTAAAGCTGGGGAAAGATATAAATTGTGTGCCGATTCTGCTTCAATTCATTCTCTTTATGGTAGATTTATTAATAAGATTAAAAAAGAATTCTCGGTAGATAAAAATGAGAGCTACGCTACTTGTGATGTAAGTATTAAAAATGCTGCTTATCCTGCTATCCTAAATCTTTATACTAAAAATGGTAAGGATATTAAAATTCATAAGACACTATTTATAAATAAGGATGGGAAGTATACTTTCAAATATATAAAACCTGATACGTATTTCCTTATGATGATACATGATAAAAATAATAATGGAATATGGGATACTGGTAAATATATAGATAGAATTCAGCCTGAAAATGTATTTTATTTAGATAAAGAAATTAAAGTAAGAGAGAATTGGGAATATTCTGAAGAGTGGCTTTTCTAATTTTTATTATCTTTAAAGAAATTTTAAATATAACCTATAAAAATATTCGTCTATTATGATTAAGAAACTCTTAATGGTGCTTAGTGTTGCTTTAATGTTTGGAGCTTGCAATAACACTAAAAAGACCATGATGCCACCTTGTTCAGGTAAAACACATGAAATATGCTTTATTGTCCCTACTGCTACTTGGAATACTTCTTTAGGAGATACTATTAAAAATTATTTCTCTAGAGATATTGATGGATTACCTCAGAGTGAACCTCAATTTACAATGTTCCATATTCCAAAGTCGTCTTTCACTTCTCAATTGAAAGCTCATAGAAATATTATTGATATTGTTATTTCGTCTAGAAATAAAGAACCTAAATTGCTTATTAAAAGAAGTCATTTTGCTAAAGATCAATTATATCTTCGTATTGTTGCAAAAGATATTAAATCATTTATCTCTTTCTTTAATTCTCAAAAAGAACTAATTGCTAGAACTATTAATGATGCCGAGTTAATGAGAACTCAGAAGTATTTTAGAAAATATCCTTCTCCAAAAGTATTTAACGCTTTTAAGAAGCATTTTAATTTAGTGCTTTCTGTTCCTGTGGGATATAATTTGAATAAAAGAACTAAGAATTTCCTTTGGACTTCTTGTGAAACTCAGAAATCTAGTGAAGGAATTTTTATGTATAGATATAAATATACTGAAGATCTATTGAAAAAATCTAATCCTTTCGAGACTAAAGAAGTTATTAAAAGATTGAAAAAAGTTATGGAAGTTAGAATCCCTGGACCTTCTGACGGTAGTTTTATGACTGTCGAGGAAAAAGTTCCTGTAGTCTCAAAAGTATTTTCTTTGAAAGGTCTGTACGTGGTTGAGCATAAGGGTCTATGGAAAGTTCATAAAGATTTTATGGGTGGTCCTTTCGTTCATTATTCTATCGTTAATCCTGAAAAAGATATGGTTTACTGTTTCTTTGGATATGTTTATTCTCCTTCAACTTCTAAACGTGATATGATTCGTAAAATTGAAGCAATTATCAAATCTGTGAAGTTTTTAGATAAAAATGAAATTGAAAAAGATAAGAAAGTAGCGAGTGAAATTCATGCATGTCCTAATGCATCTGCTTGTTCTAAAAGTAAGAAATGCTAATTATTTAGTATTTATATAATACAAGAAAAGGGCTCATATCAAAAGATATGTGCCCTTTTAAGTTTATAAACTGACTTATTATATCTTAAATGATAATTTAAATGTGAACATGTTCTTAAAAGAATCAAATTCTATTCTTTTATCGAATTCGTATCCTATCTCACTAGTCTTTGCTTCTCCTTCTTTAAAATATGGTCTTAATTGATACTCGAAAGTAAGTTTTGCTTTATGACCAGCTAAGAATATATTCCATCCCATCTTGTGACTATATACCTTATCGTCTAAAGCTTCATAATCTTTATAGTCGAATATATAGTATATTTGATGTTTTGTATTCGATTTGTTTGCGAACATATATGCAATCTGAGTGTTTGAAGCATATCCTGTACCTTGACGAGGTTCTCCAAAAATCTTATTTTCTTTATCATTCTTTAATGCATCATAATTCAAATAGTAGTTTTTACCGTAATTCAATTTAAAAATACTAGTATAAAATGTAATGGCATCTCCTTTTGGTAATGGCATATCTATAAATACATCTGCTGCTAGATGTAATTTGTCGGTTAAGCTATATGTCCCTTTAGGGTATTGTTTTAATCCTTCTTTTATTTTAGTATTGTATACTATAGATCCATTGTTTGTGTAATCGAAACCTAAACCAATATTAAAGACTTTTTTCTTTCCTAGATATGTGCTGCTTTTAAAAGGCATTTCAAAACTTTCTTTATCCCATAATTGTAATGTGAAATATCCTTTGTAGTTTAATTTCCTGTTTGGATATTCATATGCTATGTTTGGACGTATAATATCTGTTCCTGGGATTGTTCTTATTGTATTTGATTCAAATGGCTGGTTAATACTTAATTTATAATCAAAAATTCCAAATTTCCCTGTTGCAAAAAATCCTAACTGTCTTGCAGCTTGACTTCCTTTGGCTAAGTTTGGTACAGCAACATATGGTACATCAGCTCCAAGTGATAGGGCAGATGATGCGCAAGTGTATCTTGATAATCCACTAAACATGTGTAATCCCATTCCTACCGACATATGTCCTTTCCATATATTATAACTACCCCATAAGTCATATAAAAAGAATTCTGCATTTTTACTTGTAGTGGTTGCTATATATTTTGTTTGTGTTCCTATACCTATCATTCCAAATACACTTATTCTATTTAATCGAGTATATGAACTAATATATGTCCTTCTAAGTGATATATTAAATTCTCCATCTTGAGATTCTCCAAATTTATTTGTCGATTTTTCATTGTATTCACCATAGCGTGCCCACATTTGTAATCCCATTCCAATTTTAGTGAAATTTTTACCATCTTTACTATGGTCTATTTTTATACCATTTTTCATTAATGTTTCTAATGGTGTCTTTGTTTCTTGGCAGTATGATGTGAAAAACATAAGTAGTGTACCTGCCATTAATAATAATTTCTTCATTATTTCTTATTTATAAAATTCATGACAAATATATTATAATTTCTAAAACAGGTATTATTTCCCCTTTTATGTGTTTTTAACCTACCTTCTCCGTATCAAGTCCGTATTAAGTCCCATTTCAAACGAGCAAATATCATCTAGAATACATAGGGAATTAGTCTTCTTTTGAATTCTTTTAATTTTTCTAAAAAAAAACTTTTTAGACACATTGTTCACGTCCTTAGACACTTAGCCTATTTTGGCTAAAAACCTTCTAAAATTAATTGGTGAAAAGATTTGGAGATAAGAAATTTTGCACTACTTTTGCAACGCAATCGAGAGATAAACGCACTGAAAAGTCAGACGTTTTACGGTTGTTAACAGATTGAAAATAAGCGAAATAAGCCTTT